>JAEWKK010000018.1 GCA_023386045.1 Bacteroidota bacterium
GGCCATGCCAGCAACGTTGCTTTTGCCAAAAAGATCAAGGAGCATCTGAAAAAATACAAGAACCGGCAGCAGGTACCTGCTTATGATCCCAACAAACCGCCGGTGTATGATATCCACGCCATTGAAAAGAAACTGCCGCACCGCTATCCTTTCCTGCTCATCGACAAGGTGATCGAAATGTCGGATAAGCATATTGTGGCGATCAAGAATGTAACCTATAACGAACATTTCTTCCAGGGACATTTCCCGGGCAACAGCGTGATGCCTGGCGTATTGCAGGTGGAAGCGCTGGCGCAAACCGGCGGACTCCTCACCATTCCCGAAGATCCCGATAATGATTACGACACCTACTTTCTGAAGATCGACAATTGCAAGTTCAAGAATAAAGTGGTTCCGGGTGATACGCTCATCCTCAAGATGGAACTACTGAATCCGGTGAGACGTGGAATTTGTGAAATGAAAGGAACTATTTTTGTCGGTGATAAAATCATAACCGAAGCAGACCTCGTTGCGCAAATTGTAAAGAAACCTAAAGTAAAAGTATGATCTCGTCGCTGGCATCCATTCATCCCAATGCTAAACTTGGCAATAACGTCACGATTGACGCTTTTTCTGTCATTCATGATAATGTTGTCATTGGCGATGACACGCATATCATGTCTAACTCAGTCATCCTTCCCTACAGTCGCATTGGCAAGGGCTGCAGGATCTTTCCGGGCGCAGTTATCGGCGCAATTCCTCAGGACCTGAAATATATTGGTGAAGAAACCACAGTAGAAATAGGTGATCATACTACCATCAGGGAATGTGTAACTATCAACCGCGGAACAAAGGATAAATTCAAAACTGTCGTGGGCAGTAACTGCTTATTGATGGCTTATTCGCATGTAGCACACGACTGCGTAGTAGGTGATCATGTGATCCTTGCCAATGGCGTACAGCTGGCAGGACATGTTGAAGTGGGAGACTTTGCCATCATTGGTGGCCTTTGCGGTGTACAGCAGTTCACGAGAATTGGCAAGCACGCTTATATTGGTGGACAAAGTGCCATCAGGAAAGATGTTCCTCCATTTGTGAAAGCCGCCAGGGAGCCGATCAGCTATATGGGCATCAATGTGGTGGGATTGCACAGGAGAAATTTTCCTCATCACCAGATCGAGGCCATCTCACAGATCTATCATCTTCTTTTTGTTGGTAATCATAGTACCACTTCAGGCATCAACCTCGTGAAAGAAAAGATCGCCGACAGCGAGATCAAGACCGAGATCCTGCAATTCATCCAGGCTTCCAAGATCGGTGTTATCAAAAGATCATCTAAAAGTGAAATAGATGAAGATTAAGCTTTCTGCCGCAGGCAAACGCTTTAATCGTGAATGGATCTTCAGAAAAGCCGACCTCGAATTCAATTCCGGAATGGCCTGCGCGGTCACCGGTCCAAATGGTTCAGGAAAATCAACCCTTCTTCAATGCATTGGAGGCATGCTGCAACTCAGTGAAGGCGGGATGGAATTTGAAAAGAATGGCAAAACTATTTCCCCTGAAAATGTTTATAAAGAAATTTCTTTTTGCGCTCCCTATCTTGATGTCATAGAAGAAATGACCCTGTTGGAATTTCTTGAGTTCCATGGACAATTCAAGAATTACATCCAGGGAATTTCCATGCAGAACATCATAGAAAAGATTGGACTGGAAGCAGCAGCGCATAAGCAGATCAGGTTTTATTCCTCCGGAATGAAGCAAAGAGTAAAGCTGGCACAGGCCATCTTCTCCGATGTTTCCATCATCCTGCTCGATGAACCCTGCAGCAATCTTGACCAGAAAGGTGTGGATCTTTATCATTCACTTGTAAGCAAATATTGCATGGACAGACTGGTAATGGTTTGTTCCAATGATCCCATTGAATATTCTTTCTGCGAAAAGGTCATCAACATCACTACGTATAAATCCCAGGCATAAAAAAAGCCTCCCTTTCGGAAGGCTCTGACTTGTTTAAGAATTTATCAGTCTCTTGAAGCGAACTTGGATAAAAGTCTGAGGATCTCCATATATAACCAAACGATGGTGACCATCAGTCCAAATGCGCTATACCATTCAAAATATTTGGGAGCTCCCTGCGCTGCACCCTGGTCGATCATGTCGAAATCAAGAATCAAATTCAAAGCAGCAACTACAACAATCACCAGGCTGATGCCGATACCAATAGGACTGCTATCGTGCAAATAAGGCATTTGAGAACCAAAAAGATTCATTACCATCGATATGACATAAAAAAGTGCAATGCCTGCTGTGGCAATGATCACTACTTTTTTAAAAGTGTTGGTGGCTTTGATAATTCCTGTCTGGTATAAAATATACATGGCAGCTGCTGTACCCATGGTCAGCAAAACTGCATGCATGATAATGGAAGGATAAGTTTTTGCGAAAGCAGCATTAAAAACAGCAGAAATGGCACCCAGGAATAAACCTTCGCAAAGCGCATAGCCCAGTGCCAGGTAAGGAGCCCAGGTTTTTTTGAAAATGATAACCAGCGCAATTATAAAACCGGTGATCATGGAACCCCACATCCAGGGCATTACTGCTTCCGGACCTTCAGTATAAAAGATATTCCAGGTAAAAACTGCTGCACCGATCAGGAAGAGCGTCATCATACCAAATTTGTTCATGGTACCTCTGACGGTCATCAGCTCACCATCGTGTTGCAATACTTTTTCAAAAGTTTTTTCAGAAATGGCAGGATTGCCTCCTTTAAAAATTCCCATAGTGGATAGTTTAGAAAAATAAATATAGTAGAATTTTACTTCCCTCCTACTTCGCAGCATGCATTTTACCAATTCATTCTATCTGTTGCCCTTATCGCTTTAAAAAAGAAAATGGTTTCATAAAAGGTTTTTCAACCAGGATGAAATAAATGGATGAAAAAAGAAGCACCATGGCAGCCATTAATATCGCCAGGGGAATAAAAAGCCTGCTGTCAGACCATTGAATACCTGAGCGCAGCAATAATTGTCCGGTAAAAGCTACTATGGCAAAATGCAGGAGATAAATAGAATAACACATGCCGCCGATGATAACCGCAAACTCCATTGAAAATATTTTTTTCAAAAGCGGGTTTGTCAACACGGTATGAAATAACAGGAACATGCAGGCTACTCTTAAGAGATAGGCTTCCAGTGAAATGATGGAGGGAATAAAAATATATCCTGCCAGTGCCGCGATGCCCACAAATAAAGCCAGTCTTTGATTTTTTATAATCATCACACCATTGGTATAATGATCTGCCAGCAGGATGCCGCAAAAAAAGAAGTGCAGGAATTTAAAAACATGTGGTGTTGTAAAATTATTAGCCCAGTAAATGGCACCGGTTATAATAATGACCAGGCAGATCAGCCAGCGCCACCATTTATGAGGTATCAAAAAAATCGTAAAGAATATAGGAGCCAGCAGGTAAAACTGTACTTCCACTTCCAGCGACCAGGCTACAGGTAAAATCCAGGAAAAGGAATCATAAATAAAAGTATGCACATAAAAAACCGAAGCAAAAAAATGCGGTAGCAACTGGTCGAATGAATACTTTCCTAATAGCCATACCTGGGCTATGAAAAGCAGGATCAATGCAAGTATGTAGGGAGGTTCCAGCCTCGTAAGTCGTCGCAGGTAGTAATGCCTGAGGCTTACTTTTTTTCCGTTTTTAAATCTCCATCCCGCAAAAGGCAGGCTCAGAATAAATCCACTGATCATAAAAAAAAGCGAAACGCCGCCACCGCCACCCAATACAATCTGTTGCCAGTATTCATCGGTTATAAAACTATCACCGTAAAATTTCTGATTCAGGTAACCCGTGATGTGCATGATGACAACAACCGAAAAAATTGCCAGGAAACGAAGTCCATCCACCTCGGGCAGGTAGGAAGTGCTGTAAGTGATCCTTCTGAACTTTTGAAAAAATCGGCCTGCCATTATTATCGCTGGCTTGCTATGAGCAGGTTAAGATCAGTGTATTTAAGATTGAACCTTTCGCTGAGATAAAAATTTGTCAGCGCACCTTTGAACATATAGATGCCGCTTCGCAGATGGATCTGGTGCCATACCATTCTTTCAAACCCTCCGTCATCACCGGCTTCCAGCAGCAGGGGCATTAATACATTGCTGATTGCCTGTGAAGCGGTTCTTGCAAAACCTGAAGGAATGTTGGGAACACAATAATGGATCACTCCATATTTTAAATAAATGGGACTTTCATGTGTGGTGATCTCAGAAGTTTCAAAACAACCTCCACGATCGATACTCACATCAATGATCACACTGCCGGCACGCATGCCGCTGACCATTTCTTCACTCACCACAATGGGTGTACGTCCTGTTTCGGAACCCAAAGCACCAACAGCCACCTCGCAGGTTTTCAACTGCTTGGCCAGCATCCTTGGCTCGATCACTGATGTCCAGAGGCGATGTCCAATATTATTTTGCAATCGCTTAAGCCTGTAAACACTGTTGTCAAAAACCTTTACCGATGCGCCCAATGCCAGGGCAGCACGAGCCGCGTATTCTCCAACAATTCCGGCACCAATGATAATGACCTTGGTAGGTGCGATACCTGAAATACCTCCCAGCAATACTCCCTTTCCATGGTTGGCAGAACTCAGGTATTGCGCTGCAATCAGCATTACGGCGCTTCCTGCGATCTCACTCATGCTGCGAACGATTGGGTAGGTACCACTATCATCCTTGAGATTTTCAAAAGAAATGGCAGTGATCCTTTTATCCATCATTTTTTGAAGGAGATCAGCTTTTAGCACACTCAGATGAATGGGTGAGATGATCATCTGGCTGTGTTGCAGCAAGGGCAGTTCCTCTTCAACAACAGGAGCGCTTTTTACCAGTATCGGAGCCTTGTAAACTTCTTCGCGGTTGTAAACAATGCGGGCTCCAGCTTCACTGTAATCCTTATCACCAAAATGAGAGGCCTCACCTGCATTGTGTTCTATGGTCACCTCATGGCCATTGCTTACCAATACGCTGACAGCATCAGGCGTCAGCGCGATCCTGTTTTCCTGGAAGGCGATCTCTTTGGGAATGCCAATATGAAGCTGTGCTCCTTTTGGCTTGATATCAAGCGTTTCTTCTAAAGTTTCGTAGCTGAAAGAGGTACTTACAAAAGGTTTTTGCTGCGCCATAAAAGGTCATCAAATGAGGCTACAAATTACGATTGTTATTTGATAAGATATACAGTGGGCAGTAAGGACCCTGGGCATATTAATCAAGCCGCGTTTTTACTACTATTTTTCTTTCATTCGTTGAAAGCGGTTCTATAAAGACATGAATGGCTTGTTCATCAAATAACCAGGAAGCTTTTTCAGGCCATTCCACCATGCATACCGATCCGCTGTAAACACAGTCTTCAACCCCGGCATTCATCACTTCTTCTTCATCTTTCAACCGGTAAAGATCTATGTGATAGATCTTCTGGCCATTGCCGTCCAGGTATTCATTAACAATGGAAAATGTTGGACTTCCAGTGACATCCTTTGTGCCTTTGTAATGACAGAGTGCTGAAATGATGGTTGTTTTTCCGGCACCCATCTCTCCATGAAAAGCAAAAACACGGGCATCTTTCACCAGATCCCAGAATTTGGCAGCAAATTCATCCAGTTGTTCAATGTTGATCACAAATTCCATGAAACAAACCTAAGGATAAATCAAACGCATGTTGTATACTCAGGATATCTGTTGTTGAACTCTTGTTACCATAGAAATTATGTCAGTTAATTCATTTTTTAACGCGCCTTTGCAACAGGGTTGAAAAGATAAGAGAGCTTCATTTTTACCAGCCCGCATGGCCGGGCTAATTTTGCAGAAGAATCAATTCAATCCGACAGCATGGAAAAAGTCCAATGGAAAATAGATGGAATGCATTGTGCCAACTGTGCACTTACCATAAATAAATACCTTCAAAAACAGGGTGCTAAAAATATTACGGTCAATCCCATTGGTGGAGATGTAGCCTTCGAGATCATTGAAACCACGGCCACTCCACGCATTGCAAAAGGAATTGAATCGCTTGGTTATAAAGTTGATGGCAACCTGGTAAAAAACAAACAAAAGAAACCTCTTCTTTCCAGTCATATCCAGCGTTTCTGGTTTTGTCTTCCTTTCACCCTGGTGCTGATGCTGCACATGATCCCGGGACTGCATATTGATTTCCTGATGAATCCCTGGGTGCAGCTGGCTCTTTGTACACCAGTATTTGTTGTAGGCATGAATTATTTCGCAAGGTCTGCCATCAAAAGCCTGCGAAACGGATTGCCTAATATGAATGTGCTGATCACGGTTGGCGCTTCATCCGCTTTTATTTACAGCCTGATCCTGATGGCGCAGGGCGAGCATTACCTTTATTTCGAAAGCGCTGCCACCATTATTACTTTGGTTTTCTTTGGTGAATTCCTGGAGCAAAGCTCTGTACGATCCACACAGCGTGCATTAAAAGCGCTGGTGAAATCACAGAAAGTGATGGCCAACATGATCGCCTTTGATCATGAATACAAGGAACAGGTATTTCCTATAGAAAATACTCAATTGAAAGTAGGCGACCTGGTTTTGATAAGAACTGGTGAGCAGGTTCCTGCAGACTGCAAAATTCTCTGGGGAGAAGCACATGTAAATGAATCGCTTCTTACAGGAGAAAGCACGCCTGTTCATAAAAGACCAAAAGATCACGTGATCGGCGGAAGCATAGTGGAAGAAGGAAGTTTAAAAGCACAGGTAACCGCTGTTGGTAACGATACTGTTTTATCCGGCATCCTCAACATGGTGAAAAAAGCACAGGGTGAAAAACCTCCGGTGCAACAACTGGCCGACAGGATCAGCGCCATCTTTGTTCCATTAGTGCTGGCCATCGCTGCTCTCACCTTCATCATCAACTGGATGGTGCTGGGTTCATTCGCTCCTTCATTATTACGCAGCATCGCCGTGTTAGTCATTGCCTGTCCCTGCGCTATGGGACTGGCCACACCGGCCGCCATTGCTGTGGGTTTGGGAAGAGGCGCACGTAATGGAATTCTTTTTCGACATGCCAAAAGCCTCGAGCTTTTCAAAAACATTAAGCAGGTAGTGTTTGATAAAACAGGTACACTCACTACAGGAAAATTTGAAGTGTCTGCATTTGAAACCAGCATAGCAGAAGAAGAATTCAAAAAGATTGTATTCTCTCTTGAAAAATATTCCAACCATCCACTGGCAAAAAGCATTACCTCGGCCTGGAAAACAAAAAATGAGATCAGGTGGAAGTCGGTGGAAGAGATCAAAGGTGCGGGCATGAAAGCCACAGACATGGAGGGCAACCAGTACCTGGCAGGATCCTATGCTATGGTTTCAAATCTGGCTAGCCAAGATCACCACAATATCTATGTGATCAGAAATAATGAGCTGATCGGCTGGATAGATATGGGTGATGAGCTGAGACCAGAGTCGCGGGCTGTGGTAAATTACCTTCGTTCCAGGCAGATCAAAACCATTCTCCTGAGTGGCGACCGCTATCAAAAAACAAAACACCTGGCTGACCAGTTGGGAATCGAAGAAGTGATAGCCGAACAGACACCAGCGCAAAAACTTCAAAAGATCGAGGAACTCACAAAACAGCAACCGACCATTATGGTTGGTGATGGCATCAACGATGCACCGGCTCTGGCAAAGGCCACCATCGGCATTTCCATGAGCGATGCCTCGCAACTGGCCATGCAAAGTGCGCAGGTGGTGCTGATGAACAGCGGTCTTCATAAATTGCCCATGGCTTTGGGATTGGGAAGACATACCTATCTCACCATCAAGCAAAACCTTTTCTGGGCATTTGCCTATAATATTGTTGCCATTCCTGTTGCAGCCGTTGGATTGCTGGGTGAATATGGTCCCACTTATGGGGCATTGATCATGGGTTTAAGTGATGTGGTGCTTGCCATCAATTCTGTGCGGCTGTTTGTAAAAAAAGTGGACTAAGACAGGGAATGTCAAAAGACAAAATGCTTGTATCTTTCCATTGTCAACACTTTCCAGATTTCCCTTTTCCCTGAAAATCCAACCCGCAACGCTCCTGAAATTTATACAATTGAATAATTACAATTGATGCATCATGCTGCATTGAGAAATTGATTCATGCCCAGGTTATCTGCATATAAAGGACTTGAACTCTACCAGCTTTCCAAAAAACTGGTAGTCGCCTGTTATGAATTGACGCATGACCTGCCCACGGAAGAAAAAACCAATCTATCACGCCATATAAGAGTTGCTGCCCTGAGTGTTCATCTGAACATTACAAGGGGAGCTTTCCGCAAAACAAAAAAAAGAAGAAAGTATTTCAGAATGGCACAGGACTGCCTGATCATCATTAGTACAGCAACTGAAATTTTGGTAGAAGTAAATTTCACCACCGCTGAAGAAGCAGCCAGAATTTCACAACTCTCCACTGCACTTTCCCAATTGCTGGAACAGTTGTAATACTTATCATTGCATCTTTCAGCAATCATTCATGCAGGATATATTAAAGCAATACTGGGGTTATGATGATTTCCGTCCTTTGCAGAAGGAGATCATTCAATCCGTGCTGGATGGAAACGACACACTCGCCATCCTACCGACCGGTGGTGGTAAGTCCATCTGCTTCCAGGTGCCTGCCATGGCGATGGAAGGTATCTGCCTGGTGATCTCTCCTTTGATTGCATTGATGAAGGACCAGGTGGAGAACCTGAGAAAAAAAAACATACCTGCCTTACTGATCCATTCGGGTATGAAAAGGCCTGATGTAATCCAGACACTCAAAAATGCAACCCAGGATTATTTCAAATTTTTATACCTCTCACCTGAAAGACTGGAAACATCACTTTTCAAAGAATACCTGCCTGCATTAAATGTAAACCTCATTGCTGTTGACGAAGCGCACTGTATTTCACAGTGGGGTTATGATTTCCGTCCCTCCTATTTGAAAATTGCCGCATTAAGAGAAGAGCTGCCTTCAGTTCCTGTGCTGGCCCTGACTGCTTCTGCAACTGAGGAAGTTCAAAAAGATATCTGCCAAAAACTGGAATTCAAAAAGGAAAAGATCTTCAGGCAATCCTTTGAAAGAAAAAATCTTTCCTATAGTGTTTTCAAACTGGATTCAAAACCACCCAGACTTATCGAGATCATTTCAAAAGTTCCGGGTACTGCTATTGTCTATTGTAAAAGCCGCAGGCGTACCAGCGAGATCATGAATCTTTTGCAGATGCATGGCATCAGTGCCAGTCACTACCATGCGGGACTGGAAGCAGAAGAAAGAAACCGCCGGCAAAAGGACTGGATCGAAAACAAAGTGAGGGTGATGGTTTGCACCAATGCCTTTGGAATGGGCATCGACAAACCTGATGTTCGGCTGGTGATTCATGCGGATCTGCCCGACTGTCTTGAAAACTATTACCAGGAGGCAGGCCGCGCGGGACGCGATGGTCAAAAATCCTATGCGGTACTACTTTATGATGAACAGGATATCCAGGAACTGGAACAGCTACACCTCGTTCGCTTTCCTTCAATAGAGGAGATCCGGGCAGTTTACAAGGCACTGGTGAATTTTTTACAGGTGCCTTCCTATTCAGGTGAATACCAGAATTATACTTTTCGCTTCCAGGACTTCATCCAGAATTTTTCATTAAAAAGCCAGCAGGCTCTTTATGCATTGAAAGCCCTTGAAGCTGATGGCTGGATATATTTCAATGAAAAATATTTTTCTCCTTCCACCATTGTTTTTACCTGCAACAGGTATTTATTGAATGAATTTCAAAATAGTCATCCCAAATTCGAACCTTTACTTACCACGCTCCTGAGATCTTATGGTGGCATTTTTGATTTTCCTGCTTTTATCTCGGAAAAATTAATGGCCAGGCTATTAAAAAAAGAGGAAGCCTATATCAAAAAAGAGCTGCAAAGGATCCATGCATTTGGCATCATCAGTTATTCGCCACAGAATGAAGACCCGCAACTGACATTCAGGAAACAAAGAGTTCCTGCGGAAGAACTGATTTTGAATACAGGTCCTTATCTCAAAAGAAAAGATGCCTTTGTACAACGCGTTCAAAAAATGATTGGCTATGTAAAAACCAGCAGTTGCAGGAGCCAGTTCATTAACCAGTATTTTGGTGATGAGGAAGCAAGGCCTTGCGGTATTTGTGATAATTGTCTCAATGCGGCAGCAGGTGCATTAACACCAGAAGAATTCAAAATCTATGCAGCGCAGATTGTGGAGCATCTTGAAAAAAAACAATTGACTGCGGATGGACTGATGAAGGAATTAAAAGGAATTAGAAAAGAAAAAGCCTGGAAGGTCCTGGAGTTTCTTCAGTCAGAAAATAAAATAAAGATCAGCAAGGAAGGAATGGTATCGTTAAAGTAATGCACTTCGATATTGCTGAACAGTATTACAACTGTACAAGAGTGCGACGCAACTAAAGTATTATAGTAGTAATTAGTTGGGTCCCAACAAAAATTCCCTGATCAGCTTTTCTTGCGTCGCACCCTTGTACTTCCTGTTCTTTATTGATCAATAACCATTCATGAAAATTAAAACAGGCTTTTTCTTCTTCTGCTGGTTCCGCCCAGTCCCAACACACCCAGCAAGGAACGTGTGATCATGGTAGCGGCTGTACGACCCGCGCTTCTCACCATTGGATTGTCGAGGATACTTTTTTCTTTGGGCGCACGTGCTGTTTTCTTTTCTTCCTTGGCCTGCTGCTCCATATGTTCGATCTCGGCTTCCCTCTGTTGTGCAGCTGCTATTTTTTCATTTAAAATTTCATAAGCGCTATGACTGTCCACTGGTTTGTTGTATTTGGCAGCCAGTTTGGAGGCGCCAACAAGTCCGGAGATCTCAGTATCAGTAAGAATATCCATGCGGCTGCGCGGGGGAGCCAGCATTACGTGAACCAATGGTGTGGGAATTCCTTTTTCATTCAGCATGGTGATAAAGGCTTCGCCAATACCCAGCTGCGTGATCTTTTCATCCACATCATAAAACTCTGTTTCCGGATAGTTCTCAGCTGTTTGTTTGATCACCTTGCGATCGGCTGCGGTAAACGCCCTTAATGCATGCTGCACTTTCAGTCCCAGCTGTGAAAGAACGGAAGCCGGAACATCCATAGGATTTTGTGTACAAAAGAAAACTCCAATGCCCTTGGACCTGATCAGCTTTACAACGGTTTCTATCTGTTGTAGCAAAACCTGTGAAGCTTCATTGAAGATCAGGTGTGCTTCATCAATGAACATGATCAGTTTTGGTTTGTCAAGATCACCTTCTTCAGGGCAGGTGGCATACAATTCCGCCAGCAATTGCAGCATGAAGGTGGAGAATAGCTTGGGCCTGTCCTGCATTTCTGTAACACGAAGAATAGAGATCATGCCCCTTCCATCATCGCTGATGCGCATGAGATCATCTACTTCAAAACTTTTTTCTCCAAAGAACACATCGGCTCCCTGTTGTTGCAGTTCAATCACTTTTCGCAGAATGGTTCCCGTTGAACTGGCAGCGATTTTTCCATAAGCCTGTTCCAGTTCTTTCTTTCCCTCATTGGTAACATACTGCAGCACCCTGATAAAATCTTTCAGGTCAAGCAGGGGCAGGCTGTTGTCATCGCAATATTTAAAAATGAGGGCAACAATGCCACCCTGCGTATCATTCAGTCCCAGGATCTTCGAAAGCAATACAGGTCCAAACTCACTAACGGTAGCTCTTAAGCGAACTCCCGGCTCATCGCTCAGCGTCAGCAATTCAACAGGATAACCCTGGGGCTTGAAATCGATACCCAGCTGCTGGCTTCTTGAAGTGATTTTATCGTTAACATTTCCCGGTTGTGCGATGCCACTGAGGTCACCTTTTATATCCAGCAGTAATACAGGCACGCTGGCATCACTTAGTCCTTCGCTCAGTAGCTGGAGGGTTTTTGTTTTACCCGTTCCCGTGGCGCCGGCTATCAATCCATGACGGTTGAGGGTGCGAAGTGGCAGCAGGATATCTGCTTCTGTTACGACCTCTCCATCCAGCATGGCCCTTCCAATTTTAATGGTTTCGCCATTGAAAGTATATCCCTTTTTTACTGCTTCTATAAATTGTTCTTTGGTTGCCATATGCAAAGATTAAAATGCAGGTTCAAAATATTTCAACGAAAACTTTCTTCGTAATTACCGTAGTATTTCCAGTAATAATACGGACAAATTTTTGTAGGTGAATGATTAAATTTGATCATGCGATATGTACCAACCATATTGTGTGTAGACGATGATGAGGACGACCTGCTTTTTGTAAAAGAAGCCATCGAATCACATGACCAATCCTTTCATATTGTTGAAGCAAAAAGTGGAAATGAAGCCATCCGTTTTTTAAAGGAATGTCTTTCAAAAGAAGAACTTCCCTGCCTGGTGATCATGGATATCAATATGCCGGGAATGGATGGAAGGCAGGCCATAGGCAAGATCAGGCAGACCAACCAGCTGGAAGGAATCCCCATCACTGTTTTTACTACCTCCGCACAGGCTTCGGACAGGGAGTTTTTTGAAGAAAAGGGCATTCATTTTTTTACCAAGCCTTTTGATTATAACGTCTTCAGAAAAAAAATCGCCGACATTTTAGCCCTTTGTGCCGCTTTATAGCCCTGATTTTTGCCGGATATCCACATTTTTTGATTTTTGGAACTGTATTTGAATAGACAGGGCAAAATGGAAGCCGTGTATAATTCAAAAAAGATATTACTGTTGGATGATAACAGGGATCTGCTGCAGATCGTCCAGATCATCCTGAAAGGACAGGGCTATGATACCATTCTCGCCTCCTCCGTAGAAGAAGCTGTGCTCAAAATAAAAATTCATAAACCGGTATTGATCTTAATGGATGTATGCCTTTCGGACCAGGATGGATATACCTTCTGCAGCCAGTTGAAGAATGATCCTGAAACGGGCACCATCCGCGTGATCATGATGTCGGGTGAAGATTGCAATCAGAATATGATCAGCTTTGCACATGCCGATGATTTCATGCAAAAACCTTTTGATTACAGTGATTTGATCGGGAAGGTGCACCAGCATTTTAGTTTTGCTGGTGAAGCGATCACAGATTATAGGGATTGATCAATCACAGATTAAAGGATTACACAGATCACAGATTAAATGATTAATTAGATTGGTGTAGGTTGAGTTGATTGATTTGGAATGAAAAGCAACCGGCATTTCGTGATCAAGACATTTACTGCAAGACAATTCAAGTTTTCTAACCTCAGCTATTTTTTGTAACAACTAATTCCTTTTTATCGTTTTTAATACAACTTGAAAACAAGCATTGTGCTCTTTGTGTGATTCCTGGTGTTCTTTGTGATGCGCTGTTAATTTTTGGAGCACAAAGGACACCGAGGACCACAATGGACACAAAGTATAGCATTTCTTATAGCGTGATCCTTACAGGGAGATCCTTACCAGGATGACAAGTGCCTACTTTTTACCAGGTTCAAATAATTGTTGCAGGCCCGATTTTTTTATGACTGACTCCTGAAGGTATTTAGAACGGTTTCTTATGCCTTTACCTCAAGGGAAGTAAATGATCCTGAAGTAATTGAAATATTATCTGATCCTGGTTTCGAATCATTCTGGATTGAAAATATTAATAATACCGTAAGTGAATAGCAATTTAAAGCTAGCTATTCTTAATAATAGCTAGCTTCAATTTTATTAAATTTATTACATGAAGGCTCTTTTGTTTTTCTTATTCTTTTCATCCTTACATGTTTTTGGCCAAACGCCTGCTTTAAATGATAGCGTTTATAAATTCAGTTACCTGTATTCCTCTAAATCTTCGATTCAGGAAATAAATACAAAAATAGAGCTGCCTGTTGCAATGGAAATCGTTTTTGACATCACAACGAATGGAATATTATATTTGATTCAACCAAGAATTATTTCTGCCAATGTTGCGGGTTCCAAGGTTGAAAGCAATGATTCTTCAGAAGATGATATTTTAGTGGACAGATCCTCAAAAACTGTATTTATTCTTTCTGAAAAAAGATCAGCTCGCTATGATAGCGCACAACAACTTGTTTTTATTCCAGATACCAGCAACCGAATCACCCAAATGGATAAATTGGGAAAGACTTATTTCTATAATTTAAACAATGAATTGGATAGCACAATAACTCCTTTCCCACATTACCCTCTCTTTGAAAAAGGAATTGCAGATATCAAAACCGACAAAGGAACATGGAAACTGATGAAAATTGAAAAGGTTGATTATAATTTTACAAAATTGGTTATTGATGTAAAATCTTTTACTCCATCCAAGGAATACTTTGTTTTTCCTTTTTAGATATTTAAACCCTCTCGATTAAACGATTTCCAGCTTCTTATTTTTGGCTGAGCGCGGCCTAATTTTTTTAACTATAACCTGAGAATGGTTAATTGAAACCTGGAACTAAAACTGTTCATTGAAGAGTTAAGTTTTGGTATTTCCGATAAGCCTAATTTTCAAGAATTGACAATCCGGCATGTCTTTGAATCTTAAAAAAAGAAAAGCTTTAATTTTATTGAACTTAAAACTATAGTCATGGCAGAAAAGAAAGCAAAAATTTTATTATGCGAGGATGATACGAACCTGGGAAGTGTACTGAAGAATTACCTTGAATTAAATGATTACGATGTAACGCTGGAGCGCGATGGCCGCCTGGGCCTGGCTGCTTTTCAACGCGAACAATTTGACCTGTGCCTGCTCGACGTGATGATGCCCAATATGGATGGATTTACCCTGGCGGAAGAGATCAGGGATATCAACCCTGACGTTCCCCTGTTCTTTCTGAGCGCCAAAACCATGAAAGAAGACATCATCCAGGGCTATAAGCTGGGAGCCGACGATTATATTACCAAGCCCTTCGACAGTGAAGTGCTTCTTCATAAAATAAAAGCCATCCTCAAACGCAACGAGGAACTCAACCGTGAATCAGAAAACCGCGAGTTTGATCTGGCTTCTTACCATTTCAATCCCAAACTCAGGGAACTGAGCCATGATGGCAAGATGCAAACCCTTTCTCCCAAAGAAAATGAACTGCTGAAAATGCTGGCCGAACACATGAATGACCTGCTTCCCCGTGAACAGGCTTTGAAGCGCATCTGGGGCAGCGATACTTATTTCAACGGCCGGAGCATGGACGTTTACATCGCCAAGCTGAGGAAATATCTGAAAGATGACCCGAACATCGAGATCGTGAATATCCATGGCAATGGATTCAGGCTGGTAGTTCACGCATAAAACATTAAGGACCGGAAACGGTCCTTTTTTATTTCAGCTTCTGCTGTAACTGCCTGTAAGCCGAGGCAAACATTTTAAAGCGGTGCTCCTTCTCTTTCCAGTCCAGGTCTTCTGCATAAAACAGGTAATAGAGTTTCAGGTAAGCCTTACGCACATCCGCTGTATCATAAAAACATTGCTGCCATTCATAAGGCTGGATGGAATAATGAGTCAGTTCAAAGCCATTGCTGTAGATCTTTAAAGGACTCGGAACATTATTGACCTCAATGGTACTGGCATTCAGCCTGTCGGCCCAGGCAAAATAGGTTTCATAAAACCTGAAATGATTCTTTAACCGTTCCGTGATCTCCCTGTCGCTTTCCGGATGATCAGGCTTTTGTCTCCATTTGTTATTGCTGTAAGAAAAAGGATTTTCCAGTCCGGAAGCATGCTCTATATGATCATATCCATTAAAAGTATAGATCGCCTGCCTGGGTGCATAAAAAAGTTCCAGCTTCCCATTAAGGTTCTTTCTCACCTGGAAAGGGATGATCTTCCATCCTCCTGTTGGATTCAATATCAAGGTGTCTGATTTTGATTGCCAGCTTCCCTGTTCATAATGACCAAAATAGCTGGTATAGCTGCCATCTTCCTGCAGGTTTAAAAAAGAAGAAGGACCCAGGTTCATCGGGTTTACAACTTCAGCTATTGGATCCGTGCGTCCTTCTGTAAAAACAGCTTTTTGAAAAAGCCAGGTACGTGCCAGTTTTTCCTTGCGACTGTTACAGGCAGATAAAAACAGAACCAGGACAAGCAGGGTAATTCTCATGGCCGGAAAAGCTACTAAATATTGAAAAGAGATGGGCCATCATTGCCCGGAAGTTTTTTTCCCAGGTGCGTATAGGCTTTATGGGTGACTTCTCTTCCCCTGGGTGTGCGTTTGATAAAGCCCTCCTGGATCAGGAAGGGTTCATATACTTCTTCCAATGTGCCGGCTTCTTCTCCTACTGCTGTTGCAATAGTGGTGATGCCCACAGGCCCGCCCTTGAATTTTTCAATGATGGCAGAAAGAATGCGGTTATCCATTTCATCCAGTCCGTGTTCGTCAACATTCAAAGCCTTGAGTGCATGCTGGGTGATGCCCATGTCAATGATGCCGTCATTTAATACCTGTGCAAAATCCCTCACGCGCCGAAGCAGTCCGTTGGCAATTCTGGGAGTGCCCCTGCTTCGCCGGGAGATCTCTGCCGCAGCATCGGAAGATATCTTTACATCAAGGATGGCAGCAGACCGCAGCAGGATCTTTTTTAAAGTTTCACTGTTGTAATATTCCAGTCTTGATTTGATAGCAAACCGTGAAAGCAATGGTGCTGTCAACAAACCACTTCTTGTTGTTGCTCCTATTAATGTAAAAGGATTGAGGTTGATCTGGATGCTTCTTGCATTAGGACCACTGTCGATCATGATATCGATCTTGTAATCCTCCATGGCAGAATAGAGATATTCTTCCACCACAGTGCTCAGCCTGTGTATTTCATCAATAAAAAGAACATCATTGGGTTCCAGTCCGGTTAACAAACCAGCAAGGTCGCCGGGTTTTTCAATAACAGGCCCGGAGGTTTCCTTGATGTTCACGCCCAGTTCATTGGCCACGATCCTTGACAGGGTAGTTTTTCCCAATCCCGGAGGACCGTGAAATAAAACGTGGTCAAGAGCTTCACCACGGATCTTTGCTGCCTTGATGAAGATTACCAGGTTTTCTATCACCTGTTGCTGGCCCGAAAATTCATCAATGACCCTGGGCCTGATGCCATTTTCAAATTCCTTGTCAGCAGCTGAAAGATTTTCTTTACCGGTATGTAGGTTGGAGTTTGGGGTCATAGTTCATGGTTCATAGTTCATAGTTCATGGTTCATGGTAGAGGCAGATGGCGTATGGCAAATGGATTATGGCATATGGCATATAGTAAGTTCATAGATCATGGTTGATAGATCATAGGCGTTTGGCATATGGCATGTAACAAGTTCATAGATCATAGTTCATGGTTCATAGTTAGATCAGTTTAGAACTTATCACCCTGGTAAGGGTTGTCCCCCTGTAAGGGCCACCCATTAAGGAGTGCTATTCTTTGTGTCCATTGTGGTTCTTAATGTGCTTTGTGCTCCAAAAAATAAACAGCGGAACACGAAGGACACCAAGGATCACAAAGAACACAGCGCTTTTTTAAAAATGTTCACGATTCCCAGGTTGAGTCGATACTAACCCTGAATTGATCAATTGCCGTTTCCCGTTTATCGTTTGACGAATCAGCCATAGCTTCATCAAAGGCGGGACTCACTACTCAGATCTCACTACTCACTACTGACCACTCACCCTTCGCCCGCCATAGCTTAAGCGAAGGCGGGACTCACTACTCACTACTCACTACTCACAAAGATAACACTACCGTCACCATCAAATCCTTCAGCTTTATTGTACATACTGCATCATCTGGAGGATCAGATCGGGATCGGGAGAATTATCAAGATAGGATTGTCTTTCAGAAAAACGGCAAACTCCTGGATAATCTCCTTTGTAATCTTTCATATCCATGACCAGTTGAAAATGCAAATGTGGCGGCCAGTTGCCATTTTCTGCAGGGGGACCAAAAGAAGCAAATCGATCTCCCTGCGCAATGCTTTGACCTTCCACTTTATCCCTGATAGAATCCAGGTCAAGATGACCATAGAGTGTGTGAAATTGAAATCCTTCAGCTTCATGTTCTATGATCACAGTAGCACCATAATCACCATCAGCATTATTAAAAGCAAAACTATGAACGCTTCCTGTGAAGGGAGAATAAACCGGCGTTCCTGCATTACCCCAAATATCTACTCCCAAATGAAGTCTCCTGGGTTCTTCACCATCAAAAACCCGCGAACGACTGTATATGGTGCGGTGTTCATCATAACCTCCAATACCATATTTGGCACTGGCCTTCTTTAGTTGAGCATTGACGTATTCAGAAAAAAGTTTCGTGTCATTCAATATGGTTTCAGTGAGACCTGTATTCTTTTCAGTAAAATCCATAAGCAACAACCTGTCATGAACCGGATCAAAAGGCACGACGGGATGAAAGCTATTGTTGGATTTACTGACCCATTCTTCGAATTGCTTTTTAGTATTTATCATTTCACCGACCCGGAATTATTTCTAAAATTAATTGAGTCTCTATATTAAAAAAGCCAGGCAGTGCCCGGCTTTTTATGAGTGGTGAGTTTATTTTAATTGCTTCAGCACTTCCTCCACAGCCCTGTCCAGTTGCGGATCGCGGCCATTGAGCTTGTCCTCGAAACTATTGATCACTTTTATATCCGGGGCAACACCAGTCATTTCAAGGTCCTTGCCATCAAGCGTATAACAACCCCAGCCTGGCAGCCTTACAAATGATCCATCAACCATACCGGCTCCACTGGTGAAGATGATCCAGCGATAGGTTTCATTACCCACGATCTTTCCAAGCTTCAATTGCTTGAAACCCTGTGAGGTCATTTCAGCATCGCTCAGTGATTGTTCATTGATCAGTAAAACTATTGGCTTGTCGCTAGGTGCAAAATTTCCCTGCCTGGTCATGGAGCCTTCACGATATTTCCATTGCAGATAAGAACGCTGGCTCAGGAACTTCAATACTTCATCGTGTACATTACCTCCTGTATTGTATCGAAGGTCCAGGATCAGTCCATCCTTACTGTTCAATTCCTTGGTCATTTCTATCAGGAAATTTTCCAGCTCACCCTGTCCCATGTTTTTCATGTGCGCATAGGCAATGCGGTTCTTACTTTTCTCATCTACTCTTTTCTGGTTATCATCAATCCATTCATCGTAAAGGTTGTTGTATAAACTGGATTGAGGATGGATCTTTACATCATAGTTCTGACCATTGCGTGAAAAGGTCAGCTTAATCTCGCGGTCAATGGAAGGACGTGTAAAATAAAAATTACGATCCATGTTTTTATCAACCGGCCTGTCATTCACTTTTACCAGCACGTCACCGGCTTTCACACCAATCGTTTTTTTATCAGCATTACTTCTGTTGGCAACATATTTCACTTTATAAGGATCATTATTCTCAAAGATGATCCCTGTTTCCATGGTGCTGTTCTGTAGGCTTACTGTTTCATCAGGACCGGTAGTCCCAAATCCCTGGTGAGATGAATTCAGTTCACCCAGCATATCATTCAGCAGGGTTCTCAGGTCCCCCCGGTTGTTTAGATGAGACGCATAAGCCTGGTAACGCGTTTTTATTTGATTCCAGTCCACACCATGGAAGTTTTCATCATAATAATTTTCCTGCACCTGTGCCCAGGTTTCTTCGAACACCTGCTGGAACTCTTCCTGCAGGCTCCTGCGGAAAGTGTAACTAATGCTGATGGGATCAACTTTGTTTTGATCCGTATTCAATTTGTATAAATTACCATTGAACAGTACATAGAATTTATCACTCACTTCAACCACGTCAAACCCACCGGCATTATCTGTGCCGGCGATTTTTTCTGTTTTGTTGTTTTCAAAAGGCTCCACCACGGTTTTCCAGAGAGCCATCCTTCCTTCACCGTGATCACTTGCATACAATACTGTTGTCTTATCACCCTTACCATGTACATAGGCAAGGTATTGTGAACCAAAAGGAGGGCTCACTGCTTCCATACGTTCCATGATTCTTTCCATATCAATTACCAGTGCCGTAGAGGAAGAAACAGGAGGAATCATTTTTTTTGATGTATCCTTTTTTGATGTATCTGCCGGCGTTGTTTCCTTGAAAAGTTCATTGTACTTATCCATGCGATAGGGTGCATCCATTTTTTCCAAAGCCAGGCGATAAACCTTTGGGTTTTGCATACCAAAAGGATAAGCTGCCCTGAGCCTTGCCGATTCAAAGAAGATGAACTTACCATCAGGAGACCAAAGGGGATCTGCTTCTGTGATTCCCGTATTTGTAAGGTTGAAGCTTTTCTTTTCTTTCATATTATACAGGAAGATGTCCTGTTCAAATCCCCGGTAGGCTGTAAAGAAAACATAATCGTCATTGGGAGAAAATCCTGGTGTGCTGTTCTGAAATCCCCAGATCTCTTCTTTCACCAGCAATTTATCATCCATTGTTTTCAGATCCATTAGCTTCACTTCATCACGTCCGCTGAGATAAACGGCCATCGTTCTTTTTTTATTAAGAGCAATCGCGCGGTTATTCTTTTTATCCTTTGTCAGTTCTTTTGGAGCCGAAGCACCATTGGCAGCTATGGTATACCAGTTGAGAAATCCATCCCTGGTCTGGTTGAACAGAATGGTTTTATTATCTGCCATCCATTTCACTTCTCTTGCTCTTTCAGCAGAACTCTTCTGTAGTTGTTGTACAAATTTTCCTTCGATATCACTTACAAAGATCTCTCCTCTTGAAGTGAAGACAATTTTTTTACCATCGGGAGAAATATCATAGTTGGTGATGCTGTTGCGCACATCAAAATCTTTTTCTTTTGAAAGAATGCTGTTGCGCAGAATGGATACTTTTAATTTCTCGGCTTTTTTTGCAGCAATGTCATAGACCCACAACTGGTAATCTTTTTCAAAAACCACATAGCCGCCATTAGCATTCACTGCAGGAGCCTTGATGGAAGTACTGAATTTTGTTAAAGCAGTTTTCTTTCCATTATCAATGGTGTACAAATTGTACTCGCCATTGGCTTCATCTGAAATAAAATACACCTTGCCATTCCTGTCAATGCTTGTGGCAAAATCCTTTCCTTCCCAGTCGGTGTACTTTGTATATTTTTTTGTGCGGGTATTGTAAGATTGAATTTCCGGGTTGAAAGCGCCTTTATAACGCTTGCGCGCTGCCTGGTTACTGCTTTCCCATGTATCGTTAAAAAAGATCTCGCCGGTAGTTGGATGTTCTACCAGGTTATGATCATACTGGAAAAAATAATCACTGAAAACCCTACGTGGAGTACCACCTTCGACACCAACAGTATATCCTGCAACCTGGCCCATGCGGCCACTATTGAAATAAATGGTTTTTGAATCCCAGCCCCAGCTGGTTACATCATCACCGCTGCTATGATAGGTCAGTTGTTTGATATCACCACCGCCCATAGGCATCACAAAAACATCTGGGTTTCCATACTGACGACCAGTGAAGGCGATCCATTTTCCATCGGGAGAAATCTTTGGACTGGATTCATAACCCTGCATGGCAGTTAAACGATAGGCCTGCCCAGAGGCGACATCCGCTTTCCAGAGATCTCCTTCAAAACAAAAGACCACTGATTTCGCATCAGGTGTGAGTACAGGTTGGGAAAGAAAATAAGGTTCATTGCTTTGTGCCATTGCAGCTCCTATGGTGGCAAGTGCTGTGACACATAAAAAAAATTGCTTCATGCTTGAGTGGCTTTAAAAAAATTGAAAATAGGCTTAACCAGGTTGTTGATCGATACCATTCGTATAATTCATTGAATCAACTGCTTTGATAAATATAGATTGATTGGATCGTTGATGATTTAAAATTATCAGCAAAGTAAAAGGCAGCCTTAGCTGCCTTTCATATTAATAGGTTTTACTGTTAACAGCCCGTACGGGTGGCGCGGGCGCTTTGATCTCTTTCTTTGCTTCCAATTTCGCCATCACCAGTTCCACTGCTTTTTCAAGCTGGGGATCGCGACCGGCTATTACATCCTTTGGCATTTGTTCCACTTCTACATCGGGAGCTACTCCTTCGTTCTCAATGATCCACTTTCCATCCTTGCTGAATATGCCAAGTCTCGGTGCAGTTACAGCACCACCATCCATCAACACAGGATAATTATAAATGCCTACCAGTATTCCATGAGTTGTAGTTCCCACCAGTGGACCCATTTTTTTCTCCCTGAAAAGAAAAGGCAAAAGATCACCTCCGCTTCCTGCATAACCATTGGTCACCATGGCCATGGGCCCATCTATCACGGCTTCAGGTGTGCGCATGATCTGGCCATCTCGGTTCTTCCAGTAATTGGTAACCTTGCGACCCAGCATGTCAACTATATAATCCGCTGCGCTGCCACCACCATTGAATCTTTCATCAATCACCACACCTTCTTTATCCAGCTGTGAAAAATAATAGCGGTTAAAAAATGTATAACCATCACCGCCAGTATTAGGCAGGTAAACATATGCCAGTCGCCCACCACTTATTCTGTCCACTTTTTTTCGGTTGTCTTCCACCCAGTTCATCAACCTGAGATTAGCTTCATTGGCCACGGGAATCACAGTATATTCTTTTGCTCCTTCAGTTGTAGGCTTTGAATTGACAAGGATCCTGGTTTGTTTGCCCGCAGTATTCTGAAATGCACTGTAAATATTTGTTTTCTCATCAACCTTTACTCCATTCACAGCAAGAAGGTAGTCACCTTCATTCACACGAACACCTGGCTGTGTAAGAGGCGCAGTAAATCCAGGGTTCCAGTTAAGTCCACTAAAAATCTTTTTGATGCGATAACGGCCATTTACCATTTCATAATCTGCACCCAGCAAACCGGTATTTACATTGATCGCATCCGGATAATCTCCCTGGTTTACATAATTGTGGCCGATCACCAGTTCCGCCATCATATCATTGAATAAATAGCTCAGGTCTTCGCGATGTGCCACATAAGGAAGGAATTTTTCATACTTGTTTTTTACCTGCTTCCAGTTGGCGCCATGGAGATTGTCAACATAAAAGAAATCCCTTTCAATTCGCCAAACTTCTTCGAACATCTGTTTCCATTCTTTTTCAGGATCGGTCCAGACCTTCATATCAGCCAGCGACAATTTACCATCCATTCCATTAGGCTTTGCAGCTGTAGGCACAATGTAATAAGCATTGTTGTTGACATACAACATCTTTTTTCCATCAGCAGTGAGCATGAAATTGCCGGCGCCGGCTACAAACATTTCAGCCTTTCTTTTAGCGATGTCATAATACATGACACTTGCCTGTGGTGATCCTGCTTCGCGCTGTACAAAAAACAATTTACCATCGGCGAAAGTCTGCAGGTTGGAATAATTCTTTTCGGGAAGAGGTAGAACAACAATTCTTTGTTCGATGTCATCGAAATCGATCCTTACATTCTTTGAAGCAGGTTGTGATTTTGTTGAATCATTTGATCTCACCAGTTCTTCATCGCTTTCTGGTGTGAGAATGGAAGGGGCATCTTTGGAAAGATGAATGGCATAAATACTGTTGCGCAATGGGATCTCGTAAGAGCTCATATCCAGCCAGCCCACACTGCGGCCATAATTAGTGCTTGCGGTGAAGAAGATGTATTTACCATCCTTACTGAAAACAGGATAAGCAGCTTCACTGGTGCCGTCTGTTACCTGGTGAGTCTTTTTATTGGCCACATCATAAACAAAAACAGCACGAAGGTGGTTTTTTAGTTTACGGTTATAAACGATGAAATTATTATCACTGCTCCAGGAGGCATAGAAAAATGCATCCGGTCGGTCGTACAAGTCTTCATCTATATACACCGGCTTTTTATCATTGATGTCTACATAATACAGCTTCATATGCTTGTCGCTGTAAACTATTTTTTTGCTGTCAGGACTCCAGACAGGATTATAAAAGAAATCGCCCTGCAAAGGGATAGACATCTCATCCTTCTCACCTTTCTGGTCTTTAATTTTCAATTTGTATTCTCCACCTTCATCACTGAAGTAAGCGATCCATTTTCCATCTGGACTCCAGGCTGGTGAACGGTCATGCGAGCCGGGATCACGGCTGATATTCCTGATGTCACCTTTCTCCAGTGGAACGGTGAAAATTTCACCTCTTGTTTCAAAGACAGCCCTCACTCCTGTGGGAGAGATGTTTACACTCCTGATAAATTTTTCACCATCTTCATAATGCGGCCGCTTCGTGGTCATATCAGCGTTGAGTGAAATTTTTAAGGCTTCTGTCTTCCCGCTGGCAATATTCATGATATGGATCTTTCCAGCCTGTTCAAATACCAGGTCCCTGCCATCGCTGTTGAGGGTTTTGACATCATAATCACTAAAATCAGTCAGCTTTTTTACTTCCTTGGATTTTGTATCGAAACTGTAAATATTTACGTTGTGCTGATCCCTGTCGGAAAGAAAATAGATCTTATCGCCCACCCATACCGGGCGCATATTATTGTTTCCTTTGGAACCTGGAATTTCTTCCACTTCATAAGTACTGTTATTGAAGATCCAGACCTTTGGCATCAATCCGCCACGGTATAATTTAAATGGACGGTAATTGCGATTGCCATCAGAAGGATCATTGACCTTGATATAAGCTGTATATTTTCCATCGGGAGAAATACTGGCTTCTGTTGCCTCAGGCATTTTCATTACTTCATCACTATTAGTAACCGCATCTACCAGGAAAAGTCGCTGGTACCTGGGTGTAGCCGATTCTTTACCCGATGCATACATCAGTTTTGTTCCGCTCCATCCTCTCACTACATCTACTCCGGGATGATAAGTGAGCCTTTGAGGATTACCGCCATTGATGGAAACAACATAAGCATCAATATTCCCATCATAGTTACCGCTGAAAGCAATCCACTTGCCATCTGGTGAAATAAAAGGATTGTATTCTACGTCCTGGTTTATGGTGAGCCTTTGCGGCTGGCTGCCATCACGATTAGCCACCCATATATCCGAACCATAAGCAAAGGCGATCTTGTTTCCGCCAATGGAAGGATGTCGAAGCAATAAAGTTTCCTGTGCAGATAATTGCAGCGTAATCAGCAGCAGCACCTGCAGGCCGATGTATTTTCTCATAAACATTTTTTTACTAAGGGAACTTACGAAATTAACAGGAGGCAGCCCGCATTAATTTGATGAGCTGCAGGGACATTTTGACAGCGGCAGCACCAAGACCTCTCCTAACCACCTATGGCGACTTGTGAAACTGTAGTTATAGCCTGTCGCCACCATACTAAATGCCACAAACCATCGTTATCAAAAAACATGAGATCTCAACCTGGCCAAACACCCTTTGCAAAGCCTTTCCTGCTGTCCGGCTTTTTATTGCTTGCCTTCCTTGCCCAATCACAGATGATCACCGGCGTGTGGCAAGGAAAAATCAATGGACAAAAAGTAGAACTTAAGATCATTCAAAAAGGCGACAGTCTTACAGGCACTTCGTATTATTATGGCTCCGGCAGCGATTACAAGCGCTACAGCATCAAAGGTTATTTTGATGAAGACAATACAGTGGTCTGGTGGGATGACCAGCTGATCGACAATAATGGCAGCCCAGGTAGAAAGGCCATGCTTTCGGTTGCGGATTTCAATTGTCCTGGTGGAGGCGTGATGAAGCTGGATGGCAAATCGTCTCCCAAAGAGAACAGGAATCAACCCAAGGGGAATGTGGCGCTTTCCAAAGTAACCAGTACTTCATTTCCTGATGAATGGGATTTTGTGATCGACAATTATACAGTAGGAACCAACGATCCTTACATCATCGATAGTGTACAGCTCATTGCAGTAGCTCCAAGGCCTGTGGTGGAAGATGTAGTGGTTCCGGTACCGCAAAAAGAAGAACCCAACACCATTACCTTCAACCCGGAACCTGTATTACCCGAAAAGCCTGCCACCATCGAAGAGAAATTCGTGATCCGTAAAAAAGTTTTCACTACAGAGATCCCTTTGGCAGGCGACTCTCTTGAATTAAGGTTTTTTGACAACGTCCAGGTAGATGGCGATTCCATTACACTCTTCCTGAATGAAAAAATGATCTTCACTCATATCCGTCTTACTGAAAAAGCTTTTGTGATCAAACTGGCAGTGAATGATCTGCTGGAAAGCAATGAACTGACCATGGTTGCAGAAAACCTTGGATCCATTCCTCCCAATACAGCTTATATGGTGGCCATTAGCGGCGGCCAGTATTACAACGTCAATCTTTCCAGCACTGAAGAAACCAGTGGCATGATCCGCCTGGTAAAGCCCAAAAAAAACGGGTAACGATTGAATCGCTACCCGTCTGATTGTATGTTCAGATTCTTACCTTGAGATCTTCAGCCTGAATGTTTTTTCATTTCCTGTCACCTCATCGTATAATGAAAGCTGGTAAACATCACTTGCCAGGTAGAAAAGATTTACCGGCAGTGACATACCATAACTAATGCCATTGATATTTTGCTGGTGGACCAGCTTACCATCGCTTGCATATACATTCATTTTCAGTTTTGAATAACGCTCTGTATTGAAGATGATCCTGAACCTTCCATCATTTGGATTGGAAGCGATAAGAATGGCACCAGGCGCATCCAGCGTCAGTTGCCTGTCGGCGCAATTGGTCACCACTATGGATGCAGAGGCAGTGCCTGTACATCCTGAGCTGTTAGCAACAGAATAAGTAACGTTATAAGTTCCTGCGCTTAATCCGGCAGGACTGAATTTATCACCACTCATTCCCTGTCCTGTCCACACACCACCAGCCTGCGAGGCAGAAAGCGTTACTGCAGGATCGGAAGTACAAATGCTTGCCGGAGTGTTGGTAATGGTCACCACAGGTTTGCTGTTCACGGTCAGGGTTCCTGTTGTGGAATTACCTGAACCACAGGTGCCATTTACTTGTACACGGATCAATGCTCCATTTTGTGCAAGCAGAACATTGTTAAGTGTAAGTGTAGCTGTTGTACCGCCGGAGATGTTGGCAAAGTTGGTTCCTCCATCTGTACTGATCTGCCATAAATAACTCAGGTTTGTACCAGTTGCATTGCTGTTCACCTGCAAAGAGCTGCCCTCGCAGCCTGTGATATTGGCAACGGTACCCGGAGCTGTTGGACTGGCCACATTCAATTGCCCAGGTGAAGAAGTTGCACTGTTGGATCCATTGTCTACTATGCAACGATAGAGATAACCATTCATGGCGGAAGTAACATTGCTCACATTCAGCGTACTGCTGTTGGCACCACTGATATCTGTATAGCTTGCGCCACCATTGGTGCTTACCTGCCATTGATAGGTCAGGGTACCTCCTGTTGCAGCTACAGAGAAGCTGGCCGAAGTTCCCGGGCAAACCACCGCAGCAACAGGATGTGATTGAATATTGGTGGGAACACCATTGGAACGGATATAAACAGGATAGGCTGATGAATCGATTTTGACATTTGAAGAATTATAGAGACCTGCCCTGATTATACCTCCACAACCATTCATGAGCAGGATGTCATCAATGTACCAGCCTTCTGCTACTGCAGGATTTCCTGCATCAGTTCTCATCCTGAACCTGACTCTCATATTTTGTCCACTGAATGAAGAAAGATTGATGACTGTATTGATGAACTGATTGCTGCCCTGGGCATAACTCACACCACTAAATGCTCTCTGATTGCTGGTCCATGGTGTATTGGGATCCATCAAACTGTTGTAACCATTCTGCATCATGTAAGGTCCTGCATCTGTCCAGGTACTTCCATTATCAACAGATAATTCCACCGTTCCACCATCGAAAGTATTTTCTGTTACGAAATAATGCCAGAAAGAAAGAACCGAAAGACTTCCAACTGTAAATGCTGATGATGTAAGAGAAAAATCAGAAGCAGTTGTTGGAGTTGTTGCCAGCCATGAACCCGTTGGGCTTTTTGACCTGACCGTACTGGTTATCCACTGTGTGGTACCCGTAGTTGCAGCTGAAGTAAGTCCGCCAATTGTTACAGTCCTGTTATCATTGATAGAGGAATCAATGAAGCAGCCATTTGAATTTGCCTGCAGCGTGATAGAGAAATTCTTTGATTCCTGTTCTGTTGCAAAACCTACAGAAGAAAAACTCACCACATTACCATTCAATACGCCACCTGTACTGCTTACATAACTGAAGCCATTAGGAATGGTATCCCTGATAGTATAAGTATTGGAAGGCACCTGGCACTGGCAGCTGGCCGTCATGTTGATGACCTGCTGTCCGGAAGGTAAAATGATAGCTGGAGAAGCAGACTTACTTAAATATACCGCTGATGGTACATCAAATGCGGCTATCTGGTCGGTGGCACTGCTTGATAAGCCCTGTACAGCACTAACACCCATTCCTCTCCTGGCAAATGCTTTCCAGATAGCGCATTTATAAGCGCCATTGTATAAAATAGAATCAGCTGCGAGGATCGCGTTTCTTGCATCCAGGAAGCCCGGGCGACAAGGCTGCAATCTCATACCTTCCAGCACAAGCCTCATTGCAATTACATTACCTGCTGTAGCAGTGCTATTGTATAAATTGGGTTCGATGGTATTGGTTTGCTGGATGATGTTCCAGGTCATATCCCACAAAGCAGAACACCAGATCTCCCCGGTGAAGTGAACTTCTGGATTGCTGGCCATGTTTCCATAATGAAGCGGGTTGATACTAAGATTAGTGGAATAGGGGAAGGTGCGGATACCAGATCCGGTAACAGCCTGGTTCAGGGCGTAAATTCCCATTGGACGGGCCAGTGCACCATCGGTCAATTGAGCAGTAGCCCAATTGGTAGTCATCATCAGTGCCACATAATCACTCCATCCTTCTCCTGCCTGTTCAGCGTTGCTTAAACAGCTTGAGTTTGCCGGACCTGCTGTCAACCTATTGGAAATACCATGGCCATATTCATGAACAACGATTCCATTATCATAATCACCATCAAGACCAACGGGTGGTGAAAGCGTTGCTGTAACGCCATTAGCCAGTTGTGCAGCGATCAAAGCACCATCCTGTTGTGTAATCATCATCGCAGGAATTGTAACAGTATTATCTGAACCGCCCATGGCAATAGGTGATCCTGCCACGTTATTCACCATGATCACACCAATAGCTCCTGCAAGTTGCGCTGCTTTTACTTTATCTGAAAAATTACAATTACCACGAATGATCAATGCGATCTTACCTGTTAATACATTAGTAGGTGCACCGAGGCAAGCCTCATGTGTGCCTCCGGAAGGATCATCATAATACACCACCTGTCCTGTAACAGGTCCTGTATTAGCCAGCTTATTGGCTGTGCTGAAAACACTTTCAACAGCACTGTAATTTCCTGCAATTGAAGAAGGCGCAGTTACAACCAATACCGTACCACCAGTAAAAATATACATCTGCATACGAGGACGGCTGCCATCAGCCGGCGTAGAAAAATTGGCGTTATTGGTGCCAGAAGCATCCTGCGCTTCGGCCTGCACATAATCATTGCCAGCACCACCACGACCCATATTATCAGTCTGGAAATTTCCTGATACTTCATTAAAGCCATACTGGTATGTGATATCATGTATGATATTGTTCCAGTAAAAAAGATTGGTCACTGCTGCCTTCCTGTTAGCGATCACAGAAGGTTGTTGTCCAAAATTGGGAACATTATTAAAGGTTAATGAAGGAATGGCTGTTGAAGAAGTATCGGGCAGATTGCTGGTACCTCCGGGTGTATTATTGTTCATTACATCCAGGTAAGCAAATACATTGTTTCCCCTTGTGATGTTGTAATTATTGGTACCGTCGAAATGCCAGCCATGCGTGGTGGCCTGGTTGCCGGCTCCCGCCTTGAGCCAGGGCTGGTTCTCCATAGCTAAAGCATGATGCTTGGGACTTTCAAATGGGTAGGGAACTACATTATAACCTGCAGTATTTACTGTTGGTGGCGGAGGATTGTAAAATTTAAAATCAGCTCCTGCTGAAACATTTGCTGGATTCTTTACATGATCATCAGCTTCATGAACGGTCCAGTTGTCTTTTTCCAGGATGTTTCCATTGGCTGCATCTACTCTTACATTCCACCAGTCGGCGCTGCCTGCAACATCGATATTGATATTCCATGCAAGTCGCACAGCACTGTTATCATCTGAAGCAACCCAGTAGAGTTGTGCAACGATCTCCTGCTTTGCAATGCCAGCTGCATTAAAAACTATTTTTTTACCTCCATTATCTTCACCATTCACTTGCAATCCCGTAGGATTAGCAAGCCCGAGGTGCTGTGCTGCATTGAGCACGGCAGCTGTAGCACTTAATGAAGGACTGGATGAAGGTGCTTTTTCCTGCAATCCGGGAACAAAATCTCCTGAAGTGTAGATCAGCTCATTATTCCTGAAAATAATGGTTTTGATGCTGTTGAAAACAGGAACTCCCTTGTATGCCTGTTGGAGATAAACATAGCTGATGTTTGTTGCGCGATCAGTATAAGAACTGCTGATGATGGCATTGTCAACATCTTCTGTTCCTAATCCTAACCTGGTAGCATTAGAACGGATCAGTTCATCCTGTTGTGCGAAGATTGTCTGGTGTGTCAGTACAAATAGCAATAGGATAGTGGCGGCGTAAAGCTTTCTCATGTGTAGTTTAGTTGCAAAAAATAAAGCCGGTTTTTACCGGCTTCCGAAGATAAATAAATAAAGCATAAAAAGACCTCAATGTTGCCTTAGAACGGCCAGCTGGGAAAAATGGTCCGAGGCAAACCTGCCCCTCCAGCTTTGCGCTATGGTGGCGTGTTTCAGCACTTTCCACTTACCTTTTAGAAATATATAATCTATGGGCTGGTCATCCCTTTCTGCCGGACCAAAACCATTGAAACTGCCCTCAGGTCCATAATGCCCTGATACTGACAGATTTTTAGCATCCAGAAGGTGAAGGGGATTGGCCGGGTCCACCAGGGCTCTGATGGGTTCTTCTGTAGGTCCTTCATTAAAATCACCCGTCACAACCACGGCATGCCTGCCCGCGATGGTATCAATTTTTTTCATCAGCAAGCGTGAGCTTTCCAGTCTTGCCGTTTTCCCCAAATGGTCAAAATGAGTGTTGAAGGCATAAAAAACCTTTTTGGTTTTCCTGTCCCTGAATTTGGCCCAGGTTACGATCCTGGTTATGGCAGCATCCCAGCTTTTGCTGCCCGGAACATTCGGCGTTAATGAAAGCCAGAAAGTGGCTGAGTCCAGAACTTTCAACCTTGCAGTATCGTAAAATATAGCTGAGTATTCACCTTTCGTATGGCCATCAGTTCTACCCACACCAACATATTTAAACCCCGGAAGCAATTGCTGAAGATCCATCATTTGTCCATGAAGCGCTTCCTGCACACCCAGCAAATCAACATCATGAAATAAAACCTGAGAAGCCAGCTTGTCCTTCCTGTATGGCCAGGCATTTAAACTGTCAGCTGCCGTGTTATAGCGGATATTAAAACTCATAACATGAAGGTCCTGCGCGGACAGCACAGAAGCCATCACAAGAGTTAATAAAACAAGCTGAAATTTTTTCATGAGTTTATCTTTAGGTTGAACTTCATCACACCACTACATTCACCATCTTGCCCTTTACAAAAATGATCTTCTTGGGCGGCCTTCCTTCCATCCATTTTTGTACGACGGCATTGGCCATCACCAATTCTTCCACTTGTTGCTGGCTGGCATCCAGACTGATATCGATCTGCGTACGCAACTTTCCATTTACTGATATAGGATATTCCTTACTGCTTTCCACCAGGTATTGCGGGTTAAAGACTGGATAAGGCGTATCCAATATGGAAGCATCATTACCCAACTGATGCCATAATTCTTCACTCACATGCGGCGCATACGGCGCGAGTAAAATAAGAACTGGTTGCAGGATCTCTTTTTTATGACACTTGAGATCCGTGAGTTCATTCACACAAACCATGAAGGCCGATACAGAAGTATTGTAGGAAAAGCGCTCTGTATCTTCTTCCACTTTTTTGATGGTCTTGTGCAGGATCTTCAATTCTTCCTGGCTGGCTTTTTCATCATTGACTAGGATTCCTTTTTGCTCATCATAAAAAAGACGCCAGAGTTTTTTCAGGAAGCGATGAACACCTTCAATGCCCTTGGTATCCCAGGGTTTGCTCATCTCCACAGGTCCAAGGAACATTTCATACATGCGGAAAGTATCAGCGCCATATTTTGCTACCAGGTCATCAGGATTTACGGTGTTGAACTTTGACTTCGACATCTTTTCTACCTCCACACCACAGAGATAACTGGAACCATTTTCTTCAAAAACAAATTCAGCTTCCTCAAAATCGGGCTTCCATTTTTTAAATGCTTCTACATCCAGCTGCAACCCGTCCACCATATTTACATCCACATGAAGCATGTCTACTTTCAGTTCCCCGGGACCATAAGTTCCATTCTCATTCAGCCGGCCTTTTGAAACAAACTGATTGGTGCCATTCACACGGAAAACAAAGCGGCTGCTTCCCTGGATCATTCCCTGGTTCAGCAGTTTTCTGAAAGGTTCATCAAAAGAAATATATCCCAGGTCATACAAGGCTTTCGTCCACATGCGGCTGTAGAGCAAATGACCTACGGCATGCTCGGTACCGCCCACGTAAAGATCTACCTGGTTCCAATAGTCCGATATCTTTTTATCACAAAAAATTGCACCATTATTTGGATCCATATACCTGAGAAAATACCAGGAAGATCCGGCATATCCGGGCATGGTATTCGTCTCCAGGTTTTTTGAAGTCCATTCTTCTATATTGGCCAGTGGGCCTTCGCCTTCGGGTCCAGGCTTATAGCTTTCAACAAAAGGAAGTGTCAGTGGCAATTCATTTTCATCAAGAGGATAGGCAACACCATCGATCCATTGAATGGGAAAGGGTTCACCCCAGTAACGCTGACGGCTGAAAGCTGCATCACGGATCTTGTAATTCACTTTTCTTTTGCCCCTGCCTTCTTCTTCCAGTTTTTTGATCACCAGGTCAGAAGCCTCACGCATGGACATGCCATTGAGAAATTCACTGTTACTGAGTTTTGCATCCTTGGTGGGATTGGCTTCATCACCATTGTAAGCATCACCTATGATATTGGTAATGGGCAGCTTGAAATGCTTCGCGAATTTATGATCACGTTCATCACCACTGGGCACCGCCATGATGGCGCCTGTACCATATCCTGCCAGTACGTATTCAGAGATCCATACAGGGATTTTTTTCCCATTGAAAGGATGGATTGCATAGCTGCCGGTGAACACGCCACTGATCTTTTTCTCCGCCATGCGCTCCCGCTCACTGCGGCTCTTTACATATTCGATATAATCTGTTACTTCCTTTTGTTGTTCGATTGTTGTAATCTCATCAACCAGTTCATGTTCCGGCGCGATCACCATAAAGTCCACACCAAAAATCGTATCGGGCCTGGTGGTGTACACATTCAGCTGCTTCATTTTACCATCACTGGCAATCAAATCAAAGCTGATCTCTGCTCCACTGCTTTTGCCGATCCAGTTGGTTTGCATTTCCTTCATTGCCTCGCTGAAATCCACCGTATTCAACCCCTGCAGCAAACGATCCGCATATTCAGTAATGCGCAAATACCATTGCCTTAATTTCTTTTTCACTACAGGATGACCACCACGCTCACTCACACCATTGATCACTTCATCATTGGCCAGCACAGTGCCCAGGGCTTCACACCAGTTGACCTCACCAATACCGCAATAAGCAACGCGGTATTCCATTAAAACATCCTGCCTTGTTTTTTCATCAAAGCTTTTCCATTCGCTGACAGAAAACACACATCCTTCGCAGTAAGGTACCTTAAACTGTGTATCTGGAATAGGATGATTGGCATTGCCTTCTGCTTCAAATATTTTCACCAGTTCTTCAATGGCTTCTGTACGATTGGTTTTGCGATTGTACCAACTTTTAAAAAGCTGCAAAAAGATCCACTGTGTCCACTTGTAATATTTTGGATCAGAAGTATTCACTTCACGGCTCCAGTCGAAACAGAAGCCTATCTTATCCAGCTGGCTCCTGAATGTGGCGATATTTTTTGCTGTGCTTACTGCAGGATGTACGCCATGTTCAAGTGCATATTGTTCTGCAGGCAAACCAAAAGCATCATAACCCATTGGATGAAGCACATTAAAACCCTTCAGTCTTTTGTAGCGGGCAAAGATGTCGGAAGCAATATAACCCAGCGGATGACCCACGTGCAAGCCTGCACCACTGGGATAAGGAAACATATCCAGCACATAATATTTTGGCTTCGAAGAATTGTTGGGCACTTTATAAATGCCTTCATCTTTCCATCGCTGCTGCCATTTCTTTTCAATATCTCTGAAATTATATTCCATCATTCTTAGCCTTCTTATTTCTGAAATTATTTTTTTGCACCCGGCTTTAATCTTACTATGATGCTACTGTTGCGTCGCACACTTGTGCACCTCCAATCCATTCGGCTGAAAGCAGAACAGGATCAGTCCTGATCATACCATGCAATATTCAACGGCAATCAATCGTTAGGGAAAGGCAAAAATAGCAGTTTCAGCTGTTTTAAATGAGTAAAACCAGCAGCCTGACCTGAATGCAAAGCATCAATCCTTTATTTTTGTTCACATTTAAAATCTGATAGCATGGCCCAACAAAGCAAAGCAGCAGCACGTCGAGGAAAACCATCTTACATCATGTCTATCATCGGCGTCACCCTTGTTCTCTTCCTGCTGGGCATTGTTGGATGGCTGGTGATCAATGGCAATAAACTCGGAGATGCCCTTCGCGAAAATGTTGAAGTGCGGGCCTATCTTAAAGGTGAGATCAATACCAAGGACAGCCTTGAGCTGGTCAGCTCCATTGCTGCAAAGCCTTATGTGAAATCACTCGAATTTGTAAATAAGGAAGAAGCCAAGAAGCGATATGTGGCCCAGGAAGGTGAGAACTTTGATACGGTTCTGAATTACAATCCTCTTCCACATGCCCTTTATTTCCATGTAAAGAAGCAATATGCCAATGTGGATTCTCTTGAAAGCATCCGCAACGACCTCAAACAAAACACGGCCTTTGCTGTGGTGGATTATCCCAAAGGCACGGTTGCCAATCTGAATAAGAATTTTGAGCGCATCAGCATTTACCTCCTGATTGTTGCCATAGTTATTGCCATATCTGTGATCTTCCTGATCGACAACACCATCAGGCTGGCCATGTTCAGCAACCGCTTCCTGATCAAAACCATGCAGATGGTAGGAGCTACCAGGTGGTTCATTGCAAAGCCTTTGAGCGTAAGAGCCATCATCAATGGCGCTATCAGTGCCTTCATCGCCATCGTGCTGGTATACATGCTCATCAAAACAGCGCAGAATTACTGGCCCGATCTCGCGGCCCTTCATGATACAAAAATGATGGTGCTTCTTTTTCTTGGACTGCTGATCCTTGGTATCACCATCACCCTGCTCAGTACTTACAGGAGTGTTTTGAAATACCTGCGTATGAAGCTGGATGAATTGTATTAGAGCCCGATTTTTCCTTATTTTGCCTCTTTTAAGATTGAGTTCATGAAACAAACAAAGACAACTACCACCACAAAAACTTCCAGGCCCTCAGGTATAGGCACGATGTTCGACAAAGCGAATTTCATGTGGATGTTACTGGGACTGGTAGTGATCGCCATAGGCCTGGTGCTGATGTCAGGTGGAGGAAGCCAGGATCCCAATGTTTTTAATAAAGACGAAGTATATGGCTTCAGGCGCATCACGCTGGCGCCCATTATTATCCTCGCAGGACTTGTAATCGAGATCGTCGCTATTTTCCGCCGTCCAAAAAACGCTGAATAGGAATGGATCTTATTGATGCCATTATCATTGCCATTGTAGAAGGGCTGACCGAGTTTTTGCCTGTATCTTCTACCGGACATATGATCATCACCAGCTACCTGCTGGGCATTCACACCAATGATTTTACCAAGGTATTTGAAGTAGCCATACAGCTGGGCGCCATCATGGCTGTGATCATTCTCTACTGGAGAAAATTTTTCCAGTTCAACCAGTGGGAGTTTTATCTGAAGTTGTTGGTTGGTGTGATCCCTGCGCTTTTGCTTGGCTATTTATTCGGCGACCTGATTGATGCCATGATGGAAAGTCCGTTAACAGTGGCCATCAGCTTATTATTGGGAGGGATCGTACTTCTTTACATTGACAAATGGTTCAATCAGCCTACACGCCCCGACCTGTTTGCCATGGAAACCACCACCTCTGAACTCATTGAAGCAGATGAAAAATTAAGCTATAAAAAATCTTTGCTGATCGGTTTCTGGCAGGTGCTGGCCATGGTGCCTGGCGTAAGCAGAAGTGCGGCTTCCATTATTGGAGGTATGCAACAAAAGCTCTCCAGGAACTTCGCTGCTGAATTTTCCTTCTTCCTGGCGGTGCCTACCATGTTTGCAGCAACCGCTTATTCTTTGGTAATCAAAAAATGGGAATCTGCTGATGGTGTTGTAAAAAAAGGATACGAGCTGATTCTCGAATCAAAAGAAAACACCTACGCCTTCATCATTGGAAATATCGTGGCCTTTGTTGTTGCACTCCTGGCCATCAGGTTTTTCATCAGCTACCTGAAAAAATACGGCTTCCGGGTTTTTGGTATTTACCGCATCATCGCAGGCGTTGCCCTGCTGATCCTGATCCTCGTAGGAAATATCAAATAGCAACTCCTTTTTATTTTTACTGAATCCGATCATTTATTTAATGAGGCATACATTCAAGATGTATTTTTATTTTTACTTCTACCGCTGAAGATTTTTATAGTTAGTAGTTAAAAATGGCGGTCAATCAAAACCAATATGCAGACTGCTCCCAAAAAAGTGATCAATGCCTGGGCCATGTACGACTGGGCCAATAGTGCTTACAACCTTGTGATCACTTCCACCATTTTCCCTGCCTATTTTGAAGCCTTCACCGGAGATAAAAATGAAAAGACCATTGACAGGGTGAGTTTTTTAGGAAGGGAATACGTGAATACTTCTTTATACAATTACGCATTGGCGGTAGCCTTCCTGGTGGTGGCCATCATGTCGCCACTGCTTTCTTCCATTGCAGATACCAGGGGAAATAAGAAAAACTTCATGGCTGGTTTCTTTACTCTGGGAAGTTTGAGCTGCGGATTGCTTTTCTTTTTTACAGGAGAAAATCTTTTACTGGGAATTATCTGCATGATCCTTGCCTGTATCGGCTATTGGGCCAGCCTTGTTTTTTACAATTCATTTTTACCTGAAATAGCTGCTCCTGAAAACCGCGACCGCGTAAGTGCCCGCGGCTTTTCATTTGGTTATATTGGAAGTGTGATCCTGCAGGTAATCTGTTTTGTATTTGTGTTCAACCCCGGACTGATCGGGGGTGACAAGGATTCAACCATACAGTTCCGACTTTCTTTCCTGCTGGTAGGCATCTGGTGGTTCTTGTTTGCCATGATGTCTTTGCGCAGGCTTCCTTCTTCTGTTCCTTCAGTAAAGGAAAACAATGGAAAGGTTTTTATCAAAGGTTACCATGAGTTGCAAAAAGTATGGAAGCAGCTCACCCATATACCTGTTCTGAAGCGCTTTCTCTTCTCCTTCTTTTTTTACAACATGGGCGTTCAAACCGTGATGCTGGCCGCTACACTCTATGGAAAAAGTGAATTAAGAATAGAAACAACAAACCTCATCATCGCCATACTTTTGATACAACTCATTGCAATACCCGGGGCCATCCTGATCGCCAGGTTATCAGAAAGAATCGGGAATATCCAAACGCTGATGATTGTTGTGGCTATTTGGATCGGCATCTGCATCATTGGATACCGCCTGCCTGTTGGTGGCATTTATGAATTTTACGGACTGGCAGCACTGGTGGGATTTGTTATGGGTGGCATACAGTCGTTAAGCCGTTCCACCTATGCCAAGCTGATGCCTGAAACCAGGGATACTACTTCGTTTTTCAGTTTTTATGATGTTACCGAAAAGATCGCTATTGTAATTGGCATGTTCCTTTTTGGTTATATCAATGAGATCACTGGATCACAACGCAATTCAGTGCTCGCTCTACTTATATTTTTTGTACTGGGATTGTTGCTATTACTCTATACATTGCGTGCAAAACCGAAAAAGAACAATGAAGCTTTATACAATTGATACAGGTTTTTTCAAGCTGGATGGCGGTGCCATGTTTGGAGTAGTGCCTAAAACCATTTGGAATAAGATCAATCCAGCCGATGAGAACAATATGTGCAACTGGGCCATGCGCTGCCTGCTGATTGAAGACGGAAACAGGTTGATCCTTGTTGATAATGGCATCGGCAATAAACAGGATGCAAAATTCTTTGGCCATTATTATTTGCATGGCAGTGATAGTCTTGATTCATCACTTGCCCGTCATGGATTTCACCGCGATGATATTACAGATGTTCTGCTCACCCACCTGCATTTTGATCATTGCGGCGGTTCTATCATGAGAGATGGAGACAAATTGATCCCGGCATTTAAGAACGCTGTGTACTGGAGCAACCAGCAACACTGGGACTGGGCTGTTCATCCCAACGACAGGGAAAAGGCATCTTTCCTGAAAGAAAATATCCTGCCCATCAGTGAAAGCGGACAATTACAATTCATTACTCTTCCTGATGATCCTTCCTCTTTAATGGCATCTTTCAATGAAAACATTTCATTGAGGCTGGTGAATGGGCATACGCAATCCATGATGTTGCCACAGATCAATTATAAAGGAAAGACGATTGTATTCATGGCAGACCTACTTCCTTCAGCAGGACATATTCCCATTCCTTATGTAATGGCCTATGATATGTTTCCTTTGACAACGCTCAATGAAAAAAAATCCTTCCTGGCAGAAGCAGCAGAAAAAAATTATATCCTGTTCTTTGAACATGATCCAATGATCGAATGCTGCGACCTGCAGACAACAGAAAAAGGGATCAGGCCAAAAAACAATTACAGGTTAGAGGAGGTTATTTAGTCTTTCTTTTTTCAAGTGCTGTAAGCGGGTGTCGCAAATTGCGGTATCCCGACATATCTACTTTTATATTCCCGATCAGTATGGGGCTTTGAATGCGAACAGGTAAGCGGTTGGCATCGTCAGAGACCCATACGGTCATATTTTCTCCGCCAGAAAATAGAGTTCCTTCCACCAGCATGGCTTTGAATTTTATGGTTTTAAATTTACCATACGTGGTTTTGATCTCTTCCTTTCCCATATAACGGATGTAGAGTTCATGAACTTCATTTTCAAGGAACATATTGAATGGAACCCTGTCGTTTTTTTTGTAACCGCTGAAATCAATATTTCGTGCAAAATAAATTGTGCTTAATACATCCTGCACACAAACCGGGACCTTTATGGTATTGCTATCGGATGTAGCCGTATTGTTCTTACGATTGAATATTACAAGTTCTGATTTTTTTGTACGGCCTTCCTGTGTCTTTCTCGAAAACCGGATTGGTTGCATGGTAGCAGTATCAATAAAACTTTCATAGCGGTCGCGTACTTTATAGATCCAGTCGTAACGCGAATTGGACTGGCCTTCACCCACCATGTGAAAGACTGTTTTTCCATTCAGCTTTTCAAGGTTGTTGGTAAAACTGGCTTCACCTGCATTAACAAATAATCCGGCAGCAGAATAAAAAACTGTGTACCTGATCTCTTCACCATCCTGCGTGGTCGTGTTCCGGATATTGCAGAAATCAACCGGCGGCTGCACTTGCTGAACAAGTGCTGACATAAATAGAAAAATACCCGGTAAGAAATTAACTGCTTTCATTTTTCCTTTTAAAAATGCGAAGGTTCAGTATCAACAAACTTCCTGCAATGGCCGGCAGGATCAGGTTGATGAACCATACAGTAATGGATGTAAACCCTATGCCAAGTTTGTTGGCGGAGAACAATCCCATCAGCATGAGGCTGATCTCTCCTCTCAATCCAATTTCAACGAGTGTAATAGATGGAATAACCGACATGGCCAGAAAAACAACACCCATGACCAGGATGATGGTTTGAATGGGTACATTCACTTCGAAGAGATAAAAAACCAGCACATACTGGCTGATAAAAACAAAGTAACGTGCAAGAGAAATGATCAGGATCCTGGCCAGCATATTCATGTCAAAATATTTCAGAGCATCCACCAGGTAATCGTAACGGTGTGCCCTGATCCATCTTTTGAAAAAATATACTGTACCGGAAACATTGAAATAGACCAGCAGCAAAATAGCTTCAGCCAGTATCAGTCCATAAAGAATGAACTGGTACCAGATCCTGAAATCCTGGAAGCCCTGGAGAATGGATTTCTTTAAAATTACAAGTCCAACAATCCCAAAAAATACGGTGACCAGTAATTGCGCAAAGCTGCCAACAAGTGTAACAGAAATCGTTTTTAGCCTGTTCCCCTCAGGCAGGTACATCATCCGGCCTATATACTCACCAACGCGGTTAGGCATGGTCACTGAAAATGAAACACCGGAAAGCACGGCCTTGAATGATTGTAAAAAGCTGATAGGATAAATATGCCGGACCGATAATTGCCATTTCAGCGATTCCAGTCCCCAGTTTACAGGTATCAGCAGCACCGCGGCCAGCAGGTAACTGATCTTGTATGACTGAAAGGAATGCCTGATCTGCAGCCATGATGCTTCCAGTTGCGGTTGCCTGGTGATTTGCTTGTAAATGGAGAACAGCAGCCAGGCAAACAGGAGCGGACCCAAAAAATAATTGATAAAGATTTTGATATTTTTGTTCAGCTGCATCCGCGGTAAAAATAATTGAAGAATCGCCACAAAGCCGAAGCAGAACTAAAAAGCACGATCTTCACTTCAATATGAACCATCAATTTAAATTCCCGTATCCGGATTAGCCCTTTGAAAAAATCCACCACCATATTAGGAATCGACCCCGGAACACTTTTCATGGGTTATAGTGTGATAGAGGTAGAAAAAAATGCCATAACCATTAAGGTGATCGATGTCATGAAGCTTTCTTCCAGGAAAGATCATCATGAAAGGCTGAAACTGATACATGAAAAAATCACCGAGCTGGCAGACGCTTACCTGCCGCAGGCTTTTGCCATTGAAGCGCCGTTTTTTGGCAAGAATGTCCAGAGTATGCTCAAGCTGGGAAGAGCACAGGGCGTGGCCATTGCTGCTGCCATGAGCAGGAACATTCCTGTTTCGGAATACTCTCCCAAAAAAGTTAAACAATCCATTACAGGAAATGGCAATGCAGATAAAGAGCAGGTATGGAAAATGTTGCAGCGAATTACAGCTCTCCCCGACAAACCCAAATACTTTGATGCAACAGATGCTCTTGCTGTTGCGCTCTGTCATCATTTCGGCAACAAGGTAATGACAACCACTACTACAGGAAAAACAAAAAAGAAAACAGGCAGCTGGGAAAAATTTATCCAGGACAATCCCAAAAGGATCTCATAAAAACTGAAGGATCTTTTCCTGGATGTTTTTGAGCTCTGCATCACCCAGTTTCATTTTGGGCTGGGTGAAGTTGAGATCATTGGCCGAGTTAATGGGTATGAGGTGCATGTGTGCATGCGGCACTTCAATGCCGATCACGGAAATGCCACACCTGTTGCAGTCAAAAGCTTTTTCAATGGCTTTGGCTATGGGCTTTGCAAACAATAACATTCCCTGCAGGTATTTATCATCCAGGTCAAAAATCTTATCCGTTTCATTTTTAGGGATCACAAGCACATGCCCTTCGCGGAGCGGAAAGATGTCGAGGAAGGCAAAGAAATTTTCATCTTCAGCGATCCTGAAGGAAGGTATTTCCCCACTAATGATCTTTGAAAAAATACTCATGATAAAAACTTGGGAATGATCAATGTGTTCGCAGAAAGGATCAGATGGAAATGTCTTCCACCTTGAATTTGATGACACCTGCCGGCGCTGTTACTTCAGCCACATCACCAATCTGTTTGCCCAGTAAGCCTTTGCCTATGGGAGAGGTAACAGAGATCTTGCCGACTTTAAGGTCGGCTTCTTTTTCACTCACGATCTGGTAAGTCACTTCTTTTTTTGTATTGAGATTGATTACCCTCACCTTGGTAAGGATGGAAACTTTGCTGGTATCTATGGTTGATTCATCGATGATGCGGGCTGTAGCGATCTGGCCTTCCAGTTGGGCAATTTTTGCTTCAAGCATACCCTGTGCTTCTTTTGCCGCGTCATATTCCGCGTTTTCCTTGAGGTCGCCCTTTTCTCTTGCCTCGGCAATAGCTTTAGAAGCCGCAGGCCTGTCCACTCCTTTCATATGCTGCAGTTCGGCTTTCATTTGTTCCAATGTTTCCTTTGTCACATATTGTATTCCGTTCATGATAATTGGGTTTTGAACAAAAAGAAAAAAATAGCAACGCCTCAGTTTTCACCGAAGCGTTGCTTTTCAATTGAAGTAAAGATAAATATTATTTCTCTAAAAAGATCACATTGGAGCCACCTGGCGGTTGATCACAAGTTTTTTATTGATCAACTGACCACCAGTGTTGAACTGCAATACATAGGCACCATCTTTCCATAACCTTGTATCCATGGTAAAGAAGTTGGCACCCTGTTTCATCGGGAAGGTCTTGATATCGATCAGCGCACCCGTGAAGTCCAGAACCCTTACCTGAACATTCTGTTTCTTTGAAGAATACAGGGAAAGCTGGATTCCATCCCTTGCAGGATTCGGGAACATCAATACATCACCTTCTTCGCTGGCCAGTGCAAGCCTGAGCATGCTGGTATATGCCACTGCACCGTTGTAAGATCTGATCTTTAACCGGTAATAAACAAATGACCTGTTGAAGTAAGAAGCATCATCTGTATATGAATAATTCATAACCGCATCACCATTTTCAATGGCATCTACCTGTGCTATGGTCTCGAAATCCTTACCATTGAAGCTGCGCTGCAGGTCAAAATAATCTGTTTCCATGTTGGCATTGGTGGTCCATTGCAATAATGCGTTTTTATTTTTTATGGTTCCATTGAAAGCGGTAATGGTTTTTTCCATTGGTACGCAGGTGGAATCATAAATGATATTTACAGTATCGTAGGCATAAGGATTACAACCGGCAGCCAACTGCTGTTGTACGATATACATTCCCGGAGCATTTACCATAATGGTAGTACCAGTGGTTGTACCCACGATATTTCCATCAGGTGTTGTCCAGGTATATACAGATGCACTTGATGGGTTCTGCACCTGTAAAGTACTGGAGCCTATGACACCGCAAAACAGCGGTACATCGGCCAGGGCATCTACCCTTGGTGCAAGAAAGAGGTCAATCGGAGCCACAAAGTCTTTTAATTCAGAAGTAAAAGAAGCAGATGATCTTGTTTTCACTACCACCCTGTTAAATGGTGTACCACAAATATCACTGCCAAATACACTTACAGGGTCAAGACCCAGCTTGGTAAGGTTTACTGAAAACTCCATGAACTGCTTGGCAGCGTAGGTGCTACTCATAGAATTATCCTGCAGGATCAGCGAAAACGGTCCTGCCCACTCACCATTATTACACTGCAGACCCGTATAAAAGGCACCTACGGTTTTGGGAAGAATTCCGGCATAACCATATTGCGAACCTGATGAAGCACCATCAAAGCTTCCGCTCCAGTCAAATGATGCAGGCATTACGGAAAGCCATGCTTTATCCACCCAGATCCTGGCTTCGATATTAGTCAGTGAAGCACTTTGATATTCCGCTGAAAAGATGATATCTCCGGGCCTGATAATATTACCAGTGGCATCAAAAACCCAGGCAGTATGGCCGTCTTCAGCTCCATAACCATACCATCTCTGCGAAGCCCTGTCATAATAAATATCTGTCTGGTACATCTCGAAGTCAAAGTAACGGTTACCCGTAACGTTGTCCAGTGAAAGACCACCCAGAAACCATAAGGAGTCAGTTTTGTTGGGACCCGCTCTTCTTACATGCATGAACATGTCAAGGATGTCGTTCTTATCAGGAATATTCTGGATTCCACCCCCCCAGAACTGGGGGCTCATAGCATTCTTATTGGATCCACCGGCAAACACAGTTGTATCAATTCCGTGATAGTCACGAATGAACAAGGCATCCAGCCACATCCTGTTGTTCACAATGCTGAACTGTGGTTTGCTCATGGTACGATAGAAAGAAGCCATTCTTTTTGGCCATGGAGATACGTCAGTAATATAACCAGCCTTTATAGCAGCTGCCCCGGTAGTATCGATCACAAACTGACCTGTACCAATATTAGGATAGGTAAACCAGTCATCATTACCCGACTGCGCAAAGGCATTAAAGTAGTTATTCCTTAAATCACCATCCACACCAAAACCAGCCTTAATGATCGGCGTAGTGATCTGGGCCTGGGCTGATATTATTATGAATGTGGAAACCGAGAGTAAAAATGTTTTCATAGACATGGTTTTTGGTTAGCAAAAGATGCGGAGGGTTACTCCGCTATCTTTTAACCACGTTGAACGATACGTATCATCTCCACAGAAGATTGTTCTGTAGTTCCATCAGCATGAATGGCAGTGATACGATAATAAATATATCCAGGGAAAACCTGGTTGTCTTTAAACTTGTAGGTAGCAGAACCATTGAATCCTACATTCGATAAATTCTCGAAGAACTCACCGTCATAAGAACGCTCCACTACAAACTGCGATACATCCGGAGCTGCGATAGCCCAATTCAGAGTAACGCCTGCTTTACCTTCCCTGTGAATGCGGAAGTTGCTAAAGCAGCTGTTTAGTGTCTGCTCCTGGTTTAATTGGTGTTGCTGGTTTACGGTAAATGAAGACATGATAATCAAAGCCGTAATTGCAAAGCATGAGAAAAGTGTTTTCATAAGGGTTGATTTAATACATAAAATTAGTAACTCCCTCGATGCCGGGAAAGAGTAGAACTGCCCTAGTTTAAGGGTAAAAAAAATCGGATGTTTACCAAGTAAAAGAGGAAGCCTGCCAGTTTTGGTTATAATAAATTGAGCCTGGTCAATAAAACTTCAGCCATCAGTTTAAAAGCTTCCCGGCTGTAGCCCGCTATGTGAGGAGTGATGATCACATTAGGATGATGGAGCAGGAAATCCAGCTGCTGGTGCTCGCTTTCAGACAAACTGCTGATCTTTTCATTTTCAAGTACATCCAGGGCTGCGCCGGCAATTTTTCCTGATTCAAGTGCACGTATCAGCGCTCCTGTATCCGTGACGGGACCCCGACAGGTTGTCATAAAAAATGGTTTCTGCTGCAGTCCATTAAAAAAATCATCATTGGCCATATGCCTGGTTTCGGCAGTAAGCGGCAAATGAAAACTGATCACATCGGCATAACGACTTATATAATCCATATCCGCTTCACGGATGTAATCATGGCCAAAACCATCTTTATATTTATCATAGGCCATTACTGTTACCTGGAATGGCTGCAATAACCTGGCAAAAGCAGAACCTGTGTTACCATAACCAATAATGCCTACTGTTTTTCCGGTAAGCTCTATTCCACGGTTTTCATTGCGCAACCATTTTCCTTCCTTCACTTCTGCGAAAGAGCGGTACACATTATTCATTAGTCCCAATAAAAGTCCCAGAGCATGCTCAGCAACCGCATTACGATTTCCTTCAGGTGTACTGATACAAAGGATCCCTTTTTTTTCCGCATAAGCAGCATCTATCAGTTCCATACCACTGCCCAGGCGTCCGATCCATTTTAATTGCTTTGCCGCATCAATCACTTCAGCATCTATTTTCAACCTGGTGGTTACTACCAGTCCTTCAATATCTGTGATTTTTGATAACAGCTCCTCTTTTTCAATGGCGGGAGCATATTCCACCTGGTAAAGGTTGGCATTCAATCTTTCTATGAGATAGGGATGAACCGGAGCAGTGATCAGTATTTTCCTGTTAATGGTACTCATTGCATTTTAAAACTTAGTTGTGCGAAATCATCTACACTCAACTGCTCTGCGCGTTTATTAAAAATTGGATCCTGCAGAACTTCAGCATCAAACAATCCCCTGCAGGCATTGCGCATGGTTTTTCTTCTCTGGTTGAATGCTGTTTTGACAAGATTGAAAAAAGCTTTTTTGCTTTTTACTGCTGGTTTGATTTTCCTGGGCGTTAACCTGATCACACCACTCATGACCTTTGGAGGAGGATTAAAGCTGCTTTCACGTACATCAAATAAATAAACCACGTCAAAATAAGCCTGCACCAGCACACTGGTCACACCATAAACTTTATTGCCTTCTTTGGCAGCGATCCTTTGTGCCACTTCTTTTTGGAACATCCCAATCAAACACTGCACTTCCTCTTCCCATTCAAGGATCTTGAATAAGATCTGGGTAGAAATATTATAAGGAAAATTGCCCACCACGGCAAAAGGTTCATCAAAGGGTTTTTCAATATCCAGGAAGCTTTGATGAATGATGCTGTTGGAAAGAGAAGGATAAGTAGCTTTCAGGTAAGACACTTTTTCATCATCCACTTCCACAGCTTTGAAATGAATGCCTGGTAATTCCAGCAGGTATTTTGTAAGAGCACCGCCGCCTGGACCAACTTCAATCAGGTTAGTGAAAGAACATTTTTTTAATTCCTCCACGATCTTCCTGCTGATGTTTTCATCTTTCAGAAAATGCTGCCCCAGTGATTTCTTCAGCGTATACATGACCAAAATTACTTCTTATTAAAGCAAAAATGCCCTCTGGTAGAGGGCATTTTGGAAGAACAAAAAACTATTCTTTAATACTTAATCAGCTTTTTAGTGGCAAGCAGCTTACCGTTTTTATCCATGCATTTAAGGATATAAACATTCGACAGCCATCCCCTTGTATCTATTTTTATCAGGCCTGCCTGGTCAACAACCGTGGTCTGGCTATATAATTTTCTACCCTGCATATCACTTACTTCAATCATAATAGCGCCTTGTTGTGAACTGTTGAGCGAAACATTCAAAATCTCACGCACGGGATTAGGATACACAAGTACCTGAAGATTGTTGATAAGCTTCACATTCACAATACTGCTGTATGATGATTCACCATTTTTATCTACCTGTTTGATGCGGTAAAAATTATTACCCTCAAACGGATGCTGGTCATTGTAAGAATAAGGAGTAACCAGTGGACCATCAGCCAATTTCTGGAACTGGCGGCCATCTGCTGATTTCTCAATTTCAAAATGATCATGCTCATCATCAGTCACAGCTTCCCAATTCAGCTGTACGCTGCGGTTGGCCAGAAGCTTCGCATCAAATGAAAGGAATTTGGCTGGCAGCACGGTAATAGGTGCAGTTGATTTTACCAGCTCAAGGTTGTCAATATAAAAACCATCATCACGTTCAAATTTGAATGATGAAGGATCACCATCTGACATGAATACAAAGCGGAAACGGAAATTGGCGCTTTTATATGCAACATCACTGAGGTCATACATCTGCAGCGACCAGTAGTCTTTAATCCCGGTAAGTGCAGGCTGACCGTTAAGTGTGGCTCCATCTAAGGTTCCAGGCTCCTGTATGGTTGATGAACCTTTAATGGCAGTCCATGTTCCATCCACTCCATTGGTACTATTTGTTGAAACCTGAACCTGTAATCTATCCCTGAAATTCTCTGCACGGTATTTAGCCCAGAAGCTCAGGTAAGCACCTGTATTACCTGTAAGGTCCAGTGCATTTTTATAGGTAACTGTTCTTGTTGTGGAAGTAGTATAATTTCCTGCTGGTGATTCTGTGAGTGATTTAGTTCCACCGAATGCGGCAAGATTTGTATAAGCCCAGTTATCAGCCACATTACTGGTAGCCGTCCAGTTATTACTGAAAGTACCTTCCATGTCATCAGACAAAAGAACAGTAGGATTATAAAATCTTACCATGGTATCTGAATAAACATTTCCGGCAGCTTCTACTTTCCATACGTACCTGACCCTGCTTCCTGCAACAAGGCCTGGGTTGAGCGAATAACTGATGCGGCGAACTACGGTATCATAGTAATTAGGCATGCTGTTAATGGTAACAGAGGTGCCTGCGGTTTGCATATTCTCCAATGGAATCAGCGTTACTGTTACCGGATCATTTCCAATACCGAGTCTTTTTATTATAAAACTAAGGGTACCACTTATTGAAGAAAGGGACATGGTATTCCCATCCTGTATATCTACATAGGTACCAGCTGCAAGAGCCAGCTGAAGATTCTGGTAGCACATACCTTTTGAAAGGTTAACGATCTGGCTGGCAGGAGCCCAGAAGGATCCATAAGTACCGCCCGAACCTCCGCCTGCACCACCTTCTCCGGTCATGGCCCAAACTGTATCCTTATTGCCAGTGCCAATATCACCTATCAGCATCCAGTCTTTAAATCCACCTGCTACTTCATAACCCAATGCATCGTAACTGTCCGCAGCTCTCATACCATTGTAAGTTCCCATGAGAGCAGGTATTGCGTTATAAAAATCCTGTCCTTTAACTGAAAGGGTATGCAGACTATGTCTTCCGAAAGGCAATGAGTAATAAGGACCATAGGCATGCTGGTCAAAGCCTGCAACGATGTGATGGCTCTCAACAAAATCTTTCACCGCCTTGGTTTCTTTTTCTGAAAATGCGCTTTTGCCCCAGTAGGTTTCTCCGGAGGGAGTAGATGTTCCGCAACTACTGGCACTACCAAGAATGGGTGCACTGCAATTGGCCCAGTCAACACCCCAGTTCCTGTTAAGATCCACACCATAGGTATAGTTCCAGTTCTGTCCCGATTTGGAACTATCAACCTTACTCCTGTTCTTACGCCAGCCTCCGCCCGCGCCCGTAGTAGTTCTGTTATATTCCCAGCCATCTGGATTGAAGCAGGGAATGATGTATATCTCGCGATTATCAACCAGGTTTTTCACCCTGGTATCGGAAGCATAATTTTCACAGAGGTATTGCATGAAAAATATCATGCTGGCACCTGTGATGGCTTCCCTGGCGTGTTGTAAGCCGAGGTACAAAACCTCGGGTTCATTGGTTTCATCGGTGCCAACGGCATCAGAAATTTTTATGAGCCAGATATCGCGGTTTCCAAAAGTTTTTCCAATGGAAGTTTTGGAAGCGATAGAAGGATAAGTTGCTACAAGTGTATTCATGGCTGCTTCCATTTCAGCAAAACTGTAATAGCCGCCAAAAGTGGATTTCACCTCGAAAGCTGCAGGTGTTTTAATAATCGCGTCTATTGTGCTGGAAGGTTGTTCAAAAGCCACCCTGTTAAGCGCTCTATTTTGAAAGAAGATGGCATTCAAAGAATCAACTTCCCTTTTAACATCAGGCACCAGTACTTTATACTTATAATGCCTTGACCTTAATACAGACATGTGATACTGGCTGATCTCCGTAATGATGCCTCCATCCTGATCAGTCATGAAATGATCAATGTCGAGAGCACCCATGAGATTTGCCCTAAGGCTAACATCATCGGGGAGGTAAATTTTTACCTTGCTGTAAGTCTCCTGTGCAGAGGCTTTAAACAGGCATAACAGGATACAAGCTGTTAGAATTGGTTTAAGAATTCTCATAGAATTGGATATGGATTTTAGGTTTGGTTTTCTGATTAACGAATGATCAGTTTCTTATTGAACAATTGATCCTGCACTTCAAGTTGCAGGGTATAATAACCACTGCTCAATTGTTGCACCGGCAGTTCAAAATTGTTCAATCCTTTTTTGACCATGATCTGTTCATGGAATACCAGCTTTCCACTGATGTCAATTACCCTGATCTGGGCCAGGCTTTGTGCCGCTGACTCTAACCTGATATGGGCCAGATCAGATGTCGGGTTTGGATAGAGTGAAAAGGATTCAAGCATCATGAACTGGATCTTTTTAATGGTGCTGAACCTGGTCCTGCCCCTGATATCAGTATACATAAGCCTGTACATCGAAACTGGTTTTTCAGGATCATTATCAACGTAAGTATAACGGACATCCGCATCATGAAGGGTGGCTACCTGCCTGTTAATGGCAAACCAGTTTTGCCCGTCGATGCTTCTTTGTAATTCATAAGTGGTTCCTGCTTCTTCACCCAGTACATTCCATAGCAACTGCACACCGGACTCGTTTATTTTTGTAGCTGTAAATTCCTGCAGTTTCATATCAAGCACCACATCATTTACTACGAGATAATAATCCTCCACTTCACCATCATAAAAATATCCTGTTGAATTGGCGGTGGTCATGCCATTGGCCTCGGAGCTGATGCGTATTCTAAGAAATGTATAGGAATTGTTGGTCAATGAAGTAACTACACTTGGCCAGAAAAGCTGGATGGTTTGCATGGATGCACTTGAAGGCACGGTGTTGGTTGTGCCTTCACCGGGTTCAAAAATTCCATTCATGTTCAGGTCAATCCAGGCACAAACTGTAGCATTGGCTCCGGTGTTATTGAACACATTCAGATCAGTATAATAATTACCAGAGTTGCTTAAGATTTTCACGAAAGGGAGTCCGTCTTCATCACTTCCATCCAGGCTTGCATTGGCAGAAGTATTTTTCGACCATTCAATATCAACCGTTGCTCCAAGCCTTAGGTTGGGATTCACTTCATGCAAAGCAGGAGCATCAGGATCAGGATCATATGAAGCGGGAGCATCACCAAAATCAGCCTTGGGTTTGAAGGCTTCTGCCGCATCACCCCAGCTACCCGTTACATTAGCTCCATTATAAGAAATGGTTTTTTGTACAGAGGTATTGATTCCTCCATTATATAAATAAGGAGCAATGGTGCCAGTAGTTCCTGAACTGGGTTGTCCAACATTGTAAACCTGGTCATTCCAGTCAATTGCCGTTTGCCTGGGGATCAATCCTCCCAGGGGTGAATAATTTGTAACAGCCCTGGTCATTAAATTAACATGATAAAAATCCGGAGCCGTAGCCGATCCGTCAAAATCATATAAGATACCATTGGTGATTCCTATATCCGCCCAGTCGTGACCCGATCCTGTAATTCCATAAACCTGGGAAGCTGATACAGGCGCAAAAGATGAATTGAATTCAATTTTCCAGATAATACTTTCATAGCTACTAGAGCTGCTGGCTTCAATACCCAGGTACAAGGCTCCATCATAAAATGCTGCAGCTCCTGATTCAACACCCACATTGAAAGTGGGAAGAAGGGCCGTCACATCATTCATGACCACACCCAGGGTATCCATGTTGTAATCATAGCGACGTAACACTTTATTGGTTTCGTTGGTAGTACCGTTTGAACCAGTTAAGCTAAATACATAGTAAACAAAATGGTTCACCGGGTCATAGGCAACAGAATTGATATTGGAATGACCTGGATCGTAAAATAAATACCTGGCCTTACCATCTGCGGGGTTTACATAATAAATTGAGTCATTACGCACCGTCAGCACATAGCCCGGCTGATTGGTAAAAGGCTTTGACACGTTAAAATAATTGGAAGGAAAACTCCCGGGACTGCATGCGGTAAGGTCAGAAACGTAAAAGCTTCCATCTTCCTTTCCCGAAGCAGGACCGGATGTTTTGACGTTTGTCTGTGTAACAGTGATGGTAAAGCTTGTAACGGGACCTGTAATGTCAACATTGATGGTACCATCTGTACTGGACAGGGCAACGGCACTGGTAGCACCCGCCGTTGCAGATGCCGAAGCCGTTCCGCTTCCGGCGATGGTTAACACCGTACCAGATACTTTAGCCATGGTGATGTTCCTTGTAGTTGCACCATCCAGTGCGGTAACGGTTACCTTCTGGTTATAGTCGATATCATAAATCGAGAATTTGATATTCTGGACCGCAGACTGGAAAGTATAGGTAACGATGCCATCGCCCACATACTGCACTTCCTCTCCGCTTCCATAGGAACCCGTTTCGGCTGTGCTGCCGTCTGTTTCACCGGCGGCGTTTGAACCCGTATAATTATGGGTGATGGTAAGCTTTTGAGTGCCAAATGCAAATTTCTGGGTTTGGGAATGAGAGAGGCCCGTATAGGTGCCATTACCAGCTGAAGGAAAATAATCCAGGTAATCCCAGTTTAAAGATGCCTGGCTATAGCCGGAGGCGCACTGGGAAAATGAACTGATAGGCAAAACCAGGGACGCCAGTATGCCTAGCATTCGTAAAGATTGTTTCATGGTCGGACAGTTAGTTTTTTAAAGGTATCGGACTGGCTCTTCGAGCCAATTTGGGGAATCAAGACCTATAAAAATGAAGGAGAATAGCAAGTGAAGTATTCAAATCATTTTCATAAGTAATGGATTTCCCGCCACAAAATGGGTGTTTTTACTTACAAATGCAAGTATCTACTTATTTTTTTTAAAAGTCATGTAAAACCCAAGTTGATCCATTGATTCAATTGAATCTTCCCAAACATCATCAATTAATTGATCAGGAACAATCGTATTAACACCCGGACGAATACTTATTAAGTGTTTATCATTATATTTTGTCTACCCGTTTCCATTATTTTTATTCAACCTCCCTTAGATAATTAGACTTCTCATCCAATAGACTTACCATGAAAGTGATGATCTATTTGCTAGATGCCATAAGCTACCTGACATCTCTACCTCCATCGTTTTTCATCAAATCAGTACATTTACATCTATTAACCAGCACATGCATAAACCAGTTATAGGCATTACCTGCGGCGATTTAAACGGAATTGGAACGGAACTGATCATCAAAACTTTCTCAGACCACCGGATCCTGGATCAGTGCACTCCCGTAATATTTGCTTCCAATAAGCTCATCAACTTTTATAAAAAAGCAGTACCCGAAGCACATTTTACCTACCAGAGTATCAAGGACTTTTCTAAGCTGAATCATAAACAGATCAATATATTCAATTGCTGGGAAGAGGATGTCGTGATTAATCCAGGTCAGTTAACTGAAGCAGCTGGTCAATATGCTGTAAAATCCCTGCTTGCGGCCGCCGATGCCCTGATGGCAGGGCATATCCAGGGACTGGTAACAGCTCCCATACATAAAAAGAATGTTCAGGGCGATAATTTCCGTTATACAGGCCATACGCCATTTTTAAAAGATGTTGCCGGTGTAAAAGATGTTCTCATGCTTTTATATGCGGAAAATCTCAGGGTTGCGCTTGTAACTGAACATCTTCCCGTTCAGGCCGTGGCTCAAAACATTACTAAGGAAAACATAGTTTCCAAGCTGAACCTGCTGAATACCAGCCTGAAGAGAGATTTTGGAATTGATAAACCCAAGATCGCTGTGCTGGGGCTAAACCCTCATGCAGGAGATGAAGGACTGATAGGTAATGAAGAAGAGACCATCATACGCCCTGCTATCAAACAGGCAAAACAAAACAGCCTTGTTTTTGGACCTTTCAGTGCTGATGCATTCTTTGCGAGAAGAAGTTACCTGCAGTTTGATGCGGTGCTGGCTATGTACCACGACCAGGGTTTGATTCCTTTTAAAACTATTGCCATGGGCGAAGGCGTCAATTTCACTGCTGGACTTCCTTTTGTCAGGACATCGCCCGACCATGGGACAGCCTTTGACATTGCCGGGAAGAATAAGGCAGATGCCACTTCTTTTATGACGGCTGTTTTTGAATGTGTGGATATCATCAACAGGAGAAAGGAATACGATGAACGCAATAAAAACCCTTTGCGTAAAATAACTGCTGAAGTGCTCAGGAACGTGGAAGATGAAAAAATAGACGATACGATTGACAGGAGTTAGTCTTCTTTTTCAAAGACCTTATCATCCACTCCTTTATTAATATTGTAAGAGGAATACGTGATCTCCACCTTTCCTTTTTTGTTCTTCAATTTTTCGGGTTCTTTTTTCCCTCCCTTTTCGTATTCAAAGCTGATGCCTTTGGGAAGTTTGTAGTCTTTAGTGTTGAAGGAAAAGATCACTTTATCCGGCAAGCCCCATTCTGTATATTTCCCATAACTTAATTCTATATCATAGGTGCCGCTTTCCCTGGTAGTAACAGTGGCCTTTCTCACAACTGATTTTGCTTCTTCAATATATAAGGTAGTCAGCACCACATCGCTTTCATCATCTGTTGGCAGCAGCTTTACCACTTTTGTTTTAATGCCATTGACTTCAGCATCTTTTCCTGCCACCATATCATATTCTCCATGCGATAACAAAGTACTCAGGTTGATGCTCACACTTCCTTTAGGGAGAATGGAAATGCCGCCTTCCTTTTTCGCTTTGAATTTGTCCGGTTTCTTGTAATATATTTTGACTTTAGAAACAGGTGCATCAATAAATGAAACATCGATTTTCATTTTGCCTTCCGCTTTATAATCATTCACCTTGTCAAGCTTTGCCTTTACCTTGCTTACCAGTTCAGTTGCTTCCTGCGCAGAAACTGGGGAAGAAAAAAACAAAAATGACAGCAATAAAAAAGAAAATAATTTCATAGCGATTGAATTAGGAAAGAATGTCTTTTCTGCGAAAAATGTATAAGGCCAAAGAAACAAAAAATACAGTGTGCCCTGCCAGGAAGAGTGCCGACTTTAACACTTCCGCTCCATCCACAGGCCTGTTAAAAAAGCCCTTCCAGTTGAGCATATGATTGGTAAAAAGATAAGGCTTCATGGCATTGAACAAGGGAATATCCATGGTAGTAAGAATGGTGCAGATGATGATCACACTCATGGCTGCTACAATAGGGCCAACAGCATTGTCCGACAAAACAGAAAAAAGGAAGGCCAGGGAAGCAACTGTTACCATAGACAGGGCCGCAAATCCATAGGAAGCCAGGTATCTCCACATTACATCATTGCGATCAAATAGTATGAACACATCGCTTTTCTGAACCATCAGGTCACTGGTGCCAAAAATGGTCATGGAACCCAGCAGACCCATTACCGCCATGAAAGTCAATAACAGAATGGTATAGATCGAAGCGGCAAAAAATTTACTGAGCCCGATGGCAGTTCTTGAAACAGGTTTGGTGAGCAGCATTCTTAATGTGCCCATGTTGGCTTCGCCTGCCACCATATCGCCAGCTACGAGGCAGATCAACAAAGGAATATGAATAAGGAGCGTATGGAGGATGAGATAAAAAACAAAAAATCCATTCAGCTTTTTTCCTTCTATTTCAAAACTCATGTTGATGGTCTGCAGCATGAATTCCATATAAGCAGCACCATCTGCCAGCATGGCTATCTGGATCAATAAGATAATGATGGCAATGGCAATAAATGCAATGTAGGTACGTGGCTTTTTAAAAATCTTAAACAATTCAATTTTGGTAAGCTGCCACATGCTGGTTGGAAGTTGTGAGTGAGAGAAAATAATCTTCTAATGAATGCCTTGGTTGCACAGAAAAAATTTCAATTCCATGTTGTGTCAGAAACCGCACAAGCTGTGGCACCTCTTTCTTGTCCATTTTAAGAATTATACCCGGACCATTTTGCAAAAATTTGCTCCATTGACTTTGTTCCAGCACTGATTTTGTCTTTGCTCCATCTGCTGTTTCTATAGATATAAGTGTATCGGCAGGATTCAGCAATTGACTGACCTTTCCTTCAGCCATCTTCCTGCCCTTATCAATAATGAGCATGGAATCGGCAATGATCTCGATCTCGCTTAGGAGGTGTGAAGAAACAAAAATCGTCTTTCCTTCTTCACGACTTAAATGCATGATCAGGTTTCGCATATCGGCAATGCCCTGGGGATCCAGTCCGTTCGTGGGTTCGTCAAGGACCACCAGTTTGGGATCATGAACCAAAGCACAGGCAATACCTAGTCTTTGTTTCATTCCCTGTGAAAAAGCCCTGACCTTACTATGTGCCCGGTCACTGATGCCTACCCTTTCGAGCTGTTGCATTAACCTGCTTTCAGGAACCTGTACTCCACTTAGCTTCGCCATCATCTGGATATTCTGAAGGGCGGTGAGGTAGCCGTAGAGATCAGGCTTTTCAATGATGGCACCTACCTGTCGAAGGATTCTGCTACGATGTTTCATCAGGTCCATGCCAAAGAGCTTAATCTTTCCTGAAGTGGGTTTTATGAGTGAAAGGAGGATCCTGATGGTAGTTGATTTGCCTGCACCGTTCTGGCCAAGAAATCCATATACTTCGCCTTCATTCACTGAAAAGGAAAGATCATCCACTGATTTGATCTCACCGAAATGCTTGGAGATATGTTCAATATCGATCAGTGTTGGCATGCTTTGCAAAAATATCAACAGTTACGCTGCTCATTTGTTGAATTCTAATCTAATTATATTAGGGATGTGAAAAAATGGATCTGCAATCATTAACATCAATTTCGTCTCTCTTTTTATATCAGCAATAAAATATCTTCTGGTATTTATATTCTTGAATTAGTAAATGGAAGCAATCGTCTTGTAACTAAATTCATAAAACAATAATTAACTGGTTGAATCAGAGAGTTAAAAAAAAACTCTCTGATTTTTTTTCAAAAAGCTTGCAATACTTAAAAACACCTATTATGTTTGCACTACCAATCCTCCGAAAAACATTTAGCAATAATTCGTACCGGCCCATCTAACTCTTCTACTGATTAGAATCCCCTGTATTAATTTATTGCTCCTCCAAACTCCTTTCAAACTACTGGCTTTGCCAACCATTGATCCTTTGTAATCAACCTCCTGTTCAAGTTATCCTCTGTAATCAAACCTGATAAACAGGTCTGTATCCTTTGCAATTTCCTTGTACCGCTATCAACCGGACCAATCTTCCTAAGAGGCCACTTTTCATTCATTTAAACATTTAAACCGTACCATTATGAAAAGGAGTTTTACCTCTTTAGCAATTCTTGCATTGCTCACAACAACCACCAGCAATGCATTCAGCCAGTGTTTAACCGGAGGTTCATTCACTGCTGCTTCCACCAACACATTTGATATCAATAATGAAGGATTCTCAGGTGCTTTTGCCTGGTCTTCAGGAGGATCTGGCCAGCTTGAATCAACACCTGTTAGTTCAGGCCAGGTAAAGGAATTAAAAACAACTACTTATTTTCTTCCCAACAATGCCACCACAATCGCATGGAGTTTTAATATTGGAGGAACAGCCAATGTTAATTCCTATACAGTTGAAGCCCTTTATAACAATGGCGGAACGCTTACAAGAGTACCTGTGTGCAGCGGAGGATCTTTATTAACTACTGGAGGCAATTTTGTTTTTGCTGCGGTTGCCCCCACTGAAATTATTGGGCAGAGGTTCCAGCTGATCATCACCTTTACTTCAACTTCTACTGGAAGTAAAGTATTGAATATCGACAATTTCAGAACCAATGGATTTACTTCAGAAATCACGCTACCTGTAAACATCACTTATTTTAATGCTGCTGCTGCAACAGGTGGTATTAAACTGACCTGGATGGTTTCAGACGAATCCAACGTAAACCGTTATGAGATCGAAAGAAGCACCAACGGAAAATCTTATTCAAAGATCGGCCAGGTATCCGCATCAGGTATTGTATCCTACAGTTTTACAGATGCTGCTTACATTAATGGATCTAATTATTACAGACTGAAAGCTGTTGATAACGATGGCAAGTTTAAATACAGCTCTGTAGTACTGTTCAAGGTAGGAAAGAAAGGTCTCGCACTCAGGGCTTATCCTTCACCAGCATCAACTGAAGTAACCATCCAGCACGATATTGCAACAGAGATCAGCCAGATCAGCATCATTTCAATGGATGGAAGACTGGTAGAAATAGTGAAGCCTGCACCTGGTAAAGTGGAAACCACCATCAGCCTCGAAAAACTGCAAAAAGGATTTTATATGGTTCGCTACACCAATAGCGACGGTGAAGTAGAAACTGTGAAGCTGGTTAAACAATAAACAGTCCGGGGAGGCTGCATAAATCAACCTCCCCGTTCTTTTCACCCTTGAACATAATCCGGTTTTCAATGGGAATTTGAATACCACCACCTTTCAATTCAAAACCATTAGAAATGAAGAAAATCTTTACCCTACTAATGATATTCATTTCCTTTTCACAAGCCAATGCGCAGGCCATATTAAACGAGGTCTATGCATTCCCGGGAGGAAGCCGAAATGAGTTCTTTGAATTTTATAACAACAGTATCTACCCGCAATCAATGGATAACTATACCATAGTAACCTATTATCAGGAAGGATCCAAAAAAGGATTCTATGTGCTGGACATCCCCAACATTTCTGTTGCAGGCCTGGGATATTTCGTGGGCTCTTCGGCTGTGCCTTTCAATTACCAGGGCGTTACTAATTGCACTAATTCTCAATACAGCTGGAATGACCTGGCTTTCCTGGCAGCCAATAATGGTTACCTGAGGAAATGGGAATTGTCAAACACAGTTACAGTTGGAGTAGATGGAAATGACAGTTACGATCTTGTACCCGTACCTGCTGCCTTTAATGATATCTTTCAAAAGATCGGCGGATCAAGCGCAAGCTATAATGTCTTTGTTTTCAGGAATGGTTCATTGCTTAGTATTTTCCTTGGAGGAACGGGTGGCAATACTTTTATTCCAACTTATATTGTTGGACTGCCTGACCTTTTCATTGATATGACAGGCACATCACCCGACTTCACCATGCATTTTGCTGACTATGCCACAGCCCGTACTGAATTTGTAATACAGGATATTGGATCTGATAATGGATACATCAGGCTGCGCGATGGCTTCTGTGGTGCCTGGACAAAATCAAGCTCACAGATCAACCATACACCTGGTGCCACCAATGCAGGAACAGCAACCTACCTGGGAACTGTTAGTGTTTCAAGCATGGTAATACATGGAAATGCAACAACAGGATCAACCGTAAACTATGATGTAGTAAGCGCGCCTGTTGCAGAATTTCCAATCACAATGAATTTATATGCCGATAATGGTACTGTTCCAGGACAGGTAGATGTTAACGACACTTACATCACCAGTGCAACAGAAAATGTAGTGACCGATGGACCTTTTTCAACAGTTTTCTTCCCATACAATGCAAACATCCTGATCCAGACTGTAACGAGCGCAGGTTGCATTGATAACCTAAGATTCATTCCCAACACCGGTGTGTTGCCAGTAAGATTCATGGGCTTCCAGGCATTATCAGGCAAATCACAAACAGAATTGAGTTGGTATGTTGCGGATAATGAAACAGGCAAACAGTTTGAAGTACAGAAAAGCACTGATGGAAGAAATTTTACTACTATTGGAATCGTCTTCTCCACAACCAAAACAGGTGACGAGAAGTATACATACAAAGATGCTTTACCAAATGAAAGAACCTGGTATAGGATCAAACTGACTGATAATAATAATCATATATCCTATACAAATACTTTGTCCGTAGGAAACTCTGTTGAAACAACCCGTACCCTTTCTTTAAATCAAAATCCTGTGGAATCCTATTTAGTTTTCCAATACAAATCCTCTGAAAATGCAGTTGCAACTGTCAATATCTATAATACATCGGGAGCACTGATGTATTCGCAAAAAACCAACGTTACTAAAGACACGAATTCTGTAGCCATCAACCTGGATGGAAAATTATTCACAGGCCTTTACATTTTGGAAGTGAAAACTCAACAGGCTCATAATACCGTCAAATTTATTAAACGTTAGTCGAAGTCTTTAGTACGGATTATGTTAACGAATGGCCCCTTTCCAGGGGCTTTCTATTTTTTATGTATGTCTGTAAACGATGGAAATTTATATACCTATGTATTCCTGCAATGCTTTTACATATTGTTCAAATGCCTCCACTCCTTTTTGAGTGATCCTACAGGTAGTTTGGGGATAATTGGCCTTGAATTGCTTGATGACTTCTATATATCCAGCGCTGCTCAGTTTTTGTATTTGAACAGAAAGATTGCCAGCAGTGGAATTGGTTTTCTCCCTGATAAAAGTAAATTCGGCTTCCTTCACTCCTATCAGTAAACTCATCACCGCCAGTCTCAACTGGGAATGCAATATGGGGTCCAGATCTTTAAACACCTTCCGTTCTTCTTAATTTTTTAAATTCACTTTTAGCAATATAACCAGGTATGATATATCCTGCGAGCGCGGCCAGGGCATGAAGCAACATCACCTGCTCAAATGTTTTCATGAATAAAGCAGCAAAGCCAATGCCCCAGGTAACATAAGCACCAATAACCGAAGGTTTAAAATTGAGTGCTGTACCATAGATTAACATCCAGAATGCATACAGGTTGATCAACAAGGCAAAGCCAATATTGATGGGTGTGATATCAAACTGCTGGTAACGTTCAATTAAAATCCTTGCGCCTATGTTCATTGAAACAATGATGAACATCAGGCTGATAAAAAATCCGAAGTTCAATCTTTTAAAAAGATCACCTGTATAGGTTTTGACTCTTCCCTTGCCTTTAAAAAAGAAATATTGAATGGATTCATAAATAAAGAAGAGTATAGCCAGGGCACCGAAAGCATTCCAGAAGAAAAAATTATCCAGATTCCATTGAAGTTTCAAATTCAGTATCGTCAATACTGAAGCCAGGAAGAGCAGCCATCCCCAGATGATCCATCCCCTGCCATCATCCTTCTGTTCTTTTTTTGCTGTATGAATCATCTGACTGATCAACAGTAATCCTTCTTTTTCAGAAATTTCCTTTTCTTCCATAATCAGTTTTTATTGGTGGATAATAAATGGCCCGGAATGATATAGCTTATTAAAATAGCAGCTGCAGTTATCAGGAGCTGGTAATCATAAGGAACAAAAACACAACCTATTGCCAGCGCCCAGTTGAATATACCGCCAATGACAAGTGGAGTAAATTTTAATATTCTCCCCGAAACAAAAGTTCCAAGACCATAGAACATGATGAAGTAGGGAAAGGCATATTCCCATCCACCTGTGTTGCTGATGATCAGGCTTAAAACAAAAAAACTGATACCAATTCCTGTCCATAAATAACTCATACTCTCGCCTACATAAGTTTTTACCCTGTTGTCCTTGTTCTTTCGTGCAGAATAAATAATTGTAACAATAATTGCAGGGATAATTAAAATCCAGACAGCACTATGGTGCTCATACCTGAACACCACTTTCAATAAAAACTGTGCTATAACAGCTATGAAAACCACCCATCCCCAAAGAAGAAAATAAAAGCGGTTATCACTCAAATCATTTTTTGCCCTGGAGATCATCGATTGGATGAGTGCCAGGCTTTGCTGTGGCGAAAAATTGTCTTGCATAAATTAAAAATGGCAGCAGGAACCTACCGCTGCCTTTTTTTTGATTATTGGATCTGGCTCATAAAATAGAGAACCGCGTTCTTACCCCAGGCTGGATCAATCTCGCTGGCCGGCTTGAAGCTTTCATATTTTTTCAGGGCTTCTTCAAATAATTTCTTTGCTTCAGTTTTGCTGCCACCGAATTGTTCCGGGGTGTAAAACTTGTCCTGTCCTTCCAACAGGTAAACCCTTGGATTTTCAGGATTGAGTTTTTTTGCAGTGGCCAGTGCTTCCTGTGCAATGGGTCCGTATTGCATGAAACGATTCATCGGGTCTGCCATCATCCTTGTTGTAGCGATCATTTTTTTGACAATAAAGATTTCTGAATTGTCCTTGCTTAAGGCCTCGGCCTTGTTCAGTAATTGCTCTGCCCTGTCCGCAAGTGGATCAGTTTCCGTAGCATCAGCCTGGCCGCTCATACCCATCATCAATGCTGAATATACCTGCGTATAAGCTGCATAATAAAAAGGCTGCCACTGGGTTTTTTCCGCTTCAGCAATTCTTTCAAAAGCTGCAGAGAGATCATTCAGTGCTGCCACATCCCTGGTAGTATCTGCCATGGCGATCTTGTCCTTCATGGCATTCATATATTTTTCAGATTGTGCAAAACTGCTCACCAGGCACAATAAGAAAAGGCTTGATAAAATGAACTTTTTCATTTGTTTTGATTTATGGTTTGATTTGATTTTGAATGTTCTCGTATTCCTTTTCTACTAATCCGAAACCAGGATAAACATACGCTCCCAGAAACTGAAAAAATATTCCAATTCCCCATCCTACAGTAGACCAGACTGGCCAGGGAATGCCATGATCAGAATTTCGCGCTCCTGTAAAAAACCATAGCAGCCATAAAAATAGATTGACAACTATGTAAACACTGAAATGTCTTTTAAACGACGCTCTTCTCTGTGCTATTTGCCAGAGAACGGGATCTTTTCCGGGAGGAACTGGTTGATACTGCATAAAATGTATTTAAAGATTGTTGTTGATTGCATCTTCTGTCCTGTCAATTCCAAAACTGAAGAAAGCACCGATAAATACAAACATCCGTGATGGAGGAACAATGGCTTCTTTCTTCATACCATTAAAAGAATACTGGTATCCATAAGTTTGTTTGATGTTGAAAATATTATTCACTGAAAGCACATACACTGCAAAGGTTTTTGAATTGGGCTTAGCGAGCGATGGGATATAGTTCAAACTAAAGCTGACGTTATGATAATCAGGAACCCTTCCCCTGTCTGTGAATTTATATTGTCCGCCATCATAAGCAATATTGTAATAAGGACGACTGCTGGCATAACTATACGACATATTGAAACCGGTTTTCCATGGCAGTACAAATTTTTTCAGAACAAGTGAAGCCGTATGTTCAGCTGCAAAATTGGGTGTGATGGCATTTGGGAAATTGAGATAATCCCTTTTTGTATCAAGGTAAGAATAAGAGATCCAGTAGTCCAGGTTCTTGATTGATTTCTTATCTCTCCAGAAAAATTCAAAACCCCTGGCATCACCAAAACCATTATTGTTGATTGCCATTCCATCACGACCGTTTGCATAACCGGTTTTGATCAGCGCATCATATTTTTTATAAAAGACTTCTGCTCTTAACACTCTTAGGTTTGTTACTTTCTGGTACTGCAAAATGTAATGAGCAGCTTTAGAGAAATCAAGTTCATTGATGGCGGGGAGATACCGCGTTTCAGGATTCTGGTAATAAATTCCATAGGCAAGTGAAGCCTGGCTGCCTGTTCCTAATTTATAAGCCAGGGAAATTCTGGGTGCTATGTTGAATTCATCCAGATAAGATGAATGTTCCATTCTCGTACCCACTTTGGCTGCCATGGCATTGGTGAGATAAATATCAGTCTCCGCAAACAGGGCCTTTACATTTTCTTCAATAGTGCTGGAATATTTGTTATTGCTATGATCAATGAATACGGATTTGTCGCTGCTATAATTGTATTCACCTCCAAACCTCAGGGCACTCATTCCTCCAAGAGATCTTTCAAATACTGCTTTAGCATTCGCATAATTTCCCCTGGGCTTCAACCGGAAGTTTTTGAATTCGAGTCCGCTCAGTGTCACTTCTTTTTTATCCGCATCCAGCAGATCACTATTGATCCTGTCACGGTTATTGGTATACGAAAAACCAAGGTTGAATTTCCAGAAATTATTCAGCCTGTCTTTCCATGCCAGGTTATGGTAATGATAAACATTTTCCAGCTTGAACTGATCGTAATAACCATTTGAATCCAGGCTGGGAGTTGAGAATCCAAGTTTATTGGTGCTGAGTGCACCATAGTATTTCAACATGCCTGATGAAGAAGTTTTTATCCGGAAGTTAGCATCACCATCGAATATTGAAGGAACCTGGGAATAATCCTGCTTTTGTTTGAGTATAGCAAAAGGAAGCGCCAGGTTCATATAATTTGCATTGATACCCCAGGAAGCATTTTTCTTTTTATTAAGCTGCTGGTAACCAGCATTCAAACCCAGGACTGAAACTCCAAGAGCAGCAGAAGTTTTTTCCGGAAGATCAATGGATTCAAGTGTCAGTACGGAAGACAGGGCCTGGCCATATAAAGCAGAATAACCTCCTGTGCTGAAAACAGTTCCTTTGAAAAGAAAAGGTGAGAAGCGTCCATAACCGGCAATATTGGGTCCCGAGCTGTAAAAGAACCTGTTCACCAGCGTTCCATCAATAAAGATTTTTGTTTCGGCTGCAGTGCCACCTCTAACAAACAATCCTTCCGATTCACCTACCTGTTGCGCACCAGGCAGCGTTTTCAATGCCTGCGTTACATCTGCATTGGCGCTGGCTGTTGTAACAATATCGATTGAATTCAAAACCACACCAGCCCTTTTGCGATCACTGGCTTCGAAGCTGCCTGCTGTGATCACTACAGCCTTCAATTCGCTGATCTCTTCTTTCATGGTTATGGTAAGATCAATGGGCGTAGTGCCTAATTCAATTTTTTCTTCGCTGATTTTATAACCAAGGGCAGAAACTACAAGTGTATGGTTACCTTTTTCAAAAGTTTTGAATTTGAATTTGCCGCTGCTGTCTGTTGTGGCTCCGTCGTATGTATCCTTAACTGTAATGCTGGCGGATGGTATGCTTCTGCCTTTAGAATCCTGTACAATTCCTGACACCAGGGTTTGTGACTGTGCTGCCAGGGCTATTAAAATACACAGCAGGAATAAAAACTTTCTCATAACGTTGGTTGATGATACAAACGTAGAGTAGTTTATGTTATAAACCAAATTTTATTTGGTTCACAGTTCATAAAAAAATTAAAGCCCTGAAATTCAGGGCTTTAATTTCTCTTTAAAATAACCGTTATCTTATTTCAACTTAATAACTGGCCTTAACTTATAAGATCCACCTTCTTCTTTTACAGAAAGAGCGGCATCAAAATCTATCAGCAAGGAATCAAGGCTTGAAGTGATGTTCTTATTCACTTTGATCTTCAAACCTGAAGTACCACCACTTGGAATGGTTAAAGGATAGGGCTGTCCGTTCACAACAATTGTATTGCTGTCACCCAGCACAAACCTGATCTCTCTGATATTTCCAGTGGGTACAGTACCCTGTGCGATCAATGTATCCACACCATTCTGAAGAGTAAGCAGGTCATATACACCAGCATTTGTTTGCAGGTCAACCCAGCCAGTGCTGTCATCGGCAAAATTCACTCTTACCTGTTTCAGATCCACGTTCACTTCATCCCAGGCAGCGGGCGCATCGGTCATACGAACCTTGAGCGTTGAAGTACCATTGTTGTTGGAAGCTGAATCTTCTTTTGAACAGGCGAAAACTACGGTAGCAACGGCCAAAAGCATCAATAGGGAAGGTTTCATAAATTTCATACAGATAAATTTTCTATGCATAAAGTGAAAACTGTGCCATATATGTTTTTTGTTGATAAAAATAAAACCAGGCCTTTTGGGCCTGGCTAAATACCATTTAGAATGGCGGTTTTAGTATGATGATAGCAGGGAAATTCCCAGCTGGGCAATAATGTTTGAATTGGACAATTAAAAATTTAAGTGCAGGCTTTTCGGGGGAGATTGGGTCGGATTCAGTTCCAAAGTAAGCATGGATTTTTGAGAATTGCAACCCCATGGGCATAAATTGTGAACATGAAAAAAGCGGCCACGAGGGCCGCTTTAAATTATAAAAAATTCATTCTTATTTGTACTGTGGAATGATTCCATTAGCCAGCTCCACCATCTTCTTAACACCATCATCAGGAAGATTTCCTTTCTTGAACTGGGCAAGAACATCAGGAAGTTTGTTTTCCATCTCCATTAAGAAATGCTCTTCAAATTCCTTTACTTTCCTCACAGCCACATCGCGCAACAGGCCCTGTGTTCCCAGGTAAATAATGGCTACCTGCTTTTCTACAGCAACAGGTGCATACTGTGGTTGCTTAAGGATCTCCACGTTACGGGCACCCTTATCAAGTACAACCTTGGTAGCTGCATCAAGATCACCACCAAATTTGGAGAAGGCTTCCATTTCACGATAAAGCGCCTGGTCCAGTTTAAGTGTACCTGCTACTTTTTTCATGGATTTGATCTGTGCATTACCACCCACACGGCTAACCGAAATACCTACGTTGATGGCAGGACGGATACCAGCGTTGAAAAGGTTGGTCTCCAGGAAGATCTGTCCATCAGTAATGGAGATCACGTTCGTAGGAATATAAGCCGATACGTCACCTGCCTGTGTTTCAATGATAGGCAGAGCAGTCAATGAACCACCACCTTTTACCAGGTGACGGATGGATTCCGGAAGATCATTCATTTGTTTGGCTACCGAATCATTGGCAATTACCTTGGCAGCTCTTTCCAGCAGACGGGAGTGCAAATAGAATACATCACCAGGGTATGCCTCACGACCAGGAGGGCGGCGGAGAAGAAGTGATACTTCACGGTAGGCCACGGCCTGTTTGGAAAGATCATCATAAATAATCAGTGCAGGGCGACCGGTATCACGGAAGAACTCACCAATAGCAGCGCCGGCAAATGGAGCATAGAATTGCAATGGTGCAGGATCAGAAGCAGATGCTGCTACAATGATGGTGTATTCCATGGCACCTGCGTCCTGCAGGGTTTTCATCACACCGGCAATGGTAGAAGCCTTCTGTCCGATAGCTACATAAATACAGTAAACAGGCTGTCCTGCCTGGAAAAATTCTTTCTGGTTGATAATGGTATCAATACAGATGGCGGTCTTACCGGTCTGGCGGTCACCGATCACCAGCTCGCGCTGTCCACGGCCAATGGGGATCATGGCATCGATAGCTTTGATACCTGTTTGCAGCGGTTCTTTTACCGGTTCCCTGAAGATTACACCAGGAGCCTTTCTTTCCAGTGGCATTTCATAACGCTCACCTGTAATTGGTCCCCTGCCGTCAATGGCTTCACCAAGCGTATTTACCACACGGCCAACCATTCCATCTCCTACTTTAATAGAGGCGATCTGGCCTGTGCGGCGAACCTTGGATCCTTCCTGCAAGCCACCTGTTTCTCCCATCAATACAGCACCCACATTATCTTCTTCAAGGTTCAGAGCGATACCCTGAACACCATTTTCAAATTCAACAAGTTCACCGGCACGTACATTACCCAAACCATAGATACGGGCAATACCATCACCGATCTGCAGTACAGTTCCAACTTCTTCCAGGTCAGCTCCGGTATTGAAGCCGCTTAGCTGCTGGCGAAGAATGGCACTAATTTCATCTGGTTTTATTTCTGGCATATAGCAGATTTAATATTTAAAATGAATGTTTATTCTCTTACTCTTTCTTTTCTTCTTACCTGACCTTATAAATAAAGTCATTGTTATCAAATTGCCTGGAGATCATTTTCAGATCATAAGCAATGCTGGCATCGATCAATTGATCACCGGCCTGCAAAACAAAACCACCAATAAGAGAAGGATCTACCTTTTCTTCGAGTTCAATGGTTTTCATATTGCTGGTCTTTTTTACCTGCTCCACTATTGAATTCTTTACCTCTTCACTCAAAGCAACTGCAGAAGTAAGCTTTACAACATGAATTCCTTTTTTGTCTTTGTATTGCCTAATGAAAGCCGTAATCACTTCAGGAAGATCGGCTTCGCGTCCTTTGTTCACCAGTAACTTCATAAAAGCAGCAGTTGTTTCACCAATGCTTTTACCAGTCACCAGTTCAATAACATTGTTCTTTTTGTCTGAAGGCACCACAGGACTGCGGAGCATGTTCAGAAAATCAGGATTTCCTTTCAGCAATTTCTGCATGAACAGCATATCCTTGTATACTTCCTCCAGCTGTGATTTTTCAACAGCCAGGTCCAGTATGGCCTTTGCGTATCTGGTAGCTAAACGTGGATTGGGCATAATATTCAGCTTCTGGCCTGCAGGATTTTTTCCTGCCAGCCTTTATTAACTCAGGTTTACTTCGTTCACTAATCCTTTAATATGATTTTCCTGTGCTTCTTTTGAAGCCAGCTCTTTTCTCAAAACTTTCTCGGTGACTTCGATCACCAGCTTGCCCACCTGGTTTTTCACTTCAGTGATCGCCGCCATTTTCTGGGCATTGATCTGCTGTTGCGCTTCTACGATGATCTTGTTGGCTTCCACCTTTGCCTGGTCCTTTGCTTCATTAATGATGCGGTCTTTGGTTTCCCTTGCTTCTTTCAGCATGGCACCTCTTTCCTCACGCGCTTTGGCCATTAATGCTTCATTTTCATTTTTCAGCTGGGCCATTTCGGCTTTCACTCTTTCTGCTGATTGCAATGACTCAGCGATGCTCAGCTCTCTTTCTTTCAGTCCTTTAAGGATGGCAGGCCATGCAAATTTGGCCAGTATGAAAAACACCAGCAAAAACGCGATCAGCGTCCATATTATCAATCCAAATTCGGGAGTAAGAAGTCTCATATGATTTCAAAATTTGAAAATGGCTCTTGGCCTATAGTGAATTTCAATTTGCTAAATAAACTGCATCCTCCGCCCTTTGCTTTGGATGCAGTTTGGTTCGATCGAATCATGACGGGCATGATTCCAACGAGATTAAACGAACATCGCCAGGATACCTGCGATCACCGCAAACAGGGCAACACCCTCGATGAAGGCTGCTGTCAGAATCATGTTTGCACGGATGTCGTTAGAAGCTTCCGGCTGGCGGGCAATTGATTCAACTGCACCACGTCCGATCTGACCGATACCGATACCAGCACCAATCGCAGCCAGACCAGCTCCGATAGCACCACCTGCATTTGCAAGAGGCTCAGCCAACAATGTGAATAAAAAATCCATGTTTGTTCTATTATAATGGTTAAAAAAAACGTTGTTCGGTTGGTTCATAGTTCCTGCTTGTAGCTTATAGCATATGGCTTATAGCTTATGGTTCATAGATCATAGTTCATAGTTCATAGTTCATAGAAGAACTACTTCTCACTCATTATTGCACTATTTCACTATTCAACTCAACCACTCACTACTCACTACTGACTACTCACCACTCACCACTGACTACTCACTATCTCACCACTGACTACTCACCTTAAATAATCACCGGCTCCGTAGGAGGATTGCCATGATGGGCGTCTCCTTCGTGCTGGTGATGATCTTCTGTTGCCTGACCAATAAACACTGCTGTCAGGTTGGTAAAGATGAAGGCCTGGATAAATGCCACCAGTACTTCAATGATATATATGAACGTGGCAAATGCAATGGAAATGGGAGAAAAACCCCAGCCCACACCTGCACCCATGTTACCAAAAATGAAGATCAATGAGATCAGACAGATAATGATGATGTGTCCCGCCAGCATGTTGGCGAAAAGACGTATGATCAGGGCAAAAGGCTTGGTAAAGATCGAAAGGATCTCCACCGGGATCATAATGAACTTCACACCAAGTGGCACCGGCGGCCAGAAAATATGACCCCAGTAATGTTTGTTTCCACTGAATAGTATCACCACAAAAGAGATAAAGCCCAGCACCGCTGTAAAGGCGATATTACCGGTAACATTCGCTGAACCCGGGATCAGGCCAAAAATATTATTGATCAGAATGAAAAGGAAAACCGTGAGCAGGTAAGGCAGGTATTTCTGGTATTTATGACCCAGGTTGGGCTTGGCCACTTCATCCCTGATAAAAGTGATTACTGGCTCCAGCAGGTTCTGAGCACCTTTTGGAGCAGAAGTAACACCCTGCCCGGTCTTATATCTTTTAGCCACGGAAAGCAGCAACCATACAAGTATGCCCAGTGCAATGAACATCTGCACCACGTTTCTTGTAAGCGAAAGGTCATAGACTTTCACACCCGGAAGGTGTTTGCCATTTTCATCTACAGCGATGATGCTTTCATCACTGTATAAATTGATTTGCGCATCAGTCAATCCTTCTTCTTTCAGCCTCTCCTTGTAATGTTTGGTAACAATGCTGTAACCCTGGTAAGGTTCTTCACCATGGTGGAATTTGGAAGACATGAAGCAGGTAAAACCTCTCTCCTTGCTGTAAAGGATCACAGGCAAAGGAACGGTTGCATGAAAATCACCGATCGAGAAAAAATGGAATTCATGGGCATTCATGACGTGTCCGAAGATCACTTCATTGGCATCAAACTTTCCGCCTTCTTCTTTTCCATGTGCTTCTTTTTTATCGCCACCCTTATGATCTTCAGTTTGTTCCTGGTCATCATTATTCGTGTGCTCGCCCTGGGCGATCAAAGACACTGGAAATGAGAGGGCCAAAACGCTGAAAACCGCTACCAATAAGCATTTGAACCGTCTGACATGCATAAGCTACCCGAAATTTGGCGCAAAGATAAGGGTAGAAGCGTATAAAAAAGGGCTTATTTAAGATAATTATAGGCATCAAAAAACAAGGGCTGCCATTGACGCGGCAGCCCCCTGAAACTATTTAAATTATATGTATTAATTCACATGCCAGTACCTGATATCAGTAGAGGACGTTCCATCATCTGTCCTGATCAAACCCACGCCTTTGGCAAAGCTCAGGATAGCAGGTGCGGCCATATCCGTAAATGTCCCCAACATACCCAGTTGCAGTGTTAACTGAACCTGGTAAACATTGGTGAAAGTATTGCTGCCGATCGTTGTTGTGGCATTGGCATTCACTACATCGAACTTGAATCTGACTGTCACAGGAATCCCGCTGGCTGTTCCTGCATGGTCAGAGTTCCAGGTGGCCCCGGTAGTCAGACTGTTCTTCATGAATAACACATCTGCGCGGGGCTGAGACATGGTAATTCCAATGGCAGCCAGCACACTAAGATCTTCATTCAGATAAAAGAAACCAGTGCTGTTATCCTTGCGGTAAAAGCTGGTGTCAGTATCAGGAATGCCTTCATATGAATCCACGAAATTGGAATATGTTTTTCCTGCAATAACCGTGGTGCCGCTTACCGTGGTTTTCAAAGTGTCGCCAGTGCCATCATCATAGCTCCACCAGCTGCCCTGCGTCATGGGGAAATATTCTCCTGTTGAAGGAGGTGGAGGGTTGGTTGGTGTGGAATCATTCTCCACGGTTACCACAAAAGCACAGGTAGTGGTACCTGTAACCAGGGTAAAGGTTTGAGGACCAGCCATATTAGGTGTTCCTGCTGCCATCAGGGTGATGGTTTGCGTACCAGTATTGGCAAAAGTTCCCGCTCCCTGGAAATAAAAACCAGCTACTCCGGCAGAGTTCATGGTCCAGGTTCCAATCGTATTTACATTAACCTCGATATCTACTGAATTGCTTGTATTGGTTGCTGTACCTTTTTTATAAACACCGGAAACCACGGCATTCATGCAATTGGGACCATTGGTAGATAAGGCATAATTGGCAGAGCCACCGCTGCCGGGTTGTGAAGGAACGCCCAATTCAAGGCTTTTTTCCTTTGAACAGGAAATTCCAAGGGCTGAAAGCGCGATAACGCTGATCAATCCCACTAAATAACGTCTCATAAGCTGGTAAAGTTTAAGAAGAAAATTCTGTGTAAATATAAACGGGAAAACAGTTCAATCTATTGCCAGTACCTTCTTTTCAAATTGCATTTGGTACAATTTGCTGTAAAAACCTCCTTTTGCGATCAATTCCCTGTGTGTTCCCACTTCTCTCACCTCTCCTTTGTCCAGGACAATGATCTGGCTGGCTCTCTGGATGGTGGACAAACGATGTGCGATCACAATTGAAGTTCTGCCAGCGATCAATGTATTGATGGCATTTTCTATCATCTGCTCACTTTCTGTATCCACCGAAGAGGTAGCCTCGTCCAGGATCAGAATGGAAGGATCGTATAAAAGCGCCCTGATAAACGAAAGCAGTTGTCTTTGTCCTACTGAAAGGGTAGCTCCTCTTTCCATAACATTATAATCATAACCTCCCGGCAGGTTCATGATAAAATCATGCATGCCGATGAGCCTCGCTGCTTCCTCCACTTTTTCCCTTTCCACCTTGTCGTTCCTCAAAGTGATATTATCCATAACAGATCCTGAAAAAAGAAATACATCCTGGAGCACCACGCCTATGTTTTTTCTCAACACATCCAGTTTCCAGTCCTGTATAGGAACGTCATCGATCCTGATCTGGCCTTTGTTGATCTCGTATAACCTGTTTAAAAGACTGATGATGGTGGTCTTTCCGCTGCCTGTATGCCCAACTATTGCTATGGTTTGCCCTGGTTCTGCCGTAAAACTGATATCCCTTAATACGGGGTGTGCTTCATCATACCCAAACCATACATTTTCAAATTCAACCCTCCCCCTGATCTTCTCTGCATCATGATGGCCTTTCTGAGAAATATAATCCTGGTTGTCCAGCACTTTAAAAACCCTTTCGCTGGCAATCATGCCCATTTGCAATACATTAAACTTATCGGCGATCACCCTAAGAGGACGGAAGATCAGCTGCAGGTATTGAATGAAGGCAATGATAATTCCTGGTTCTATATCACGCATACCCAATGCTTCCTTGGACACATACCATACAACAAGTCCCATGGCCAGCGCCAGCACAATTTCTACTATGGGAAAGAAAACAGAATAAGCGAAGATGGCATTGATGTTGGCGTTGCGATGTTCTTTATTGATCTCCCTGAACTTATGACCTTCTCTTTTTTCAGCAGCAAAGGCCTGCACAATATTCATCCCGGTGATGTGTTCCTGTACAAAAGCATTGAGGCTGGAAACAGCATTGCGCACCCGGTGAAATGAACGGTTCACGCTTTCTTTGAAATAGTAAGTTGCAAGGATGATGATCGGGAAAGGTATCAGGCAGACAAGCGTCAGCCTCCAGTCGGTCCAGAACATGAAACCCAGCACACAAAGTATGGAAAGAAGATCTGCAATGATAGGAATCAACCCGTCCGCAAAAATATCGTTCACTCTTTCTATATCATCAATTGTGCGGGTGGTGAGTGTGCCGATTGGCGTTTTATCAAATTGCCGGAGATTAAGATGGATCACCTTTCCAAAAACCTTCACGCGCATGTCTCGCACTACGGCTTGTCCCAGCCAGGAAGTTGTATAAGAAAAATAAAACCGCAGCGCAGTTTCAATTAAAATAAAACCTACCTGGATGATGGTAATATAAATGAGCCAGTCGTAGTTTTTACCCGTGATGTATTTATCTACCGTTAACTGGATCAGGAAAGGACGAATGGGTGTAAAGGCAGCCAGAACTATGGCAAGCACCACGGACCAGATAAACCTGTTTTTATACGGCCGGGTAAATGCCAGTACTCTTTTAAGTAGTGAAACGTCAAAAAAACCTTTCCTGCTGTCTGAACTCAATGATTTTCGTTTAGTCGGCAAATTTACAGTTCATTGTCTTCTCCCATGGCAATGTTGTAAGCCTTAATGAAGATGACACCTAGATTTTTATATGGAGCGATATAGTCGTCAAAGCCTTCAATCTTACCCGCCTTGCCTCTGAACTCGTTCCAGAAAGGGATCCAGTCGATATTGTTTCCGTTCCTGAGCTTTTCATTCAGCAGGTCAATGAAGGGCTGGTTGATATTGAGTTTGCCGATCTGTTTTGAAGCAATGATATGCGCATCGGGTGAATGCTGAAGCACATTATGAATAAGATTGTAACCGCCGCAGGAACCCAGGAACACTACTCGCGCCGAAGGTTTGATCTGCTCAATGGTATAGGGTGCATAATAACTGTGTCCGCGATGGATCACAACAGTTGGATCAAGATTCTTCTTGGAAAGATATTCTCCCAAAGATTCCTGTGCTTTCTCCAGTTCTGCCTCCTGTGTTTTTTCATCAATAGGTTTGTTTGCGTAAATCAGGATGGGCTTGCCTCGAGTAGAAGTAAAGGCGATCCAGTATTTATTGTCTTCAATTTTTTTCCAGTTACCATTGTTGAACTGTGGAAGGAAGCTGGCATAATTGGTTTTACCATCCTTATCGCCATAAAAGAAAACCTGCATCACTACCTTACCAGAACTGTCAACCGATAGGGACTGATAACTTACATTATATACCGGTGGAATTCCAAATTCCTTTGACAGGTCGATTTTGTTCAGGCTATCTGAAGAAAGGAAAAGCTTGTATAGCAGGTTATAGATCACGATCCCTTTTTTATTGTTACTCCTGGTATTCCTGTCAAGATTCATTTTTACATTCTTCAGCATTTCATCTGCAACAGGTTTCATGGTGCCTGCAATGCTCGCATAAGAATCTGCAACGTCAACACCATCTTCCAGACCGGCAGAGCGTTCCAGGTTATTAACAAAACCCGTCATCAGTGCCTGGGCCCTGTCGCTGTCAGGAAAGGAAGAAAGAAAATGACTCAATGTATTATAGCCCGCAGCAATCTTGATGAATTTTTTAAATCGGTCGAAGCTCACACTCATAAGAAGCGAATCACCCCTGTTGCCGATTTTTTGCATCATGAGTGGATAGATACCGTTTACATAACTCGAAGTATACATATCACGTTCTCCGGCGATCACCAGATAATATAATTCCTGTGCATTAAGCTGCTGAAGTATCTGGAAGCGTTTTGCGTCTGGTTCTTCGTGAAGCGCATTAATGGTTTTGATATAATAATCCCTGCCCTTTCTTTGAAGCATGGCATCGAGTTCGTTCATGCTCACCACGTTTTCACCATTTAGTGTACGGCCCACGTATTCCATTCTTGTTTTGACCAGCAACTGGTAATACTTACCATCATTATCCTTTACAGCATTGATGTCATCATAGGAAATAGTTCCTGCAATCAGGTTATCGAGAAAGGGGAAATACAGCTGTCCGCTTCCTCCGCTTTTGGCCATTTTGGAAATGGTTCGGATAAATGGATCATCTACATTGCGGATAGCATAACCCAGCCTGTTATCCGCAGCGGCAAAATCGTAAAGCTTCTTTGGATATTTATAACCGGCTATCCTGATCAGGCTATCCCTGAAGGGCACATCTGGATTGTCTTTGAGCTTGAGAAAAATCTGGTCGGGATGCAGCACACAATATTTTCTGAATACAATATTCCTGGCGTTTCTTACACCCGGGTTTTCATTAAAAGCATCGCTTGAAAGCAGGAGCGATCCAACTTCATAAGAACTTTGTTCTACCAGTGATTCAATGGACTCCTGCTGTGTTTCCTTTTCAATTGATTTTTCATAAGTATCAAGAGCGGAAGGAAAATGAGAAGCATTGAATTGCCGGTTGCGATAAAGGGATGAAAAATTCCTGACCATTTTTTCCAGTCCTGCCAGAAATGTTTTTTTCTTCTGATCACCCAGGCTGGTATCTGTTTCTATCTTACACTGAAGCTGATCCACCTTTGCAGTGAGTGACTGGGTAACGTAATATTTTATTTCTTCGTTATTATTCCCCTGGAAATAACGGAGTGCATTTCTTTGTTCACGGTCAAGCCTGTCGTGCCAAAGGGCCCGGCCAATTGGAGGCTTGCAGGTATTGGAGTGAGAAGTCTGGGCAAAGCTGTAAGAACCAACAAATAAAAGCAGGCCATTCAACAGTAATCGTAAGGTTAGACGCATACCCCTCATAACACAAATTTAATACCCGAAGACTTAACCCTTCGTTAAGGAAGGCTGCCAAGATATCTGATATAATAAGGAAATCAAAGTTTTGACGGTTCGAAGCAGCTAAGAGTTGCCTGTATTAATTTATCATTAAGTCTGATGGTACTTATTATTACCTGATCTGCTTTAAAAAGCTTTGCTGTAGGTTTGTTCAAAGTTTGGAGATGGACAGCAAAAAGGTGTTGATCGCTGATGATGAGCCTGATATTGTAGAGATCCTCAAGTACAACCTGGAAAAGGAAGGCTATGAGGTTATTACTGCTAAAAATGGGGATGAAGCATTGGAAATGGCTAAGCAAGCTCAGCCGCCACTGATTGTCCTGGACATGATGATGCCCAAAAAAAGTGGAATGGAGGTTTGTGAGATCCTCAGGGCCCAACCCATCTTCCGCGAAACACTGATCATGTTCCTTACGGCACTTTCTGATGAAAACACGCAGATAAAAGCTTTTGGCACTGGCGCCGATGATTATGTGAGTAAGCAGGTGAGTCCCAGTGTTTTTGTTAGTAAGGTCAATGCGCTATTTCGCAGGTTGAAGAAAAAAGATGCGGGCATTATCCGTATTGATCAACTGACCATTGACCCGGAAAAATATCTCGTGATTTTTGAAGGAAGGGAAATTGTTCTTGCCAAAAAAGAATTTGAACTTCTTTACCTCCTTGCATCAAAACCTGGAAGAGTGTTCCTGCGCAACGAAATCTTAAGCCAGGTCTGGGGTAACGATGTGATTGTTGGGGACCGCACCATAGATGTCCACATTCGCAAGATCAGGCAAAAACTAGGAATAGACTGCATCACCACTGTAAAAGGTGTGGGCTATAAATTTGAATTATAATGCCACCGTGGTAGTTTCACCATTAGAAATCAATCATGTTCGAAGGAAAAAATCTATCACCCAGGCAGCTATCAGCACTTACAGCACTGATACTTTCTGTTCCCATCAGTCTCGGTATTTTTTTCTTTAACCACAACTGGCTGGAAGCCCTGATTTCTTTTGTACTGATTTTTATCGGCAGCTATTTTTTATTGTTTTCCATCATTCAGAATTTCATTTACAGGAAGATCAAGCTGATCTACAAATTCATTCACCAGACCAAGGCAACCAAACGCGAGGAAACTTATTATAAATACATTCTTCCTCAAAAAAGTATTGATGAAGTTAGAGAAGATGTGGAGGCCTGGGCTGAACAAAGAAGCAGGGAAGTGGAGTTATTGAGGCGCAATGAAAATTTCCGCAAGGAATTTCTTCAAAATCTTTCGCACGAATTCAAGACACCTGTTTTTGCAATACAGGGTTATATAGATACCTTATTAAATGGTGCACTTGAAAATCCTGATGTCAACCGGAAATTTCTTGAAAAAGCAGGAAGGAATGTAGAGCGACTTGTGAACCTGATCAGGGACCTGGATGAGATCTCAAGGCTGGAAAGAGGAGAACTGGTTTTATTAAGGCAGCCATTCGTGATCCAGGATATCATTAAAGAAGTTTTTGAAACTCTTTCCTGGAAAGCCGAACAGCAGAATATTTCTTTTTCCATTAAAAAAGGATGCGAAGCGCCGCTTGTGGTATATGCAGATAGGGAAAAGATTAGGCAGGTGATCACCAATCTTGTTGACAATTCCATCAAGTATGGCAAATATGGAGGCTCAACGGTTGCCAGTGTGTATAATACAGATGACAGGAATATTTTGATAGAGATCAGTGACGACGGAATGGGAATAGCTGAAAAAAATGTAGACCGTGTATTTGAAAGATTTTTCAGGACGAATGAAGGGAGAGGAAGAGATGTAACCGGTAGTGGTCTGGGACTTGCCATCTGCAAACACATTATTGAAGCCCATGGCCATGCGATTCATGTAAGAACTAAGGAAAGCATCGGCAGCACATTTGGTTTTACGCTTGATGCCGGTCGTGGCCAATAAAAAAAGAACTTCCTGCATTGCTGCAGAAAGTTCATAACCAATCAACATTCACGAGTTATTTATTTCAGTGCCATGGCTACCACAGCTACTGTGTCTTTTGTTACCTGTGTGATTTGAACAGCCGACTGGTGTTCTTCCAGCAGCTTTTGATAAGCCAGTGCTTCTGCTTTTGTTTGAGTGGCGATACTGCCACAACCTTCAAAGAAATAATGAACACCAATGAAGCGCTTGACGTGGCCGCGGCTTTCTTCTGGAAGGTATTGTTGCAGCGCCCAGTAATTTTTACTGCCTGATTTTTTTATGGCCTTGTAAACTGTACCCGGACCACCATTATAGGCTGCCAGTACCAGGAGCCAGTCGCCAAATTCAGCATAAAGACTTTTCAGGTATTTGGCTGCAGCCACCGTGCTTTTGTAAAAATGGGTTCTTTCATCTGTTTTGCCGGATACTTTCAGGCCCAGTTCCCGGGCTGTAACCGGCATGAATTGCCAGAGACCTTTTGCACCCACTCTTGAAACGGCCGTAGTTCTTAATTGCGATTCAACAATGGCGAGGTATTTCAACTCTGAGGGAATACCATATTTGTCGAACACGCCATTGATCACCCTGAAATAAGAAGGACTCCTGTCTTTCATTTTTTGCAGGAATTCATCTTCCTTCTTCAGGAAGTTGTTTACAAATTTTACTGCATGTTTGTTCAGATGGATCTGTGGAGGCGGCATGACCACCATAGTGGAATCTGCTCCTGCATTCAATGTATCATTGAATACTTTCTTTGGCATAATGGCCGCATTCCTTTCTGCATAACTGAAATGGGGCTCAATTTTCAGCGTTGTTGTATTAGGTACGAGAAACAACAACCCATGGCTGAGGAAACCTGATCTTACTAAGTTTTTTTTCAACATTGTTTTCGATTAAGGTGAAACAATGCCGACCCTTAGAATTGGATTATGGTTTGGTCAAGGGATACTGCAAGATCTTTCAATTGATATTGGAGAAGTTTTCATACTCTTTTTCCGGGGGACGGACGCAGGCTTTTCAATGTCCGGAAATCACTCTGGTGTTTTTCATGAGTATGAATGAGCAACAAACATACTCTTCACAATCCGCAACTCATAACTTTCGGGGTCATGAAAAAATACGATAAATACATAAAGCTGTAGTTATCAGCGATATAAACCAAAACAAAGTGGGACTGATAATGTGTCAGGTTTGGTGAGTGGTCAGTGGTGAGTGGTGAGTTATGGTGAGTGGGGAATGGTGAATGCTGAGTTGTGAGTGGTGAGTGGTGAGAGGGAAGATGTAAATTGTTCATGGTTCATGGTTCTAGATCATAGTCGACGACAGGCCATGGTCCATGGTCTATTGACTATTGACCATTGACTATTGACACCACCTTACTTCTTTATCATCTGCCTGATAGCGGCAAGGTGTGATAGCAGCACCAGAGGCACAATACATGAAGGCAGCCATACAAAAGGAAAATAAAGAATGGCTACGTTGGGTTGATCAAATGCAAACTGTTGAAAAGGCAAAGGCGCCGACAAGGCTGCATTGATCTCAATATTCAACAACAATAAAAGACTGATCAGGTTCCATACAAGAAGCAGCTTCTTATTGATTTCATGTTTTTTAAAAGCCAATACATAAATAAGAGGTGCAGTTATGCCTGCAATGATGTCAAAATTCCTTCCTTCAAATGTCATCAGTTCGGGAACAGCACCATGAACAAACAGCCAGAATAAAACCAGTTCTACGAGTATCCTTACCGAATGAAGCAGTGTAAGAAAGCGCAGGTCCAGCCTGTCGATAAATTTTTTACCCCAGGAAGTGATGAACATCACCAAAATGAGAAGCAATGGTGGAACTATCAAAAGAAAAAACCTGGGAGGAAAGCTGGTGTTGACCTGGTAATAACCCGGTATGCTGATCATCATTTGCAATAAGAGCCAGCCTGCAAGAATAATTAATACCGCTTTTGATTGCCTGGCCGCCAGGAAAAACAAAACCACGGTAATGAATGTTGCCAATGTAAATACTGAGTATATATATGGAGATAGCGCATTCATTACCGTAGTGATTCCATTTGATGCATTATTCACCAATATGTTGCTGAAGCAGCAGGGCTGCACAAACATTTGCCAGGAGGAAGCGTTCTTCCGTACTTCTTTTTCCCATGAATACCATTCCCTTGTTCATCATTGAAACTGCAGCCACAGTATTTCCCTTAGGATCCCTGATCTCGAAGCCAACAGCTCCGGCCAGTGTACTTCCTGTTTTGCCATTCTTTTCAATCTTAGTTGCAGGGTGAATGGTATAGTATTCATCTTTTGTTTTGGCGAGATAGCCTATGTACTCCCTTGAACGGAACTGGGCTTCTTCATTATCCAGCAAAAGCTGCCAGGGACGTTCATCACCCTTTGTGAATAATTGAACATAATATGTGCTTGTAGAAGAATAACCATTCCCAAAAATATCCAGGCCTATATTGACAATGCTGTTTTCCCTCGCACCCAATTGAAAATCTTTTGAGTTGAATTTTGAAACACAATAAACATCAGAGCTGAGTTGTCCATCAGTGAGGCTGAAATTCACCGTTTGTTTCTTACGTATATATTCTGTGGAAATGATGTTCACCCAGTTGTCCTGGTAAGGCGTTCCAAAACCAATCCCTTTAAGTCCTGAGCTTCCCTTTGTCCAGGATCTTTTCACTTTTGTGGTTTTAAATTCACCAAAACTCAGTTTCTGTTTGATCATAATGCCATCCTTGCCCTTTACTTCATATTCGTCATGTGCAGACTTGAGGTCCTCGCTCACGGCTAATTTGAAGGGCTTGCATCCTGTAAAAAAAGTGGCAGCCAGAATAATGTAGAATATGCGCTTCATAAACATCAGTTTTCTATAAAACGCAAAGCTGCAAAAGAACCCCTGTTAATGGTTTTGTAATGTCCATGAACTGAATAATTATATCAATGAACTGCAAGGTTCATAGTCCCCACCAGGCAGGGGCAAACAAAAAAGCACAGGCAGAGCCTGTGCTGGTTAACAATAAATTTTATATGTGGCTTTACACATCGGCTCTACGACCGGCAACTAAGCTGATAATAAAGAGCACCAGGAAGATAAAGAATAACACTTTAGCAATACCTGCTGCACCAGCTGCAATACCACCGAAGCCAAATATAGCTGCGATAATTGCCACTACCAGAAAAATAACTGTCCAACGTAACATAACTCTCAATTTTGGTTAAACAATATCCTACAGAGGCATAATTCATGCCAGTAGAATTTTTTACTTTATATAAGAACTTTATCAAAGAACAGCGCCCATTTTAAAGGAATTGCCTGTGGAATTATTTGTCCAGCTTGTTGAAATGTCTAATCCATTAAGGAACCTATCGACTTCTTTACAGAGCAATAGAGTTCCATAATAACGGATTCACACACAACAGGTGGAATTCCTGTCAGCACAAAAGAGGCGGCATGCGCAATAACGGAATTGACTTCCTTCATGCGTACACGCTTCAATCGCATCCTATGAACTTTACTGAGCACCATACTTCTTATACATAGAGAAAAAATGTGCCAAAGCCAAAATGGGGAATGATATGCTACAGCCTCATCCATAAAAAAGCCTGCATTTCTGCAGGCCCTTCCTTTATGATTTCTTATTTAAAAGGTTCGCACCTTGCCCGATCCTGAAATCGTGGTATGCACCGTTGGTTGTCCCTTATAATATACAGATCCGCTTCCTGATATGGTTACATCAAGGTCTTGAGATACGTTCAGCCAGATATTACCTGAGCCACTAATGATGGTGGAAGCTTTGGCTGTGTTCGCACTTGACACATCAACATTTCCACTGCCGCTGATCTTGAGCTTTTCTTCGTTGATCATTCCGCTGTTCAATTTAATATCTCCACTACCACTGATATTGGCATCCAGCAAAAGTGCATTCAGTTCATAGATCAGGATATCACCTGTTCCACTGACATCAGCCTTTAATTCCGCAGTTGATATTAGATCCAAAGTCCTGATATCACCAGATCCCGAATTCCTGATATTGTTGATCTGTGGCGCTGTGATAATTACCTGTATTGGTTCCGAGGTACGCACCTTAACATCATTCTTGTACCTGATGACAAGAGTATTATTGGTAATTTCAGTGATCAGCACGTCAAGAATATTTTGCTGTCCTTTTACTTCTACCTTGTATACTGAATCATATTTATAATAAACATTTGCTGATGATCTCAGGTCGATGCCTGAAAATCCTGTGTGATTCCTGACTTCAGTAACTACAGGGCCTTCGCCTTCCACTTTTTTACAGGAAGAAAAAAGAATAACGATACTTAATAATACTACACTGATCTGTTTCAAATGGTTCATACGATTGGTTGTTTTAGATAAGAACAACAGAAATAATCGATACCCCTATGCCTCATCAAAAAAAACTGATTCCTGCATTCCAGCCAATCCAGGCATCTACATTTTTATCAAGATGATAAACATGGTAACCTGCCGGAGTCTTTGCCTGGCGGTATCCGGAATAATGTTGATCCTGCTTAGTATAATAGGCATTGAAAACTGGTCCTGCAAAAAGCGAAACATTTTTTGCAAGTTTCACATTCAGATTGATTTTCATTTTTCCAATGATGTTGGCATCATCCCAGCTGCCCAGGTATAAATGCTGAGCTGTGAGTTCAGGATTAACCGTAAACGTTCTGCCAAGTTTGATTTCTGAACCAAAACCATAACCAAATGCATATGCTTTGTTACTATCACTAAGGTTCATGCCTGCATGAAGTATATTATATAATTTGTAACTGCCCGTTTTAAAAGCAAGATTCATATTCACCATCTCATCACTGAAAACTGAAAGCTTGTGATAACCTTTAAGAACAATGTTGATTAACCCTATACCAAGTCCTTCTGATGTATCTGCTATATTGATCAACCCTATCTGAACTCCTTTCACATGTTTGGCGTAGTTCACCAATCCACTGATTTGTGCTCCACTCATTTGCCTGTTGCTGAAGTTCATGACACCAGCTACCTGCACGCCACTCATTTTTTTCCTGGAAAAATTTCCAACACCAGCCACCTGCATACCCGTAACACTGTCAGCAACATGATTATAAACTCCACTTACCTGGAATCCTTTCATCCTGCCTTTTACAACATTGTTGACACCGGCCACCTGGAAGCCCACAACAGAATCGAGCACAGTATTATTAACACCAGCTACCTGAACACCTTTGACCTTCCCTCCCACGATATTGAAAATCCCGGCGGTTTGTACATAACTGACGTCTTTTTTGTCGATGTTGAACAATCCACCTATTTCCAATCCATTCACTCCACCATTATAACCTCCGAGCACGTTCAGAGAAAAATGATTGATCACCTGTGGACTCAAAGCGCCATGAGTACCCAAACCCGGGGTGAGTGAAACCTGGAAAGGCCTTGTAGTAAAAAATTTTTTCAGATTCATGCTCTGGATCTTTTGCTGGGTTGAAAGAAGAAACCTTCCCATGGCTGTGCCTTCCACCTGGATTGAATCAGTTTTAGTGTAGGTATATTCCATATAGGAAGAATCATTTTTTTGCACTCGAAGCTTTAGTTGTTCAGGAGCAAAATAATCCTCCGGGCCAATAATAGTTAAAGAGCCTGTTGATATTGGTAGAAGTGTGACGCTCACTTCCTGGTTATATCCAGGGTCTATGGAGAAGCTGGTATCCTGGTAAAACTCTTTACTCACTGTCAGCACGGCCCTCCTGGGTTTCTGTTTGAGTTTCAATTTAAAATAGCCATTCGCATTTGTAAGTGTTGAGGCCAGCAAATCTTTCTCATATACTGAAGCATATTGTATCCAGTTGGCTGTCTGGTCGTCCAGCACATAACCACTCACCGTATAAAATTTATCAGTGGTCACCATCTTGTTGGTAATTACGGTTACACGTATGGGTTGCTTCCTGATAATAATGTAATTACCACTTTCGCGAAACTCATAATGATCCGGCAACAGAAGTCCCAGGACATTTCTCAGACTATTGCTGGCCTTCAGGCTCACCAGGCTATCCTTCTTTATAATATTGCTGTTATAAGAAAAATAAAAACCACCCTGGTTGCTGATGATCTCCAATACATGATCGAGCCGCTGCTGTTTCACGTCCACAGAAATATTTTTGTTCAACAAACCCTGTGAATGGCTTGTAATGCTCATGACTGTAAGCAAGGCCACGAAGGCCCAAAACCCCTTATTCATTTTTCCTGACTTTTATTTTAAAATGATCTTGTTTCCAGAACGCTCCACGGTAATACTGAAGGTCTGGCTGATGATGCTTAATATGGTATCCAGTGATTCATTGGAGAAAGTAGCTGTGAGAGGAAGATTTTTCAGGGAATCTTTTTCAATTACAATCTGTACTCCGTAAGCTTCATTCAACACTTCTACAAGTTTCCACAAGGCTGTCTGGTCACAAACAAATTCACGGCTCCTATAATAATTATACAAATGGTCTTCTGCTTTTTCAATATTCAGGCTGGTATCCTTACTGTTGACCAATAGCTTTTGACCTGGCCGGAGTTCTACAGTTTTATGATCACGGATCACCTGTACAATACCGGTTTCTACTATCACTTCAGTTGCTCCCTGGCTAGACCGGATATTAAATGAAGTGCCCACAACTTTCACTATCACCTCATTGACTGATATTAGAAAAGGCTTTTCCTTATTGGGACTGATCTCAAAAAAAGCTTCACCAGAAAGACTTACAGACCTTGTATCACCCTTAAATTTTTCAGGATAAACAAGTGAGGCATTTTTATTTAAGGTGATCACTGAACCATCGGGCAATGTATCCTTAAGTACCCGGTTGCCAGCTTGTGCAGTGATGTTGTTTGTTTTTTGATCATCCTTCAGAACATAGTACAATAAGGCAGCACCGGCAATGATCAAAAACAGCGCGGCTATTCGCAACCATCCAAACGAATTATTTTTCAACACAACAGCAGTTGTAACCGGTTCATTCAACCTGCTTCTGAATCGCAGCCATGCTGCCTCTTCATCCACGTCAGTTTCTTTACCCAGCTTCCTGCTTTCTGTCCATATCTTTTTAAACTGTTCGAAATAAATACGGTTGTCTTCATTTTCTGCCAGCCACTGATCTATGTTCTTTATTTCTTCTTCGGAAGTTTCACCCAGCAGGTATTTTACCAGCAAGTCATCATTGATATAGTTATTCTTTGCTTTCAATTGCCAGGATTTATTTGATTATATAGAATAGGACCAAAATCATAAAGTCAACTAGTTTCATCCGGAGGATCCTTAATGCTTTACCCATCTGGTTCTCCACTGTTTTTACGGAGATGCCAAGCTTCACTGCTATCTCCCGGTAACGTAATTCTTCAAAACGGCTCATTTGAAAAATAGTGCGGCATTGCTCGGGTAATTCATTTAATGCCTGTCTTAGCCTGCCTTCCAGTTCCTTTACCTGAATTTTTTTTGAAGCGCCTTCAGCTTCCTCCTGGCGCCTGTGAGAAACGAAAAGCCTGTGTTCAGAACGCACTTTCAGGTGTTTGAGATAATTTAATGTTTCGTTGTGCACAGCCCTGTATAAATAAGCTTCTATTGATCCGGAGATGGTTAGATTTTCAGGTCTTTCCCATATCCTGTAAAAAACATTCTGCACCATTTCTTCCGCCATCATTTCATCCTTCAGCATAGTGAATACATAGGCATGCAGGTTTTTATAGTTGTTTTTATAAACCTGTTCAAATGCAGCTTCATCCCTTTTTTGTAACCGGGTTTTAAGTACCGTGTCGTTCAATTCCATTCTAAAAGCAGGTCTTTGTTTGCCTGCCAATTCAGCTTGTAGCAAAACTAATTTTAAGAATAACAACAATAGGCTTTGTTACCCCTACGCAGGATCTGAATTATTTAAAATAAAAAAGCACCGCTATAAACGGTGCCTTCATGTTATGGGGATTCTTTATTTTTTCTTAAGTTCTGCAGCCAGGAATTTTTCAAGTGCTGCTACCATGGAAGGTGTTTGAGGTTCGGGGGCTTTGATGGTCAGCTTTAGTCCTGCTTCTTCCACAGCTTTGGAAGTATTATTTCCGAATGCGCCGATCACAGTTCCATTTTGTTTGAACTTGGGAAGATTATCAAACAGGCTTTTCACACCACTTGGTGTAAAAAAGCAGATCACATCATAATCTTTCTTGAGTACTTCCTTTACATCGTTGCTGGCAGTGCGGTACATAAAGGCAAGGGAGAAGTCGCAATTATTGCTTTTCAGCCAGCCCGTAATCTCGCTATCCTGCTGGTTCTCAGAACAAACATAGAGGAACTTCTCGTTGATCTTGTGCTTGTTGATGACGTCAAACAAACTTTTATTGCTGCCGTCAGCGCCATAAAAAACCTTACGCTTCCTGTAGAGAATGAATTTTTGAAGATAGAGGGCAACAGCTTCAGTGATACAGAAATATTTAGTGTCCTGCGAAACGCTGATTTTCATCTCTTCGCAAACCCGGAAGAAATGGTCAATAGCGTTGCGACTTGTAAAGATCACACCGGTATGTGCCTGAATATCAATTTTTTGTTTTCTGAATTCTTTAGCCGGGATAGGCTCAAGCCTGATGAAGGGGCAGAAGTCCAGCTCCACATCATATTTTCTGCTCAGCTCGAAGTATGGCGATTTATCGCTTTCAGGTCTTGGTTGTGTGATCAGGACCCTTTTTTTTACTGTGACCGGTGTACCGGCTTTCACCCCGTGTTTTACCATATTGGCTTATGTGGTTCGGCTAACGTTGCGCAAATTTAAGATGTTTCCCCTAAAAATCGAAGCAACAGTTTGTTAATCAACAATAGAGGAGCAACTTCGAATGCCAGCAGGTAGATAATGAAATGAAAAAAGCTCACCCTGATCTTGTTTTTAATTGAAGTATAGGAAAGAAAAAAACGATAAGCCAGGATGCCTATGATTACAGCAAGGCTAAGCGTTACCGTGGCCTGCTTTACATTTCCGAAAGTAAAAGCCATCACCACAATAAAAGGTATCAGCACCATACCAATGATCTTATTGGTTGTAAAGACTACAAAAATGTAAGATTCCGTGGCTTCGGGAGCCTGGAAGAGCCAGCCAATAATTTTCAGTGTAATATATTTAACTCCATACATGGCCATGAGCCCTGCCACACAATAGAGGTAAAGCATCCAGAAATTGTAATCAGTCCCCAGTCCGAAATATTGGAGCACCAGGGCCAGGAACATTCCTATGCTTAAAGCAAAAAAGATATTGAACATCATGGAAGGCAGGGGACTTTGCAGGAGCTGGTCCTTGATCTGCCTTTGTTTTACTGTGGTGCGGAAATAGGTTTTAAAAAGATCATCTACATAACGGTAAAAGCTGTTCCTGAGGATGGCAAAAACTAGTAAGAGCCCTATGAGCGAATAAAAAATTGCTTCCTTACCCTCCCATTTCTTTACTGTAACCGTGTACCTCGTTGGATGCGTAAAACTAAAAAAGGGATGTGCTTTCACTAATAATCCCTTTGAAGGCCCAGGAGCAAAATGAATGGCAGCAATAGGATCACGACGTGAAAAGCGCAATGAGTCAGGCAGGACCTGGCTGATAGTTGCAGCAGTATCAGGTGTGGGATTCACGGCTGTATCAACTGAATTCCTGTTCACGGAATCCTGTCCATAACCCTGGAGAAAGGAAAATAAAATAGCCACTAAGATCAAATACTTCACCATCTGCCTGCAAAAATATTCTTATCCATTTTGTTCTCAGAAATAACTTACAAAGCCAATATGCACCTTTGGCTGACGAAGATTGAATTCCGCATCATCCCTTTTACCGAGGGCAAGAGCCATATTAACGATGCCGGCCTTTGTCTCCAGCGAAAGTCCCAGGCCGCTGCCAATATAGTGATGAGATTTTATTTCTTCAAGCAGGTGTTTACCTATGCCTCCATCAACAAAGGCAAAGAAAAAAGAATTCAGTCCCGTCCTCAACCTGTACTCCACCGTTCCAACGCCATATTGAGATACAAACTGGCTTTCTTCATCAAATCCTCTCAACAGGCGGAAACCACCGATCTGGAACAATTCATTCCGGAAATAATTGGCGCTTTGATAGATCCCTGCATTCACGGCAAGCTTCAAAGTGCTTTGGCCTCCCAATGGAATAAAATGAGCCGCTGAGGCTACCACCCTGAACTGATAGGCTTTCAGCTTCACTGTATCATACAATCTTTCAAAATCAAATGACGGATCAAATGGGTCTTTGAGTTCCAGCACCTGGTTGTTTTTCCTGATCTTTTTTGTACCGGCAGAAGAACTGATCATAAAATCATTTCCTTTTTTGGGATTGAAACGGTAATCCGTATTGTTGAACTGGTAAGTGAGACCAAGGTTCAATGAACTGACATCAGCTTCGCGGGGCAATCTCCGGGAGGATACAATGGATCCTGTGTTGATACCATTGACAATACTCTGTCTTCTTTGAAGGAAAAGAGTGGCAGATTGCCTTTCTTCAAAGCGGTAAGTGGTACCGAGGTTCATATTGATATTAAGAAATGTACTGTCACGCTTGTACATGTCCAGTGAAAAATTCAAACCAAATGGCGATCTGAAAACATATGGCTGATCGTAAAGCAGGTTGAGTCTGGGAGATTTTTGTTGTAGTTGCTGCCATACCAGTCCAAGCGTTTCTCCCGAACCCAATGCATTACGCAGTAAAATATTTGCATCAACAGTCAACAGGAATTTCTTTCCACCCTGTAACTGGTTGCTGTTGGGAAGAAATCCTATCAAAGCATTTACCTGGCTGTTTCTTTTTTCTTTGAGGTATAGATTCAATACCGAACCTGTTCCCAGCATGGTAATGTCAGAAGGTCTTTCCTCCTGGAGGTAGTTCAATTGAGCCAGCTTGCTGCTGATGGCCTGCAATTTCTTTTTATTATAAGCACTACCATTGGGTATGTCCAGGTAACGCTGGAGGAAATCATTTTTGACCTTTGCATTTCCATAAACACGGATGCTGTCTATTTTATATTGTGGTCCCGGGTTGATCTTTAGCAGGGCATTGATTTCTTTTCCATCCAGTGCAATGCTGTCAAGATAAACTTTGCCAAAAGGATGTCCATGTTCCTCGAGGTAATCCAGGATTTTTTCCTGAAACATCTTCACCTGTTCAAAATCCATCAACTCCTGGTTTCGGGGCCAGCGAATGGCCTGGAGAATTGCATCATCAGCTCCTGATGTAATGATCCTGGTGCCTTGATAAAGCTCACCTGTAAAAAGAACCACTCTTGCATAACTCGAATCATAAAATACATTGTCTATTGAAGCTGATAAATAACCCTTGCTTTTTAATAGGGAAGGCAGTTGGCTGATGTAGAGTTCTGCTTCCAGCCTGGAAGGAAAGCTTTGTATCAAAAGGTTTTGAACAGGCAGACTGTCTGTTCCGGGAGCAGGTATGTATAGAACTTTATACTGTTGTGCCCATGAAACCATTAAGCTTGTTAAAAAGAAGAAGAGGGAGATGAGGTGTTTTACCTTCGCTGTTGAAATGAAATGGAGATTCGCAGCAGGTGATTCACCGGCATGTTTCATGGTTTTGCATGAAGAATCTTGGATCATGTGTAATGGCTTCCAGTTCATTTGATAAAGCCCTGGCAAAACCGGGCCTCTAAAAGTTTACAAAATACAACGAATTGGCAGGAATTTATTTGCATATCCCTTTTTGCAGGCAGGCCTGTACTTATTGCAATTTTCATTTTACCACTTCACTTCGTTATAAAGACGAGATGGTAAAAGCATTGGCAATGGAAGCAGAGGCTGAAAAAAATTATTTAAATGGTGAAAAGATCAACACCATTTATTTTGGTGGAGGAACACCCAGTCTTTTATCTGTAAGCGAACTGGGAATGCTGCTTTCTTCCATAAGCAAAAACTTTCTGGTTTCTGATGATGTTGAAATTACGCTGGAGGCCAACCCGGATGATATCAATGAAAACTTGCTAATTAGCTGGAAGGAACTTGGCATCAACCGGCTTAGCATTGGTGTGCAATCATTTTTTGAAGAAGAATTGCGATGGATGAACCGTGCCCACAATGCCAGTCAGGCAATTGAAAATCTTGCACTGGCCCGGAAGATCTTTCCCAACCTCACCATGGACCTGATCTATGGCTCGCCCCTTTTAACTGATGAAATGTGGAAGGCAAATGTGGAAAGGGCTATTGCTTTAGATATACCACATCTAAGTTGTTATGCATTGACCGTGGAAGAAAAAACTCCATTGAATAAATTGATCAGTCTTCAAAAAACAACCAATGTGGATGCCGACCAGCAGGCAAGACAATTCCTTTTGTTGATGCAATGGCTTCGTGAAAAAGGATATGAACATTATGAAGTTTCCAATTTCGCCAAACCTGGCTTCAGGAGCAGACACAATTCATCGTACTGGAAAGGAGAAAAATACCTGGGACTGGGGCCATCTGCCCATTCTTACAATGGAGAAGAAAGAAGGTGGAACATCGCTAACAATTCTCAATACATCAAAGCGATCATGAATAATGAAGTTGCCAGGGAAAGCGAAGTACTGACAACAGAACAGCGATTGAATGAATACATCATGATATCACTGCGAACAATGGAAGGTCTGGATCTTACATTGGTTAGGAATTCATGGGGAGAAAAAGAACATTCAAGGATAGAAAATAGTTTAAAGGATCTGGTTACTCACGGCCAGGTCAGGATGCAAAATGGTTTCGCTCAGCTTACAGATGAAGGCATGCTCATGGCCGATGGAATCGCCAGTCGACTTTTTAATGTATGACCAAAAGATTGATGCTTCAACTGGCAAAAAGGATATCGAGTGGACAGAACTGCTCAGGAATATCACTTATTTGATGGGATGAAGAAAAATAATATATTGTAGCATTGACTTATATATACATCGCAACCAAATCCTTTTTATGAGATTTCTGTTCATCCTATTTCTATGTTCCAGCCTGCCTGCGCTTGCCCAGGAAAATGAAAACAATAATCAAAAAGATCTTAAAGACATAGTAGAATCAACAGGCTTGGATTCTCTCAGTTTTCTAAAAAACTTTGGAGAATCTGCCTGCCAATGTATCGATTCAGTTGAAAAAGTTGAAAAAAATAAAAAACTGCAAATGAAGGCTTTTGCTACCTGTATTGATGAACAGGTTACAACTTACCAACTTTCTCTGAAGCTTCTCAATACAATGAAATCAGATAATAAGGAAAACAATATCGTTCTTGCAACCAATAAAAACGGAGATGAATACAAAAAGTATTATTACCAGATAGAAAGGTGGCTGAAAGATAATTGTCAGACATTGAATAAAGCACTGGCATCAAATGATGAAGCAGGGGACAAATCAATATCGAAGAACCCGGAAGCGCTAGATGCGTATTATAAGGGTGTTGAGAAATTGAAAGACAATAACTATTCCGAGGCAGTCCCCTGGTTTGAAAAGGCAGTGAGCATAGATCCCGAGTTTGCCTTTGCCTGGGATAATGCAGGCATCTGTTATAGAAGAATGAATGACCTGGACAAGGCAGAAGCTGCCTACAAAGCTTCCCTTAAGGTTGATCCCCGTGGCAAAACTGCACTGCAAAATCTTGCTGTAGTGTATCAGATGAAAAAAATGGATAAGGAAACGATAGAGTGTTATGAGCAGATGTTGAAGTATTATAAAGACGAACCCGAAGCCTATTACGGACTTTCCCTGCTCTATTTACAAAACATGAATGACGAGGAGAAAGCTCTCAACTATATGTGCAAGGCCTACAATCTTTATATCGAACAGCAGTCGGCTTTCCGTTCAGATGCGGAAAAGATCATCAATGTTATTTATTTTTCAATGAAAAAACAGGGAAAAGAAGAAAGCTTTTACAGGATATTGAAGGAGAATAATATCAAATCAAACTAAAGCGGCTTATTACAGATATTATATTAGCACTTCTTCGATCTTACCGAAGCCCTCTGCCGGCTGTAGTTTTTCCCATAGTATCCTGTAAATGGTTTCTGCTATAGGAATATCAGCTTTGATTTTTTTATTGATGTTGTATATGCAGCGGGATGCATAATAACCTTCGGCCACCATATTCATTTCCAGCTGTGCTGATTGCACCGTATAACCCTTTCCGATCATGGCTCCAAAGGTGCGGTTGCGACTGTACAGCGAATAACAGGTCACCAGCAGGTCACCTAAATAAACAGAAGCCGCATAATTGATGTCCTTCTTTTTTGTCACGGGATCTTTTTTCTCATGCTCGCCTACCACCATGTGCAATGCACCCACTTTCCTTAAAAAGCCGGCCATTTCATCTGCGCTGTTGGCGATGTAAACACTCAGAAAATTATCTCCATATTCCAGTCCATGTGCTATGCCTGCACCCAGGGCGTAAATATTTTTTAGAACAGCTGCATATTGCACACCAAGGATATCTGTATTGATGATGGTATTGATATAAGCTGTTGAAAAAAGCCTGGCAATATTGGTTGTGGTTAATTCATCTACCCCGGAAAAAGTAAGATAAGAGAGCTTTTCTGCAGCTACTTCTTCTGCATGACAGGGACCAAGCACCGCAAAATAATTTTCCAGCGGAAGATTGAATTTTTCTGCCAGGTAATCATTCAACAGGACGTCCGGGCCGGGCACAAGTCCTTTAATAGCCGATAAAATCTTTTTCCCTTTCAAAGCATCTTTCGACAAAGGATTTAAGGCATCCTGGATATAAGCAGATGGAACTGCCAGCACTAACAGGTCTGAGTCATTGACTACCTGCTTCACATCTTCTTGTAAATTCAGAAGTGAAATATCAAAATAGGCTGAAGAAAGATAGTTGGGATTGTGTTTTCTTTTTTTGATATAGTCGATGGATTGCGGATTACGCACCCACCAGTTGACCTTTTGTTGATTGTCAACAAGCATCTTCACCAGCGCTGTTGCCCAGCTGCCATTACCAATCACACCTATTTTATAGTTCATTTCCATGGAACCTGTTCAATTAGCTATGCTGATCTTACCGATAGTTCTTTGCTTATTTACCAAACAGCTTATCTTTTTCAACAACCTGCACTTTTGTACCCGACTTCAAAGTCTTGTTCACAGCATCAAAGGGAGCCGTTACTACCTGCTCACCTTCTTTCAAACCAGAAGTGATTTCAAAATAATTGACATCCTGTATGCCGGTGGTTACTTTTCTTCTTTCCACTTTCATTTCATTATTGATAATGAAAACCACTTCTTCCAGTTCATCTGAGGTAACATTAACTTTTTCCTCTTCGGCCTCATCTCTTTGCTTTTCCTTATCCTTTTTTTGTTCCGCAATGGTCTTGTCACTTCCCTTTACTCTTGCAGCAACAGCGCCAATGGGAACACTGATCACATCATCCCTTTTTTTTGTTTTGATATCAGCGCTTGCATTCATTCCTGGTCTGAAAGGAAATCTCTTTGGTTTTGAAGGATCTGCAAGGTCTGAATAGGAAGAAGGATCCAGCCTGATATGCACTTCATAATTGGTAACATCACCAGAAGTTAAAGACGTAGCTGTGGTTTTTGTGCTGCTGGCAATCTGCGTTACCACACCTTTGAACTTCCTGTTATTATAAGCTTCCACTTCAACATCTGCCGAATCCCCGATGTTCACCTTCACTATATCATTTTCACCTACATCCACACGCACTTCCATGCTGCTCATATTGGCCACCCGCATCATTTCGGTTCCCACATTAAAGCTGTTACCCGCAACACGTTCTCCTTTTTTAATGCTGAGAGAAGAGATCACACCATCCATGGGAGCCGTGATCACTGTTCTTCCAAGGTTCTTGTTGGCCTGTTCAAGAGTGGTCCTTGTTCCCTGTGTGCCAGCCTGGAGGCTGCGAATATTCTGCTGTGCTGCATTATATCTTGATTGTGCAGAACGCAAGGCTGTTTCTGACTGCTCAAATTCAGCCTTGGAAATTACTTTCTCATCATACAGTTGCTTATTTCGGTTGTAAGCAGTTTTTGCCTGATCCAGTTCTGCTTTTGTTGCATCAAGTGCTGCCCTGCTGTTGGCAACTGTAGCCTGTGATTGCGCCACTCTTGATGCAGCCTCGTCTCTTTGGGAAGCATAAATATCAGCATAGATCCTTGCCAGCACCTGGCCCCTTCTTACACTATCACCTTCTTCAACATTCAGTTCGGTGATCTCGCCTGAAACGTCTGGACTGATCTTCACTTCCACTTCAGGATAAACCTTACCACTAGCATTCACGGTTTCTATGATGGTTCTTTTCTGAGCTTTTTCGGCGGTTACCTTCATACCACCTTTATCCGACTTGCTGAACGCTTTGGCCACCACAATACCTACGATCAGGACTGCAATGACGATCAGTATCCATTTAACTGTTTTGTTCATAAATGATCTTTATAATTTCAAACCCTGCCCTTTGTAGAACTCCAGCAATTTCATACGAAAAACATATTCGTATTGAGCTGAGGTCATATCAAGCCTGGCCCTGAATAGATTGTTTTGGTTGGTGATCAATTCAAAAGTGGTAAGCAATCCTGCATCATATCTTTTCTGTGAAAAATCCAAAGCTCTTTGAGAAGCATCAACAGCTTTCCTGGAAGCCAGGTAACGTTGCTGTGCATTCACTGCATTTGTATAGGCATTGTAAATATCAGCCTGCAGGTTCAGGTTGTCCTGGTCAAGCTGCAGCCTGATGTTGTCGGCATTCAGTTTGGCCCTGTCCCAGTTGGTGCGCAATTGCCTGTTACGAAAAATAGGAACGGAAAAATTTAATCCAATTCTTTGTCCCAGGTTGATATCAAAAACCTGCTTGGTATAACTCGCATTGGGATATGAAACAAGCCTGTTGGGAGTGAGAACGGTATCAAATACTCCTGGTGTTGTTTCCACTAAAAGATCGCTGACCTTTGAATAACCAGGCAGGTTTACTACTTGTGGTCTTGACCTGTCAGGATAGGATCCTGAATACGTACTACCAATAGCAATAAAGGCCGAAAGAGTTGGATACATGGAAGCTCTTGCAGCCTGAATATTCCTGATGGCTGCTTCATACCTGAATTGATTGACACGCTGCTGCGGCAGGTTTTTCAAAGCCTCACTATATACATAAGCAGGTTGCAAACTTGCCAGCGATTCAACCGGTATGGAAGTCACATCAGGCTTTTCAATATCAAATGGCTGCGACATGTCCAGGCTCAGTAATGCTTTCAGCTGAATGAGATTTTGCTGGTAGGTAGATTGCGTGCCGATCAATGCAGCACTGTCTCTGGCCAGTTGAGCTTCTACCTCCGTAAGGTTCAGCTCCGGAAGGCTTCCAGCTCTTACTCTTCTGCCAATAAGATCCAGCTGCGAAAGTGTTTGTTTCAATTGCACTTCACTGATGTTGATCTGCTCATATGCCAGCAGTGTTTGCAAATAAGCCACAGCAACATTCAGGGCAATATCATTTCTTACTTTATCAATTGCCGCATCAGCAGCCTTCTTATCCAGCTTGCTGGCAGCAATGGCATGCTTTAAGGAAAACCAGTTAAAAAGTGTTACGTTGGATTGTAACTGGTAGTTATTGAAGAAGACCTTATCATCTTCAAACTGGTTGGTAACCGGGTTGATGGAACGGCCGAAATTATAACCGGCGCTGCTGTTGAAAGCCAGGTCTGGTAACTGGCCTGCCTGGTTTAGTTTTACCGTAAGTGCCGTGATCCTCGCCTGTATATCGGCCTGCCTGACAGAAATATTATTGGCGAGGGCATAAGCCACACATTTTTCCAGGCTCCAGTTATCCTGTGCTTTAATACAGGTGGTGAGGAAAAGAAAAGCGCTGAAAAGAAACAAGGTTCGTTTCATAACTGTAAAAATAAGTGAAATGTGAAGAGCCTATATGGCATTTAATGCCTGATTTAGATCATCAATGAGATAACTGCTTTCTTCAAGACCAACATAGAGCCGGATGTATTGGTGCTCCTTATTAGAGGCATCAAAATCTTCAGGCGTCATGCCTGCACATTTCGGAATGACCAGTGATTCATGTCCACCCCAACTCACGGCCATCATGATATGTTTCAATGATTCACAAAAACGGGTGATGGAATTATAACTGCCATTCAGGATGGAAAAAGTCATCAACCCACAGGCACCCTTCATTTGCCTGCTTGCCAGTTCATATTGCGGGAATGCCACGTCAAGCGGGAATAATACCTGGTCTATTTTGGGATGCTGCTTCAAAAAACTGATCACTTCATTGGTGGTCCTTGTGATTCTTTCCAACCTTGCTGGCAGCGTTCTGAGGCCCCGGATCAATAACCAGGCATTAAAAGGCTGTATACCACTGCCGATGTTGAGGTATTCACTATCAAATATCTTTTTCATCATTTTATGAGATCCAGACAACACTCCTCCCAGCGTATCGCTATGCCCACTGATATATTTTGTAGCTGTCTGCATTACCAGGTCAATGCCCAGTTGAATGGGTTGCTGGTACAATGGCGTGCAATAGCTGTTATCGATCATGGTAACAATATTGCGCGAGCGCGCCAATTGGGCAATGGCAGCCAGATCCTGTAAAGCATAATCCCAGGAATTGGGAGATTCCAGGTAAATAAAACTGGTATTGTGTCGAATCGCAGCTTCAAAGTTTTTAACATCGCGGCCATCTACGTAACTGGTATTAACACCGAACCTGGGAAGAACATCATCAAACATTTTTCTTGCCCAGGTATAGGGCTCTCTCACTGAAATGATATGGTCTCCTGCCTTGACCTGCGATAGTACTCCGGCGAAGATGGCTGCCGCACCGCTGTTGAATACAAGGCAGTCTTCTGCTCCATCAAGTGCGGCCAGTTTTTTACGGAGAATATCAACGGTAGGATTCAACCCCCTGCTATAGAGATACCCCCCCATTTCATCCTCAAAAGCTTTGCGCATGTCTTCCACCTTTCGGAAAGCAAAATTGGAAGTCTGCATGATGGGAGGTGCAATGGCATTGAAATAGTTTTCCCTTTCTTCTCCCAACTCAGAAAGAATAAAGGATAAATTATCTGGAAGGAACATGGTTGTTCTTTTTAAATGATCTGACTAAAAAATAAATAAGCAGGAAAGCTGCGAAAACAGCGGTTCCTACTCCCGCAAGATTGGGTTTATTAATGGTAATGGATATACCAACAAAAATATAAGCGGCAATAAATATTATTGGAAGCAGGGGATAGAGCTTCATTTTATAGATGCCTGTACCGTCAAGATGCCTTGTTTTTTTACGCAGGATAAAAATAGTAGCAGCAGAAGTGGCCATACCCAGGGAATCGAGGAAGATGGTGAAGCTCAGGATCTCTTCGAATGTTTTGGCAAAGAACAAAACAATGATACCTAATGCGGCAAATACAGTAAGGCTTACTGTCATCACATCTTTTTTCTCTTCTCTCTGCTGGAAGGCCTTGGGCAGAATACCATCTTTACTCATGGCATACATTACACGGGGATTACTGAGTAAAAGAACATTGACATAGGCCAGCACCGCAATGAACAACATCACCGATGCTACTGTGCGACCAGTAGGACCAAACATTTTTTCCACCACTATGGATGCAATTCCTCTTGATGTTTTAAGATTATCAAAGCCAATGGCATTATAATACGCATAACTAACGGCCAGGTACAAACTGATAATGATGATGATGCCAATGAAGATGCCGCGGGGAATAGTCTTCCTTGGATTTTCCACTTCTTCGCCAAAATTGATGGTTTGCTGGTAACCGCCATAGGTGAATGAAACAGCAACAAGTGCTAATCCGAAAGAGCTGATATAGTCCATGGTTGAAAACGACTTTGGGACAAAGCTGGCGGCATTGGCATCTCCAGAAATAAAAAATATGGAGCTGATCAAAACCACGAGCATGCCGATCTTGATGACCATCAGGATATTTTGCGCAATGGAGCTCATTCGCAATCCCATCAGGTTAACGCCATAGAACAGAAGGATGGGTACCATGGCGATAAACGCCCTTGCCGTATCACCCGGATCAGTTTTGAAAAAAACCTGTGAAATATATTCACTACCCACAAGGGCTACGGCCGACATGGAGGCCGCATTTGAAATGAGAATGATACAGTTGATGGAAAAAGCAATGGAAGGATGGTAACATTCAGCAAACACTTTGTAATAACCTCCAGTTACCGGGAAGCGTGACCCAATCTCCGCATAGGTCAATGCTCCGCAAAGCGCAACGAGTCCACCTGCCACCCAGGCAATAAAAAATACTGAAGGCGTAATAGCTTCCTTGGCAGCATCAGAGGATGTTCTGAAAATTCCCATTCCAATCACCAGTCCTACTACTATCATCGTAAGATCGAACAGCCTTAGTTTCGGTTTTCCGGTCATGGTTTGAAGATAATTGATTCCTTGTATCCATCGCATCTCCAACCATTACTGATTCATTAAAATGTACCAGCGGCAGAATTGAATGAAATGCATCTCTTCTTCTTAATTAACTTGCAGTATGCATCCACATCTTCTGGAAATAGCCGATGCCGCAAAAGGACTTTTGTATATCAGCGAAACGGATCAGCCATTGGAACCGGTTGAATTAAAGACTACATCAATAGAAAAAGAAATTATAGCTATGACCGGGGCTAATGAAAATACGGAGGTAGAAAAAATTGGTCTTGATCACTTCTTCCGAAATATGATCAGGACTTATCCACGATCATCAAAAGAAGAAATAGCGTCAGCAGAAAAATTTCAGCGATTAGCAGAACTCCTTAAAAAAAGTTTGCATGATGTAACTGTGTACCGCATCGGTAAAATTCAAATAAAGGCCTTTATTATTGGCCGGCTGGATGACGGCAGTTATGCAGGACTGTCCACAAGCCTGGTAGAAACCTGAAGCAGTTCCATATGATTTTGAAGAAGCTATTTATGTCTAGCTACCCCTGGAGCCACCAGTCATTCCTTTTTTATTTACACCGGCGCTTGCAGGCTTGGAACCTTTTCCTCCCATAAACTTCGACTGATTGGCAGGAGCTTTTGGATTTTTATTGCCCGATTTTTTATCACCCTTTTTATTCTGCTGATTTAATAATCCCATAGGTTGAATATTATTTTGGCTAAGATAAAGTATAAAGAACTCTGTTCCACATTCAGCCTGATCCGGATTTCGATTTTAAGTAAGAAGCAGTGAACTCAATTCATACCACGCTTTTACCAAATCAACGGTTTGCGTTTGCTGTATCGGTGTTGTAGGAACAATTTTGCCCTACCAAATTAACAACCATGCAAAACAAAAGAAATAAATGGGTCAACAGGTTTATTGCCTTGCTGGCCATTACCTTCATTGCCTCTACCACCCTCATCTCCTTTACAATAAAAAAATCAGCTGATGATATCTGGCAGAAGCTCGGTATCAGTCAGTCCAAGGGAGATGAAAATATTAAAGCCAGTTTCCTGAATGGTTATTTCCATTATTATGGTGCTAAGACTGCAAAGAACCTGTTGGTGAATGATCGTGCAGCGGTTGCCAGGGACCTGATGAATTACAGCAAACAGAAACTGGCAAGTGAATCTTTCCGCAAGGAATACGAAAAACTAAGGACCAGTGCAAAGCCGGTTGAATATCCTTATACCGCAAAATCCAAAGAAGAAGTTCGCAAAGAAAAAATTGCAGAAATGCAAAAATCAATTGCAGATGCAGAAGCACTGGTGAAAAAGATGCCGGACATGGCCAAGACCATGCAGTCAACCATTGATCTTTTTAAAAATAATCTCAAGGATTACCAGGATCCCAATAGCGAAATGATAGAATTATTCTACCAGAACGAATTGTTCACCAAAAAGCAAAGGGAAGATTCTTACAAGGAAAGCATGGAACGCTGGCAGAAAGAATATCCGGAAAATGTCAATACCATGATCCGTGAGCGACTTCAGAAATTTGTGACCCTTGCTAAAACTGTTGATTTCAACGCCCAGCTGAAGGAAGCAGGCGGCAGGAAAAAATTTGTCAATCCTCAATACGAAGCTCAAAACTATGAATGGAAGCAGATCTTCCGTGCAGGAAAAGAAGTGATCCTCCCTGCCATCAGCTTCGCTGAGCAGTGGATGAAAGAACTGAACTAAGAATTTCACCCTCCATCAAACCAGGCGGCTCAAAAAGCCGCTTTTTTTATTTCCTGATATTTAGTTCTTCTCCTGTCAGGGCATAATAAAGGTTCTGGAGCTGGTGCAGTTGATACACAGGATTTGTTGAAGGAACTCCCAGCGTCATTGCCCTGGCAAAGCATTCACCATTGGATTTAATATAGGCGACAATTACATTCTCCTGGCTGCCATTTACTGGAACAACCAGTTTAAATTCCCGGGCCGAAGGAAGGAGTGCATATTCCTTATTTTCAGTGAAGCCGCATTTTTCCAGCCATTCTGCCTTTAAAACTACGGGGTAAAGATCCCCAACCCCACCGCTAGCCATCAACTCAAAATGTGCCAGGCTGCAGGGGAGCGTAACTATTTTATGCTGCTGTTTTTGCATGAGGTAATTCCCCAGTCTGAACTCTACCGCATTGATCATGGTTAAAAGTAATGAGCAAATTCCTTTTACCCTCAAATGCAACGATCTTATTGAAAAACACGACCTAACCCATAGAAAGAATTTTTATATAGCAGAAGCTTAGGCCTATAGGATTTGGAACTCTTTTTGTTTACATTAGTTCATCCGCCTGTATTAACTACCAATCCCTCCCTCTTATTCCTCAATGATTTGCTATGGGTAAAAATTTTACGCTAATTGTACTGCTATATATATCTATGCCCACCTGGGGTCAGGCTGGGTTGATTAATCCACAATTTAATGGGGGTTCACTGACCACCTCATTTAGCTCAGATCATTGCCAGGCAGAGGATATAGCCGTTCAGCCCGACGGGAAAATCGTGGCTGGAGGGTATGCGCTGGCAGGAGGCATTTCACATTTTGCACTGGCACGATACCAGACTAATGGAAATCTCGATAACAGCTTTGGAACAGGAGGAAAAGTACTTGTGAACCCGGGAGCAGGAGGTTCCTGGATCACCTCTATAGCTATCCAGCCCGATGGCAAAATTCTCGCAGGCGGATCGGTCAGCAATGGACCCACCATTCAGTTTGCAGTTATGCGATTCCTGAGCAATGGCTCTCCGGATGCATCTTTTGGCAATAATGGACTGGTAACATTAGTGGTTGGTACCTACGCCTATTTGAAAGATATTTTGATACAACCCAACGGTCAGATCGTCCTGGCGGGAGAAGCAATGATCAACGGTGATTTTGATTTTGCCCTGGCACGTTACAATTCAAATGGCACACTGGATCTCACCTTCAATGGAGGCATCAAGGTGGTTGATTTTAATAATGATGAATATCTAAAGGCCATAAGTCTGCAACCTGATGGCAAGATCCTGCTGGCAGGTTCTTCCAATTTTACTTTTGCCCTCACCAGGCTCAATGTCAACGGTTCAATAGATGGTTCTTTTGGGAATGAAGGACGTTTGTTAACGGTGGCAGGCACTGTTGCCGGAAATGACAATGCCATGTCCATGGCCCTGCAGGCAGACGGTAAAATCCTGGTGGTAGGCGAGGCATACAATCCTCCTTCTTTTTCAGATATTGCTATTGTACGCTACACCTCCTCCGGCCAGCTGGATCCTGCTTTTGGAGGTGATGGAATTGTTTTAACTGATATTGATGGAAGTAATGACCAGGCAACAGCCGTATCTGTACAAAATGATGGCAGGATAGTAATAGCGGGAAATACCATTTACCAGGGCAACCAAAGGATCGTCCTGATGCGTTTTTCTGCCCAGGGAAATATAGACCAGAGCTTTGGAAACAATGGTAGCACCATAGCTACCGTAGGTAATGAAGCCTATGTTCATTCAATGAAGCTTTCCGGATTGAAGATCTATTTATCCGGCGTAGCCAAAAACAACCCTGACCAGTTTGCACTTCTTTCTTTTATGAATGATGCCAGTCCACTGCCTGTTCAGTTCATGGACTTCACGGCTCAAAAAGAAGGTAATACTGTAAGACTTCAATGGACAACTTCCCGGGAAGAAAATACAAAAAGCTTTATAGCTGAAAAAAGTACAGATGGCCGCGATTTCTATTTGCTTGAAGAAGTTGCTGCTTCCGGTAATTCAAACTCCATCAATAAATACAGTGTTACCGACAGGCAACCACTGGCTGAAATAAATTATTACCGGATCAAATCAGTTGATATTGATGGATCATATTCATATACCAAAATATTAGCCATCAGGAATGAAGTGAGCGCTGTTCAGATCTTTCCCAATCCGGTACGAAGCACCATGCAGGTTCAATTACCGGCAGGACTTGATGGCATCACCCAACTTGATCTCTATGATGTAACGGGAAGGCTTGCACGAAGTATGAAAGTTCAGACTGGAGGCCTGGCCAGTTCTATTCCTGTTGATATGTCTTCATTATTCAAAGGAACTTACCTGGTAAGGATCACCAATGGTGAAATGATCTTTACAGAAAAGGTCATGAAAAATTAAGCCCCGCATTGCAGGGCCATGTGTTTTTCATTGGTTGATGTTTTTAATTAGCAGCGACCAGATTCCTGCCTTTTTAGCAAAAGTCAAATGAAACACATTTTCATCCTATGATCATTATTGATAAAATGAAAAGCAGGTACGGATCAAAATCCCTTTGGGAAGAATGGAATGGCAGATAACAATCAGAAATAAATAATTACGAAGAGTAAAATGATTGGTTGCCAGTCATCGTTTTTTATTCTTTATAATAAGAGAAATGAAATAATATTATTTATCAGCCCGTTTACTTACTAAGGCTGAAAGTAAAGCTATACCAATGGCAAACACAGCCATCAGGCCAAAAGCCCAGCGCATGTTCAATGCTTCTGAAACAAATCCTACTATCAATGGATTGATAAGGAATCCGAGGTAACCAATAGTTGTTACAGAAGCAATAGCATAGGCCATTGGCATTTTTGCTTTCCCGGCCAGTGAATAAACAATGGGTACTATGCTGGAATCTCCAAAGCCGATCAATAAAAAACCCAGGCTGGCTATGATCAGGGTCGGCATCAGTGAAGCAATGGCAAAACCAGTAGCCATGAGAAAACCATTAAATGCAAGCATGCGCAATGCTCCATAACGATGGATCAGCCGGTCACCGACCAATCTTCCCATGGACATGGTAATAATGAAGCAGGTATATCCTGCCGTTCTCCAGCTTTTATCAGTTTGAATGATCTTATCATAATAATTGATGCTCCAGTCAAACATGGTATTCTCAGCTGCCATTCCACAAAAAGCAATCAGTCCTAATAAGAACAAATAGGCATCAGGCCTGATCAGGAAAGGTTTTTTCTCAGGAGCTTCATGTCCTTCCTTCATATTTCCCCTGTTCAATAAACTTCCAATAATGCCAAGAACAGCTATTAGTGCAAAATGAATTTTGGGAATCACATCAAAGATGATCATTACCGTACCGATACCGGCAGCAACAAAACAGGCCAGGCTCCAAATGCCATGAAATGTGGAGATGATAGGCTTATCATATAATTTTTGCACTTCCACCGACCGGGTATTGATAGAAATATTCATGATGGTACGATTAAAACCCACGAAGAATAAAACTATCATGAGCGAAATCCTGTCTGCTGCAAACCCGATTAGTAATAAAAGAATACAGGCCAGAATGCAGGTGAAAAGGGTAACACGTGCGGTTCCAAATCTGGCTACCAGCCAGCTGGATAGAAAAAGTCCTGTGACCAGTCCTGCAGGAAGGGCAACCAGTACGGTTCCCCATTGTGCATTGTTCAACAAAAGATGTTGCTGCACATCAGGAATGCGTGCATTCCAGCTGGCCGCAAGAATTCCAGCAAGGAAAAAAAATCCGGCTACCGACCAGCGTTGTTTACCTCGCAGACTCATCCCTGTCATTTTACAAATCTAAACCTACTACACACATTCCTGCACTTCAACTAAATTGCATCAATGGAATTCGTGGTATTACAAAGCTTCGCCAACTATATGGATGCACACATCCTTATGGGGAAACTGGAAGAAGAAGGAATTCGCTGCTGGCTGAAAGATGAGAATACTGTAACCATTGATCCCATTCTCACCAATGCCCTGGGTGGCATCAAGCTAATGGTTACCAGGGAGCAATACGATAGAGCCCTTTCTATTGTGCATGAAATGCAGGCTGAAAAAAGAAAAAGATATACCTGCCCACAATGCGGAAGTAGTGATATTGAGTTCATCGTTACACCAAGGAAACTTTCCAACTGGCTGGGAGCTATTGGAGGATTTTTATTCGGAGACCTGGCAATCGGCATAAAGAAGACCTGGAGGTGTTTTCAGTGTCATGCAGAATTTGATGAACCCAGGGAAGACAACCGTTCATAAAGTTTGCGGCTGTACCCCTTTTATCTTTTTAACTTCAGGGTACAAAATAATTCAACATGAAAAAAATCATAAGCTTATCACTGCTGGCTGCAGGTTTGTTGCTGGCAACATATACACAGGCACAGGCAGATAAATCAAAACGTCCCAGTCCACCTGCCAGGGTTACCCGCACTATTAGCTCAGGCGCTACCGTCACCATTGATTACAGCCAGCCATCTTTGAAAGGCCGGACTATTGGAGTGGATGTTGAACCCATGGAAGGCAAGGTCTGGCGTATGGGTGCCAACGAAGCTACCATTTTTGAAACGGACAAGGACGTAAAGATCAATGGAGAACTTTTGCCTGCCGGCAAGTATTCTCTTTTTGGAATTCAGCAGGAAGATGGCTTCACTCTCATCTTTAATAAAGAATGGAAAATCTGGGGAACACAATATGAGGATAATAAAGAGAAAGACGTTTTGCATGTACTGGCCACCTTGTCTAATACAGATAAAATCCAGGAAAAGTTAACCTACACTATAGAAAAAGATGGAGAAGTTAGTTTGTTGTGGGGCAACCGTAAAATTGAATTCAAAGTACAATAGTGAGAATGCTTTCTGGATCAGGACTTTAAATCAAAAGCAGGCACGACTATTTCAAATGGCATGTTTTTTTGAGGAATAAGGTTAAACAGTAAATATGAAAGCAGTTTATTTGACCCTGGTAACAATGCTGATGAGTGTTGTTTTGTTTGCACAGGAAAAATCAACAGAAGTAGATATCAACCTTAATAAGGATGGTGCCACCAGCAACTGGTACGCATCACCATGGGTATGGATTGTTGGTGCAGCAGTGTTTATTCTATTGCTGATAGCCTTAACTAGCGGTGGACGCAGCAGAACCACTTCAGGTGACCGCGTTACCGTTACAAAAACGGTTGAAAGAGATACGGATATTTAAATGTTCCAGATGAATAATTCAGCAAGTGCCGTTTGCAACGGGCTTGCTGTTTTTTTATATCCTTGTGGAATCTGAAATTCCGGTCATTGTTTTTTGTTTATGATTGAAATAAACAATGGAGATCATAATAAAAATAATTCCAGCTATTGAAGTGATCATTACCAGGCTGGTATAAAATTCCAGCCAGTTAAGCCTGAGTTTTAAAATGGATTTTGTAAGCATCACCGCAATGCTGGCCAGGTAACCAAAGGAATCAGCGACATAAATCAGGAAACCAACGTTGGCCGCATACCTGAACGTAGCGATCATCCGGTCAAAAAGAATACTGTTGTATGGGATGTAGGTCATGTACAATCCAAGACCTACAAAACTCATCCAGGTAAATGTGTTGACCAGTTTCTGAAGGTATAGCCAGGTAATAACACCTGAAAGCAGAAAACCAGTCAACATAATGAGCTGTGCGAGTAAAAATGCCTTCCTGTTATTTTTTATCAGGACCATGGCTGCTATCAGTATCAGCAGTGAGATAGAAATAAAACTTTCTGTTTGTGCAAAAACAACGGCTTCAAATCTTTCACCGGAATCTCTCCACATATCAGCCATAAAACTATCACGGATCTCACGGAGAACAGTCACAAAAATATATACGAGCACCAGCAAAGCCAGGCCTGGCAAAAAACTACGAAGAAACTGCCTTCGGTCACTGGCATTCATTGGTATTCTTGCAGTACGGTGGGCGATATCTGCTGCATCAGGAGGAGGTATCTTTTCAAGAAGTAAAACAAAAAGCAACAAGGGAAAGAAAAAAATCAAAGAAGTTACAAAAGGCATCCAGTATTCACTTACGTTCCACTGGTTCATTACAAACTGGGCTACAGATTTTGCCAGACCAGGTCCGAATATGAAAGAAACAGCCAGTGCTGCACCAATAAAATCTGTGGCTCTCCGGCCTTCCACATAAGAAAACAACACACCCCACAATATGCCCAGAGGAAAACCATTGAGCAGTAAAACCCAGAAATTATAAGGTGGAGGAATCAATGCAAACAACAACCAGGCAAACCAGCCAACACCAACGAGCAGCAAAATCAGCCTGCCCCTTCCCAGCCTTTTCAATTCTGCAATGAACCTGATGCCGTAAAATTTACTAAGCATATAGCCAGCACCCTGCGTAATCACCAGCACAATCTTGTAATCAATGCCGCCCAAACTATACCCATTAAAAGAAGCTACATTAAAAGCTTTTCTGAATGAAATGATACAGGCATAAGCAGCAAAGCAGACCAGCGCTGCATAAATAGCTGTTAGTATGGATTGGCGCGACAAGAATGGTATTTATAACAAGATAGAGAAACTGTTCACAAATACTTCATCCAGGGTTTACAATTAGTTCGCAGTACTTTATTTATTTAGTAGATGATCATTAATAAAAGAAGAGGAAAGTACAGCCGTCAGATGGATATTCTTTTTATATGCTTCCTGCTTGCTCTTGTTGTTTTTAGTTTTTTCAAGATCAGCAGTGCTTTTGTATACCTCTCACAGAATTTCTAAAGCCTTCATTCATTCGCATCGACTTAACACTTTTCCTATTAGGAATAATATAAGCGGTACAGCAGCAAAACAACAAAGACCCACAAAACAAAAAGTAGAAGGATGAAAATAGGGTCTTTCTTTTTAAACTTATTACCAGGCATTATCGCATCTTTTCAAACAAGGAATCAATATTTATAGTTTCCAGGTAGATATCTATTGCATGACCCAGTTCAAATGCCTTGATATAAAGTGGCTCCTTCCCGGCCTTATCATAATAAACCTCCACGTAAAAATTATACAGTGCATAGAGTTGCACATTTACATGACTGGTACTGCGCTCCATAAGAATTACACCATCGTTGGACAGTATGCGGCCCTGCAGCAATTCATTAAAGGATCTGAAAAGTTCGCAATCTATCATACTTAAAGAAATGAGTAATTCAGTTGCATAAAAAGAAATGGCAGTTAAGAAATCATTATGGTATGATTAACTCTTTTCCACTGCTTTAATGTTAATGATGGCTTAACCAAAAAAGCTCCAGCTTCTGCTACCTTGCGGCCACAAGTTTTCTCATGTGCATGTCCTTCCCCCGCGGTTTTTACTGTGGGGTTTTTATTTTATTCCTATTATTATTCCACTATCAAAAGAAAAAACCATTGTCGGGAAACAATGGTTTTAATTGAGAGTAAGGACTAAAACAAATTATTTGAAAGAAGTCCATCCTTTCCACCAGGATGATTCCGCCCCCGCGGGGGCTACAGCTCCCCTGAAAGTGACTGTTTTATCAAAGAAGTTATCGCCAGCAAATTTTGCATCTGTAAAGCTGGCGCCTGAAAGGATTTTTTGATTGCCACTGCTGCCACCAAATGGTGTAGGATCCGGTGCTGAATAATTAAATGGCTGGATCAACTTAACATCAGAACTATTGGCAAGGATGTCATTGCTATAATATGAATTGGTGAACCAGGCATTCAATGCAGCATCTGAGTTAATGGTTGCTCCTGCTGTTCCCGTAAACTTCAGTGGCGTTGGATTTCCTGCCAGCGTTACATTGCGAAGCCTGAGTGAGCTGTCTTCAATATTTAGTGCGGTTGAGCTGCCTGTTGTACCATCTATAAGGATACCCTGCGGCCATCCCATAATGATGGAATTGAAAATGGAGATGGATGAATTTCTCCTGATCTGTGCGCCTGCGCGGAAGAGATTATTGCCTGTATTGTTCAATGTAGCCCTGGGACCAATCGCCGTGATATTGCTGAATATGGCGCTGGTCTTTGGAGTGATTGTGCCACCGCTTGAATTGTTATCACTTTCAAAAGCTTCAGAAGTGGAGATGTCTGCAATTACTGAATCACGAATCACCAGACCATACTGCACTTTACCACTGTAGCCATTGTCGGTATCAAAATCATCATCCTGTGTTTTCCATGCGATCAGGTATTTTGCATTCACTGTTCCACCAAAAAATTCATACGCATCATCCTTGGCATAAGTAACCTGAATATGGTCGATGGTAGTGCCATTGCCAACACCTGCAAGGGTCAGACTATTGATTTCTTTATCAGGTTGAAAAGCATAACCCGCATACTCAATTCTCACATAACTTAAAACTCCTGAATTATCACCAGGAACAGATACGGGTGCTATAGCATCTCCTGATCCTGCCAGCCCGTCGCCTTGTGCATTATCAACTCCACCTTCAATCTGCATTAATCCCTGTACGCCATTAAATGTTGTATTGATGGGTGCTTTACCCAGGATGATCAAACCACCCCAGTCGCCTGATTGCGGATTTTGTGAAGCGGAAGTAAATACAATAGGTTCAGTGGCAGATCCCTGTGCTATGATTTTTGAACCACGTGTGATAATGAGTGCCGCCACATCGCTACCGCTGTAGGATCCTTTAATAGTGGTACCTGCTTCAATGGTCATGGTATGATTGCCCACCATATAAACCAGTCCTTTTAAAATATAATTGTTTTGCTTGCGCAATACTGTATCTGCATTGATCCGGCCCTGCAAAACAATCGTCTGTCCCGTATTACCTGTGCCAGGCTGTGTAATAATCACTACTTCCTTCTCACCGTCTGCTTCTATTTTGCGACATCCTGTAGCGATCAGCGCTGAAAGAATCGCAGTGTAAAAAATCGTCTTTTTCATTCTATCTGGTTTATAATTTTTATAATGAATAATTGAAGCTGATGCTATAGGTTGTACCAAATTTTCTTGTAAACCTTTTGGCATCTTCTTTCTTCTGGAAATCAAGATCATTTTTTGGATCACTGTTCTGGTAGAAGTATTGTGTGCGATTCAGCAAGTCAGAAATACTGAGCCTGAGTTCTGCTTTCTGCTTCAGGAATTTTTTCGCCATCTGGAAATCAAGCAGTGCTCTTGGAGCTTCATAAATATCAGGAGTACCCGCACCAGCCGATTTATCACCAACGAGATAGATCCTGTGGCCTACCTGGTTAAATAAGAGGGTTGCACTAAATCCTTTGGGTTGTAGATCATACATCAGGCCAGCATTCAGGGTATAGGGAGATTGTCCCTGCATGGGTCTGTCAATATCAAGAGTAGTATCCTCAATTCGGCTATGGATCACCGACACATTGGTCTGGAAAGTGAAATTTTTAAGAAGGTTTATAAAATCAAGCTTCTTGCGCAGTTCCAGCTCAACTCCATAAGCAATCGCTTTTTCAGGATTTTTAAAAGTAAAGGTGGAAGAACCGCCAGCTCCTTCATTATAGATCTGCTCAATTGGCTTCCTGAAATTCTTGAAGAAAACTCCACCTGTGAGCACCTCACCAGCTCTTGGATAAAATTCATATCTAAGATCTGCATTGGAAACCTTTGTACGTTGCAGTCCCGGTTCGCCCTGCACCGAAGCATTCAACTCAAAATCATATAAGTTCAGGAAAGAAAGTTCACGAAGCTCTGGCCTGATCACCGTTTGCGAACCCGATAAACGAAGATTAGTTTTAGTATTGAGCTTATAAGTGGCATTGAATCCGGGTAAATAATCTGTAACCTTTGAATTGATATGTCTTGCATCCCATTTCTTTGCACTACCTACAAGCTGATCATAATTTTCAATACGCAATCCCCAAACCAGCCTGAATGCATCTGTAAGCTGGTTGTCGAATTGAAGAAAACCGGCATTCAAAATAGTATTGGCCATGTACCTGAAATTCCTGTTCTTGATGGCGTCAAATGCAAATTTGTTATTGAAGCCATCTCCGAAATTTTCAGGAGCAAAAATTTGATCAGCTGGCAACACCCTTAATGCAGGATTATCGGTAGGCAGGTAATTGGCAAACAACTGCGCATCATACAACCTGTCTTTTACCTGGAACATATATCCTGCTTTCACAGCCTGCTTTCTTGAGAAAGCGGAAAAAGAATAATTCAGATCGCCACCTCCGGTGTAGATGTAATCACTGAGGCTTTGATATATACGGCTACCACTCTGTTGCGATAAAGTATTGGAGATAACGGCACTGTATTGATCCTGTGGATCTGCTTTTGAATACAACAACCTTCTCTGGTCAGGATTATAACCATCGAGTATATTAAAGGCGCCGTACCATTTTAATTTCAACGCAGTGGAGAGACTGTGTTCCCCGGATAACTGTGAGGTAAAGAATGTATTTTGACGGAAGGTCATTTCCGTTCCTTTCAATAAGGTATCTGGTCTGGTATGATCCACTCCCTGCCTCAGGATCACCGAATTGGTATTGTTTACATTGAGGATGGACTTTAGTGTAATCTTATTCAAAGAATTAAGTTGGAAAGACAGACTTCCAATTGCACCGGCTGAAATGTCCTTGATATAGCGGTCGTCATTGAAATCAGTTTCAATAGTAAAGCTCTTGTCAGGATTCAGAACGTTGCGTCTGTTGACCGCTTCCTGGTATCGATTTGCATTGTTGTAAAATAAACCTGCTATCAGGCCAATCTTCTTTCCAAAAAGTTTACCGGTCAAACCGCCATTGGCCTGGAATGAAAGATTCATGGGAGCATTGTAAGATTCAGGACTCCATGAATTACGCATGGCTTTACCAATCTCAGTTTTTCCACCTCTTGAAGTGGTATCAAAATTTGATTTGGTAGTATATGAAGAAGGCAATGCCCTGGTGCCATCATCAAAGCTAAGCCAGTCATATTTACCACCATGAGGATCTTTATAAAATGTACGGAAAGTGGTCTGGCTATTATAACCTGTTCCTACCTGCAGATTAAAAAAGTTTTTGGAAGGAATATCTTTTGTATTCACCTGGATCAGGCCTCCCGCCCACTCACCGGGATATTCAGGAACAAAAGCTTTGTTGATAACAATATTGTCAATGATGGAAGAAGGAATGAGGTCAAAAGAAAATGTTTTACGGTCAGGCTCTGTACTGGTAAGCAGAACGCCATCAAGCATGGCCTGGTTGTATCTATCGGCAAGTCCGCGTACAATAATGAATTTACCTTCCTGGATACTGGCGCCTGGTGTACGTTTCAACACTTCGCCTGTATTTCGATCGGGCGACCGCCTGATGGACTCAGCGGAAATGACTGAAGCAACAGTGTTTGTATTTTTCTGAAACTGAATCGTTGAATTAACCGATTCCCTTCTTTGCGTTGTGCGGGCCGTGATCACAATTCCTTCCTGCTGTTTTGATACCGCCATCAGAAGGATATTCATTTCATTGATCTCTCCTGCTTTTACTTCCACTTCGCTAACGATCTTGGTTTCATAGCCGATAGCTGAGAAGCTGATCTCATATTTTTTTCCTTCCTGCAGGCTCAATTGAAACTGCCCGCTGATATTAGTAGAAGTACCGCCATTACCTGTTACCTGGACAGTTACTCCCTGAAGCGGTTCATTTTTCTCGTTGAATACTTTCCCGGTTAACCTCACCTGCGCACTGGCTGTGTGCATCATAAACAAACCCAAAACCAACATCCATATTCTTTGCATTCTAAAACTTTCCGCAAAAGAACTACCTCAGGGTTAAGCCAGGGTTAAGGCAGTATTAAGGAATCATGAAGGCAATGTTACCGCAATGTTATGCCTTGGATGTAAAGGTGGTCAGTCTTCCATTCAAATGATGAGCGGTGATGGATGCCTATATTTTCTTAATTTCACCAGCCCAGCTTCTGCTCATGAGATACCTGATACTACCGGTCTTATTGTTTTGTTTTTTTAAAACTTCTGCGCAGACGCATGTATTTGCCCAATTAACCGGAACTCCTGTAGTTACCAGTGGATGGACTTTGACCGGCATGGCATCAGTGGGGAATATCACAGGCAGCGGAAATTCAGAGATCATGCTTTGTCCCAATCAGAATTATCAAAGCGGTGCGATCTTCTATAATCAACCTATCAATCTGAATTTATGTAATAAATGGATCGCCGAATTTGATTTCAGGATCTATGACGGAGATGGTGCAGACGGCATTGCATTTTGTTTCCTGGATGTTCCTCCTACAGGATTTGTGAATGGAGGCGGCCTTGGAATACCTGCTTCAGCCAATGGACTGAAAGTTTGTTTTGATACCTATCTTAATTGTTCATTAACCGGAACTGCATTGCCCAAACTGGAATTGAGATGGGGAGCAGGTTATGATGAATGCTGGAGCCAGCCTACTGTTCAGAATACGAGTGGTTTATTATCTGTGATCCGTTCTCCAAACTATTGCCACGCAAAAATTGTTTACAACAATGGCAATATTGAAGTCTATCTCAATAATGTTTTATCCATCATTGGTTACCAGCAGTTCAACTTCAATGGCTATTTGGGATTCACTGCTGCTACCGGAGGATTCAGAGACAATCACTCTATAAAAAATGTGGTGATCTATACAGATATGCCACCTTCTGAAGCAGGTGCTGATCAAACCATTTGCAGCGGGCAAAGCATTCAACTTGGAATAGCTGCCAATCCGAATTACACTTACAACTGGAACCCTGCAGCAGGACTTGATAACAGCACTGTTTCAAATCCAAATTTTTCTTTTGTAAACAATACTGGTTCGCCTGTTATCAAAAAATTTTATGTCAACACTGCCTTCAGTAATAATGCAGGATGTGCATCAATGGATAGTGTAAGTATAACTGTTTTACCTGTGCCTACGATCAGTATAAGCGCCTCATCAACCAGCATTTGCAGCGGGACCAATATCAATTTCTCTGCAACAGCTACCAATGCAGGTAGCTCTCCTGTATTTCAATGGAAAATAAATGGTCAGCCTGCAGGCAGCAATAGTTCCAGTTTCAGTACTACGGGCCTGAATAATGGTGACGTGGTCAGTTGCGAACTGATAAGTAATGGCAGCTGTCCTTCAGCAACCAGCAACAGTATCACCATTAATGTAACACAACCCTTAACGCCTTCAATTACTATCAGTGGGCAGTCAACAGGTTGTAAAGGAGTAACATTGAGTTTTACATCAGCTGCTACCAATGGCGGTTCCTCACCACAATACCAATGGAAGAAAAACGGGATGGCAGTCGGGACCGGAACTACTTATTCAGATAATAATTTCCAGAATGGAGATCAAATCATTTGCGAACTGATTTCGAATGAGAGCTGCGTAACATCTTCAACTGCCACAAGCAATGTTATCACTCTGAGTATTCTTCAGAATCCACAGGTTAACCTGGATCACTCACCTTTTATTTGTGAAGGAGCAACGAGACAACTGCATGCTGGAAATTTCAATAACTATCTATGGCAGGATGGTTCAACTGCCAGCAATTTTACTCTGAGCACAACAGGCATTTATTATGTAACGGTTACAGATGCGCAGGGTTGTAAGGGAAGTGATACTGTGAAGATCACCACCCTGCTTCCAGCACCCCGGAAATTCCTTCCCTCCGATTCTTCTTTCTGTACTTTCAACAGCTTTACTCTCACATCCGGCAATTATGATTCCTATCTGTGGAATACAGGTTCGGTTAGCAATTCAATTCAAATAACACAACCTGGAACTTACTGGCTCGAAGTAGTTAGTGACCAGGGATGCAAGGGTCGCGATTCTGTTGTATATAATATCAACAACTGCAATTTTGATATTTATTTTCCTACCGGATTTACACCTGATGGAAACGGACGTAACGATATCTTCAAACCTATCATCAACAATACGGTTTCCAATTATAAATTCTCTGTGTACAACAGGTGGGGACAGCTTGTTTTTTCTACCACCAACCCTGCAAGAGGATGGGATGGTACCATTAACGGCGCCAAACAACCTTCGGCTATTTTCATCTGGACCTGTACCTACCGCTTCAATGGACAGGAATTAAAAAACGATAAAGGCACTGTTCTACTGATTCGCTGACAAAAGTAATATCAGAATCGCAACTGCATTCTCAGAGTAAAAACATTGTCATCCAGGTCATCAGTATACCCTGCCAATGAAGTTTTTTCATTTTTTACCATGGCATAATAAGCCAGCAGCTTCAGGTTATTATTAAAATAATGCGTGAGGCCCAAACCCAGGGTTTTGAACTTTATGTCGCCTTCGGCAAGATTGGTTGTGCCGATTTGTTTTGCACTGGCTTTTGTATTGGGATCAAACCAGTCATATTTTGCCACCAGTTCCCAATGTTCATTGATGATGTTTTGCAGGAAGTAAATAAATACCCCATCAAACTCACGAATATAAGTTGGGCCAGTAGGCAAGGTACCCGGGTTGGAAGTGGTAGTTGCGGTGCCGGGTTGTTTTCCTCTCCAGTATTCTGCACGGGCTTCTGTTTTACCCCAGGCATGTTTGTACTGGATCTGAACATCTGCACCATGATAAATTCGCGGCGCCTTTCTTCCAATATTGTTTAAACTGGAATCAATCATAAATTCATCGCCAGAGCCATTCATTTCATAACGGTACTTCGTAGGCTCATACCATCCTCCATTTAAATAAGAAAGACCACCACTGATGAAAATATTTTTTGTGATGGATACTGGTTTTAAGGTAAGTCGGCTAATGAGATCTTTATAAGAATCAAATTCGGCAGGACCTGATTTGCCCTGTCCATTGAACAGCCCTATGTCAAATTTTATGGGAATCTTTTTGGCATTGGGTTTTTGCGATTCATAACTGATCATGCCTCCCAGGTCTCTTTCACTTGGCATCAGTATCTGTGACATCCGGCCCCGCTCTGGTGTTTCCCTGAAAGAGGAAGAGAGGTTGACCTCATAACCATAGGGTCTTGAAAAAAGACCCAGACTTAGCGAGAAATTATTTTTCTTGGGTTCAAAGATGCGCACGAACATATCCCGCACATTTACATCTCTTTCTGTGGCTTCAAACTGAAAGGTGAACAGTGCCGCAGGAAAATCACCAGCCTTGCCCGCCATCTTGTAATCAAAGCGCATCCTTGCACGCCGCAGCATAAAACGATTGTTCGAATGCTCAGAGAAATTTCCGCCTTCATAAGAGGATATACCCTCTTTACCTGCCACCTGGTACTGTGGCTGGATATAACCTGTCACGTACAGATTTTCAAGCCTTTTGACCACTGGTCTTACCGTATCCCGGATAAAAACTGCAGAATCATAATCTGAAAGATAACGCTGGCTGAAGCCTGTAATACTGAAACATAATACAAGGAAAAGAAGAAACAGATAACGGTGTATGTTCATTTGTCTTGATTTATCAGCCAGGTGGTTTGCAAAGCTGGCATCTTAATGGATGCCCTATATTAAGTTATTATTAATTCTGCATGAAGGCAAAAGCCGGCAGGAATTGCTACTAACTTCGCACAACTTTAAATAGAACGTATGAACATTTTCGCCAAACTCCTTGCACCCAAGAACAAGATCTTTTATGAGCTTTTCGAAAAAAGCGCTGATAATGTGAAGCAAATGGGACATTTACTAACCCAGGTGATCGGGGAGCCGGATTTTGATAAAAGGCAGGGCATTATTTCGCAGATGGAAGATGTTGAACATGCCAATGACGAGCTGACCCATCTGCTGTTCACTGAATTGGGTCGCAATTTCATTACACCATTTGACAGGGAAGACATTCATTACCTGGCTTCAGCCCTGGACGATATTGCGGATTATATTTTCGCCACTTCCAAAAAGATCAATTTTTACAGGGTAAACCCGAATGATATCGGGATGCAGAAATTATCCGAGATCATCCTGCAGAGCTGCAGCGAAGTACGCAAGGCTGTTGGTGAACTCAGGAATATGAAAAACATGCGGCTCATAACCGAATCGCTGGTAAAGATCAACAGCCTGGAGAACGAAGCCGATGACATTTTTGATATGAGTATTGAAAGACTATTTGCAACAGAACCAGATGCCAAGGAAGTGATCAAAAAAAGAGAGATCTACCAGGTAATGGAAACTGCTACAGATAAATGTGAAGACGCGGCCAATGTGATCGAATCTATCATTGTGAAATACGCATAGAAGTTTATTCAGTGGATTTATTTTCAAAAGAGCCATTTCAAATTAAAGTATGCTGAGTCTTGTTATCGTAGTAATTGCACTCGCCCTCATCTTCGATTATATCAACGGCTTTCATGATGCCGCCAATTCCATTGCAACAGTTGTTTCCACAAAAGTGCTTACTCCTTTCCAGGCAGTGCTCTGGGCTGCAGTATTCAACTTCGCCGCCTTTTTTATATTCAAAGACCATGGAGTAGCCAATACAGTAGCTAAAACTGTAAAGCCGGAAGTTGTATCCGGACAAATAGGTTTGGTAGTGGTTTTATCGGGATTGGTCGCAGCCATTGCATGGAATTTATTGACCTGGTGGTTTGGCATTCCTTCTTCATCTTCCCATACCCTGATCGGTGGTTTTGCAGGTGCCGGTATTGCCTTTGGTGGCCTTGAGGCCATTAACAGCGATCCCATTATAAAAACAGCAATTTTCATTATTGTAGCACCTCTTGTTGGTATGCTGATGGCCTTTATTATTTCATTGTGGTTCCTGCTTTCTTTTCGAAAAGATTACCTGCCAAGGATCGTTTCCATAGGAATGATCGGACTTGTAGTCTTTTTATTGTATAGCAATATGACTTTAGACAGAGAGGTACTGGCCAAAGGAACACATTACGAATCTTATTTTACACAGGTGATTTTTTATTCCAAGAATTTTAAATGGATCCTTCTTGGATTTATCCTGCTCATCTTTGCTGTGTTTACTTTCTGGCTCAATACACTCAATGCCCATAAATCAAATATCTGGTTCAAAAGACTGCAACTGATTTCTTCTGCCGCGTTCAGCATAGGACATGGAGGGAATGATGCGCAAAAAGTTATGGGTATCATTACTGCTGCACTGATTGCCAATGGATCGATTTCAGATTTCAGCCAGATGCCTTACTGGGTACCTCTTGCGTGTTATGCCGCTATTGGTCTGGGTACCATGAGTGGTGGATGGAAGATCGTGAAAACCATGGGTACGAGGATCACCAAGGTCACGCCTTTTGAAGGAGTGGCAGCTGAAACTGCTGGTGCTATTACGCTTTTTGTAACTGAAGCCATGAAGATTCCTGTGAGTACCACGCATACCATTACAGGAGCTATCATGGGTGTAGGTGCTACAAAACGTCTTTCTGCTGTACGCTGGGGAGTTACTATTAATCTTCTCTGGGCATGGATCCTGACTATTCCCATCAGCGCACTGCTGGCTGCGGGAATTTTCTCGATTGCCAAGCTATTCCTATAATTTTATTTACGAGTTTTGCCGCCTAAAACAGTTGCATGGCAAAAATCCTGGTTACGGGCGGTTGTGGTTATATTGGTTCACACACATTGGTCGATCTAATTGAGAATGGTTATGAAGTGATCAGCGTGGACAACAACTCGCGTTCTCATGCTTCTGTATTAAAAGGAGTTGAAAAAATTACAGGCAAATCTGTCAAAAATTACAAAGTAGACCTCTGCAATTTTGATGACACTTTCGCCATCTTCCAGGAAAACGAAGACATCAGTGGTATTATACATTTTGCGGCTTTTAAGGCCGTAGGCGAATCCGTTGAAAAACCCCTGATGTATTTTGAAAACAATCTCTATTCACTGATCAACCTCCTGAAATGCGTCCAGGAATTTAATACTCCCTGGTTTGTATTTTCTTCTTCCTGCACGGTTTATGGCAATGCTGATGAAACCGTGGTTACTGAAGAAACGCCACCCAAGCCAGCGGCTTCACCATATGGATATACCAAACAAATGGGTGAACAGATCCTGGGTGAGTTCAGAAAAGCTACTGATACGCAGGTGGTGCTGCTTCGATATTTTAACCCCGTAGGTGCCCATCCTTCTATTCTTATCGGCGAAATGCCTTTGGGAAAACCACAAAACCTGGTGCCTGCCATTACCCAGACTGCAATTGGAAAGCTTCCCAAAATGACCGTTTTTGGTAATGATTATCCAACAAGGGACGGAAGTAATATCAGGGATTATGTGCATGTTTCAGATATAGCGCATGCACACACCCTGGCCATTCAATACCTGGAAAATGGAAAGAACAGTTCCAATTGCGAGATCTTCAACCTGGGAACTGGTAACGGTGTAACTGTTCTGGAAGCCATTAAGTCATTCGAAAAAGTGAGCGGTGTAAAACTTAATTACGAAATAGGTCCACGCAGACCTGGTGATGTGGTGGCTATTTATGCCAACAACGACAAGGCTAAGAACATTCTGGGCTGGCAACCTCAATATTCCCTGGACCAGATGATGGATACCGCATGGAAATGGGAACTCAGACTCAAGGAAGATGAAAAATTATTTTCTTCTTTCCAAAGTGAATTGAATTGAAGTTTTACAACCTGTTCCTTTACATTTGCCCCGCAAATAATCAATGATGCTCAAAGAAATTCAACCTACAGGAAAAAAAGATACCCGCAGTGGATTTGGTGATGGAATTGTTGAAGTGGCAAGAAAAAACAAAGACATCGTAGCACTTACTGCTGATCTTGCAGGATCTCTGAAACTGCAGCAGTTCATGAAGGAGTTTCCTGAAAGGTTCATCCAGGTTGGAATTGCCGAAGCCAATATGATGGGCATTGCTGCAGGACTCACAATTGGAGGAAAAATTCCATATACAACAACTTTCGCCAACTTTTCTACGGGTCGTGTTTACGACCAGATACGCCAGAGCATTGCCTATAGCGGTAAGAATGTAAAGATCTGCGCATCTCATGCAGGCCTGACTCTTGGTGAGGATGGTGCAACACACCAGATACTTGAAGATATTGGCCTTATGAAAATGTTGCCGCATATGACTGTGATCGTGCCCTGCGATTATAACCAGACAAAAGCTGCAACTATAGCCATAGCCGAACATCATGGTCCGGTTTACCTTCGTTTTGGCCGTCCAAGCTGGCCCATCTTCACAAAAAATGATGAACCCTTTGTTATTGGCAAGGCCCAGCAATTTTCCGAAGGCACTGATGTTAGCATTTTCGCCTGTGGACACCTGGTTTGGAATGCTATTCAGGCCGGTGTAGCCCTTGAGGAAAAAGGCTACAGCGTGGAAGTGATCAATTTACACACCATCAAGCCCCTTGATGAAGAAGCAATTTTGAAATCAATCAGGAAAACAAAATGTGCGGTTACCTGCGAAGAACATAATATTTATGGTGGCATGGGTGATGCAGTTGCACAGGTAGCTGCCAAAAACTTCCCGGTTCCATTTGAATATGTTGGAACAAAAGATACTTTCGGCGAGAGTGGTACACCAGATCAACTCCTGAAAAAATATGGACTTGATGTACCTGATATCATCGCTGCTACAGAGAAAGTTATGGCCAGGAAAAATGGCTGATCTTTCTGATTTCATTTGACTTCATTGCTGAATTTGCTAAAGCTTAAGATTCAAATTTTTAATTTGAACAGCTCGATTATTAACCAATTTTGGCATAGTTGTTTCAAGTTTCTATCCATTGTTAAACGTAAAATGCTTTTTTATGAAAGATAGAAATTTGGGTAATCAAAATCAGAATCAACAACAGGAAAGCAATGTTCGTAATACACCCGATCGTGGTTATGAACAAACTGGTTCTCAGCAACAGCAGCAACAACGTGGAAACAGTGAGCCTGGATTAGGCCGCATTAGTGAAGAAGGATTGGGTGAACAATCAGAAAGCGGCAACCTTGAAAGAGGAAGAGGACGCAGTTCAGAATCTATTTAAATCAATTGAGTTTGAATAGCAACCCCGCTTTATGCGGGGTTTTTTATAGAATGGAAATCAAACCGGAACAATCTTTGCTTTTGCAGCCCTGAATTAGAATAAAACCTGTACGGTAATAAAATGAAGCATACTGACTCTTATTCTGGATAACCTTTGATTGGAATTGTTTTTTGCTGAACTAAACCTTTTTGAAGCAAGCTTGTCTTAGGCCTGACTTAAAAGAAGGGTTCGTTTAAAAAATCGCGTATGAAAACAAATTTTTCAAACCTCGATTACTCCATCCTGGAGCGTTTATACCAAACCAAATCCAGGGAACTCGAAAAAGCATTGTTATCAGGTTCAGCCTGGGACGAAGTAAAGATCCAGAGAAAACAGTTAAGCGAAATATCCATAGCCATGCACCAAAAGCTTCAGCACCTCAACTCTTCTCCTGCTGATTTTCCAACAAGACATGGAAAATGAAAACAATTTTATTTTTTGCGCACAGGTAAGATCAGATGAAAATCAGCTCCTTCATTTTCCCTGCTCACAGCGTAAATGATTCCATTATGATTGTCTACAATTTTTTTGCATAAGGCAAGGCCAATCCCAGTACCATCAAATTGCTCTCTTGCATGAAGTCTTTGAAACATGATAAATATCTGGTCGGCAAATTGCTGGTTGAATCCTATTCCATTGTCCTGCACAATGATCTCATAGTAATGCTCGTTTTGATTTAACTCTTCATGCTCATTCACCTCACCAGGTGTAAGCTGCCTGCAACTTACAGCAATCGAAGGAGGCAGTCCATCTTTCGCAAATTTTAAGGCATTCCCTATGAGGTTGTAAAACAACTGGTTCATTTGAACTGGTATTGCCTCTAATGTTGGAAGTTGATCTACTGTTATGATCGCATTTTTCTGCTGGATCATCATGTCAAAATCTTCAACTACATTATTAAGTACCTGGTTAAGGTCAATCTCTACAAACCTTTTTTCTCCCGCATCTGCTCTTGAAAAATCAAGAAGGTCCTTGATCAGGTTGGTCATTCGCTGTGAAGCCTGGGTAATTTTTGCAAGAAAATTATTTGCTGTTTCATCCAGCTGGCCATCAGATTTTTTTCGAAGTAGATCCGAGAACATATTGATCTTACGCAGAGGCTCCTGCAAGTCGTGGCTGGCGATGTAAACAAACTGCTTCAGGTTTTCATTCACAGAATTCAATTCGTTATTAGCTTGTTTTAATTCATAAGTTCTTTTTTCTACTTCTTTAGCCAGTTCTTTTTCTGTCTGTCTTTGCAAAGTAATATCACGACAAACACCATTGAGTAATGACTTTCCGCTGTTTTCATCTTTTGTAAACTGTCCTTTTGCATGAATCACCCTTTCCCTTTTTGATTGTGGATGGATAACGCGGTATTCAGCTTCATAAATTCCGTGGGTATCTATCGCATTCTGAATGGCTTTTGCCATCAGTTCCTGGTCATCAGGATGAATACGGCTTATGATTTCATCAAGGGTTACAACTGGCCCGGTTAAACCAAACCAATGAATAATATTTTCGGAGCTGCTGGTGTGATGTTCTTCAAGGTCCATACTCCATGTTCCCAATTCCGCGATATCAATTGCAGAACGAAGAATTTCTTCTGCTTCAGCCAGTCTTTGTTTGGCAATAACCAGGTCAGTGATTTCTGCTGCAGTATTCATTACACCATAAATCTCCCCATCTTCATTCCTGATGGCCTTATAAGTAAAATTCCAGAAGGTGGGTGTTATTTTTCCATCCCTGAGAAGGCCAACTCTTTCCTCCTTGGCTTCATAAGTTTCTCCTGTTGTATATACATCATCAAGTAACTGGAAGAATGGTTGTCCTTCCAATTCTGGCAGTGCTTCCCGAAAGGTCTTGCCTACCACCGAACGATCTTTCTCCCAGGCTTTTAATATGGCATCATTAGCTGTTTGGATCCGCATTTCCCTTCCAATATAAATACCAATTGGTGTTGGCGCATTCATTACATAGCTGCGGAACATCTCCTCGCTTTTTTCAGCCCGAAGTTTTGCCTTAACCAGGTCTGTAACATCCACAGCATGAACAAAAATTCCTTCAGGAGTATTTTGATCATCAAGAATGGCCTGGTAAACAAAATTGAAATAAATATCTTCCAGCCCTTTTTCATTTTTATTGATCCTGACTTTGATCTCATTTCCAACGAAGGGCTCACCTGTTTTGTACACATTGTCGAGCAATTCAAAAAGTCCCTGGCCTTTTACTTCTGGTAGGGCTTCACGTACAGGCTTTCCTAAAATTTCCCTTTGAACACCTATTGCTTCCATGTATTTCATGTTAGCCAGTTCAAATACATGTTCTGGCCCCTGAAGAACTGCAACCATGGCGGGTGACTGCATCAATAACTTGTAAAATCTTTGTCTTTCTTCCTTAACTTTTTCGCTTGATCTCCTTTCCCTGCCAAATAGTTCTTCTTTTTCATCTTCAGATCTTTTCCATTCAATTGCCAGCCTCACGGTGCTGCTGATCAGTCGCAATACCTGCATGTCATAAGAAGAAGGTGATTTAGGCTTACGGTAATACATGGCAAAAGTTCCCAGCACCTGGTTGTTACGACCCAGTAGGGGAATTGACCAACAGGCTCTGAGACCATGAGAGAGCGCCAGGTCTTTATAATCTTTCCATAAAGGATCCGAAGCAATGTCCTCAACAATCACCGGCTTGCCGGTAAAGGCTGCTGTACCGCAAGATCCAACTCCATATCCAATGGATACTCCGTGGATGGCCTTATTATAGGCTTCAGGAAGAGAAGGAGCAGAACCGTGTAATAATTTATTATTGGCATTATCCACCAATAAAATTGAAGCCATTAATTCATCCCTGCTTTCTTTTTCCGCCCATAATACGATTGCCTTAAAGATCTCGGGCAACTCTTTTCCGCCAGAAATCATCTCCAGGATCAAACCCTGTTCGGCAATGAGTACTTCTATATGGTGATTATTGCCAGGCAGGGAAGGATCCACTGCCTGAATGGCTTCAGGTGAAAGGTCCATGATGATTAATAATAAGGGCGAAATAGATAAAGTTAACCAAAATCGAAACCTATTTAATAGCCTTATGATATTTTTGGGAAGATGACAGTCCAAACCATTTTTTTAATTGACGACGATCAGGATGATCAGTTTGTGTTTAAGGACGCCCTGCGCACAGTTGATGCGAAAATCATCATAGAAACAGCCATTGATGGCATTGACGCTCTGGAAAAACTTTCTACTTCACAAAAATTGCCGGATTTGATTTTTGTGGATCTCAATATGCCCAGAATGAATGGCAAAAAGTTTCTTAAAGAAGCAAAGTCCAGGAAACAACTGAAAGAGATTCCGGTTTTCATTTACTCAACTTCATCAAGCCCTGAAGACCGCAGGGAGACAAGTGAATTGGGCGCCCACTCTTTTATAGTAAAGCCCAATAACTACGATGAATTATGTTCAATACTTTCAACTGTAATTGAAGGGACTAGTGAATAAAACACAGAAGGGTTTAATTCACTTTGAAGGCTACAAAATAATAATTATTAGCAGCCCCTATCAATTTGAAATTGGTGTAAAACGCCTGGACAAAATCATCAAAAGCTTTGAATTCATGCGTGGGTACCGCAAATTCATCAAAGAAAACGATATCATCCTTTTTAAGATGAGGTGCCAGCATTGTTAATACATACAGTGTGGCTGAATAAAGATCAGCATCCAGCATGATAACATTTCGTTTTGATGAATCCAGTTGCTTTAGAAATCCAGGTAGGGTTTGCTGAAACAATCCCTGGTAAAAACTGCCTCTGTTATCATTGATATCGGGCGGCTGGCTGTTATTGTCGAAATATCCTTTTTTAAAAGGGCCCCAGTCTTCAGGCAGGCCCGTGAAAGTATCAAAGCCATAAAACCGGCTTTCTGCATTCCTGTTTTTTTCGAGCATCCATCTGAAAGATGCACCCTGCGCCACACCAAATTCGAGATAGTTAATCGCCTGGTCCGATAAGTTTTCGGTTTTAAAAACCCATTCGTAAAGCCTGAACCTTTTATTATAATCCCATTTGGAAGGGAAATCATTGTATTCGATTTTCCTGTTCTTAAAAGCCCAGGCAGATAGTTTTGTCAGATAATAAGCATTCAGAAAAGCTGAAGAAAAAAAGGAAAACAGCCGGTGCAGCTGCAAATAAACAAAACTGATTTTGAAATAACGTATCAGGAATAATTTCATGGAAGTGAATTACAATGCCTTAGTAGGTGCACAAAAATAATAACCTGGATAACGGCAACTGAAATTATTTAAGGCTTCAACTCTGCCAGCCTTCCGCATAAAAATGCATCTTTTCAGTTCTGTCATAAAAATTATCTTTACCCCCATCTATCTAAAGGATGGATCAAATCCAGTATAATGGCGATAACAGAAAGATCAGATGCAGAGTTATTAATGCAATTCAGGCAACCCCAGACCAGGGAAGCCGCCTTTACATCCATCATCCGAAAGTATCAGGAAAAACTTTACTGGCACATTCGCAGAATGATCGTTGACCATGATGATACCAATGATGTGCTTCAAAATGTTTTTATCCGGGTCTGGAACGGCCTGGCCAACTTCAGAGAAGATTCCCAGCTATATACCTGGCTCTACCGTATTGCAACTAACGAATGTTTAACATTCCTTGAAGGCCAGAAAAAAAGGGCTGCCGTAAGCCTTAGCGATGTAGAAACAGGGCTGAGCAATAAGATCAAGGCAGACAAGCATTTTGATCCCCAGAAACTTGAATGGAAATTGCAACTTGCTATTCAGCAACTACCTGAAAAACAACGTGCTGTATTTACTCTTAGGTATTACGACGAAATGCCATACGAAGAGATGAGCAGGATGCTCGGAACAAGTGAAGGAGCACTGAAAGCAAGCTATCATCATGCAGTAAAAAAAATAGAGGATTACATCAAAAATCATTAAACTTTGAAGCGCTAAAATCGTCTCAACCCCGCGATGAATACCCCCAATGACATAAATAATGAATTAAATGAACTGAACAGCCAGTTACCTTCAGACCAAAAAGGAACGCCCTTTGGCGTACCCGATGGTTATTTTGAAGGTCTTGCTGGTTCCATTATGTCAAAGATCAGGGATTCCCAATCAGAAGCATCAGCTGAAATAAGCCAGTTATCGCCCATGCTTGCAGGCATTTCAAGACAAATGCCTTATGATTTACCCGAAAATTATTTTGAAGAGGCCATAGAAACCCTGCCCGCAATTACCTGGGATGAAGAATCACTGGTTCTGTCTTTTGTTGACAAGACCCATCCTTACCAGGTTCCTACAGGTTATTTTGAACAGCTACCAGAACAGATACTTGAAAAAATTGCAGATCGTAAGACCAAAGTAGTTCCAATGTTTCAGAGGAAATGGATGCGACTGGCGGTAGCAGCGATGATCGCCGGTATTATTACTCTTTCCGGCATTTCCTATTTTAACAGAGGCACAAATGTAAAAATCAGCAATGACCCGGTTGCAGTTGAAATTGAGAAAGCCAGCACAGAAGAATTGAATGCATTTATCAAAACAAGTTCAGCTTCTTTACTTGATGATAAGTCAACCGTGCAGAATACAACAGAAGTAAAACAACTATTAAAAGACGTTTCCGATACCGAACTCGAAGCCTTTCTAGACCAGGTTCCAACAGATGATGAAGCGTTTGATTTAAATTAATGGAACAATGAAAAAATTAATATACCTATTGATGTTTTTGTTTGCAACCACTTTCACTTCATTCGCACAGGATGATGATGATGCGGGTGGCAAGCTACGCGAAAAGATGGTGGAGTACATCCAGAATAAATTAAACCTCTCGAAGGCAGAGGCAGAAAAATTCCAACCTATATTCCTTGATTACCTGAAACAACTCAGATCAACCAAGCAGGAGTTCCGGGGTGACAGATTAGTACTCCAGCAAAAGATCGCCGAGTTGAGATTGCGTTTCCGTGATCAGTTCAAACCTGTTATTGGTGATCAGCGCAGCAACGAGGTCTTTAAGCATGAACATGACTTCGTTGAAAAGGTAAAGCAGGAGGTCATCGAACGTAAAGAAAACCGCCAGGGAAGCCGTGCTAACAAAAGAACAAGGACACTGTTGCAATAAAGTTGTTTTTCAACTATATTTGAATCTGGTGTTTTTCATAGGTTAGCAACGGCCGGCTCTTTTTAGGGCGGGCCTTCTTTTTAGTGGATGTTTCTTGAAGTGATTATCTCTCCCCTTCCAGCAATTTTTTCAGATAAGCGATCTGGCCGATATGGTAGATATCATGCTGCAGGATGCCATATAATAATTTCCTGAAAGTATAAGTCCGGCCCGGTACAAAATGTTCAAGCATCTGATCTTTCTGCTGCTGAATCACTTCCACCAATTCATTCTGAATTCTTGCAAGTTCCTTTAATCCTTTTTCCCATAGTGAGTTATCGTCAGCATCGAGCTCACGCCAGTCATTAACCTCAAAATATTCCAGGGGCTTTGAATCATCAGCCCTCAGCCTGCTAATGGCAAACTCTTTCCAGTTTATCATATGCCAAACCAATTCTACAATGCTGTGCTGTCCGGCAGGTTTTTTAAATGCGATTTCTTCGTGAATCTCATCTAATAATACCCTAATATTCCTGCCAAACCAGGGTTCGCCTTCGTAAGCATCCTTGATCTGTTCTTCAAGTAGCAATATTTCGCGATTCATAATGGTGGGTTATGGTGAGTAGTGAGTGGTGAGTAGTGAGTGGTGAGTGGTGAGTATTCTATTAGCCATTTGCTATATGCCATCTGCCATGAACTATGAACCATGAACTATGAACTATCAACTACTTCGACAAATACATGCTCCTGTCCTTATACAACTGCCTGAAATAAGGATCTCGCAAATCCTTGATAAAGCGGATGGCTTCACCCGTACTTTTCATTTCGGGACCTAATTCCTTATTTACATTGGGAAACTTATTGAATGAGAATACCGGTTCCTTGATCGCAAATCCATTCAGCTTTTTCTCAAATTTGAAATCCTTCAATTTGTTCTCACCCATCATAATCTTAGTTGCAATATTCAGGTAAGGAATGCCATAAGCCTTGGCAATGAATGGTGTGGTGCGGGATGCCCTTGGATTGGCTTCAATCACGTAAACCTTACCGTTCTTGATCGCAAACTGGATATTGATGAGTCCTTTGATATTCAGGGCACGTGCTATTTTCTCAGCATAATATTCCATGGTTGTAACCGTCAGTGGTGGCAGATTGAAAGCTGGCAATACCGCATTGCTGTCGCCACTGTGGATGCCTGCAGGCTCAATATGTTCCATTACACCCATCACATGGAAATCCTCGCCGTCAAAGATGGCGTCGATCTCAGCTTCCTGGCAACGGTCAAGGAAATGATCGATGAGAATCTTGTTACCAGGAATATGTTTGAGCAAGCTGATCACAGCTTTTTCTACTTCCTCATCATTGATAACAATCCTCATTCTTTGTCCGCCCAATACATAACTGGGACGTACCAATACAGGATAACCTACCCGCTGTGCCACTTCAATTGCTTCATCAACAGTAAAAGCGGTTCCATATTCAGGATAAGGAATATCAAGCTCTTTCAACATATCGCTGAACCTGCCGCGGTCTTCGGCAATGTCCATATTATCATAGGAAGTACCGATGATTTTGATCCCACGCTCATGAAGTTTTTCTGCCAATTTCAACGCAGTTTGACCTCCCAGCTGAACGATCACTCCTTCCGGCTTTTCATGTTCTATGATCTCCCATAAATGCTCCCAATAAACCGGTTCGAAGTAGAGCTTATCTGCCATGTCAAAATCCGTAGAAACTGTTTCAGGATTGCAATTCACCATGATGGATTCATAACCACATTCCTTGATGGCAAGCAGGCCATGAACACAACAATAATCGAATTCAATTCCCTGTCCTATACGGTTAGGGCCACTGCCCAGCACAATGATCTTCTTTTTATCTGTTACCCTGCTTTCATTGGAATGGCCTTCCTCGAAAGTAGAATAGAAATAAGGTGTCCTTGCTTCAAATTCCGCACTGCAGGTATCCACCATTTTGTATACTCTGGTTATACCGGCTTCTTTTCTTTTTTGATACACTTCTTCTTCGCTGCCATCCTGGACTATTCTGCCGATCTGTTCATCACTAAAGCCATGGATCTTGGCTTTCTTGAGTAGTTCCAGAGGAAGTTCTTCCATCCAGTAATTGGCCAGTTCTTTTTCAATATTGCAAATCTTCTGAATCTCGTAAATAAACCAGCGGTCAATACCTGTAGCCTTGGCAATGGTATTTACGCTGATGCCCAACATCAGGGCATCCTTGATACGGAAGATGCGATCCCATTTTGGAACCTTGATGTACTCCTGCAATTCTTCCGCTTTCATGGCGCTTTTACCATAATATCCCAATCCAATTGCATTATTCTCCAGGCTTTGACAGGCTTTCTGAATGGCTTCGGTAAAGCTGCGGCCAATGGCCATTACCTCACCAACACTTTTCATCTGCAGTCCAAGCGTATCATTGGCTCCTTTGAACTTATCAAAATTCCAGCGGGGGATCTTCACGATCACATAATCCAGTGCAGGCTCGAAATAAGCGGAAGTGGTTTGAACAATTGGATTTTTTAATTCATCCAGCGTATAACCAATGGCCAGCTTGGCTGCGATCTTGGCGATAGGATAACCAGTTGCTTTTGATGCCAGTGCCGAAGAACGGCTCACCCTCGGATTGATCTCGATGGCAATGATGCCTTCTTTATCCGGATCCAGTGCAAATTGCACGTTACAGCCTCCCGCGAAATTTCCAAGGTCGCGCATCATCATGATAGCTGTATCACGCATCAATTGAAAAGCCCTGTCGCTTAGGGTCATTGCTGGTGCCACTGTGATGGAATCACCCGTATGAACTCCCATCGGGTCAAAATTCTCAACCGTACAGATGATACAAACATTATCAGCAGCATCTCTTAAAAGTTCCAGCTCAAATTCTTTCCATCCCAATACCGCTTTTTCAACAAGAACTTCATGTATGGGAGAAGCCTGCAAACCTCTTTGAAGGGCTTCATCCAGATCTTCAGGCCCGTGAACAAAACCACCACCAGTACCACCAAGGGTAAAGGAGGGACGAATTACCAGGGGAAAACCAATCTCCTGTGCAAATTCCTTTCCTTCCAGGAATGAGTTGGCTGTTTTAGCAGGTGCAACAGGAACTCCCAGCTGGATCATCCATTGCCTGAATTTTTCCCTGTCCTCAGCTTTATCAATTGCTTTTATATCTACCCCGATCAGCTTTACATTGTATTTTTCCCAGATCCCCAGGTCCTCGGCTTCTTTAGCAAGGTTCAAAGCGGTCTGACCTCCCATGGTTGGCAAAACAGCATCAATCTGGTTCTCTTCCAGGATCTGTTCTATACTTTCCACGGTAAGAGGAAGTAAATAAACACGATCCGCCATCATAGGATCTGTCATGATGGTAGCGGGATTGCTATTAATAAGGATCACTCGCACACCTTCTTCACGAAGACTACGTGCTGCCTGGGTGCCTGAATAATCAAATTCAGCAGCCTGTCCGATAATGATGGGTCCTGAACCGATAATTAATACTGATTGAATGGAATTATCTCTGGGCATAATTTGAATTCTTTGGATGCTTACTCCGGTTGAGATATCAGGTATTTCAAACCGGGATCAAATTCTGGCTTTATATAGCTATAAAAAAACCGGGATGAACCCGGGGTGCAAAACTAATGGAAAGCAAAAAAATGAAGGGAAGTAATTTCTTAAAATGATGTTCATGTTTTGTTGATTAAAAATCACCATTCATATGTTTATATCCCTGTCTTCTCCTTAAATAAAAAAGGGCTGCCGAAGCAACCCCTGATCTTTTTCTGAAAGAACTCAGATCTGCGGTCCATTGTTTCCGTAATTGGAACCTGTTGAATTAGCGGTTTCTCTCCTGCTTCCACCAAATGCATTCTTCAGGCTTCCCAAGTTCTCATCCACAAACTTCTTTCCCTTGTTTTTCAGATCTGATTTTTGCTGCTCACTCATTTTGGAATACTTATATGCTCCGAAGGCTGCTGCACCTAATAACAGCAGGCCACCTAAACCTGGTTTACGCATAGTATGATAATTTAAATTTCAAAAAATGATTTTATCAGCGTGATATAATAAAATATCATACCATTCAGAAGGAATGGCTTTTGCCTTAAAGCAGGCAGAACTTAGCTTAAGCTTCGCTATATATTTGTCCATTTAAAGGAAGAACTAATGAAGATCATGACGGGCATCATTACAGTTGTGTTGTTTTTTACACGAATTGCCATGGCACAGCAAAACCCTTATCCTCAGAATTATTTCCGGCACCCCCTGAATATTCCCATGCAACTGGTTGCCAATTTTGGAGAGATACGGACCAATCACTGGCACATGGGACTTGACATACGAACCCAGCAAAAAGTGAACCTGCCAGTATATGCATCTGCTGAAGGTTATATTTCAAGAGTATCGGTTGAACCGGGTGGTTTTGGACAGGCTATTTATATCAATCATCCCAACGGATACACCACGCTTTATGCACATCTCAACTCATTTTACCCGGCGCTGGAATTTTATGTAAAACAAAAGCAGTATGAAAAAGAATCATGGCGCATCAACCTTGAGCTTCCACCAAATTTATTCCCGGTAAAGAAGGGAGATTACATTGCAAGAAGTGGAAGTACTGGTGGCTCTGAAGGACCCCATGTTCATTTCGAGATAAGAGATACCAAAACTGAGAACTGCCTCAACCCCCTGCTTTTTAAATTCCCGATACCGGATGGCGTTCCTCCCTCGATTACAAGGCTTGCCATGTATGACCGAAACAGGAGCACTTATATGCAATCACCCCAAATGCTTTCACTGAAAAGAACAGGCAGCCATTATACCATTACCGGTAATGCAGTGAGAGTAGGTTCCAACAGGGTCAGTTTCGCCATCGGTGCTGTTGACAGGTTTACTGGAACTCCCAATCCAAATGGAATCTACAGTGCACAGGTTTTTATGGATGGAAAACCGGTATCCGGATTTGCCTTGGACGACATCAGTTATAATGATACACGCTATATCAATGCCCAACTTGATCTTCCTTTTAAAACACGCGGTGGTGGTGCTTTACAACACATCACCCCACTGCCGGGCGCACAGAAAGTTGGTTATTACCTTTCGGAAAAAGATGGCATTATCTTCCTGAATGATGAATCACCTCATGAGATCAGCATTGAAGTCAGAGACGCTGCAAAAAATCTTTCAAGAATCAATTTCAGGATCCAATATGATCCTTCACTTGCGAGAACGATTAAGGAAACAAATGATGAACGTTTCCTTCCCAACAATGTCAACATCTTTGAAAAAGAGAATTTTGAACTCTTTACAACGGAAAGAACGATCTATGATACGGTAGATGTTAATTTCAAAGAAAGCGACAATAACGCAGCCGGTGCCGTATCAGCATTGTTCGGATTTCTTAGCCACGCCATTCCCTCGCATGATTCAGTTACGATCCGCATCAAACGAAAGGATATTCCAGAAGAATGGAAGGATAAGATTGTGATCCGCAACGTAGCAGGTACCCGCACATTTTTGCAAAAAGCCGAATGGCAGAAAAATGGCTGGATCAGTGCGAAGTTCAGGCAGTTTGGAACTTACCAGGCCTTTGTTGATACAGAAGCTCCTCGACTCAACAATCCTCCCACTAATCTTTCTGGTGCATCAAGAATTGTATTTACACCTACTGATAATTTCAAAGAGATCAGGAGTTTTCGTGCGGAAGTGGATGGCCAGTGGCTGCGATTCACCAACGACAAGGGAAAAACCTGGATCTATTATTTCGATGAAAAATTCCCCAGGGGAAAGCATGAATTAAAAGTCAGGGTAGAAGATGTGGCAGGAAATCTAACAGAGAAAACATGGACAGTAACACGATAAGCTTCTTCCTGTTCTTTCAGTAATAACACAGAAATTTGCACCGAAATAAGACTATGGCAACACATTTACAGGAAGGAGAAAAGGCACCGGCGTTTACCGGTACAGACCAGGACGGAAATAAAATTGCATTAAGTGATTTCAAAGGACAGAAACTTGTATTGTTTTTTTATCCCGAAGACGATACGCCAACCTGCACCGTGCAGAATTGCAACCTGCGTGATAACTATGTCTTACTGCGCAAAAAAGGTTTCCAGGTGATCGGTGTTTCTCCTGACGATGAACACAGCCACAGGAAGTTCAGGGAAAAATTCAAACTTCCTTTTACCCTGCTTTCTGATCCTGAACACAAGATCATCAACAAATATGGAGTGTGGGGAGAAAAGAATTTGTATGGAAGAAAATATATGGGTCTTCACAGAACCAGTTTCGTGATCAATGAACAGGGAATGATCAGCAGGATTTTTTTAAGGCCAAAAAATAAGGCGCATGCGGAAGAAATCATTAAAACCCTGGAATCAAAATAACACTCAAATGATCCATTCCACTTCTCCTACATCAAATCGTTCTGTTTTATCGGTATTAACTTCCAGCTGTCCCAAATCCGAAACTCCTATTATCACTGCTTCAAAAATCCGGTTTTCGGTTTTAAGTTTTACAGGTTGGTTTAACTTATATAATTGCTTCCTGTATAATGTTGCTATTGCGGCTGGATCATTCTTTAATAATTGATAAGAATCTTCGAGATAATTTCCCAGTTCACGGGCAAGGTGTAAAGGATTCTCTTCCTTCCCTTTAATTTGTTTTAAAGAAACGGCACGCGTTCCAAGTAATCCGAATTCAACCTGGTTTACATTAATTCCAATCCCAACCACTGCATATTTCCAGGAATTACCCTGCCAGATATTTTGGATCAGTATCCCTGCTGCCTTTCTGTCACGCCAATAAATATCATTGGGCCATTTGATCAGGGCTTCATTTCCAGTTAAGTTGTTAAAGAAATTGAGCGTTCCTACAGCCATGGCCATACTAAGGAAAAAGATCTGTTGAGTTGAAATTAGCTCAGGTTCAATGATGAAGCTGATGGCTATGTTTTTACCTCCTTCAGAACTCCATTCCTTCGTTCTTTGACCGCGCCCCTTTGTTTGTTCATGAGCAAACACCGCCGTACCATGATGTGCCATACCTGCACGTACCAATCCCATGGCATAGTTGTTGGTACTGTCAACACTTGGCAGCTCTATGAAAGGTGTACCTAACGGGTTATAAGATGACAATTAAAACCTATTTTTGAGCAAAGAAAAGCACTCAAAATTTGTTATCACGGTAAAGGCTGCACTATTTATTTGTTGACAATAAAATCATTTTAATATTTGGAACCATTAGAAGCATTGGCAAATCGCAAGAAAGGAACAGCCCGGCTGAACAGGAATTCAAAAATCTTCAAAACTATTTTAAGGGCTATACTGGATAAGAAGGGTGAGGAGGTAGTATCACTTGACCTTCGCAAGATCCCGGAAGCCGTTGCTGATTTTTTCATCATCTGCACCGCCAGCAGCCAACCACAGATCAGGGCCATAGCAGACTCCATTGAAGATGAAGTGAAAAAGAATTGTGGTGAATCTCCCTACCATTATGAAGGCAAACAGAACCTGCAATGGGTGCTGATTGATTATGTAAACATTGTTGTTCATGTGATGATGCCTGAACAAAGAAAATTCTATAAACTGGAGGAGATGTGGAGCGATGCGCCATTGGAAGAACATGCCTGATGTGCTGTTTGTTAAATGTACGCTGAGCTTAGATTATCCGGATAAAAAACAATTACTTGCACCATTTACAATAAGACGAAAGAAATGTCACAGGAACCATATAAGAACGACAACAAAAGACTTCCCAAATTCTCGAACCGTCCTACAGACGGTGGAGAAAACGGTCCCCGCAAAGGACCCAGGTTTAGCATTTACTGGATCTATGCCATCATATTCGCTATACTTATAGGCTTTCAGGTTTTTAATCCTTTTACTTCTGCAACCGGAGAAATCACCCAGAGCAAATTTGAGGATATGATCCGCAAAGGCGAAGTGAACAAATACACCATTGTTTCCAACCGGAACATGGTAAGGGTCAAACTCAATCCTGATGCCCTGCCTGCATATGAAGGCAAGATCGGGAAAAACCTGAGTGCCAAGGACGATTACCACGCTTCCTTTAAAGTTGCTTCCGTTGAATCCTTCAAGGATGATATGAGGCAGTTCTATAAAGACAATACCGATGCTCCCCGTGCTATTGAAGATGCAACAGCGGATAGTAACTGGTTCAGTCCTTTCCTTCAGACTATTTTACCCATTCTCATCTTTGTAGGTCTCTGGATCCTGCTGATGCGTAAAATGGGTGGTGGCGCTGGCGGTGGAGGCGGTCCAGGCGGTATTTTCAATATTGGAAAATCAAGGGCAACCTTGTTTGATAAGGGAACCCGCGTCAACATCACTTTCGCTGATGTTGCCGGACTTGATGAAGCCAAGGTTGAGGTTATGGAGATTGTTGACTTCCTGAAAAATCCCAAAAAATATACTTCTCTTGGAGGTAAAATTCCAAAAGGAGCCCTTCTTGTTGGACCTCCGGGTACAGGTAAAACCCTGCTTGCCAAGGCCATGGCTGGTGAAGCACAGGTTCCTTTCTTTAGCCTGAGCGGTTCTGATTTCGTTGAGATGTTTGTGGGTGTGGGCGCCAGCCGCGTACGTGATCTTTTCAAACAGGCAAGAGAAAAAGCACCCTGTATCATTTTCATTGATGAGATAGACGCCATCGGTCGTGCACGTGGTAAGAATATGATGATGAGCAACGATGAGAGAGAAAGCACGCTGAACCAGCTACTGGTTGAAATGGACGGCTTTGGAACTGATACGGGCATCATCGTACTGGCTGCTACCAACCGTCCAGACGTACTGGATACTGCCCTTCTTCGTCCCGGACGCTTTGACAGGCAGATCTCCATTGATAAGCCTGACGTAAAAGGTCGCGAAGCCATTTTCAAAGTACACCTTAAACCCATCAAGGTTTCTGAAAAAGTTGATATTCATAAACTCGCCGAGCAAACACCAGGTTTTGCCGGAGCTGATATCGCCAACGTTTGTAACGAAGCAGCACTGATAGCAGCGAGAAAGAATAAGAGCGCTGTTGACATGAGTGATTTCCAGGATGCTGTGGACAGGGTGATTGGTGGACTGGAGAAAAAGAACAAGATCATTTCTCCTGATGAGAAAAAGATCATTGCCTATCATGAAGCAGGACATGCCATTTGCGGATGGTTCCTGGAACATGCCTATCCATTGCTGAAGGTAACCATCGTTCCAAGGGGAACAGCTGCACTGGGTTATGCTCAATACACTCCAAAAGAGCAGTATCTGTATAACACTGACCAGTTGCTGGACCAGATCTGTATGACCCTGGGTGGTCGTGCCAGTGAAGATATTTTCTTTGGTAAGATCTCAACTGGTGCTCAAAACGATTTGCAACAGATCACGCGGATTGGTTATGCCATGGTCACTGTGTATGGTATGAATGATAAAGTGGGTAACATCAGCTTTTACGATCCCCAGCAGGATAATTCATTTACCAAACCTTATTCTGATGAAACAGCAAGGCTGATTGACGAGGAAGTAAGGAAACTGATTGATGATGCCTATATGAGGACTAAAAATCTCCTTACAGAGAAAAAGAATGAAGTGGAGAAACTTGCCGAGGCCTTACTGGATAAGGAAGTATTATTCCAGAGCGATGTTGAAGCATTGATCGGACCTCGTCCTTTCCAGGACAAGCACCTGCTTGATGTTGAACCAACTGAAAAACATCCTGAGGGTGGCATCAGTGAAGGAGTTCCTCCTTATGATCCTAATGTTACCAACCAGGCCCCTGGAGTCAAATGAGCAATTCACCAGCAAAGAATAATATTCTAAAAAAAATACGCATGGCGTTGGCACATCCAACGCCATTGCCTTTTCCCAAATCAGAAGGTACTGATTCAGTTTTTCAGCCGAAGCAACAGGATCTTGTTGTTGAATTTGCAGAACAATTCACTGCACTGCAGGGAAAATTTGTTTTTTGTCTTGACCAGAATGAATTACTGGAGCATTTTCAAAAACTCTGTTACCAGAACCAGTGGACAAAGATCTATTGTGAAGAAGAACCATTAAAAAACCTGGTTCATACTCCCCTGCTACATGATGATATTGCCAGCTGCGACGCATCACTGACCAGTTGTGAATTTCTTGTAGCCAGAACAGGCAGCCTTGTGATCAGTTCTGTACACCAGGGAAGAGTGCCGAGTGTGTATGCACCCATTCATGTATGTATTGCCCGGACATCTCAACTTGTTTATGACATTAAGGATGGTCTTGATGCCATGAAATTAAAATACAGGCAATTTCTTCCATCTATGATCAGCTTTGCAACAGGTCCCAGTCGTACAGCAGATATTGAAAAAACCCTGGTGGTTGGAGTTCACGGCCCAAAAGAAGTATATTGTTTTGTAATTGAAGACCAGGCTTAAATGCAAATTCCTCCAGGTAAAAAAATATTCTTTCTATCCGATTTTCATCTCGGTGCTCCCAATGCCGAAAGCAGCCTGCAAAGGGAAAAACTGATCGTTCAATTTCTCAATGAGATCAAAGGCGAAGCGCATACCATTTTCATAGTGGGCGATATGTTTGACTTCTGGTATGAATACCGCAAGGTGGTGCCCAGGGGTTTTGTCAGACTGTTGGGAACTATCGCGGAACTTGCAGACCAGGGTATTGCCATTCATTTTTTTGTAGGCAATCATGACATGTGGATGAAAAATTATTTCGAAGAAGAGCTAAATGTTCCTGTTTATTATGAACCTGTTGAATTTGAGTTTAACGATAAGATTTTTCTCGTTGGTCATGGCGATGGACTAGGCCCGGGAGATCATGGATATAAAAGACTCAAGAAAATTTTTCGCAATCCCGTATGCCAGTGGTTATTCGGAATTCTTCCACCTGCAATCGGCATAGGCATCGCTAATTATTCAAGCAGGAAAAGTCGTGCTGCTACCGGCCAGAGTGAAGAACAGTTTTTGGGAGAAGACAAAGAATGGTTGCTAATCTACTGCAGGCAGGAACTGCAGAGAAAAAAAATAGATTATTTTGTTTTCGGACATAGACACCTGCCCATTGATTATCGTCTGAATGATAGCAGCCGGTATATTAACCTGGGCGACTGGATCAATTATTTTACCTATGCTGTTTTTGATGGAAACACTATCGAACTAAAATCCTATACAGGCAAAGAAGATAAAATCATCCGGAAAGCTTGAAGATATTTTTTACCATACTGACCTTTTTGCTTTTTTCAGATTCCTTTTCACAGGCAGACACCAGCTTCAGTCTCCTACGCACCTATAAGGGCGATATTGCTGATGCAGCACTCGATAACCTGGGCAATCTTTATATTGTTTCTTCTACAGGCCAGATCAAAAAAATAAATGAAGCAGGAGATTCCGTGGGCGTTTATAACCAGCACAGGAATTATGGAAATCTTTTTAGTCTGGATGTTTCCAATCCTCTCAAGATCCTTTTATTCTACAAAGATTTTTCAAGCGTAGTAGTGCTGGACCGTTTTCTCGCCAATATCACAACAGTAAATCTTAAAAACTTTTCCATACTGCAACCTGCAGCTATTGGTCTTTCATACGACAATAACATCTGGGTTTTTGATGAATACGACAGCAAGCTCAAAAAAATTGATGAACAGGGAAAACATTTATTGGAAACTCCTGACCTAAGAACAGCAATTGGACAAGGCATCACCCCTCAAAAGATTCTAAATGACAACGGCCTCGTGTACCTGGCAGATACAGCCACAGGGGTTTTTGTTTTTGACAATTATGGCTCTTTCAAAAGAAAATTTCCTTTTATTAACTGGAAAAGCATTGCTGTAAACAGGAACCATATCATTAGTACCAGCAATGAACTCATCACCATCTACAATACTTCCACTCATTTACAATCGCAAAGAAAAAATCCATTTTTTGCACCTTATGTGCATGCATTCATTAGTGCAGACAAATTGGTTTCCTTCTCTCCACAACAATTGCAGATCTACCAAATCCGTCTCTGATGTTCTTCTAAGCTTTAATTTTATCGGAAAGTGGAGCCGAGATGAATGATTTTTTTAACAGGGAATTCCTGGGCAACCCGGTAAAGGATTATTTCTGGGTAGCAGGTGTTATCATTTTTGTATTGCTGATCAACAGGATCATTTCAAAATACATTGCCCTGCTGCTTTGCAGGATCTTCAGGAGAACATGGAAGAATTTTGACCAGCAAAAATTCATTGACCTGATCATTCACCCGCTTGGTGTTTTTCTCGTGATTACAGTTTCAATCGTAGCATTTTACAGGCTTGTATTTCCGGATGAACTCAATGTAACTCTTTATAAATATCCTTTACAGTCAATACTTCTTTCAATTGCCATCGTAGTTCAGATCATTGCTTTTACCTGGCTTCTTTTACGCATTATCGACTTCATTGCTGCAGTACTTGCTGCCAGGGCATTAAAATCAAAAGACCATAGCGATAACCAGCTGGTTGTTTTTTTCAGGGACTTCCTTAAAGTTCTTATTGGTATCATTGGTGGTGTCATGATCCTGAAATTTGCATTTGATTACAACGTCAGCAGCCTGCTTACAGGCCTGAGTATCGTGGGTGCAGCAATTGCACTTGCTTTGAAAGAAAGCCTCGAGAACCTGATCGCTTCCTTTGTTATTTTCTTTGATAAACCTTTTACTACCGGGGATTTTATCAAGCTGCAGCAGGTATCGGGTACAGTTGAAAGAATTGGATTAAGAAGCACCAGGCTGCGTACAACTGAAAAAAGCTATGTAACGGTTCCCAACAAACAAATGGTAGACAGCATTCTTGATAATGTATCACTCCGGTCACAAATAAGAGGTGAAATCAATTTATTTATCCAGCTGCAAACGCCACATGCAAAGGTTAGTCAGCTGCAGGAAGCCATTAAAACTTATTTATCGGGGATTAAGGAAATTCAGTCATCTACGGTTCTGTTTAATGATATCAAGGTGCAGGCCTTTATCATCTTCATTGAATTTTTTACTCCTCAAATGGAATGGAGCAGGTTTACAGCCATCAAACAAAACCTGAATTATTTCATTTTACAGAAAATGGAAGAACTGGAGATCAGGATCGCTGCAGAAGGAAAGGACCTGGCGATCGTTTCTTAACGGAAGCAATAATTCCTACTGGTTTTTATTTTTGATGAGGATCTCACCCAGTTCCCTGTCGATCATACCATATTTTCCATACTCCACCACGCGGCCAATTTCTTTTCCGTTTTTCATGATGATGATGGTAGGCACATGGGTAACATTGAAGGCTTCAGAAAGATGCTGGATGGTTTTCTTGGAACGGTCTACACCCAGCATGGTGATGCGATCCTGGGGAAATCCAGCTGCATCTGCCATTGCAAAAAATTTAGGAAGTAGGTTCTGTGTGTCCTCGCACCATGTACCGCCAAATATTACGAGGTTCACTGAATCTTTATTGATCTTAAAAGCTTCTACTGCATTCTTATCAGGACTGAATCCTTTTTGATTCTGTGCAAACCATTTGAAAGAAGAATCTGTTGACAATTCATCCCTGGTCATAAAACCCTTGATGATCTTGGTACCTCCGGGTTCTATTTTTACTTCTGCCTGGGCAGAAACCACATAGCCGCTCAAAAGAATCAGGAGGAATAAAACAGACTTTTTCATGGTGAATAGATATAGTTCAAATTTAGTGATGGATAAAAAATGAAAAAGGATGCAGGCTGTTAAAGAACAAGCAAAATTACCCGCCAAATTGCAAGAATAGTAAGAGATGTAGAATCAGAGATGTGCCTTTAGTTCCAGTAAAAAAGCCCGCAGTTTTTGTAGAGACTGTATCATCTCATATTTTTCACTGGCCTGCCTGTTCTTCCTGATATAATCCTTTGCGCCTTCAATGGTAAATTTTCTCCTGCGCAGCAGGTCATGTATCATTTGCAGGTTCTTGACATCCGAAGGCTTGAAGAACCTGTCGCCCTTGCGATTTTTCCTGGGCTCAAGAATATCGAATTCATTTTCCCAGTAGCGGATCAAAGAAGTATTTACCTTGAACATGGTAGCCACTTCACCAATAGAATAATATTGCTTTTGAAAAAGGATTTCATCTTCAGGCACATCAACTCTTTCCACTTCACCCATCACATCTTTCAATGCTTTACGTCCCCTGGTGGTGCTTTTGGGCAAAGGCTTTTGTTCAGGTAAAGGAGGGCTTGCCTGTATTTCTTTTGGAGCCTCCGCTTGTGCAGGCTCTGAAAGAAACTCAAAGGTGATTTGTGCTAAAGACTTGTCCATGGAAGCTTACCAAAATTAAGGACTAAAGAACCATGAAGCGGAAAAGATTATGCCGATTTTGAATAATTAATTTGTTGGGGAGTTTGGATCAGGTCAATCAAAGCTTTGATTGGAAGCAGCTGCTCTTTTCAGCAACTGGTCAAACTGTTGCGGGCTTAGGTCATTATAAAAGAAGTAAACCGGATCCAGCTTCTGGCCATTCTTATGTACTTCATAGTGACAGTGAGGACCGGTGGATTTACCTGTATTACCAACATAACCGATAACTTCTCCACGCTTGATCCTCTGACCACGCCTTGCCTTGATACGCAGCATGTGTCCATACAAGGTTTCATAACCATATCCATGATCTATCACCACGTGATTACCATAACCACCATCACTGAGGCCGGCGGTTTTAATGGTTCCATCAGCAGTGGCATAAATCGGAGTGCCCTGAGGTGCACTGAAATCAAGTCCTGCATGAAACTTTACGGTTTTATATACAGGATCTATGCGGTAACCAAATCCTGAAGCAATCCTGCTGAGATCCTGGTTGCTCACAGGCTGTATGGCTGGCGTGGCTGCCAGTAATTTTTCCTTGTTGTTTAAAAGTCCCGCCAACTCGGTATAAGATTTTTTCTGTGCAGCAATCCTGGAATTGAGATTATTGACACTTGAATAAATGGAGTTGATCAACTGGCTGCCCTGCATTCCTTCAACCCTTGCAATTTCCTGCTGACGCTCCAGGGCCTGTGCCCGGGCACTATCGGGTATGGGCTTGGCTTCAAAAATACTTCGGTAGACCTCATTATCCCTTTTCTCCAATTCCGACATCTGCATCTGGATCTCCTTCACCCTGTCATTCATTTGCTGGTAACGGTCCAAAAGCCTTTCATTTTCGGCTTTGTAAAATTTTTCAGTAGGTGATCCCACAAATTGAAAGGCGAAATAGGAAATGATGGCCGAAGTGACAAGTGCGGCCGCAATAAAACCAAAAACCCGGAGCAGCTTCACCCTCAGTGGGGTTACAAGCTTCTCATAACGAAGCGTGTGCGTGTTATAGTAGTATTTGATTTTTTTCATCGGCCAATTGGATTACGGACGCTTTTTAAAAGCGGTGCTAATGTTACCTTTGCCATCCGCAAAAAGCGGAAGCTAACAAAAATAAAGGCATCCGGGGCAAAAATCAACCGATTTGTTGGGAAGAGGATCTTCAGGCAAAAATGATTTTAATGAGTTTCTTCTGAAGATCTTTGGAAATGCCCCATGCAGCACATATCAAATTAATTATGACCAGCGCAGCTATCCGGACAAAGTTCCTCGAGTTTTTTAAATCAAAAGAACATCATATTGTTCCTTCCGCGCCTATCGTGGTAAAGAATGATCCCACCCTCATGTTTACCAATGCAGGCATGAACCAATTCAAGGATTATTTCCTGGGCAACCAGTCATCACCCTGGCCCCGCGTGGCAGATACACAAAAATGCCTGCGCGTAAGCGGAAAGCACAACGACCTGGAAGAAGTAGGCGTGGATACATACCATCATACCATGTTTGAAATGCTGGGTAACTGGAGCTTCGGCGATCCTGCCCATCCCGGTAAAGGATATTTTAAAAAAGAAGCGATTGAATGGAGCTGGGAATTTCTTACATCAGTACTGAATATTCCAAAAGACAGGTTATACGTGACCGTATTTGAAGGCGATGCAAAAGAAGGACTGCCCAAAGATGAAGAAGCAGCAAATGAATGGAGCAAATGGATCGATACGGAAAGAATATTGCTGGGGAATAAAAAGGATAATTTCTGGGAGATGGGTGATACTGGTCCCTGTGGACCCTGCACCGAGATCCATGTGGATACCAGGCCAGATGAGGAAATAAAAAGCATCGATGGCAAAACCCTTGTGAATGCTGATCATCCACAGGTGATCGAAATCTGGAACAATGTATTCATCCAGTTCAACAGGCTGAAAGATGGTAGCCTCCAGCAATTGCCCGCAAAACATGTGGATACAGGAATGGGTTTTGAGCGACTGGTGCGTGTGATACAGGGAAAGACATCCAATTATGACACGGATGTATTTACAGGCACGATCAGTGAGATCGCGAAGCTCACAAATAAGGAATACAAGGGCGAAGATTCAAAATCAGATATTGCATTCCGTGTATTATCAGATCATATCAGGGCCATATCATTCACCATTGCTGATGGACAACTGCCTTCCAATACCGGTGCCGGTTATGTGATCCGCAGAATCCTTAGGAGAGCCGTACGCTATTATTACTCTTACCTTGATCACCAGCAACCATTATTATATAAGCTCGTGCCTGTGATTGCTCGACAGTTCGAAACTGTATTTCCAGAACTGCACCAGCAGGAGAATTTTGTTACCAAGGTAATCCGGGAGGAAGAAGAATCATTCTTAAGAACACTGGAAAAAGGATTGAAGCGGATTGAAAACATCATTGCAGGTTCTGATAAACTTATTACAGGAGCAGAAGCTTTTGAGTTGAATGATACTTATGGATTTCCTCTGGATCTCACCCAGTTGATAGCAGGTGAAAGAGGACTGGAAGTAGACGTTGCAGGATTTAATAAAGAAAGAGAAAAGCAACAGGAAAGAGGCAGGAAAGCAGGTGTAATTGATACTGAAGACTGGATTGTTGTTCATGAAGGCAGCGGGAATGAATTTCTTGGATATGACGCGCTTGAATCTGAAGCCACCGTTGTAAAGTACAGGAAGGTAAAAGCCAAAGGCAAAGAATCTTACCAGGTGGTATTGGACCGCACTCCTTTTTATGCAGAAAGTGGAGGACAGGTAGGTGATACAGGTTTTTTACAGATCGGCAGTGAATCCTTTCCAGTGATCGATACCAAAAAGGAAAATGACCTGATCATTCATTTTACCGAAAAACTTCCTTCGTCCTTAGAAGGTAAGGTCCTGGCGAAGGTCAATGCTTCCAAAAGAAAAAATACAGCCATACATCATAGTGCCACTCACCTGCTTCATGCAGCATTGCGTGAGGTTCTGGGCAAGCATGTAACGCAGAAAGGTTCACTCGTGAATGCCGATTACCTGCGTTTTGACTTCTCGCATTTCAGCAGGATGACAGATGAAGAGATCTCGAGAGTTGAAGATATTGTGAATGAAAAAATCCGTGAAAATATTCCCGTGATCATCCGTTACCTGCCAAAGGAAGAAGCCATGAAAACTGGTGCCATGGCCTTGTTTGGAGAAAAATATGGTGATGTGGTTCGGGTAGTTACTATGGATCCTTCGTATTCCATTGAATTATGCGGAGGAACCCATGTGGGCTCCACAGGAGAACTGGGTTATTTTAAATTGATCAGTGAAAGCGCGGTGGCTGCAGGTGTTCGGAGGATTGAAGCACTGAGTGGCGAAGTTGCTGCTGCTTATGTTGAAGATCAAATAAAACTGCTCAACCAGGTAAAAGAAGTTTTCAAAAATCCAAAGGACCTGGTCAAAGCCATCCAGGCGATAACAGATGAAAACACTGCGCTGAAGAAACAGCTTGAAAAGATGGAATCAGCACAGCTCAGGGCTCTTGGTGAAGAATTACGTCAGAAAGCTGAATCTATAAATGGTGCCAGCTTTGTTGGTGCTGTAGTGCAGGTCAATAGCGCTGATGCCTTAAAGAAACTGGCATTTGAACTCAAGCAAAAACTGGAAACTCCGGCCATCGCTTTGGCAGCTGCCATTGATAACAAGGCAAGTGTGGTTCTGCTTTTTGATGAATCTCTGGTGGCAAAAGGCCTTGATGCATCAGCCCTGATCAGGCAGCAGGTGGCACCCCTGATCAAAGGCGGCGGTGGAGGCCAGAAAACTCTTGCCACGGCCGGAGGACAGGATATTTCTGCCCTTCATCAGGTAATTCAGGCCGTTAAGGGAGCAGTTTGAGCCTTCCAGCATTTTAACATTTGCGAAGCTTTTCGTAATTAGAATTTTCCCTCTATATTTGATCTACGAAATTTAACGTAGTCAATAAAATCGCTTTGTTTATGAAACAAGTTATCAGCAAAAGGTTAGTGATCGCCGCTCTTGCGATGTTAACCGTACCATCTTCTCTGCTGGCGCAAAAAGAGAAAGAAAAAGAGAAAGATAAAAAAGATGTTCAGCAGATCATTATCACCCGTTCAGGAGATAAAAATGAAAAGATGACCATCGAAGTAAACGGTGATAAGGTAACCGTAAACGGAAAGGATATTAAAGACCTGAAGGATGTGAATGTTCGGGTGAATACCCTGAATGGAAACAGTTTTTACAGGGTTGCTCCCGGACAAATAGGTGGTGTATGGAGCTTTGATCACAACGATGACCATATGTCACTTTTTAACGAGGATGAGAATAGGGCAATGCTGGGTGTGAATACTGAAGACGATGACAAAGGTGCAATGATTGAAAATATAACAGAAGGAAGTGCAGCTGAAAAAGCCGGACTTAAAAAAGGTGATATCATCACCAAAGTGGGTGATGATAAAATTAAAGACGCTGATGATCTTACAGAGGCTATCAGTAAACGTAAACCTGGAGAAAAAGTTACCATCAACTACCTGAGAGATGGGAAAGAGCAAAAAGTAAATACAGAATTAGGAAAATGGAAGGGCATCAGGATGAATGCTATGGCCATGCCACGTCTGGAAGGGATGATGAAGGGCCTCGAAAATATGGATCCAATGGAAATCCCCAGAACATTCAATGCGCAGGGTACTTTTATTTTCAGTGGCCGTCCCAGGCTGGGATTATCCATCCAGGATACAGATGATGGCAAGGGAGTAAAAGTCCTGGAGGTAGACGATGAAAGCAATGCCGCCAAAGCAGGTATTCAAAAAGATGATATCATCATGAGTATTGACGATAAGGAGATCAAAGGAACTGAAGATGTGATGCGTACGCTGAGAGAAAATAAGGACAAATACAATTTCAACTTCAAAGTTCAGCGTGGAGGAAAGATGCAAACCATTGAAGTGAAGTTCCCAAAAAAACTGAAAACAGCAGACCTGTAAAACAGCGTTCAAGTTTTTCTTAATAGTTCTATATGAAAAAACCCGGTTTATCAAGACCGGGTTTTTTCTTAACCATATCCGATCTGCATAAGACCTGTAAAGAACTATTTTTGCCTGATGCCGGAACAGGATGAATATGAAATCATCATTGGCCTTGAAATACATGCGCAGCTGAACACCCGCACTAAATTGTTCTGTGCTGATTCTACGAATTTTGGTTTGGAGCCCAATACACAGACCAGTGTTATTTCCTTAGGTCATCCCGGCACTTTACCGAAACTCAATCGCGAAGCCATTACTAAAGCGGTTCGACTGGGCCTTGCTACTGAGTGTACAATCATTCAACACAATTATTTTGCCCGCAAAAACTATTTCTATCCTGATCTTCCCAAAGGATACCAGATTTCACAGCACACCACTCCTATATGCCGCGATGGAAGGTTTTATGTGGAAGCAAATCATAGCAGAAAAGCCATCAGGATCAACCGCATTCATATGGAAGAAGATGCAGGTAAATCTTCACATGATAATATAGGTGATGACAGCTTTCTTGATTTCAACAGGGCTGGAATGCCCTTGCTGGAGATCGTAACAGAACCCGACATCAGAGATGCTTCCGAAGCTGCGGCATTTGTAACAGGCATCCGCCAGCTGGTCAGGCATCTTGATGTTTGTGATGGTAATATGGAGCAGGGTAATCTCAGGTGTGATGTAAATATTTCCGTGAGGCTGAAAGGAGATCAGGAATTAGGAACAAAGGTTGAGATCAAGAATCTCAATTCCATTCGTTTCATTAAAAAGGCCATTGAATTTGAAAAACAAAGACTGATTGATTTGCATCGCTCAGGCGCAAAGATCCTGCAGGAAACAAGAGGCTTTGATGAACAAAGTTCCACTACCTATTCTATAAGAGTTAAGGAAGATGAAGATGATTACAGGTATTTTCCCGAGCCTGATCTTCCTCCATTTTATATCCGTGATGAAGTGATAGAAAACATCCGTAATTCAATGCCTCCACTTCATGAAGAAATAAAAAATATTTTGCATGAGCAATATGGTCTCACCTCCTATGACAGCGAACAGCTAAGTAGTGATATGGAACTCTACCAGCTATTCCTTCAACTTACTGAACATACTTCCCAATTCAAATCTGCAGCTAACTGGATCATTGGTCCTGTCAGAAATTATTTCTCTGCCAACGAAATCCCGCCTGAAGAAGCGTCGATTCCATTAAAAAGCCTGGCAGAAATAATCCGTCTTACAGAAAATGGAAGGATCAGCTATAATGTTGCGGTTCAGAAAGTTTTCCCCGACCTCCTCAAAGATCCTTTGTTAAATATTGAAGACCATATTGCAGAAAAAGGATGGTTTATCCAAACTTCGCATGTAGAACTGGATCAGTGGATCAATCAATCGTTAGAAACACATGCTGGTAAAATTGCTGATTATCGAAAAGGCAAAAAAGGTTTGCTCAGCTTATTTGTTGGAGAAGTGATGAAACTTTCCGGCGGAACTGCTGATGCGCAACTGGTGACGGAAAAAATAAAAGAAAAATTAAAACCCTGAAATGAAGAATTCCATTTATTTCCTGTTAGTTCTTGCTCTACTCTCCTGTGAGAACAAAAAGGATAAAAGCTTTACAGTTGAAGGACAGGTAAAAAATGCCAATGGAGCTACTATTTACCTGGAGTTGAATACAGCCGAAAGCAGACCACTAATTGTTGATTCTTCCAGGCTGGATGCAGATGGAAAATTTGTTATGAAAAGCGAAGTGCCGGAAGAGTCCTTATTCAGTTTGCGCACGAATCAAAGTCCTTTTCCTTTTGCAATCCTTATCAATGATGCGAAATCAATTAATGTAAATGCGGATCTGGCCAGTCCGGAGAATAATTATACTGTTAAGGGTTCAGAAGCCAGCCAGGCGATAATCAATTTCGAAACTTCATTGAGAAACAGTGCTCAATCCCTGTTTTCCATCAAAAAAAAGATCGACAGTCTTAATGGTCTCACACCTACTGATAGTTTTTCCATTCAACAAAAAGACAGTATGGTGAATACGGTTTTCAGCAATTACGAAACCGCAGCCTCAGAACTGAAAAGCAAGGCCCTGAAAACTATAGAGGAAAGCAAAAGTCCAATGTTTGTTTTATATGCACTAGGTTCCTACCAGGTCAGAAGTAGAGAAGTTGGTGAATCAGGATTGACACAAACAGAAATCGCCGGCATTTTAAATCAGACTTCCACAAAATTTCCGGAACACCTTGCATTAAATGAACAAAAGAAAAAACTGGGATCGAATAAAGCTCCGGAATTTTCACTACCCGATACAAGCGGAAAGATGGTTTCGCTTTCATCCTTCAGGGGGAAATATGTGCTGGTAGATTTCTGGGCCAGCTGGTGCAAGCCATGCAGGATGGAGAATCCGAATATTGTTGCCAACTACAATGAATTCAGGGATAAAAATTTTACAATACTTGGCGTTTCTCTTGACAAGGATAAGGCATCATGGATGCAGGCCATCAAAGCGGATGGGTTAGCCTGGACACATATCAGCGACCTTCAATACTGGAACAGTGCCGCAGCACAGCTCTATGGCGTGAATAGTATCCCGTATAATGTATTGGTAGATCCGGAAGGAAGGATCATTGCAGAAGGGCTACATGGTGCAGAATTGGGAAATACTTTAAGAAGGATATTGAAATAAAAATAGAGTAAGCCAGATGATGTTTTGATTCATCTATTTTTTTGGGAAGCATTCAAACATCATGAATTGATAATATTTTCTGAAGTGCAGAAAAAATAAAGCCATCCTTTCGAGATGGCTTTATTTTTTATAGAAATCAGAATCAATAATTAGCAAGAGAACCTATGCTAAGTGGAACAGATTTGGCACCGCCCCTTACAAAAAACGTATAAATTCTTCCTGCGGTTAATGTAGATGTTGCAGAGAGAACTACGGTTTGTGTACCAGCCTGTTTTACCTTGATGGTATAAGATCCGGCGGGACCTGATACAAATTTTGACAAGGCAGTAATATCAGGATTACTGATATTGGCGATGTAAGAAAGATTGCTGATGGTAACACTGTCAGGACCACTGGCTCTTAAAAAAGTTACATCCACTGCTCCTGTTGTTGGTGCGGCGTGAATAGCCCTGAATTTTACCTGGCCTGTAGCAGGCACGGTCAAATCATCAACCAGTCGAACCGCTTTTAATTTACCATTGAGCACCGTATCTGTAACAACATAAGTATAGGCCCTGCCCTGTTCAAAATTGTCATTAACATCTATGAGGCTGTTTGTTTTTGCAGTATCAGTTGATACTTTTATATTATGTTGACCTTCATATATGCTCAGGTAATATGTTGAGGCACCTGGGACAGAAACAGTAGTGCTACCATAATTAAGACGGGTCTGGCTTCTTACAAGTCCATCAACCAGCACATCTACTGTGGGCGAACCCGGAGCAACATTAGTTACAGAAATGCTTGACAGGCCATCTGGAATGTACTCTTTTGGCTTACAGCCAACAAAGAATACCCCGGTGGCACCAAACAAAATGATTTTAGAAATTATTTTTTGGAAACTCATAATAGTAGGTTTACTTCATTTCGTAATAAGATCAATAACCTGGATTTTGCTGCATTAAAGGATTTGCTTTCATTTCAGGATCAGGAATTGGCAGGGTAAACCTGAAATGTCCTGCAGGCAAAGTAGCAGCTGCCGGTGTTGGTGCATCTATACCAGTACGAACAACAGGCAAGCCTCTTCTTTTCAAATCCCAGAATCTATGTCCTTCAAATGGAAGTTCTTTAAAGCGCTCCAGCATAATTGCATCGATGGCTTCCTGCTTGCTTGTAAATGTTACCGGAGTATAACCGGTGATCCTGTTTGCACGCAAGGTATTAATATCAGATTCAGCACTGTTGCTGCCGGAAATACTTCCCAGCTCTGCACGAGCTTCGGCACGGATCAGATACATCTCTGCTGTTCTCAGCACTTTGGCATCAGCAACATTTTCATTTGCGGTACCATATCCTGTTCCGGCATATTTCTGAACGATTCGTGGCTGGCGTCCTGCAGCAGTTAAAAGGGGTTCGCTTTTCAGAAAGCTGCTGAAGCGAACATCATTCACCTGGTCGTAACTGTTCCAGAGGGCATCAGTTGGAATCCATACTACAGTTCCAATGTTTGTTGAACTCGCAGAAACACCGCGGAACAACGATCCCAATCTTCCACCTACGACGTTTGTTTTTTTCAGCTTGAATGCTGATTCGGCATTGCTAACATCAAAATCACCTGAACGCTGCCATATTCCCGGGAAGGTAGCAATATTAGCCAGTGGTATTGCATTGATAAACTCTGTGCTGTAAGTCACTGCATTGGTCCAGTCGCGCATATACAGGGCAATTCTTGCCTGCAAACCGGAAACCGCCAGCCTGTTAGCTCTGAATACATCTGCAAGACTGTTAGGCAAAAGCCCCTTAGCTTCTGTCAGATCGGCTTTGATTTTAGAAAAATATGGCGCCATTTCAATTCTTGCCTGTGGTTTTATAGATGGCTCATCCATGTAGGGCATGCCAAGACCTGTTGGAGAATAAACATCACAATAAAAACGGAACAGTTCAAAATGCGCATAGGCACGAAGGAATAATGCTTCACCTCTCAACCTGGATTTCAGGTTATTGTCTCCAGTTCGTGTAGAATCTGCATTGGGTAAGGCGCCCAGTACACGGTTGGCCCTGTCAATAACTGCATACATGGGAGAAAGTGCAACGAAATTATCCCTGATGGTTACATCTGTTGTTCCATATTGCCATTCATGGGTAGTAGCTGCATTATAAAATTCGGGTGACTTCCTAACTTCATCTGCGAAATAACTATTGAGAAGAATTCCCATCTCAACGTTCACACCCGCATAAGCACCAATGATGGCCTGCTCATTATTCTCAACTGTTTTAAGAGCAACATCACCACCAATAAAATCAGTCTCTTTGATCTCGATGACCTTCTTGCAGGAAAACAGTGCAAGAAAAGCCGACCAGATAAAAAACAATTTATAAATTTTCATTTCTAGCTTTTTTATTTATTAAGAATACGTCTACCGCAATTGGTCTGTTCAATTTAGAAATTGATATCAATACCAGTTACGACCATTCTTGGATTTGGAAATTCATTCAGACTGATGTTATTATTATCTTCCGGATCCGGACCACGCCATGTACTCCAGATAAACAGGTTTTGTCCCTGGATATAAAACCTAGCTCCTTTGATTAGCTTGGTACCACCAATGTTAACCTGTGGTATCTGGTAAGCGATATTCAAATTCCTGAAACGAAGGAAATTTGCTTTCTGCAGGTCTGATGAAGTAAAGTCCCTGTCATAGCCAGGTCCCTGATAATACTTAACATCTCCTGGTTGCATCCATTGCTGTGTAAGCAGTCTTTTTGAACCATTTACTGCTCCCTGATATCCAGCAGTGCCTCTCACGATCCAGTTCTCGATATTATTGCTCCTTACAGCATCAAACTGGTAAGAGAAAAATGCACTGATAGTTAAATTTTTGACCCTGAAGTCACCATTAAATCCGCCTACATGCTTAGGGAGATAGGTTCCGAATTTAGCAAATTGACCGGCTTGTGCCAGGTTATTGGTAGTTCCACCATCTTTTGTTTCATAAACCGGGCGACCAGTTGCAGGGTCAGCACCCAGGTAATGATAAGTATAGTGGGAACCATATGGCAAACCTTTTTTAATCAGGAAGGTTCCGAGAACATATTCATCAACCAATCCGAGGTCTTCAATATTGTTCTTATTGATGTTGTGATTGGCACCCAGGGTAAGATCTATATTCTGCGTTTTGATCACGTCAACAGAAACAAGGAATTCAAAACCCTTGTTGCTCATCCTTCCTGCATTAATATTCAGAGGATAAGCAATTCCAAATCCAGCAGAAGAAGGAAGCGGCTGGCGGGCAAAAAGATCGTGTGTTTGTTTATTGTACCAGTCAACGCTGAACCTGGCCCTGTTTGTCCATAAGCTGAAATCAATTCCAAGGTTAAGTGTCTTTACATACTCGATCTTCATATTGGGGTTACCAGGTCCTGAAGGCACCAATCCAGGCAGTGTAGCACCTGCGTAAGTTGTAGAACCAAAGATCGGCACCTGAGTACCATGATAATTTGTTACAGTCAGAAGACTACCGAAGCCACCGTAACTGCTGGTAGAGATTGAACCGATATTAGGTACAGAACCATAAGAACCTCTAACTTTTAGATCAGTGAGTATTCCCTGGCTTTTCATAAAATTCTCGCTGATGGCATTCCAGCTGGCACCAAGTGAATATGTAGTGATCTCCCTATTATCAATATTTACGATCCTTGAAGTTCCGTCACGCCTGATATTGGCATTTACTGTATACCTGTTATTGAATGTGTACCTGGCTGTTCCAAAATAAGAACGAATACCATATCCGGATTTAGCACTGGTACCTGAAGGATTGTAGCCTTGTGATGCAGTTCCTGCACCTTGACCTGTTTGCGGAAGTCTTGGATCAAGGAAGAATGCATTAAAGCCTAGAGCGCGTTGAAAAACTCTTACTACTTCAAAATAAGCTCCTACTTCAACATCATGTACACCAAAACGGTTTCCATAAACTGCACTGGTGGTATTGATAAGCTGTGAAGTGTTTTTTGCAGCTTCAGAGATGGCTCCCTTATTGAATGTGGAGAGGCTTCCGATATAGGAATCAGGCCTGATCCAACGTTGCCAGAGGTCACCGGCATAATCAATACCAAACCTGTTTTGTAAAGTAACTGATGGCAAAAGTTTATATCCTACAGTAAGTCCGGAATTTACCTTGATCTGGTTTTGGTAAAGAGTAGAATTCTCAATTCCTTCAATGGCATTGCCGATTACTTTAGGATTAAGTGCAGTGCTTGAACCAAAAATGAGGCTTCCATCAGACCTGTATGGATTCTCATAAGGCTTGGCTCTCCATGACATCTGGAAAGTATTTCTGGTACTGTTTCCATACCATTCACCTTCTGTATAATCTGTTCTTGAATAACCGGCCGTTGTATTCCACTGAACAGAGACCTTATTTGAAGTATGATCAATATTGAATCTTGCCGTATATCTTTTTAACTGTGAACGGATATCAGTTCCCTGCTGGTTGAAATAACTACCCGCAATATAAAAACGTGTTTTTTCTGCACCACCACTTACATTCAATTCATGTGTTTGGGAAAATCCCTGCCTGTAAAACATATCAGCTATGTCTGTATTGATATTCCTGAAGCTGTCCAGTAGGAAATCATAACGTGCCTGTTGTTGGGCAAGCGTTGTAAACCCAGGTTGCAAAACTGAGTAGGATGGATTCAGTTTTGAATAGTTCCATCCGGGAGTGCCGGCAATTTTAATCCTTTCTTCATACTGCAGGATTTCCGCAGTATTCATCATATCAAAATTGGTGGCATTTGGAGCCTGGGTAAAGCCCATTTGTGTACGATATTGAATATTGCTGGCGCCCTGTCTGCCTTTTTTAGTGGTAATCACAATTACGCCAAGACCTCCACGTGCACCATATAAAGCTGCTGCACTGGCATCTTTCAAAACAGTGATAGATTCAAAATCATTGGGATTGAGGGTTTGCATATCACTGGCTGGTAAAGGAATACCATCAATAACATAAAGAGGTTGTGCCTGCCCCTGGATAGACGATATACCACGGATTACAACGTTGGCGCTGGTTCCGGGCTGTCCTGATCCTGAATTCACAAGAACACCGGGAGCCCTTCCCTGTAATGCCTGGTCAAAAGCACCTACAGGAACAGTTTCTACAACTTTTGAAGTCAACACATTGGCCGCTCCAACAAACTGTGTTCTTTTTTCACGTGTGTAACCAGTGATGATCACCTGGTCCATTGAACGTGAGTCCTGTTTTAAGTTAATAGAAAATTCCGTTTGTGTGCCGATTGTAATTTCCTGACCGGTAAAACCTACACCTGTGATAACAAGGGTTTTTGCATTGGAAGAAACATCAAGTGTGAACTGTCCATTAGCATCCGTGATTGTTCCGGTTCGGGTACCTTTTACAGAAACAGATGCGCCGGGAACCGGCTTGCCTTCTTCATCCAGAACCTTTCCCTTGATGGTCCGGTTTTGTGCCAGCAGCTGCGCACAGAAAAGCAGCATGCCGAGCATGATTAGTAATAATTTTCTCATGTGCAATATTTAGTGGTTATTAAAGACTAAGTCTTTTTGTTTTCGTAGAGTGGGGACAGGGCTAAACATAGAGACCTCTTTTCACTTTGCTTAGCTGCATGAATTTACATGAACGAAAACAAATTTTTTAATTTTTGGTTAAGCTGGATGAAATCTTTTTTAGCTTTTTCGATGAATGTGCAAAAAAAAGGTCTGAAATAAAAAAGCCACCCGCTAAGCGAGTGGCTTTCATTATCAAAAGGCTTAATAATTAACGCGCCAGGTTCACAGTATACAGGCTGTTAAACCAGCCAAGACCGGTAACTCCCAACTGAAATTTCAATGTAAAAGTCTGGTTGCAATAAGAAAAGGTACCTGTCTGCGTACCGAAAGGCCTAACAGCTACATCCATACCAGCATAAGCACCATTCAGGTCTCCCGCATCACCAATACCTGTTGACTGTGGAACTACACTCACCTTGCTATTAGCTGGATCTGTCCAGTCAAGAGTAAAAGTGATAGGACCCCAACCGGTATCCCAGATATTAGTCACCTTGATAGTACCAGTAGTAGGACTGGTCTGGTTCACTTCTGTAATAGTGGTTGTGTAGGGTCCATAAGGTGCTCCGCTTCCAAATACCTCTATTGTATTGTTATAATCATTCAACAAATCATTCATTTTCCCATCGATTTCTGTTTGAAAGCATGGACCCCGCATGAATAATTTTAAAGTACTGTTGTAGTCGGAAGGTTTTCCGGAAGCATCTGTGATGGTAAAGATTAATGTATCCTTACGCAGTGTCAGATACTGGCTATATGTCCCCTGAAGAATAATTGAATCCAGAGCCTTACCAGCTGGAATTGTAATCGATTTTGTGTTTAAGGAATAATGAGTTCCTTCAACAGCACCAGTTGGAGAGCTTACACTGATATTGATGGTACGATCCTGGTTGGAAACAGTTGTAAATCCAACAAGGAGAGGATAGCTCACCGTAGGACCAGTAATAAAATAAGAATCGCTGGTTTTATTGGCAAAGTGTGCCTGTTCCGGTGCGATGGTAATATCCTGTTTTTTACAGCTCTGCAAAACAAACATAAATACTGTTGACAGAACCGCAATTTTCATTAACCAATTAATGCGCATTGTTCAAAAATTTATAAAGTTAAAGAGCAACTGTCTTAACAGACAGCTGCATTATTAATTATATCCAGGGTTTTGCACCATTTGATTGTTAGCATCCATTTCTGATTGTGGAATAGGAAGTGCAAAACGATAATCTTCTGCATCTAGGTTTTGCCAGTTGGCACTTTGTACATCGGATGCATTTCTAGTGATGTCCAATTCCTTTCGCTTCAGGTCAAAAAAACGGAACCCTTCAAACGAAAGTTCTTTAAATCTCTCATTCATGATCTCCGCAATTGCCTGATCTTTATTACCAAAACTCACATCAACATAGCCAGCGATCCTTGCGCGTCTTACATCATTCAAATCAGCTGCAGCCAGAGCCAGCTGATTGTTTTCAGCATATGCTTCAGCGCGTAACAGGTACATTTCAGAAAGGCGAATAAGTTTCAAATCATTGATCTGGGGTCCGGCAGCAGAACCAGGATATTTTGTAATGATAGACGTATCATTCCCAGCACTTCCAAAAAAAGTAGAATAGCGAATATCATTTGTTCTGTCAAACATGTTTTTCAATTTATCTGAAGGTTCAAAATAAACTGCGCCATCTGTTTCTCTCCATAATAATTGAGGACGGGTGTTATTCTTATATTTCCAGATGGTTTCAGATTCGTTGATTTCTTTCCAGTAATTCTGGTAGGTAATTCCCGAAGCCAGTGATTTACCTGAAAGTGTAATGGCATCTGTTGCATAAGTAATGGCATTGGTCCAATTCTTGGACAAGAGAGCTGTACGTGCCTGATAAGCAGCAATTGCTGATTTGCTTAACCTAACAACATCTGTTGGCCCATCAGGGATCTGCGTTGAAGCACGTGCTGTTGCTAAATCTGTATTAATAGCATCAATAGCTTCTAAAACAGTATTCCTTGAATAGTCTTCAATTGCCAGAACTTTTTGGATAACTGGAACCCCAAGTGCCCCAGGCTCATAACCATTAGGCATGAAACGGATCAGGTTCTCATAAGTAGCAACAGCCCTAAGCCCAATCAATTCAGCTTTGATACGTGCTTTACGATCCACATCTGCAGGATTGTTCGCGGGAATATTGTCAATGACAGAAAGAATTCGATTTACCCGGTCTGTCATGAATGCATAAGTAAACCAGCCTGAGTTATGCTCACCATCACCCGAAGAAAACTGCCATTTAAATGTAAATTGACCCTGCCCCCTATTTTCATTTGATAACTTAACCTCATCAGCTAAAATAGAACCAATATAAATACGGTTGGTGATATTATTAAAAGAGTAAACGTTCATCAAACCTCTTTCCAGATCATTGACGCTTGTAAAAGCCTTCTCAATATCAATAGAATCCGTTGGTCTTAGCTCGAGGTTCTTTTTACAGGAGCTGGTAACTACTGCAAATGCAAGAAACGGAATGAGTAATTTTTTCATATTTTAAAATTATTCTCGATTATTTAATGTTTAGGTTCAAACCCAGGGTGAAAGTTCTTGGAGTTGGATATTCATACTGAGCGATGTTATCATCATCTTCAGGATCGAATCCTGTCCAGCTGGTCCAGGTATAGAGGTTCTGACCCTGAACATAGATCCTTGCACCGTTGAATACTTTTGTGAATCCAAGAATTCTGGCTGGTATGTTATAGCTGAACGTTACATTCCTCAGACGAGTAAAGGAAGCATCCTGAATGTCTTTGGAAACAAACTGGCGCTGGAACAATGGTGACTGAATATCAGTAACATCACCTGGCTTCTTCCACATATCCATCATTTCTGTTCTCAAGTTGAATCCCTGAACAGCAAAGGCGTGGTTTAATTGGAAGAAATCCTGATTATTGAAACGACTAAAACCTTTCTGGAAGGTAAACAAGGCATCCAGTTGGAATCCTTTATACTTCAGGGTTGTATTGTAACCACCAATCCATGGAGCATTATAAGTTCCGAATTCTGCTACCCGATCTTCATCACTATACAAATTGGTAATAGTACCATCTTTTTTATAATAAAGCGGTGCACCGGTAGCAGCATCCACACCAGCCCATTTCACAATGTAGTGTGATCCGATGGGTAAGCCTTCGCGAACGATCTCTGTACCCTGTTCAAACTCATTCACCTGTCCAAGATCCAGGATCTCATTCTTATTATAAGCTACGTTACCACCCACAGTCCATGTGAAATCTTTTGTACGGATCACGTCACCGCTCAATTGCAGTTCAATACCTCTGTTTCTTACAGTAGCCGCGTTTACGTCAAGATTTGTAGAACCGTTATAAGCAGGGATCTTTTGGGTGATAATGTTATCCAAGCCTCTTTTGTTGTAAACGTCAAGAGAACCATTCAGCCTGTTCCTGAAGAAACCAAAATCAACACCAATGTTGAGTGTAGCGATCTTCTCCCATTTCAAATCAAGGTTACCCAGGTTGGAAAGACCAATAGTTGAAGAACCATTATAAGATCCACCGCCATACAAAGGCAGGTATCCAAAATTTCCAAAAGGAAATCCGTCTGCATTCGCAGTGGTACCATAAGAAGCACGTACACGCAGGTCGCTCACCTTATTCCAGTTAGAAGCAAAATCTTCTTTCAATACAGCCCACGTAACCCCACCGGCCATGAAGGTAACCCAACGGTTATCCGTAGGTAATTGTGATGATGCATCCCTTCTGATAGAACCATTGAAGGTATACTTGCCATCGAAAGTATATTTTGCAATCGCCATCAAAGCGTATAAAGCCCTACCTGTTTTTGAACCACTAACTGCCGGAATCAGTAAGTTGGAAGCTGTACCAGGAGTGATGCCAGCAGGAGTATTCAGCAATTTATCATTGATACCATAACCAGTATAAGAGAACCCTTTTGCCTTTTCCCTGGTATATTCAGAAATTAGCTGAACATCAATATCATGCCTGTCAGCAAAAATCCTGTGGTAACCACCATTCACCCTTACAATAGTTTGCAGAAAGTTGGTATTACTATTACCATAAGAACCCTGAGCAGGAGCACCAGGAGTTTGTGGACCCACTGGAAAACCTGCATTTAGAGCAGCCCAGGTATTAGGATAAACTGATCTTTCACCTGTAGTTGTTCTATAATCTAGACCAGCAAATCCACCAAGGCTGATATTCTTTGTTAAATCGTAAGTAGCGCTCATACTACCCAGTAATTTAATCTGGTCATTCCCACTTGATGTTTCAAAAACTCTAGCGTAAGCGTTAGGCCCCACCTTACCATTACCAACGGCAACCGTCCCATCAGGATTAAACAATTTTTGGTATGGAAGCGCAAGATATGCAGCCGCAAAAGGGTTGGCCAGAGTTACACTGTTTTCAGATTCAATAAAACTCCTGTTAGTATAACCAGCAGAACCATTAAATCGGAAAGTAAGCTTGTCTGATTTATTTTCAACATTTGCCCTGAAAGTATAACGCTCCAAGTCAGAACGAAGACCAATACCTTGCTCTTTATAATAACCACCTGACAGGAAATAATTAGTTCCTCCATTTCCTCCTGATACATTCAGGTCATGGCTTTGAAATTTTCCATCTCGCTGAAACACATCGGCCCAGTTTGTATTGATGGCGCGTAGGCTGTCGAGGATGTTGTCATACTGTGTTAAAGTAGCAGCAGGCAAACCTACATTGTCAGGATTAGAACGAGAATACTTCCATCCAGGAAGATCTATGCCTGGAGTAAATGTTCCCAGTAATTCCTGCCATCTCAATAATTCAGTAGAATTCATCATATCGAATCGTTGCGTACCCACCTGCGTGATACCAGCTTGTCCATTGTATGAAATCACGGGCTTTCCAACTTTACCTTTTTTAGTAGTGGCAACGATCACACCGTTGGCACCACGGTTACCATATTGAGCAGTTGCCAGAGCGTCTCTCAATACATCCACACTTTCAAAATCATTTGGGTTGATAGACTGGAAAACACCAGCTTCCACAGGCATTCCATCCACAATAAATAATGGAGCATTTCCACCTGTTATTGAAGATGCACCACGTATTTGAACCCTGGCAGCAGTACCAGGCTGTCCGCTACCTGTAGTGATCAACAGGCCTGGCGCCCTTCCCTGAAGGATCTGATCGAAAGAGGCGGCTGGAACGAAATTGATTTTTTCCGCAGTTACCTTGGTAGCCGATCCAGAATATTCAGATCTTTTTACCCTCTGGTAACCTGTTACCACTACTGTTGCCATTTCGGTATTGCTTGATACCAGACTTGCATCTACATTATTGTCCGCGCCCAGGTTAATGGTCTGCGTAACAAATCCTACAGATGAAATGGTCAGTGAACGGGCAGAAGCCGGAACACTGATGGTAAAAGCACCGTTGGCATTGGCAACTGTTGTTGTGTTTGTACCTGTTACCGTAATTGTAGCGCCAGGAATTGCAATTCCATTGGCATCGGTAACTTTTCCTGTAATTGTTCTGTTCTGAGCGAAGAGATGTGAGCATGCAAACAGCACTCCCATCATGAAGAGTAGTAATCTTCTCATTTGTTTTAAATTAAATAAAGGTTTACTGATGCAGTTTTTCGAAAACTCCAGACATGTTTTCAATCAGTATAAATCAGCAGTCCGGTGTAGATAGACCAAAAACCCATCCTATTAGCTGCACGAATATAAAGAGCCGGTTAACGAATTATTATGATTTTTTTGAAAAATTACGTTTTTCAGACAAATCAAGCAGTTTACTATCAACCAGTTGCAACACAACTATCGGTGATGAACGGTTAATGGAGAAGATGAATGAACAGATATTATGACAAACGTTTCTCTCAAAAAATATTTTTGTTCGGGCTTTTCCTCCCTTACCCTGCCAAAGAATCAACAGTATTTTTTTTTCTTTTCTTGTAAAAGCTGATGATCAGTGCGGGCAAAAGTACCAGGTTGGCAATAGTTGCCGTGATCAGCGTCAGGGAAGTGAGCCAGCCCAAAGCTTTCGTTCCGCCGAATCCACTGAAACAAAATATCACAAAGCCCGCGATTAGTACTATAGAGGTATAAATGATACTAAGGCCAGTGGAGTGAATTGTTTCAATTACGGTTTCTTTGGGATCGGAGTCCTTTCTCAACTGTTGTTTAAAATTCACCAGAAAACGGATAGTGATATCTATTGCGATTCCCAATGCCACGCTGAAAACCAGTACAGTTGAAGGTTTCAAAGGCACGCCTGCCCAACCCATTACCCCACCGGTTATGATCAGCGGAATGATATTCGGCAGCAGGGAACATAAGAGAATCCTTCCCGACCTGAATAAATAAAGCATGCAAAGTGTGATCAGCAGAAATGCCCAAACAATGCTTTCCTTCAATCCGTTGATGATAAATCGCGATCCTTCCAGAAAGGTAACGCTGCTTCCGGTAAGATGCACATCGTACCTGGAGGTATCAAAGAGGAGATTAGCCCTGGCACTCACGCTGTCAAGGATCTGCGGCAGCCTTTCACTTCCTACATCTTTCATATTCACGCTAATCCGGGCTTCCTGTTTGCTGCTGTCCATAAAAGAGGACACCAGCTTGCTGAATGAATTACTTCCTGCAGTATCCGTATTTCCTGTGAGATAGGGTCTTAATGCTATCAGGTCATTATCACCCGGCATGATATAATAAGAACTGTCGCCTTCAAAAAAAGCCTGCTTGGCAAATTTTAAACCTTCCGTGATGGCCAGTGGTTTGCCGATATAATTTTGTGCCGACAGCCATTGCACCATAGAATCGATCTTCATCATGTTGCCCAGGTTTCGTGTAACACCATATTTCTTTTTGGTATCTACAACGATCTCCAGGGGCATCACACCTTTAAAATGCTCTTCAAAAAATTTCAGATCCGTATAGATCCTGTCGGTTTTTGGAAGGTCGTCCACAATATAACCCACACTCTGAAGCCTGAATATTCCCATTATGGAAACAATCAACACAACAGCGGTTGTAGCAAAGATTTGCTTGCGATGATTCAGCGACCAACGTTCCAGCCTGTCGAGCCAGCGTTGCAACCTGGCGCTTTCCAGGTACCTGGTATGTCTTTGTTTGGGAGCCGGTAAAGCATAAAGAGATACAGGTATCAAAACCAGTGAAATGAAAAATAAGGCCATGATATTGATGCCCGCTACCAAACCAAATTCTTTCAATATTTCGCTTCTTGTTAGTGCAAAAACTGCAAAACCTATAGCGGCAGCGATATTGCAAAACAGGGTCACCACTCCCATCTTGCTGATCATATTCTCGAGTGCTGATTTTTTATTTCCCGTTTCCTTAAAAGATGTGTGGTATTTATTCAGGAAATAAATACAATTAGGTATGCCGATGACTACGATCAGCGGGGGGATCAAAGCTGTGAGCAGTGTGATCTTATACCCGAACAGGTGCATAACACCCAGGCTCCAGATCACACCAATGATGACCACTGCCAGGGAAAGTATGGTTGCAGAAAAAGACCGGAAGAATAGTAATAAGATAATGGCGGAAAGAACTACGGATCCAATCAGGAACCATCGCATTTCATTTTGTATGCGATTGGCCATCAGGGTCCTGATCAGGGGAAGTCCACTAAGATGAACTTCGGTATTATTCTTTTTACTGAAATTTTCTGTCAGGTCCATAATGGACGCTACTACCTTAGAACGGGCCTTGGAATTCAGTACCTGTCCGTTAATGCGTACGCCCATTAACCATGCCCCGGTTTCTGCATTATATAGTAGTCCACGGTAAAAAGGAAGAGATAGAAAAAGATTTTTACTGCTGTCGATCTGCTCCTGAGTAATGATGCTGTCTGAAAAAATAGGAAGTGCCTGTAGTTTTTCAGATTCTTCCACCCTGGAGAGATAAATAGAAGAGGGCATGGAGATCACATCTTCAACAGCATTTACCTTACGTATCTCTTTCGCCAGCTTTACATAATCATCAAAGAATGGTTTGCGAAAAACATCCTTCGACTGAATACCAACCACCAGCAGGTTGCCGTCTTCTCCAAATTTTTTACGAAACGCCTGGTAGTCCTTGTATTTTGGATTGTCTGTTGGTATGGCCCTGGAGAATTCATAACTCAATTCCACCTTGCTCGCGTGCCAGCCCATGAATGCAGTGATGCCAATCAATAGCGCCAGCCACCAATAACCATATCCAAGGATCAAGCGGGCAAGAGACCTCCACATAGTTCTTCAATTTGGCGCAAAGAAAAGAATTGATGCGGGATTAAAGGTTAAAAACCGGGAAAGACTTTGTCCATGGCTTTGTACGGGCTTTTTTCACAGGTATTTTCACTTAGCTTTGAACGGTGAGACGGACGCTATTCTTTCTTTTGATTTTACCCTTCTATGCCTTTGCGCAAAATAATTTTCCTCCCCTGGGCCAGTGGCGCGAACACCTGCCCTACCAGGGTGTTGTTGACGTAACCTCATCGCAAAACAGGATATATGCAGCAACACCTTACAGCTTTTTCAGCATAGATATTACAACTAAAGAGATCAACCGCTTCAGTAAGGTTTCTGGCCTGAGTGAAACCGGTGTGAGTACCATAAAATTTGACCCTGTTTCAAAAAAATTATACATCGCTTACAGCAACAGCAATATCGATGTGATGGATGAAAAGGGCATTCATAACATCCCTGATTTCAAACGTGAAAACATTGCGGGAGATAAAAACATCTATCACCTGTTTCCGGATAATAATCGCGTTTATCTATCTACGGGAATAGGCATCATTGTACTGGATGCAGAGAAATACGAGATCCATGACTCCTGGTTCATTGGCAATAATGGGGGTTATGTAAAAGTGAATGCCTTCGTCAAAAACAATAATTTCTTTTATGCTGCAACAGAAGAAGGGCTGAAAAAGATCGCAAGCACCAATAGTAATCCTGCTGATTTTACAAACTGGCAGACAGTGTCTGGGTCCAATGGACTTTCACTTTCACCGGCAAGAAGTATTGCCAGCCTGAATGGAAAAACCATCGTGATGCAAAACGACAGCCTGTTTATTGAAAATGCGGGTACGTGGAGTTCTTTTTTTCAAAATGGATGGCCCATTCTTTCTATTAATGCTTCTGAGAATAAATTATTCGTAAACCAGCGGCAGGCCAGCGGATCTGCACAAGTGATAGTTCTGGATGTCAATGGCGCAGTTGTACAGGTAATGCAAAATGCAGGTCTTATTTCATTCCCTAAAAACGCTATCAGTGTTCAAAATGAAATTTGGATCGCCGATCTTTTTGGTGGCCTCTCGCACTGGCAGGGAAGCAATTTTGAATCATACAAACTCAATTCACCCGTTGATGTGGCGCTGGGCGGCATGACGGTTTACAATAACCAGTTTTATGCTACAGCAGGTGCTGTCAATGATTCATGGAATTACCAGTACAACCGCGATGGAGTTTTTAAATTTTCTTCAGGAAGCTGGAGCATCTATAATCAATATTATTCTTCGAGACTTGATACGTTGATGGATTTCATTGCTGTTGCTGTGGATCCAAGAGATGAATCGTTATGGGCAGGTTCATTTGGAGGCGGTTTGCTTCACCTGAAGTCTGATAATACATTAGATATCCTTAAACAGAACTCTCCTATTGGTTCAACTGTTGGCGATCCTACCAGTTATCGCGTGGCCGGCTTGGCTTTTGATTATGAACAAAATCTCTGGATCTCCAATTTCGGATCACCTCAACAGTTACATGTTTTGAAAAATGATGGCTCATGGCAATCATTTACAGCACCCTTCTTTATTAACCAGAATGCAGTTGCGCAGATCCTGATTGACGATGCAAATTTTAAATGGATCCAGTCGCCACTAGGCAATGGATTACTGGTTTTTGATCATAACAATACCATTGATAATCCAGGTGATGACAGGTGGCGCATGCTGAGGCAGGGTTCTGGAAATGGCAATCTTCCTTCCAATTATGTTATGAGCCTGGCGAAAGATAAAAGCGGGTTTATATGGGTGGGAACAGACAATGGTGTTGCGGTTTTGCAATGTCCCCAGGATGTGTTTAACAATGGCTGCGAAGCCATTTGGCCAGTGATCAAAGAAGGAGGTTTTGCAAACTATCTTTTCAAAGGACAGGAAGTAAGAGGAATTGCTGTTGATGGTGCAGACAGAAAATGGATTGCAACTTCAAGCGGCGCCTGGCTGGTTTCTCCAGATGGTGATAAAGTGATTGAACATTTTACAGAAACCAACAGTGCTTTGTTAAGCAATGATATCAGGTCTGTAACCATCAATGGTTTAACAGGAGAAGTTTTTTTCGGCACTTCTAAAGGAATCAGTTCTTTCAGGGGGGCTGCTACTGAAGCTGCCGAAACAAAAGGAAATGTGCTTGTATTTCCCAATCCGGTTGCTCCAGATTATAAAGGCAATATTGGAATCAGGGGTTTGCCCGAAAATAGTATAGTAAAGATCACAGAAACCAATGGAAGACTGGTTTACCAGGGTCGCTCTCTTGGCGGACAGGCCACATGGAATGGATATGATTATAAGGGTGAAAAAGTTTCTTCAGGGGTTTATCTGGTCATTGCTGTTGACAACCTGCGACAGGAAAAAGTGGTAGGAAAAATTGTTTTCATTTCTTCGAGATAATCCAACAAATATTCATGTCTTTATAAACGCCATTGATAGGGAGAATACCTATGGCGTAATATAATTCTGCCAATAATTTGTGGGATGGCAGAAAAGTTCAAAAACAAATACAGGATTAGTTCTACACGCTTGCCAGGATATGATTATGGAAGGAATGGAGCTTATTTCGTAACGATGAATACAAAATACCGACATCATTACTTTGGAAATATTGTTGGTGCTGGCCATCTTAAAAAAATGATCTTTTCTGAAATGGGCAGGATCGCTAATGAATTCTGGATGCAGATACCCGGTCATTTCAATTTTGTGCGTCTTGATGCTTTCCAGGTGATGCCAGATCATTTACATGGTATTATCATTATAGACAAAGGTGATGATGGCGGCAGCTTGGGAAAATTGATAACTGAATACCGGAATGCTTTTGCACCGCAATCAAAGAATCTTGCATCCATAATAAGAGGATTCAAGGCTGGCGTAAAAACCTTTGCGGTCAAAAACAACATTCCATTTTTCTGGCAGGAAAGGTTTCATGATCATATTATTCAAAACCAGGAAGAATTTCAAAGGATCCGGAAATATATTTTAGAAAATGTTTCCAAATGGAAACGGTAGGGCCGCAATATTTTGCGTCCCCATAAAATATTCCGGGATCATCGTCGAGATCCAGCATAGTCTAGAGATGCAATATCTTGTCGAGACGCAATATCTTGTCGAGATGCAATATCTTGTGGAGACGCAATATATTGCGTCTTTTCCATGATCCACAAAACAAAAGGCATCATACTAAAGACTGTAAAATATGGCGAAACCAGCCTGGTTGTCACTGCTTTTACTGAAGTTTTTGGCCTGCAATCCTACATGGTCAATGGCGTAAGATCATCTTCCTCTAAAGGCACTGCCAAAGCAGCACTGTTTCAACCTACTGCCATTCTTGAAATGGAAGCCTATCATAATGAATTCAAAAACCTTCAAAGACTTAAGGAATACCGCTGGGCTTTTTTGTACCAGCATATACTTTCTGATGTAAAGAAAAATGCAGTGGCTCTTTTCATGATCGAGTTGTTGACAAAATGCCTGAAGCAACCCGAAGCCAATAGCGAATTATTTTATTTTATTGAAGATTCCTTACACCATCTCGACGGGGCAAATGAAAAAGTAACAGCCAACTTCCCTCTTTTCTTCGCATTGCACCTGCCTGTTTTTTTTGGATTCAGGATCAGTGATCAAAACAATGAAGACATCCATTACCTCGACCTTGAAGAAGGAAGGTTTACCACCCATCAACCTGCCCATCAACATTACCTGCAAGACAATGAAGCCGCGGCTGTTTCTCATCTTCTCAAGATCATGCAACCTGAAGAACTGGAAGAACTACCTCTTAACCAGGAAATGCGCAGAAGAATGATGCATGCCATAGAAGTTTATTATGCCTTCCATATCCCCGACTTCGGCACGATGAGAACACTTCCGGTACTGAAAGAGTTGATGAGTTGAACCATTATAATCTTCATATTACTATCCGTAGAACTTCTCAAACCTGAATAAAGACATTATCATAATAATTTTCAACGACACCATTGGTCTGCACCATGCTTTCGAAAATTCGATGCAAGAGGGATCGCAGCGGAAATCCTCCGAGCGGAGCGAGGAGATTGGAGCGAAGAGCCCGACCCTGAGCCGTGATTTGCAAGATTTAACCTAGGTGGTGAAAGTAAGGCGAAGGGGCTTGCCCAAATCCTTCAACTCATTTTCACTTAACACATTAAACCTTCTTCCGCCAGCATTTTTATTTTACCCAGAATATTTGTTTTGAATACTAAACCAATTAGATAATTCTTTTAATGCTGGCTGTGTAATTACCATCTTCTTTTATCAGCACAACACCTGGCTTTTTCCCCATTTCAAAACTACCCAGTTGATGATCCATTTCCAGTGCCCTGGCACCGTTGCTGGTGGCCCATTTTAGCAATTCCTCAAGAGGAATGGAAGAGAAATTCTTTTGAATGGTCATGATCTCATTCAAAACATCCAACTGGTGATTGCTCGCGAGGCTGTCGGTGCCAATAACCATGTTACAACCTCTTCTTCTCAGCATATCAACAGGAGGAAGTGCATCTTCTATATACAGGTTGGCATTGATGCAAATACAAAAAAAGGTGGTTAGGTCTGTCCCTGCCGATTGCTTTTCAATAAAATCTATGTCGGGCTGGCGAATGAAAGTATTGTGTACAAGGATGGCATTCCTTGCCCTGAGAAACCATTTAAAATATGACTGCAGGCTGGAGGTATTTACAGGTTGATGATGCGAGTTATCGATCTTCATCAATTCAAACATGCGCAGAAAATCTCCTTTCCCTTCAAGAAACAATTCATCTTCAAAACTCGTTTCCTGGTTATGAATGGTGACCGTTCGGTTTTCAAAACCATTTTCCATTTGATTCCACAATTCAGTTGAAACAGAATAAGGAGCATGTGGCACTATGGTGCAGGAATAAGGTAAGGTGGAGAATTCTTGATACAACTGCAAAGCCCTCAGCATTCTTGGTCCGGCAGCCGATGGAAGCCATCCACTTGCTTCAATGAAATTGTAATAAGCAAGTTTGCTTTTTTCTTTTTGACGAAATGTTGTTGCATTGTTACATATATCGCCAACAGCTACAATTCCATTTTCCATCATTTCAATTTCCGCAGCTTCAATTGCTGACTGGATTTGTTCTTCGGGATGATGTCTTTCCGTTACAATTCTATAAACAAAGTCTACCAGGCCTGTTTTCTCAGGTATCAGGCCTTTCATATGACTCAATTCCAGGTGGCAATGGCAGTTGATGAGACCAGGAGAAAGGATACCATCAAATTTTTCTATCCCTTCACCTGCAAGATCCAAAGGCAGAAGGTCTTTGATACATCCTGCTTCATCTGTAATTAATACCCGGTCATCATGAAATTTATATCCGTCAAAAATTTTATCTGCTGTAAATTTCCTGTAAGCCATCCTGGCGAAGTTAGCAGGGAATAAATTGCCAAATCCCAAAGCCTATTTCGTACTTCGTACCGGCATCCCTAATTTTGCCCACTTAATTTTCTTATGCTCGACAAACTGGAAGCCATAAAAGCAAGATTTGATGACCTGGGTGTTTCCCTCACCAATCCCGAAGTCATTGGTGATAATAAGAAGTTCGGCCAGCTTTCCAAAGAATATCGTAGCCTGGAGAAGATCGTTACTTCTTACGAAGCCTATAAAAAATTACTAGATGATGTTGCCTTTTACAGGGAAGCGCTGAATGGTCCCGACGAAGAAATGCGTGAGCTTGCAAAAACAGAATTGCCCGAAGCTGAAGAGAAAAAAGAAAAAATGGAATCGGCCATCAGGCAGATGCTCATTCCTAAAGATCTGCAGGATGAAAAAAATGCCATTATAGAGATCAGGGCAGGCACCGGTGGAGATGAAGCCAGTTTATTCGCCGGGGACCTGGCAAGAATGTACCTGAGGTATTGCGAAAACAGGGGCTGGAAAACCGCTATTCTTTCTGAAAATGAAGGTGCTGTTGGAGGTTATAAAGAGATTCAAATTGAAGTTGCAGGTGACGATGTGTATGGCACACTCAAGTTCGAAAGCGGTGTGCACAGGGTTCAAAGGGTTCCAGATACCGAAGCAAGTGGAAGAGTTCACACGAGTGCAGCCACCGTGGCTGTGATGCCCGAAGCGGAAGAAGTGGATTTTGAACTGAAGGAAAGTGATGTAAAGATGGAAACGGCAAGAAGTGGAGGCGCAGGTGGACAGAACGTGAATAAAGTGGAGACCAAGGTTTTGCTCACACATATTCCAACAGGAACAGTTGTGATCTGCCAGACAGAACGCACACAGCTGGGCAACCGTGAGAAAGCCATGCAAATGCTTCGCACAAGGTTATACGAAGAACAGGTGAGGAAACAGGAGGAAGAGATCTCCAGGCATAGGAAAAGTCTTGTAAGTACGGGCGACCGAAGTGCCAAGATCAGGACTTATAATTTCCCACAGGGAAGAGTGACAGACCACCGTATTGGGCTCACTCTATATAATCTCCAGGAAGTTTTGAATGGCAATATTGGAGAATTGATCGAAGCCCTGCAGTTCGCAGAAAATGCTGAAAAAATGACCAAACAGAATTGACGGATTTGTGGATGTTTTCCCGCAGCTTCAATCTAATAGTTTAAACTAACCGCTTTTTTTACGAGAATAATTTCGCAGCTGAAATTTTATTCACCGAAAAATCACTCGGAGAATATCGAACAGATGAACAAGGAATTTTGATTTAAGAAGTTAGCTGTTTATCGTGTTATCCCCTTTCCTTCGACATTCCTTGTTCATTATTCTTCTGTTCGATATTCTGAACCTCGCGAATGCCCTAAGGAGTTTTACCTCTCTCTGTTCTGGCATCATTTTTTCTATTATTAAACCAGCCGATGTTCTTTGGATAGTTTTGAAACCCTTAACAGTTCAACGGAAACAATTGGCAACATATTTGCGTTAATAGTGTAGTTCTTCTCACATAAAAGCAGTCAATTTTCTCATAAGCAGTTAGTTTTGGTTGCGACCCCTGTTTCTACAGGGGTTTATTTTTTTTATAGACCTTGTGCCAGATCCATACGCCAATTAAACTGCCGGCTATATCAAATGCAAGATCGTAAAGATCAAAATCGCGATTAGGAATCCAGTTTTTCTGCACGATCTCTACCGCCAGTCCATAAACTGCCGCAATCATCAAAAACAATAATGTATACCGCTTCTGTCCCTGGTTAAAGGAGGAGCAAAAAAGAAAGAGTAAGACGACAAAAACTCCTGTATGTACCCATTTGTCCAGGTAGATTTTTGAAAACCAGCTTTCCTTAGGCAAGGCAGAGCCAGGCAGAAAAAATAGCAGGGTAATAAATAAAAGCCAGCTAAAGGCTAGCCATCGCATGCGCAGGATATTCCATTTCAGCATCTGGCAAAACTAGGCTCAACCCTTCAGGATTGAAATTAATTGTAAAGAAAATACCTCTTGAAAAGATTATCCAACAAGAGCCTGGTAGGCAGCGGCATCCATCAATCCATCCAGGTCAGAATTGTTATCCAGCTTCATCTTTACCATCCAGCCCTGTCCATAAGGATCAGTATTAACCAGGTCAGGACTGCTATTGAGATTTGGATTGACTTCTGTAACCGTTCCATCCACAGGAAGATAAAGATCTGAAACAGTTTTAACTGCTTCCACGGTACCAAAAACTTCACCGGCTTTCAGCGGCTGACCTTTGGACTCAATTTCAACATATACAATATCACCCAGTTCATGTTGTGCAAAATCGGTGATACCTACAATCGCAGTATCGCCTTCCATACGGATCCATTCGTGGTCTTTGGTATAACGCAGATTCTCTGGAAAATTCATAAGCCTGATTTAGGGTGCAATATTAAGCATGGTTTCAAGGATTAAAAAATGATTTCCATAACCATCTCAAAATGCCAGTTGTTTTAAAAATCCTTTCCTGTTATTTTTTTCTTTTGACCAGCCTTACAGAAATGATCCTCATATCCGTTTTGGGACGGTCCCTGTCAGGTCCCGGGCTGGTTGCAGTAGTTGCAATTTTGTCGACAACATCAAGTCCTTTCACCACTTCACCAAATACCGTATAGTGCTGATCAAGTTGAGGCGTTCCCCCAATGGTTTGATAAAGCTTCCTATGTTCAGGAGGCAATTGATAGCCCTTCAATCGTATCGTTTGAATGGAATCCAGCTGGTGCTCATTAAAAACCCGTCCCTGCACTATATAAAACTGGCTGCCACTGCTACTTCTTTCAGGATTCACATCATCGCCCATCCTTGCTGCTGCCAGCGCCCCTTTCTTATGAAACAGGCTGGTTCTGATCTCGGCAGGAATGGTATAACCAGGTCCGCCATTTCCCAGCGGTATTCCGGGTCCGGCCTTTTTACTTTGCGGATCACCGGCCTGGATCATAAATCCGGATATCACACGGTGAAAAAGGATGCTGTCAAAATATTTCGATTTGACAAGCTTTAGAAAATTATCACGGTGCAATGGCGTAGAATCGTACAACCGCAATACGATGGTACCCGCGGTTGTTACCATTTCAACATCTTTTTTCCGGTCCTTCTTTTTGATTTTGATCTCCTGTTGTGCAGGAGCTGTCATTGACATCAGCAGGAGGAAAAGAACAAGCAGCTTTCTCATTTAAAGTAATTCATTTTGTTGAAAATAAAGCAGGATGTGGTCTTTTAAAAAATTTTCCTGTTCGGCGGGATGCATATTGGGCATGGCCATCAACTGCCTGAAATGCGGCCATCCTTCTTCATCCACATGCGAAAGTTCATAATAGCCACTTGGCATTAAAACCGTGCAGACAGCAATATGCATCAGATCCTGTTTCTGTTCTTTAGTAAACTTTTCATGCACCTCTCCTAATTCCTGGATCCCTATCATAAACAACACAGATTCAACATCGGGCTTTTTGCCAAACCTTTCAATCAGTTTTTCTTCCAGCTTCCACCAGCGGCTTTGCAGGTCATCACTATAATTCATGCCGGCAAATATCGGCTTTCATCATTACATGCTTTTCATGTCATTGCGGCCAGCCTTTGTTAATAGAAACAGGCATCAAGGTTTTATCTTTGTCCCCACTTAAATTTTTAGAATCATGTTGCAGCTGGCCACATTGCGTAATCATACAGAACTGGTGAAAGAACGTCTTGCCATCAAAAATTTCAAAGAGATCAACCTGGTAGATGAGATCATTGCCCTTGATGATGAAAGAAAAAAACTCACTTTTCGTTTTGATGAGACCAAAGCGCAGATCAATGCCGCTTCCAAAGAGATCGGCATGCTGATGGGCAAGGGTGATAAGGCTGCAGCAGAAAGCAGGAAGAAAGATGTGGAAGGATATAAAAACAGCCTGGAGCCCATCCAGAAAGAACTGGAAGCTGCAGAAAACAAACTCCAGGATCTGTTGGTACGACTTCCCAACCTGCCATCAGAAAAAGTTCCTAAGGGCAAAACTCCTGAAGACAATGAAGTGGTAAGATCTGGTGGCAGCAAGCCTCAGCTTCCTGAAGGTTCCGTACCACACTGGGACCTGGCGAAAAAATTTGACCTGATCGATTTTGAATTGGGAAACAAGATCACGGGCAGTGGCTTTCCCGTGTATAAAGGCAAGGGCGCCAAATTACAAAGAGCCCTGATCCAGTATTTCCTGGATTATAATACCAAAGCGGGTTACATGGAATACCAGCCACCGCATATGGTGAACGAGGCTTCGGCCTATGGTACAGGACAATTACCCGACAAGGAAGGGCAGATGTATCATGTAACTGTTGATAATTTTTATCTCATTCCAACAGCAGAAGTGCCGGTTACCAATATTTACCGTGATGTAATTCTTAAAGAATCCGAACTCCCCGTTAAGATGACTGCTTATACACCCTGTTTCAGAAGAGAGGCGGGTAGTTATGGGAAAGATGTGCGGGGACTAAACCGCCTGCACCAGTTTGACAAGGTTGAGATCGTGCAGCTGACACATCCTGATAACAGTTATGAAACGCTGGAAGCCATGGTTGATCATGTTGAAAAGCTGTTGCAGTCGCTGGGATTGCACTACCGTATACTCAGACTATGCGGTGGCGATATGAGCTTTACTTCAGCACTTACTTATGATTTTGAAGTGTATAGTGCAGCGCAGGAAAAATGGCTGGAAGTAAGTTCTGTTTCCAACTTTGAAAGTTTCCAGGCCAACCGCATGAAGATCCGTTTCAAAGATGCCGGTGGTAAATCGCAACTGGTGCATTCATTGAATGGAAGTTCACTTGCTCTTCCAAGAATTTTGGCAGCACTGCTGGAAAATAATCAAACAGAGAATGGCATCCTGTTGCCCTTACCTCTTCATTCTTATTTTGGCGGTGAGATGATTTAATGTATTGGGTTGATTCAAATAGAATTGCCCGCTAACTTTTCCTTTGTATAATTCAATGTTAAACAGATTTTCATGTGCATAGGATCTGGTTTTTTCATTTCATATTAGATTTCTAAATCAACTGCATATGAAAAGATTACTCCTGCAACTTACGGGCATGGACTGTAAGTTCCTGCCTGCTATCAATAGAATATTCAACTATCGATTTACTTAAAGTAAAGCTTTACCACATGTCTTTCTCACGATGATGTTGAGAAGGATTTTACCTCAATTCATCAATTTTATCAACCAGTCAAAATCAACATTATGCAACTACGTTTACTTATCATTTGCATTCTTATGATAACTTATCAAAGCATGCATGCGCAAATTTCAAAAGGATCACATTTTCTTGGAGGCTCCCTGGGCTTTGCCAACAGCAAAGAAGAAAACCAGGCTGGAACTTCAACCAGCACATCATCTTCAGATAACTGGAATATAAATCTTCAATACGGAAGAGCCTTTGCAGATAACCGCATTGTCGGTCTTTACCTTTTTACAGGTGGTAACAATACCAAATCAAATGGAGGTTTTACTTCCAACCAGTCTAAATCCAATACAATTGGTGGGGGCGCTTTTTTCAGGCAGTATTATGGCCTCTCCTCCCGATGGTATGTATTTGGAGAAGTTCAGGCAGGTTATAGTCATACAGAAGAACAGGTAAAGGTGGACAATAATGTAGTTTCTAAAGGCAAAGGCTGGATGGCATCTACAAGCCTGTCTCCCGGACTTTCTTTTGCAGCATCACGTAAACTGCAATTTGAGATAGAGCTAAGCAACTTCCTGAGTTTTTATTATTCTGATTTTAATTCCCGGAGCTTTTTCGCAAATGGTTCATTAAACCAGGAAACAGATCGAAAACAATTCGTGGGACAGGCAAATTTGAATCCTGTTAGCAGTATTTCAATTGGAGTCAGGTGGATAATTCCTACGAGGCAGAAAAATTCATCACCTAGCTAATGCAGCTTTTTTTGCGCGCTTGTTCATCACATGAAACCAGGCGGGAGGAATGGTAGCCAGCAGCATCATGCCCGGGTAACCAGTTGGCATTTGAGGAGAATTTTCATGATGTCTTAAAACCTGGTATTTCCTGCTGGCGAGGTAATGATGATCGCTATGCCGGCTTAGCTCAAACAACATCACCCTTCCTATTATATGGTTGCTGTTCCAGCTATGTGCAGGAAGGGTTCTCTCCCATTTGCCATGAGCAATTTCCTTACGCTGCAATCCATAATGTTCTATATAATTCACAGTCTCCAGCAGTAATATTCCCTGCACGGCAGCCAGAAGAAAAAGCAGCAGTGCTGTCCAACCAAATATCAGGAAAATTACAACCAGCAACGAAAGTTGCATCAGTTGAAAGCGTAACATCTGGTTATGTAGTGTGAAGATTTTTCTGCCTTTCTTTCTTAGATCTTTTGCGGCGAGTTCCCAGGCACTCAGGTAACTGAACACGATGGATCGAAAATGAAAACGGTACAATGATTCACCATATCGTGCACTGCTGGGATCATGAAGTGTGGCTACCCTTTTATGATGCCCTTTGTTATGCTCTATAAAGAAATGCATGTAAAGAGAAGTAAGTAAAAGTGACTGGGCTGCGCGCTGTTCCCATTTATTGACCCGGTGTCCCAGTTCATGACCCACATTGATGCCCATCACTCCACAGAGCAGACCCATGACCATGGTTTTTCCCACCAGGTCAATCGTAGCATATTCATTAAAGCTTACCTGGTAAAGAAATACCGCCAGCGCAAAATATTGAAGCGGCACTACCAGGTAAAGCATGAGATCATATAATTTGTTTCGACGGGCCAGTTCTTCCTCAGCTTCCGACAAATTAGAGTCATCGGGCTTCATGAAAATTTCCAGCAAAGGAATAAATACCCAGGAGTAAATAACAGGTAACCAAACGATCCAGCCTGAAGATAAAAAGGAAACGATGGCTCCAAAGTAGAGCAGGAAGGGCGAGAAATATTTAAAAACACGGATTTTCATGGCCTTTCCAAATTTAAAAAATATCCGGATGGCGGCGGGTTCTTTTAAACCGTTCGTATTTTAACAGGTCTGAAACCAAATTTTTAATTCCCCGCATGATTTCCAACCAGCTTAAAAATCAGCACCTTATGTGGCGTGCCGGCTTCGGGCCTGCTTCCATTCAGCTTTCCCAACTCAGGGAACTTAAACCCACCGATTTATTCAAAGCACTTCAAAAAGCTTCTTCCAAAAAACCGGAATTCCTTGATGCTACCGATGATTACCTGAAAGGAATTTTTAAAGGAATTCAGGAAGAGGGTATTAAAAGAAATGAACTGGAAAGAGAGGATAGAAAAAAACTGCAGCAGCAAACAAGGGAAGCCATAAAAAGCCTGAACCTGATGTGGCTGGATGAAATGGTGGACAGCAAGGCTCAGCTGCGCGAAAAGATGGCTTTCTTCTGGCATGGGCATTTTGCATCCAGGAACCTGAATGTTTTTTACCAGCAGCAACTGCTGGATGTGATACGTGTTAATGCGCTTGGAAATTTCAGGGATCTATTGCAGGAAGTATCCAAAAGCGCGGCCATGCTGAATTTTTTAAATGCCAATCAGAATCGCAAGGGGCATCCCAATGAAAATTTTGCAAGAGAAGTGATGGAGCTTTTTACGCTTGGCCGGGGCAATTATACAGAGGTTGATGTGAAAGAAGCCGCACGTGCGTTTACAGGATGGGGTGCCAATCTCAAGGGTGAATTCATTTTCCGAAGGTTCCAGCACGATGATGGAAATAAAACAGTTTTAGGAAAGACTGGAGCATTAACTGGTGAAGAAGTACTGGATCACCTGGTTGACCAGAAACAGACAGCCCTTCATATCACTACAAAGATCTACCGCTTTTTTGTGAATGATATTCCGGATAATTCAAGGATCAACTGGCTGGCAGACAGGTTTTACCAGTCAGGGTATGAGATCTCAAAATTGATGGAGGATATTTTCACTTCCGAATGGTTCTATGATGAAAAAAATATGGGTACGAAGATCAAATCGCCTGTTGAATTGATTGCAGGCATCAGGCGTATGTTACCCATGGAGCTGGAGAATATAGAATCTCAACTGATCATACAACGTATTCTTGGGCAGATGCTTTTCTATCCGCCCAATGTGGCAGGATGGCCGGGAGGAAAATCCTGGATCGACAGTTCTTCATTGATGATGCGACTGAGATTACCACAACTTTTTACAGACATTGACCAGATGAATGTTACGCCCAAGTCGGATGATGACCAGATGATGGGTATGGATAAGATGGAAAAAATGCAGGGAAAGAATCAGGGAGGAAAAGGTGCAAAACCTATTAAAGCTACGATTGACTGGAAAGATTACGTGCAAAGTTTCAATAGTGTTCCCCGCGAAGAATTAGTGAATGCCATCAGTCTTTCGCTTTTACAAATCAAACCGGGCTATTCAACTGATCTGATTCAGAAACATGCAAATTCAGAAAGCCGTGAAAGTTTTATCAGGACCGCTACCATCCAGGTCATGAGTACACCTGAATACCAGATGTGCTAATTAAAAATCATCTTTTGATGATCATGTCATGTGTGATTTAAGTTGATAAGAATTGAAAAAGTTGAACGGAGCGCAACCATCGCTCCGCAGAGAACAAAAGCTGGTAAAAAAAAATAAAAGCCTCAGGGCTTCAAAAACAAGTTTATGTATTTCAAACGTCGTGAATTTTTGCAAATGGGATCGCTGGCAACGGCTTCCTTCATGGTACCTAAATTTTTGAAAGCTCTTGAAACCGGCAATGCCGTTCCACCAGGAAATAAGGTGGCCGTAGTTTTACAGCTAAGTGGTGGCAATGACGGTCTGAATACCATCATCCCTGTTCGCAATGATATTTATTACAGGTCAAGACCCAGGCTGGGCATTGAAAAAGCAAAGGCATTGTCCATTACAGATGAAGTAGGACTTCATCCACAGCTGAAAGCATTTGCAGATGCTTACAACGACGGATCATTTGCCGTATTGAATAATATTGGTTATCCTAATCCGGATCGCTCTCATTTCAGGAGCATGGATATCTGGCACAGCGCCAGTAACAGCAATGAATATATCAATACAGGTTGGCTGGGCCGCTATCTCGATGCACAGTGTAATGGTTGCGCACAACCAACACAGGCATTGGAACTCGATGATGTGCTAAGCCTTGCGCTGAAAGGTGAGAAAACCAATGGACTTGCTTTCAAGGATCCGAAACGTTTGTATGGAACCAGCAATGAAAAATTTTTCAAGGAGGTTTCAGCCAGTCATACCGATCACCACGATGAACAGCCAGTAGAATACCTGTACAAAACCATGGCGCAAACCCTTTCATCTGCTGATTATATTTTTAAACAATCCAAACTTCATCCCACCAAAGCCAGCTATCCTGATTCGGAACTGGGAAAGAATTTGAAAACAATTGCTTCTCTTATTTATTCCGATATCAATACAAAAGTTTATTACGTTTCCCTGGGAAGCTTTGATACGCATATCAACCAGGAAGCACAGCAAAACAGGTTGTTTAAGGAACTGAATGATGCTGTGGATGCATTCGTAAAAGACCTGAAAGCCAACAACCGTTTTAATGATGTGCTGTTCTTTACTTTTTCTGAGTTTGGAAGAAGGGTTTCGCAAAATGCAAGTGGTGGTACCGATCATGGCACTGCAAACAATATGATGTTTCTTGGAGGCGGACTGAAAGAAAAAGGCATACTCAATGAATTGCCTGATCTTTCTGACCTTGATGAAGGCGACCTTAAATACAAGATTGATTTCAAAAATATTTATGCCACTGTTCTTAATAAATGGCTAGGTGCCGATGATAAAAAAATACTGAATGGCAAATTTGATCATCTGAAATTCTTATAAAAAATGGCAGCGGCTTTCCTGAAACGGAAGGCCACTGCCAACATTTCTATCCTAAATTATTTTATCGATTACGTTTGCTGATGCCGATCCGGTAAAGTGTATAGGCCATCAGCGCAAAAAATGCAACGCCCAGCCATTTGTATCCATTGGTACCGATTGCACCCACCAAGCCATGTTCCGCATTCACTTTCTGCAGACCCGCATTGGTAGTTTCGGCCGCGGATAAGAAGGCCACCAGCACTCCTGCAAGTGCTCCTCCCGCCACGAGTCCTGTTGCAAAAAGATTTCCCTTTCCAAGGTCTTCTTCTTCAGGAGAAATTTCATCGCCTCTTTTCTTCTGGCGCCATTCAACAAGTCCTCTTACCGCACCACCAATGAATATGGGAAGCGTTGTTGACAAAGGCAAATAGGTACCCACGGCAAACGACAATGATTTGATACCGCATAATTCCAGCGTCACTGCTATGAATACACCCACCAGGACAAACTGCCAGTCAAGATTGAATGAGAGAATGCCCCTGATCAAAGTAGCCATCAGAGTTCCCTGCGGCGCAGGATACTGGTCTGTACCAATAGCATGCTGAATTCCCTGCTGCGCCATGGCAGCAGTTGGGGTATCCAGGATTTTGATGGTGGCGCCGATAGCTAATGATGAAACTATGGCACCTACAAACAAAGCGATCTGCTGGTATTTGGGTGTAGCGCCTACTATATAACCTGTTTTCAAATCCTGCGAAGTAGCACCGGCATTGGCAGCAGCGATACAGATCATACCACCAACCACAAGTGCCATGGGTTCATAAAAATATCCGGTCCATTTAACAGCAATAAACACGAGGCAGGTACCCATCAATGTTGCGATGGTCATACCGCTGATTGGGTTGTTGGAAGATCCGATCAATCCAACAATCCTTGAGGATACCGTAACGAAGAAGGCTCCGAAAATGATCACCAGGATACCCAGTAATAATTTACCTCCAATAGATTGACCGGGGATCAGTGTAGATGGCATAAAGGCCACGCAAAGGATCAGGATGAGACTTCCAATACCAACGATCTTAATGGAAAGATCTTTTTCTGTTCTTGGAACATGATCTTCATTAACTCCATCAACACCATTCTTTTTCAAAGAGCCGATGCTTCCTTTGAAAGAAGAAATAATAGTAGGAATGGTTTTGATCAGGGTAATAAATCCTCCCGCTGCCACAGCGCCCGCACCTATCTGGCGCACATAGGCCCTGTAAATGGCATCTGACCAGTCGTTGAAATTATGAGCCACCGGATCCCATCCAAAAGAGCCACCGGCAGTGGTCATTGTTTTCATATATCCCAGCTTCACCAGTTGTGCTGCAACAATATCAGCAGGCACCAGTGATGAAAGCAATGGTATCAGCACAAACCAGCTCAATATGCCTCCCGCAACCAGCACACCGGCTATACGCGGACCAATGATATAACCAACACCAAGATATTCAGGTGTGATCTCACCGCTCAGTCTTGCCGAAGGAAAAAATTTATTGGCCTGTGTTGTAGCAAACCTGGGCACTTCAGCAATTACATGAAAAATCTTTTGCAGCAATGCATAGGCTGCAGCAAAACCGAGACCCCAAAAAGCAGTTCGTGCAAAATCGCCACCTTTTTCACCTGCTTTCAGTACGGAAGCGCAGGCTGTTCCTTCAGGATAAGGCAATACTCCATGTTCTTTCACGATCAATGATCGCCGCAATGGAATCATCATCAATGTTCCCAGGATGCCACCAAAAATGGCAAGTATCAATATGGTGAAATAATTAAAATAGCTGGCACTGGATGCTTCACTCAAAAACAAAAACCCGGGAAGTGTAAATACCACGCCGGCCGCAATGCTTTCACCGGCACTGCCTGTTGTCTGGATAATATTGTTTTCAAGAATGGTGGTCTTCAGAAATTTCCTTCCGAGAGTAATCGCAATCACGGCAATTGGAATGGAAGCAGAAACAGTAAGTCCTGCTTTTAATGCCAGGTAAACTGTTGCAGCACCGAAGACGATACCAAAGGCAGCTCCTGTAAGTACCGACTTGACTGTGAATTCAGCCATTTTTGTTTCAGGAGCAATAAAAGGACGAAAGCTGGTTTTGGTTTCAGCCATACAATTTGTTTGATAACCTTAAATGTAATGAATAAACAAAAGAGACGTTATTCCTAACGTCTCTTTGTTATCATAGATTCAATAATTTATTGAACGCCTTTTTCTCTCATGATCCTGTTCAGCCATTTCAACATGGCGAAACACATGATGGCCGCAGCCAGGAGCAGAACAAAATTCAACAGGAAGTAATTGGCCTTATTGGCATAGTTATCCCACATGGTTGCCAGTACTCCGGATAATTTGTTACCAATGGATGTGGATACAAACCATCCTCCCATCATCAATGAAGTAATGCGTACAGGACTGAGCTTTGAAACAATGGACAGTCCCATCGGACTTAATAAAAGTTCACCGATTGTGATCACACCATAACTGCTGATCAGCCAAAGAACGCTTGCTTTTTCACTGCCATTATTGTTGGCATATACAGCAGCTACCATTACCAGTGCAGACAAAGCTGAAATCAGCAATCCAAAAGCGATCTTGGTGGCTGTTGATGGTTCTTTGTTTCTCCTTCTCAAAAAAGCAAAGAAGGCAACGATCAGCGGTGTGAGAAGGATCACCCAGCCGGGATTGATAGACTGGCTTAGATTGGTAGCCCAGAGGCTGACATCATTACCATCTGTCGGACGTTCTTCTGCAGGAATGTTTCTGAAGTAAGTAGGATAGTTATATTCCTTCACCACCTTGCCATCTACTTTTTGCAGGCGGAATTGTTCATCATATAAAGCCACGGAATCTTTCTTATAGACCATGGGCTGCGAAAGGCTGAAGGTTTCAAAGATCTTTTCGGCTGTGCCACTTACTTCTCTGTCTGTATAACGATCCGCCCAGGTATTTAACGCAGAACCGTTTTGCTTGAACACGGCCCAGAATAATACCACTACGGCGAAAATGGCCAGCAGCGCTGCAATGGGTCTTTTTTCTTCAGGCTTTGCCTTGAAATACAAAGAAGAATAAAAATAAATCACGGGAATGCAGGCGAAGATGAAAGCATCTGTTGAATCAGATCCTACCAGTGTGCCGGGAATGAGCCACCCAATGATACCTGCAACTATTGAAGGCACCAGGATCAGCATCACGATCCTTGTCATGGACATATCGTTTTCACTCACTCCTTTTCTTATATCGTATGCCTTGTAATGTTTTGTTCCAATGAAGAAGATGATCACCCCCAAAAACATTCCAATGCCGGCTGCTATGAAGGCAGCATGCCATCCAATGGTGATGTAGAGTGCAGCGCCAAAAAAATTACAGATGAAGGCTCCGATGTTGATGCCCATATAAAAAATGTTATAGCCATCATCTTTTTGTTTTACGTATTGAGGAGTGCTGTAAACATTTCCCAATAGCGTGGAGATATTGGGTTTGAAAAAACCATTACCGAAGATCACCAATGCCATTGAAAGATAAAGTGTAGTCAAACTATGAACTGACATGAGGCAGTAACCGGCACCCATCATCAGTCCGCCAAATATGATCGAACGGCGATAGCCCAGGTATCGGTCGGCAAGTAAGCCTCCCAGGAAAGGTGTGAGAAAAACAAGGGCAATGAAGGTGCCATAGAGATCAGCTGATTCAGCTTCGGTCATTGCAAAACCTTGTTTTACATCTTTCAGGTAAAGAGTAAAAATGCCAATCATCAGGTAGTAGCCAAAGCGTTCCCACATTTCTGAAAAAAATAAAAAGGGAAGTGCCTTAGGATGTTTTTTCCACATAATGCAATGTTTAAAAGTTCATGCAATAAAAAAGGAGTTGCATTCAATACAACTCCTTTTACCATCATTAAATAATTTATGCCGACCCGGTTTTATCTTTTACGATCTGGTTGAGTGATTTGATCCTGGAGAAGATCAGGATGCCACCTATGAAAGCAGCAACAACAAGAATGAGGAAGAACATTTTTTTGTCGGTAAAGTCATCCCAGTAAGTTGTCATTACACCTGCCACCTTACCACCGATAGATGTTGAAAGGAACCATCCACCCATCAGCAGGGCTGTAAGTCGTGCGGGCGCAAGCTTTGACACCAGTGAAAGACCGATGGGACTCAAAAAGATCTCACTGATGGTAAATACAAAATAGGTTAGCCATAACCATACGGGTGAAGCTTTATGCGTGTAAATGGAAGGGACGGACATGATGGCGAATACCATTACCAGCGAAGAAAGCCCGGAAATAAATAAGGCCATACCAAATTTCGATGCTGTTGTTGGCTCCTTGCCCCTGCGCCGCAACCAGCCAAATAAGGGTACAAAAACAAGTGTAAGTGCTACGATGAATATGGGATTCAGTGACTGGAACAATTCCGTATTGGCCACCTTGATCTCTCCTTTAGGACGATCTTCAAGAGGCACATTATTAAAGTAAGGATCGGGACCCATGATCTGTACATCCTTACCTGTTTCGTCCTTGATATTTACCAGGTATTGATCTACTTTATTGGTCATCCTGGCTGAATCATTCACTGTTTGAAGAAAGCCAAGGCTACCGGCGATCTTTTCCGTTGTTGGAGATACAGAACGGTCAGTATGTTTTTCAGCCCATAAAGTAAGACCTGTTGAGTTCTGGTTGTAGATGGTCCAGAAGGCCACGGCAATAGCAAAAATGAAAAGTAATGCACCGATGGCTTTTTTATCCTGACCTGTTGCTTTAATATATAATGAAACATAAAAGCCAACGATCGGGAGACAGGCGAAGATAAAGGCATCATTGGCCTGGCTTCCCATGATGGGAGAACCAAAAAGTTGAATTGGAACCATCCAGCCAATTACAGCTGCAATGATGGCTGGCAGGAATACATAAGAAAATATTTTAGACATGGGCATGTCTTCTTTCTGCACTGGTTTTTTTATATCGGCACCCTTCACTTCTTTAATAAAAGTGAAAAGGATGATCATACCGATGAAGAGACCAACACCTGCTGCTGCAAACGCATATCCCCAGCCATAAGCATTGCGCAAATAGGCCGCAACAAAATTGCAGACAAATGCGCCAATATTGATACCCATGTAAAAGATGTTGTACGCATTATCCTTTAATGGTTTCAGGTCTTCCCTGTTATATATATTTCCCAGAAGCGTTGAAATGTTGGGTTTAAAAAATCCATTACCAACGATGATCATAGAAAGAGAAATATACATGGCCGTATCTCCAGGAAGTGCAAGTCCCAGATAACCCAACGCCATTAGTGTTCCACCAATAAAGATCGATTTCAGGTAACCGAGGTAACGGTCAGCGATCAAACCACCAATAAAAGGAGTGAGATAAACCAATGCAATAAAGCTTCCTACCACATCAGCACCCATATCCTGACTAAAACCTTTCCCTCCCGGATCTATTAAATAAAGAAAGAGGATACCTACCATCAGGTAATAAGCAAACCTTTCCCACATTTCAGTAAAAAAAAGTACGTAGAGAGCTTTGGGGTGACGCCCTTTAACAACTGAAGCTTCCATTTTTTCCATAGCAAATTTTTGAATTAGAAATCGTTAGCAGTTCTGGTTATGATGGCTCAAAATAAGGGATTTTATTTTTTACTTCGTCACATCCTTCATCTTTGCCGATATTCGCATGACCTTATCCTGAAGTATGAACATTCTTTTATTGGGTTCCGGTGGACGAGAACACGCCCTGTCCTGGAAATTATCTCAAAGCAAACAATGCTCTAAGCTATTCATTGCTCCAGGCAATGCAGGCACCTTAGTTCATGGCACCAACCTGCCTTTTACAGTAAATGATTTTGATGCTATTGAAGAAAATTGCATCGAACAAAAGATCGATATGTTGATCGTTGGGCCGGAAGAACCTCTTGTCAATGGAATTGTGGATAGGTTGCGAGCCAATGATAAGCTGAAAGACCTCATGATCATCGGCCCTTCAAAAAATGCAGCACAGCTAGAAGGGAGCAAGGCCTTCGCCAAATCATTCATGCAGCGCCATGATATTCCCACCGCAGCCTATAAAGAATTTACTGCCGAAACCTTCAAGGAAGGCATGGAATACCTGCAGCAACATTCGCTTCCTATTGTATTAAAAGCTGATGGACTTGCAGCAGGCAAAGGAGTGATCATCTGCCAGAACCATGTGGAAGCCATCTCTGAATTTGAACTCATGATCCAGCGTTCCAAATTTGGGGAAGCGGGTAAAAAAGTAGTGGTAGAAGAATTCCTGAATGGTATTGAGCTTTCAGTTTTTGTGCTCACTGATGGGAAAAACTATCTCCTCCTTCCCGAAGCCAAGGATTATAAACGTGTGGGAGAAGGCGATACCGGATTGAACACTGGTGGCATGGGAGCTATCAGTCCTGTTCCTTTTGCCAATGATGATTTCATGCAAAAAGTGAAGAGCAGGATTATTGAACCTACCATTGCCGGATTACAAAAAGATCACCTGGATTATAAAGGTTTTGTATTTATAGGGTTGATGAAAGTGGAAGATGAACCCTTCGTTATTGAATACAACTGCCGCATGGGCGATCCCGAAACCGAAGTGGTCATGCCACGCATACAAAACGACCTGGTTGAATTGCTGGAAGCAACAGCCAGGGAAAAACTAGGGAACATCAGCATCAAAAAAGATGACCGTTATGCTACCACTATCGTTGCAGTAAGTGGTGGTTATCCAGAAGAATTCGAAAAAGGATTTGAAATAACCGATACCGGAAATCATGAACCTGACACCTTCCTATTTTATGCAGGAGCAAAAAAAGAGGGCGATCAAATCATCACCAGCGGAGGAAGGGTTTTCTGCGCTACCGCATTAGGTACTGAACTGGAAGAAGCTCTATCCAAAAGCAGGAAGCTGATTGAAAAAGTAGATTTCGATGAGAAATATTTCCGAAGGGATATTGGTTATGAATTTATAAAAGGCAATTAATCCACCAACAAAAATATCTTACCATGCCCGACGTCCATTATCACGATTATCTTCAGCTCGATAAGATCCTCAATGCACAGGACCCTGAAAGTTCCAAACTGAACGTATCCGCTCATGATGAAATGCTGTTCATTATCATACACCAGGCCTATGAGCTTTGGTTCAAACAGCTGCATCATGAAGCTGATTCGGTGGTGAACATCATGGGGAAGCCTGCAGTAAATGACAACTCTCCAGAATTACAAACTGTTGTTCACAGGTTGAACCGCATGGTAGTGATACTAAGAGTTTTGATTCACCAGATAGATATCCTGGAAACCATGACGCCCATGGACTTCCTTGACTTCCGTGATATGCTGCGACCTGCCTCGGGTTTTCAAAGCTGGCAGTTCAAATTGCTGGAGGCCAAGCTGGGATTAAAGTTTGAATACCGTCATGGCAAAGAATATTATACTACACAACTCAGGCAGGAGCACGTTGAGCTGATCAAAAAAGCAGAATCGGATCATTCATTTTTGCAACTCGTGAACGACTGGCTGGAGCGCATGCCATTCTTTGATAATACAGAATTATGGAATGGATGGAGCAGCTCTCCCGGCGACCATCATCCTTTCTGGAATCAATACAAACAGAATTATTCCAATTCACTTGCAGAAGCGGAAAAACAAAATATAGAAGCCTTTGATGAAGTGATGTTCCTGCACAAGGAAACGCATTATACTCTTTCTGCCAAAGCCAACCGTGCAGCACTTTTCATCATGCTTTACAGGGGATATCCTTTATTGCAACTACCCTTCCAGGTTCTTAATAACCTCCTCGAAATCGATGAGCAGTTAAGCACCTGGCGTCATCGCCATATGAACATGGTGCACCGCATGATCGGAACCAGGATTGGCACCGGCGGAAGCAGTGGAAAGGATTACCTGAAAGCAGCCGCCGATAAACACTATATTTTCAAAGAGGTAGCGCAGCTTACTTCTTTCCTCATCGAAAGAAGAAAACTCCCTGTACTACCCAAAGCGGTTGAAAATAAACTGGGCTTTGTGAGTTAGTCCATAGTCAATAGTCGATGGTCCATAGTCCATAGACAATAGTCAATGGACTATCATAACTGTATGGGTAAGACTTATTCTTTCGGTTGAATTAGTTGTGAATTAGCTTTTGTTCGTGTTTAAAAAAGTTTCTCCGTATAGTAGTGATAGTATATGGTCCATGGTCTATCGTCTATCGACCAATGCTCACTTGTCTTTTTTAAAGCTCACTCTTAAAGAAAGGTGTTTTGATATCATGATAAAATAAAAACGTCCATCCTTTTTCCTTTCCTTCTTCCCACCATTGCTGGCGTAGTTGCATGGCGAGTTCAGGATTAAAATCGTATTTGGTCTTATAACGAACTTTCATCTGCTGCAGCTGTGGAGCATCATCGCCACCAAAGAAAACTGTTTGAACCTGGTTGCTGATCCAGAAAACCTGGTGATGTTTGGAATGGGCACCTGTATGACGATACCTGATATAACCATCTATCAAACCTTCATCATCCTCAAGAAAATGAACCTGTGTAGAATTGCTTAATACCTCAATTTCTTCGGGAATAAAGGAAGGTGATCCTGTTTGCAATGCATATTCAATTTCCCTTCGTTGCAAATAATAAGTGGCATTGGGCATGCTCAGTCTGGAATGATCATTTTCCCTGCTCACCCCTCCTGCATGATCCTTGTGTAAATGTGACATCAACACCTTTGTCACCTGTTCTGGTTTTATGCCCGCACGCTCAAGGTTAGAATGCAATTGCATGGTCCCATGCTTGCTGTCGTTGAAACCAAGCCCGGTGTCAAGCAATAAAATATCTTTTGAAGTGATGACAAGAAAAGGCTGCACTTCTACCAGCAGGCTGCCAATTGGACGTTCGTTCAACACATGCTCTGATTCATCAAAAGGAACAAAAAGCTTGGTTTTGTCAATGGTGAAAGAGCCTTCGGAAAGCGGAATTATTTTCATTGGCTGCAAGTTAACGCAGAACCATCTGACGGTCGGCATCAAGACGGATCAGGATGAAGAGTAAGATGGTAAATGTGAGCAGGGCCGTTCCTCCATAACTGATAAAAGGAAGTGGAATACCAATTACAGGTGCCAGCCCAATGGTCATGCAGATATTGATAAAGATGTGAAAGAAAAACACAGAAGCCACACCATAAGCATAACACCGGCTGAACACACTTCGTTGTCGTTCTGCAACTGTTATGATCCTGAACAAAAGCAATAAATAGATAATTAGCAAAATAGAAGTGCCTATAAAACCAAATCCTTCCCCGATGGTGCAGAAAATAAAATCAGTTCTTTGCTCAGGCACAAAATCATAACGGGTCTGGGTTCCTTTTAATAATCCCTTGCCCGTAACACCACCAGAACCAATGGCGATTTTGGATTGCCTCACATTATAATCGCCATCATCTTTCTTCTTGGTTTCTTCCAGTTCCAGTTTGCGGCGATCGGCTTCACTCATATATTCCGCTGGCACATCCTTACCAATGGTATTAAAAATCCTTTGCGTCTGGTATGGTTTGAATACTTTCTGAAAAACCAGTGGAACACCAAATCTTTGGATGCCTACACAGATGCCCCAGATAAGAATGATACCTATCAGAAGGGACCTGTCTCTTTTTATTTGTCGCCATAAAAGAAAAATGATCAATAAGGCGATGGCAGAAAGTATGATAGCAAGAATATTCTTATCAATGAGCAGAGTGGCCACAACCAGACCGGCTATGGAAAAACCAATTACAAGAATGGTAGCCGGCAAACCTTCGCGGTACATCACCAGGAAAAAAGAAAAATAAACCAGTGCAAGACCGGTTTCGCTTTGAAGAATACTCATTATGGCTGGTGTGAGTGCGATAGCTCCTGCTATGAGGTGAGATCTTGACTTACTAAAATCAAGGTCAGGTAAAGAGAGGTATTTAGCTAAAGCCAGGCAAACGCAAACCTTGCAAAACTCCGCCGGCTGAAACTGGAACCCACTAAAACGAATGATGGATTCTGTTCCTTTAACATTGGAATGAAAGGGAAAGACCAGTATAAGTAGGAAAATGCCGACAGCATACCAGAGATTGGCAGTGGCCGGAAAGAATTTACTATCTGTAAGTAGAATAAATATGCCGATGAAACCTGCGATCAGGAAATAAAAAAACTGTTTGCTGTAATCTGTTTTAAAAGAAAAAAAACTGGCAACAACAGGATCCCTGTCATTATATGTTGCAGCAAAAATGGCCATGATACCAATACCTACCAGCAAAAGATACAGCCATACCAGACTCCAGTCAATGCCTTTAGAGATAGCCGGATTGTTTCTATTCATTACGCCCTGCTCCTTTTCTGTTTTAAAAGGCTCCTGCTTTCAGGCAAAGCCAGATCTTCTTTTTTCATGAATACCACTCTCTTCTCAGGCACTGAATCTTTTTTAGGCTTTTGAGCTCCTTTCTTTATATATTTTCTAAGCATGGTGCTGTCGCCATAAAGCTTGGCCCATTGCTCGGCGCGGGTAGAATCAAAAAGAAATTGTTCAAGACCAAGGATGGATGGCATCAAATCTTTATTCGCCAGCTCTTCAATTTTTTTCACGCTTTCGGTACGCAAAGTATCATTCAGGTATTTTTCAATCATCAATGAGGCAATAGGTGCCGCAGAAGTTGAACCATAACCTGCATTTTCCACCACCACGCAGATCGCGATCTTAGGATCTTCCCTGGGTGCAAAAGCCACAAACATGGAGTTCTCATTCAACTCCACTCTTTTGCCGCGAATGATCCTGAAGTTCTGTGCAGTTCCTGTTTTTGCGCACATGTTAATACCTGGAATCCTTGCTGCAACAGCTGTACCACGTTCCACCACATCCTGCATTCCAAGCATCACCGCCTGGTAAGCAGTATCCGAAATATGCGTTAAGGGTTCATGCTTTATCCTGAATGGCTTGAGAATAGAATCCGCTTCTGTTTCATTCTCGATGCTTTTTACAAAATGCGGTGTGAAATAATATCCTTTGTTGGCAATGATACACATGGCATTGGCAAGTTGAAGTGGCGTTGCAGTCATCCGGTCCTGGCCAATACCCAGGGTGAGATTGGTACATGAGTTCCATACATTCCGATATTCTTTATTATAGGCTGATGAGTCAGGAATATTTCCCTTGTCCTCACTGGGAAGGTCTACGCCAAGACGAATACCCAGGCCAAAATTATTCATATACTCTTTCCATTTCTGATAGCCGTCTTTCACATTGCCATATCTTGGGTTATCTGCGGCCATCCTGTAAATATGGGCGAAATAAGAGTTGCAGGAATTGGCAATGGCAAGTCTGAGATTCGCCGCATGTCCCGGGTTGGTATGTGTACAGGCAGGTTTGCCATGGCCGCAGGCATAATACCTGCCAGTGCAGGGATAACCAAAGCGGGGAGTGATCAATCCTTCATCCAAAGCTACCAGTCCACCGAGGGGTTTGAAAGTAGATCCAGGTGGATATTGACCCTTGATGGTACGATTTAAAAGAGGCCTTGAAACGTCGAGAACAAATTTGCCGTATGTTTTTTTGAAATTAGAACCAGTAAGATCATTGGGACTGAAATTAGGTGCTGAAACCATAGCAAGTATACCACCAGTCTTGGGCTCAATGGCTATAACGGCTCCCACTTTTTTCTGCATCAGCTTTTCGGCCAGCTGTTGCAATTCAACATCAACATAAGTATTGAGTGCGCGACCGGCAATGGCGGGAATATCACGTTCACCATTGGCATACTTGCCTTTGATGCGTCCCTTATTATCCTTGATCAGTACCTGCAGACCTCTTTCGCCCATCAATATCTTTTCATAAAAATTTTCAAGACCAGATCGGCCCACGTAGTCGCCGGGCTGGTAAAATCCATTGGACCTTGCAATGATACCCGAATCCACTTCACCAATATATCCCATGAAATGTGCACCGGCATTAAAAGGATAGGTTCTTACAGGACGCTCCTGGAGGAAGAAGCCACTACCAAAACGCCACATGTTTTCTTCCAGCCTTGCATATTTTTCCGGAGTCAGCAGGTCTTCGAAAGCTGATGGACGACCGGCAGAATTTTTAATGATGGCATTGACAATGCGACGATGAAATTCAGCAGAATCAATTTCCAGCAGCTGGCATAAGTAGGCTGTATCCACACCTCTTGCTTCCGCAGGTATTACCATCAGGTCATACATCAGCGTATTGTTCACGATGGTTTTTCCATTGCGATCGAATACAATACCCCTTGCTGGATAAATGGTTTTTTTGAGAAGGGCATTTTCCTGGGCCATCATATCATACTTGTTTGATAAAACCTGCAGGTTGAACAACTGCACCAGCATGATGAGGAAGGCAATAACAAAGAGAATGCGGATAATATAACTTCTAGATTGGTTAAACACAGACATTGATTCCCGGGGTCAAATGGTTTGGAGCGATTAAACTATACAAATTTGATTAAAGCTGGGATGAAAACAAAAGAAGAAGAGAAAAGTTTTTATAAAGTTCAGAGATCATGGTTCATGGTTCATAGAATGGTAGATAGTTCATGGATCATAGTTCATAGTTATGGTCAATGGTCTATTTCTACTGTCCGGTAAAATTTTAAAACACAAATTAAGCCCTTATTCATAATTAATTACAATATGACACATGCCATAAGTCCCAATCGGCTATGAACTATGAACCATGATCTATGAACCTTGATCCCTCACGCCGTATTTGTCCTGAACTTCAATTTCCTGGGAAACAGGAGTTCCACGGTAAAGATCAGGAGGAGGCTGATACCCGTTGTGGCTACGATCTTGATGAGGAAATCAAGGAAGGTTCCAAACTGCAACCATTGCAACAAAGTAAGGTAAGTATGATGCATGATCGTCAGCACAAAAACATAGACCGTATAAGGTGCCCATCCCATGCCCTTGGGAGAAGGCTCGCGGTAGTTAAAGTCTGAAGTATCCTTGGGAGTAAGAATAGTAATGATAAATGGCCTGGCGTAAGCCACGAGTACACAGGCTGCCGCATGCAGGCCCGGAGTATTTGTAAAATAATCGAGAATCAGCCCTGTTACAAAACCAATCAACAGTAAACCAAGCCTGGAAACGCTAAAGGGCAGCCATAGAACAAAAAGAAAATACAGGTAAGGAACCACAAAGCGGTGCAGGTGCGGGATCTTGTTGAGCAGATAAACCTGCACTACAATGAAAATGATTAAACGGAATATATTTTTAACCAGGTCGCTCAATTACTGCTTTTTTTGTTGTTCGATTTTCCTTTCTGTTTCTTTTTGCAATTGCAGCTGTTCTTCACGCTGAAGATTCTCTACCACAAATACCTGTTGCACGCTATTGAAATTTACAGCCGTCTTGATTTTGAGATTATAAAAACCGGTGGCCGGATCACTGTTGACCTCTGCTACGGTACCGATCATTTTATCCGGAGGGAAATTGTAAGTGAACTTGCTGGTCAGAACCGTATCACCCAACTTCACCTTTACACTTTTTGAAATTCCTTCAAGCTGCACATACCTTGGATCCTTACCATCCCAACGCAACCTGCCATTCTCTCCACTTTTCAACGAGGCACTTACCATGCTTTGCACATGCAGCAGGCTCATAACAGCACTGAAATTGGGACTCACGTTCACTACCTGTCCTACAAGATTTCCATCGGAATTGAGAACAGCCATATTATCCCTGATGCCATACAATGAACCCCTGTTGATCTGGAGATAATTTTTTTCTGCATTCACTGTATTATAAACCACTTTGGCTTCACGCCATAAATACCTGCGAATAGAATTAACAGTATCGATTTTCACAGTGTCAACCATCATGTTTTGGGAAGAATCCGGCTGGTAAAAATTATCACGGAGCAGGTTGATGAGAGAATCATTCATCCTGTGCACTCTTTTGTTTTCTTCACCCTGGTGAAAATAATCATCCAGCCTGTCTACCTGTGTATTCACGCGACCTGTGACTTCATTGGCCACACCCAAAAACGCAGCATTATGAAAACGGTTGAAACGGAACAGCATCCAAAGAGCAAATGCCTGCAGCACCACAAAGGCGAAGAAGGTGAAATATCTACGGATGAATAGGAAGATGTTACGCATGGATCATGCCGGCTTGTGATTGAAGCGTTGCGCTAAGAGACTAAAACCGGGCCAAAAATTCCGGAAGCTTCCGCGCAACAGCTGCCACCGAATTTATCGCATTACAAAAGGATAACGATCATAATTTTTCAAAGCCAGACCCGTACCACGCACAACACTTTTCAGCGGATCATCTGCAACATGTACCGGCAGCTTGATCTTCTGGCTAAGACGTTTGTCAAGACCTTTCAATAAGGCCCCGCCACCAGTCAGGTACAATCCCCTGCGGTAAATATCTGCCGCAAGTTCGGGAGGTGTTTGCTCCAGCGCCTTGAGGATGGCTTCTTCCATTTTGAAGATGCTTTTATCAAGTGCTTCGGCGATCTCCTGGTAACTCACCATGATCTGCTTGGGGATACCTGTAACAAGATCACGGCCATTAACAGGCAGGTCATCGGGAGGATTGTCAATGTCTTTCATGGCAGCACCGATCTGGATCTTGATCTGTTCCGCGGTACGCTCACCAATTAATAAGGAATGATAGCGGCGAAGGGCTTCCATGATGTCGGCCGTAAACTCATCACCGGCAATACGGATCGACTGATCGCAGACAATACCTGCCAGGGCAATTACAGTGATACCTGTAGTACCACCACCAATATCAATGATCATATTACCCACTGGCTCTTCCACGTCGATGCCAATACCAAGTGCTGCGGCCATGGGTTCATGAATGAGGTAAACTTCTTTGGCGCCTGCCTGTTCCGCACTGTCGCGAACAGCACGTTTTTCCACTTCCGTGATAGAAGAAGGAATGCAGATCATCATGCGCCAGCTGGGAGGAAACAAAGGTTTTTTGGGATAAACCATCTTGATCATTTCACGAAGCATGAGCTCGGCGGCGTTGAAATCCGCGATCACACCGTCTTTGAGGGGTCTGACGGTCTTGATGCTCTCGTGGGTTTTTTCATGCATCATCAGGGCACGTTTACCAACGGCCAAGACTTCTTTCGGGTTGTTGCGGTTCAATGCAACTATGGAGGGCTCGTTCACTACGACCTCGTCGTTGTGGATTATCAAGGTATTGGCGGTTCCCAAGTCTATCGCTATCTCCTGCGTGAACCAATTAAATAGTCCCATGCTGCTATATTGGATTTAAGGTTGTGGCAAAATTGGTGGAAATTAATTGAATTGTCAAAGCAAAAGCTTCACGAATGCATATATTTTTTAAGGAGGATCAACCAATTAGAGAAGTTTATTGATTCTTTGGCAACTTCCCTACCCAACTTTCAATTCCAAACCCCTCAATCTCTAAACCTCCTAAACTTTCTAAACCATCCCAACTTTCTAAACCTTCTCAACTTCCTAAACCATCTCAACTTCCTAAACTTCCTAAACCATCCCAACTTCCTAAACCTTCTCAACCACCCAACCTATATTTACCCGGTGAAGATCATCAATCGAACTGTCTGGATCCTTTCGCTGGTTTCACTCTTTGCTGATGTGGCCAGCGAGATGTTATACCCGGTAGTTCCCGTTTACCTGAAAGAGATCGGCTTTTCGGTATTGTTGATTGGGATACTTGAAGGCCTGGTCAATTTTGTGGCTGGATTGAGCAAGGGATATTTTGGCAAGTTGAGTGATGAAAAAGGATTAAGGCTTCCATTTATCAAAAGCGGTTATTTTCTAAGTGCGATCTCCAAACCCATGATGGCTTTGTTTATTTACCCCGCCTGGATCTTTTTTGCAAGAACGGTTGACAGGCTGGGAAAGGGATTGAGAACTTCTGCGAGGGATGCACTGCTTTCACAAAATGCTACAAAAGAAACAAAGGCGCGAGTATTTGGATTTCACAGAAGCATGGATACCCTGGGAGCAGCCATAGGACCGGCTTTGGCCTTAGTATTTTTGATTATTTACCCCAAACATTACAAGGAAATTTTTCTCCTGGCTTTTATTCCGGGCATCATATCGGTATTGCTGATCTTTTTACTGAAAGAAAAAAAACATCCTTCTTCCACTTTAAAAAAAGGCAATTTCTTTTCTTATTTCAACTACTGGAAGATCGCTTCACCCGGATATAAAAAACTGGTAGCAGGACTGCTGTTATTTGCCTTGTTCAATAGTGCTGATGTTTTTCTTCTTCTTAAAACAAAAGAAATTACTGGTAGTGATGAAATAACTATCGGTGCATATATACTTTATAATATTGTTTTTGCTTTGGCTTCCTATCCTTTGGGAATGCTTGCAGATAAGATCGGTATCCGGAAGGTTTTTATTTCAGGTCTTCTTCTTTTTGCAATGGTCTATTTTCTCTTTGCCACTACCAGTTCTACACTGATAGTTTTTACCGCCTTCTTACTATATGGAATTTACGCAGCGGCTACTGAGGGAATCGCTAAAGCCTGGATCACCAACCTTGCACATGAGACTAACACAGGCACGGCCATTGGTTTTTATACCTCATGTGAAAGTGTTGCCACCCTATTGGCAAGCATCATTGCAGGTGCTATCTGGACAGGCTGGAACAGTGAGGCTACTTTTCTGCTCACCTCTGGTATGGCGCTTTTGGTTGTTGTTTATTTTTTATTCATGGTGAAACATCACAAAGAATAAGGTGTTTATTCCTTTCTGTCACTTGTTTGCGCTTCTTTAATTTATGAATGTCGTTGAAGCCTGTTTACTGGTGGTACAAGGTTCCCTTTGGACGCATATTGTTTGTCCTGATAGCCGGCATCATCCTGCAATGGCAGTTGAGACTACCTGCCCAGAGTTACACAGTAGTCATGATCCTCTCATTTATCCTGTTGGTGTTTTACTCTTTTCTGTCCATTAATTTAAAATTCAGGCACCGGATCATTGCCGGATTAATGATCCATCTATTGATCTTTTCCGGAGGTGCACTATTAGTTTGCGAAAATAAGCTGCATGATCAACTCTTCCTGAATTCATCTTCCGGCAAAGAATTTCAAATAGCTGTTATTAAGGAACCTCTGAGTGAAAAGCCCAGGTCTTACAAAACCATCGCTGACATAAAAACTTTCAGCAGCAATAACCCTTTTCCTGTTCATGAAGAAAAGATCATCGTATATTTTAAAAAAGACAGCACTCTTCAATTGTCATATGGCTCAGTAATCATTTTTAAAAAACAAATCCAGGAAATAAAGAACAGTGGTAACCCGGGAAGTTTTGATTATAAATTGTATTGTCATTTTAACGGCATCAGTGGTCAGGTCTATCTCGACAATAATGAATTTATTTTATTGAATCATACTGAACGCAACTGGTTCTATTCATTTATACTGGATACCAGGAGCTGGGTCATTTCACAATTGCAAAAATTCCTAAGGGGAGAAAAAGTACAGGGACTGGCTGAAGCTCTTTTGATTGGTTACAAGGAAGACCTGGATAAAGACCTGGTACAGGCTTATGCCAATACAGGTGTAGTTCATGTTATCGCTATTTCAGGCTTGCACCTTGGACTGATCTACTGGCTGCTTCTACTTATTACAAAGCCGCTGTCCAGGAAGAAAACATTGATATGGATACGTTTAATCATCATTCTTTCCAGTCTTTGGATCTTCAGCATTCTGGCCGGTGCGCAACCTTCTGTTTTAAGATCCGCAGTGATGTTCAGCTTCATTGCCTGGGGCAGCGTAGTGCAAAGAAGCGCATCCATCTTTAACACACTTTCCTTATCAGCATTTGTATTGTTATGTTACAATCCTTTCTGGCTCTGGGACGCAGGCTTTCAATTGTCCTATGCCGCAGTATTGAGCATTGTTGTTTTTTTCAAACCCATTTACAACTGGTTCTGTTTTGAAAACAGGTTGCTGGACCTGGTCTGGAAGCTGATGGCCGTTACAGTTGCAGCCCAGTTACTTACCCTTCCAGTCAGTATCTATCATTTTCACCAGCTCCCAACGCTGTTCCTGCTGACTAATATGGTTGCTGTTCCTTTATCAAGCCTGATTCTTTTTGGCGAGATCCTGCTTTGTGTTTTTTCATTTTCAGAAACCATAGCAGGTGCAGTTGGCTTTTTGCTTGAATGGATGATCACCCAGTTGAATCATTATATAGAAAATATGAACCGCATCCCCTTTGCTGTTTGGGATGATCTTTCCATCAATTTTTTCCAGGCAACTGCGCTATTGCTTTTCATTAGCTGCTTTTCATGCTGGTTGATGGCGCCCAGGAAATACCTGCTTTGGCTTTCTATCCTGGCTTTATTGGTTATGACTACAATAAGATCAGTAACCTTACTTGAAGCTATCAACCAGAGAAAGATTGTTATTTATAATATTCCCGGACAAACCGCAATTGATATCATGGATGGAACTCAATGTTTTTTTTGGGGAGATGAAATTGTAATGAATGATGATTTTCTGCGCAACTTTCATATCAGGCCTTGCAGGATCAGTCACCGGGTACAATCTCTTTTAATACTGAGTTCGAAAGAATATAAAATAGACAGCAATCAGTTTTTATTAATTGATACCACCATCAGTCTTCAGCCAAAGCAGGTAAAACCTTCAGTAAATCTGCTAATACTTGCAAAAAATCCAAAAATCAGGATGACCTCAATTTCCCATGCGATGACTATCAGGCAGGTGGTAATTACCGGTTCAGTTCCGGCCTGGAAAGCCAGGCAATGGAAAAAAGATTGTGATTCCTTACAGATACCCTGTCATATTGTTACAGAAAAAGGAGCATTTTTGATGAACTGGCAGGAAGAAATGAAGCTTATCAGTAATAAATGAAATTTGCATGCTTCAATTATCAGGTCAGAAGAACCTTCTCTTATCCTAACTTTGCGGCTCCAAACCCCCGAATCCCTTTTTCATGAGCAACAAAATTACTTCTGCACTGATCTCTGTTTTTTATAAGGATGGACTTGAACCCCTTGTACATGAATTAAAAAATCACGGAGTAACTATCTATTCTACCGGTGGCACACAGAATTATATTGAAAACCTTGGAATTGAAGTAGTGCCTGTTGAAGACCTGACGGCTTACCCATCCATCCTGGGTGGAAGAGTAAAAACCCTTCACCCTTCAGTATTTGGAGGCATACTTGGGCGTAGAAACAATCAGCAGGACCTCCTGGAGATGAAGGAATTCGAGATACCAGTGATCGACCTTGTGATTGTTGATCTTTACCCTTTCCAGGAAACGGTTGCCAGCACAAAGGATGAAAAGCTAATTATCGAAAAAATAGATATAGGCGGACCTTCCATGATCCGTGCTGCTGCCAAAAATTTTAATGACGTTACCGTAATCGCTTCCAAAAACGATTACCAGCCATTGGTGCAGCTATTAAAAACACAGAATGGTGCGCTCACGCTGGAACAAAGAAGGAGTTTCGCTGCAAAGGCCTTTAACATTGTTGCCGAATATGATATTGCTATCAACAATTATTTCCACCAGGAAAATCCCTTGAATGTAATTGGATCGGGAGAACAAAGAGTTTTACGTTATGGTGAAAACCCTCATCAGCAGGCTGTTTTTTATGGCCACCTGGACCAGGTATTTACCCAGCTCCATGGAAAAGAAATTTCCTATAACAACCTTGTAGACATTGATGCCGCAATTGAGCTGATCAGTGAATTTGGGATGGGTAACGAAAACGGTTTGCCGGTAAGTTTTGCCATCATAAAGCATACCAATGTATGTGGAATCGCACAAAGAGAATCAACACAAGACGCATGGAAGCATGCGCTTGCAGGTGATCCCGAAAGTGCTTTTGGAGGCGTTTTAGTCTGCAATGCTGCCATTGATAAAGCTACCGCAGATGCCATCAATGAAATATTTTTTGAAGTATTGATCGCTCCATCTTTTGACGAAGATGCCATGCAGGTGTTGCAGTCAAAAAAGAACCGTATCCTATTACAATTAAAGCATACCGAAACAACCAGCAAGATCTATAAAAATGCAGTAAATGGAACTCTTGTACAGGGAAAAGATGCCGTGAATTTTGAGAAATGGGATGAAGTGGGTGCCAGGCCTTCCAATGAAAGAGAAAAGGAAGACCTGCTATTTGCCAATATTGTTTGCAAGCATTTAAAATCAAATGCCATAGCCCTGGTAAAAAACAAACAGCTGATTGGAAAAGGCTGTGGACAAACCAGCAGGATCGATGCATTGCGTCATGCCATAGAAAAAGCAAAGCAGTTCAATTTCCAGTTGGAAGGAGCAGTGATGGCCAGTGATGCATTTTTTCCTTTTAATGATTGCGTAATGATGGGAAATGAAGCAGGCATTACAGCTTTCATACAGCCGGGTGGATCTATCAGGGACAAGGACAGCATTGATTACTGTGTAGCCAACAACCTGGCCATGGTGATCACGGGTGTTCGACATTTCAGGCATTGAGATAATTGGATAATAAAATGTAATTCAACTGTGTTGAAATAGACCGAGCAGTTGTAGTTGACCCGTTTATCCAATTCATGGTGGGCATTTTGTCCGGCTTTATATCTTTACCCAACAAAGCCAGAACTAAACAAAATGCAGGAGCCCCGGCCAAATAATGAAGCTTCCTCGAGGGACAAATGGGGCATTATCAGCGATGCACAGAACAATTTAAATATCGCCTACAGATATTTTACTTACCTGAATCCTTTGAAGATCAGGAAAAGAAGCACAAAAGTGAAGGCTTATTTTTCCCTGGCACTTGTCTGCTTTTTCTGGGGAACAACCTGGATTGCTTCTAAAGAAGGTGTGAAGCATATGCCCGCGATTCAAATGGCAGGCATGAGGCAATTCTTCGGTGGTCTTTGCTACGCGGTTTTCTTTTTGTACAAGGGAGCAGAATTCCCGAAGAGAAAGGAGTGGATTCCTATCATTATACTGAGCGCATTAAATTTCATGTTGAGCAATGCACTTTCTACTTGGGGCGTCAAGTATATTTCAGCAGGACTGGGTTCCATCATTGGCGCCATCTTTCCATTATGGATCGTGATCATCGGCCTGTTCACCATAAAAACAAAAATGAAATGGGAAGCTATTGCCGGACTTTCCATCGGGTTTGCAGGTATCTGTGTGATTTTTTACGAACACCTGCATGATTTTATCAAACCTGAATTCCAGCTTGGTATTTTACTTTCACTGGCTTCCACCTGGTCATGGGCCTTTGGAACCATCTATACAAAAAAGCATGCTGCACACTTCAATCCCTATTTCGGACTGGGTTTGCAAATGCTGATATCCGGACTGGTACTGGTCTCAGGTTCTTTTGCAGCGGGTAAAGCAGTATCCTTCACTGAAATTCCATGGCAATCATGGGCTTCGATCGCTTACCTGGTGTTGTTTGGATCTGTGATCGCTTTCATTGCCTATCTCTACGCGCTGCAAAATCTCTCCACAGAACAGGCTTCACTTTATGCCTATATCAATCCTATAGTTGCCGTTTTGCTGGGAGCACTCATATTTGGCGAAGTTCTATCGGGCTATATTATTATAGGTGTGCTGATCACTTTAACTGGAGTATATCTTGTAAATAAGGCCTCTGTTAAGATCAGGTAGTCACGGTGCTTACAAATCTTTCGTAAACTTCTTTCCAGCCTTTGAATTCTGGCGATGTTCCCAGGAAACTGTTATGCCAGATGGTGATCATGGTCCCATTCACTTCGCTGATCAGTTTATAAAATTGAAGCAGCTCTTCAAGTGCGGCTTCGGGGGTCAAGTGTTGTTCATAATAAGCATTGGCATCCATGAAACAGAACGGATGTACCTGGAGCCTGGTTTTCTCCTCTGCTTTAAGATCATACCAGTAAAAACTGCTTGCAATTGAAGCGCGGAATCCATTGATGCTTCCATATCCCATAGAATATTCTTCTGTAATGCCACAGCTTAAGAGATGTTGGTACGTGGTGGGAAGATGAAAGCGGATAAAATGTTGTCTAGATGAATCAACTTTCTTATCAATGATATTTTCCAGCACTTTCTTTTCTTTTGGCAATAATGATGGAGCATCCCCACTAGCCCAGGATGGATGCAGTCCCGTTTCATACCGCGAAGCAATGGACCTGACCAGTTCTCTAAACTCTGGATTTTCAGTATCGATGTTTTTATCGTAATGCCCAATATCCTTTGCTACCAGAAAAAAATAAATGGGGTTAAGTTGATGTCTGCCATGAAGCTGGTCCATCCAATCATAAGCATCGTAAGGATCTGTTTTTTTCCGGCGGGCTACCCTGATTCGATGCATCATCCTTCGAAACTTTCCTTTAAGAAACAATAATAAAATTCCACCGGCATTCCGCTTGAACCCTTTATTGCGGAATACCCAGGCCATATCAATGTCGTAGGTTGGAATGAAAGAAAAACTGCCTTCCTCTTTTGTTTGCAGGAATTCAGGATTGCGCTCACCAAGTAGCTTTCTGAAATCTTCCAGCCATATATTGATCAACGGCAATTGAAGAAATCCTTCCCTGAATGCAACTGAATTTTCATGCGCATACCTGCCATATTCATCTGTCTGATGCGGAAGATATTCTTCGTAACGCGTGAGCAAATAGAAAATAGCAGCGAAAATGTCAAAACCGGTATGGCCTTCAGTTTTGAAAAACGCCTTGTAACCATTTCTTTCAAAGCACTCAATTTTTACAGGACGAATGGAAGATTCAAATAAAAGAACATGAGAGTGAATGAAAAGCTCATCATAAGCCAGTGGATGATAACCATAATTGATCTTACAGGTATCAGTTGCGGACTTGAACTTTTCTTCATCATAAACCAGTTTGAGTTGCAGCCTGTAATAATGAGAAAGAAAATCAACTATATATTGAAGCCTGGGAGAAACACTGTGACTGTAGATCAATGCAGAATGACTCATCCTTTATTTCTTTCTTTCCATAATTGATTGAAGGACCTGGCTGGAAACTCAAGTCCGCTTCTGTTCTTCTTCCAATCTTTTACAAAATGATTGACGACCCAGCTTTTTAACTTTCCTGATCCTGTATTCATCAGCCTTCTGTTGAGCATGGCTTGTTTCCAGAACTTCCAGGCCATTCTTTCTGCAAATGTTGAAGACCCGTGGTCCACAGCTTCCTTCCTGTTTTCTAAAAGCAGTTCATGCAAATTGATCTTCACAGAGCATACTTCTGTACAATTGCCACAAAGTGATGAAGCATAACTCAGGTGCTTCCATTCATCCATTTCCTTGAGGTGTGGTGTAATTACCGAACCAATTGGACCGCTATAGGTAGTACCATATGCATGCCCACCAATATTTTTATAAACCGGGCAGGCATTGAGGCAGGCCCCGCAACGGATGCAGTATAAAGATTCTCTTGCTTTTTCATTGGCCAGTATGTTAGTGCGGCCATTATCTAAAAGAATCACATACATCTCATCGGGTCCATCTTTTTCATTCACCTGTTTTGGACCTGTAACGATGGAGCTGTAGACTGTTAGTTTTTGCCCGGTACCGTAAGTTGCCAGCAGGGGCCAAAAAAGGGCAAGATCAGAAATGGAAGGAATTACTTTTTCTATTCCCACAATTACAATATGCGTTTTGGGCCAGGCGCAGGTAAGTCTTGCATTTCCTTCATTCTCGGTAAGGGCAATACCCCCGATATCGGAAATTATAAAATTGGCACCTGTAATTCCCACCTGCGCCTCGGTGTACTTTTCACGAAGCTTCTCGCGCGCCACCATGGTGAGCTGACTGGGAGTAAGATGCGGTGCTGTTCCGAGTTTGTTTGAAAAAAGTTTGGCTACGTCTTCCTTGCTTTTGTGCATGGCTGGCGTAACAATATGATAAGGAGGTTCGTCATCCAGTTGCTGAATGTATTCACCCAGGTCGGTTTCAACACTTTCAATTCCGTTCTGTTCAAGAAATTTGTTAAGGTGAATCTCCTCAGTCACCATGCTTTTGCTTTTGACAACAGAACTGCATTTCTTTTCCCTGCAGATCTTCATCACTTCTTCAATTGCCTGGTCTCCGTTTTCTGCCCAAATGACCTTTGCCCCTCTCTTTGTTATGTTAGCTTCGAAAGTTTCCAGTTGCTTATCAAGAGATTCGATGGCTTTCCACTTGGTATTCTTTGCCCTTTCTCTCGCCAGTTCAAGATTGGTGAATTGTTGCTTGCCAACCGGAACTACAGCATTGTATCTTGAAATATTAAAATTGATCTTGCGCCGGTGTTCTTTATCAGCGGCTTTGATAGTACTCCTGGCAATAAATGAAGATGCACTTCCTGACATTATTTTTCCTTTTTCTCTGCTTCATCAAAATGCGTAACTGCTACCTGTTCCAGTGTTTCATAAAATGACTCACCAAACTTTCTGATGATGGCCTCTTTAAGGAACTGGTAAACAGGCATCTTTAATTTTTTTCCCAGTGCACATCCTGGTCTGCACAAAACGTCACGCGGCTCATAATTCACATTGGTATAAACCTTTCCTTCTGTAACCTTGATTGGATAGAGATGACAGCTGATTGGTTTTTTCCATTCAAGCTTTCCATCATAATAAGCCGCTTCAATTCCGCACTTGATGATGCCCTGTTTGTCGCGGAAACCATAAGCGCAGATAGCACCATTGATAGTTGGAGTGACCCATCCAAATTCGCGGTCATAAAGATATTTTCCCTGGCGTTCAATTTCCTTAAGTCCTTCTTTGGTAAGGTAAGGCTTGATGACATTGAAGTTTTCATCAAGGATCTTTTTCTCTTCTTTGGAAAGCGGCGCGCCAGCATCACCATCTTCGCAGCAACCACCCTTGCATTTGTGGAGGTCACAAACAAATTTGGCTTCAACCACATCATCACTCACCAGAACATTGTCAATAGCTATCACAAAATCATTTTTTGCAAAGGTAATTGAGATCAAAACAACTGATCTTTTAATTCTAATTGCAGGAATTCAAAGGCCAATGATTCAATTTTTCCATTTCAGCGTATTGATCAGGTGTTCCACATCTTCGCGCAGGAATTTATTAACCGGCTGTAGGGAATCTGCATTAGGTGTGGCATTGAAATAAAGGGCCCCACGAAGAAAATGCTTTGTGGAGTCTGTGGCAAAAAACTGGTTGCCGGAAGCAGCATTGCCCTTGAGAGTAAAATACACACCACTCACTCCATTGGCGGTTGAAAATTCTTCAGGAACTATTCCGGAAGCTTTATACGTATGTTGTTTATACGACATGGTAAAAGCATCATTCACCAGTGAATCAAATTTATTTTTACCGATATTTTTATAGCTGATGTGTATCCTCCCGTCAAATTCAGGAAAGTCAATATTGATCCAGTAATCATTCTCCGCTTTTTGTTCAAAGAACAATGAATCCTTTACAATGTTGCCATAAACCGGGTATTCAAAACTATAGGGATAGCCTGGCTGGTCGAAGAGCTGATAGGCTTTTTTGGGAAAATCGATCCTGAAATAACCGCGAGGCCTTGGAGCATACTCGCTGTTGCAGGAAGAAAGAAAAAGAGAAAATATTATTAAAGATCCGATGGTTCTAAGCTTCATTTCTGTCAAGGTTAATAAAGATCTTAACGGTTTTGATGCGGTTCTTCTCTGTTTCCAGAACGGTAAAATCAAAATCACCGCTGGTAACGGTTTCATTGATACCCGGGAAGGCGCCTGCAATTTCAAGCACCAGTCCTGCCAGAGAATCACTTTCACCTTTAACCGCATCAAATGTATCTATGGGAAGGCGCATGGCGCGACAAAGATCATACAACATCACCTTGGCATCAGCAATCCAGGTAGTTTCATCAATCTTGCGCACCGTGTTTTCTTCTTCATCGAATTCATCCCTGATATCACCTACAATTTCTTCAAGGATATCTTCAAGTGTAACAATTCCACTGGTGCCTCCAAATTCATCCACCACAATGGCGAAATGAATTCTTTTGGCCTGGAATTCATAAAGAAGGTGCTCGATAAGTTTTGATTCAGGAACAAAAAATGTGGGCCTTATCAGAGAATGCCAATCAAATCCCGGATCATTAAGAAAAGGAAGAAGATCTTTTGTATTTAGAACGCCAATGATGTGGTCCATGCTCCCCTGGTAAACTGGAAGTCTTGAATAGTGCAGCTCTTCTACTTTTTTTACCAGCTCGCTGATGGTCGTTTCATATGCGACTCCACTCACATCAAGCCTGAACCGCATGATCTGCTTCACAGTGATGTTCCTGAACTTGACAATGCCTTTCAATATATTTTTCTGCTCAATTGAGGTTTGAACATTATCTACTTCAATGGCATCATCCAGTTCCTTCATGCTCGTGGCTTCCGATTCATTGGCCCCGCTGGTTTCGCTGATCTGGTCGGCAATTGCCACCATGCGCAGACTGATCTTGCGTAACAAAAGATGAAGTGCCTCCACTACTGCAGAAACATTATAGGCAAAACGAAGCGTATTTTGAGTAGCCCAGACCTTGGGAAGCATCTTTCCAAAGAATACGATCACAAAAGCGATGATCACGATCTTCAGAAGCATGTTAAGATCAAGAGGAATAAAAATATTGACAACACCAAGCTTTAATACTGGCGTAAGTAAAAAATTAGTTAGAATGATGATGCTAATATTGAATACACCACTTGCTATCAGAAGTGAAGTATAAACTGCTTTTCTTTCATCCAGCAAAGCAGTGATGCGCCTGGCAGCTGCATGCTGTTTTGTTTTCAGCATGTTGAGATCCTTGTTCTGAAGAGAGAACAGGGCCACTTCAGCTCCTGATGTAACAAAGCTCAGAAGCAAAAGCACAAACAAAAAAGCAACAAGGAAAACAGTGCTTTGCGGATTGACAGCCAGCAAAATCCTGATCTGGGTGAATAATAGATGGGGGAAGGACGAATCCATTCAAATAATTTAGTGAACCTATACAATTAAAAGGCAGGTCATAAGGCCTGCCTGCTAATATTGGTAAAATTAAATCTTTCTATCTTAAAAAGCCAAATCACCCGGATCGCCGAGAGGTGGGGTTTCAGTGCCGCTGTAATCCATTCCAGTATCATGATGCCCGCTGTTGCCACCGTCTGTTCTTTTATCAAGCATGATGAGATTATCGCCAACTACTTCAGTTGCGAATTTCCGATTGCCTTCCTTGTCTTCCCAACTGCGCGTACGCAATCTTCCTTCAATATAAACAAGGCTGCCTTTGTGAAGATATTTTTGCGCAAGTTCTGCAAGACCGCGCCAAAGTACAACTGTATGCCATTCGGTTTGTGAGATCAATTTACCTGAACGGTCTTTAAATGTTTCCGTGGTTGCCAGCGGAAATTTCGCAACGGCAATATTCCCTTCTAAAAACTGAACATCCGGATCCTTGCCTAAATTGCCAATGAGCATTACCCTGTTTACGCCTCTCATACATTCTTATTTATCTGGGTTTACAATTCGTCTAACTATTCTTCTTATAAATTTAGAAAAGAATCATCAAATTTTCTGCCAGCAAATTGATTGCGATCATTTGGAAATTGCAGCAATCACAGAATGCAAAGCTTTTGGGAAAGCAAGATGGGCGAGTTCATTTTTATTAATCCATGTATAATTATGCAGATCAGGCTTCTTATCAACCTGAATATGAACCAGATTGAATTCAATGGTCTGATGTGTAAGCTTTTGTTTGAAAGCCAGGTTATTCATCAGTTGGTAAGTAATTCCTCTTAATTGCTTTTGAAATTGATCAAGAACTGTGGAAGTATTGGTGCTTTCACTGGTTTCCAGCAACATGAATTCAAAAAGCTGCGACCATATATCACTGGTAGTTCTTTTTTTTACAGCAACCTCGTCTTTAAATTGAATGATGAGGTAATTGAACCAGCGCTGCCTGATCCTGATCTTCTTTTCTTTGACAGGAAGTAATTCTTCTGTTCCATTTTGATACGCAGGGCAATGACTGCTAAAAAAACAATCCATGCACAAGGGAACAGGCTTACAGATAGTTGCTCCAAAGTCCATGATAGCCTGATTATAAATTCCTGCTTTGGCTTGCGGCAATAATTCCTGTGCTCTTCTTGAAAAAATTTTTTTTCCTTCCGTTGTATCAATTGCAGTAGCATCATTAAAGATCCTTGAGAGAACGCGAAAAACGTTTCCATCAAGAACCGCATGGGGCAGGTTATAAGCAAAAGATGCAATGGCAGCAGCAGTATATGACCCCACTCCCTTGAGTTTCATGATGGTATCATAGTCAGTAGGGAAGATTCCGTTCAGTTCAACTGAAATAAATTTTGCGGCTTCAATAAGGTTGCGGCAGCGAGAATAATATCCCAGTCCTTCCCAGGCTTTAAAAACCTTATCCTCCGGGGCATTTGCAAGGACATGCACATCAGGGAAGGTGGCGATAAAGTTTTGGTAATATTTTAGTCCCTGCTCCACCCTGGTTTGCTGTAAAATGATCTCGCTGAGCCATATCCGGTAGGGGTCCTTCTCACCCTTCCAGGGCATCTCTCTTTTGTTGGAAGAGCTGTTCCATTCAAGCAGGCCCTGAACAAATAAAGACCCTGTTCCCTGGCTTTTATCAGAATTGCCCAGGTTTTTTTTCAGACCCATGCGGGAAGTACTTTGTTTTTATAAAAAATATTTCTATCCTATTGACACTCATACTATTTTGCACTATATTGTCTTTCAAACAATCTAAAATTTTGCTATGAGAAAAGCAGATTTAGTCAATCAAATCTCTGAAAGAACAGGCATTCCTAAAGTTGATGTATTAGTTACGCTTGAACAAATGTTCAAGGAGATCAAAGCTTCCTTATCTAAAGGAGAGAACATCTATATCCGTGGCTTTGGTTCATTCATCACCAAGAAAAGGGCAGCAAAGATCGGACGTAACATTAAGAAAAACGTAGCAGTTCAGATACCTGAGCACAATATACCTGCCTTCAAACCTTCCAAGGAGTTTGTAGCAGAAGTGAAGAAACTGACCATTGTGTAATAACTTTGCGTCCTTCGTGTTTTAGAAGGATGTTATGAAAAAAGCGCAATGGATTACTGCCGGCATCGCCATACTCGTTCTCATTGGCCTGTATGCGGCTACTCAAAATAAATTATTCGGACCTACCCCTTTGAAAAAAGGCGCCGTTCCCACTGCAACCCATGCAGAATTTCCTACGGACAGCGTACTTTTTTACGCCAAAAAGAATTTAACGCCTGAGCAGGTTACAAAGCTGAACTTCCTGGAACACAGTGTTTCAAGAGGAGATGTCAAGGACCAGCAATTGCATATCTATCACCAGCTGGCCAAGTTTTGGGCAGATACAGCTCACATCTTTGAACCTTATGCCTGGTACACCGCGCAGGCAGCCCGGTTGGAAAATTCAGAAAAATCCCTCACTTTTGCAGCCCATTTGTTTTTAAACAACCTGAAGGAACAGGCCAGCCCGCAGATCAGACAATGGGAGGCTGCCCAGGCAAAAGAGTTGTTTGAACGTTCTTTGAGTTTGAACCCGGAAAATGATTCCTCCAAAGTAGGATTGGGTGCCGTGATACTTTTTGGTGGCGGCATGCCCATGGAAGGAATTGGAAAGATCAGGGAAGTTGTAACAAAGGATTCGACAAATGTATATGCTCAAATGACACTGGCGGAAGCAAGCCTGATGTCAGGACAGCTGGATAAAGCATTGGAAAGGTTCAGCAAGGTAGTTGAGCTTCAACCCGATAATCTGGAAGCGATTTTCAGGGCGGCGGAAACGGCGGAGCAAATGGGAAAGAACAAAGAAGCAGTTGGCTGGTACAAAAAGCTTTTGCCGCATATCAGTAACGCTGCCATGAAAAAAGAAGTTGAGGCAAGAATTGCCAAGCTGGATAAATAAATCATTAAATAAAACATTAACGTAGTATGCCTTGTGGTAAAAAGAGAAAGCGTCATAAAATTGCGACGCACAAGCGTAAAAAAAGATTAAGAAAGAACCGTCATAAGAAAAGGAAATAGGTTCTTAAATCACTGACCGGGAGCAGCAAAGCTCCCGGCATTTCTGTTTCAGCTGATTGGCTTAACTACCGATTGCACATCCTACCATCAATTTGCCCCGCTTTAATGAACAATTACTGCAGCAGTTCGGTATAAGAGAAGCAATCAGCTACACCATAAGGATACAGATAAAGCTGTAGTAATGTGAACAAGGAATTAATTATTAATTCTACTGCCCTTGGCGTAGACATTGCCTTATTAGAGGACAAAAAGCTCGTGGAGCTTCACAGCGAAAAAAGCGATGGACGCTTTGCTGTTGGGGACCTGTACCTGGGCAAGGTCAAAAAACTCATCCCGGGCCTGAATGCCGCATTTGTTGATGTTGGCTATGAAAAAGACGCATTTCTTCATTATACGGACCTGAGTCCCTATGCAAGATCACTGCTTAAATTCACACAGCTTTCCATCAATGATAAATCTCCTGACCTGCTGGATTTCGGTCAGTTCACTGTTGAACCCGAGATCATCAAAACCGGCAAGATCAACGAGGTATTGAACGGAAAGCCCAACATCCTCGTACAGATCCTCAAAGAACCCATCGCTGCAAAAGGTCCCAGGCTTAGTTGTGAAATCTCCTTGCCTGGAAGGTTTGTTGTACTCACACCATTCAATGACATCATTGCTGTTTCAAGAAAGATCCATTCTTCAGAAGAAAGGAAAAGATTACAGAGGATCGTTGAATCCATCAAGCCAAAAAATTTTGGTGTTATTGTTCGAACCGCTGCTGAGGGAAAGAATACGGCTGAATTGCACGAAGACCTTACTGAACTTTCAGCCATGTGGAAAACCATCCAGCAAAACCTGAAAGGAGCTGTTGCACCAGCAAAAATCCTGAGCGAACAAACAAAAACCACCAGCATTCTCCGAGACCTGCTGAATGCTGATTTTAACCGCATTGTTACCAACGACAAGGGTATTTATCAGGATGCAAAAAATTATATCCAGCGCATTGCTCCTGAAAAAGCGGAGATTGTTGGCTTCCATCAGAATGGTGCACCCATCTTCGACCAGTTCGGCATCACCAGGCAGGTAAAGGCCAGCTTCGGGAAAACGGTAAACCTGAATAGTGGCGCCTACCTGATCATAGAACATACAGAAGCTTTGCACGTGGTCGACGTAAACAGCGGATACAAGAGCGTAAGCAATAACCAGGAACAGAATGCACTCGAAACCAACCTGGAAGCTGCAGAAGAAATTGCAAGACAACTCAGGCTGAGAGATATTGGAGGGATCATCGTGGTTGACTTCATTGACATGAAGTTCCCTGATAACAAAAAGAAGCTTATTGAAGCCATGGAAAACTTCATGCGTCCCGACAGGGCAAAGCATGCAGTTTTACCGATCTCAAAATTTGGCCTCATGCAGATCACGCGCCAGCGGATGCGTCCTGAAGTCAATATCAATACGCAGGAGGTTTGTCCTACCTGTAATGGAACAGGCAAGATTGCTTCAACCCTGATCCTGGAAGATGAAATTGAAAAGAACCTGACCTACCTCTTTACTCATAAACATCGCAACCTCACCCTGGTGGTGCATCCAATCGTTTATGCCTATATGACCAAGGGCTGGCTTTGGAGCAAGGCTTCCAAATGGAAGAGAAAATACAAGCAGGGTATCAATTTTAAACAGGATACCAACTACCACCTCACCGAATTCAAGTTCTTCGATAGCAATGGAGAAGAGATCAAACTTATATAAAAGAATCCCCGCCAGAAGCGGGGATTTTTATTTTAAGGTTTGATTGGATTAATTCCTGTCACGGCTGCCGAGGTAAACCAGGATGTACTGAACCAGGGTCACCACTGCAGCAAGAGCTGCTACCACATAGGTCATGGCAGCCCAGGTAAGGGCGCTTTTTGCCTTTGGATATTCGCCAGAATTAGTGATGTTGGCCCTGTTGAGCCAGGCAAGAGCCCTTCGGCTGGCATCGAATTCTACCGGAAGTGTGATCAGTGAAAAAAGTACCGTTACGGCAAATAAACCAATTCCTACCAACAGCAGTGTAGTGTTGCCGGACGCAGCCATGAAAACGCCGATCAGAAGAACCCAGTTAACAATTGAAGAACTGAACTGAACGGCCGGAACCAGCTTGCTCCTCAGGTTCAGCCAGGCATAAGCCTCTGCATGCTGCACTGCGTGGCCGGTTTCGTGGGCTGCCACTGCGGCGGCGGCCACACTATAATTATTATATACTTCCGGACTGAGGTTGATGGTTTTATTGACCGGGTTGTAGTGATCGCTCAGGTAACCCTCAACAGAAACCACTTTAACGTCAAATATGCCATTCTCGCGGAGCATTTTCTCGGCGATATCCCTTCCTGTCAGCCGGGCGGAAAGGGGGATCTTGCTGAATCCGGCGAAGCGGCTCTTCATGATCATGGAGACGACCATGCTGATACCGATAAATATAAAGGAAACAATTAATATGGACGGTGTCATTTTATTTGATTTTTACAGGATGGTCCATCAAATCTATATCCAAATCGGTTGTGGAATAGGTAATTTCAAATTTTGGCAGCGAGTGTGAATGAACTGTCTGCTCACTGTCAGTTTAGCAGCGAAAAAAAATTATGAGCACTCTAAAAGCCCTTTTGTTATCTGTTGGTTTTCAGTAATTTATAAGGGATTTTTTGTTAAGGAACCTTATATAAAATGATGCAAAAGTTATTCACAAGGCCAAAAAATAATTTTGTAATGTGGGGCAGATTTGTAATTTAGTGTCAGAATTTAATGGGTTAGTAAGTAAGAGGGTTGATCGAAAGATCAGCCCTTTTTACTGAATATCATTTTCCTGTTTTTTTTATCTCCATTCAATTGTGTTCCTTCCCATTTTTCCTCCTTTACTCCGATTAATTTTGCCTGATGTCGAAAATTAAAACAGCTTATTTCTGTCAGAATTGTGGTTACGAAAGTGCAAAATGGTCTGGCAGGTGTCCTTCGTGTCAGCAATGGAACACCTTTGTTGAAGAGTTGATCCAGAAGGATACAAAAAAATCGTCTTCACAGGATTGGCAATCTTATCATGGTGATAAGACAACAAAAAAAATACAGCTTCTTCAAAAAATAGAAACCAGGGATACACCGAGAATTGAAACCAGTGATGTAGAACTGAACCGCGTACTGGGTGGTGGCATCGTACCAGGTAGTATTGTTTTGATTGCAGGAGAACCCGGAATTGGTAAATCAACCTTATTCCTTCAGATGGGGCTGCAGCTTCAGGGTGTGACTACACTGTATATTAGTGGAGAAGAAAGTGAACAACAAATAAAAATGCGTGCTGACCGCATTGGCATGCAAAATCAAAATTTTTATCTCCTTACAGAAACAGGAACGCAGGCCATATTTGCCGAGATCAAAAAATTAAGACCCGATGTGATCATTGTTGATTCAATACAAACACTTGAATCACCATTTATAGATTCTTCACCTGGAAGTGTTTCCCAGATCAGGGAGTGTGCAGCCGAGTTCCAGCAATTTGCAAAAGAAACCAACACTCCGGTTTTTCTAATTGGTCATATTACCAAAGAAGGAAGTATCGCAGGTCCTAAAATCCTGGAACATATGGTAGATACTGTGCTTCAGTTTGAAGGCGATCGTCATTATGCATACAGGATATTGAGAACACTAAAGAATCGTTTTGGCAGCACCTCTGAACTGGGCATTTATCAGATGAATGAAACTGGAATGCGACCTGTCCTCAATCCAAGTGAGATCCTGATCACACAAAAGGAAGACCAGCTTAGTGGCGTTGCCATTGCAGCCACCATTGAAGGACAAAGACCTTTATTAATAGAAGTTCAGGCCCTCGTCACACAATCTGTGTACGGTACCCCACAACGCACGGTTAGCGGATTTGACCTCAGAAGATTGCAACTGCTACTGGCCGTACTTGAAAAAAGAGGTGGATTTCATTTCGGCGTAAAAGATGTTTTCCTGAATATCGCAGGAGGCTTGAAAGTAGAAGATCCTTCCATTGATCTCGCAGTATTGGTAGCCCTTCTTTCATCTTATGAAGATGTGCCGCTTTCCCATGAAATTTGTTTTGCCGGCGAAGTGGGACTAAGTGGTGAGATCCGCGTAGTGAACAGGATAGAGCAAAGGATTGCCGAAGCTGAAAAGCTGGGTTTTAAAAAGATCATCGTTTCAAAATACCACCAGAAAACCATCAATAAAGAAAAATCAAAAATCGAAGTGATCACCATGGGCAGAGTGGATGAAGTATATCGCTTCCTGTTTTAATCCTCCTTTTATGTGTTGAAAAAAACAAGGTTAACTGTTATTGGCCTTGTATTTTAAGTTCCTGAAAAATTTACTATCACAAGGAGTTTCTACCTGGGCAGTTGATTTAAAAAATGCTTTGTTTCACCTTGCATTTCCTCATGTATGTGAAGGTTGTGGTTGCGATATTCCTGATCCTTCCCAGCTTCTTTGCCTTTCCTGCCTGGGCTCTCTTCCACAAACCAGTTTTCATTTGCATGGAAACAACCCCGTGGAAAAATTGTTCTGGGGCCGGCTGCCAATAACTCATGCCACTGCACAATATTATTTTACCAAGGCTTCTCTTATGCAAAGGCTGATGCACCAGTTGAAATACAAGGGCAATAAAGAAGCAGGCTTATACCTTGGTCGTTTAATGGGCCAGGCGCTATCTGCTTCCAACAGGTTTATACATACCGATGTACTGGTACCACTTCCTCTTCACCGCTTACGCGAAAAACAAAGAGGATATAACCAGGCTGCATTATTATGCCAGGGAATTTCCGAGGTCATGAACAAACCGGTACTGAAAAACATTGTTGGCAGAACCATTCAAACAGAAAGCCAGACAAAAAAAGGAAGGATCAGCCGCTGGCAAAATATTGAAGGACGATTTGAATTACTTGATACAAGTGATATAAAAGACAAACACGTCCTGTTGGTGGATGATGTAGTAACTACCGGTGCTACTCTTGAATCCTGCGGACGTGCTTTAATGGAAGGAGGCCTGAAGAAACTAAGCATCGCCACACTTTGTTTTTCGTCGCACTAGTGTATTTTTAAGCCATGAAGCCTGTGAAAGATCTGTTATTCATTATCATTCTTACTGCCACTGTCATTTCATGCAGGAAGGAATCATTCACCAATAACCCGGGCGATATTCTTCAAACCTCGGTTGAAAGCCTGCAATTTGATACTGTATTCACAACAACAGGTTCCATCACCCAGGTAGTCAAAATCATCAATCCCAATAAAAAAGGAATTCATATCAATTCTGTTCGTCTTATGGGTGGCGTTAACTCTCCCTACAAGATCAATGTGGATGGCATACCCGGACCTGAAGTTCAACAGGTAGACGTACCGGGTGATGACAGCATTTATGTTTTTGTAAGTGTTCACATAGATCCCAATGCATCCACCTTACCATTTATAGTAGAGGACAGCATCGAGATAAAATATAATAGCAATATCAAAAAGATCAAACTGGAAGCTTATGGCCAGAATGCCCATTTTTTAAAGAATAAAGAGATCACCGGTTCTGAAACCTGGAACAATGACCTGCCTTATGTAATTCTTGGCCGACTTACTGTTGACACCAATGCCCTGCTTACAATTAATAAAGGCTGCAGGATTTATATGCATGCGGATGCGCCATTTATTGTTCATGGAAGTCTGCAGGTGAATGGAGAGAAGTGGGACAGCACAAGGGTTGTTTTTGCAGGCGACAGGCTTGACCTTCCTTATCGAGAATTTCCAGCAGCTTATCCTGGTATCATCTTCACGGATATGAGCCAGAACAATATCATTAATTATGGCATCATTAAAAACGCTTACCAGGGTGTTGTTGTAACGGATCCTTCTGCACTTCCAAAGCTCACCCTGAATGAAACCATCATTGACAATGCATATGATGCAGGTCTGATAGGTGTGAACACCAGCATCGTTGCCAAAAATCTGCTGGTCAGCAATTGTGGCAAAAGTATCATGCTGGTTCAGGGTGGCAGCTATAATTTTGAACATGTAACAGTAACTACAGTCTCCAACAATTTTATCCAGCACAAAGAGCCAGCACTGGTGGTCACCAATTTCATCAACCAGAATAATATACCTGTTACTGCCAACCTGAATGCTGTCTTTCGCAATTGCATCTTCTGGGGTGAGGCCAATGGACTGGTGGAAGATGAAGTAGTGGTGCTAAAGCAGGGAAACACAGTTTTTAATGTAAGTTTTGACCAGGTATTGTGGAGGATGACCAACAATCCACAAAATGCTGTAGTAGCAGGAGCCATCAATAACCAGGATCCGCTTTTTGACAGCATCAATACTGCTGAAAAGATCTATAGCTTCCGCCTTCAGGAAAATTCCCCGGCCATTAATAAAGGAGTATCAACCGGATTGGCTATTGACCTCGATGGTGCACCAAGACCCGTTGGCCTGCCTGACCTTGGCGCTTATGAGAAACAGTAATTCTCAATAACTCATTTGACTGTTAACATTTATTCATTAATTATGACTTGTTTGGACAGGGCAGCCAACCAACCTAACTTTACGTTGTTATTCTATAAACGTTGAAGAATGAAAACAATTTTTTTGGTGATGATAGCTTCCACTCTTTTTGCCGCAACTTCTATTTATGATTTTAAAGTGGATGGACTCAGCGGAGGCAAGATCGATTTTTCTGAATTCAAAGGAAAAAAGATCATGATCGTGAATACCGCTTCTGAATGTGGTTTCACTCCACAATACGAAGACCTGGAAAAACTTTACCAGAAATACAGGGACAAGCTGGTGATCGTGGGTTTTCCTGCCAATAATTTTGGAGGACAGGAACCCGGTACCAACGAAGAGATCAAAGAATTCTGCAAAAAGAATTATGGAGTTACCTTTCCAATGGCAGCTAAAGTTTCTGTAAAAGGTGAAAACATTGCACCGCTGTTCAAGTACCTTACAGGTGAAGCCAAAAAATTGGGTGTGGAAGATCCGATCAAATGGAATTTCACAAAATTCATGATCGATGAAAATGGCAAACTCCTTGAAGTGTTTCCTTCAAAAGTGAAACCCATGAGTGAGGAGATCCTGAAATACCTCAACTAAAAATAAAATCATTTTCATAACCATCATCTTTTGCGGATGATGGTTATTTTTTTGCCAAGTCCAGTGATCTCGGGCATTTCATCACAGCCTACTTCTTCTTTCCAGAATTTTTCATCATTAAATACCTCAACTACCAAAGGAAAATCTCCATCCTGAGAATAAATGCTGCCTCCTTTTGAAAGCAAAGGATATAAATATTTCAAACAGGTACGGGTACTGCTGGCCAGGTCAACATCCAGGTAAGCAAGTGCAACAGGCTCTTTGAACAAAGGCATGGTATCTTCAAACCAGCCTTTCATGAAATGACATTTTTTCACCATCCCATACTTGGAGACATTTTCTTTCACTTCATCCAGAGAACCGGAAAATTTTCCTCCTTCAAACCATCCTTCAATCGAATGTCCTTCAAGGCTTTTTTGATGAGCCTCCTGGTTTTCTGGCAGTCCTTCAAAAGAATCAAAAACAAAAACCTCTCTTTGAACATGATCCGCAAACAAAGAGATCTTGCAGGTGCTTGCACCCTTAAATGCTCCCGCTTCTACAATGCATCCCGGTACTTCCTTCGGCAATTTTAAAATGGCCATGAGAAATTGAAGAATGTGACTGGCATTGTGGGCTGATTTGACATTTTTATCAACTCTGTTCAATTTATTGAGCCATTCTTTCTGTTCCTGGAAGGAGGGAAAAAAAGTAGCCATTTCTTTCTGGATCTTCGCCAGTGCTGAATATTCCCTGAACAGTTGAAGAATCTTCATAGCGGCTAAAATACGTTTTCGTTCCTTTATTCCGTTTATTTGCCAATGCTTTTCAAAGATGTGATCGGGCAGGAAGAGGTAAAAAAACACCTCGTGGAAATGGTGCAGCACAACCGTCTCAGTCATGCACTTATCTTCTTAGGCAAAGAAGGTAGTGGTGCACTTCCACTGGCCATTGCATTTGCACAATATATCAGCCTTCTCCCTGCTGTACAAAATGATGCCCCTGCTGAAGCTTCACTATTTGGAGAACCTGTAGAAATAAAATTACCATCAACACCAGGTGAAGCAGATGAATGGATGAATAAGCAACCATCCTATCAGAAAGCAAGTCAACTGGTGCATCCTGATATTCATTATTCCTATCCGGTTGTCACTAAAAAAGCAGGCAATCCTCCCCTTAGTGCTGATTATGGAGCTGAATGGCGGGAGTTCCTGCAGCAGTTGCCTTACGGAAATGTGTACGACTGGCTTCAGTTTATTGGTGCTGAAAATAAACAGGGAAATATTACAGCCAATGAATGCAATGATATCATTCGCAAGCTGAACCTGAAAAGTTTTGAAAGCGGTTACAAGATCCTGCTCATGTGGATGCCTGAATACCTGGGCAAGGAAGGAAATAAATTACTCAAGCTCATTGAAGAGCCGCCAGCGGATACCCTGTTCATTCTTGTTGCAGAAAACGAAAGCAGTATTCTTTCCACCATACTTTCCCGTTGCCAGCTGGTGAAGATACCAGCACTTGAATCTTCTGATATTGAAAATGTCCTGCTGGCTAAAAAAGCAGGATCCCCGGAGCAGGTTAAAAATATTGCTAATGCCAGTCATGGTAATTACCGCGAAGCCCTGCAACTGCTGCAGCATGCTGATGAAGATTTTCATGGCCTTCTGCGCGAATGGCTGAACGCAACCCTGCGCAACCAAACCATCGCCCAGGTAAAGATGATTGAAGAAATCGCCCGGCTTGGAAGGGAAAAACAAAAGCAGTTTCTGCGTTATTTCACCCATTTGCTGGAAGGAGCGGTAAGGCTCCAGGTAATGGATGAAACTTCCAGGCAAAAGCTACAGGATGCCATGTCTGAAAGTGAAAGGGATTTTGTAGGAAAACTCAATAAGGCCATAAGCCTTGAGCAAAAAGAAGCCATTGCCACTGAGCTGGACAAGGCTGGTTATTATATAGAAAGAAATGCCAACGCCAAGATCCTCTTCCACGCACTAACGATAAAGATCTTCCATATTGTAAAAAACAATATCGTGATCACGGCTTAAGCAATTCTACATGGATCTGCAATCCCGGTAAAAAAAATTATATTTGCTCTATCCACTTCGGTGGATTCAATATATATCAGGGGTTATCGGAAAGTGCGGAAGGATTTAAAAAGCTATTCACTACTCGTTATATACTGTTGATGCCTGTTGATTTCATCACAGTAACCATTCTTCGTTTTTAAGAACCTGTTCTTAAAAGCTGAAGTTCTGCCCAGGCGGATCCTGTAGTATCGTAGCTATCTGCATCCCGGACTCCTATACAATTGGCAGCATGCTTTGTGCATTTGCAATTGTCATTCATTAACCTAATAAGGAATTAAGATATATGGGATGTGGTAGCTGTGGAACAGGCAAGCCCAATGGCTGCAAAAGCAATGGCGGATGCAGCACCGGAGGCTGCAACCGCATGAATACATACGACTGGCTGGTGAACCTGCCTATCAGTGATGCAGATGAAGCCTGCAGGGTCATTGAGGTAAGTTTTAACCAGGGCAGCCGCAAGGATTTTTACCGAAACAATTCTCTGCAATATTTTGAAAAAGGTGAACAGATAGCTGTGGAAGGTGTGAGTGGTTTTGATGTGGGCGAAGTTTCTCTTACCGGCGAAGTGGTTCGCATTCAGCTCAAGAAAAAAGGCGTTGATGAATTCAACCCTGATATGAAAAGGGTTTTACGCAGGGCTACAGACCGCGACCTTGAACTGCTGAAACAAAACAAAGCCCGCGAAAAAGATGCGATCATCCGCAGCAGGGCCATTGCCAGGCAACTCAACCTCAATATGAAGGTGAGTGAAGTGGAAATCCAGGCCGATGGCAAAAAAGCAACCTTCTTTTATATAGCAGACGACCGTGTTGACTTTCGCGAGCTGATCAAGATCTATGCTTCGGAGTTCAGGGTGAAGGTGGAAATGAGGCAGATTGGCTCCAGGCAGGAAGCAGGAAAAGTGGGTGGAATTGGAAGTTGCGGAAGGGAACTATGCTGTGCAACCTGGCTCACGGATTTCAAATCAGTGAATACAACTGCTGCACGTTATCAAAACCTCTCTATTAACCAGACAAAACTCAGCGGTCAGTGCGGCAGGCTCAAATGCTGCCTGAACTATGAACTGGATACTTATCTCGATGCTCTCCAGGGTTTCCCAGAAAATGCAGATATGCTGCAAGTGGCAAGAGGAACAGCAACGCTGATTAAAAAAGATATTTTCAAGAACCTCATGTGGTATGTGCTTCCCGACAGCACCAAGCAATACCCGCTCACCATCGAAAGGGTAAGAAAGATCCGTTCACTCAATCACCAGAATATCATACCGGATGAACTGGAAGCAGTGGAAGTAACTTCTTCAAAAGTAAAGGAGGTAGAACCTGAATTTGTTGATGTAGTAGGACATATCACACTGAAAAGCCTTGAAAAAGCTGATCGCAAACGAAGGGATAAAACCAGGGACCAGCGCCAGGGACAAGGCAACCGTCCTACTGATAAAAAACAAATGGGACAGGGCAACAGGCCGCAGGGACAGGGTGGTGCCAATAAACAACTGGATAAGCCCAGAACAGGGACGCCACCTAAAGGCCAGCAGCAACAGAGGCCACCACAGCAAAAACAACAGCAAAGACCTCCACAACAGAAAGGACAGCAGGGAGGACAGCAACAGGGCGGACAAAAGCAGCAACAGCAGAGAGGTCAGCAACCAAGACCCCCGCAGCAGAACCGTCCGCAACTGCGCAAGCCCGATTCCAATAAGGAAGGGCCTCAGGAAAACAGTTAATATAATTGAATTGATAAAAAAAGCCATCATGACCACTGATCATGATGGCTTTTCTGTTTGAATGAATTAATGAGAACCTACAACCGTCTGTGAACCGTTATCTTTTTTTACGATCTCGTCGTTTTCAAGTGCAGCATAGATTGCATCCTGGATCTTTCCCCTGATGCTCAATTGTCCCAGCAGGTTATTGGTGCGGGTATTATACACCCTGTTTGAAAGAAAAATATAAACCAGTTTGGATGCAGGATCCACCCATACACAGGTTCCCGTAAATCCTGTATGTCCATAGGTAAGTGGAGATGCTTTCGCAGATGGATAAGGTTCTTTACGGGTGGCATTGTCCTTTTCAGGTTTATCGAAACCCAGTCCTCTTCTGCTGATATCACTATGGTAAGCTGTGAAAAAGTCTATGGTTTCTTTTTTCAGGAAGCGCTGGCCATTCAACTCACCACCATTTAATAACATCTGGTAAAGCAGTGAAAGATCATACGCATTGGAAAACAATCCTGCGTGGCCCGACACACCACCAAACATGGCAGCTCCTTCATCATGAACATAGGCTCTCAAAAGCTGGCGTCGGAAATATTTTTCTTCCTCGGTAGGTACTACACGTTCCACACCAAAGCGCTGCCAGGGTTTGAAACCTGTTGTCATCATTCCCAAAGGATCATAAAATGTTTTTCGCACATATTGGTCAAGCGTCTGGCCTGTAATTGATTCAACAATTTTACCCAGCAGGATGAAATCATTATCACTGTACACGTACTTTTTCATTGGCCCCAGCTTGCTCTGTGCAATGATCTGCAGCATGGTATCATTGTAATCCCTGCGCAACCAAACATCACGCGCTACAGGAATGTTGAACAGGCTGTCCCTCTTATCACTATAATACCTTGATGATGGCTGTCCCGAGTTGGTGTCAATGGTTGTTTTATAAAAAGATATATAAGGATTAAGACCGGCCTGGTGAAGAAGGATATCTTCTATCCTGAGGTTTTCCTTGTCTGTGCCTCTTAAGAAAGGAAGATAATCACCTAGAGTATGATCCAGCTTCAGCTTTCCCTGCTCATACAATTTCATCAGTGCAACAGTTGTCGCTGATATCTTGGTAACAGAAGCCAGGTCATAAATACTTTCAAGATTCACCGGCTTTGATCCTTTATCAAATTCATAATTTCCAAAGGCCTTATGGTATTTGATCTCTCCATTTTGTACGGCAAGCACCACTGCACCGGGATAAGCTTTGCGTGCAAGACCATCACGAACAATACTGTCGATGACCAGCCATTTGGGTGAAACACCCGTTGGGAAGAAACGGTTGATGACGATACCAGATCCATAATGGCTTGAGCCAATGGTTACAGGAAGCTTACCTCTTGCAGCGATCTTTCCTTCAATGAAATCAGCAGCTGCTTCCTGGAAGATGTCATCATCCTGGTAAACAGCCACTAGCGCCGGAGCCTGGAGAAAATTCTTTGCAGCATATACATTTCCAAACAGGAAGCTGGCAGTTTTATCTGATTGCAAAGAATCCCAGAGTGCAATGGCATGTGAAGAGATTCCATAATTGTTGGCAGGCCTCAATGCATAATTATGAATGCCGATGATGATCCTGTCATAACCGCCTTTCTTCACACTATCGAGAATAATTGGGCCACGCAGGGAATCTTTATAACCCAGTAAATAGGTATCGGCCTTAAAGCCCGACTGCATTCTTTTTCCAAAAGCATTCAGAGAATCAATACCCAATCCTACATAAGCCACCTTTCCTCTTATCATCATAGGAAGGAAACCGTTTGCATTATTCATCACCGTTACCACATTTCTTGCAACGGCAGCCTTGATGGCATCAGTACCTGCATTCAAATCTTCCACCAAATGACTGGTTTCAATGACCTGTGGCTTGTTCAGACCCAACTGGTATTTGGCATAAAGGATCTTTTTAACCTTTGCATCAATATCTTTCTGCTTAATTCTTTTTTTCTTAATAGCAGTTTTGATGGCATCGATAGCAGCGGGAACATCATCGGGAAGACAAAGCATGTCATTACCAGCAATGATTGCCTGCACAGCAGCTTCACCTGCAGGAAAAAATTTTGTAACGCCTTTCATTTCCAGGGCATCCGTAAATGCCAGTCCATCAAAATCCATTTCATCGCGAAGCAATTCATGAACATTGTTTTTGGAAAGCGAGGTAGGCTGGTTGGGAGTATTGTCAATTGCAGGAATGGATAAATGGGCGATCATCACACTCCCAACACCTGATTTAAATAATTGCTTGAAAGGATACAGCTCAAGAGTATCCAGCTGTTCCATGCTTTTGCTGATCATGGGAAGATCATAGTGTGAATCCACTTCCGTATCTCCATGACCGGGAAAGTGCTTGGCACAGGCCATGATGCCCGCATCCTGCATGCCTTTGGCATAGGCAACCCCGAACTTCGCCACTTTATATTTATCCTCACCAAATGATCTGTAACCGATCACTGGATTATTGGGATTATTATTGATGTCAACCACAGGTGCATAGTTCACATGCACACCTATTCTTTTCATTTGTGCACCTACAGCAAGTCCCATTTCATAAACCAATTGTTCGTTGTTCAATGCACCCAGCGTTAACTGGTAAGGATATTTTATGATGCTGTCGAGACGCATGCCCAGTCCCCATTCGCCATCGATAGTAACCATGAGAGGCGTCTTAGCAATGGACTGGTAATAGTTGGTGAGATTGGCCTGTCTTACAGGTCCGCCCTGGAAAAAGCAAAGAGCACCCACATTATATTTTGTGATGAGATCCGTTACCTGCTGCACATGTTCAGGACCAAGATTGCTATGTGCCCTGATGACCATGAGCTGTGCAATCTTTTCGTCTTTGGATAGTGATTTATAAACACTGTCAACCCAGATATTGGCAGGAGACCTGCCCGTGAACTGTCCGAAAGAAAACAGGATGGCAGCGCCAATAAGATATATGGCAATGGATTTCTTCATAGTAAAATATCAAAGCCACAATTTAATACAAATCAGCAAGGAAGGGCCTTAAAAGCTTGTGAAGGTGAGAGGCAATAATGTTCTGAAAAAAAATTTACAGGTAAGACGAATGTTAAAAAGCTTCGCCAGCACTACATCATTTTTTCTTTATGATCTGAATAAGGATCTCATGAGGTGCTGTTTCATCTCCACCAAAATAAGGATACAACAGATAGCCTTCGGCTTTTAGTCCTTTTGCAGCCCTGGGTAATCGAATCTCAGCATCACCGGCTGAGAAATAATAAAATCCTTCAGAAACTTTGATGGAACAATTAACAAAGCTGCCAATGGGTATGGTAGAGATCTCTTTAGACATTGGCTGTCCCTGATTATAAACGTATCCAAATAGCCTTAACGCATCATTACTCCAACGCCATCCTATACGGGCACTGAATTCGTGATGACCCGAACGATTATCAGAAAATCCCATGAGCTTATTAATGTCTTCCTGGTTTTCAGGTAAAACTGTTGAATAGATTGCCGAGCTGTCGAACCTGACCATAAAATTCATTACTGAATCAGAATAAGGCAGGTAAGAATTATTGAGACAATAATGTTCTCCACTGGGTATGATGTAGTTTGTAATCTGGCTGTTATCAGCCGTTGGAAGGATTGCTTCTTTGTTTTTATTGCAGCCGGCGAAGAAGAAAGCCGCGGCCAGTACCAGGATCGCTTTCATAGGAAAAATTGGATGGTGCTAAAGTATTACTATTCATTCAATGCCAAAACAGGCTGGCAGCACAGCTTTGCTAAAATTTAAAGAAATAAGAAGATGCTCTTAGCAGCCTGTGATTGATCGGTTACCAATGCTTATTTTTGAAGGCTCAAGAAAGAATTGTGGCCGACAGAATACAACTACTTCCGGATAATATTGCCAACCAGATAGCTGCAGGAGAAGTGATCCAGCGACCCGCGAGCGCCGTAAAAGAGCTGCTTGAAAATGCGGTGGATGCAGGAGCCACTGAAATAAAACTCATCGTAAATGATGCGGGCAAAGCACTGATCCAGGTGGTGGATAATGGCAGCGGCATGAGCGAAACAGATGCAAGAATGAGCTTCGAGCGGCACGCAACTTCCAAGATCAGGAACATCGATGACCTTTTTCACATCCGCACCATGGGTTTCCGTGGTGAAGCCCTGGCTTCCATTGCCGCTGTTTCACAGGTGGAATTAAAAACCAGGAGGCAACAGGATGAAGTAGGCTGCTTTCTTGAGATAGAAAACAGCATGGTCATCAGGCAGGAGCCTGTAGCGGCACCTCTGGGTACCAGCATTTGCATGAAGAATCTTTTTTTCAATGTACCTGCACGAAGAAATTTCCTGAAAAGCAATGCCGCAGAAATGCGCCATATCGTGGATGAATTTATTCGCGTGGCTCTTGCTTTCCCTGAAATATTTTTTTCACTCACCAGCAATGGACAGCAGCTTTTTTACCTGGAAGCAGGCAGCCTTAAACAACGCATATTGCAGATACTGGGCAATCATTATAATTCAAAACTGGTTGCAGTAAAAGAAGAAACGGATTACCTGAATATTTATGGATTTGCGGGCAAACCGGAAACAGCTAAAAAAACCCGTGGCGACCAGTATTTTTTTGTCAACAACCGGTATATAAAGAGTGCTTACCTCAACCATGCGGTGATGAATGCCTACCAGGACATGATTGCTCCTGACAGCTTTCCTATGTATGTTCTGTTCATTGATCTTGATCCACAGCAGGTGGATGTGAATGTGCATCCCACCAAGCAGGAAATTAAATTCGAGGATGAGAAGATCGTGTATGCATTTGTCCAGGCAGCAGTGAAGCATGCTTTGGCGCAGTTCAGCATCACACCAACACTTGATTTTGACCTGGACCATTCCATTCAACAGCTGGAAGCCATTCAAAAACCTTTTACGGAAGACAAGAAGATGGCCACTTCATCTTCTTCTATTTTTCAAACATTTACTGAAGCCAATCAGGCGCATAAGATCGAACCGCAAACAGGCAGCCGTACTTCAGGCTTTGAACAATCATCAGGAACTTCAGGATTCCAATCCCTGGGTCGTTATTTTCAGAAACCTGAAGAAGAAATCCAGGTTCCTGCCCAGTCCATCATTACGCACCAGGCTCCCTTCAATATTGATGAATCAAAACTGGTACAGCTTTTCAATTGCTATATTCTTCTTCCCAAAGCCGGTAGTTTTTTACTGGTACAACAACAGGCAGCACATGAGAGGATCATTTACGAAAGACTTGTAAAAGCACTTCAGGGAAAGCCTGTAGCCACGCAAAGCAGTTTGTTTCCGGCAACCATTGAACTGGCACCTGCGGATGTGGTAATGCTAACAGAACTACTGCCCGATCTTCATCAAATGGGTTATATCATTGAACCTTTTGGCAAGGCAGCATTTGTGATACAGGGAACACCCGCCGACGTTGATGCAGGAAATGAAAAAGCCACACTCGAAAAAATCCTGGAGCAATACAAACATTTCAGTGCAGAACTGAAACTTTCAAAAAGAGAAATGTTATTGAGAACAGTAGCATGGCAGCAGGCTGTGAAATCTGGCACTTCTCTAAACGAAAAGGAAATGCATCGCCTTCTTACTGACCTGTTTCAATGCCGCCAACCCAATGCATCTCCAACCGGAAGGCTAGTGTATATCGAATTCACAAAAGAACAACTGGATAAAATGTTCTTCCGTTAAAAGCCTTTCATCATTTCAAAAAATTACCTGCGCAATGGTTTACGCTGGCTCTGCCAGATGCGGAACCTGGCCATGAGCTGGATGGTCTGGTTCTTTTCCGTATTGATCTTCCCATCAGGTTTTATGTATTTGATAAAGGGCTGAACATCGCGTGTGTAGCGGATGCCAAATGCAAAGCGCTTCCAGTGATATTCGGTCTGCAGCAATACATGCATCTGGGTTTTGTACAAAAAGGAATCTGTAAAATGTTTGATGTTCACCAGCTTTTTAGAAACTGATTCTGACTGTGTCTGTATGTTGAGATTGCGGATCTCTGTTTCGGAGACGGCACCATGAAAGCGACTGTAAATACCACCTACACCCACTGACCAATTGGGAAGTACATAATAATTAAAGCTGAAAGGAATCTGGTGATAATAAGTTTTTTTCAGTGCCAGGCTGGTGGTTGTAATAAAGCTGCTGCTGCTATCAAGCTTTGTCTGGCGGTTGTAAGAAAATTCCTTGAGTGATTGCGGTGCTCCATAACGGAATTCACCCTGCACAAACCACTTCTTTTCTTTTTCGATTCTGATATACAAGGAAGGAATATAATCAGAAAGAGCGCTTGTTCTTCCATAATAATTACGGGTAACAGTTTTCTGGTCAGCAAATGGAACCTGTTGCTGCATGCCAATACCGGCGCTGATCAAAAATGCCGGTTTGGACTTCACTATCTTTTTCTTTTCCTGCACCTTCGATGAATCCAGTTTCACTGCGATTGTATCCTTAACCAATACAGTTTCTTTTTTTGAAAGGCTGTCCCTGATTTCAATTGCCGGTTCAATGCGCAGGTCTGTAATTTTCTGATCTTCTTTTTTATTGAGAGAAGTTTCCTGACTGATTGTTTGCTCCTGTTCGATGAGCTTATTCGGTACTTTTTGATTCAGCTCTTTTTTACTGACTGAAGATTTGTTTTCAGGCTTTGCAGAGTTGGTTCTTACAACAATGTTTGAATAATTTTTTTGAATAGAATTCCTTTGTGCTTCTTTTGTTTTTGTGGAGGATGATTGAGAAATAGATGTTTCTTTATTTACATTCTGTTGTTGCTGATTGTTTTCAAGCGGATTGATTTGAGAAGGCAATGGATTGGTCAGATCTGCTTTGTTTTCGTTTATTGTTTTATTGTTGTTGACAGGAACTGGCTGGGCGTTGTTTTCTTTTGGCTGGATAGAAATTTTATTATCAGGAGAAATTCCAGGTTTTAAAAGGAACCAGGCCACGGCTGCTGTTAAAAGCAATAGAAAGCCCCAGCCTGCACAGCTTTTCAGGAAAACTGGTACAACCGGTTTTCTGTTGTCCTCTTCATCATCCAACAGCTGTTTCATTTTTTCCCAGGACTTTCCGGCATCCGGTAAAGGATGATCGCGGAACTGCTCCTGCTCATTATAATTTTGTTTCTTATCCATGGCTCCTGATTTCCTGTTTTTGAATCATGCGTTGCAGGTTTTTTCTTGCTTCGCTTAAATGCCATTTGCTGGTTCCTTCGCTGATGTCCAGAAGCTCGGCGATCTCCCTGTGGTTATAACCTTCAATTACATAAAGATTAAAAACCGCCTGTGTGGCAGGAGACAGGTCTCTCACCAGTTTCAATAATTCAGCGGCCTTCATTTTGCTGATCACTTCCGCCGGCATGTCCACCTGAGTTGCTTCATCCAGTTCTTTATATACTTCTCTTCTTGACCTGGCCTTGATAAAATCAAGACAGCTATTAACAACAATGGTACGAATCCAGGTGTACAGGCTGGCCTGTGCTGGTTCGTACCTTTGTATGTTTCTGAACACTTTTAAAAAACCATTATTCAAAACTTCTACGGCATCTTCTTCATTTTTGGTATAGCGCAAACAAAGTGTCATCATGGCCCTGTAATAATCCTTGTACAGCTTTTCCTGGGCCTTTCGGTTGTTCTTCCGGCAACCGTTGATGATATCTGTGTATTGCTCCCCGTTGGTCAAAAGTTTTCTGGGTTTTCACCGGCAAGCCAATAACCCGCCGGTGAGATGTCCATAATTATTTCCTCACCCTGAAATTACCAGTTAAGGTATGTGGTCCGCCCGAATTGAATTGAGCGGTAAATGTTCCTTCATAGTACTGTCCCGGCAATGTTGGGAAATTGGTTACTGTTACTGTTGACGAAGGTGCTGTGGGCACAATCTGGCTATAATTCTGAACATTCACAAAATCTATGGGATATGTACCCGCAACCTGAGAAGGGCTTGTAAATCTCATGTAAAGAGTATTGGAACCGCTAACCTGGAAACCACCAATGTTGGTTACAAAAATCGTAGTACCGCTTTGTGGTGCTGTCCATGCATTCAATGAATCTGCAGGATTTCCCCCAATGGAATAGGAAGTTCCATCCAACGTATAATTGATATACTGTGCAGATGAAGTACCACATGCTGTAATGGTGCCGGTATTGGTTACAGGGTTGGTTACGGTTACTGTTGTGTTACCGCTTTGCTGCATACCCGCATTGTCAATACCAACAACATTAATTGCCGAAGATGCAGCGCTGGCACAAGCGGTAAAATTGGTTGAGAATACCCCATTGGCATCGGTTTGGGCATAGCTGGTATACCAACCATAATAGATGATGGCAAAGCCATTGGTTACAGGATTACCACTGCAATTCAAAAGTGTACCTGTAACGGTTATAACCGAATTGGCCGTATTGCTTAGCGTAATGGCTGGAAGGGTAGTATTCTGGGTAAAGGGCCCGATGTTCTGAGAATAGATCACATTATTGCACTGATCCACTACTTCCATTAGCAATAATTCATTGGAAGGAACATAACCACTCACCTGTCCCAGTGAATCGGTCCAGCCATGTGTCTGTGTCTGAAAACCGGTTGTCCTTTTGATCCTTATGTGTGCATAAACAAGCGGTGATCCATCAGTATTCTTAAAGCTCAGGCTCAGTACAATGGCATTTACACTTACATCACAATTCCAGAATGAAAAATGGCTCACCTCTCCTACATATACATTACCCTGCCTGGTGGCTGTGCCTTCTTCTTTCCAGATCCCGCTCTGCTCATCCACACTCCAAAGTGCAATAGTTGACGGAGCAGAAGTTTGAACCGAAGAAGGAATAGCAGTTGTGAGTGTTGCCTTGCTGCCAGATTTGATCTGAAGCTTTTGCGCAGAGGATGATTCCAGCTCCACGGCTATCATACCATAAGATGAAAGGATCACCCTTGTTCCATTCTTGTCGTTGGCCATGAAGG
>JAEWKK010000035.1 GCA_023386045.1 Bacteroidota bacterium
TGAGAAGACCTAGTTTGGTTTTAATTAATTTAGTCTCGACTTTCATGATCTGACTTTTTGGGGTTAATGAATATGTGTGGTTACTTAAAGTTAATCCCAACTGTCAGATTAAATATTGACTAGTACATATAAGGCAACGTCCATGGTCCATGGTCTATGGTCCATGGACTATGAACTATGAACCATGAACTATGAACTATGAACCATGGACTATGAACTATGAACCATGATCTATGAACTATGAAAGAAATCATCATCTACACTGACGGATCTTCGAGAGGGAACCCCGGACCTGGTGGTTATGGGGCGATCCTGATGTATGGCGACAAAAGAAAGGAATTATCGCAGGGATACCGGAAAACTACCAACAACCGCATGGAGCTGATGGGTGTAATAGCAGCACTCGAAGCTTTGAAAAAACCAGGTTTAAAAATATCCATCTATACAGACAGCCAGTACATTGTCAAAGCCATTAAAGAAGGATGGCTCAACAAGTGGCTTGCTACCAATTTTGCCAAAGGGAAAAAGAACAAGGACCTGTGGGTGAAATTTTATAATCTCTTCAGGCAGCATCATATTAATTTTCACTGGGTGAAGGGTCATGCCGATAATCCTTTCAATAACCGGTGTGATGAACTGGCCACTACTGCTGCTGATGGCAAAGATCTGCTGGTGGATGAAGGCTATGAAATGGATCCCGGCCAGTTACTGATGTAAAAAAAATCCCGGCGCAAAGGCCGGGATAAAAATTTATGCTGTTTGTTGTTTGGGAAACAAGGATCTGTCTTTCACAATAAAATAAATTCCAAACATGGAAATCGAAAATACCAGGGTAGCCAAAATGCTCATCTGGTAAAAAGGAATTCCATCTGCATAAGCCTGCATCAAGGTAGGACGCTGGTATCCACCACCGCCAATCCATACGAGGAAGTTACTGATCAGAAAGAAAGCAGAAGGGGCTGCAAATGAAGCTGCAATAATTTTCGTCCAACTAATTTGCCTGATCATGATACCAAAGATGGTCATAGATCCAAAAAGCAGGTAATTGCTTACCTGGCCTTCATAAAATCCCGGAATTTGCGTGGCACCATTCAGATAAAGAACCTGGTATAATGCATCAGATATAAACATGGATAACAAAGGAAGAAGGAAAGCCCATTTCTTATCCCTGATCACACCACCTGCAAATATGGCCATGGCCAGCTGCGGTGCAAAACCCATAGGCCTGTCGGGCCAGATCCTGTATAAGGAACAAACCAGTATCAACAATCCAAAAGCGAGTAAAGCAGATTTATTCAATTTCATTGGTTCAAATTTAACAGTGGCAAAAATAAGCAAGAAGCATCTATTCTTCCTTGTTTTTTGAATGCTTGGGCACAGTTACTCTAACCAGGCTCAATTCCTCGAGAGAACTGATTCCAAGCCTTGTGCCTGCAATCACAAACAGGGCGCCACCCTTCTGCAGTTCTATTTCCTGGTGTTCATCCGTGAATAGAGCCTTTCCTTCAAGCAATAAAAAAATTTCTCCTGTAGTTGTTGATTCGGATATTTCCTTCCCCTGCCCTAACTCAACCAGGTGCAATTCAAATTCCTCCGCCGCAGTTCTATATATTTTTTCAGTAGTGGCACCTGTAGTAATGATGTTGGGGATTGTTGCTTCAAATAAAACATGTTTCATCAACTCCGGAACATCAATATGTTTTGAAGTGAGCCCGGCGCGAAGCACATTATCGGAATTGGCCATCACTTCTATATTTCTTCCTTCGAGATAGGCATGTGGTAAACCAGGTGGTTGAAAAACTCCCTCACCTTTTCTCAGGTAAACCAGGTTAAAAAAATAAATTGAAAAAATACCACGGTCATAATTGCCATCGGAACAAAAACTTTTTGCTGCCCTGGCTGCCCAGAAATCTTCTTCGTCCTTTTCTAGTTCGCCCTGGTCATAAAGAGGAATGATCCTTTCCATCAGGGGTCCAAGAATATCATTCACCTTCCGATCCTGCATCGTCATTACTTCTTCATAGAGGCTACGGTAACCACCCTCTTCAAAAAGAGATTTAAGTGGTTGTAGTTCAGGCGTGGTCTCAAATATCATCCCCATATTCACCGGATCTTTGAAACCATGTAAGAGCCAGAAATCACTCAGGGCAACCATCAACTCTGGCTTATGGTTTTTGTCGCGATAATTACGTTCAGGTGCCAGTACATCTATGTTTCTTTGTTCTTCTTCTTTGAATCCTTCCATAGCACCTTCAATAGTAGGATGCACCTGGATGGAAAGCATCTGCCGCACATCCAGGATCTTAAGAAGGTAGGGAAGCGCGCCAAATTTTGTTGCAACATCTTTTCCAAGAATAGTTGAACTGTCCGCAGCTATGAAATCAATTAGTTTTTCATTGGATTGCCTTACTATGGATGAATCCTTTGGATGAGCTCCCAGCCAGTACTCGGCAAATGCTTGTTGTGCAAGGTTTTTTTCTCCCAATAATTCCGGCAAAAACTCATATCCTCCCCAGGTATAATGTTGTACTATTCCATCCAGTAAGTACATGCGACGTGAAAAACTATTATTATTCATTGGGATAAAGATAAAACATGACACAGCATATCGAGGTTGGCAAAATGGGAGAAAACCTGGCGGAGGTTTTTTTGACAGGCAAAGGTTTTGTTGTTAAACACCGGAACTGGAGGCATTCGCATTATGAGATCGACATCATTGCCGAGAAGAACGGCATCCCCCATTTCATAGAAGTCAAGACCCGTACTTCAACGCATTTTGGCAAACCTGAAGAAAGCATCACAAAGAAAAAGATCAACGACCTGCTCCGTGCTGCAGATGCATACATGCGCTACCACCCTGCTTATTCTGATTTCAGGATCGATGTGCTTTCTATTGTGCAGCAGGCTGGCAAAGAACCAGAATATTTTTTTATAGAAGATATTTATTGCTGATCAAAAGAAGTTTTGAAGGGCAGTCATCAACCAGTATTTTTGTTTCCAACTAAGTATTATGAGAACAATCATTTTGATCCTGGCAGCCAGCAGCTTTTTTGTTTCCTGCAATAACAGCAGTACAGGCACTACATTTTGCGACACCACCTGTACCAGTAATGAGATCACATTTAATGGTGATGATTATTTCAAGCAGGAACTGACCTTGAAATTGAACAAATGTGCGGGAGACTCCATCACCTGGACGCATGGGAAAACTTTTTCCAGGACCCAGATCTACCTGCCTGAATTCCTGAAACAGGGCGGTGAAATGAATCATATAAAGATGAACAAAAACGCTATCAGCTGCGCCTTCCAGGATACGACTATGATTTGGTTGAGTTTTAATGATTGCAAAACCGGAAGAGGATACCTGTTGAAACTGCCTTATGAGGGTCGGGCAAAAATGCAGAAAATCACGGGTGCACTAACGGACTTCGATCCTAAATTTTCTATTGACCCAGACCTCAGGGCTTATACAGACAGGGGCAATCTTTATGTAGCCAATGTTAAAACCGGCAAGGAAGAATCCATGACTTTCCAGAAGGAATATGATATCGATTTCAATGAGATCCACAAGTCGGTTGATACGGTAAATGTGACCAAACAAAAAATGTATATCAAGCTTTTGGATAAGAATGGCAATGAAAAGGTATTCGAGAAAAATATTCAGCTCTGATCAATACCCAATTATCAAAATAGGAATCTGTGTGGGAGCCCTATAAAAAAGGATTTAAAGCCTATCTCCAGCTGGAACGTTCCCTTGCGGGTAATTCTATTGAAGCCTACCTGGGTGATATGGAGAAGCTGACTGATTTTTTATTGGATAAAGGAATAAAAAAATCTCCCGCAGAAATCGAATTAAAGGACCTGCAAAAATTTATACAATGGATCGCGGAAATGGGAATGACAGCTTCTTCCCAGGCAAGGATCATTTCGGGTATCAGAACTTTTTATAAATATTGCCAGGTAGAGGATATATCCAAAAATGATCCAACCACACTGCTGGAAGCACCCAAACTTAAAAGAGCCCTGCCTGATGTTTTATCATTTGAAGAAATAGAGAACATCATTTCACAAATTGATTTGAGCCAGCCGGAAGGTACCAGGAACAAGGCTATCCTGGAAACCATGTATAGTTGCGGGCTCAGGGTTAGTGAACTCGTAAACCTCAAGCTTTCGGAATTGTATCTTGATGTTGGATTTATTCGTGTAGTGGGAAAAGGGAATAAGGAAAGACTGGTGCCCATAGGTTCGAGTGCCGTGAAATATATCAATATATACAGGAACAATGTGAGAGTGCATATTCCCATTCAAAAAGGTGAAGAAGATATCCTGTTTCTCAATCGCCGGGGCAAAAGACTTTCAAGAGTGATGATCTTCCTGATCATTAAAGACCTGGTAAAAAAAGCAGGCATCAAAAAAACCATTTCACCACATACATTCCGTCATTCATTTGCCACGCACCTGGTGGAAGGCGGCGCTGATCTGAGAGCTGTGCAGGAAATGCTGGGACACGAAAGTATTACCACCACGGAGATATATACACATCTTGATCGCGAATACTTAAGAAAAACCCTGGAGAAATTTCATCCAGGATTTCAATGATCATAAACATTCAGTTCTTTCATGAAGGAAGCAGCAGTTTCCCGGTTAAATACATGCACGAAATAAGTTTCCAAATTCACATTTTTTAGTTGCAGACAGATCTGCTGCTTTCTACTTTTCACCTCCACCTCTTCTGTGTGTACGACTTCACCAGTAGTGCTGATCAAAGAAATAACATAACTGCCTTTTTCCAGCCGACCAGTTTTAATTTGAAGACTTTTTGTTTCCCTTGCATTCTTTTTTCCGGAAGGCCTCTTACAGATGGCCGCTCTGATATTGAACAGGCCGAAAATAATTTTGGCAATATTTTCATCAAAGGACAGGGTGAATGAAACGGGTAATTTTCTCATGAAAATTATTTTATTGGACGATAAGCTTTTTGGTAAAAGACGATTGTGTTCCAGGTTCTGTCATTTGCAGGAAGTAAAGTCCGGGTTTCAGGCTTGATGGCAATGAGATTTGAAATGATGACTGTTGGGTGGAGGAGAATTGAAAACGATGAACCAACTGCCCTGAAGAAGAAAGCAGCTGCACCTGCCCTGGATAAAAATTTCCATTATTCCGCGCAATGGTAATGGATTGACCAGCTTTGACTGGATTAGGATATACTTGCAAATCCTGCTCATCGGCTATTGGATGATTTTTTTGCTCAACCTGATCCGATTCCTGAATTTTCAAATCAACTCTAGATACTCTTATAAAACCTCCAACCGTAATAACTTGACTCATTTGCATTTCATCAAACCTTGCCATTTCATCAAACTTTGGCATTTTCTCAGTTGGAAACTCATTGGTAATTAGTTTAGCTTCTGTTTTAACCAGATGGTCATGTTCAATTTTGCGAACAGGTTTTATTTTGTGTTTCTTCAAATTATTTTCAGCTTTTATGGAAATATTCTTGTTTGTAATGTCTCTAACCATCACCCCATTGACCTCTACTGAATTGTATTCAATAATTTCTTTCTTATCGATTGTATAATCTCCCGTTACCTGATTGCGACTACCACATGATTTCAGGAATAAGACCATGGCCGGCCAGGTGATCTGGAAAAAATAGCGTAGCCAGGGAATTCTTTTTTTAGGGATCAAAAGCTCGCGATCCAACTGGTCTTTTCTAAATCTTCCACAGGTGGAAGAAGCCGGCTTTTTAAGAAAGGCTGCTATTTCCCTGTCGCTCATCATGGAAAAATCTATGACTGTTTTCTTACAGGAACTGCAGAATCTTCCTTTTTCAACGGACGTCATCTGGTTCCAGTCCTGGTGGCAGGGCTCTGGAATGGAAAGAATAATTTTCTTCATGATCGTTGGTTTGGAGTGGGGATGCAGCGTTTTAACAGTTTACATATGCCTACCTAAAAAAATATTCTTCTTATTTTAGAACATTGGCCTTCCTGAAAAGCATATCATCCCACAATCTTTCAGATTCAGAACTGGTAGATCTGTATAAAAAAACAGATGACCAGGAAGTGGTTGCGGAATTATTCCAGAGGTATATAGACCTTGTTTATGGTGTTTGTCTCAAATACCTGAAACATCCTGAAAACGCGCAGGACAGTACCCTTTCGGTATACCAGGAGCTGGTAATAAAGGTACCCAGGCATGAAATAGAAAATTTTAAGGGATGGCTTTATACCCTCACGAAGAATCACTGCCTGATGCGGCTTCGTTCTGAAAAAAAGAAGATAAAGGTGAATTTTGATGTGGAGCTTGTGCAATCGGAAGAAAACGTGCATCTGAACGGCGAATTGGACAAAGAAGAAAATTTCAGGAAGCTGAACTACTGTCTTAGCCAGCTTCAGGAAGAGCAAAGGAAAGCAATTGAATTATTTTACCTGCAGGGTAAATGCTATAACGAGATCAGTGAAATTACTGGACTGGAATGGAACAAGGTAAGAAGCTATATTCAAAATGGCAGGCGCAACTTAAAAATCTGTATGGACAGTGAAAAAACAAAAAGATTAGCAGACAATGACATCGTCATCAAAAAATAAAATATATAACGCTGCGGATTTTGAACGCTACCATGCAGGAAAAATGACGCCTGCAGAAATGCATGCCTTAGAAAAAGCTGCCATGGAAGATCCCTTTCTTGCAGATGCCCTCCAGGGTTACAGCCTCATTGCCCAGCCCATACAGGATCTTGAACTAATAAAACAAAGACTAAAAGAACAAACTAGTTCAAAAAAAGCTGTTCCCTTTATTTTCAGAAATTATAACTGGCTCAAAGTAGCTGCTGTATTTGTTCTAATTGCAGGTGCCGGCTGGCTGGTTTTAAGAATGGCAGAAAATCATAACGAGATCGCGAAGGATGAAACTGAAAGAAAACTAATTCCACAAAATCAACAGTCAACAATAATTCCAGTCGACAGTTCAATAACCGCAAACAAGCCGGTGCAAAAATCGGATGAAACCGCCGTTGACCAAACAGAGAATAATATTAAAAAAGAACCAGGCAATCCATCAATTGAAACTGCAGTTGCAGCAGGAAACTCTTTAAAACAAGAAGAAAATCCAGAAAAAAACAATCCTCCAACGGATCAATTTTACTACACGGCACCAGCAAATAACCAGGCCGTTGCATCTCGCAAGGCTGTGATCAACCAGTCACCATCCGGAAATCACCAGCCAACATTTAATAACAGCCAGGCCTCGCCCTCCAATGCCAGCAACAATACAAACCTCAGAAATCAGGAAGTTTCCTTTAATGCACCCAGGAGAAACGATAGTTTATCTGAAGTAGTGGCATCCCTGGATAAAAAGCAGGTTGACACAGTAAAGAATCTGAACATAGTCCTGCAGCCCGTCAATGAAGGCTTGTCTGAAGTCGTGGTGATATCACCAGGCAAAAAGGAAAATAAACAAAGCCGGGTTCCGCAAGTGATCGTTGATACACTTGAACCCACTGTGGGCTGGGTAAAATTTGATGAATACATTGCTAACAATCTGAATTATCCCGAAGAAATCAAAACAAAACAAACCCTTCCCGGGGAAGTTGAATTAAGTTTTGATATCAATAAAGATGGAGAGCCCATAAATATTGCTGTTACCAAATCTCTTTGCGAGAAATGCGATGAAGAAGCCATCAGGCTTTTAAAAGAAGGCCCGCGATGGAAAAAGAAAAAAAACAAAAAAGGAAAAGTTACCATCAGGTTTTAATCTTCAATGCTCCTTTCATACTTTTAGCTACTGCGAAATCCCAACCGGTGTTAGAACATCAATGAACCAACCATAATCTTCATTTGTTATATTCGCAATCTAAACCAATGATTATGCTAAAGAAACTGATAGCCTGCGGAATTATGAGCTTCGCCTTATTTACTGCTGATGCACAACAATTAAAAATACCTCAACCCAGTCCTACTCAAACCATCAAACAGGATTTTGGAATTGGCAGTATTGAATTGAATTACTCCCGCCCCAGCATGAAGGGCCGCAAGATTTTTGGCGACCTGGTACCTTTCGGAAATGTTTGGCGTACTGGTGCCAACAATGCCACCATCCTGAATTTTACAGATAGCGTTACCATCGGTGGAACAAAGATCGCCCCGGGCAAGTATGGATTACTGAGCATTCCTAACAAAGACCAGTGGACGCTAATCATCACTAGTCAGTTGAACGTTACCAGTCCTGCAGGTTACAAGCAGGAAAGTGATGTGGTTAGAGTGAATGTAAAGCCGGTTACAACAAAGGAAACCCAGGAAACATTTACCATGCAGTTTGCCAATATAAAACCCACCAGCACAGACCTTGAGATCAGTTGGGAGAATACAAAAGTTACACTGCCAATTAGCACCGAGGTTGATAAAAAGGTAATGGCGGATATCAACAACGCCATGAAGGATAACCGTCCTTATTTCCAGGCTGGCATGTATTATCTTGACAATGGCAAAGATCTCAACCAGGCAATCAACTGGTTTGATAAAGCTTTTGAACAAAATCCAAATGCCTTCTGGGTGCTTCACCAAAAAGCCAATGCTTTGGCCAAATTGGGTAAAAAGCAGGAAGCAAAGGCAGCAGCACAAAAATCAATGGATATAGCCAAAGAAGCTGAAAACGATGATTATGTGAAGCTGAATGAGAAATTGATCGCCTCCCTGAAATAAAACTTATTCATCCTGATAAAAAACCTGCCCCCGGGCAGGTTTTTTTTATTCCACTCCCCGCACACCCTTCCACATGCTATTATACTTTGTACCCTTTTCATCTATCTGCCTGATGGCATAGAAACTACTGTCTTTTGATTGATTAAAATCTGTAATGGCATAATCATAGATCGTATCAGGTAAATCATTGCTTGCTTCCACCATGTCAACCGGTTGTAATTTTCCGTTCTTTCCTGTTCGCTTCAAAATTTCAAATACAGGATTTTTGCTGCCCCGTAAAGCATGCCATGAGATCCTGACCCTTGATCCGCTAAGTCTTTGTACCTGAAAATCCATGACGGTAGAAAATTCAGCATTTGAAGCCTTTACTGTTATATCCTGTTTTTTGGCAAAACCAATATGTAGTCCTTTTGTAGATACGCAGGAACAGAAAAGACAGATTAGTAAAGGAGAGAGAAGATTTGAACGCATAAAGTCTTATTTAAAAAATGAAGACTCATGTGCTTAAAGGTTTCAGATGAATTGGATGAAACTAAAGTTATGGCAAGTTCAAAAAAATTAAAAACCACTCATCTAAGAATCCTGCCTTTTAAGAAAGAGCTGTAGTAATAACGCAAGCATCACTACACCAAGGGCACCAATAGCATTCAGCCAGAGGAAGCTTACGTCGGGAAGCCATGACATGAAGCTGATCTTTTCATTAAAAAAGAGGATGACGATAAATGCCTCTACTACTAAGGCCGAAATAAATGTGGCATGACCACCGACCTTTTTACAATAAAAAGCAACCAGGAAAATACCAAGTATCACACCATAAAAAAGAGAGCCGAGCACATTCACTGCTTCAATCAGGCTTTGTCCCAATTTGCTGGAAAACTGCGCCACCAGGATAGAGAACAACCCCCAGCCCAGTGTATACCATTTGGAAATATGGTATTCATTGATTGGCTTATCCTTTCCAATTATTCTTTGATGAAAATCACAAACGGTGCTTGCGGCCAGTGAATTCAAGGCAGCAGCGATAGAGCCCCAGGCTGCAAGGAAAATAATAGCAATGAGCAATCCTTTTAATCCTGAAGGCAGGTAGTGTTTAACAAATGAAAGAAATACATAGTTGGTATCATTGGTATCCCGCGTACTGGCTTTTGATGCAAGCTTTTTAAAATTTGCTCTGTAGGCTTCAGATTGTTGATTTAATAACCTGATGCTGTCGGGAAAGCTGGCATCAGTATAATTATCCGTTGCAGTATATTTTTCAACCAGTGCCTGCTTTTTAAGATTCACTTCATCATAACCCTGTTTTAAAACCTGGAGTGAATCTTTATAAGAAGATTGCTCCACATCACTGACCAGGGCATCGTTGAAGGAAAGGGGTGCATGATTCAACTGGTAGAAACTGAAAACAAGAACCCCAATCAACAAAATCAGGAATTGCATTGGCACCTTAACCAGTCCATTCATCAGTAATCCCAAACGGCTTTCCCTATTGTTCTGTGCCGTTAAATAACGTCCTACCTGCGACTGGTCTGTTCCAAAATATGAAAGTGCGAGAAAGAAGCCACCGATCACACCACTCCATATATTATACCTGTCGTTCCAGTCAAAGCCGCTTTGCGTCTGTCCCGTGGTGATCACGTTCAATTTTCCTGACTTCCCTCCTACATGAAGGGCATCTATGAAACTAACATTTTCCGGCAGCAAATGCACCACCATATAACCTGCCAGTGCCATGGCAATAAAGATGACAATGATTTGAAGGGTTTGAGTATAAGCCACTGCACGTGCTCCGCCACTCACAGTATAGATGATCAGCAAACCACCCATGATGATATTGGTCCAGAAGATATCCCAGCCAAAAAGCGAGGAAAGAATAATGGAAGGCGCGTAAATACTAATTCCTGTTGACAATCCTCTTTGCAAAAGGAACAAGAAAGAAGTAAAGGTCCTTGTTTTATTATCGAATCTTTTTTCAAGAAATTCATAGGCTGTATAGACCTTTAGTTTATTGAATAAGGGAACGAAAGTGATACAGATGACAACCATCGCCAGTGGCAAGCCAAAATAATATTGCACGAAACGCATCCCGTCTGAATAGGCCTGTCCCGGACCAGACAAAAATGTAATGGCACTGGCCTGGGTACCCATGATACTGAGCAAAACAAGCCACCAGGGCATGCTCCTGTTAGATAGAAAATATCCATCGAGATTTTTAGTTGTACGGCTTTTGTAAAGACCATAGATGATGATCCCTGTAAGTACAACTACAATTACAATCCAGTCAATGGAGGTCATGAAAATGTTTTGGTGAACAGGTAAAAGAAAATGACCAGGAAAATAAGGAACCCTATCACCAGCAAATACCAGTAGGTCCAGGATTTAAAAAAGGGAACTTTATCTTTTTCCATTGTCTTGAATTGAATAACCGTGTGATTCTTTCATCGCTTATCTTCTCCTGAGTAGTGTTGAACCCAGAAGCCCCAGCACCAGGCCAATGAGCAAACCCAGTCTTACATTCCTTAAAAAAATACCAATGATCAAAGCCAGTATGATCACGAGTCCGAATGAAATAAATCCCCGCTTCTGGTCTGGTCTATTCGCTGCCATCAGAATTCCTTTTTTCTGTTCAATGCAATCAGGTTGGCCAGGAGCCTGTAAGCACCCGGAACACCAGCAGGCAATTCCCTGAAAAACACAATCCCTGTATAGGTAAAATAACCACGTCCATAAGGAGCAATGATCAAGCTGCCATTCTCAGGCTTTTCTCCGGGGTCACTCATGCTTAAAATGGATTGAAAACTGCTGTCAAATTTTGCAGCATGATAAATGCTTCTCTCCTGAACCCAGCCTTTGAAATCTTCCTGCGTGATCTTGTTTGGGAAATTCAGAACCGGATGTTCATGTAGTAAAAAGTTAACAGAAGCATTTTCATCCGTGATCCTTGTGCGGGTGATATCAAAATCATAAGGGCCGATCCTGGCTCGTACAGGACCAATATTGTTGCTGGTATTGTATTGAACGATCAGGTTACCGCCGTCCTTTACATAGTTCATTAGCTTATCGTAATAATTATTGAGCCATTCATTTGTATTGTAAGCCCGCACTCCACTGATGATGGCATCAAACTGCTCAAGGTGATTGCGCGACAATTCCTTATCCGTAAGAAGCGTCACTTCATATCCCATAAGATCCAGCGCTTCCGGAATCTTATCGCCTGCACCAACAATATAACCGATCTTTTTACCAGAAGTTTTGATACCAAACTTTTTGAACCTGATATTCGATTCTTCGAAATATCGAATGGCTGGTATGTGATCGTATTCAATGGTATTCATGGCCATGACAGGGCGCTGATTCAAAACATCGTAAAAGCCAGTTGAAAGGTCATATTCCTGGATCGTACCGTTTTTTTTCAGGTTCCTGGTCAAACTGGCAACTGTAATGGAATCCTGTTTTGTTATCACCTGGTTTTTTGATAATACCATGGAATCCGTTCCTGCTTTATCCAGTTCGCGACTGATGATGATCTTGTTGTTGTTTTTGAAAGATGTAAAGCTTTTTTCGTAGGATGTTGATCCGATGTTGATTTCAGGTGACAAATGCAATGAGTAGGGCGGCACTACAATGAATGGCTGGTATACCTCTCCTTTCACCGGATCATTATAACGATAACGTACGTTTCTCCTGATCCTGAAATTTTCACCTTCGATCTTCATATCAAAAAGTGCAGTAAATGCCGGACTTATATCAGGCTGCCCAATCAGTTGCTGATCTTCCACATTATAATAACCTTCCTTCATTTCATGCTCCAGCCAATAAGGTTGTGTGATGTTTTTTGATGAAGGAACATAAACTGTAATAGGCAGGCTGAAATTTGTGTTCTTTTCCAGCTTCCTTGTAAATATTGTATCAAATTTCTCAAGACTCAATCCCTGGAAAATCATATCGGCTCCCAGGCGGTTGTTGAGTGTAAAATTCATTCTCACCGAATCCGTTTGCGCAACATAAGGAACCGCTGTTGTGGCATCAGCAAAAAGTCCGCTGCAGGCTACAATCAGTTGTGATACCTCAGAGAGTTTTTTGTTTTTCCATTCTGATCCTGGCAATGCCCTGATGCTTCTGTACAAATGCACCAGTCCTTTCACTGAATATTCAGGGTGAAGAAAATCAAAATTTTTTGCGATGCTGTCAACAAGTTTTGTAATGGCGGAAGCATTTACTTTCTTCCAATCCGTTTCCACATCTTCAAAAAGATCCTGCTGTGCCTCTTTGCCACCTGTAGGTCTGAACCATTCAAAAGCCTCACCCCTGCTTCCCGATGATCCAAAGCCCTGGCTTTTGTGCTGGCTTCTGCTTTCAGCCGCAATCTCTCCGTAACTTTTGCCTAATACAGGATTATATCCCCCTACATCCAACTTCATGGCACCAGCGGGTGGTGTGGCATTATTAAAATTGAAACCGTTCCAAACAATTCTTTTCGGCTGCCAGGTACTTACATATTTTAATTGCTCGGGAAAACGTTTTGGATCAGCAGCCGCAGTAAAGGCTTCATTGGCAAGAATGGCCGATGCAGTATGGTGTCCATGACCTCCTTCACCGGTTGTAGGAAACCGCGTGATGATCACATCCGGCTGAAACTTCCTGATCACCCAGACCACGTCTGACAATATTTTTTCCCTGTCCCATTTAGTGAAAGTTTCTTCCGGTGTTTTGGAATAGCCGAAATCAAATGCTCTTGTAAAAAATTGTTCTCCTCCATCTATCCTTCTTGCAGAGAGCAATTCCTGAGTGCGAATCAAACCCAGTTCAATGCCCTGTTCATTGCCAATGAGGTTTTGCCCACCATCACCTCTTGTTAGAGATAAATAGCCGGTACGATACAGTCGCTCTTTGGAAAAATAAGTAATGAGCCTTGTATTCTCATCATCGGGATGGGCAGCTATATAAAGTACAGAGCCTAAAACATTCAGTTTTTTTAATCCCAGGTAAATGTCTGCGGAAGTGGTGTAATTCTGCGCCTGTACAGATGCAAACCAAAGGCAACAGAAAACAAGCAGGTTAAATTTTTTCATGTGTTTCGAAAGAACAAATAAAATAAAAATGGTGAATCAGGCTTCACCCTCTGTCATAATTATTAAAATTTTATTGACCTACGAGGAATACTGCGTTGGCGAACATGATTTTTCCGGCTTCCCAAAAGCTTCGGAACAATACATCATCAGCAAGATAAGTTACGGTTCCACTACCCATATCCTGCACTCCAAAGAGCAGACCATCCTGCAAATGCTGCTGCAGTCTTGATCCCACAAAGCCAGCCACCTGTTTTTCTTTTTTCAGTACACCCACATTCCATCCATCCTTCATGAACTCGTAAATCCTGTCATCACTTTTCAGAGTGTAGTAGTAACTGGGGAAACCAAAAGCCAGCGGATGCGTGTTGTCCAATTCCACCCTGAATATGGATCCCGGAGTTGCATTAGGAATAAATTCTCTTTCGCGGTTCTCATATTTCTTCAGTGCAGCATAGGTTTCACTGGAATCTGTTTCTTCATTCTTCTTGCTGCGAAGGCTCCAGTCCTGCCTGGACAATTGCGCCACCGCATTTTCCATGGCGATCAGGTTGCCTCCTGCACTCACCCAGTTCTTCAACTGGTCAACCATGTTCTTATCATTCAGGAAACTATAGTTGCCATTGGGCATGATGATCACATCATAACGATCCCAGTTAAGCGAATTTGCATCTGATAAATTGACGAGTGTTACCGGGTAATTGATCACCTGTTCGAAATAATGCCATACTTCACCTGCGGCTGTAGAACTAACACCTTCACCAGTAAACATGGCAACCCTTCTTTTATTAAGACTATGTACTTTATTGCTTCCGAAATCGGGTCCCTTGTCCACAAATCCTGATTGCACCGGATAAAGCTGCACCTGTTCCTTATCCGCCAATTCCCTAACGGTTTGCCAGAGATTGTTCACGTACTGGTTACTGGTCTTTACAATGATCACCGATCCTCTTTCAAAACTCCTTCCGCCCGATTCAAAAGCATCTTCACTGAATCGAAGTCGAATACCTTTGTTGAGTAATTGTCCAACCAGCCTTACTGTATTCATTCCATTCCATCTCACTACATAACCATAAACATTTTCATTGGCATTTTTGATGGGCACCGGCAATGGCAGGGAGCCGGTGATGTTCATCTTTTGTGCTGATGCATAGGCCTTGATACCATAAGCATAAGGAAGCGACCAGGCTGTGATATCATAAGTAAAAGAATCGGCCAGAACTGCTTTGGGTTCAAATAAAACTTTGACCAGTGCGCCCTTAGGCTGCGTGGTTGGAACTACAATATCATTCGCTGAAAAATTAAATGATTCTTCTTTCCCCGTTTCGAAATTATATCCCTTCAAGGCCTTTTGATCCGCAGGCTTTGATGAACCATAAAGTATCCCGTTTCTGTCAAGAAGTTGCAGGAGGCTTTGAATGCGTTCCGCATTAGCAGGATCATTTTTGATGATATAGGTTTTATAATTGCCTGCACCATTACTGTTTGCATCTTTAAAGTAAGCGGCAAATTCAGAAACTAGCTTCGTAGCGTTTTTGGAAGCAGTTTCTATGGTACTCAATGAAGTGGTGAAATGATGCAGCGCCCTGTCGGCCAGGGTCAAGGTATCGCCGCCTTCCTCCATTTGCACACCAAGACCTGCCATCCCGTGGCCAGCCTGTTCATAGGTCATGCCAATGGAACCATTGTAGATCGGGTAGGTATCGCCGTAAGAAGGATAAAATAAATCGAAATACTGCTTGGTAAAATAGAGCCAGCCCTGCTCATCGAAATAGCGTGCATGATTGCGGCCAATCGTATTTTGAAATTCACGTTGCCATTTGGTGATTACTTCATGATAGGGTTCTGCAGCAGGAGCAAAATAATAAGGTGCATCAGGATACTGCTCATGAAAGTCCACATGCACTTGTGGCATCCATTGATTATATAATCTGATTCTTTGCTGCGATTCAACCTGTGTTTGCCAGGCCCAGTCACGATTAAGGTCAAAATTATAATGATTGCTTCTGCCACCGGGCCAGGGTTCGTGGTGTTCCCTTGCATCAGTGGATGCATTGTAATTTTTACCAACTATGGAATGATACCAGTTTACATATCGGTCTCTTCCATCCGGATTCAGGCAGGGATCAATCATGACCACTGTATTTTGAAGCCAGGCTTTTGTATTTGTATTTTTTGGATCTGCCAGTGCATATAAGGTGAGCATGGCAGCTTCGGAAGAGGAAGCTTCATTACCATGAACATTATAGCTTAACCATACGATGGCAGGCTGACTGGAATTTCCCTGTCCTGATTTTGTCAGATTGATATTGGAAGCACGGATATTCTCCAGGCCGGAAATGTTTGCGGCGGATGAAACCCAGGTCATGAGCAGGGGGCGTCCTTCGTTGGTTTGTCCGTATTCTTCCAGTTTTACCATGGAAGGTATGGATGCAGCTGCATGCCTGAAATAATCAACAATTTTCCAGTGTGGAGTAAACCTTGTGCCGATCTTATAGCCAAGAAATTCTTCCGGTGATTTCAGCTGGGCTTCCATTTGTCCGGCCAAAAAGATCCATAAAAACAGAAATAAGAGTTTGCGCATGTTAAGCCATTAATTCAGCAATATTAAAAACGAAAATCCAATGCAGCACCAAACAAAGGTCCCGCATTGCTGCGGGACCACTGCTATCGCACAGTTTAGGTAGAAAGAAGACAGCAGTAAAAACTTTGTTTTTTAAAGATAAGCAATTCATGGATGCAGAGTCTTTGTAACTTCCGATCCAATTTTTTCATATGAATAAATTTTTCGGTTCCTTATTGTTGCTGTTGATCTTTTCCTGCCAGACTGCAAGAAAGGTCACACTACATCCCTATGAATATTCTATCAACAAAAAACTGGTAGCATCCAATGGAGCAGTTGTGTCGGCCCATCCGCTGGCAAGTGCTGTTGGTGTGGAGATCATGAAGGCAGGAGGCAATGCGGTTGATGCAGCCATTGCCACACAGCTGGCACTGGCAGTAGTATATCCTGCAGCAGGCAATATTGGTGGAGGTGGTTTTATGGTGGCAAGATTGTCAAATGGGAAAACTCTTGCACTTGACTACAGGGAAAAAGCACCATCCGCCGCGCACCGCGACATGTATCTTGATGCAGATGGCAAGGTGGTGGAAGGGAAGAGTACCAATGGGCATCTTTCATCCGGAGTACCGGGAACTGTTGCCGGCCTGTTTGAATCTTCCAGGTATGGAAAACTTTCTTTCAGACAACTGATGCAGCCCGCCATTGATCTTGCAGAATTCGGATTCGTGATCACTGAAAGAGAAGCATCATCGCTCAACAGGATTCAGGATGAATTAAATGAGTTCAACACCTCACCTTCTGTTTTTCAAAAAAAGATCAGCTGGAAGAAGGGCGATACACTCATTCAGAAAGACCTCGCCAATACTTTAAAAAGAATTCGCGACAAAGGAGCCAAAGGATTTTATGAAGGACAAACCGCAAGGTTGATCGTTGATGAAATGAAAAGAGGAAACGGTATCATTAGTTATGAAGACCTGAAAAATTACAAGGCTGTATGGAGAGAACCCCAGCAATTTATTTATAAAGGTTATGAGGTGGTCAGCATGCCTATGCCCAGCAGCGGAGGCACACTCCTGCAGCAAATGCTGAAGATGGTTGAGAACAGGCCACTCTCAACATATGGTTTTCATTCTGCCAATGCCGTTCAGCTCATGACGGAAGTAGAGCGACGTGCTTTTGCCGACAGGGCAGAACATATGGGTGATGCTGATTTTTACAAGGTTCCATCCCTGCTTACCGATGAAAATTATTTAAATGAAAGAATGAAGGATTATCAGCCAGGCATTGCAGGCAACAGCAAGGTTACCCGCCCCGGCATCATCCCCAAAACCAGTGAACAGACAACACATCTTAGCGTGATAGACAGGGAGGGAAATGCAGTTGCAGTAACCACCACACTTAATAATTCCTATGGAAGTAAAACCGTTGTGGCAGGTGCCGGATTTATTTTAAATGATGAAATGGATGATTTCAGCTCCAAGCCCGGAGTGCCAAACATGTATGGCGCAATTGGAGGAGAAGCCAATGCTATTGAACCAGGAAAAAGAATGCTCAGTGCCATGACACCTACTGTAGTTCTTAAACAGGGAAAACCTTACCTGGTATTGGGCACACCGGGTGGAACTACCATTCCGACATCAGTTTTTCAAACCCTGGTCAATATTATAGATTTTGGAATGAGCACCGAGGATGCAGTGAATCAACCCAAATTCCACCACCAGTGGCTTCCAGACCGAATAGATGTTGAAAAAGGTTTTCCTGATTCCACCAGGCAGGCATTGATCAAAATGGGTTATAGCATTTATGATAGATCTTCAATTGGAAGAACTGAAGTGATCAAAGTGCTGCCAGACGGAAGTTTTGAAGCCGTTGCCGACCGCCGGGGTGATGATCATGCTGCCGGCTGGTAAATGATGAATGGCTTGATAAATTGGTCAATCATTCAAAACTTTGAAACAGAAATCTATTTTATCATCTTCAATTCAATACAATGAATTTTGCAAGTGATTTTTTGAATAGTTGCATCAAAAGATACGAAGAATACAAGGCCCTGGGAGATCGAACGTTTGAGCAACTGGAAGAAGCGGACATGCAGTTTCAGCCCAATGATGCTTCCAACAGCATTGCTATCATCATCCGTCATATGCATGGAAATATGATGAGCAGGTGGACCAATTTTCTTACCGAGGATGGTGAAAAAGAATGGCGCAAACGCGATGAAGAGTTTGAAACCAACCAGTTCAGCAAACAGCAATTAATTGAGCTATGGGAAGAAGGCTGGAAAACCGTTCTTGATGCTTTGCGATCCTTGCAGGAAGAAGACCTTGTAAAAACCATCACCATCAGGAAGCAGCCACTGACCGTAACCGACGCCATATTAAGACAACTGGCACATTACAGCAGTCATGTTGGACAGTTGATGTACATCGGTAAAATGTGCCGTAATGAAGACTGGAAAAGTCTATCACTTCCAAAAGCCAGGACCAGTAGCAATCAATAACAGAAACATGTACTGGCAAAGGGATTGAACATCAGCTGTATGGAAATTTTCCTTCTGGAAAGCCCCATGGATATAGGATTGACTTATATTTACGCCCTTTATCTGTACAATGCTTAAACACTACCTTTTTTATTCCTTTTTTTTATTGTCAATGCCGCTTTTCGCACAGGTTAAGTTTGCGGCATTTGCGGGACCGCAGGCTACTTCAGCACATTATACTGTGAGGGACAGCAAACAGTCCACCAGTTATAAATATGGCTTCATGGTTGGTGGTGGAATTAAAGTTCCATTCGACAACCAGCTCTATTTTTTTCCATCAGCCTATTACAGTCTCAAGGGGTATAAGGTTGATTTAAAAGATCCTTCCTTTCCACCCAGTCCCAATGCACTGAATAACAATACCACGATTCATACCCTGGAGATCTGTCCCATGCTGCAGCTGGATTTGAGTACTAAGCCTTCCCATCCTTACATCAGGTTTGGTCCGGCAGTTGACTTTGCCTTCTCAGGCAAGGAAAGCTTCGACACAGTAAGCAACGGCGGCAGTCCAGTTAGATTCTCCCATCCTATGGTTTTCAGCTTTGGTGATTATGGCCGCTATACCGCTTCTGCCAATCTTCATCTTGGGTACGAAAGTGAAAAAGGCTTTACTGTATTTGCATTTTATGAACATGGCTTCGGCAGTTTGAATAATGCCGATAAGGGCCCAAAGATCTTTCATCGCATCTTTGGAATTTCCCTGGGTTGGATGTTTGGTCATGATCCTCTGGTTTTAGATACGAGGGTGAAAGAGTAGATCTTTCGCCCAAACCAACCTTCTTTTATTGAAATTCCAGTTGCTTTCCAACCTTTCACAATTATTTGCAACCGCAGGACGGCTATGAATTTGTGCAGACTTGATGTTTGTCTATTTTTACATAAACCCATTCAAAGCTGAGGAAGTTTCGAAAAATACTGGTTAGAGTGCTGCTGGTCATTTTGCTGCTGATCATTGGATTGTGGCTGGCATTGCAAACGGAATGGGGACAGAATCTTGTTGCCCGGCAAATCACCAAAAGACTATCAAGGGACCTTCAAACAAAGATCTCTATCAAAAGAGTCAGCTTCAACCTCTGGAATTTTAATAAAATGGACCTGGAAGGTGTGATGATGGAAGACCAGCACCAGGATACCTTACTTTATGCAGGCAGGGTGCAGGTCAAAATAACCGACTGGTTTTTTTTCAAAGACAAGGCTGAATTGAAATACATTGGTCTGGAGAATGCAACGATCAACATCAACCGTACAGATTCTGTGTGGAATTATCATTTCCTCGAAAAGTATTTTGTTTCAACAGATACCAGCACCAAAAAATCTTCAGGTATTGAATTCGACCTGAAGAAGGTGGTGATGAAAAATGTGAACTTTTATAAAAAGGACGCATGGCTGGGAAATGACCTGCTGGTAAGACTGGGAGGACTGGACATGGATGCCAACCAGATCACCATCACTAATAAAACCATTGATGTATCCAGTGTTCGTTTGGATGATCCTTATTTCTCCATTTTCGATTATACCGGCCGTTATATTTCCAGGGATTCTACAACAGTAAAAGCTCCCTCCAAGCCTTCCAGTCCGCAGGAATGGAATATCAAATTCGGAAAGGTCACCATCAACAATGGAAGGTTCCGGAATGATAAGGGCACACAGTTTACCGACCTGGCCTATTTTGATGGCAGGCATATTGATTTCAGCAAGATCAATGGTACACTGGAAAACATCGGCTTCACCAAGGACACTGTCAGCGGCAATATCAACCTATCAACAGTAGAAAGAAGTGGTTTTGTAGTGAAGCAGATCAAAGCCAAAACCACCATTCATCCTAAGGCCATGATCTTTGATGACCTCTATCTTGAAACCAACAGGAGCATCATTAAGGATCACTACTCGATGCATTACAACAAGATCAGCGACATGAGCGATTACCTGCATAAGGTGACCATGCATGCCAATTTTGACAAGTCATCGATTTCAAGCGATGACATCGCCTATTTTGCTCCAGCTCTCCGGACCTGGAAAAAGAATATCAGGATTGATGGTGATGTGCGGGGAACAGTAGATGCATTAACTTCTGCCGATCTTGAATTATGGGCTGGCAATAATACTTATGTCAGAGGTGCGGTCAGCCTGATCGGGCTTCCTGATATCAATCAAACACTGATCAATATTGATGCGGAAGAATTGCGCACTACCTATAAAGATGCAGTCAACTTTATTCCGGCCATCAGAAGAGTGACTACTCCCGATCTTGCTAAAATCAGCCACCTGAGTTTCAGAGGTACCTATACAGGATTCATAAATGATTTTGTAAGCTATGGCACCATTACTACCAACCTTGGCACCCTGGTGACTGACCTGAATATGAAGTTTCCCAGGAATGGTGAACCGGTTTATACTGGTAAGCTTTCTACCAATGGTTTTCGACTGGGAGAATTCATCAACAGTCCTAAACTGGGTATTGTTGCCTTCGATGGAACCGTACAGGGGAAAAGTTTTGACTGGAAAAAGCTGGACATGAAGATCAATGGTATCGTGCATAAGATCCAGTACGATGACTACACCTACCAGAACATTACCGTGAAAGGTAACCTTGCACGCAGGCTGTTTGCTGGAGATTTTATAATCAAGGATCCCAATGCGGACCTGGAATTGCATGGTACGGTTGATCTTACAGGAAAGAAACCTTTGTTTGATGTGGTGGCTGATATCAACAATGCCAACCTCAAAGCACTGCAACTGACACCGCAGGACATCAAACTAAAAGGAAAATTCAACCTGAATCTCGAAGCCAGCAATCTGTCGGACATGCTGGGCACTGCCCGCATCAGCAATGCCACTTTGTACAGCAATGGGAAAGAGATCTCTTTTGATTCTTTGGTAGTGAGTTCATCCTATGTTGATGGATTGAAACGCCTGCGCGCTGTTTCAAATGAATTTGATGCAACGGTAAATGGTGATTTTGATTTAAAAGGATTGCCTGATGCCTTTACACTTTTTCTTAGCCGCTACTACCCTGCTTATATCAGTCCACCAAGATATGTGAAACCACAGGTATTCACCTTTGATATCACAACAGGAATGGTGGAAGATTATATAAAGCTAATTGATGCAAGACTTACCGGCTTTAATAACAGTCACATCACCGGATCACTGAATACTGCTGCCAATACCATGACCATTGATGCTGATGTACCTTATTTCAGGTATGGTCAATACCAGTTTTCAGATGTTCAATTGAAAGGCAGTGGTGATCTGCAAAAATTGATACTTACAGGACAGACCACCAATGCGCAGGTTGGCGACAGTCTTTTCTTTCCTCAAACAACATTTGGAATAACAGCGCAGAATGATGTTTCGGATATCGTTATCAACACCACTTCCAATTACGCCATCAACCAGGCAAATATTTCTGCGCAGGTAAGAACTTTTACCGATGGCGCTTCCATCAGGTTCAATCCTTCCACTTTTGTGATCAACAGCAAGACCTGGAATATTGAACAGGGTGGCGAACTCAATTTCAGAAGGAATACCGTTGTTAACGGAGAAGTGATACTTCGTGAATCCAACCAGCAGATCAGGCTTTGGACAGAACTGGATGATATCGGCGGGTGGAACAACCTGAAGATCGCATTTGAAAATCTGAATCTCGGTGACGTCTCTCCTTTCATATCCAAACAGTACAAACTGGAAGGACTGGTTAGCGGCCAGGCCACCGTTGAAGATCCTGAAAACAGGATGAATATTACGGGAAAGATCCAGGCTTCTGAATTAAGGATCGACAATGATTCCATCGGTCGCTTTGAAGGAAATGTCAGTTATAACAACAAGACAGGGTTGCTGTTGGCGAAAGGCAATAATGTAGATCCCGAACATCGCATCAACCTGGACCTGGCCATGAATCTGAAAGACACTGCGAACACTTTCCGCGACAGGATCAATACCAGCTTCACCAATTTTGAAATGAAGTACCTCAATCGTTTCCTGGGAACAATTTTTTCCGATATCAATGGTTATGTCACGGGCACCTTTGATATTTTAGGTGAAGGGAAGGACCGTGATTTTATTGCGAAGGCCAGGATCAAAGATGCCAGCTTCAAAGTCAATTTTACACAGGTAAAATACTGGATCAACGATACGGAATTTGAAATGAAGAAAGACTTCATCAACCTGAATAATATCCGTATTCGCGACAGGTATGGCAATACAGCACTTGTTAAAGGAAACATCACCCACAATGGTTTCCAGAACATGTATTATGATATCAAGGTAGAAACGGAGTCGGACAGGATGGAGATCCTTAATACAACCTATAATGACAACGAACAATTTTTTGGAAAAGCAAGAGGATCCGGATCCTTTGTGCTGGTAGGACCACAGTCTGACATGCTGATGGACATCAATGTAAAGGCTTCTGAAAAAGATACTTCCAATATCACTTTGCCTCCATCAAAATCAAGAGCCAGCAGCCAGGCCAATTTTATGATGGAACGTAAATATGGACGTGAGATGACACCTCAAACTGCCGGCGCTACTACCAATCTCAATTATACGGTTCGTTTGCAGGCCAATCCAATGGTTCATGTGGAAGTACAGCTGGATGATCTCACAGGTGATGCGATTTCAGGAAGAGGAACAGGAAATCTTTTACTGACCTCGGGTACCTCATCTCCCCTTTCATTGATCGGCCGTTACAATATCGAAGAAGGAGAATATGTTTTTACATTCCAGTCGGTGCTGGGCAAGAAGTTCACCGTAAAACAGGGTTCCAATAATTTCATTGAATGGAATGGTGATCCTTACGAAGCCACCGTACACCTGGATGCTATTTATACAGCCAAGAATGTAAGCTTTGCCCCATTAGCTAATACTTTATTCGCCAGTACATCCGGATTACAAACCGCAAGGGATGATGTGAATGTTCAGGCAACACTTACAGGTGATCTTTTCAAACCTGATTTTGCATTTCGCCTCGACTTCCCAAATAACAAACCCATTTACAATACTCCCGATTTCCAGTTTGCGGTACAGCAGATGGAAAAGAACCAGAATGAACTGAATAAGCAGGTGACCTACCTCATCGTATTCAACACTTTTGCTCCTTTTGAAAATACAACCGATGTGGCAGGAGGATTCAATCCATTTGGTGAGTTTACTTATAATACCATTTCAGGACTGCTATTTGGTGAAGTGAACAAACAACTGAACAAGATTCTTTCAGGCATTCTTCCCAACAATAATTTTACTTTAAATTTTACCGGCTCGCTATATAACCGTAACCTTCTTGATCAAAACAAGGATTTCCGTTTGCCAACAACAGGTAATCTTAATATCAATCTTGGAGTGCCGCTTTTCAACGACAGGGTGAACGTGCAATTTGGAGGAACGCTTGATGTGCCCCTGCCGGGAGATATTCAACAGACAGTAAGGATCTATCCTGATATTACCATCGAATTTTTGATCAATAAATCCGGTTCACTCAGGGCAAATATCTTCTACCGTCAGAATGTTGATTTCATGGCGGGAACAACCGCTACGGGCGTTGTACCCAGGAGGTATGGAGCCAGTATTGGTTATGGTAAGGAATTTGACAACCTCTCCGACCTTTTTGGTATGAAAAAAAGAAAGGCACTGAGTGATTCTATCAGAACAGTGCCCAAAGACACTACGGGTACCAATTAACCTTTCAGGATCTCGTGTCCCAGTTTATCTCTTTTCGTTTGCAGGTATTTTTCATTATGTGGATTGGGAACAACCGCTAAAGGTATATTCTCCACTATCTCCAGCCCATAACCAATAAGTCCAACACGTTTTTTAGGATTATTAGTAAGAAGACGAAGCTTGGTCACACCCAGGTGCCTGAGGATTTGTGCACCTACGCCATAGTCACGCTGGTCGGTTTGAAATCCAAGGTGAAGATTGGCTTCTACAGTGTCCATTCCTTCTTCCTGCAAGCGGTAAGCCTTCAGTTTATTCAGCAGGCCGATGCCCCTTCCTTCCTGGTTCATGTAAAGGATCACTCCTGTTCCTTCGTTATTCACCATATTCATTGCCTGGTGAAGTTGTTCACCACAATCACAACGCAGCGAACCGAGAATGTCTCCTGTAAAACATGATGAGTGCACCCTGACCATAACCGGGTCGCCGGGATTCCAGGTTCCTTTGATCAGCGCCAGGTGTTCGTTAGTAGAATTTTTTTGCTGAAAGGCTACCAGTTTGAAATGGCCATATTTAGTGGGCATGTCCACTCTAACAATTTCTTCAATGAGCGAATCCCTTTTAATCCTGTATTCGATCAGGTCTTTGATGGAAATGATCTTAAAATCAAATTTTTTGGCGATCTGCTTCAACTCGGGTAACCTTGCCATGCTGCCATCATCGGTCATGATCTCCACCAAAACTCCTGAAGCTTCAAAGCCCGCGAGTCTTGCCAGGTCAGCAGCGGCTTCGGTATGGCCTGCCCTTCTCAACACTCCTCCTTTCTTCGCTCTGAGCGGGAAGATATGCCCGGGCTTTCCTAACTCTTCAGGTTTGGTTTGTGGATCGATTAGCGCCTGGATGGTCCTTGACCTGTCCTGTGCTGAAATGCCTGTGGTGCATCCATGACCAAGAAGATCAACAGAAACAGTAAAGGCAGTTTCATGAAGGGCTGTATTGTTATTGACCATGAGGTCCAATCCCAGTTCATCACATCTTTCTTCGGGTATGGCGATGCAGATCAGTCCGCGTCCGTGTTTGCTCATGAAATTAATGACCTCTGGCGTTACATTCCTGGAAGCAGTAATAAAGTCACCTTCATTCTCCCTGTCCTCATCATCCACTACGATCACCAGCCTGCCAGCTTTAATATCTTCAATCGCACTTTCTATAGAATCAAGCATGTCGTTTTTTTGCAAAAGTAATACGTAACAACGGCACCAAAAGTTGCAATCGGTCTGAACCGGCAAAATGCGCGGAAATAAAGGGCGGAATTCCACTTTAAGAAGTGATGTAATGTTAATATTTGCCTATTTTTAATAAGGGAATTATTACTTTCTTTGCAACCGAAAACAACAACTTACTTATGCTTAAGAGAATTTTGTGCCTGCTGACACTCACTCTGTTAGCTTCCACCTTCGTTTTTTCACAGGTAACCACAAGTAGCCTCACGGGTAGCCTCAAGGACCCCGATGGGAAAGCTCTTGTTGGCGCCACCATCGTAGCAACGCATCAGCCTTCAGGAACAAGGTATACCACCATTTCACAATCAAATGGGCAGTTTACCATTGCCAATATGCGTTCGGGTGGTCCTTACCTCGTAGAAATTTCCTATGTAGGTTATGAGACACAGCGTTTTGATGACATCTACCTGAAATTGGGAGAAGCTTCCATTGTTGACGCCAATATGGCCAGGGCCAACACATCCATGGAAAATGTGGTGGTAGCTGCTACCGGCGGACGCAATTCCATATTGAATGCAAACAGAAAGGGTGCAGTTACCAATATCGGTAGCCGCGAGATCCAGCGTCTTCCCAGCATTTCCAGGAGCATCAATGATATGACCCGTCTCACCCCACAGGCCAACGGTACTTCTATAGGTGGTGGTAACTATCGCCAGAATTATATCACGGTTGACGGATCTGACTTCAATAATACTTTCGGTATCGGATCCAACCTTCCCGCCGGCGGCTCTCCTATTTCCCTGGATGCCCTCGAAGAGATCTCCGTGAATGTTACTCCTTATGATGTACGCCAGTCAGGGTTTATCGGCAGCGCCGTGAATGCAGTAACTCGTTCCGGAACCAACCAGTTCCAGGGTTCAGTATACCGCTACTGGCGCTCTGAAAAACAGCAGGGTGATGAAGTAGAAGGCGTAAAATTCACCAGGCCTCCTTTTGAATTTGAACAATATGGTGCTCGCATTGGCGGACCGATTATTAAGAACAAGCTGTTTTTCTTTATCAATTACGAAACTGAAAACCAGCCTAAGCAGGTGCAAACAAGATTTGCAGCTACTACATCAGCTCCTTTCGGAAGTGCTCAAAACATCTCCCGTACTACAGCTGCTGACCTGGATTCATTTAGCCGCTACCTTTTTAATAATTACGGTTATGTTACGGGTCCTTATGACAACTACAGCACCGAGATCGAAAGAACAAAATTGCTGGCACGTATCGACTGGAATATCACCGACAAACACCGCTTCAATATCCGCTACAACCAGGTTGAAGGTGGAGAACCCAATCCTCCAAGCACTTCTACCTCAGGTACAGGTAACTCTTTTGCCAGCGGGCGCGGACGTACCGACATCAATTCCATGTGGTACAAGAATTCCAACTATTTCCAGGGCGCTAATTTCTATTCTCTTGCTGCAGAATTGAATTCACGTTTCAACAGGCGCGTATCGAATGTGCTTCGTGCCACCTATACTTACCAGAACGATTCAAGAGAATCAGACAGCCAGGACTTTCCTTTTGTTGACATCCTTAAAGACGGAGATCCTTATGTTTCTTTTGGTTATGAGCTTTTCTCTAAAGGCAACCTTAGAAAGGTAAAAACCTATTCACTGGTTGACAATGTAACACTCACTACAGGTAAGCATACTGCCATGTTTGGTGCACAGATCGATCTGAGCGAAACGATCAATGGTTTCCAGCGTTTTGCTACCAGCTACTATCGTTTTGCATCATGGGATGATTTCATTGGAGGTAACAAGCCCACAGACTTTGCCCTGACCTATTCCCTTCAACCAGGTTTTGCTCAGGCCTTCCCTAAATTCAAATTCGCACAATACTCTTTTTATGCACAGGATGAGATTTCCTTATCCCGCAATTTCAGGCTCACTGCAGGTTTGCGTGTAGACCTCACTACTTATCCTGATGTGGATGAAGTAAAAACGCACCCTTTGGTTGACAGCCTTCGTTTTGCCAATGACGTAAACATCAATACCGGCATTCTTCCCAAGAAAGCTCCATTGTGGTCTCCAAGGATCGGATTCAACTGGGATGTGAACGGCGACCGTTCTTTCCAGATCCGTGGTGGTTCTGGAATCTTTACAGGAAGGGTTCCATTTGTATGGATCGTAAGCCAGGTGGGAGATGCTGGTCTGCTGCAGGTAACTCAAAGTTGGAACACACCTGCTACTGTACCAGGTCCATTCAATGCCAACCCTGCCGCTTATCTTCCTGCAACACAACCAAAACCAGGCGCAGTGATCCCAACAGGTATCAGTGCACTGGATCCAAATTTCAAATTCCCTCAAACCTGGAAGAGCAGTCTTGCCTTTGATAAAAAACTGGTAAAGAACCTCGTTCTTACAGTGGAGGCCATCTTTAACAAGGACCTGAATACTGCAGTATTTAATAATGTGAACCTGAATACTCCTCAATCTTTGAACGTATCAGGTTATCCAGACAGAAGGATGATCTATCCAATTCCTAATAACCAGAAATTTGTAAATCCGCTTACATCAGCAGGTTTGCCTTCCGCATCTGGAACAACTGCCTTGAATGCCATCAGGATGGAGAATGGATCAAAGGGTTATTATTTTTCTCTGACTACCAAGATTGAAAAGCAATTCAGCAACAACTGGTTTGCATCTGCTTCTTATACGAAATCACTGGCTGAAAACCTCTCTGAAGGAAGCGGAGACCAGCCTCTTTCAGCATGGCAGGGTACACAAACTGTGAATGGTGCCAATACGCCAGTTTTAGGAACTGCAGGATTTGTAGTACCTGACCGTGTAATGGGCGTGGTATCTTACCGCAGGGAATACCTGAAGCACCTGGGAACTACCATCACCCTTACTTATGAAGGTAGCAGCCAGGGACGTTTCTCTTATGTTTATGGTGCCGACTTTAACCGAGATGGTTTTAATGGTAATGACCTGATCTATATTCCAAAAGATGCAACAGAGATCAATTTTGTTGATGCCACCATCAATGGCGTTGTTTATACAGCTGCACAGCAAAGTGCCCTGTTTTTCCAATACATTGACCAGGATAAATACCTGAAAAAACGCAAAGGACAATATGCAGAGCGCAATGGTGGAAAACTTCCCTGGAGAAACCAGTTTGACCTGAAGATCCTGCAGGATGTATTCACCAACATAGGCAAAAACAGGAATACCATTCAGTTCAGTCTCGACATCCTGAACTTTGGCAACCTGTTGAATTCAAGCTGGGGTATCCAGAAAACAGTGAATGCCAGTTCCGTCCTGGTTCCTGTAAATGCTACCAATACCAGCAATACAAATGTTACCATCAATGGAACGGCTACTTCTTTGCCAGCCTTCCAGCCAAGTGGTTCAACAAAGCCTTATTTCAGACTGGCAACCGACAGGGATCATCCTGTTACAGAAAGCTTCAGGAGCAACCTGAGTATTTTCTCTACTTATTACATGCAGTTTGGAATCAGGTACCTGTTTAATTAATCCATGATGCAAACAAATAGAAATCCCCGCCAGGTGCGGGGATTTTTTATTGAAGTTGAATAGGATCAGGGTTGTTGATGGCCAGCGGGAGTTCCACCCCATCCCCATAAAAGAAACTGCGGCATGGCACGGGCCCAGGTAGCAATATCATGCCTGCCATCTTCATAATTAATGTATTTGATGTCCTGTTCCTGCCTGTATCCATAAGCTTCAAGTTCGCGGATCAGGTCAAGTGTATCATCAATAGAATCAATTATGCCATTGTTATTCCTGTCGGCTGTTTCATCCAACGAACCTGTGGTGAAAAAGAAGCGGAGGTTAGGATGAAATGAACCTTTTCTCACCTGCTGGTGCATGATGCGGTCAGTATCATCATTATAATCCGGACCCAATGATTTTGACCTCCACCAAAGAGAACCAGAAAAAATACCAGCGGTTGAAAAAATGGCCGGATGCCTCCAGGTAAGATCAAGTGCTGTTAATCCACCCAGTGAAAAACCCGCAAAAGCTGCCTGCCTGAATTGATCAATGGCATATTTTACATGAACCAGGGGTAGCAGTTGATCAAGTATGAATTGTTCATAGGCCTGCGCTTTGGCCCCTCTTCCTTCAAAGTCTGCCTGAAGTGCTGTACCATATTCATTCTTTCTATCCTTACCGGCATGAATACCCACGCATAACAGGGGTCTTACCTGGTTGGATTCAAATAGCTGGTCAAGCATTTTTGAAAAAGGCATTTCGTCCAGGTTCTGACCATCATTGATCAGTAGTAATGAAAGTTCAGATGGTTGCGTAATATTTTTGGGGAGATAAAAATCAACGATCACCTGGCGTTTCAGGTGGTGCGATGGAACGGCAATTTGTTCAACAACAAGGTTCGGGAGATCCTCAATCAGCATGCGCTCAAAAATAAAGGATTGTACTGCATCATAATTGAATCTTCCTTTCAATTATTTTTCTGCTTATGCATTATATTGTACTTTGAAAACTTAGTGAATATATTCTTCACTCATTACCCACTACTGAAAATCACAAACCAAGCGCATGAAAAAAATCGGAGTTTTATTTGGCCAGGAAAGGAGCTTTCCAATGGCATTTATTGAAAGAGTCAACAGCAAGGAAATTGAAAACGTGATTGCCGAAGCGGTTAGGATTGACAAGGCTCCGCAGGGAGAAAAATCCGGTTACGCGGTAATTGTGGATCGCATTTCACAGGACATTCCTTTTTACCGCACCTGGTTAAAGAATGCAGCTCTTACAGGAACAGCAGTGATCAATAATCCATTCTGGTGGAGTGCCGATGACAAGTATTTCAATAACTGCCTTATGACCCAGGTAGGCGTGCCCGTTCCAAAAACCGTGATCCTCCCATCCTATGACCTGCCCACTGATACCACAAGCGAATCTTTTTCCAACCTGGCATACCCTCTAGACTGGGAAGGCATTTTCAACTATGTTGGTTTCCCAGCCTACATGAAACCCTATGCCGGTGGCGGTTGGAAAAATGTGTACAGGCTGGCCAACCAGGAAGAATTTTATGAGAGACATAAGGAAACCGAACAACTGGTAATGCTGCTGCAGGAAGAAATTGTTTTTGAGGAATACTACCGTTGCTATTGCATCGGCCGCAAGCATGTACGCATCATGCCTTACGAGCCACGTAACCCGCATCATGAGCGTTACCAGGCCGGATTCAAACCCAGCCCGGAAAGACTGAAGCAAATGGAAGATATCGTACTCCGGATCAATCATTACCTGGGCTATGATTTCAATACAGTGGAACTGGCAGTAAGGGATGGTGTTCCCTATGCCATTGATTTTGGTAATCCCGCTCCGGACGCGGAAAGAACCAGTGTTGGAGAAGAGAATTTTGAATGGGTAGTAGAAACCGCTGCCAATTTCGCTATTGAAACAGCCATGAACCAGAAAGATGGAAGACTTAATCTTTCATGGGGTGAATTTGTAAAACGCAGCGCTGCTTCACAGCCATTAATCTAATATAGAAACAAGCTACTAACTGCATGGCAAACCTGAATTTCAAGCACTTTACATTAGGTGTGGAAGAAGAATACATGGTCATTGACCCGGTAACCAAGGAACTGAAAAGTCATGAACAGAAAATTGTTCATGAAGGACAGAAAATGATCAAGGATAAGGTGAAGGCTGAAATGCACCAGGCCGTGGTGGAAGTGGGAACCGATATCTGTAATGATGCCGACGAAGCCCACAAGGATGTATCCATCCTGCGCAAGACCATTTCTGATATCGCGGGAAGTTTGGGTTTTGGCATGGGTGCAGCAGGAACGCATCCTTTCAGCCACTGGGAAAGCCAGCTGATAACAGATCATGTGCGTTATAACGAGATTGTGAATGAATTGCAGGAGGCCGCACGCTCTAACCTGATCTTCGGCCTCCATGTGCATGTAGGAATGGAGAACAGGGAAATGGCCAACCATATCGCCAATTCCACGCGTTATTTTCTGCCACATGTATACGCACTCAGTACCAATTCACCTTTCTGGGAAGGAAGACATACCGGTTATAAATCTTTTCGTACCAAGGTATTTGATAAATTTCCGCGGACCGGCATTCCCGAAGCGTTTGAAAGCATTGAAGCCTATGACAATTTTGTCAAACTGCTGATGAAGACCAATTGCATTGACAATGCAAAAAAGATCTGGTGGGACCTTAGGGTTCATCCTTTTTTTAATACGGTTGAATTCCGCATTTGTGATGTGCCTATGACGGTGGATGAAACCATTGCCATTGCTGCCATCTTCCAGGCTCTTTGTGCCAAAATCTATAAGTTACGATCGCAGAACCTCAACTTCATTCAATACTCACGGGCACTCATCAACGAAAATAAATGGAGAGCCGGTCGCTATGGCATCGATGGTTACCTCATCGATTTTGGAAAAGAAGAAGAAGTGAATACAAGGGTGTTGATCTATGAATTGCTGGACTTTGTTGATGACGTGGTAGACGAACTAGGCTCCCGACATCACCTTACTTATATTCATAAGATACTGGAACAGGGTACGGGCGCTGACCGGCAACTGGCTGTTTATGAATCAAAAAAAGACCTGGTTGAAGTGGCCAGTTATATCCAGGCGCAATTTCTTAATGGCATCCATATCTAAAAACCTCTTTGTTTTTTTCGGCCGTTGGTAATTTTTTCGTAGCTTGAAAAAAGAATGGACCAGCCTGTTATGCTTTGTCAGGCTTTATCAAATATTATAAAACAATGGCAAGGATCTTCAACATATACTTTTCGTATAACGATAAGGTGTACAGTGCTGTGGTATCGGTAAGGAAAACCGCTTTCTTTACTGAATACAGCCTGAATAATTTTGATGAAAATCTTTTGCAATTACTCCCCGGAAACAAGATCATCTCCAGAACTCCTGAACATTTCATTTTCCAGAATCCCACCCCCGACTGTTCGCTTCCTTTGATGGACGCCATCATCAAGGCCGTGTCGCAGCACCTTCATGCTACAGAAGCCTGATGGTTTTATCATGCTGATTTTTATTTATTTTGAACACTTATGGATCGCTTAAAACACTCCCTCCTGCTGCTTTGCTTGTTAAGCATAATAAATTGCCCTGCACAAACCAAACAGGATACTATCAAATTACTGCAACAAACTGCAGGTTTATATGACTTGAATTATACGGATGCAGAAGCTGATTCCATGATCGCCAATATTGCCAGCTGGCGCAGGATCTATGTGAGGATGCACCAACAGCTTCCTAAAAATGACATCCCCTTTCCTTTTGCATTTGATCCTGCACCCTACGGTTATAAAATTCCTGTGCGCCAGGAAAAGATCAACTGGAATATTCCCTCGGGAATCCAGCTTCCAACAAACAGGAATGAACTGGCTTTTTATTCCATCCTGCAACTGGCTTCATTGGTAAAAAACAAAAAGATCAGTTCCGTTGAGCTGACGCAATTCTTTATTGAAAGATTGAAAAAATGGGGAGACACGCTTGCTTCTGTGATTACACTTACCGAGGACTTTGCACTACAACAGGCGAGACAGGCAGATGAAGAGATCAGGAAAGGAAAATACCGCGGACCACTACATGGAATTCCCTATGGTCTAAAAGATCTTTTTGCTGTTAAAGGTTATCGCACCACCTGGGGCACAACACCCTATAAGGACCAGGTGATTGATGAAGATGCTTATGTCTATACAAAATTGAAAGAAGCAGGTGCAGTATTGTGTGCCAAACTAACAATGGGTGCACTGGCTTACAATAATAAATGGTTCGGTGGTGAAACCAAAAATCCATGGAATCTTTTGCAGGGTTCCAGTGGTTCCTCTGCGGGATCAGCAGCTTCTGTTGTTGCCGGGCTATTGCCTTTTACCATTGGAACCGAAACCCTGGGCTCCATTGTTTCTCCTTCCACACGTTGTGGTGCCACCGGCCTGAGACCTACATTCGGCACGGTAAGTCGGAGTGGTACCATGGTTCTTTGCTGGAGCCTCGACAAGGCAGGACCTATTTGCAGAAGTGCGGAAGATGACGCTATTGTTTATTACTACATCAAGGGAACCGATGGCAAGGATGCAGGATCAAAAGACCATGCTTTTAATTACAATCCAGCGAAAGACATCAAAAAACTTCGCTTTGCCTATGCTGCCAATTATTTTTCGAGATTGCCCAAAGATGCACCTGAATGGCAGGTACTCGAAGTTTACAAGTCTATGGGAATAGAAGTAAAACCTGTCGTATTTCCTGATTCCATTTATACTTCGAATTTCATCAGCATCATTCTTAATGCCGAATCAGCAGCTGCTTTTGATGAACTCACACGTACCAATCGTGATGACCTCATTGAAAGACAGGACAAGGATTTCTGGCCCAATTCATTTCGTGCAGCCAGACTCATTCCTGCAGTTGAATACATCAATGCCAATCGTTATCGTTACCAACTCAGTAAGAGCATCCAGGAATTTATGGGCAATTATGATGTGCTGATCGTTCCAACATTTGCTGGCAGCCAGCTTTCCATTACGAATCTCACCGGCAATCCTGTAGTTTGCATGCCGATGGGTTTTAATAAAAATGGTCTGCCGGTCAGTATCAGTTTATTGGGAAATCTCTATGATGAAGCTTCCATTCTTGAAGCCGCAAAAGCTTACCAGGACCTCACCGATCATCATAAAAAGCATCCGGCTTTGTTTCAATAAAGAAGAATTAAAGAATCATTATTATCATAAAAGTCTCCGATGAAAAAAATTTCAGGCATCTTGATTTATTGCAGCTTCCTGTTTGCATTAACATCCTGTACCAGCACAAAAAAAATTGACCTCCTGGTTTATAATGGTAAAATATATACTGTTGATTCTTCTTTTTCCATTGCAGAAGCTATGGCAGTTAAGGATGGAAAGATCGTGGAGACCGGAATGACAAAGGAATTGTCAGCAAAATATGATGCGTCTGAAAAGATTGATGCATCCGGACGTTTTGTTTATCCTGGTTTTATAGATGCACATGCGCATTTTTTCAGGTATGGACTGGGTTTGCAAACCGCCAACCTGGTTGGAACACAGAGCTGGTATGAGATCCTTGAAAAATTAAGAGCTTTTGCAGTTGAAAATAAATCAGGCTGGCTGGTTGGAAGAGGTTGGGATCAGAATGACTGGCCAACAAAAGAATTTCCAACAAGGGAAAGACTTGATCAGATGTTTCCCGACCGTCCTGTGATGCTGAAGAGGGTCGATGGACATGCCGCTATAGTAAACCAGCAGGCTATTAACCTGGCAGGTTTAGAACCTGGTCAGCAGATCAATGGAGGAACCATAGAAACTAAGGATGGCCAACTCACAGGGATCCTGATCGATAATGCCGTAGACCTGGTCAGTGCAAAAATCCCGGCACCAACAGCAGATGAAATTTCAAGCTCATTACAAAAAGGACAGCAGAATTGTTTTGCAGTTGGACTAACTACCGTGGATGATTGCGGGATTGATTATGCTGATGCTTTATTCATGGACAGCTTACATAAAAAAGGCATTCTGAAAATGAGGGTCTATGCCATGCTGAGCGATGCAAAAAAGAACTATGATTTTTTATTCAGCAAAGGCAGGATCAAAACACCTTACCTGAATATGAGAAGCTTTAAGGTATATGCAGATGGAGCACTTGGTTCAAGAGGTGCCTGTTTATTATCACCTTATCATGACAGGAAAGACTGGTATGGATTTCTTTTAAGTTCTCCCGAGCATTTTGATTCTGTTGCCAGCATCATTGCGCAGCATGATTTCCAGATGTGTACTCATGCCATTGGCGATTCCGGCAACCGGACCATTTTGAATATCTATGGAAAGTATCTCCAGGGAAAAAACGACAAACGCTGGAGGATAGAACACGCACAGGTGGTTCACCCCAATGATTTTGAATTATTTGGCAGATACAGTATCATCCCTTCTGTTCAGCCAACACATGCCACTTCTGACATGTACTGGGCCGGTGAGCGTTTGGGAACTGAAAGAGAAAAAGGTGCTTATGCTTATCACCAGCTCCTGCAGCAGAATGGTTGGATACCATTGGGAACAGACTTCCCTGTTGAAGACATCTCTCCTTTCAAAACTTTTTCTTCCGCCGTTTTTCGTGTAGATGATAAAGGATTTCCTTCGGGTGGTTATCAACCCAACAATGCTTTAAGTGCGCAGGATGCGCTTCGCGGGATGACCATCTGGGCGGCACGTTCCAATTTTGAAGAAAATGAAAAAGGCTCACTGGAGAAAGATAAGCTGGCAGATTTTATCATACTGGACAGGGACCTGATGAAGTCCAATTCTGCGGAAGTACTTTCAACAAAAGTCATGGCAACTTTTATTGGAGGAGAAAAAGTTTTTGGAAAATGAATGAATTGAACATTGAACATAGAAATCGTATGAAAAAAATACATCTCTTATTGATTTTACCCATTCTGTTACTGATGGCTTTTTCAATTTCTTCTCCTGAAAAAAAGATCGTGTTTTTCGGTGACTCCATTACACAGCAGGGTGTTGGACCAAATGGTTATATAACATTGCTGGATTCTATGATGAAAGCAGCTGGTAAAGAAGCAGAATTAGTGGGTGCAGGTATCAGCGGCAACAAGATCTATGACCTCTACCTGAGAATGGAAAAAGATGTGCTGGAAAAAAATCCTGATGATGTTGTGATTTATATTGGCATCAATGATGTATGGCATAAAAGACTGACCGGAACAGGAACTGACCTGGACAGGTTTGAAAAATTTTATAAAATCATCATCACTAAGCTGAAAGAAAAAAATATTTCCGTTTTCATGGCAACACCTTCTGTTATTGGTGAGAAAAATGATTTTACCAATCCGATGGATGGAGACCTGAATTTATATGCAGTCACAGTGCGGCGAATTGCAAAGGAAAACGATTGCAGATTAATTGATCTGAGACAATCTTTCCTGGACTATTTAAAAACAAACAATCCTTCCAATCTTGATCGTGGAATTCTGACAACAGACGGTGTACATCTCAACCGGAAAGGGAACCTCTTTGTTGCTTCAAAAATGCTTGATGAATTAAAAGATTTCATTGGTAAATAGTTCGAAACGGTCATCAGCAAACCCGTCCGCAAATTATTGTATGTTTGTTGCTGTAGAAGAGTACTATGTTACGTATTGCGATCTTAGACCTTTATGAAGGAAAGCCCAATGAAGGCATGCGTTGTCTGCGCCAGATTATCAAAGAATGGGGTGAATTTCATTCCATGGAAATCCAGCTGGATGAATTTGATGTGCGCCAGCACAACAAGGTGCCTGATCTTTCCTACGATGTTTATATTTCATCCGGCGGTCCGGGTAGTCCGTTAGAATCCATCGGCTCTGAATGGGAATCAGCCTATTTCAACTGGCTGGAGGATTTGATGTCATGGAATAACGATCCTCAACAGGTCCATAAGAAATTTGTTTTCTTCATCTGTCATTCCTTCCAGATGGTTTGCAGGCATCTTGGAATAGGAAATGTAAGCCAGAGAAAGAAAACAGCTTTTGGTGTATTCCCGGTACATGTTACCCTTGAAGGTCAGCAGGATCCTGTTTTCAAAGGCTTGCGTGATCCATTTTATGTGGTGGACAGCAGGGACTACCAGGTAACTACTCCTGATTTTGAAAAGATCAATAACCTCAATGCAAAAATTCTCTGCATAGAAAAATACAGGCCCCATGTTCCTTACGAGCAGGCCATCATGGGAATGAGGTTTAATGAATACATGGTGGGTACGCAGTTTCATCCTGAGGCAGATGCCATTGGTATGAGCATGTATTTACAAACAGAAGAAAAAAAGAAGATCGTCATAGAACAACATGGCGAAGAAAAATGGAGAAGCATGATCGAGCAGCTCAATGACCCCGACAAGATCATGATGACCTATGCGCATATCCTTCCCAATTTTTTAAGCATGGCCCTGGAAGAGTTAGCCGGCAAACCGGTATAAGAATAACGAACAATAGATCAAGGAATAATGATTTAAGAAGTAATCGGATCAGGAATTGAGATCTGAATGCATACCAGTCTTTTACTGAATTAAGATGAGATGGCAGTTAAACTGTCTAAGAGAATATCGAACAGAAGAATAAAGAACAAGGATTTAAGAAGTGAAGGGATCAGGAATTTATCTCTTTATATACTGAGATCATATATATCCCCTTCCAGTATTTATTACTTAGATCAAACAAAAAAAGAGAAAGAATGTAGTTACATCCTCTCTCTTTCTCTTCTTTATATAATTGGGTGTTGATCGATCAATACAAATCCAAAATATCTTACCGTTTTTCCGGCTATTACGCCGCAGCCACAGCCTTATTCACCAGATCAGCAGCTTCGCTCAACAGGATAGCCGATTGAACTTTCAGTCCGCTTTCATCTATCAGCTTCTTGGCTTCTTCGGCATTGGTACCTTGCAGGCGAACAATGATCGGGATATTGATATTGCCCATATTCTTATAAGCGTCAATCACACCCTGGGCAACACGGTCGCAACGAACAATACCACCAAAGATGTTGATCAGGATGGCTTTTACTTTTGGATCTTTCATGATGATACGGAAACCGGCTTCCACTGTCTGCGCATTGGCCGTACCTCCTACATCCAGGAAATTGGCTGGTTCTCCGCCACTTAACTGGATCATGTCCATAGTTGCCATGGCCAGACCTGCACCGTTTACCATACAACCCACGTTGCCATCAAGCTTCACGAAGTTGAGGTTGAATTTTCCTGCTTCTACTTCTGTAGGATCTTCTTCGCTGATATCACGAAGCGCAGCAAGGTCAGGATGGCGCATCAGCGCATTGTCATCGAGGTTCATCTTGCAGTCTACAGCCACGATCTTATCATCAGAAGCTTTGAACAGTGGATTGATCTCCAGCATGGAGCAATCCAGACCTGCGTAAGCATCGTACAAACGGGTAACAAATTTTACCATGTTCTTGAAGGCATCACCCTTGAGACCAAAATTGAAAGCGATCTTCCTGGCCTGGTAACCCTGTAGTCCACCACCCGGATGCACCCACTCCTTGAATATTTTTTCAGGAGTTTTATGAGCCACTTCTTCAATGTCCATTCCACCTTCAGTGCTGTACATGATCACGTTCATTCCTTTGGAACGGTCGAGTAATATGGAGAGATAAAATTCTTTTCTTTCATTAGGTCCGTCATAATACATGTCCTGCGCTACCAGGATCTTATTCACCACTTTACCAGATTCACCGGTTTGTATGGTCACCAAAGTACCACCGAGGATCTTAGTAGCAACATCAGTAACATCGTCAAGGGATTTCACCACCTTAACACCATTGATGCCGGTTTCGCGAACCTTTCCCTTACCCCTTCCACCGGCGTGGATCTGGGCCTTGATCACAGCAAAGCTGCTTCCATACTGGGTTTTGATCTGGCGGTAGGCTTCCTCGGCTTCGTGTACGGTAGATGCAGCCATGCCCTCCTGTACGGGAACACCATATTTTTTCAGCAGTTCTTTTGCCTGGTATTCATGCAAATTCATGTATTAAAAATTTGGCGCAAAAATAAGGGATAAATGGCTAAGTGCTTCAGCCTGATGCAGGGCATATGGAACAGGGCCACTAACTTTAGCTGATGAGGTTTTGCCTGCTGCTGTTTTGTTTTTCATTGTTCTCCTGTGTTCATTATAAAATGATCAACACGCCTCCACGCCAATCTAACGTGACCGGTTCCCAGTTTTATAAAACAGCAGCTGCATATAACTGGCAACAGAGAGATTCATTCGTACTTAAAGAGATCCTTGAGGGGAACCTTCCTTCCTTTCTGAAAAAATTTATCCGTGTGAACGTTCAATTCAGGGATTCCGTCACCGGGAAAATATACAGGGCAAGTTATTTTGTAGCCCCGGATTATTTATCGGTAGGCACAGATGATGATTGGGCACGCATCGCCATTACACCCAATACAGCTCAAAGGATTGCAGATACACTGGATTGCTTTCTTCCAACAAAAAAAATCTCGGATGATATCTACAAAGCCGCTACAATTAAACTAGAGCCGATGCCCATGTATGCATTTCGCGACAGCACTCCTACCATGTACCATCATCACCTGATCATTGAAGGCCAGCGAAAAGGAAGGAAGGGATTGATCGCGGGTATCAAAAAAGATGTGGTGATCAGCGAAAGTATCAGTCGGGATAAACGACCAAATCGTGTGGCCATCTATGGCTGGCACCTGCCGGGAGGAAAACCTATCCAGCCTTTATTTACAGGCCACGTTAACTGGTATGTGGATTACAGCCAGGGCATAAGACTGGTGTACAGGAAAATAATAGTTAATGGACGATGGATGGATTATCGTGAGGTGCTCAATGATCCCGTTTTGAAAAGAATGATCTGTGACGAAGAATATTGTGACTTCTATAAATACTCTTATTAATGCCGTACGGTTATCTTTGTCGGGATGAACAGTTTTGATAAAATAACCGAAGCCACGGAATTCCTCAAACAGTATAATACTTCATCAGCCAAAATTGGCGTAGTGCTGGGAAGCGGACTGGGAAATTTTGTAAAAGAAATTAAAGTACAACACGAGATCTCTTATGAGAAGATCCCTCACTTCCCGGTATCTACGGTGCAGGGACATTCAGGTAAACTGATCTTCGGTACCATTGCTGACAAGCCGATCATCGCTATGTCGGGGCGTTTTCATTTTTATGAAGGTTATGCTCCCGAGGATGTAGTGTTGCCCATCAGGGTGATGAAATTCTTGGGTGTGGAAACTGTTTTTCTTTCCAATGCCGCGGGTGGGGTGAATCCTGCTTTCAATGTAGGTGACCTGATGATCATTACTGATCATGTTTCCTTTACAACAAAGAACCCGCTGATCGGTAAAAACGATGAACGCTTTGGGCCACGCTTCCCGGATATGAGTGAGCCCTATCAGAAATCGCTAATCAAAAAAGCCAAGGAGATCGGTCAGCAATTTAATATCAAGCTGCAGGAAGGTGTATATTTTGGAGTTACCGGACCAACATTTGAAACCAGGGCTGAATACAGGCTGGTTCATATACTTGGTGGTGATGCCGTTGGAATGAGCACGGTGCAGGAAGTGATTGCTGCACGTCACATGGGCATGAATGCATTTGCCATGAGCGTGATCACCGATATCGGTATCCGTGAAGAAGAAAATGTGATCACACATGAAGAAGTATTGCAGGCCGCCAAAGAAGCCGAACCCAAATTCTCTACCATTTTCCGTGAATTGATCAGGTCTATTGCTTAACCGGTGTTGTTGAACAAAAGAATTTACTATAGTATCATTCTTGTGCTGCTTTCTATTTGCACACTTCATGCAGATGCTCAGAAAGTTTTAGAAACCATTAAAAGGATTCCAGGGCAAACCGGTAACCTGGGTGGGCCGCCAGTCACAAATGCTCCAGGCAGCGATAGCATCAGGGCAAGAAACCGTTTTGAGGACAGTGTTACAGTTACTGTTTACTATCTGGATTCAGTAAGAGGAAGGCGCCTTGATACATCCATTGCAGATTTTACCAGGCGTTTCCCCATACCGGCGCATCATATTTACCTGGGCAACCTGGGAACTGCTACTAGGCCCATCATTTTCGAACCATCGTTGCGCGCAGGCTGGGATGCAGGTTTTCATGCACTTGATGTATATAAGTGGACACTCGAGAAAGCCAGGTTTTTTAATACAACCAGGCCCTATACAGAATTGGGATATGTTTTGGGGAGCAGGGCCGAACAAACCATTGAGATCCTGCACACGCAAAACCTGAAGCCCTACTGGAATGCTGCTTTTAATTATCGTTTGATCAATGCCCCGGGTGTATTTCGCAACCAGAAGACAAACCACAACAACTACCTGTTTACTTCCTGGTACCAATCGAAAAATAAAAGGTATAATAATTATTTTATCATCCTTGGCAACAAATTGCAGGCGGCCGAAAACGGAGGTATTGAAAATGATATTGATTACCTCGATAATATTGATTATGCCAGGGACAGGTACATCATTCCTACCAAGCTTGGAGGATCAAATCCATACGGAACAGATTTCTTCAGCAGCAATATCAATACGGGAAATAATTATAATGAATTCAACATCCTGCTGAGACAACAGTATGATATTGGCAGGAAGGATTCACTGGTCACCGATTCAACCGTTATCCCACTTTTTTATCCAAGACTGCGATTTGAACATACATTCAAATATGGCAAATACAAATACCAGTATAAGGATGTAGTCAATGCCGATAACCGTCCTGATTCGGTGTATTACGACAGCCTTTACCAGATTCAATTTACACCAGGCAGGTCTCTCCTTTTTCGCGACAGCTGGAAAGAGATCAGTAATGATTTTTCTATTTACCAGTATCCTGATGCAAAAAACCTGAACCAGTTTATCAAGGTAGGTGCAGAGCTGCAATTGCTGACTGGAAATTTTATACTGGATTCGGCACACAAACCATCAGCTTCACTTTATAATGTGATGGGACATGGTGAATACCGGAACCGGACAAAAAACCAGAAATGGGATATGCTGGCAAAAGGACAGCTTTATTTGAATGGATATAACCTGGGAGACTATCACGCTTATGTGAGTCTGCAAAGATTATTGAGCCAGAAGATCGGCAGCCTGCTCATTGGCTTTGAGAACGCGAACAAGACTCCATCATTTACTTATGACCAGCGAAGTGGATTTTACCTCGATTCTCCTAAAAGTTTTTCCAAAGAAAACATGGCGCATTTTTTTGGAGTATTGCAATTGCCACGACTGAGGATGCAGCTGGGTGCAGATTATTATCTTGTCACCAATTACCTCTATCTCACCAATTTTGATGAACTGAAACAGGAAAAAACCCTTTTCAATGTTTTAAGGGTGAATGCCATGAAAACATTCCGTGTTGGCAGGAACTGGAACTGGCATGCTGAAGTCTATGTACAGCAACACACTGGTGATGTTGAACTGAACTTCCCGGTAGTTTTTACCAGGCAAAGGTTTATGTATGAAGGCAAGCTGGGTTTCAAAAACCTGAACATTGCCATGGGTCTTGAGGCCAGGTATCATACCCCTTATAAGGCTGATAATTACTCACCTTTGCTCGGAAGATTCTTTTACCAGGATTCTGTAACCATCAGCAATCTACCTGATATTGCAGCTTTTCTACATTTCAGGATCCGTACCTTCAAAGCTTATATCAGGGCAGAGAACCTGAATACAGCCCGTTCATTTGGAGGCTTTCAGTTCAATAACAATAATTTAGCCGCCCCTGGTTATCCAACTCCCGGCCTGATCCTTCGCTTTGGTATTTATTGGAGTTTTGTTAATTGATAAAAGACCTTGCCTTCTGGTGCAAAATCAGTTTTAATCTTTTGCTTAAGCGGTTATCTTTGTTTTCGATGAAAAAGTTCCTGGCAATTGTGGTTTTGTTCACCTACTTCGCTGTCAGCAGCGGATTTGTAGTGAGCATGCATTATTGCATGGACCGTTTGGATTCAGTTGAGCTGGGACAGGATCATGAAGACAAATGCCGGAAATGCGGCATGCACAAAGATGATGGCTGCTGCAAGGATGAAGTGGTGATGGTCAAACTCGAAACCAGTCACAGGGCCCCAGCCGGAATTCAGACTTTTCTTTCACTTCCAATGGTCAGGTCCGTGGAGACAGGATTTCTTTTAACCGCATTTGAAAATTTCCCTCACAAAAATCATAGAATTTCTCACAGTCCTCCGTTAAGTGAACAGGATATTTACCTGAAAATTGTGTCTTTAGAATTTGAGATTGAATGTCTCTGAATCAGAATTAAGCTCATCAAACAAACAATAACATCATTCAATTAATTCAAAACTTATTATATGAAATCGTTCAAAATATCAATGTTCTCTTTTGTGTTCCTTGCATTTTCAACCATGGCGATAGCCCAGGATAAAACTGAAAAGATCATGGTTTCGGGTGAATGCGGTATGTGCAAGTCAAAGATCGAAAAAGCCGCTAAAGATGCAGGTGCTACCACGGCTGATTGGAGTGCTGAAACTAAAGAGCTGACAGTTAGTTATGCCAGCAATTCCACCAACACCGCTAAAATTGAAAAAGCAGTTGCTGCAGTTGGATATGATACAAAAAATGTAAAAGCTTCAGACGATGCCTATAACAAACTTCACGACTGCTGCAAATATGAAAGAACCTCTGCAAATGAGGCTAAGGCAGACTGCTGCAAGGATGGTCAATGCGACAAATGCAAAGACGGCCAGTGTGAAAAATGTAAAGAAGGCAAATGTGACAAAGGAATGGATTGCAAAGCAGGCAAATGCGAACATCATTCAGAGGCTGATCATGCAGCCAAGGGCAAACATGCCTGCTGCAAAAAAGCTTAAGCAGATTTAGACTGAATAAAGTTCATCATAAAGAAAAGCCTCCACTAAGGAGGCTTTTTCTATAGAACTATTATCGCTTTTATGAACAAATCATACCGCAATCAATCCTGTAAGAGGAATACTTATAATGGTTCTACCAGGATATTTTTGGCCACCTTCTCACTCAGTTGCCATTCTTTTTTCCTGATCAGCGTTTGCATAGTTTGGTCATAACTATGAATTTCAAGGATCTTGATTTTGACACCAGGCCTGATATTTCTTTTTCCCAGGTAATCCAGGAAGTCATCATCTGTTTCAGCAAAACTCAGTACCTGGTAGCTTTTTCCTTTTTGTCCAGAGGTTAATGGTATGGCCGGGTGAAGCTTTAATTTTCCTGTTTTATCAGGTATGGGATCACCATGCGGATCAAAAGTCGGGAAGCCCAAAAATTCATCCAGCCTGTCTGTTAAATCTGCCGATTCAATATGTTCCAATTGCTCTGCCAGCTGGTGAACCTCATTCCATTCATATTTGAGTTTGTCAACCAGGAATACCTCCCACAACCTGTGTCTTCGAACCGTGAGCAGGGCTTTCTTTCTTCCTTTTTCCGTGAGTGAAATACTTTTATCGTCTTTAATTTCTACCAGGCTTTTTTTAGCCAGCTTACGTACCATCTCCAGCACTGTTGCAGGATTTAGTGAGAGGGACTTGGCCAGGGCAATATTGTTGACCTTCTTAACTTCTTTCAGACTGAGGCTGAATAGTGCTTTCAGGTAATTCTCTTCCGAGAGATTTGCGAAATGTGCCATGACAGCAAAAATAACAGATTAGCCCAGCCATAAAAATTTGGTCTACCAAATTAATTTTCTTTGGATGTTCAAAGAATATATAATTTTACGCCATGAAACGAAAACTGGCGATGGCGGGCATGGCCTGCATGATGGTATTGCAGGTCATGTCACAAGCCAGCCTGAAAGGAAGAGTAATTACAGGATCCGGGAAACTTTCGAATGCAACAGTATCGCTTGATAAGAATCACCAGCTCACAGATTCAACCGGTACTTTTTTATTTCATTCACTGAAAGAAGGAAAATACAATCTCGCAGTCAGCATGGTGGGTCACGAACCTTATTTTAAAACCATCTGGCTGAAAGCAGATGAGAACAGTGAAATTGAGATCAACTTGCAGCCTGCGATATCATCTCTTGATGCAATTGTTGTTTCCGGCACCATGAAGCCAGTCAGCCGGCTTGAAAGTCCGGTAGCAGTTGAAGTATACACCCCACAATTTTTCAGGAAAAATCCATCGCCAAGTGTGTTTGAAGCCCTGCAGAACATCAATGGCGTACGCCCGCAACTGAATTGCAGCGTTTGTAATACGGGAGATATTCATATCAATGGACTGGAAGGACCATATACCATGGTCACCATTGATGGCATGCCTGTGGTCAGCAGCCTCTCTTCTGTTTATGGTTTGTTTGGCATTCCTTCTGAACTGATCGAAAGAGTGGAGATCATTAAAGGACCCGCTTCAGGACTGTATGGCGCAGAAGCAATTGGAGGACTGATCAACATCATCACCAAATCTCCACAGAAAGCACCTTTGTTTTCTGCCTCTTTCATGAGCACCAGCTGGCTGGAACACACAGCTGATCTGGGGCTGAAAATAAAAACTGGTAAGCTGCAATCATTACTGGGAGTCAATTATCATCATTATCAGAAAGAATTGGATAAGAACCGCGACCTGTTTACTGATGTCACTTTACAAAAAAGGATCAGTGTTTTTAATAAATGGAGTTTGCAAAGACAGGAGAACAGGATCGCTACGCTGGCGGCCCGTTATTTTTACGAAGACCGCTGGGGAGGTGATACCAGGTGGAACAAATCATGTCGTGGAGGCGACAGTATTTATGGTGAAAGCATTTATACAAACAGATGGGAGCTTATTGGAAATTACCAGCTGCCGATAAGAGAAGAAAAATTCCTGCTCTCCTATTCGGCCACTTCGCATGAACAGAATTCTTTTTATGGAAAGATTCCTTACATGGCAAAGCAGAATATTTTGTTTGCCCAAATGATCTGGGAAAAAATGTGGAAGGCTGAGCATGGATTTTTGATGGGACTGTCTTCCCGCTATCAATTTTATGATGACAACTCCACAGCAACGATGGATACATTTACCAAAAAAAATCATCCTGAAAAATATATCATCCCCGGATTTTTTATCCAGGATGAATGGAAGATGAGTTCAGATCATACACTTCTTTTAGGCTTGCGTCTGGATCATCATCCTGCACATGGTTTGATCTACACACCCAGGACAGCATTCAAATGGAAGCTCAATGAAAAACAAACATTAAGACTGAATGCAGGAACAGGATTTCGTGTGGTCAATCTTTTTACAGAAGACCATGCAGCATTAACGGGAGCACGTGCTGTGGAGATCAGGGATAAACTAAAGCCTGAAAGAAGCTATAACATTAATCTTAATTATACATTCCAGGTACTGAAAGGATCAAAATCTGTTTCACTGGATGCTTCTGCATGGTATTCCTATTTTGCTAACCAGATCATCGCCGATTACAATACCGATCCGGATAAGATCATCTATGATAACCTGCAGGGACATGCTGTATCAAAAGGCTTCACACTAAATTTAGAAGCCAATATTTTACAAAGGCTCAAAGGGTTGATGGGATTGACCTTGCAGGATGTTTATAAATCAGAGATCAGGGAGGGAAAAAAAACAAGGATCAGCCCCATGCTTACCGAAAGCTGGAGCGGCACCTGGTCGGTTAGTTATAGTTTGCCGGTACAGGGATTCACCATAGATTATACAGGCAATATTTATGGTCCCATGCAATTGCCTGTTGGTTCTGCGCTGGATCCAAGAAGAAAAACCTCTCCGATATGGAGCATACAAAATGTCCAGCTCACCAAATGGATATCAAGTCAACTTGAATTTTTTGGTGGAGTAAAAAACCTGCTGAACTGGACACCGGCGAAGAACAATCCATTTTTGATTGCAAGAACCCATGATCCTTTTGATAAGAAACTGGATTATGATGGTGATGGGACAACAGATACAGATGCGAATGGAAATATACTGGTGACAACAGAAAACCCCTATGGGCTCAGTTTTGATCCTTCATATATCTATGCTCCCAACCAGGGAATCAGGTTGTTTGCGGGCCTCAGGTTGAAAATAAAATAAGAGAAGTGGTGAGTGGTGAGTGGTGAGTAGTGAGTAGTAAGTAGTGGGTGGTGAATAGTGAGTGGTAAATAGATTATTCAGGAACTGTAGTTTCTGTATTGACCCTGTTCTTCACTCTTCTCCTGTAGTTGGTGAAGAAACTATACCAGCGCAATTTCAATACGCCAAGAATACCTTCTTTAACAATGCCGCGGTTCATCTTCGATTCGCCATATTTTCTGTCTGAAAACTGGATAGGCACTTCTTTTAATTTAAAACCAAGCTTCCAGGCTGCAAACTTCATTTCTATCTGGAAGGCATAACCCACAAAATGGATCTCATCGAGGTTAATGGTTTCAAGGACTTCTTTTTTATAACACATAAAGCCGGCGGTCTGGTCGGCCACAGGCATCCAGAGGATCATTCTTGTATATATAGATCCTCCTTTTGATAAAGCGATGCGGTCCCAGGGCCAGTTTACTACACCGCCACCTTTTACATAACGGCTACCAATGGCCAGGTCGGCGCCACCTTTTTTACAGGCTTCATAAAGACGTGGCAGGTCGGCAGGATTGTGAGAGAAATCGGCATCCATTTCGAAAATATACTGGTATCCTTTTGCTATGGCCCATTTAAAGCCATGGATATATGCTGTTCCAAGACCCAGCTTGCCTTTTCTTTCTTCCAGGAATACGGTATGTTCAAAGCGTGGCTGCAACTGGCGAACAATATCAGCGGTACCATCAGGAGAGCTATCATCAATCACCAAAACATGAAAGTCCTGTTGCAGGTTATAAATAGCCTGCAGGATCAGTTCTATGTTTTCACTTTCATTGTATGTAGGTATGATGACTAGCTTCTCCACAGCCTTATTTAGATTTTTTCAGCATCATTCTGGTATAGATCTCCGTTAATTTCTGTTTGGTATTCATGGGAAATTCTCCCTTCATCATCCAGTCGTAATACTGCGGTTCTGCTTTTAGAACGTCTGATATGGGTCTTCCCTTGTGTTTACCGAAGTTAAAAACTTCCACACCCTTATCATCATAAGCAAAGCGGCGTGCAAAATCAATGATCGGATCCTCTCCCACCACTTTTAAAACACTATCAACAGTATGACCCAATTGGGGGTAGCGTTCAATCTGCGCATCCAGGATTTCGGCGGTAGCCTGTGCATCCACTTCAGCGCCATGTGCACCCTCCAGTGATTTGTTACAATAAAATTTATAGGCCGCAGAAAGAGTCCTCTGTTCCATCTGGTGAAAGATCTTCTGTACATCGATCACTTTGCGGTTCTTCATTTCGAATTCAACTTCCGCACGCAGGAATTCTTCCATGAGCATGGGAATATCCAGCCGGTACGCATTGTAACAGGAAAGATCGCAACCATCCAGAATCTGTTTGATCTCCTGTGCTACCTGGGCGAAAGTTGGAGCACTGGCAACCATCTCATTGGTGATACCATGAATTTCAATGATAGCTGGTGGAATAGGAATCTGTGGGTTGATCAGCTTCCTCTTTACCGTTCTATTACCATCAGGCATTACTTTAACGATGGCAATTTCAACGATGCGGTCAATTGAAACATTGGAACCTGTAGCTTCAATATCAATGAACGCAAGCGGTTTTTTTAATTGTAACATTTCGGAAATCTTAAAGTGGGTAAAGGTAAAGTTTTGTGTGGTTTGTGCCTGTAGTTAAACCACCGATTTTGTCTTTGTTTTCGCGAATCCGGCTGCGTCAAATCCATCATAATTTCCCGAGCTCATAAAAACCACCACGGCATTTTTATAATCATGCGATTGAAGCCAATGCTCCAGGTCTTTTCTTTCATTGATAACAGCAAGCCCCTTTTTTTGAAATCCATCCTTCACCGCACCTGCCGGCAATGGAGGCATTCTTTTCAATTCCAGTGCATGGCTACTATAAAACACTGCTGCATCATCCGCATTTTCCATGGCTCCTTTGTATTCCTTCATGAAGGCTTCATTCAGGCTGCTGTAAGTATGAAGTTCTAAAACGGCAATCAGTCTTCTCTCCGGAAACTGGTTCTTTACAGCTTCTATGGTAGCCTTAACCTTGGAAGGCGCATGGGCAAAATCACGGTAAAAAATAACCTGGTCATTTCTGCCGAGCACTTCCAGTCTTTTTGCTGCACCGGTAAAATTGCTGATGGCTTTTAAAAATTCATCAACACCAACACCCAGTTGCTTTACCACCAGCCAGGCCGCATGTAGATTTAAAAGATTGTGGTCTCCAAAAACCTTCAGGGTAGTTTGTTTTCCTTCAATGGTTACACTGGTCAGGCCATTGCTGATGGAATGTTCCGGAACACTGTAAGGCAGGTATGTAAGATCGGTTCTTTTATGACCTTCTACCAGCTTCTTTAATACTGCATCTGTTTCATTATAGATCAATGAACCGCCACTTTCTATTTTATCCATGAAGATGGTGAACTGCTCCAGGTAATTGTCAAAGCTGGGGAATACATTGATATGGTCCCAGGCAATGCCGGTGATAACTGCTATGTGTGGGAAGAGAAAATGAAACTTGGGTCTTTTTTCAATAACACTTGCAGGATATTCATCGCCCTCGCAAACAATAACTGGAGCATCAGTAATGTTCACCGACTGTTCAAAACCCTGAAGCCTGGCACCTACCAGGTAATCAAAGGATTTACCTGATTCCCTCAGCACATGCATGATCATTGAAGTGGTGGTGGTTTTGCCATGACTGCCACCTACTACCACACGGGTTTTGTTTTTACTTTCCTGGAAAATATATTCAGGGAAGGAATAAATGGGAAGATTCAACTCCTTTGCCCTGATCAATTCGGGATTATCAGCTTTGGCGTGCATGCCAAGGATCACGGCATCAAGGTTTTGATGAATATTTTTGTCATCCCAGCCAATGCTGGAAGGTAGGAGTCCTTCAGCTGAAAGATTGCTTAAGGCAGGCTCAAAGATCTCATCGTCTGAACCGGAAATGGCATAACCCTTTTTTTTAAGGGCAATTGCCAGTTGGTGCATCACGCTTCCCCCGATAGAAATGAAATGAATCCTCATAGGATAAACAACTGTGTTTTAAACGTTAAGATATCGATAATAAAATGGCTATATTTTTGATTAACCTCTATAATCATAAGGTCCTGGCCTGTTGGGCTTTTAAATGGAAATTTGCTGGTTATATTTGCATAATAATCCGGCAAATTAAGCCGTTTTAGGTTCTAACAATATTGAATATGAAAAACAAGACTTTATTTATTGGTTTGCTCATGTTGCTGCTGGTTGCAGCCTCTTCCTGCGCCGGTTCGCGCTCTGGTTATTCCGGAGGCCATCGCAAAGGTTATGGATGTCCAACCAATTCTTATTAAGCCATTCCCCATCTGAGAGTAATCGTCATTATTAATTTTGTGAAGTATGCATTGGATTCATCTTACCGATGAAGAGCAGTTAAAACAGATCATTACTAAATCCCAGCTCAAGGCCCAGGTTATATTCAAGCACAGTACACGCTGCTCTATCAGTGCTGTTGCCCTGCAACGCCTGCAGAAAGTGGCCCAGCCTGAGGATATCGATTTTTATTTCCTTGACCTGCTGGCTTACCGCGGGCTTTCCAATAAGATCGCTGACACATTTAAAGTACCACATGAATCTCCCCAGGTGCTTTTGATCAGGAACGGCGACTGTGTGTATGAAGAAAGCCATATGGGCATCTCCATGCACGAGATCGTGGAGCAGGCACATGCTGCCTGATAAAGTTCGGATTCCCGGAATAATCAAAGGATTTCCATCGCCGTCCACAGAAATAAACTGGTGGAGCGATTTCGCTTGCGCTGAATCATGATGGTGTGCTTTGCCTCATTGATATAATATACAGCTTCCTTTTTCAATTATTGCAGAGCTTCTACCAGCCCTTCAGTTTATATACTCAGTTAATGTAATAGAAAATACAATGCATGACGGCCTTGCTTGTTACTGGAATTGCTTTCCATGAGTTTCGCGGAAAATTCCAGTTATATGAAATTTCTATTTATACCCCTGATCATGATTCTTTCACTTTTTGCAGAAGCCGCCGCTCCTACAGTGGCTTCCAGCAATCTTTCTTTAAACGCCGTTGATGGCGGTTATGTAAACCTTGGATGGACGGCAGGCAATGGTGCCAGGCGCATCATTGTGTGCAAGGCAGGAAGTGCTCCTTCTTTTGTTCCTGTTAATGGCATTGACTATACAGAAAGTACCACTTTCGGATTGGGACAGGAAGTTGCTCCCGGAGAGTTCATCGTGTATGATCATTTCTCCACCAGCTTTTTTCTTGTAGGATTGAGTCCTGCCACCCAGTATTTCATTCGCATTTACGATTATAACGGAACGGGCGCGACAACTGAATATCTTACCGCGTCTTTTTTATCCGGAAACTTTACTACGTCTGCAACACCAACAGTGCAAACCAGCAATGCAGGCTTCAGCAATATCTCTACTAATTCTATTACGGTTAACTGGACAAATGGCAATGGTACAAGAAGGCTGATCGTGATGCGCCAGGGTTCTCCTGTAAATGCAGATCCTGTTAGCGGACAGCAATACAATGTAAGTTCTCAGTTTGGAAATGGCGCCACAACAGGCACAGGAAATTATACGGTTTATGCCAGCACGGGCAGCAGCACTACCATCAGTAACCTGCAACAGGGAACGCAATACTTCCTTGCCTTCTATGAATTCAATGGCAACTCACAACCTCAATACCTCACACCCGCTTATACAACAAACGTGACTACCAGGAGTGTGCCTACTGTTGCATCCAGCGCACTTTCAATCACTAAAACTGATGGACAGGAACTTTCAATGAGCTGGACCAATGGCAATGGTCAGAGAAGAATCATTATCGCCAGGCAGGGCTCCGATGTAACCTCACAACCAGTGAATGGTATCGACTATAATGCCAATGCTGTTTTTGGAGCAGGCAGTCAGCTGAATGCCGGTGAGTTTGTGGTGTATGATGATAATTTCCACGCAGCCACAGTATCCGGACTCAATCCTGCCACCACTTATTTCTTTAAAATTTTTGAGTATGATGGAACAGGAAGCAATACATCTTACCTGGTATCTTCATTTGCATCTGTGAATGGATCCACTGCTGTAACGCCAACTGTGCAAGCACAGGTATTACCGGCAACCAACATCACTCCTACATCAGCAAAGATCAACCTCACAGCTGGCAATGGAAGAGCAAGACTGATCATAGGCCGTAAGGATTTTCCAGTGATCACTTCACCAGTAAACCTTACTGCTTATACAGCACAGGCCAGCTTTGGTACAGGGCAGGATCTTGGTAACGGACAGTTTGTTTTGTACAATGGTATTGATGCGAGTGAAAACATTACCAACCTGCAACCAAATAGCACCTATCATCTTGCCATTTATGAATTCAATGGATTCAACCAGCCACTCTATCTTTCTCCTGCTGCAATCACGTCCTTCACTACATCTGGTACACTTCCCGTAAGTCTTGCCAAATGGGAAGCCATACCTTTTAATGGAAAAGTAAAACTCCAATGGATCACCAGCACTGAAGAAAATACGGATCGGTTTGTTATTGAACGCAGTGACGATGGTAACAATTTTCAGGCAGTGACAAGTGTTAAGGCGGCAGGTAACACTTCATCAGAGACCAGGTATGAAACAGAAGACAGTCAACCAATTTTGGGCAGGTCTTATTACAGGTTGAAAACAGTTGATATTGATGGAAGCTTTACTTATGCTACTGTACGTGTAGTGATCATTTCGGAGAAACCAGCCACGAAGATCATAGGAAACCCGGTGACAGATATGCTGCAACTGGTTACATCAAGAGAGAACAGCAAATCCACATGGGCAATCATAAATACTGCCGGACAAACAGTTTCAAAAGGAAGATTTTCGCAGTCACGCCAGGAGATCAATACCGCTTCACTGGCTGCAGGACAATACTGGTTAAAGATCACTTCTGGAGATGAAATTGAAACAATTTCTTTTCTGAAAAAATAGTCTCCGAAATCAGGATCATTCTTTTCAATGACCATCATCATTTACCGGTTTTTGGTGAAAGCAGAACTTTCGCCAAACCGGTAAAAATGAAAAAGATCCTTTTCTTCTATTTAGCTCTTGGGTTTGTTCTTCAGGCCGATGCACAGCAATACAAATTGCGCCAGGTAACCAGCATGGCCGGCATGAAAACAGAATTCACGGTATTTGTAAAGGGAATGCGGAAAAGAACGGAAGGAGGTGCCATGATGGGAATACCCTTCTCTATTACTACTATTGAACAATGCGATCTTAAAAGAATAATAAAGCTTAATGATAAAAAAAAGCTTTACCTGATAGAAAAATTCAGTGATTTTGACAAAGAAGCAATTGGTGAAAATGAACATAAACCAGTTAAAGAACCCAATGACCCAAAAATAAAAGGTGGAGTGATCCACATCTGGTACTCTATCACTGATACAGGTGAAAGAAAAAAAATGTATGGTTATACGGCGCGGCATATATGGACCTCTCAAAAGATCGTTCCATCTGCTGAAGCCTGCAGCATGAAGGATAGTTTGCTAATGAAAACAGATGGCTGGTACATTGATCTTCCTGAATTCAATTGTCCACAAGAATATAGCCATTCAGTAGGATCAGGAATGGAAACGCCTGGTTGTAAGGACCGGTTTGTAATGCATCAAAGTGGCAAGGGCAAACTGGGATTCCCGTTGATACAGACCACAACTCTCATCATGAATGGCAGGGAATCCATGACCACTACCATTGAAACAATTGAATTCACATCTGCAAAGCTGGACTCATTGCTATTTGTAATTCCTCCAGGATATAAAGAGGTGCAAAAAGAAGAAGAACTAATGGACATGGGTAATATGATGCAGAATATGAATGAACAGGATATTTCTGCATTGATCACCTCAGAAAAAAAACCTGGGATGATCCGCATTGGCGTGTTGGAACCTGAAGGTGGCGAAGAACTTCAGCCATCTTCACTACAACAACATATGATCTCTAATTTAACAGAGAATAAAATTGAAGCAGTTGCAGTTAAGGATGAAGAAGATGCCAGACGCTTACAATGCGATTACCTCTTAAGCTCAAAGTTTGAAAACATTAAACAGTCAAATAAAGTTGGTGGATTGATAAAAGCAATCAGGAAGTCTGACCCCAATGCTGCTTCAACTTACCAGATCCAGGCCAATATGAAACTCCTATCCATGAACGACCATTCAGTACGTAGCCAGCCAGCAATAGATGGCAAATTTGAAGGCAGGATCAATGATGCTGCAGGCAAGGCACTGGATGAAGGTTGTCGCGAGTTGAAGAAGTCATTACAATAATTGAATCGTCTTTCAGGTTTTCGACTATCCGCCATATAAACCTGCAGCCCATTGCAGCTTAATATAGTTTTGCCGGGTTTTTGTCCTGAGCTCAATTAATTTCTGTTCGGTTTCAATGAGCTTCAATTCTCTTGCATTGATCAAAAACAAATTGCTTTCACCATTTAAAAACCTGGTTTCTTCTGCCTTAAGCAGCGTAGCTGTATTCTGCACCATCTTATCCTGGAGAGAAAGCTGATTCAGGTTTTGCTGCCATTCTGTAAAGCATTGCCGGAGTTTAACCTGTAACTGAACCCGCTTATTCGACTGTTCAATTCGGGCATTCTCAATTTTAATTCCTGCCCTGGAATATTCTGCACGGCCTTCTGAAAGCCTTAAGGGCATAGCAATGACAAGTCCATAATTGTAATTGTTGGAGAACCAGCCCGCATTGAACATTTTATCAAATTCACGATTCAACTGATTATACTTCAGGTTGACCTGGGGAAGCAGTAACTGGAACTTCAACCTTCTTTCAATTTGAAGAGCTTTCAGTTTGTATTCATATTGTTGTATTTCAGGGTGACTGACTGACGCATTGAAAATCTCATCTGAAAGAACATCATCTTCATTGGTGTATTCTTCCGGAATGATATCCTGGGAAAGGCTGACCTGGCCATTGTTTTCTGTCCATAAATAAATTGAAAGTTCCATTTTGGCATTGGTAGATGCCGCTAATGTCTCAGCAATTTTTATTTGAAATGACTGAACCTGGGTAAAAGCTTCCAATGTATCAATAGCTGCCCTGTCGCCCAATTGATAGGCAGTCCTGACAAACTCCAGGCGTTTTTCAGAATTGCGAAGTCCCCTGATCATTAATTGATGGATGTGATATTGTTCCCACCATTTCCAGTAAGCTTCCAGTGATTCCTTCACCAGGTTATTGACTTCAATCCGGCGTTCGACATCGGAAAGAGCAAAATAATTTTTTGCCGTTTGCAGAGCTGCCCTTCGTTTATCCATCACCAGGTTTTGAACAAGAGGTACCGTAAAGCCTATATAGCTTAGCTGACCTTTTGTTTCTTCAGGGTTGATGCGATCACCATTTATTTTTTCATGTCCTAAATGGAGATCAATACCATACCATGTTGGTAGTTTTAATTCATGAAAAGATTGATGGTAATAGGTAAGCCCATCAAATTCTTTTTGAAATTGCTGCGTTTTCCATTGCGGATCAAACCCTCCCCTCGCACCGGTAATATTCAGTCGTGAAAGTTCCATGCGGTTAGCTGTTAACCTGATAACAGGATGAAATTTTTTTACAACCGCCAAGAACTCTTTTTCGGAAAATACTTTTTGCTGAGCATTTACCTGGTTCATGCAAAACAGGAATAAGAAAATAATTAAGGGCTTCACTTTTCGGAGGCGGTTTTAACTGGTTGATAATAATCAGGCGGGAATGAATTGATGTTTCTCCATAACTCATACCATATGGGCACATCTTTTAAAAGTGCAATGCCATTGGCACCTGTTCCCATTTTTAATTCAGCAGGCCATTTTCGATAATTTGCATTCTCACTGATTAGAATTTTGAATTTGCCATTTTCACTTACATCACTTTCAACAGCAGACACGATTCCTTCATAAGTTCCGTAGGAGGCATTGGGCCAGCCACTGAAAACAATTGCCGGAAAGCCATCAAATAAAAACCGCACTTTCTGTCCCGGGGCAATGAGTGGAAGATCAACAGGTCTTACATAAAGTTCAACCGCATAATCGATCTTGTCGGGAACAATATGGACCAGTGCTTCACCTTCTTTTACCACTTCACCTAATCCTGAAGTCCGGGCCTGAACTATCTGTCCGCTTTGAGGTGCAAGTATGTAGTACATGCCGTTTCGAATGGAATAAGAGGCATACTGGTTGCGCAGCTTCGCAATTTCACCCTTTGTAGTTTCCACCTGCGAAAGAGATCCAAACTTATCACCCTCAGCTTTCGAAAATTTTTCGGCATAGTCCTGTCGCAGCGCTTCCCATTCTATTTCCAGAATTTTTCTTTCCTGCAATGAAGCCTGGTACCTGTTTTCTGCACTTATTTTTTTTGCGAGTGAAGATTGAAAAACCTGGTTCCGGGATTCCAGTTGTGTTAATGAAACCAGACCACTGTCGTGCATGGATTTCTGCCTGCTGTATTGAAGGGATGCGATCTTCCAGTCATTAATGGCAGCCGCCATCTCCGCACTGTCGGACCTGATTTTAACTTCTACCTGCAAAAGTTTTGACTTAAGCTGGTCCAGTTTTGAGGTTAATGAACCACCCAGGGCGGCAATCTGGTTTTCAGTTGCCTTTACCTTGCTGCTGTAAAATTGTATTGAAGCTTCCTTAGAAAGAATTTGTTCATCTGTTCTTTGCAAAAGCTGCGGATCGAGGTATTCCTGTTTGATTTCTGAAAGTTGCACTATCGTGTCGCCTTTTTCTACCAGGTCTCCTTCTTTCACATACCATTTCACAACACTTCCACCGATGATGGTATTAATCTGCTGTGGCCTTTGCTGCTGCTTCAAGGCCGTAACTTTTCCTTTTGCACGTATATTTTGTGTCCATGGAATAAACATGAATGCGATGAGTAAGGCCAACAGGCTGAAGGACCATTTTTTAATATGGTTTTTTCTTTCCTGCCTGTACACATAACTATATGCTTGGAATTTTTGTTTCATGGCTTGATTTTATCCAGGTCAATAATTTTATTAAATGAAGCAGTCAGCTCCTGATCATTGCTTGTTAGGATAACTGTTGCCGGATTGGCGACCAGCAATTGCCTGATCTTTTCTCTGCTCCCTTCGTCGATGCCGTAAAAAGGATTTTCCAAAATCAATAGTTCCGGTTTATGAGCAAGTGCCCTTACCAAAAGAATTTTTTGTATTACAGTCCTGGGCAGTCGTTTACCTGTAGGATCCAGGATCGTATCATAACCCTCAGGCAGGTCTTCAAGAAAAGGAAGTAGCCCCGTCTGTTCACATAGATAAGTAACGAATTCACCGTCTATGTCCTCTCTTTCCATAGTCAGGTTCTCCCAAAGACTACCATGAAAAATATTTTCCTGGGCAAAAAGAATTCCCATCTTCGACCTCAGGGTATTGATATCATAGTTAGGGACAGGAACATTGTTGATGCAAAGAGAGCCGGTATAATCCCTGTAAAAACCGGATATTAATTTCAATAGTGTGGATTTCCCTTTACCAGGACTACCCTTTATGCAAACCTTTTCTCCTGCATCAATTGAAAAACTCACCTGTTGAAGAACTTTTCTTCCAGGCTCGTATTCAAAACAAAGATCTTTAGCGCTAACAGTTATTCCTAAATACTGCAATGGATAGCTGCCCGAATTTTCAACCGGTTTATCAATAAGTTTATTGATCTTTTCAATTGCTGTCATGATATCATAAACGCTATCCAGGTTCACCACTATCTTTTCAACAGAAGTGATCACCGCCAGTATGATAATTTCAGCAGCAACAAACTGCCCGATGTTGATTTGCTGATCAACCAGGAGAAGTACGCCACCCACCAGGATGGCCGCCGTTATCAGCACTTTGAAGCCAATCAGGACCTTATACTGCAGCTCCAAAACTTTGAAGTGTTTCGTTCTTGCATTCAAATAGGCAATGGTTTTTTGATCAGCTTTTTTCAGGTGCAGCTCACTGCCAGAAAATTTAAATACCCTTACCATCCTTGCCATTTCCTCCAGCCAGGCAGCAACACCGTATTTATTAGCGCTTTCCTGCAAGCTGCTATTTAATCCCTTCAGCCCTGTAGAATGAAGGATCAGCCACAATACCAATAATAGAAGAATACCAAAAAGAATAAAAAATGGATGGTAAAAAGAAAGTACCATCAATCCCAGTAAGATCTGGATCACTGCAGTTGGAACTTCCAATAGAAGTTTGGAAAAACCTTTCTGGAGAATCATGGTATCAAAGAAACGGTTGACCAGTTCAGGCAAATAAAACCCGTCTACTTTTTTCAGGTCAAGTTTGGGCAAACGGTCTGCAAAGGCAAAGGAATATTTTACGAATAATCTTTGTTGCACTCTTTCAATCACACGCATCTGGCTCACTCTCAGAACACCAGCCAAAAAGACCGCCACAATAAGTATCGAGATCAAAACGACCAGGGAAGTAGAAAGGGTTCCACCCAATACAAAACCGATTATAGTTTGAATACCCAGTGGTAAAGACAACTGTATTAAACCAGTTAGTAAGGCAAAAAAATAAATAGCAGTAATGTCTGATCTTTTTTCTTTTATAAGGTCCCAAAGTCTTGCAACAGGACTCATAGATGTAGTCATCGTCAATAATTAAAATAAAATAAGAGAATAAGAATAGCTTAGAATAAAAGCCCTGTGTCCGGAGGAGGAGTAGGTTTGCTGATCAGAGGGTAATCATGCAAACGGGTACACAGATCTGCATAATAGAAATCCTGATCAATAGCTATGATTTCAAACGAGGAGGTCTGAAATTGCTTTTGCCGGAATTTCTCTTCTTTGCTGAATTCTGTATTTTCTGGCTTATCCATGAAACAGGCCTGCTCCTGTTGCGGTATGCGATGTTGCACAACAATTTGATAAACTGTAGCAAGAAGGGATAATATGAGAACCAGTTTTTTCAAGCAGCTGCAAGATGCAGAAGGAGGAATTCAGTTGAAAGCAGCAAACACCTCTGGTTATTGTAATATAGCTGATAGCTATATTTTACAGCTCTTGTTAACAAGCTATTAGCGAGTACAAGATTTTTTCTTTTGCTTTTCGACCAAAAAATTCTTTAATTGAAATAAAAAAAAATGCCGGGCCACGTCATTAAAAAGTATCGCGAACTCAGGAACTATTCCCAAAAATATGTTGCATCGCGGTTGAATATGTCTCAAAACGCCTATAGCAAAATCGAAAACAATATCACCCAGCTCACGGTGCACCATGTTAAGGAACTTGCCAGGATCCTTGATGTTTCTGTTACAGATTTACTAAGGGATGACTTTGAGATCCATAAGCCTTTTGCCCTGCCAAAAACCGTTACCAAAGCTGATGTGTTGGAACATATCAGTAACCTTCAAAACAAGGTCATGGAAAAACAAGCTATTAAGCATGATGCCTACATTGCTGTTTTATCCCTGGTCATAGCTGCCGAGAATTCAATAACCCTTGTTCATTAGGGACGTAAAAATCTTTAATTACATCAGGGCAACCAGGTTGTTTTTTGATCAATAGCAGTAATAAAGAGATTGCCTTCGCCTTTGTTTATAGTCCGTGCAACTATGCTCTGAATCTGTTCAACAAATTCTAATCTCTTCCTGATAAATCTAGCGAGGCCGGCCATTGAAGCTGAATGGTTATCGGTAAATTTATTGAAGCATCTATTTGAACAAACTCTATTCACCACAGACTAAACTAATTTTATGGAAGTCGTACGACCAACAACGGAAGGAGCAAAAACCATTATCGCAAAACAGGTTAAAGCATTTGGAACGGAAGGCGCTACTGCACCCCTTCAATCATTAAATATTCAACGAAGAACACCCACCGCGCATGATATAGAAATTGAGATCCTCTATTGTGGTGTTTGTCATTCAGATCTTCATACGGCAAGAAATGAATGGCACAGCACATTATATCCCTGTGTGCCGGGTCATGAGATCGTGGGGAAAATTGTAAGCGTAGGAAGTCATGTTACCAAATTTAAAGTGGGAGATCTTGCCGGTGTAGGTTGCCTGGTGGACAGCTGTCGGGAGTGTGATTATTGTAAAGAAGACCTCGAGCAATATTGCTCCAATGGAAGCACGGGCACTTACAATTCTACCGACAAATTCCTGGGCACACAAACCTACGGTGGCTATTCTGAAAGCATCGTGGTAGATGAATCATTTGTATTGAGGATTCCCGAAAACCTTGACCTGGCAGCAACTGCGCCGCTATTATGCGCAGGCATCACCACCTATTCTCCATTGAAGCACTGGAATGTGGGGCCTGGTAAAAAAGTGGGCATCGTAGGTATTGGCGGATTGGGACACATGGCTGTGAAGCTGGCCAAAGCGATGGGTGCAGAAGTAGTTGTGTTTACCACCTCACCTTCCAAGTTTGAAGATGCGAAACGTTTGGGAGCAGATGATGTGATCCTTTCAAAAGACCCCGAACAAATGAGCCGTTATGCCGGCAAGCTTCATTTTGTTCTGGACGCCGTTTCCGCTCAACATGATATCAATACTTACCTGAACCTTTTAAGAGTAGATGGTTCCCTGGCACTGGTGGGTGCACCTGAAAATCCTTTGCCGGTGGCGGCATTCAGCCTGATTCCTTTCCGAAGGAGCTTTGCAGGTTCCCTGATTGGCGGTATTGCCGAAACCCAGGAGATGCTTGATTTTTGTGGCAGCCATAATATTGTATCAGATATTGAAATGATTCCCATCCAGCAGATCAATGAAGCCTATGAACGACTGCTGAAAGGTGATGTGAAGTACCGTTTTGTCATTGACATGGCATCGCTGAAGTAAGTGCGTAGTAACAGAGCGAGAGCACTTTCGCTCTGTTACTCATTTCTGTCCTTCCCTGACCGTGGTCATATTTCATGAATTCTTTTGCCTTCAATTTTGGAGCCATAGCTGCTTATTATGAATCGCTCCATTATCCAGAGATATGTTTTACCCTTTATTCAGTGGTTTGCATTAATGATCCTGGTTGCAATTGCCATTGATTATTTCCTTCACCGCAATCAATTGGTATATATAGGTCGCTATCTCGGTTATATAGGAACTATCATTATCATTTTATCATTCGTTTATTCACTTCGAAAAAGAAAGATCATTACAAAGGGTTCACCAAAGGATCTTTTGGCTTTGCATGAATATATGGCCTGGGGAGGATCTGTGATGATCCTTGTTCACGCAGGCATTCATTTCAACGCCCTTCTTCCCTGGCTTGCAGTACTGATGTTATTAATAGCTGTGGCTTCAGGACTGGTAGGCAAGTTCCTTTTAAAAAAAGCAAACCAAACCTATAAGGAAAAGCTCCAGCACCTTTTGAAATCGGGAATGGAAAAAGAGGAAGCGGAAAAAAAATTATTCTTTGATTCCGTTGCTGTAGATATCATGAAGAAATGGAGGGTGGTTCATCTTCCAATAACCCTTGTACTGGGAATCCTTGCGCTACTTCATATTATTAGCATCATAATGTACTCGAGATGAAAGCATTTCTTTTTTTACTGTTCATTGCCCTCATTGTAGCCTTAAATATATGGTTTCCCAAACTGATGCTGAATCCAGGAAAGCTTTCAGAAGGTCATCAGAAGATCGAAAAAAAATGCACTGCCTGCCATCAGCCATTTTGGGGAATCAGAGATGCTAAATGCATCTCCTGTCACCAACCCGATGAGATCAGCAAAAAATCCTCTGCAGGCAATACTACATCACTTGATTTTCATAAAGCCTTAAAGAAACAGGCCTGTACTTCCTGTCATACAGATCATAAAGGTCTGGATCCTGACCTTGCAACCATGAATTTTGAGCATGATGCGCTTTCACTTACCATCAGGAATAATTGTAGCAGCTGTCACGAAAAACCCGTCGACTCCTTGCATGCACAGTTATCTGTTTCCTGTGGAAGTTGTCATAATACCAATGACTGGAAATTCACAGGAAGCTTTGATCATGATCTCATTACCGGCATCAACAAAACCAACTGTGTTGCCTGCCATAAGAAACCTGTTGATGACCTGCACCAATCTGTCCAAAACAATTGCATGGATTGCCACTCAACTTCTAAATGGTCTCCTGCAACCTTTGATCATGCTGAATATTTTGTTCTTGACAGGGATCATAATGTCAACTGCAATACCTGTCATACGGACAAAGCCAGTTTCAAAACCTATACCTGCTATGGCTGCCATGAACATTCGGAACCAAAGATCGCAAGGGAGCACCAGGAAGAAGGGATCACTGATTTCGCTGACTGCGCCTCCTGTCACAGGAGCAGCGACAAGCATGACATCCGCTCCGGAAAAAATGAAAGAAACGGGGAATTAAGAAATTACATTGAGTCAGAATCCAGGAAACAAAAGAAAGAACATGATGATTGAGAGCAGTTGAATATTGAACAAATGATTCATGAACAGGGAATGTAGAAGTGAAGGAACATCAGGCAGATATACAAGTCCTATTTTATCATTTTTGAATTTTTCCAGCAGAGAGAAAAAGCCTGGTAAGATTCCAGGCTTTTTTAAAAAAGTGCATGATGTAGGTAAAAGGAAATCAGCTAAAAAATTGAAACAGCTGAATTTGAAATTTATATTTCTTTAGCCACTATATTTGCAGCCCCGCCCGGGTGGCGAAATTGGTAGACGCACCGTCTTCAGGTGGCGGCGCCGCGAGGTGTGCTGGTTCGAATCCAGTCCCGGGCACAAAAAAAGAGCGGAGAAACAGAGCGTGAGCGATGTTGCTCCGCTTTTTTATTTTGCTTGGCTTTTTGCTGATGTTACAAATCTTAAATGTTCTTCGATTATTATTTTTTAGAACTTTTGAATCATTTCAAGCGCTTGAGGTAAGCTGGTTCCCTGCCTGACTGCGTCACGCAGGCAGGGAATCCAGACCCGGGCACAAAAAAAGAGCGGAGAAACAGAGCGTGAGCGATGTTGCTCCGCTTTTTTATTTTGCTTGGCTTTTGCTGATGTTACAAATCTTAAATGTTCTTCGATTATTATTTTTTAGAACTTTTGAATCATTTCAAGCGCTTGAGGTAAGCTGGTTCCCTGCCTGACTGCGTCACGCAGGCAGGGAATCCAGTCCCGGGCACAAATACAGAGCGAGTGCGGAGAGCGAAGAGCGAAAATTGATTTGTTCCCCGCTCTTGCTTCGCCTTTGCAGATGTTTCGGCGAACGCAGTCTGTTTCTCACTCTCAGATTCATTCCTCCATATTCCAATCCTTTTTTGGATTATCGAACCAATAACCTTTATTCTATCCAAAGAAAAGTTCACCAATAGAAAACTTTTTGTATCTTCGACTGTGTTTAACATAATCACTCGCAAAACTCTGCTTGATTATTGTCGAAAATATCCTGAAGCAGCGGTTGCTTTACAAAATTGGTATTATGAACTGCTGAAAAGTGAGTTTAAAAACTTTAATGAACTGAAAAAAGTCTATGGCAATGCAAGTTTAGTAAGTGATGACAGAGTAGTATTTAACATTATGGGGAATAAATATCGTCTTGTAGCTAGAATAGTGTTTGAGTTTAAGGCTATCCAAATAAAATGGTTTGGTACACATGCTGAATATGACAAAATAGATGTTGCAACGATCAGCTATAAAAAGAAGAAATTATGAAATTGAAACCTATCAAATCAAAAAAAGAATATGAAGCTTATCTGGATTGGGTAGATGAACTATTTGACAAAAAAGTTAAGCCAAATTCCTCTGAGGGTGAGCAGTTGCAGGTAGCCTTACTTCTAATTAAACAATATGAAGATGAACATTACCCCATCCCTACCCCTGATCCGATAGAAGCCATTAAACTAATAATGGCAGAAAAAGGATTAAAAAATAAGGACCTGGTTGGATTAGTTGGTAGTAAAGGTTATGTGTCTTCTTTACTAAGTGGTAAAAAAACATTGACTTTAGAAATAGCACGCATATTTCACCGTAAGCTTGGCGTACCTGCCGAAATACTCTTATCTTAACTTTCTTTGAGAATATAGATTTAAGCGGTATAAAAATCTCAAATTCTCCTTGCATTGGTTCGATAATTCTCCAATGTGGGCCCAAAAAAAGAGCGTAGAGCGGAGTCCGGAGAACGAAAGCAACCTGGCCTCCGCTTTTTTTTGCCTCGCATTCGCTTCTCCTTCACAGAAGTTTCGGCGAACGCAGTCTGTTTCTCACTCTCTTTCTCTCTCTCCTGCTCCACATGATAGGAATCATATAGCAATCCATTTTAACTATAAACTTCTTCTCCTACTTTTGCCCCGCATGAATACCAATATTTCTTTCGATAATACCGAGATTGCTTTTGCACATAAATCAGACAAGGAACTCAAACAATCCCACTGGCTTTTTTCGATGATGGCCAAACCCTGGCTTGTGAAATGGGGCACCAAGCTGGCACCATGGAGCATCAGGGCCGGTCTTCCGGTAAAAGGACTGATCCGCAATACGGTCTTCCGCCAGTTTGTAGGTGGTGAAACCCTGGAAGAAACCATTCCGGTGGAAAAGAAAATGGCCAAATACAATGTGAAGGCCATCCTTGATTACGGTGTTGAGGGCAAGCAGGGCGAAGCCAATTACGACCATGCCTGCGATGAATTCATCCGGGTGATCAATTTCGCTGCCAATCAGCCCAATGTTCCTTTCATGAGTGTAAAGGTGACCGGTATTGCCAGGTTTGAACTGCTTGAAAAATTGGACAGCCTGATGCACCAGGCCAAAGGAAGTCTGTCAGACAGGTTCTATGCTGCCCTCGAACAACTGCCGGCTGATGAAAGGTCCGAATGGCAAAAGATCCACCAGCGCATGAAATGGATTTGCGATGCGGCCGACAAGGCCAATGTTGGTTTTCTGGTAGACGCGGAAGAAACCTGGATCCAGGACCCTGTAGATGCACTGACCATGCTCCTCATGGAAGAATACAACAAGAACAAACTTGTTATTTACAATACACTGCAGATGTACCGCCACGACCGGCTTGCCTTCCTGCATGAATCATTTGAAACAGCCAAACAAAAAGGATTTCTTCTCGGTGAAAAACTGGTAAGAGGTGCTTACATGGAAAAAGAAAGAAAAAGAGCACAGGAAAAAGGTTACCCTTCTCCCATTCAACCCGACAAAGCTTCTACCGACAGGGACTATGATGATGCGGTTCGTTTTTGCATTGACCATATCGATCGCGTTGGTGTTATCGTGGCTTCACACAATGAAAGAAGCAGCATGCTCCCAACCGAATTATTACAACAAAGATCATTACCACTCAATCATTCGCATGTTCATTTCAGCCAGTTGTTTGGTATGAGCGATAACATTACGTACAACCTCGCCAAAGCTGGGTGCAGCGTGAGCAAATACCTTCCATTCGGACCTATCAAGGATGTAATTCCTTATTTAATGAGAAGAGCTGAGGAAAATACTTCTGTAGGCGGACAAACCAGCAGGGAACTGAACCTGATAGAAAAGGAAATGAAGAGAAGGGGAATGTAGGAAACGTTCGGGAAACGTCAAACGTGAAACGAAAGATGGACCATGGTCCAAGGACGAATCAGCAAACATGATCCTTGCAGGATGCCATATGCTATATGCCATATGCCCCTACCCTCCATCAACCAACAATTTTTGCTACAGAAATGCTGAGTCCTTACTTTTGAAACCTTTGGGCTGTTAGCTCAGTTGGTTTAGAGCACTACTTTGACAGAGTAGGGGTCACTGGTTCGAATCCAGTACAGCCCACACCGTCCGCCATAGCTTTAGCGACGGCGGACCAAATAGAAGAGCGGTGTGCGGAGAGTGAGAGCGGAGGAAAACAGCCGGACCACAAAGTCCACAAAGAAAGCACAGTGGACACAAAGTTTTTTCAATTCCCGTTTTTCGTTTGCCGTTTGTCACCCTGAAAGGGCCCTTCGTGTTCGTTGTGGTTCCTGGTGAACTTTGTGATCCAAATAAATTTTGAATGAGAAACGAGAGCGGAAGAAAACAGCCGCACCACAAAGTCCACTGAAAAAACACAACGGACACAAACTTCTATTCTCAAGGAGCAACTCTCTTTAATTTCCCTCACATCTGGCTGCCAGCTTAAAATTGGATCAGAAATAAGTCAGATGAATCCTATTGATTGAGTGAGTAAAGTGTGGTCGAACTCAACGCCACCTTTTCGATATCTTGCCAACACTCTTATCACTTCTCCAATTTTTGTTGAATAATTTTTACGACAAATATGAGGTTCGCAATAATTATTATAGGGATTTTGTTTCAGCAATTAGCCTATTGCCAGGAGCGGCCAATGTCTAAAAAGCATTATCATTTTTTAGTAAATACCGGGGTTAAAAATTCAATAGGGCAAAATAAAGAAGCTTCAAAGACAGGGATGGTTAACCCAAACTTTGATCTGGCATACTATCGACAGAAAAAGTTCAATCAACCCGGGTACCTGATAAGGGCAAGTGCATTGTATTCTCGAAATGAAAAATTCTATTTTGGAATTCAGGGTGGGCTGAATATGAATTTTGGTGAGATGTATGGAAGTGACAGATATACTCATGTTTCTGTACCTGCCCAGGTTCAAATCCTGACATCAACATTTAAAATTGGCAGTTCTGATTTGTTAATTTCAATTGCATCAGGAATTAATATTTTCAGGGAACGGCTTGGACCTCGAACATTTAAAACTGGAAGCATTACAGAATTGGGCTTGCTAATAAAATTCAGATCTGGATTGGCCTTTAGTGCTGGATATATTCATCAGGTTGACAAAGGTGAATATTATGTAATGGATGATCCTTCATCTAATTTAAACCCAGAAATTATTACATACAATACACGAAAACCTCAGCTATATATCTCATTAGGTTTATTTAGATAACAAGCTGGAAAGCTAGAAATTTAGTAGTTTCTTTTTCTTTGTGCACTTCCTGGTTCTTCATGTTCTTTGTGCTCCAAAAACACCTTTTTAATTGCAGATCGAAAACAGCCGCACCACAAAGACCACAGGGAAAGCACAAGGGACACAAGGTTTTTTCAATTCCCGTTTTTCATTTGCCGTTTGTCACCCTGGAAGGGCTTCTTCCTTCCTTGTTCATCTGTTCATTTGTTCGATATTCTCCCCCGCTTTTTTCCCACAATATTCCTCCTTAATTTGCACCCATGCAGCAGTACCTCAACCTTCTTCAGCATATTCTTGATCATGGAGTTCAGAAAAGCGATCGTACCGGGACCGGTACCCTGAGTTGCTTTGGTTACCAGATGCGCTTTGATCTTGCACAGGGCTTTCCGCTCGTGACAACAAAAAAGCTGCATACCAAAAGTATCATTCATGAATTGCTTTGGTTTTTAAAAGGTGAGACCAATATTGCCTACCTCAATGAAAATGGCGTGAGCATCTGGAACGAGTGGGCAGATGAAAATGGTGAACTGGGACCAGTGTATGGCAAACAATGGAGAAGCTGGGAAGGTGCCAATGGCAAAACCATCGACCAGGTTTCAGATGTGATTGAACAGATCAAAAAAAGCCCTGACAGCAGACGCCTCGTCATCAGTGCATGGAATGTTGCCGAGCTGCCGCAAATGGCACTCATGCCTTGTCATGCATTATTCCAGTTTTATGTGGCCGAAGGAAAATTAAGCTGCCAGTTGTACCAACGCAGTGCTGATGTTTTCCTGGGTGTGCCTTTCAATATCGCCTCCTATGCGCTGCTTACGATGATGATGGCGCAGGTTTGCAATTTGCAACCCGGAGATTTCATTCACACCTTTGGTGATGTGCATATTTACAGCAATCACCTGGAACAGGTGCATACGCAACTAAGTCGCAAGCCCTATCCCCTGCCGGTGATGAAGATCAATCCCGAGGTAAAAAATATTTTTGATTTTAAATACGAGGACTTCAGCCTGGAGAACTACCAGTTTCACCCGGCCATCAAGGCTCCTGTGGCAGTGTAAGACATTATATGCAGTAACATTTTCCAAAATGCACAATAGTATTCCAGGTGTTGAACGGAGCGTCGCAAGCAAAGCTTCATAGTATTCCTGCTGCTGACCCAAAAACAAATCCAGGCTTTCCGTGTATTTTTATCTTCTTTTAATGACACATTGCATGAGCGATCAACAAAACATTAAGGCCGGACAAGCAAACACCCAGAATGATGAAAAAATGATCCTGAGTTTGCTGGTGGCTGCGGATGAAAACAATGTGATCGGCAAAGACAACCAGCTGCCCTGGCATTTACCCAATGATTTAAAATATTTCAAGAACCAGACCTGGGGCATGCCCATACTCATGGGAAGAAAAACTTTTGAATCAATTGGCAAACCATTGCCAGGAAGAAAAAGTATCGTCATCACGCGCAATAAGGAATGGAAGCATGAAGGAGTTTCGGTGGTTCATTCCACGGAAGAAGCCATCAGCAAAGCGCGTGAGTTTGGTGTGAAGGAAATCTTTGTGATCGGTGGTGCCGAGATCTTCAATACGTCGTTTGAAAAAGCAGAACGTATTTACCTGACGCGTATTCATCACAGCTTTGAAGGCGATGCGTTTTTCCCTGCTGTTGACAGCGCAAAATGGAACCTGGTGCAAAACCGTTTTTGTCATGCCGATGAAAAAAACATTTACTCGCACACCTTCCAGGTTTGGGAAAGAAAATGATCTGAACGCCATCTCCCCTATTTTTGACTCGTGTACAGTTCTCTTCAATTAGCCGTTAAATATTTTCATTACTACCGCAAGGCTTCCAACAGCAAGGGCCACGGCATGCACTCTCCTTTTGTTTTTGATTTTATCCTGCATGTCCTCAACAATAAAAAACATTACCAGGCCCCGGTAGAAATTGAACAGTTACGCAAGCAACTGCTCAGGGATCAAAGAATGATTGAAGTGAATGACCTCGGTGCCGGTTCAAGAAAGCGTTCCGCACAGCAAAAAACCATTGCACAGATAGCAGGATCAGCACCCAAGCCACCAAAGTACGCGCAGTTGTTATTTCGCCTGGTGAAGCATTACCAGCCTCAGTCCATCATTGAACTGGGAACATCTCTGGGACTTACCACGGCCTATCTTTCCAATGTCAATGAGGCTGCCACAATTAAAACAATTGAAGGAAGTCCGGCCATCATGAACATTGCAAAAGAAAACCTTTCCGTCCTAGGCTGCAGAAATGTAAACTTCTTTGAAGGCAATTTTGACCAGGTGCTGCCTCAATTGCTGAAAGAAACAAAACAGGTTGATCTTGCCTATATAGATGGCAACCATCGCTATGCACCAACCATGCAATATTTTCATGAGCTGCTGCCCAAGGTACATGCAGATTCCATCCTTGTATTTGACGACATACACTGGAGTGCTGAAATGGAGAAGGCCTGGGCCGAGATCAGGCAACACCCGGCCGTGCAATACAGCATCGACATTTTTTTCCTGGGCTTTGTATTTTTCAGAAGTGAATTCAAAATCAAACAGGATTTTATCATCAAGTTCTGAGGCCTTCAAAGCAGTATTTAAAAAAACATACGCATCTCAACTTTTCTCAGAGAATTTTGATATAAATTGTCCGCATGATCGTAGGTATTCTCAAAGAGCCTTCATTCGAAACAAGGGTCTCATTACTGCCTGAAGCTGTGGCTCAACTCACTAAAAAAGGACATACTGTATTGATTGAAGCCGGTGCCGGTTTTACCGCTTCAGCCACAGATGGCGATTATGAAAAAGCAGGAGCCAAAGTGGTGCAGGCACAGGAAGTAGTTGCCCAGTCAGAAGTCATTTTATCCATTCACCAGCCTTCACTTGCTATTGACAGCAATAAAGTATTAATAGGTGTTTACCAGCCTCTCTATCACCAGACATTAATGCATGAATGGGCCAACAAGGGTCTCACTGTTTTTAGTCTGGACATGCTGCCCCGCACCACACGTGCGCAAAGCATGGATGTTTTGAGTTCGCAAGCCAATATCTCTGGATATAAGGCTGTGTTGCTGGCTGCCAATCTTTATCCAAGATATCTTCCCATGTTCATGACCGCAGCAGGAAGCATTGCTCCCGCCAAGGTGTTGATACTGGGTGCAGGTGTTGCAGGTTTGCAGGCCATTGCCACTGCAAGAAGACTGGGAGCAGTTGTGGAAGTATTTGATACCAGGCCCGCAGTGAAGGAAGAAGTGATGAGCCTTGGTGCAAAATTCGTTGAAGTGGAAGGTGCCGCTGATGCATCAAAAGCCGGTGGATATGCAGTGGATCAATCTGAAGATTACAAGATCAAGCAGCAACAAAGAATTGCGGAAAGCATTGCCAAAGCAGATATCGTGATCACCACGGCGCAGATCCCCGGAAAGAAAGCTCCTCTCCTGATTACAGAAGAAATGATGAAGAAGATGCGTACAGGTTCTGTAATCATAGACATTGCAGCCGCAACGGGAGGCAATACTCCTTTTACAAAAAACAATGAGACTGTAGTGCACAATGGTGTGACCATTATTGGCAATAGCAACCTGCCGGCAACCATGCCTTCGGATGCCAGCAAGTTATATGGCAAGAATGTGCTGAACTTCCTGCAACTGGTGACAACAAAAGAAGGAAGTCTGAACCTGAACTGGGATGACGACCTGGTAAAAGGCAGCTGCATCACGCACAATGGTGAGATCATTCACGAACGTGTTAAACCAATCATCGCATAAAATAACAACATGAATAGTGTACTGGAATGGTTCTATGGAAATGAATCCATCATCTATATTGTAATACTGATGATCTTCGTCGGTATTGAGGTGATCAGCAGGGTCCCCAGCGTATTACACACGCCGCTGATGAGCGGTGCCAATGCCATCCACGGGGTGGTGATCATTGGAGCCATCATTGTAATGGGAAAAGCTGAACCTGATAATTATTTTGCTCTGGCACTTGGTTTCCTGGCAGTGGTGCTGGGAACACTCAACGTTGTTGGTGGATTTGTAGTTACCGACAGAATGCTGGAAATGTTTAAATCAAAAAAGAAGAAAGGGAAATGAACATCAGCATACTTACTATTATCTACCTGATCGCGTCTGTTACATTTATCATAGGATTGAAAATGCTTTCGCATCCCGAAAGCGCGAGAAAGGGCAACCTGCTGGCTGCCTTCGGTATGACCCTGGCAATTTTTGGAACCATTTTTTTGTATGAAGACCTTGATACGGGAGAAAGGCTTCATAACTATGGCTGGATCTTCGGCGGACTAATGGTGGGTGGCCTCATCGGCACCATGGTAGCACGCAAAGTAAAGATGACGGCCATGCCTGAAATGGTAAGTCTTTTCAATGGTATGGGTGGCGCCTGTGCAGCACTTATTTCCATTGCCGAATTCAATCATTTTGCTTCCTCAGATTTTGCCTTTCATATTACACAGGCTTTTCCAGGCGAAGAAAGCTTTGACCTGGCATCGTTTGAATTGCCCTTGCAGACAGGCACCATGATCACCATCTTTTTGGGACTTATCATTGGTTCTGTTTCTTTCGCGGGTAGCATCATCGCCTGGGGCAAACTCAATGGGAGCATTAAGGACTGGTCTTTTAAAGGACAACACATAGTGAATCTTGTCATCCTTGCTTTTATAATTGGACTGAGTATTTTTCTTTTGTCCACCATCAGTTCATCTTTTGAGATCAACAATGGGCAGTTGGTCAATACAGCGGACCGTATCTCACTGCGTGGATTGAATATCCAGCTGAATACTTCTGTTTACGTTTTATTCTACCTGGTATTTGTATTGTCTCTTTTGTATGGAGTTTTTTTTGTTTTCCCTATCGGCGGTGCCGACATGCCGGTGGTGATTTCCCTGTTGAATTCATTTACCGGTGTAGCTGCTGCCTGTGGTGGTTTTCTTTATGATAACAAGGTGATGCTTACCGGAGGTATTCTTGTGGGTGCTGCGGGAACATTGCTCACTATATTGATGTGTAAGGCAATGAACCGCTCACTTGCCAATGTTTTGATCGGTTCCTTTGGTGGCAGCAAAGCTGCTGCTACTGGCAGTAAGGACCAGGGTTCCTATAAAGAAATCAACCTGAGTGATGCGGCTGTTGTGATGGCCTATGCCAATAAAGTAATGATTGTTCCCGGTTATGGACTGGCAGTGGCACAGGCGCAACATGCCTGTCATGAACTGGAAAAACTACTACAGGAAAAAGGAGTGGAAGTAAAATATGCCATTCATCCAGTCGCAGGCCGTATGCCAGGACATATGAATGTGTTGTTGGCGGAAGCCGATGTGAGTTATGAAAAATTATTGGAGATGGAACAGGCCAATGATGAATTCAGCACAACAGATGTGGTGCTGGTTCTTGGAGCCAACGATGTGGTGAACCCTGCTGCAAAGAATGATCCTGCTTCTCCTATCTATGGTATGCCAATACTTGATGTGGAACTTGCCAAGACGGTCATTGTCAACAAGAGAAGTATGAAGCCCGGCTACGCAGGTATTGAAAACGACCTTTTCTTTCAGCCAAAAACCTCCATGCTTTTTGGTGATGCCAAAAAAGTATTGCAGGACCTGATTTCAGAGATCAAAAATTTATAACCTTCTTCTATGAAAATTATTTTTCTTTTTTTACTGTCTATTTCTATTTCCCTAGTTCATGCACAGGATTGTAAAAAGCTGCAGTTGGGAACTTACAGGATCAGTGGAGATGATACTAATCCTGAATCCATTTTGATCAGAACTTCGGCCTACCAGTTTGAGGAAGTAAAATCCCTTGGATTAAAGCTGCAGTTCAATATCAGGTGGACATCGGATTGTACTTATGAATTATCGAATCCCAAGGTGCTGAAAGGAGAATTACCTTCTATCAAAGATGATCAGGTTGTTTATGTGAAGATCAAAAAAGTTGCTGCCACCTATTACACAGCCGAGATCAGTTCCAATTTCAATGATTTAGTGCTGGAAAGAAATATAGATATTCTAGAAGATTGAGAGCTAGTGGCAGAGACTTTCGCTTTGCAGTCAAACTGGTGAATACTTTTATTAACGCCTAATGAAAACTAGCTGCTTACAAGACATTTTTATAAATTGCCTTGCGCCCATTCTAATTGGAGGCGGACTTTACTTCACTGATCTTTCTCCTGGTTTTATTAAAAATCACCTGGCCGATGGCCTCTGGGCTTATGCATTTCTTTCTTCTCTCCTGATCATCTGGGATCGGGAAATCCCCCGGAACTGGATATTCATTCCCTTTATTGTATCAGTTTTTTTTGAAGGGCTGCAATACCTGGATATCATCAACGGCACGGCAGATGTTTTAGACATCCTAACTTATTTTACAGCCTTTCTGTTTTCATTGCTGCTCAATTCTTTTTTTAAACGACAGTTTCATACCAAAACTGCTTTATAAAAAAATTGGTTTGTAAAGGTTGTGAATCTTCCTTATCTCCTGTTATAGATCTCAGTCCACTCCTTTAGCTTTCGTTCTTCTTTATCCGACAATTGCCCCGGAAGCAGCCTCCATAGCCAGTTTCCAGAGGTTGCTGCCGGAAGGTTCATCCTCGCATTTTCGTCAAGATCCAAAATATCCTGCATGGGAAGGATCACGATGCGTGCTGTTGAACCATATGCAAGGCGACAAAGAACTTCAGTTGCTTCTTCTTCACGGATTTTTCTGCCTGTATATTTTTCCAGGGCCGCAACAGAGGATTTGCTTTCCCTGCACCATCCTCTTGTAGTATTGTTGTCATGCGTTCCCGTATAGACAATAAAATTCTTTTCATAATTGTGCGGTGCATGAGGCGAGGTTCCTGTATGATCTCCAAATGCAAATTGCAGGACCTTCATTCCGGGGAAAAGAAATTGGTCTCTTAAATTGTAAACCGCTTCATCAATATCACCCAGGTCTTCGGCAATGAAGGGCAATTCTCCCAATTCTTTTTTCAGTACACGAAAAAAATGAACACCCGGACCTTTGATCCATTTTCCCTTGCGAGCCGTTTCTTCATGTGCAGCTACTTCCCAATAGGCTGAGAAGGCCCTGAAATGATCAAGCCTTACAAGGTCAAATAATTCCATATTCTTTTTCAACCTGTCGATCCACCATCGATAGCCGGTTTGTTTCAAAACATTCCAGCGATAAATGGGCATGCCCCACAACTGTCCGTCCTCACTAAATGCATCAGGAGGAACACCTGCAACAGATCTGCATTCACCCTGATCATCCAGCCTGAATAAATGGGAATGAGCCCAAACATCAGCTGAATCATAACTCACATAAAAGGGAATGTCACCAATCAACCTGATGCCCTTTTCATGGCAATAGTTTTTCAGGTCCATCCACTGCCTGTGAAAAATAAATTGAAGCCACTGGATTTTCCTGAACTCTTCTTCATGATCCTTCCTCAATTGCTCTAATGCAGGTAAGTCTCTTTTTTTATAGACTTCAGGCCATTCATTCCATGAGCTTCCCTGGAATTTTTGTTTCAGGATGATGAAAAAAACAAAATCATTCAGCCAGGATTTTTCTTTCTCACAAAAATCTTCGAAGCCGGAATGCAATGAATGATTCTTTTGATTTTTCCATGACTCCCAGGCAAGGTCAAAGAGCTGCATTTTAATTTTTTCAGCCGCAGCATAATCTGCTCTATCGGTGGCAGACAAATAAAATGAAGAAAGATCATTCTCCAGTAGTCCCTGTCTTGTCAACCATTCAGGACTGATCAGAAGAATATTACCTGCCATGCTGGAACTGGAACTGTAAGGTGAATGACCATGTGTGGCATCTGTAGGATTTAGCGGCAATAACTGCCAGTAGCTCTGGTTAGTGCGAAAAAGGAAATCAACAAAACTGTAAGCTCCAGGCCCCAGGTCTCCCACACCAAAAGCTGATGGCAATGAACTGATGGCTAACAGAATGCCCGCCTCTCTTTCATTCGGAAGCACCTCGGTCTTTATCATTGCAAATGGCAATTGTTGAAAGATATCATTCACCCGGAGCTTATTGGAAATATTCAACGGCTCACCAGTGAAGATTGAAGTAGCGGAAGGAAGAATATTCCCTGGCAACAGAACCTCTGTATTTTCCCAGTCAAAATCATTGAACTTTTTTTCTTGAAAAAGATTTGCAGTATGCAATGGCGCAATAACAATGAGCAACTGCTGGCGGTGCTTCCTGGCGAATGCTATCACATGGTTCCTGTATCTTCCCTGAACTTCAAGCGGGATATATTGTCCCTCAGAAAAAAGAAAGGGATGAGTTTTCCTGATGGTTAACAGTTTCCGTGTGAGCCATAATTTGATTTTTCCATTATACCTCTCCTTCCATAGGTCGGCAAACAGGGAAGCATCTTCTGTATGATTCTTTATTTCTTCAAGAAACTGAATGCGTGTATTATAATCAACCGGTCTGCGGTTATCCGGATCAACAAAACTGAAATCCCATAATTCAGTTCCCTGGTAAATATCCGGCAAACCGGGAGCAGTGCATTTGATCAGAAGCTGTACGAGTGAATTGATAATGCCATGATCAACTATTTTTTCGAGTAAGTTTTGAAATGATTTAAAATAAGGCTTGCTAGGATCTACAAGTGACCTGGCAAAGCTGATAGCTGCATTTTCGTAATCTTCATTGGGTTCTGCCCAATTGGAATACAATTTTGCTTCACGTAATGCTTTTTGAAGGAATTGTCCCAGGCGATTTTCAAAATCATCAACTGCCTCACGCGGCATTGGATAGTGTCCGATAATAGATTGGTAAATCAGATAAACATCATTGGCAACCGGCATTCCCTCTAACTGCAATTCCTTATGTTGCACCAGCCATTCTTCAACCTGCTGTATCCATAATGGCGCGATATCAGAAAGTACCTGGAGGCGGGCTCTCACATCTTCTCCCCTTTTGGTATCGTGCGTGGATGTGGTGTTCATGGTAAGTGGCCATGCTTTTTGTCGCATCTGCATGGCATGATGAAATGCTTCAATAGAACCATCGTTAAAACCTGGAGAATCACCTACTTCATTTTGTGCTATGAAATAATTGTAAGTGTACATGAGGGTATCTTCAAAACCCTTGGCCATTAAAGGACCGGTAAATTGCATGCACCGCTGAAAAAAATAAAGCGCGTCTTCAGCCTGTTCGTTTAACATGACTTGCGATAATAAACCGATGGCTGGCGCAAGTTCTGATTCTGTCTGACTGATCTTCTCAAATAGCTTTTGTATGGCCTGAACTTCTTGCTCAGGAAGTGGAAGATAATTGCCATAATACCGGTAAACGGGGCAATGAACCAGGAATTCTCCTATGGCGTTTTTGATCTCTTCGGGTGATACTTCATTCAGCCCGTCATCTTCAAAAATTTTCAATGATAAAAAAATACGAACAAGATTGTCCAGCTCCCCCTTCATATGATGAAAGAGAATGAATCTTTTTTTATCTCTTAGCTGCTGTTCAAAGCTGCGGTAGGTGGGTGCAAAATTGTTGTAGAACTGGTGCAGCAGGTCATGATGCCGGGAATGATTCATTAACCGATTGACAGCAGCAAGGAAATCATAACCAGTAGTCCCCTGTGTTTCCCATTCAGAAGAAAGAGCCTCTTTCTCCTGGAGTATTTTTTCAACTATTGTATATACCGAACCAGCGTTTGAGTTTAATCTTTCCAGGTATTGCTGGGGATCAAAGAGGCCATCCACATGGTCTATTCGTAATCCATCCATAACACCATCAGCAAGAAGCTGAAAAATTAAGATGTGAAAATCATCAAAAACTATTTCGTCCTGTATGTTCAAACATATCAGACCATTTACAGTAAAAAACCTGCGATAATTGATATGGCCTTCTGTTTCTTTCCAGTGGCAAAAAATGTAATGCTGCATACCAAGCAATTCCGACAAGAATTCCCTGTTTTCATTTAGCTTTTCAATTTCATCAATGTGTTTATTAAGCAGGATTTCTTCAGTGGAAATTTGCATCACATCCATCACTCGCCTGAAAGAAATATCATTACAGGGATAGAAAGCATCATAATACCGGAAACCCAAAGCCTGGTCATTAATCCCCAGTTTTAATTCTCCATTTTGTATGGCCTCTTCTTTTGTAGTTCCCAAAAAAGGAACCATCAGTTTCCCTGGCAGCAATGGATCATTCCAGTCGATATCAAAATAGGAAGAGTAAACAGATTCATGGCCTTTTTGGAGTACATCATACAGCCAGGGATTACGCGGATCAAAAGCCATGTGATTGGGAACGATATCCTGCAACCATCCAATTCCTTTTTCGTGTAATGCACTGCTTACTACTCTTAATTGTTCCTCTGAACCAATTTCAGGATCAACAAGATTGGGATCGAGTGCATCGTAACCATGAATGCTGCCAGGAATGGATTTAAAAATGGGAGAAGCGAAAAGGGTAGAGATACCAAGTTCTGATAAATATCCCTGGATCTTTTCAAGATCATTAAATGAAAAGCCTTTATGAAACTGTATCCTGTAAGTACTAACCGGGTTGTACATCATCTATTTTTTAATCACTGATCCGCCAGGATAAAATCGGGGTTGCTTCAGCAGGATGAGTGAACGGCTCTCGACTACCAGAAGCGTTCCTGCAGTAAAACTTTCCGTATTGCCTTCATCAAAATAATTAGTGGCGGTTTCTATGACCTTGGTCCACTGGTGGCCATATTTTTCCGGTGGCAGCCTGAACTCCATGAATTCATGGTGTGCATTAAAAATGATATAGAAATTATCGTCAATCATTTCTTCGCCTTTTGGCCCGGGAGTTTTTAATCCCCTTCCATTCATATACACACCCAATACTTTTGCATGATCATGACTCCAGTTCTCGTCGGTCATTTCTTCTCCATTGGGAAGGAACCAGGCAATATCTTCCAGTCCTACGCCCCTTATCTTTTTTCCTTTGAACCAGCGACGTCTTGAAAAAACCGGGTGGCTCTTGTAAAAACTGATCAGCTTTTTTGTGAACTCAAGCAGGCCATGATCCTGCTGCTCCCAGTTAAGCCATGATATCGGATTGTCCTGGCAATAAGCATTGTTATTGCCACCTTGTGTTTTTCCCATTTCATCACCTGCAACGATCATGGGCACACCTTGAGAAAGAAATAAAGTAGTGAGCAGGTTACGTTTTTGTTTATTGCGCAGTGCAATGATGTCTTCATCATCGGTTTCACCTTCGACACCGCAGTTCCAGGACCGGTTGTGCGATTCACCGTCATTGTTATTTTCACCATTGGCCTCGTTATGTTTTTCGTTGTACGACACGAGATCGTGCAGGGTAAAGCCATCATGAGCGGTGATAAAATTGATACTGGCGTTGGGTGAACGGTTGTCGTCATAATAAAGGTCAGGACTACCGGTGAAGCGCAGGCCAAATTCGGCCAGCATACTTCCTTCTCCTCTCCAGTAATCACGGATACAGTCGCGGTATTTGCCATTCCATTCAGCCCATCCTGCCGGAAAATTTCCTACCTGGTAACCACCTTCTCCAATATCCCAGGGTTCTGCAATGAGCTTGGCCTGTGAGATCACAGGATCCTGGTAAATGATGTCGAAGAAAGAACCCAGCCTGTCAACATCATGGAGTTCCCTGGCCAGCGAAGCAGCAAGATCAAACCTGAATCCATCAACATGCATTTCGAGTATCCAGTAACGAAGTGAATCCATAATGAGTCGCAAAACAGGTGGCATCATGGCATTGAGGGTATTTCCTGTACCAGTATAGTCCATGTAAAAACGCTTGTCCTCTGTCAGCCTGTAATAAGAACTATTATCAATGCCCCGGAAAGAAAGCGTTGGTCCCATATGATTGCCTTCACCAGTGTGATTGTAAACCACATCAAGGATCACTTCAATGCCTGCCTGGTGAAGCGCTTTCACCATGTTCTTAAATTCATTTGCCTGCTGGCCTATGGTCCCTGAAGATGAATAACGCACATCAGGTGCAAAGAAGCCGATGCTGTTATATCCCCAGTAATTACTCAACCCTTTCTCGGTAAGAAAATGGTCATTCACAAAATGGTGTACGGGCATCAGTTCGATGGCAGTTACACCAAGTTCTTTCAGATAAGCAAGAACAGAAGGATGTGCAATACCCGCATAGGTTCCCCTGATAGATTCAGGAACGTCGGGATGCAACATGGTGAGACCTTTTACATGTGTTTCATAAATGATGGTCTTATGATAAGGAGTGCGGAGTTTCCTGTCGCCTTCCCAGTTAAAATTCTGATCAATCACCACTGATTTAGGCATGTAAGGAGCACTGTCCAGTTCACTGAAACTCGTATCGTCCATACCAGCCACGTAACCAAAATTGGAATCATGCCATTCAATAGTTCCTGATATGGCCTTGGCATAAGGATCGATCAGCAATTTATTGGGATTGAAACGCAAACCATTGGCAGGATCATAAGGACCATGAACCCTGTATCCATACAATTGTCCCGGTTTTGCCTCGGGTACATACACATGCCAGGTATGGTGTGTTTTTTCATATACCCTGATTCTTACTGTTTCTTTTTTATGGTCTGAAGGATCAAAAAAACAAAGTTCAACAGCAGTTGCGTTTTCTGAATAAAGAGAAAAATTAACTCCCTGTCCATCCCAATAGGCACCCAGTGGATAGGGATGACCGGGGTAGGTTACCATGCTCATGTATCTGTTTGGTTTAAATAATGTGGCCTTGACTTATGATTCAATATTCTTGCCACGCCCGGAATGATAGACCACCACACTCAGAGGCTGGAGGAAAATGCTTTGTCCTCCTTCAAGTTGTGAGGGATAAATTGAAGAAGATTTTCCCGGTTCCATCCACCTGCTTTCTTTTGAGTCCAGTAACTTTTTGCCATTGCCTTCACCGGGAAACCTGATCGCTACTTCCCTGTCTGAGAAATTAAAATAAGCAGTCAGAGTTTCCATACCATCCCGACTACGACGGGTAAGCACAAGCGCTTCTTCACCAATGGCTGCAGCATCAAGGTCTTTCTTTTCAAAATTCTGCAAAGGTGCGACTGTCTTTCTCATATCTATGAGCAATTCATACCATTGAAGGATGATCTTATAGTTTCCCTTCTTACGCTTATCCCAAACCAGGACGGAATCCTGGAATGTTTTTTCTGATTGGGCATCGGGAGGTTCCGTATTAAAACCTGCATCTTTGAACTCTTCTTTTCTTCCTTTTCTTACAGCTTCCACCAGTTCTTCATCAGAATGAGAAACAAAATAATAGAAGGGAGTGTCATCACCATATTCATCACCCATGAAAATAAGTGGTATGTAAGGAGATAATAATAGCGTTGCCGCAGCAAGCTTCATTCTTTCATGATCCAGGAACATGCAGGGTCTTGCACCATCGGGCCTGTTGCCTGCCTGGTCGTGGTTGGAATGAAAAGCAATAAAGCGGTTACCGGCAAAACCTGTAGAAGGTCCTCCATAGCTTCGTTTCCGGGTCCTTACCCATTCCTGGCCACTGTGTACGAATCCGTCTTTCAATGAAGTGGCCAGTTGTTTCATTGAACCAAAATCATTGTAACGCTCCTGGTCTTCTGGGTGAAGAATTTTATATAATGCATGATGGAAATCGTCCAGCCATTGCGCATCGAAACCAAATCCTCTTTTGGTTATGGGATCAAGCACCCTGGGATCATTGAGGTCACTCTCCGCTATGAGGTGTACCTGTCTTCCCAATTCAGGTTTGAGATCATTTACTTCCTGTCGCAGTTCTTCCCAGAAATGAACAGGACTAAAATCAAAGATGGCATGAATGGCATCATAGCGCAGTGCATCGATATGGAAATTCCGGAGCCAGTAAAGGGTATTCTCAATAAAAAAACTACGAACTGCATCGCTCCATTCCCAGTCAAAATTGATGGCATCACCCCAAAGCGTATGATAACGGCCTGAAAAATATGGAGCGAAAAAAGAAAGATAGTTGCCCTCGGGTCCAATGTGATTGTAAACCACATCCATGATTACTGCCATACCATTTTCATGACAGGCACCCACCAGTTTTTTTAAGGCCTGCGGGCCACCGTAGGAATTCTGAACTGCATAGGGAAATACGCCATCATAACCCCAATTGCGATCACCCGGGAATTGTGCCACAGGCATGAGCTCAATGGCAGTAAATCCGGATTTTTTTAATTCCTGCAGACGTGGAATTATGGCTTCAAAATTTCCTTCGGGAGTGAAGGTGCCAACGTGTAATTCATAGATGATGTACTCTTCCAGGGAGAGTCCTTTCCAGTTCTCATCATGCCACTGGTAGGCATCCTGGTCAATCAGTTCTGAAGGGCCATGAACTCCATGCGGTTGCGATCGTGAAGCAGGATCTGGAAGATCCCGTTCTCCATCGGGCTGGTAATAATAAAGTGTTCCTGCTTCAATGCCTTCCAATTGCAGGTGCCACCAACCCTGTTCATCGCCCTTCATTTCATATTTTTTATCAAAGGGATGAACCAGGTGAAGGATCATTTTATTTTTTCCCGGTGACCATACAGTAAAAGAAGCCCGTCCATTGATTACCTCAGCAACAGCCCTTTGGTATACATCTTCATTCATCATGAGGTAAATTGATTTCAAAAATGATGCTAATCACAGATTCCTCAGATTATATAGAATCACAGATTACACAGATTTACATTGATAATTCATCAAGGATTATAAGATTAGGGCAGATTAATTAAAAACAAATCACAGATTGCACAGATTAACACAGATGATTATTGTGGATTATAAGATTAGGGCACAGTAACTCAATAACTGTAGATATAAGTGTCCCTATGAACTTGTTTCGAATATTATCTCAATCAGGTTCCCAATCTGTGTAATCTGTGATCCGCATTTCTGTGTAATCTGTGATACTAAATGGTGCATCAGCGTATTTTCTACCAGTTAATTAAAAACAAATCACAGATTGCACAGATTAACACAGATGATTAATCGTGGATTATAAGATTAGGGCAGAGTAACTCAATAACTGTAGATATAAGTGTCCCTATGAACTTGTTTCGAATATTATCTCAATCAGGTTCCCAATCTGTGTAATCTGTGATCCGCATTTCGTGTAATCTGTGATCCGCATTTATCCGTATAATCTGTGATATGCATTTCTGAGTAATCTGTGATTATTTTTGGCCGATGGATTATTTCACGAGGTTGCAGCAGTTATTGCTTATTGAAAAAGAGGAGGACCGCAGAACATTTGAAAAACTCACCAGCACCTTCTCCATCGCGGAGAAAAGAGAAAATGGCACTTCATGGTATCCCATTGCTATCAGGGATACAGAGCTGGGTCGTGGTGATTATTTAACTGTTGAAGTAGAAAGAACCACTCACCAGGACCTGCTGCACCAGTTTCGCTTCGGCATGTCTGCAGCGCTTTTTTCCCAGTTTGATCCCAGGCAGGACCGCATTGAAGGCGTTATTTCCTACATCAGTGGCAACAGGATGAAACTTTCCTTGCGAACAGATGAACTTCCCGACTGGACGCGAAGAGGAAAGCTCGGCATCGACGCGGTGTTTGATGAAAACAGCTACCAGGAAATGGAACAGGCATTAAAATCTGCCATCTCCATCGCAGAAAAAAAAGAAGAAGGAAGACTGGTACAGATACTCACCGGGAAGAACAATCCTGTATTTCATGATATTCCAACCGTTAAATCAAATCATTTAAATGATAAACAGAATGAAGCTGTAAATAAAATCCTTTCTGCACAGGATCTCGCTATTGTTCATGGTCCGCCAGGCACCGGCAAGACTACTACATTAGTACAGGCTGTAAAAGCCCTGATCCGGCAGGAAAAACAGCAAATACTGGTAACGGCTCCGAGCAATGCTGCAGTTGACCTGCTGACTGAAAAACTGGCTGAAGCAGGACTGAATGTGGTACGCATCGGCAACCCTGCAAGAGTGAATGAGAAGCAGCTGTTGCTGACGCTTGATAGCAGGATCTCTTCGCATAGTACTGCCCGTGAGATCAAAAGATTGAAAAAACAGGCTGCGGAATATCGCGACCTGGCGCATAAATACAAAAGAAGCTTTGGCCCGGCTGAAAGAGAGCAGCGCAAGGCACTTTTTACTGAAGCCAGGAATATCAGCAGGGAGATCGAAAAAACCGAACAATACATTTCGGAAGATGTATTGGGCAAAGCAGATGTGATCACATCAACACTCGTTGGCGCCAATCATTATTCCATCAGGACACGAAGTTTTCATACCGTAGTGATCGACGAAGCGGGCCAGGCCCTGGAGCCTTCCTGCTGGATACCCATACTCAAGGCAAAAAAACTGGTCATGGCAGGTGATCACAACCAGTTGCCACCCACTATAAAATCGGCAGAAGCCACAAAGGAATTGATGCTGACATTAATGGAAAAAAATGTAAGGGCTCATCCCGAATCCGTTGTACTACTGGAAGTCCAGTACCGCATGAATGAAACCATCATGGGTTTTCCCTCAAGGGAATTTTATGAGAATAAGCTCAGGGCCAGTGATTCGGTAGCTCACCATAAAGTTTTTGACGGTGACCTTCCCCTGCTTTTTATTGATACTGCCGGTTGTGGCTTTGATGAAAAGCTGGAAGGCACCAGTCTTTCCAATGAAGAAGAAGCCGTTTTCCTTGTAAGGCAATTACACCATTACATGGATGAAATTTCAGCTATGGAAAATGTTCCATTACCCAGTGTTGGTGTCATCTCGCCCTACCGGCACCAGGTGGAATTGTTGAAGGAAAAGATCTTTTTACTTCCTGAAAACTTCCGTTCACACATAACTGTCAATACAGTTGATAGTTTCCAGGGCCAGGAAAGAGATGCTATTTTCATCAGCATGACCCGCAGCAATGCAGACAGCACCATCGGTTTCTTATCCGACATCAGGCGAATGAATGTTGCCATGACGAGAGCAAGAAAAAAACTTGTGATGATAGGCGACAGCGCAACCCTGGCACAATTTCCATTTTACAATGACCTGGTAAATTATGCACAGGAAAAAGAAGCATATAAAAGTGCCTGGGAACTTATGGAGTAAACTCATCATCTATGACATAGCCCATCCATCTGGGCTTTTAGGCTTAACTTAGAATACCTTAAAGCCATTGAATGTTGCCAATACGTGAAACCGGGTCCGCCATCCTAATGTTATTGAATGCTTTGCCGGGCAAGTACCTTATAGTATTACCGGAACCACCCGATTTTACCATTCTTGCTGCATCTGATGCTTTTATCAATTTTATCGGGCTTCCCAGGAAAAAACTTCTGGGCCAAAGCTTTCCAAAACTTTCTGAAGATCTACCTGCTTCCTATTCTCCTGATCCAAAAAAATTACTTGAATCATTACAGAAGGCCCTGGTTCAAAAAAAAGAAGTTGTGATAGAATGGCATGAAGATATGCAGGGCCATGATAAAACCCGGATTGAAAAAAAATCCTGGCAGGCTGTGAATCAGCCAGTATTAGATGAGGAAGGTAATGTTCAATACATCATTTACCGTATTGAAGACAAACCTGGAGAGGACCTCATACAGTCAAAAGAACCTTCGTCACAAAAAAGAAAAGATGACCATTTATCCAATACTGTCTTACAGGCTCCTGTTGCCATGTGTATTCTTCGCGGAGCAGATCATAAAGTGGAAATTGCAAATGAGAGCATGTTAGAGCTCTGGGATAAAACTAAAAAAGAAGTCATTAATCAACCCCTGTTTGTTGCCATACCTGAAGCCAGGAACCAGGGGCTGGAATCAATCGTAAACGAAGTTTATACAACCGGGAAAATCTACAGGGAAAATGAAAGACCTGTGATGTTGCGTAGAAATAACCATGCAGAAACTGTTTATGTGAACCTGGTCTACCAGGCCTTAAAAGATGAAGATGGAAAGGTTTCGGGCATACTGGCCATGGCCATTGATGTTACCGAAATGGTTTTATCCCGAAAGAAAATTGAAGAAAAAGAAGAGGAGCTTCGTTTAGCCATTGCCGTTGCAGAACTGGGAACCTTTCATGTTGACCTCATAAAAAATACGGCCACCTATTCGCAAAGAGTTATGGACTGGTTCGGATTAAAGGAACAGCACCAGGACATGGAAGATATATTTGGACGTATTTATGAAGATGACCGGCAAAGGGTGAAGCATGCCATTGGATCTACGCTTCAGCATATGGATCAAAGCCGTCATCTCCTCACCTATCGTGTGGTTCATCCAGTCAATGGATCCCAGCTGGTATTGAGATCTTATGGAAATACTTTTTTTGATAAGGAAGGCAGGCCCTATTGCATCATCGGCATCATCCAGGATATCACCAACGATGTGAAACACCAGAAGGAGCTTGAGGAAAATGAAGCGGAACTCCAAAGAAGGGTAAAAGAAAGAACGGCAGACCTGGAACAGCAAACAGAACTCAGTAACAGCATACTGGATGCATCCACAAGTGGTGTTGCAGCCATGGATGCCATCAAAGATGAAACAGGAAAGATCGTAGACCTGAAGATTGTAAAGATCAACCGCCAGTTTCTTTCCATCCTGGGTTTGAAGGAAGACGTAACAGGAAGAAACTACCTGGAAATATTTCCGAATTCAAAGAACAATGGAGTTTTTGACCTGTACAGAAGTGTGCTGGTAACTGGCCATCCACTCCGCAAGGAACTGTTCTCCACCAATCTTGGTCTGAATGCCTGGTTTGATGTATCTGTGGTTAAGAGAGGCGAAGAGGGCATTGCCGTCACCTTTATGAACATCACTTCGAAAAGAGAAGCGGCATTAAAACTGGAACAACAAAAAAACCTGCTCGACAATATTTTGATGCATTCACCCAGCGGCATTACGGTTACGGAAGTGATCAGGGGTGATAACGATGAAGTGGTTGACGGAAGAACCATCATGGCCAATGAGATGGCGGAAAAATTCATTGGTGTTCCTCTTAAAAAATTATTGAGCAGCAGGGTGACGGACATTGACCCCAATATGTTAAGTTCTGAATTGTTTCAGAAAGCCCTGGAAACGCTGGAAACCGGGCAGCCTTTCATCACCCAGTATTTTTTTGAACCGGGAGGAAGATGGCTGGAGCTCGCCGTTTCGCGGATGGATGAGAACCGGTTGATCAATGTTTTTACCGATGTTACCTCTGTAAAAGAAACGCAGCTCCAACTGGAAATGAATCTCAAGGAACTGAAGCGTTCCAATGCCAACCTCGAAGAATTTGCTTATGCTGCCTCACATGATATGAAGGAACCTATCCGGAAGATCCATTTTTTCAGTGATCGTCTTAAGGAAAAATTAAGCGACCGTATGGGAGATGATGACCGGCGATTGTTTGAACGGATGGAAAATGCGGCCAGGAGAATGGGAGCACTGATTGATGACCTGCTGGTGTATTCTCATGTAAGTCGCGGTGTGGATCTTGAAGAGCGCATCGACCTGAATCAGAAATTACAAATGGTATTGCAGGACCTGGAGCTGGAGATCGAACAAAAAGGTGCAACAGTAAAGGTAGGGCCACTTCCTGTGGTGGTAGGTCACCGTCGCCAGATGCAGCAGATGTTCCAGAATTTGATCAGCAATGCCTTAAAATACAATCGCCCGGGTGTTCCTCCGCAGGTAGAAATTCGCTCGCAAAAAATAAAGGGCAGCCAGTCGCCCATACAGTTAGGTAAAGAAGAAGCTGAAAAAGATTTTTACCTGATTGAGGTGCAGGACAATGGGATTGGTTTTGAGCCAAAGGAAGCTGAAAGAATTTTTAATGTCTTTACCCGGTTGCATGGAAATACAGAATACAAGGGTACGGGTGTTGGCCTTTCCATTGTTCGAAAAGTAGTAGAGAACCATGGAGGGAAGATCTGGGCAGATAGCCGGCCCGGTGAAGGCTCGGTATTCAGAATACTCCTTCCAGCAGATCCTTCCACCTGATGCATTGATTCATATGCAAGTGCATAATTCCAATTGTTTCTAAAATTTTATATGAAGAGGACATTTATGTAGAAAATAAATTTTCTTCTGATAGCATCGGCATTCGGTCTGACCAGGAAATATCTTTTCCACTTTTAAAAAAATAATCCTGAAAATTTTGATTTAAGTGATTAAGTTATATAAATTTGACCCCAATGGACTCGTTCCATTCCCGTCTTGTTCCTACAATTAACCAAAACTATTCCCGCCCCCTCTGAATTACTTCCTTAACAGCCCGTTGTCTTTCCTTCCTATGTAGTAGCCCTGATTTGTTCAATGATTCCTGTTAGGCCTTTTGCTTAACCCCTATCAACTATTGTTGGCATTGTCACGGCTATGATATTGTACAAAAAATATGATCCTTTTTTCATAGTTGCATTTCCATGGTTTGCCTATGGCAAATCCCCGCCTGTATAAAATTTCTTGCTCCTATCCTCCGAAGCAGACCACATCCAGTATTGTAAAAGAGCCGTATCATTTCACAATCAAAAACAAACATTTATGAGAACATCTACCCGATGTAATCGAGCCGTTGACAAATGGCGAACACGATTTGCGAGTAGCGTCAAGTTCATCCTGGCGTTATTCCTGCTAACGGTGATGGGAACTCGTTCGATGGCGCAAAAAGCTCCAAATGCCAGCAATTTTTCTGGCGTAGATTTTTCGCAGTCTTCAAATGAAAACCCAACTCTTGGCAATGTAGTCTGGATTGGATCTATCGTCCAGGGAAACAATTCACAGTTTTTTGAAGGACAGGCAGTTCTTCAAAGGGTGTTTCTGATGAACATTCCTGCGGATTTGAGTGGACATTACAAATTGTACATTCAACACCAGGCTGTGAAGGGAAACATTCATGCCTATGATTTCATCCAGGGATGGCCACAGGCAGTCTCTGTATCGAATTCCATTTTCCCAGGAACATACAATACAATTAACCCTTGCGGAAACCTTGGTTCAAAGGTTACTGCTGCACAATGCCAGGCTTTGGATCTTTCAACACCAGTTTATGCTTCGGCTGTGCCGGCAGCAGCTTATGCCACCACCACTTCTGTTCCAGGAGCAGGCGGTGACGTTGCCTCAAGAGTTGCTGCTTTTGATGCAGCCATGGGTGGTTCCAATGGAAGAAGGGTCGAATTAAGATCCAATAATGGAACCATTAGCAATGCGGCACTTACTTTCCTGCAATACAGCAGTGGTGCCAATGATCAATTCGCAGAATACGAATTGACATGGGATGGTCCTACCTCCGGTAATTATGATTTGTTGATCTCTCTTGCAGGCCATATTGCTATTGGTGGTAATGGTACAGGTTATACTTATGGTCCTGGCCTGGGTTCATCATCCATTTCCGGTGGTCCTTACCATTTTACTTTAGGAAATCTCATCTTAGGTAATGGTGCATCTCAAAACCAGGTGATTTCTTTAGGTTCTCAGGACAACCAGCTCCAGGGTTCTGATGTACTGGTTTGTAATGTAACTGCCGCTGCAACTGGCGGTACCATCACCTGCTCCAATCCTACTGTAACTCTGGGTGGAACAGGAACACCTCCAGCAGGTACCTTCCTGTGGAGTGGTCCCAACAGCTTTAGTTCTACTGCTGCTTCACCAACAGTTTCTGTAGGTGGACTATATACTTTAACAGTTACCAATCCGAATGGAGGTTGTACGGCAACCGCCACAGCTTCTGTAAGCGTGAATACGACAGCTCCCGGTGCAACGGCAACAGGTGGTACGATCACATGTTCGGTTAGTTCTGTAACACTGGGTGGATCTTCCGGTACAGGCGGCGTGGGCTTCCTGTGGAGTGGTCCTAGCAGCTTCAGCTCTACTGCCGCTTCTCCGAGTGTAAGCACAGGTGGATTATATACATTAACTGTAACTAACCCAACTAACGGTTGTACTTCTACTGCTACTGCATCAGTATCTGTTAATACAACAGCTCCGGGTGCTTCTGCAACTGGTGGTACGATTACATGCTCTGTAACCTCAGTACAATTAGGTGGTACTTCACCAACAGGTGGCGTAAGCTTCCTGTGGAGTGGACCTAGCAGCTTCAGCTCTACTGCCGCTTCTCCAAGTGTTTGTGTTGGCGGACTCTATACTTTAAGGGTGACTAACCCAACTAACGGTTGTACTTCTACAGCTACTGCATCTGTATCTGTGAACACTACAGCTCCAGGTGCTTCTGCAACAGGTGGTACAATTGCATGCGGTCAAACATCAGTACAATTAGGTGGCACTTCACCAACTGGTGGTGTGAGCTTCCTGTGGAGTGGTCCTAACGGATTCAGCTCTACTGCTGCTTCTCCAAACGTAAACACTGGTGGATTGTATACACTGAGGGTAACTAACCCAACTAACGGTTGTACTTCTACAGCTACAGCCAGTGTAACTAAAGTGATCGAGTGCGGTGCGCCTTATGGCTCATACACACAAGGTTATTATGGAAACACCAATGGCCAGAGCTGTAATAATGGTGAAGCCTTTAATGCACTCGGTTTGATCAAGCGTGCATTGGGTGTTACAGCACCTGCAGGACAGATCCCTGTTCCAAATCCGATCACAGTTGGCATCAATGACATAGCCAATCCACAATGGAATTATGTTACGATCCCTGCTACGGCAACCGCTGCCCAGATCTTGAATAATTCAATGCCTGGTGGTGGTACTCCAAGAGCACTGTGGGGAGATTGTACTGTGGATTATGTCAGCGGTACTACCCTGCCTTCCTGCTGGACTCCAGGTAACAACATTCTTGCAACTTACCTGACCAAGCAAGGCAGAATTAACAACAACCTGTTGTCTCAAACCATCGTTCTCACCCTGAATACAAGACTGGGTAACTCTGGTCCTTCTGGCAACCTGATGGACTTCCCAATCAAGTACAATGGTGGTGATGATGCCTTCTTCTATGTACAGAACCTGACCAATAAAACTGCAGGCAACTGCGGTACTGATCCTGTTCCTTGTACTTATAAGAAAGTGACACTGGATGCAAACGTGGTAAACTACCTGACTAACAATGGTGCACTTACTAACGTAACTGTAGCCGACCTGTTAGAACTGGCCAACAAGCTGCTTGCCGGCGCACTGGTTCCAGGTTCTGGCGTTCCAGGCTACGCTGAAGTAAATGGTGTAGTAGATGCATTTAACAATGCATTTGACGGCTGGAAATATTGGACAGGTGATTACAACCTGAACCTGACAAATTCATCTGGTAGCCTTGCAAGTGCAAATGTTGCATCAGCTTTCTGTGGTGGTACTTCTAATAACACAGCAAGTCTCACTTACAATGGAACAACAGGCGCTCCTTATTCTTACAGCATTACATGGGATGCAGCAGCATTGCTGGCAGGATTAACTAACGTTAATTACACCACATTGCTCACAAACAATGTAACTGTAAATCTAGGAAACGTTGCATCTGGCTCTTATACAGGAACATTTACAGTCATCAATACCAATACAGGATGTACAGATGCACAGTCATTCACTGTGAATGTAGCTGCCTGTATCGTTGATGAAACCCTGCAACTCAGAGGTGGAAACCCTGCTACAGTGGTTGAACCTTCTGACATCGTGAAACAAATTTCAGTAACTGCTCATCCAAATCCGTTTAATGATGTGGTGAAATTCACCATTGCATCACCGGTTTCTGGAAAAGCACAACTCGAAGTTTACAACATGATGGGACAGCGCGTAAGTGTTATCTATAACGGCTATCTGCAGGCTAACAAAAATCAGGTGATCGAATACAAGATCGGTGCGGAAGCACAACAAAACCTGATCTATGTTCTGAATGTAGGTGGAGAAAGAGTAACAGGTAAGTTACTTCATGTAAAACAGTAAGGTTAATTCCTTCAATCTTAGCAAGGACGTCCGCAAGGACGTCCTTTTTTTTGTTGGCAGATGGCGGATAGCATATGGCATATGGTTCATAGTTCATAGCAGAATGGCTGATGGCATATGGCAAATGGCAGAAAGCGGATGGCATATAGTTCATGGTTCATAGCAGATGGCGGATAGCAGATGGTTCATGGTTCATAGCAGATGTTTCATGGCGGATGGTTTAGGTCAGATGGAAATTAGCGAATGGAGATATAGCTTTGGAAGATCAGGTTATAACTGATGACCAATGGAATGGCAGCGTAAAGCTTACTGCATGTAGCTTTTGGCGTATTGTTGAAGATTTAAAATGACACGGAAGGTTAGGCATGGGCTCACTACTCACCACTCACCTCTCACCACTCACCATTCACCATTCACCATTCCCAATCATCTTCCTAATAATGACCACCTGACCCAAATGATAATAACTGTGTTCAATCACCGCTTCGATATTGCGGAGGTAAGTTCCGTATTTGGGATCTACAAAAGGCTGTTCCAGCTGGCTTTCGGGCATTTGTTCCACCTCGCTGGAAAAAGCTTCCGCGTTTTCAAGAAATTCATCGACCAGTTCCTTCCATGCCGCATCAGTTTCCAGGGGAGCAAGATCAAAACTATATTTATCACTGATCTCTAATTTTCCTCCTTTGAATACATTGAGCAAACCCCGGAGATAATAATTGATATGATAGGTCAGTTCAGCAATCGTATTCAGGCTGCCAGGTTTATGAATGGCCTGCTCCAGGCTGATGTTCAACAGTTGTTCCCTGTAATTGGTATTGGCAATCCAGTGTCCATTAAGAAATACTTCCCGGAGCCTTCCTGCTATTTCTTTTGTTGCTGACATGATCCATCGATTAGTTAAATCATTATTTGAATTGTTCACGATCCCATTTCAATTTCCTCCTATTGCAATTACCCTAAGCCATAAGTTATATGCAATAAGCCATATGCCATACGCTATATGCCATTCGCTAAATCCCTATGCTATATGCCATTCGCCATATGCCATACGCCATCCGCCATCCGCCATCCGCCAACTACCTCCCCTTCAACGATTGGTAATACTGGTTATCAACAGCTGTAAAACCAAGAGAGATCGCTCTTTCCACATCCTGCAAGGCAAGTGATCTGTTTCCCTGGTCGGCATAACAAAAAGAACGGGCGTAATAAGCTTCCGGTCTTTCAGGCATCAATTGGATTGCCGCAGCAAAATCATTCATGGCTTCATTACATCTTTTCATTTGCTGAAGAAGTCTTGCCCTGTTCAGATAGGGATCGTACATATCGGGATTCTGACTAATAGCGAGACTATATTCCTTAATGGCGCTGTCTGGCATGTTTCTCATCACAAAAAAATTACCATAGCTGTTGTGGCCTTCCGGAAATTGCGGCTGCTTCTGTACGGCCAGCGAAAGGTATTTGCCAGCCGAATCAACTTCATTGTTCATTGCATAGGTAATACCCAACCCCAGGTAAGCATTCACTATGGCCCTTTCTTCATCAAAGGACAAAGCACGGTAATAATAGTTCTTGGCTTCATTAAATTTCCCCGTCACACGCTCTAATTCTCCCAGGGAAACATAAGCCTTGGCAAAATCAGGTTTGATGTTGATGGCAGTATTAAGCAGGTTGTAAGAAGAATCATAAAACAGTTTTCTTTCCATGCCATCCTTACTCAGGTTGTACTTGTCGAAATAATGAAAACCAAGATTGTTATAGGCTTCCGGAAATTCCGGGTGTTTTTTTATTTCATCTTTCCAGAGGCTGATGGTGTCATACCAGACCTTTGAACGTTCCCGCGTTACAAACCCGAGCACGATTATATACAGCATCATGGCGGCAACAGGAAGATATTTGTTGGAAACATGGCGGTCGGAATATTCAGCTACATAACAGCCGGCAATGATAAAAAATCCCAGGTAGGGAATATAAGTATACCTGTCGGCGAGGATAGCGCCTCCCACTGGGATGAACTGAAGCAGCAAAGCGATATTGACTCCGAAAAATAAAATACCGAACATGACCACACGGTTCTTCCGGGCAAATCTCCAAACCAGGAAAGCAAGAGAGAGCACAATGAGAGGATAAATAAAATAGGACATATCAAGTCCGTTTTCAGTTCTTTGAGGATAAGGATAAACGCAGCTCAGCCCTGCAGGTACAACTGCCTTCCATAAATAATTTACCAGTGCGTAAGAACCAAGCGCAATTCTTTCGAGAACAGAAAATCCAATGCTCTTTGTTGCCAGGGCACCAATAGAGTTCTGGTCTATTACCGATTTGATACCAAAGCCAATGGCGATCAGGAACAGGGGAATTTTTTCGGTAAGAAGTGAAAGCTGCAGTTTTCTTTTTTCAAAATAATCCAGAAGAAAAAGTGTTACCGGCAATATCACTGCTACCGGTTTGCCCAGTAGTGAACAAATAAAGAAAAACAGGGTCAGTCCGTACCATTTTGCTTTTTTTTGATCTGTATTCCTTGCATATGCCAGATAGGTTATCATAGCTGCGATGTAAAAAATACTGTACATCATATCCTTTCTTCCCGAGATCCAGGCAACTGATTCAACGTGCATGGGGTGAAGTCCAAAGAGTAAGGCTGCTATTACTGCAGCCAATGGTTTTGCCGTCAGTTGTTTTACAAAATAGAAAACAAGAATAGTCACCAGTACATGCAGCAGGAGGTTGTCAAAATGATAGATCCATGGATCCAGTCCAAAGAAGCTGTATTCAATGGCATAGGAAAGGATAGTCAGCGGGTGGTAGTTACCCATCACAGGAAGTGAAAAAATATTTTTAATGCCTTCGGCAGAAAGGTCCTTCACCAGTGGATTATCTTTTACATATCCCAGATCATCCCAATTCGTAAACTGATTACTCAGTGAAACACTATAAAACAACCAGGTGATCACCGCAATACCCAGGACCAGCATTTTATCAGATGGCATGGGGCTGTTGAAGTTCTTTGTTTTTGAGCCAGCGCTTTTTTTGGAAGCTGCAGGTTTAACCACCTGCTCCATTGTGCCAGTTCCCGTATGAGCGCTGCGATGTTTCTTTTTTGACATACCCATAAATATAAACTTCCCATAGCCCAGATGCAAGCATATTGATTGAAAGAAAAACCTTGTAGCCTGCTGATTTTCTTATTGTGGATCTGGCGAAAAATAATTAACTATACAGGGTATAAACTGCTTATGTCTACACAACCAAAAACACCATCGAAGAAGGGTAAGAGAAAAGATGCCGTTCATGAGATGTCAAGACAACAAATGCTGGCCTTGAATGCTGCTGAAATCGAATCTAAAAATATCAAACTGGCGCTGGGCATCATCCTTACCATTACTTTCCTGGCCTACCTTCCGGTTTTACAGGCAGATTTTGTGAACTGGGATGATGGTGATTATGCTTATGACAACGCAATTATCAGGAGCTTTTCCAATATAGGACTCATACTAACCACACCGGTTCAGGGTAACTATCATCCCCTGACCATGCTTTCACTTGCGATTAATTATTTCATTTCCGGAAACGATGCCTGGTCCTATCATCTTTTCAACCTGCTATTTCACCTGATCAATTGTGTACTGGTATTTCGCCTGACCTATTCTCTTAGTAAGAAAAATATCATTATCGCTTATGCTACGGCCATCCTCTTTGCCATTCATCCGCTTCACGTGGAATCAGTAGCCTGGGTAGCGGAAAGAAAAGATGTGTTGTATAGCATCTTCTTTCTTTTGGGATTAATGTCCTATACCAAATACGTGGATACAGGATCTAAAAAACAATACTGGCTTACGTTGGTTTTCTTATTGCTCTCCCTTTTGTCAAAACCAGCGGCAGTTATTTTCCCTGTAGCCCTTTTTTGCATTGATCTCCTAAGAAGAAGACCACTAACAGCAAAATTATTTCTTGAAAAAGCGCCTTTCTTTATCATGGCTGCAGGCATAGGCATACTCACTTATATGGCACAGGAAAAAGCCGGGGCAACCAAAAGCTTATTTCCTTTCTGGCAGAAATCATTGTTTGCCACCTATGGGATCATGATGTACATGGTAAAAACAGTATTGCCATTTAACCTGGCGCCTTTTTATGCCTTTCCCCCGATCAACCTTCCCTTACCCGCTGCTTATTTCTTTTCACCTGTTATTTCAGTTATCCTGGCTTACCTGTTTTTTCAATCATTAAAAAAAGACAGGGTGGTTGCGTTTGGAATTCTCTTCTTTCTTATAAACCTTTTACTGGTATTGCAAATTGTTACTGTTGGCGGAGCTGTAATGGCAGACAGGTACACTTATATTCCACTGATAGGTATATTTTATATTGGAGGACATTACCTGAGCAAATATGTAAAAGGAAATTTTCAAAAAGCAAGCCGCATTATTTTGCCTCTTAGTATTGTGCTGGCCATTATCACATTTGTACAGGCAGGCACCTGGCATAACGGGGCTTCACTATGGGATCATGCAATTAAAACAGCTCCAAGTGCAAGGGCCTATACCAACCGGGGTAACCTCCTGCTGGCCCAGAACAGTTATGATTCTGCATTCGAATGCTTTAATAATGCCGTAGCCCTGAATATCTACGACAATGAAGCACTGACCGCAAGAGGCAATATTTATTTCAATACCGACAAACCAGAACTGGCTTATGCAGATTATAAAAGAGCCCTCGAGGTAAAACCTGATTATGCTACGGCATTGGATAACCTGGGTGTGATCTATATTTCAAGAAACCAACTTGATTCAGCACTTGATTGTTTTAACCGGGCGCTTAAGTCAGTTCCTAATTATAAACAGTCATTCCGCAACCGTGGATATACTCACCTCCAATTAAAGAATTACCAGAACTGCCTGAATGATTTCAAAAATTACCTGGCACTGCAAACTGATGATATAGAGATCATCAATCTTACAGGAACCTGCTTCCGGGAATTAAACCAGCCTGATTCATCACTGACCTATATCAATAAGGCCATTGAATTAAAGCCCCTGCCTGATTTTTATGTGAACAGGGCATACACTTATATCAAACTTAACAAGATAGACCTTGCAAAGCAAGATGCCATCAAAGCAAAAAACAGCGGGTTGATCCTGGAACAAAAACTCTTACAACAATTAGGATTATAACGGATCGCAGATTATACTGATTAAGAAGTTGTATCACAGATTACACTGATTAAGAAGTTGAATCGCAGATTGCACAGATTGGCACAGATTATTTTTTAAAAGCAGGAATATTCCAGGTAGTGCAGTCATTTTTCAACAACTTTGATACAACCAGGAATGAATACTATTTAAAAGACAGTTTCCTAAAAGTAGTTACACACAAATACACCAATCTGTGAAATCTGTGTAATCTGTGATTGCGTTCTAATTCTGAAAAAAGAATTGAGATCAGATATGGATCACAGATTGCACAGATTGGCACAGATTATTTTTTAAAAGCAGGAATATTCCAGGTAGTGTAATCATTTTCAACAGCTGTGATACAACCATGAATGAATATTATAAAAAACAGTTTCCATCAAAGTACTTACACATCAATACACCAATCTGTGAAATCTGTGTAATCTGTGATTGTTATCTAATTCTGAAAAAAGAAAGCTTTACTGATAATGGATTATTGAGATCAGATTTGGATCACAGATTGCAAGATTGGCACAGATTATTTTTTAAAAGCAGGAAATCCAGGTGGTGTAATCATTTTCAACAACTGTGATACAAACATGAATGAATATTATAAAAAACAGTTTCCATCAAAGTACTTACACATCAATACACCAATCTGTGAAATCTGTGTAATCTGTGATTGCTTTCTAATTCTGTGTAATCTGTGATTGTTTTCTAATTCTGTGTAATCTGTGATCCGTATTAATCTTTATTAATCCTAATTAATCTGTGTTTTTTTCTTAAAAATATAGATCAAATTCTCTGATCCGGGACGGTATTGTGGCACATCCTTCCCCCAAACATAATTGGTTTGCGTATTGGAAATTATATCCGTTACACCCACCATATCATAATACTGCTGCGCATAGTTGCTGCTCCAGTCAAAAATTTTTGAGGGTGAATTAGCTCTCCTGAGCCATGATGTTCCAATATTGCAGATCAATAAAAACTCAGGTTTATTTTTTTCGATCTCGGAGATCATCTCTTCCTGCATCTTTAAATTATAGCTGTTGTTTTCTTCCATCAGCCCATAAGTATAAATATGGCCTGATGCCGCATGCCTGTCGGAGTAAAAATAGATCTGTGGTTCCGATCCCAGTACCGCGATCTTATCACCCTGAGATGAATTGGATTTTATATAATCGGAGATCACCACAGATTCAACAAATGGATTGCTGCCATAGATATTTTTTGAAATGGTTTCAGCATCCGGCTGCAGGTAATATTCATTCTTTTGTGGCAGGATGATAAAGAGCGCAATGATAAATACGACAAAAGGAAGGTAGGCAAATGACTTCCTGTTCATAAGACCTGCCAGTTGCTCTGAAAGATAATTCAATGCGATACCTCCCATCAACCCTACTGCCGGTAAAAAAGGAATGAAATAATGCTGGCGGAAATAAAAACCTGGACAGACTGTAAGAAAGGCAAAAACAGTAAATGAAATCGCGATCAGTTTCTGAATGACAGACATTTTACTGAGAATAGTCACGGCAAGTCCGGCAAGTAAAAGAAACCAGAAGATCTTGAACTCTTGCCACATGGGTGAAAATGATTCATTAAATGTGGCGCGCCCATCCTTCAGGCTGAGTCCAGAAGCATATTTGCTGGCATAGGTGACCGTCCAGAACCAGAATTTATCAAACACGCCAGCCATTTTTAAATACAATGCTGTAAGGGCATAAGGCAGAATGGCCCCGGCGGAATAAACCAGTCCCTCTAAGCTTATTTTCAAAAAAGAAACGGGTTTTTTAAGAATACCTGTAACTACCACCAGTATGCCTCCCAACAGGAGAAAAAAAACAGCCTGTTGTTTCATAAGGAAGGAAAGTCCGAACATGAGTCCTATCAGGAAAGCGGTTAGTAATTTTCTATTCACTAAAAAAACTGAAAGAAAGTAAATGCCCGCGGCTGAAAAGAAACTAACAAACTGGGTAGCATGAGCAGCGAATCCCATAAAGTTTGAACTCAAAGACATAAGTCCATACACAGATGACGCAAATAATGCAATGGGTGCATTAAATATTCTCCTGAAACCAAAAAATAAAATGGCGATGGTGGCTGCGTTTACCAGCATCAGCCCTATATGGATACCACTGGTGGTACTGCCAAAAATAGACATGATCAATGCATACATGAAATACGTTCCCGGAAGCTTCATATTGTATGCTTCTTTGTAGGGCGCAATGCCTTCCATAAGCAGCTTACCGATATAGGCATATTCACCTTCATCCCTCTCAAGCGGTATATCCAGCAACCTGATTCGCAGCAAAACGAATAAGAGGATCATCCCCAAAAGCAGGTAAACATGCAGGTCAAAAGTCTTTTTAGGTTGAACTTTCACCTGCTTAATTTCAGTTTGGGCTTGTTTTGTTTTGGTTTTGGATTTTGTACTCATAACCTTGTTTTGGCAGAAGAGGTATAATGTAGTGAAAAAATTCAACCGTTACAAGCAAAGTCCTCCTGCTAAATTCTTATTTTTTTATAAGGATTTTACCTGATTATCCTTGTATGTTTCGCGAAGGTTTTTTAAATTGTACACCTACAAAAACTGTTTATGACGAATGGGAAAAAGGTGGTGGTAGTACTTCCTGCCTACAATGCTGCCAAAACTCTGGAAAAAACTTACCGCGAAATAGATTTCAATGTTGTGGACGATGTGATCCTGGTTGATGATGCCAGCAAGGATGATACGGTTGCCGTGGGTGAACGACTCGGCATAAAACATATCGTCAGGCACGATCAGAATAAGGGTTACGGTGGCAACCAGAAAAGCTGTTACAGGCATGCGCTGGCAATTGGAGCTGATATCGTGATCATGCTGCACCCGGATTACCAGTATAATCCCAAGCTGATTCCTTCCATGGCTTACCTGATTGCAAACGATGTATTCCACGTGGTTTTTGGTTCCAGGATCCTTGGCGATAAGGCCATGATCAATGGAATGCCTGTTTATAAATATGTTTTTAACCGCATGCTCACCTGGTCTCAGAATTTTATCATCTGGGAAAAACTTTCAGAATACCATACAGGCTATCGTGCTTTTTCAAGAGAGATCCTTGAGAGGGTCAACTTCGAAGCCAATTCAGATGATTTTATTTTTGACAACCAGATGATCACACAGATCTTTTACCTGGATTACGAGATCGGTGAGATCAGCTGTCCTGCCAAATATTTTGAAGAAGCATCCTCCATCAATTTCAGCAGAAGTATGAAATATGGACTGGGAGTGCTGGGAAATTCCATCATGTACCGACTGAATAAATGGGGACTTGCCAAATCTCCTATCTACCAGCAGAAGAAAAACACAACAACATCTGTAAGGGCTGAAGCTGCAGCTACGGTCTAACCAGGTCAGAGTTTAATGAATGATCTGCTGAAGCTTATTTCTTTACCCTGGAATTGAATCACATAACGGCCAGCAGGCAATTCTGCAATGTTTCTATAGATCATGGTTCTTTCAGGTCGTGCCTGAACGATTCCTTTCATCATTACCTGTCCGGATAAATTGCTGATCGAATAATTCAATTGTTCATTCACCGGCGACAATAAATACATTTCAAGTGATGATTGCACAGGATTGATCATTTCCAATTGATAGGGTGATGGCTTTCTCTCTGCCCTGATCACCTGGCTCAGTGAAATATCACCATTCTTCTGAAATTGCTTTAACCTGTAATATGCAGAAGGCAGTGGTGATTTGTCTTCAAAACTATAATTCACACTCACCGATCCACTGGCGTCAGATACCAGCTTACCAATGGAACTGAAGCTTGTTCCGTTTGCGGAGCGTTCCACTTCGTAATATAATGATTGTTCATTTTTACTTTCCCACCTGATAAGATTAGATACAGGATGAATCCAGGCTGAAAAATTTTTTAACTGCGCTGCTGCAAGTACTCCAAATACATTGATACCGGAAATAGAATACAGGCAATTGGATCCGGCCATTCCATCAATCGCTACATACACATGTGTACCAGCAGGTAATGGATCGGTGGAGGCCTGAACAAAATTTCCTGTACCACTTGTACAATTTACCGGGATCAGGGCACCACAATTGCCTTTGAAGAAACCGATCTGGAAACCACTGGTGTTATTCCCGGAACCATTATCACAACTGATGCTGCTGATATTGATAATGGCAGAACCGGGCGTGGCTACGTAAAAATGATAGAAGGCTGTATTCTCCAAGGTAAAAGCACATAACTGGTCGGCAAACACTCCGGTACCCGGATGATGACAGGCATTGTTATCCGTAAAGCTCGCAGTTGATATAGAAGTAGCCCCGGAACAAAAATTGTTTGATGGTGTATGATATTGAGCAGCGATTTTGATGCTGTCAGTTGTTGCAGTTTTTATGCGCAGAAGATAGGTAGTATTGGGTTGCAGTGTTTGTGTTTCAGCAGGAGCCCACAAACCTGTACCATCATCAAAACACATACTTGAAGCAGTTTGCAGGGCCTGGCCTCCATTACATGCATTATACATGGCGATCTCACACCATCCCCCATTGGATGCGGTAATGTTAAGCAGAGGACATTCGGCCTGCGCATTTGTTGTAAATGAAAACCAGGTTACCGGACCATTATTGGTGTAGGCAGTACAAACAACAGATGAACCAGTAGTAGTTGATGGCAAAAAAGATTGAATTGTGCCATTTGCTGCGAGTGGAAATGGATTGGAACAACTGCCGCCCTGTTGCGCTAAGGCTATGTCAGGCAGCCAGAAGGACAGGTACAGGATTATGGTGTATTTCATGAATATTGGATTTCAGGGTTTACATAGGTACTCTAAAATTAGCCTGTTGTAAGCCACGAATCAACCATTAAAAGAGCAGTAGTATAAAATATAGTGGTTTTGCAAAGCCCTGATCGTAAATTCACTAAACCGGGCTGACAAAATGATAGATCTTATGTAATCTGTATGCCAGGAATAATGTTTTTAAATCCAATGTTTTAGAGTAAAATATTGCATTTCCTGATTCTACGGATGAGTATAAAATCCTGCAGAAATATTTATTAATTGCATATCTGCAAATCTTGATTTTGCTCAAGTGAAACAGGGTCAAAATAGAGAATTTTTAAACAGGAAATTATAACCGATTTCCATTTAAGCCAAAGGATCATTAACCGCTTATTTTAAAAGAAGGTTTACCTGCTCCTTCACATAACCGTTTTGGAAATAAGCATACAGATTTTTACCGGGGCAGGAGGTTTGTTTTGAATGATCACGATGCGTGGCAAGAGATTCCAATGGCAGCTGGTATTTTTTACAACACCAGGCAATGAGTTTGATCAGAGATGAAAGTTGTTCAGGTCTTACTTCCTGTTCTTCCAGGTTTCCAAGACAGGTAATAAGCAGGTGACCAGTTGGATCATATTCCGTAGCAGTTTCACCCACTGTAAAAACATTCCGGCCTTCATAGATAGTGCCGTCAGGAGCAATCAAATAATGATAGGGAATATCAGACCAGTTTCGATCAGGACCCATACCCCATTTTTGAATTGCCCTGATTTTTTTAGCTGCTGAATCACTCACTTCAAGTCTTGTTCCTTCGTGATGAACCGTGATTTGAAAGGGCACATGTTGTTTATAAGGTCTTGGTTCGGCTGCGTTCCATCCAGACCTTGGAATGATCAGCAGCTCGTCGCTTCCTGCTCCTATTTTTTTTGATGAAGTGCAGGCTGTCAGAATAAACAATAAGAAGAAAGAGATCGAGAGCAGCTTCATGATGATTCCTTTATGATTTCAATTTACTAAGTAATCTGATTGCAACCGGCTTTAATTAAACAGAAGAGTATCCGCAGAAAAGCAATTCCTCCCCTGATCAATGTCATGTTTTATACCGTTGGATTTATTTTCATTCGCATATGATTCGCATTGTGATTATTGCATATCACGGCATTTGAAATTCCTGGTCATGTCATTATCAAATTCATTTGAAAGAAGTGGAAGCATCCTGTTCAGGTACAGGGGACAAATTCCTGCTATTCTTTTTCTTGCCGTTATACCTATAATTTATTTTACGGATTATTCGCACTATACTTCCATTCTTGAATGGAGCATCAAAACACTGGGCATCATTGTTTGTCTTAGTGGCTTTGCCATCAGGATCATCACCATTGGCACGGCAGCTCCTCATACTTCAGGACGAAATACAAAAGAGCAGGTAGCTGATAGCCTGAATACAAAAGGAATTTATTCCATTGTAAGACACCCTCTTTACCTGGGCAATTATTTGATGTGGGCAGGGATTACCATTTATGTGATGCATTTCTGGTTCTTTGCTGTTGTATCCCTGTTATTCTGGATCTATTACGAAAGGATCATGTTCACCGAAGAAAAATTCCTTGAAAAGAAATTTGGAAAAGATTTTATCGAATGGTCTCAAAGAACACCTGCCTTTGTTCCCTCATTTCGAAATTACCGGCCTGGCTCCTATCCTTTTTCTATTAAAAGGGTTTTCAGTAAAGAATACTCTGGATTATTGTACATGGTGGTCAGCTTCATTTTTGTACAAACCCTTCAGGATGTTTTTGACCACAATAAACTTCAGATCAGCAGGGGTTCTGTTATCATTCTTCTACTCACAATAGTGATTGTTCTTGTACTGAAGTTCCTGAGCAAAAAATTCTGGAAAGCATATAGGGATTGAAAGGTTTAAGGTTTAAAGTTTAAGGTTTCTGAGAGTTGCAAGTTCACGTGTTCACAAGTTCACGATTTGTTGGTGATTGAACTATTCTAAATGTACAGTTAGAGAATTCTGTTCGTATTAAACGATTGTTTGAACTCGTGAACTCTGAATAAAGCTCTCGTGTTCTCTGTGCTTCTCCGTTCGCTTTGTGTTGCAGCTGTTTTTTTTTAGAGAAGGAGCACTAAGCACACAAAGAACCACAAAGGACACAGTGAAAACGGCAAACGAGAAAAGTAAATGGAAACCCAAACCGCTACAGAAAGAATCTTCCATCTCAAGAACCTTAAACCTTAAACTCTTAAAATTTAAACAGAACTTGTGAACACGTGAACCCTGAATAACAGTTCTCGTGTTCTCTGTGCTTCTCCGTTCGCCTTGTGATGCGGCTGTTTTTTTAGAGAAGGAGCACTAAGCACACAAAGAACCACGAAGATTCTGTGTTAAATAACAATAGTTATTGGATCATATTTTTAATTTTGTTTTTTAGGCGACTTTATGTCAGCCTCTTTAGGGCGGTCTATTTATGACCGCTCTAATTTTTT
>JAEWKK010000003.1 GCA_023386045.1 Bacteroidota bacterium
GCTTCCTGTTGCTTTAAAATCGACACGATCTGTGTCTCCGTAAACCTTGTTTTTTTCATGATGACGTGTTTTAAAATTAAGCTTATCGCTCTAATTTTAAACCGTCCGATTTTTAGGGGCACTTACAGTCAAGTAGAAAAGGTGGTTGTATGGGCCGACTCGGTGCATCGTTTGTCAACTGAGATTGCGTTTTTAAAAGCTCAATTTGACGCTTCGACTTTCAACAGTCTAAAGCTTAATACGATTTCTTTTCCTAAAGTAAATAGACCACTTACAAGTCTTCGGCCGGACAGCGTGACCCTAAACGGAAAACTTCCCGCTGCTAAGACACTTTCTTTTCAGGATGGGTTTTTGGACTATAGCTACCATTTTCGCTCATCCATCGATACACCATTTCAAGAAAAAGACCTGTCACAACATCTTATTACAGGACACCTAAACTTAACGATATCTGACAAAATACCTCTTACGATAACTTATTTTGAAAGACAAGGCAATTCAAGATATTTCCGTGACTATCGAGACTCAGAGTTGAACTTAATAGTGGAGAATTTGCTCGCATTAAAGCCAAAAGATTGTACGATTATATCCAAAAGGCAGGTGAAAGCCTTAAGAACCCCATTATCAAGCCGAGTCTGGACCAATCCATTTTTCATTTGCAGGAACTAGATAACTGGTTTCGTAGAAGGGACATAGAAAATAAGCTATTGGAATCAAGGGTTGCTATCTTAGGTGGCGGCGCCATCGATACGACAACTCATTTTAAGGACACAGCATTAGGCTTAGCTAAGGCTTTCATTGCTTTATATGATGGACTGAAGGATCGGCAACAAAAACTCGAGGCATATCGGGATTCCTTGCAGCAAGAATACCTGGCTCAAGAAAAAAGAATGGGTGCCTTAAAAAAACTACTTCAATCAAACCTGTCGACTGAGGAAAAGCAAAAGGCTATCCAGCCGCTACTGGAAAAAGAAGGTGTTGAAAATGTAAAACTTAGAAAGCTTCTAGGAATTTACAGTTCTATTAAAACATTGGCGGTTGGTAAAGTGCTGCCAAGCTATAGTGATTTAACCTTAAAAAATGTAAACGTAACAGGCGTCAATTTCGAATATTACCGGAGTTTTTATTTTGCGTTTAGCGCAGGTGTCATCGATTATCGGGCTCGTGATTTTGTGTATAACAGGGCAAAACGGAAACCGCAGATGGTTTATCTAACGCGCTTTGGATACGGGAGCACTTCAGGTAGCCATGCCTATCTAACTGGATTCAAAGGGAAAAAACAACTTTTATCTACTAGTCACAATGCTGCTTCCCTAGATATTTATGGACTCAGTTTTGAAAGCCAACTTGTTCTATTAAAATACCACAAGATTATCGCTGAACTGGCCCAATCTGCCTCTCCACCATTAGTCGGTATGAACAACGTTAATGAAAAGCCTTCCTTTCAATTAAATGATGAAAAGAATAAGGCATGGTCAATTAGATGGATTTCTACCATTCCAAAAACGAGGTCTCGTCTGGAAGGCTATTATAAATACAGAGGTATCAACTTTCAAAGTTTCTCATCTTACTACGCAAATGCAGCCATGCACAGCTGGCAAATAAAAGCAGATCAATTTTTTTGGAAAAGACAGTTGCGAATTAACCTGGCCATTTCGAAAAACAATTATGAAAATTCAGAGCTTCCCGTCAGGTATTCAGGGTCAACTGCCTTCAAATCTGTCAGTTTATATTTTAAAAGAAAAAAGTGGCCATCATTACAAGCAGGCTATATGCCTTCTTCTCAGCTTTCCGTGATCAATGGCCAAGTGTTTGAAAATTTTTATCATATACTGAATGGTAGCATCAATCATTCATATAAACTTGGCCTCGCTCGTGCTTTTTCCATTTTTTCTTATAACCGTTTTTATAATGATTCTAAGGATTCTGGCTTTGTGTATTATAACGCAAAGAATATTTACTTCTCTCAGCTTTTTCAGTTTGAATCTTATGGTGCCACTTTGAATATTAGCCGTTCGGACAGCCGAGATTATTTATTGACGATCCTTGATGCTGGGATTACCGCTCAATTAAAAAAACAGCATGCCTTAGGGCTTGGTGTTAAAATCAATCAGCTTAATAATGAATCCCTTAGGGTGGGAATTTATGGTCAGGGCAAATGGAGCTTAAAGAATATAGGGGAAGTGAACCTGTGGATTGAAAAAACTTATTTACCCGGATGGGGTGGTACGCTCACAAAAAATCAATTATATACGCTCGGTTTTACGAGGTTCTTCAAATAGAATAATATGAAAAAACTGTTTTTCATTTTTACGCTATTAATAATGTTTGGCCGCGCAAGTGCGCAGTTAATAGCAATTCTTCAATCACCGCCTGCAGGACTCATCTATAAGCCGCAATTATGGAATATAGTGCTCACCAACACCGGTAATCAGTCTATAGTGCTTCATATAGAAGTAACACTCCACGTGGCGGCTTCTTCCCAGCAGTTGCTAACTGGCGTTACGAAAATATTCAATCTGCCTCCCGGAACTACGCAGATCACTGCCACCCAACTGATGCCAATTCAGTATAACATAACTTCCTCCAATTTCAACTTGGATCCCAACCCTCTGGGTTTACTTCCATTGGGAGAATTTGAAGCTTGCTACCATTTTTTTAAGCACGCTGGTGATGCGATCGAGCAAATTGCAGAACAGTGTCAAGATATTAGCGTTAGTCCTTTGAGTCCTCCTCAACTGGTGTATCCATATGATGTAACCGCTATAGAAGAGTCAAATCCACAGCTTAGCTGGTTACCACCTCTTCCTGTTCAACTTTTTACTTCTCTGTTATATGATTTAACACTAGTGGAAATAAATCCGAACCAGAGTGCAGCCGATGCACTGCAACAGAATATCCCACTGTACCAGGCAAATAATTTATCAACCAATGCGCTTTTATATCCACCCAGTGCACCCAGCCTCCAATATAATCATCACTATGCCTGGAGGGTCGCTGCTAAAAATAATAGCCTGGTTGTGGGGGTTAGTGAAGTGTGGCAATTTACGCGCAAGCAATTCGAAGGTTTGTCGCCAAGTATCTCCGTAACACTGCCATTTGTTCAATTAAAGAAGAGCCCAGAAGCAGCCTATGCCATCTATTCAGGTGAAGTGAAATTTTCTTACTTCAATGAAACGGTCGATTCGGTTTGGAAAGTAAAACTTGTGGACATGAGTTCAGCAGAGAGAACAGAATATCAACTTCCACTGGACACTTTAGTGCTGAAACGCGGGCAAAACCTGGTTAGGTATGGAGCTACGGAAGACGCGTTTTTTAAGGACCGGCATATTTATCAGCTCGAGATTCAAAATTCAAGAAATGAATTATGGCGTTTGCGATTTGAGTACCGCAAACCCTCAGAACCCAATAACTAACACAAAAGTTGAATTAACGTTTATGATTCAGCAAATCGCAACAAGGCACCAAAAGAAGATAGCACTTTCTTTTTTCTTCCTTTTTTATTTGGAGATTGTTTTGCCAAATATCAAAAATGCACTGGCTGCACAAAGTCAGTGCTCTACCCTGCATTATAACTGGGGTAACTCGTCCGGCGAAGGAAAACCCGACCTTTTTAAATCGGCATCCAAAAATATACAGCAATTTCAAGTCGCCAATTTCACTGGAGAAGTCTTAGCACCAGACGATGCGCCAGTTACGGAGGGACCAGGCCAACCAGAAATGTCAAGCTTTCAGAGCGTTAATTCTAACGATATGGTTGATCTGTTTTCTGGTGATTTCTCTTACAACATTCCTCTTATGGATGTAGGTGGATACCCGCTAAATATTCATTACAGTGGGGGCATTTCTATGGATCAGGAGGCCAGCTGGGTGGGATTAGGCTGGAATATCAACCCTGGTACGATTTCCAGAAGCGTTCGAGGCATGCCAGATGACTTTAACGGGACAGATACCATTGAAAAAACGCAGAGCGTAAAAGTAAACCGCACAGCAGGAGTTACGGTTGGTGCCGATTTTGAGGTGCTAGGTCTTCCTACAAAAGAAGATCTGGCTCAGGGTGATTCTAGCGAAGGCCCGGTAAAGGTAAGTGTGGGTGCAAGCCTTGGTGTATATCACAACACCTATAATGGGTGGGGAACAGAATTTGGCGTAAATGCCTCTATTAGCGCTGGTGTCAAAGGATTTGGAAGTCTAACAGGCAATTTGGGTTTAAATAGTAATACGCAATCTGGGGTGACGGTGAGTCCATCTTTATCTGTCAATTTGAATAAGGAAGATAAAGTGGGCAGAGGCGATATCTCACTTGGGTTAAGTACAGGGTATAATACAAGATCCGGAATTTCAGCCATGCAATTGAATACCAGTTTCAGAATGTATAAAAAATACCAGGACGAAAAACAAAAGGAAAAATACTTACCAGGATCTATATCTCACCCTGTTGCAGTCATTTCTTTTGCAAAACCTTCTTACACCCCTTCCATTGGCATGCCTTATACCAGCACAAGCTACACCTTTAGAGGTAAATTGGGCACCACCTCCTGGGGACTTCACCCATCTGCCTTTGTAGAAGGCTATGTGTCTAAGCAGGAGATTAAGCCAGAAGATAAGGTACAACGAAAGCCGGCTGTAGGGTACTTATATTATTTAAGTTCGAATGATAACGTTAATACCCTTTTGGATTATAACCAGGACCGGGATGCGGCGTATGTTCCCAGCAAGACCCCGAATATTGCCATACCTCAATTTACTTATGATGCTTATTCTATTAGTGGAGAAGGTACGGGAGGTATGTTCCGACCTTACAGGGGAGATCTGGGGTTTGTCCGTGACAATTATATGAAAACAAAAAGTGGAAGTGATAAGCTCTCTGTAGACTTAGGATTTGGATACATTTTTCATGGTGGTGTTGACTTTGCCTTCACTAACTCGTACTCAGAAAATAATCCATGGCTAGCCGATAATGAGATGGCAAAATTCCTAAAGTTTAGGGATGTTGATACTACTTATGAGCCGGTATATTTTCGAAACCCAGGTGAAAAAACTGTAAATTCTGATGCTTACTACAATGCGATAGGAGATGATGAACTGATTCGCGTACGACTTTCTGGAAAAAGAGAAAGTGTTAAGGCTGGTAGCTCATTTATGAAGTTCAGAAATGGTCAATATACGGGTGAAATAAACGTCAATACTCCGATAGTCAAATCAAAACGTGATAAAAGGACCCAGGTAATTAGTTACCTAAATGCGCAAGAAGCTTCCATTTTTGGATTAGATCGTGAGATTAAATCATTTAAGGAAAATTCTATTCCCGGCCTTAGTTGCGAGGACACCACTAGCGTCATTCCAAGAGTTGATGGGACGGTCCGCAAAAAGCATCATCTATCACAGATCAACGTCTTAAATGGAGATGGCAGAAGATATGTTTATGGGCTTCCTGCCTACAACTTCGAACAGCGAGATGTAAGCTTTTCTGTGGACCGAGAAACAAATAATGCCAATCTTGATAAAGGAGTTGCAGAATACACTGCAGGCTCTGATAACAGCACTGTGAATAACAAAGGGAAAGAAGGTTATTTTTCTAAAGAGATTGTACCTGCCCATGCGCATTCTTTTCTTTTGACTGCAATTTTATCTCCAGATTACGCAGACCTAAAAAATGATGGCGTCACTGAAGATGATATGGGTGATGCCGTAAAGTTTAATTATTCCAGGGTGTATGGCGAGGAAGGCAATCGTTTTAAATGGCGAACACCGCATGACGCCAGTAAAGCCAATTACAATGAAGGTTTGAAAAGTTATAGTCGGGATGACAAGGGCACCTACATCTATGGAGAAAAGGAAATGTGGTACCTCAATTCCGTTGAATCAAAAACCATGGTTGCGGTATTTACACTAGCAAATGACCGGGAAGACGTTTTTTCTGTTCTCGGTGAAAACGGGGGGCTTGATGTAAGCCGCAAAGCCAGAAGGTTAAAAGAGATCAATTTATATGTAAAAGCAGATCTGGTAAAAAAAGGAATTAAGGCAAGACCGGTAAAAACGGTCCACTTTGAGTATGATTATAGTCTCTGCAAAGGGGTGGCAGGGGTTAGTACTAAAGGTAAGTTGACTCTAAAGTCCATTTGGTTTAGCTATAATGGAAACAATAAAGGACAACTCAATCCATATTCGTTCAATTATCATTCCTTTAATCCAGATTACAATCCAAAATTTTACGATCGTTGGGGCAATTACAAAGACCCGGCCACAAACCCCAAAGCGGGTATGCCAAATGCGGATTATCCGTATGCAGAGCAAGACAGCGCAAGAGCAGCCCAATACGCTTCTGCATGGATGCTCAACGAAATCAAATTACCCTCAGGTGGAAAAATCAAGGTGACATATGAAGGTGATGATTATGGATATGTTCAGAACAAGCGTGCCACTCAGCTTTTTAAAATTGTTGGAGTGGCTGAATCCGGGCTCTCCTTTGCGGGGAATAAACTTTATGAAGCACCATCCTCTCAAGGAACAAACAATGACAAATACTTTGTGATCGTTAAATCATCTGTTGCACTACAAAGTAAAACTGACCTGTACGAACGATTTTTAAAAGGCAATGACTGGATATATTTTAAGCTAGCAGTAAAAGTTCCAACAGACACTTGGGGTGGCGGGATCGAGTATGTGCCAGTATATGCTCAAGTAGCAGATTACGGCCTGGTGTCACCCAACAAATTCTGGCTCAAGCTTAAGGCAGTTGAAGGACAGAGTCCTTTATCACGGGCTGCGCTTGAATTTTTACGCTTGAACCTACCATCAAAAGCCTATCCTAAATCGGAGCCAGGAGATGACATGAATGTGTGGGACATTATAAATATGATGGGTACTTCGATCAAGGATTTAGTGACGGCCACAAAAAGTTATAATACTAAGGTGCGGACGGCTGGTTATTGTAGGGAGATCGACACTTCTCAGACTTTCGTTCGGTTGAACAATCCAACGTTAAAAAAATATGGAGGGGGTTATCGTGTAAAACGAGTTGAGGTGTATGATAACTGGAAAAACATGACTGGACAAAAAGAGTCTGTTTATGGTCAGGAATATCAATATAATAAGGTCGAAAGAATTAATGGCAAAGAAATGCTAACGACAAGTGGAGTGGCATCCTATGAACCAATGATCGGTGCAGAAGAAAATCCTTTTAGAACACCCATTCCTTATGCAGAACAAATTGCCCCTGGAGCTCCAGTAAATCATCTTTATTCTGAGCAGCCATTTGGTGAAGCAAATTTCCCGTCGGCGTCAGTAGGGTATAGCAGAGTCAGAGTGCGCACTATTAATGCAAAAGCGAAATCCGCTAATGGTTGGCAGGAAACAGAATTTTTTACAACTAAAGAGTTTCCAACTCTTGTAGAAAATACCATTATTGATGAGGATGCGAAAGAAATGTATAAACCAAAGCTTGCCAATTTCCTGCGTATCAATGCTAAAAACTGGGTTACCCTAAGCCAAGGCTTCAAAATAGAGCTTAATGATATGAACGGAAAGGTGAGAAGCCAGTCGAGCTACGCGGAAACAGACTCTTTAAAACCCATCAGCTTTGTCAGGAACTATTACAAAGTAGATAATGACACCGCGTACCAGCAACACCTCAATAATCAAGTTTGGACGGTCGACTCTGTGAACGGTAAAGTCAATTTAAATGGGACGGTAGGAAAAGACATTGAAGTCATGGTGGAATTAAGGGAGCAAAATTCCCATACGATTTCAGGCGATTATGGAGTTAATATCGATTATGCACAGGCGGGTCCTTTCCCCTGGATATTACCTACTAATATTCCATTCCCTCAAAAGGAGCATGTTCGCTACCGTTCCGTAGCAGTCGTTAAGATTATCCAGCGATATGGAATTCTGGATAGTGTGGTCGCCATGGATAAAGGCAGCATTGTGACCACGAAAAACCTATTATATGATGGGGAGACAGGTGAAGTTGTATTGTCTAGAACCAACAATGAATTCAAAGATCCTATTTACAATTTTAGCTACCCGGCTCACTGGGCTTATAGCGGTATGGGGATGGCCTACCAGAATATAGATGCCGTTTTCAAGAACTTAAAACTCATTGAGGGTAAGTTGTATTACGGCGGGCAAAGTACCATTCCTTATCCAGTACAGAGATTTTTTGAAAGTGGCGATGAAGTGCTATTGATGGCCACCATCCGGTCACGTCAATCGGGGGCGAATTGCTTGCAATTTGCAATTGATCCGATAGATCAACCTAAACCAAAAGTGGTCCCTATGAGGGCGTGGGTGATGGATGCCTCAAAAGGAAAAGAAGGTGATACCGGTTTGTATTTTATTGATGGAGAAGGAAATCCGCTGACTTTGGAGGTAAATTATTTGAGGATTATTCGCTCAGGTTATCGTAACCTACTCGATGCCAGCGTTGGAAGCATAGTTTCTATGGGCAATCCGGTTCAAAACCAGGGGGGGAGCTATAGTCTTGTGTTTGACGAAAATACAATGGTTATCAATACTTCAGCAGTCACATATAAAGATATTTGGAAGACCGAAAAATTCACCTATCCCAGAGACACCATCTTTAAAGTCTACCACAATTATAGCAAAGTGTTATCTCCGGTGGAGGTAGTGAATAAGAAATATAATACCAGGCACTCTGAATCTTCAACAACGCTTAATGCCAAAAACGTCATTGCCGCATATGATTATGAAAAGAACAATTCAAATTGTCATAAAGCGATATTTACCAAATCACTCCTGAATTTTGATTTCAGTGAGATCCCTTCTGACGCCATTGTTTTGTCTGCTACCATGAGCTTCAAGGGCAGGAAGCCTAAAGACATGGGCCCTAAACAACAATTATGTGGTAACTATAGTTATCCCTGGCAAAATGCAGCAGATTATCATATGGGGGTTTCTAAATCCTTTTTAAGGAGGGTTACTAATAGTTGGAACGCGAGCACCCCATACGAAGGAGTTGTTTCTACCAACACTAATCAAGTTGAATTCGGGTCGTCTATTTACAGCAATGTTTCTTGTGCTGCGCTCATCCAAGATGTAATTGATAATCAGAATTACGGTCTTTCGTTAGAGCTCGATAATTACAGTCACAATGGAGCTAAAATAAACTTCTTAAGTTTTTGCGCTATTAATGAAACCAATATTAATTGTACGGGGAGTGGCGGAAGCGGCGCGATGGACTGTGATTGTACAGCGCCTGTACTGGTTATTAATTATAAATCTCTCGATGACAGCATCGCCAACCGATGCCGAGTACTGGGTGAAGATTCCGTTATCAATCCTTATCGCATAGGGTTGCTGGGTAATTGGCGCGTCGACCGTGCGTATACATTTTATTCGGACAGGAAGGAATCTGACGCAAGTATTAGTGGAAGTAATATTCGAAGAGAGGGCGAGCTAGAGAGTTTCTCACCTTTCTGGACATTTACAGATTCATTATTACTTCCACAGGCTGATACGACCAAGTGGGTTTGGAATAGTGCCTCGTCGTTGTACAGTAAAAAAGGTTTTGAAATAGAAAATTATGATCCTTTAGGAAGGTATAATGCGGGTCTGTATGGATATAACGGCACGCTTCCCGTGGCGGTGGCCCAAAATAGCCGCTTTCGAGAAATCATGTACGATGGATTTGAGGACTATGGGTATAAATCTGAAGTATGCAGTTTGTGCGAAACTCCCAAAGAAATTGATTTTGTAAAAAACAACAGTAATGTGTGGCTGACGGATACTGTAAGTCATACGGGCCTTTATAGTTTAAAGGTAACAGCGGGTTCTCAAGCCGGTATTACTGTTCCTGTAGTTCTGGACGATACAACTATGCAGATATCTTCCAGCATTGATACTTCGACTGTTTACGGGACAGTATACCATGCTCAAGGAACTGGGCTTGCATTCAGACCTGAAGGTTTTAATACCAGTAACAATCCTTGTCCCATTGTACCTGGAAATTTTACTGGTTTCGACATCATTACTGCAAATAATATTAACTTTTATTGGGGCAGTGGATCACCTCATCCTAGCATATGCAGTGATTGGTTTGGTGCTAAGTTGGAGGGACACATTCAGGTGCCGTATACGGATAATTACACCTTCTATGGCCTAACGGATGGGGGCTTTGAGGTAAATATAGATGGGCAAATGGTAGTAGTGGCGTTTTCCCGCAACGAAGAAGTGAAGGGTAACCCTATTTACCTTGAGGCGGGCAAACTCTATCCTATTACCTCGCGATTTATGCATTACACTGGCAATACAGCCCAGGTTCGACTTCGCTGGTCTCGGTCCATGCAACCTCACATTATAGAAGTGGTGCCTTTAAACTTTTTATCGAATTCAAGATTTGTTTTAAATCCAATTGATTCTACCACCAATGTCCCGAGCTCTTGTATAAGCGCAAATCCGGTTAAGCCACAGAACTTCATTCGACCAAATTTTTCGCCCACCTATGGTAGTAAAGTCATTGTAAGTGCCTGGGTAAGGATGGACGGCAATGATTGTAATACCGCTCCAGCTCTGGACAGTGTTATAAGACTAACAAACCATCAAACCTGGAATAGTCAGGTGCACTATTTTTTAAGAAAAACTGGGGTAAGGATTGAAGGTTGGCAGCGATATGAAACTGTAATCACTTTGTTGAATGCGGCGGAATTATCAATTACTGCCATTGCACCTGATGAAAGAAACATTTTCGTGGATGACATAAGGGTGCAGCCTTTTAATAGCGCAATGAAAAGCTATGCCTACAATCCCATCAACCTGCAATTGATGGCAGAGCAGGATGAAAACAATTACGCGACATTTTATGAATATGACGATGATGGAACGCTTATCCGGGTCAAAAAAGAAACAGAGCGTGGTGTAATGACAATTAAAGAAAGCAGAAGTGCCTTACTTAAAAAATAAAAACGACTTAAAAAACTTGTTATGATAAAAAGAATGTTGCTAATGCTTTTGTTAGCAAAGGTTTCTATGGCAAGCCAGGCTCAACCCAATGATGGCGGTTTTCTACTATTAGAAATTCAGAAGATTTCAGAAGTTTTCAAAAACAAGCCAAATCTGAGTTGTTCTCTGACATATACTTATGCAGATAGTCTTACCCCGGGTAGTCCCATTGAGACGATTAACGGCCAAATGAAAATTAGTAATAACAAAAGCTGGACCTTGCTTGGCACCACCGAAATAATTGATGGAAGCCAGTACAATTTAGCGTTGTATCATGACGATAGCACTATGGTCATAAATAATAAAAAAAGTTATGAGACAATTATGCGGATGCCTTTTATGGACACGAGCTTTCAAAATAACAGCATTGCTTCTTTTGCGACCACTCCTATTGCAAGTCCATTAAAGCAAATTAGCATTCTATTTAAGCCCGGATTGGGGTATAGCAAGTATACTATCACCTTCGATATGCAGACCTGGGAGACACAAAGCATTCAATATTTTGTAAAGGACCCTTTGTTAACCAGTGGAACAGCTGTGATTACATTAACAATAACTAATTACGATGCGGTAACTCCTATCAGCCAGGATTTATTTAATGAATGGAAATATTTCCATTTTTCTAATGGTGGATTTTTGACAAACCCGCCTTATTCCTATTTCACCTTATACAACTTTAGCCTTTAACTAACTGCCAGCGTTTTATGAGAAATAAGATAGCCATCATTAGTTGTGTTTTACTGCTTTTCGCAGCTCCGCTATTTGCCCAAAAAGAACCAATATACATGGATGTCCTCCTAGGAGATTCTGTTTATACAGGTAATAAACTGGCGGTAAAGGACTCTGTTTATTTTGATGCATTTTTAAAACCAACTATCAAGCACACTTATTTTATCAACAATATTATTTCGTTGCGTATAAACGAAAGCGTAGATCGCGTTTTCCCGGATTCTTTTGTGTTGAATGTGAAACTCAAGGTTCGTTATGCTACCTCAGAAACCAGTAGTGATTCTATTCAGGAGAAAATTCTCACGATCGATTATTTTAAAAACCGTCAGTATCATGATAAGGCGATCTTTCTTTTTAATGCTTCTCACTATGTTGAAGCGGAGATTCTTCAGATTACTTCTTCCTTTGCAGATACCTCCGCTATCATCCCTTTGGTTTTGCTCGAAAACAGAATGGTCATTGAGCGAGACTACGTGGTCAACTGCACGAATGATGGCATTGACCCTGTGCAGTTGGACACCACAACAATCGCATCTGTTGGGGAAATAAAGATATTTTGGACGCCCAATCAGGTGTCTCAAATGTATGATGTGGAGTGGACTTTTATCGATAAATCTGCACTTGATAACGGCCGTTATAATAATATACATGGAAATTTAGATCAGGCGCTCATCTTTAAAAACAATGCTTCTCGAATTACGACTAAAGCCGATAATTGTCTGATACCATTACTATATGATGGGGAAGGAAAATTGTTTTATAGAGTTCGGGGTGCACAGATCGACCAGTTTGGAGAAATCCAAACAACAATGTGGAGCTCTGAACTCGATACTTTAGCCTCTCATTGGAGCTACTTCTACATTGGACATGAGACGGAATTAAATTGGCAAGCATCGACCTCTTTTGCTGAAGAGGGTAAACGTAAATCTGTTGTTCAGTATTTTGATGGAAGCCTGCGTGCGCGTCAAGTGGTAACTCGGGACAATACCACAATGACCACCGTGGTAGCAGAAACCCTTTATGATAAGCAAGGCCGTCCTACAATACAAATCTTACCCGCGCCAACTCTAAATAAGATCATAGGATACACACCATTATTTAATGTGCGTGATATGAACAGCGCCGAATACGATAAAGGGGTGTATGATACGCTCTTTTCGACCGACGATTACTGTGCTGCTCAAGCCGATAGTTTTAGTGTAGTGAGTGGTGCCGCTCAATATTATTCTGAACAAAACCCGCTCTCAGGCCTAGGCTTTCATCAATTTGTGGCTCAGGACAGTGGTTATGTATTTACCCAGACACAGTATAGCCAAGATAATACAGGCCGAATCTATAGGCAGAGTGGTGTTGGCAAACAATACCAACTAGGCACAGGTCGGGAAACGAAGTATTATTATGGTACGCCGGATCAGGAGCATCTAGATGCTTTATTTGGCACAGAGGCCGGTTATGCCTCGCACTATCAGAAAAATATGGTGCGCGACGCCAATGGACAATATAGTGTTTCCTATGTCGACATGCACGGACGAACCGTTGCAACAGCATTGGCCGGAGCAGCTCCCACACAACTCGACACTATTGCAAGCTACCGCCGTGATTCGCTTGAAACCATTGAGATGTTATCACCAATTAGTAACATGCTTAATGGCAACAGTATTGAATTTACCAAGACCATTCTGATGACAAAAAGGGATAGCGTATGGTTGAATTATAGTATGGGTACTGAAGCGCTAACCTTAAAAGATTGCCAGGACAAAAATATTTGCTACAGTTGTCTTTATGACTTAACGATTTCAGTGACAGGTGAATGTGGAAGTTCGGTTTCCGGTAAAAATGATACTATTATCCGCATCAAAAATTATGCGATGTGGCAAGTAGACACTACTTGTGGAATAGCGCAACCCATTAGCGTTACTATTCCATTAATACTGGAGGAGGGAAGCTATAAGATTAATAAAACCCTGCGCATAAGTGAAGAAGGAAGAGATAAATCCCGTGATAGCGTATTTCTTCTCCATAATACCTGCAAGACTTATGAGGATTTTTACCAGGAACAATTGCATATTGCTAAAGACAGCATGAGTTGCGCAACAGATTCTGTGGGTACTTATCTGTATTTGCACTACCGCGAACAAATGATGGCTGATCTCCATCCACTGACCGGTCAATATGGAGATACCTCACAAACAAGAAATTGCTATTCGATTTTTGGCAAAATAATACTTGGAGTTCCGAAACGCTGGTATCATATAGTTGCTGATACAGGGATTTATCGAAACGAGCAAGGACTTCCAGATTCCGTCATAAATAGTGCAGGTCAGCTCGTACCTCCGCAGCAACTAACACTCGATGAATTTATTTCCAACTTTAAAAGCAGTTGGGCACTGAACCTATTATCACTTCATCCAGAATATTGCCACTTACAGAAATATGAAGCACTGGCAGCAAGCCATATTTGGGACGAGGATTTTGAAAAAACCCATACTTATCAAGCTGCGGTCATCAAGGGTTATCTAAATCCCACCAATTCAGCGCTAGTCCCAGCCTCAAACTTTTTAGGTGCTACGGACCCTCTTTATAGTTATTCATTTGGAACCACTGCAAAAAACCAGATTACTGATTCCTTAATGAAGGCGATGCCACTTTCGCCTGGCAATCCACCTACCTCTTTCGCTACGGCGTGGGGATTAGCCACCGCGATAGCCAAATGCAGTGATACTTTAAGCGCTGGAGGACTTTGGTATTGGAATCAAACATCTAAAGTGTTTCAAACAAATGACCTTTGTACAGGTGAGTTGGATATGGCTTGGAGAATATTTAGAGGCATTTATTTGGAGAAAAAAAGAGAATGGATCGACAACTATATCAGAGCGCAATGTACTGCTTATTCTTACCCAACTGTTTGTAGACCAGTGTTCCCTCAAAAAGACAGTGTATTGAAAAGCTCGGGCTATGTAGCTGCTGCCTTAGGACAAAATACGTCCACAGGTCAAGCTCAAGCTGATAGCACATATGCAGCAAATTGCGACGCCTATAAGTCATGGTGGAGGCAACAATTGGGTAATTGCTACACTGAGGCACAAAAAGATGTTCTGGTGGAACAGCTTGCCATAGTTTGTAAAGAAGGAAGTGACTCTAAACATCCTTATGGCTCCAGTACGGTTAAACCGACAAGCACCCTAACACCTCCATTACGCAGCTTTGAGACAGTAGTAAAATTTTATAATACACTATGGGGAATAACTGATCCTACATGTAACGCCTACTTAATTGACAAGCCGGTGCCTTATGATAAGCAGGGACCAAGCTTAAACCTGGAAGTTTGGAATAAACCAGACAGCTGTTCCTGTCACAAAATCGACAGTTTTTATAATAATTATATACAATACTATGCATTGGATTTTCCTACGTTCGCTGCTTATCTGAAATTTGAATTAAAAGTTGACATTTCAGCCTCGGACGCTGACTCGCTTCGGAAACTGTGTGATGGTACGATTGACTGTAAATTTTTACCTCAGTCGGTTACTCTTCCGAAAGAGCTTCAGTGCGGATATAATTTGCCATCCTGTATCGATTGTTACAAGTTTAGAACAGCAAATGATAGTTTCCGAACAAAATATCCCAGTATAATACCAACCGTTTTAAGTCCTGACACTCTTCAACAGGTAAAGAACAAGATTTATGAGAACTTCATGAACCAATGGTTTGGTTTTAATAAACAATGGTATGAATTTGTGCAATATCAAGCCTATTGTGAGTTGTACACGATTCGTCCGACCTGTGATAGTTTGGTCAAATACTGGGCGGAGTATTTTACAAATCCGGTGCGCCCAGATCCTGGATGCTCTGGTTTTCTTACCTATTTTAATATTCGATTAGGTGTAGAGTATACCAAACCGCAAATTGACTCTATTTATTCTAACTGCGGACTGACCATTAACTGGTGTGATACAATTCCTTTATCCACGTCACAGCTAACCACTATTGCTGATCAAATCACCTGTATGTGGAATTCGCTGGAACCTCCTGCTGTAGATACCGGGGCCTGCAACATCAGCCCCTGGTTTTTCAATAATGTTGAAGACGGGCAAATCACAGTATACAATACGCGAGCGGCCGTCGATACCTTGATAGAAAATGGGGTGTTTAGAAATGTACACAAACCTGGTGTCGTTGTTCAGGCAGGAAGATTTAAATATAATAGTCGGCGTGGGTTTAAAGTGCCCAATGAATTTGCATTTGAATTTCGATTAAGTAAAAACCAGCTGGATCAAAACGGCGACCCCTTAATAGATTCACTTCAGATCGCCTTTGATAACAGTTCAACTAACCAACCTGGATTTGGTGATGAAAACTGGCGGGTTGTGCTTAGCAGTATCGCCACAGGCGGAAACTATTATGCACGAGGCGTTACGACACATGCAAGTGAGTTCAATAATTTAGATTTTACCAATTGGCATACTTATAAAATGCAGCTAACGCACGACAGTGTAAAGGTATTCTATGATGGAAACCTACTTAAAGGAATGCCGAGAGATGGTAACAGCTATATCTATGCAGCTGGAGGTTTCGATATCATCATTCGTCGAGACTTATCGGATAGCCTGAAAATGGATTGGTTTAAGCTTTATGGTGAAAATGGTAATCTGATATTTCATGAAGACTTCGACCGCTCTCCAAGTTTGTTCCGAACGCAAGAAGACACTAATTATTATTTTCCGAAGCCTAATTGCGCCACCTTTATTAAAAACACGTTTAATTCTTTAGCAGGGAAATCCTGGACCACCCAACAAATTATTTATTATGTGCCTATGGGCTCTAATAATACAGCCTATATCGACGTTCCTTGTATGTGGGACCAAACAGAGTTGCTCTGTAATGACGATAGTTTAACCCAAACCCTGAACAATGAGCCTTGCACTGATACGGTTGCAACCGCGATAACAGCAGCCACGCAGCTCTATCAGATTTACAAAGATTCGCTTATTAGTTATTTTAATGAGGCCTACAACAAAAAATGTCTTAGCGTAGGCTCACAGGAAAGTTTCACTATTACAAAACCTGTGAGTGAGTATCATTATACGCTTTACTATTATGATCTGGCTGGCAATTTGATTAAAACAGTACCTCCAGAAGGAGTGCATCCACACCGTTCTTCCTCCTTTTTGTCTCAGGTTAAAACAAAAAGAGCAAATGGCGAAGAATTGACACCGCTACATACGCTAACCACCAGATACCGCTATAATAGTCTTAACCAGGTAGTCAGCCAGCAATCACCGGACGGCGGCAAAAGTGAGTTTTGGTATGACAGGCTGGGCAGGCTGGTAGTAAGCCAGAATGCTAAACAACGAAATGAACATAATTACAGTTACACTCGTTACGATGTATTGGGACGGATAAAAGAAGTGGGTCAAAAGTTTAACAATCCAATCGATCAAGTAATTAGCCGTAATGAAGATCAGTTAAAGGAGTGGATGGAGTTTAGACATTTTGATGTTGATTACATGCCCCGGCAAGTGACTTACACAGAATACGACCTTCCTAGTGATTTTTATTCAGTGTATGTGGGACAGACACCATTCAAACAAAGAGAACATACTTTACGCAACCGTGTAAGCTACACCAGGTATTATGATCTGTTGGATATAAAATTCACTGCTGCAGGCACGGACACGACTTATTTCCCACAATATTATTATTTCAACACCGGTATAGAATACAGTTATGACATCCATGGCAATGTAGACACGATGCTCAATGTGGCGTTTGCTGGTACCCTAATGAATAGTTTTGGTAAGAATGCCTATAAATATATTGCATACAAATATGACCTGATTTCTGGCAAGGTGAATGAAGTACATTATAATGCGGGTTTTGCCGATGAATTTTACCATCGTTATGAGTACGATGCCGAGAACAGATTGACCGACGTATACACCACCAATCACAAGGCCCTGTTATACCAAACAGGGTTGGAGGAGCATGATGCTCACTATCAGTACTACAAGCATGGTCCACTTGCCCGGATGGTTTTAGGGCAGCAACAAGTTCAAGGCACAGACTATGCTTATACTTTGCAAGGGTGGTTAAAGGGAGTGAATAGCACATCCCTTAACGCAAATTATGACATGGGTTGGGATGGAAAATCAGGTAGTCTGGTAGCCAAAGATGTTTACAGCTATCAATTAAATTACAACCTGGCGGATTATAAATCCATCAATCCGAATGTAAGGCCATTTGCGGGGCACTATGCTGCTATGAACTCAAATACCGCTTACCGAAACTTATATAATGGAAACATTTCTTCCATGGCAGTTAACATCGGTAAGTTCTCACAGCCGCAGCTTTATAATTATAAATATGACCAGCTAAACCGGCTAACCCAAATGGATGTTTACCGAGGGCTTGACTCGTCGACTAATCAATGGCAAGGACCACTGTCATTGCTGAGTGATTACCAGGAGCGGGTTAGCTATGATGGTAACGGCAACATATTAAAATACAAGAGAAACGGATTAGGGTCTACGCCCGATATGGATAAGCTGGTGTATAATTATGAAGCAGGCACGAACCAGCTAAAGTATGTGTATGATTCGGTGGCAGCTGGAAATTACGCAGAGGACATTGATAACCAGACAACAAATAATTACAGTTATGACGCAATTGGGAATTTAACCTCTGATGCACAAGCTGGAATCAATTCCATTAGCTGGAATGTGTACGGAAAGATCACCAATATTGCCAAGGCTAGTGTTCCAGGTGAAGTGGGTGCGATTGACTATAAGTATGATCCATCAGGTAATAGGGTAGGAAAGACAGCTTATATGTATGTACATCCTGACTATAATGCGAAGTTAAACTGGTATGTGAGGGACGCCCAGGGGAATGTTATGGCTGTATACGAGTCCTACTTAAGACCAGGTTGGAGCCCTGATTCCCTAATGCTGGTTGAGCACCACATGTACGGAAGTTCCAGACTCGGTATAATACAAAGAGGCCAAAATATGGATTCGCTGAAAGTCAATCCAATTAATGCCAACCTGGTTGGAAACACCTATTTATTTCAGAGCACAAGAGGCGAAAAATTGTATGAGCTGAGCAACCATTTGGGTAATGTGCTGGTCACAATCTCAGACAAGCGGTACGGAGTGGATGATGGAAATGATGGCCATTACGACTATTATTTGGCAGATGTGATGAATGCGAATGATTATTATCCGTTTGGGATGCTGATGCCAGGGAGGAAGTATTCAGCTTCTGATGTTTACAGGTATGGATTTAATGGGAAGGAAAATGATAATGAGGTGAACGGGGAAGGCAATCAGCAGGATTATGGAATGAGAGTTTATGATCCTAGAATTGGCAGGTTTTTGTCAGTTGATCCGCTAACACAGAGCTATCCATGGTACACACCTTACCAATTTGCCGGCAATTCGCCTTTATTCGCTGTAGATTTAGATGGAGCAGAGCCAAAACCAAGTATTCAAAATGAAAACAAGGTAAAACTCATACTTCAAAAGTATCCTAACATAAACAAAGCCGTATCAAGCGGTGGTAGTAATTTTAAATATGGAGCTTGGTGGCGGTTAGCACATGGTTTAGGCGGCACTAAAAAAAGCGGTGCGATTGGTATTGCCGGTGAGGGCATGGCGGCTTCTGGAGATGCATTTCCATTTTATGGTATAGGCGCGGCTCCTGGCGCAGTTTCGATTAAATTTCCTGACATGCAGCCTAAGGACAGAAAAGAAACATCAGATTTCGTTACTGAATACACTCCTGCGGTCGACCATCCTATGAAATTGCTTGCTCATTGGGCTGATGGAAGTGAGAGAACTGTTCAAATGGACTTTAAAAAAGGTAATACATATAAAATCTACTATGAAGTCAAAACAATTTCTGAGGATAGAAACAGTCCGTATCGGATCTATCAACAAATAGAAGATGGAATTAATCAAGTGTTAAATAATATAAATAATACCAAGTCGGGAACAATTCACGTCCTCTATATTGATAAGGCTGCTTATATGAAAGTCTACAATATAGAAAGTTACAAGCACAAGTTGAATAGGCTCTATGCTCGACTAGAACAAGATGGTGGAATGTCGGGTTATATAGTGATGAAGGAAGATTTTTACCAGCGAGTACTGAACACAGTAAATTACATTCTTGATGAAATAAAAAGGTCTACAGATAAAACAGAGAGTGGCCAAAATGAACAGACAAATACTTCAAAAGATAAAAAAGGATAAGTATGAAATGCTTCTCTATATTAGTTGTTATTTCGTTTATTTTTTTAAGTTGTGCAAATCAAGAAAACAAACAAAGCAAAGAAATGAACACACAACAACATATTCTAAAGTTTATTGTTATCAATAAAGACTCCTTAGAAAAGTTTCCTATGTATAACTTCTTCAATGGACAGAGTGATAGAATAGAAGTCGAATGGGTTAAAGATGTATTATTGCGTATGGATCGTAGTCTCAGCCTTGAGCGCTCTTCAGGTAACAAGTTTTCATATAGTGAATACTTCGACAATTTTCTACATAATACTAAATTGGGTCGCATTACTCATGAAGATCGGATAGATGCGCGAAGTGCTGTTGCTTTTGGTTTAAGCCAAATTGAGAAACAGAATTCGAATCCCATTTTTCCGCTCACCGATGATAATGACTATTTAAATCGCTTAGTTTTTAATTATTGTTGTATTGAAATATTTCGCGACTATTGGTTCGGGGACAATAGAATCAAGTTCTCTCAAATGTTCATTAACGCATTTATTGACGACCAGCTTGAAGAGTTGCTATATAAGCATTCTGACTTTGATAATGATTCAGCTAATAAATCATTTTTGCCAGTGTTTGAGTTTGCAAAATATTATGAGCCCAAAGCTGACAATGATGAAGTGCTGCTGCCACATATCGTAACTCCTCAGAAGGCTAACGATATTAGGAGTAAACTTTTGGCAAGTAAAGAGAGGTATACTACAAAATATTTAAGTTATGAATTTTCTCTTTTTGATTATATGTTAAGAAACACCACTGAGGGCAAAACGATATTGATAATCGAACCGATGTAATGAATTGCTACATTATAGAATGCAGACTATTTTCTTTAACATTTGGCAACTGTGCATGTTAAAGCAGTTATGCAGTATTTTACATTAGGTTCATCGATTTTGGCATACATAGGATCATTATTCTTTGCAAGGAGGTATAAGATCTAAAGCTTTTAATAGAAGAATTGTCTGGACCACTTTTACTACCCATTTGGCAACAGGTTAGGAAAGACGGTGTGGATTACCGGTATGGCTTCAATGGAAAGGAATGGATTATGAAGTAAAAGGAACTGGAGTACAGTATGATTATGGGTTTAGAATTTATGATCCAAGATTGGTTAGATTTTTGTCGGTTGATCCGTTGTCATCTCCTTATCCATGGTACACTCCTTATCAGTTTGCTGGTAATAAGCCAATAGCTTCAATCGATATTGACGGCTTATAAGATATTACGGCTTACAAAGTTCTCGAGAAGTTGATTTTTGGAACAAACCATCTTGAAAAAATAGAGAAAGGATTTGTCAAGAGGGCAGCTGAACTGATTCCGGGATTCAACAAGAACAAAGACGCAGTATTGCCTGAACCAATTAAAAAACTAATTCAACCAGGCACGCTTGCAACTGCTGATCCAAAGATTGCAAAAGAATATGCTGAAGCAACGTACCAAACTACGAAATTGCTGACTGAGGCGTTTACGAACGGGCTTAAACAATATGCAAACGAACTAGTGGATCTTGCAAAAAAAGCAATCGGCGGCGATGAGGAAGCAATTGGGGCTTTAGGATTTGAGATATTAATGTTTTTTGTTCCAGGTGACGAAGAAATAAGAGGAGGCAAGGCTACAAGCAAAGGATTGTCTTCGATAAAAGCATTTGAAGCAAAAACGTTGGAAGGAACTTCAGCAGGCATAGCTGTAGTTAAAGATGCTGAAGGTATCAATGTAGGAGCAGGTTGGGTTAGCAATGGAGAGCTTATGCTGTCTATCAAAACAACCGGCACAACTCTTAAGGGACGGGGAAGCGATGTTTTCAGAGCCTTATTTGAGTATGCTAATGCGAAATTTGAAAAAATATCTTCAATTAGTGGTGTATGGAGGGAAAGCGAGCTGAGTAGTAATTTGAATCAGTTTAATGCTTATTTAAAACAGGGTCTGTCCGAAAGCGATGCAGCGCTCAAAACCTTTACCAGCGTAAACGCAAAAAATTTAGGGTTTAAAAATGCTCGTATTGAAGCAACTTCAGTAAAGAACGCCGATGGTACATATCAAAGTGTAGATGTAACTTTTACTAAATAGAATTATTCTTATTGTAAACGGCTATTACTATTATTAAAAAAACATATTATGGAGCACAATAAAATCTCAAAAATCATAAGAGTGACGGGTGATTTATTTGATTATGCTCACTTAATAAGGGTTCAAAATGATTTGACTACAATTTTGCAAAAATTGGGGTATGTGTTGAATGCTGAAACAGATGACGGATTTTATGTTTTTTACACAGAGCATTCAGATAAAACTTTTGAGAATAGTTTATTATTTTTTTTTGACAAAGATGGAACATTGTTGAAATGGTTTTGATGCTATAAAAAGCAGTTTTTAGAAATTATTTAGAACAATGTTTTTGGAAGGTTGATTGATCTTTCCTTTTCTTAAACTTCATTTGAGAGCAGGCCTCAGATTCCCTTAGCCTCAATTAGTAAACTTATATGGAGAGGGATGAGGCCCAACATTGGATCTATCGGTCATAACGGTCTAAATAAATTTCGGAGAAATCGAAGTGTTTCAACATTTGGGTGAGTGGACAAAAGGAAGAATAGTTTAGTCATCGGATATTGAGTCCGTGGATAATATTAGAATATTTACTATTTTGGGAATCAGGAACTGTTGCTCAATTTTCCGCAAATAATCTTAAAAGATGAAAAAGGAAATAAGAATTCGTCGTTTATATTCAATCGTTTGTTTAGTCTTGTTTTCAGTAATGGCTGTTAGTAGTGTTGGCAAAAAAGCTACTTATAATAAGTCTGAACTTTGGCTTCCTCCTGAATTCGATCCCCAAAACGTTACCCTGTTAATTGAAAAGCATCCGCTCAGTAAAAAGCAGAACAGAAAAATGATCAAGTTTTTAAAGGATGCCTATCCTTATAATTTTGAAGTTTTAAGCAAAGAGGAAATTGATGCTAAGACGGGCGCTTTTTCAGACTCGAAAAAATATCCATGGGCGGTACTATGGGTGGAAAGAAGCACAGATTCATACAATGCTTCTGGAAATCGTACAGGTGGATATAATTTGGCGGGCTATTTTTTAGATCGCAATACAGGAAAAGGATACAATTCTTCGCCCCGCGTAAATAATTATGGGCAAAAGGCTTACCGACCTTTTTTCAATGCAATTACAAAGAAGTATAAATAGCAAAATATGCCAAATATTCTTTAGTAAATAATTATAATTCTACTATTCAACAGAGCTTTGTCGATTTGGATCAAGATAGTTTAGTCCTTTTTCAAAACTTTCTTCAAGCTTTTCGTAGCCAAATGTTCGCTTGTACTGTTTTTCCTTCTCGGTGATAGGAATTAACCAAAAAAATTTATGAGTCTTTTCTATTTTTAAATTTTCCAGTTTAGGGCCGTCTAGATAAGGAAGAGAGACGTAACCAAATTTGCATAAAGAGTTTTGAGTCCAAGGTCTGCCAAAATTAATTGTGTCATGAAGGTTAAGCTTTGCAGTGTTGTGATGATAAAATGCTACTGATGTCAAAAGTTCAATTATTGACTCGTCCTTCTTTCCACTAAAAATGTGAAGTTCGATAGGGTTTATCTCAACAGGTTCTGACATACAACAGGTTGCATAAGTCCACATATTTCTAAAGGGCGTTGGTTCAAATTCCAAAACTCTGAAATCAATTGGTAGTTTATCAATAGGACCTTTATCCCAAAGATACAAAAGCGGTGTACCGCCCCAGTTTGATATATAGTGGTCGATTATACTATTTTGAAAATCCATTTTATGTCTTTTTTTTGGTATCCGAATTAGTATTTAACCCGTGTTGCTTTTTCTTATTTTTCGAATATTGTGAAAGCTTACCACCACCGCTTTTATTTTCACTACTTGGAACTACTTTCATGTTTGATCTATTTTGTGCAAACTGTCTTCGTTGAGCAGGGGATTGAGTGTAACCTGGTTTACAACCTGCCGTGCCATCTCCCTCGTAATAATGTTTTACCAAAGATATTGTATGATCAACATCTTGCCCACTAGTAGCGCCTAAAGCCTTTCTATCTGTCGATGTGGGAGTCTTACCATAATGTTTAAGTCGGTTATAAGCTTCAGTAGGAGGCGGCACCTCACTTTGTGTGGTATTTGCTTTTGCTGGGTTTGTACTACCATTGTTTGCTGATGCTGCCTGCTTCCCAACAGTTTCTTTAGGCGAGCTTTTTCCAACCTCAAATAATTTCGAAACATCTGGTAGGCCATCTGCATTATCATAAGAAACTCTCTCCCTGTAATCATTCATGTCCGCAAAAGCCATCCAGTTGTTGATCGAAGAGTCACCTGGTGTGCCATTAAATTTCAAAGAACTTTATTCCGGATGTCCGGACTACTTATCTGTAAAGATCGTAGAGGTTTCAGTGGAGGTTGCAAGGCTGAACCAGACTCACTTAAAGCCTTTCCCAGCTTAAGTTTTATCAAAACCTGATAATTTGAGACATTGCCACTACCAAAATATTACTCAACTAGGTTTGATGACATTCATGAATTTCTCTAGCAAGTAAATTTGGGCAATAGTATAACCCCTCGAATCAACAAATTCGACCTCATATCCTTGCGGATAACATTCTATATCCTGAAGTATTGCTCCAATCATCCCAGCTTTTAAATTATGTTCAGGGATGTCAACATTTAATATGAAGACGTCGTTTTCTTTAAATTTCATTGCTTTGTAGGTATTGCTGTTGTCATTCTAACAACTCCATCAGTATTTTCAATAAATCCAAATGTAACTTCTATCTTTTTACCATTGGCACCATTTATCGTAATCACTTGATTATACTTTTGCCCGTGTTCAGTCAATTCAGTTTTAAAAGCTTTTGTTGCATCGAATTTTATCTGTTTGGCTAAATCATCTAAATTATCTTGATTAAATCCTAAGGCACTTTCAAACCATTTAGCTTTCTCGCCGCCCACAGGATGCGATTTATTTAGCACATAATCTTTTAGTTTCTTTTGAACACTCTCCTCAGTAGTCTTTCCAAGTCGCTCAAGAGCGGATCGAGCGATTTGATCTTTTATTTGCTTTTGAACTAAATCACCCGGATCGGGAAGTACAGGGAAACCTAACGCTTCTTCCAAAAGTTCTTCCCCAAGATAATAAAGAGCAGCTTTCCCGTACACCACGAGTCCCGGAACTGCCATTAGCGGTAGCACGGTCATCGCTGTTAGTACATCGGCAGGATTGGGAGGGCTTTGCCAGGCAAAACTGTTCACATTTCCTTTCCACCCATCCTTATCATATTCTACATACCATTGGCTCTTCATTGCTCCCGTCGCATTTTCAAATATTAGGTAGGTTTTTGCATCTATGTCCTGAATAGCATAAACATTCATTAAACCCATGTCCACCCCATCGAATTTTACATTCCAACCTTGGTTATCCCATTCGCTTGCCACCTGTTTAACACCTGTTCCTGGATGAGACGTGACATAAGGATTATTCCATTTATATCCTTTAGGTTCAGCTCCATCTAAATCAATCGCTTGAATAGGTGTATTTCCAGCGAATTGATAGGTCGTATACCAAGGATAGTTTTTGCTAAATGGATCTATGCTCAAAAACTTCCCAATCCGTGGGTCATAAATTCTAAACCCATAATCATACTGTGCGCCTTCACCCTTCACTTCAATATCATTTTCCTTCCCATTAAATCCATACCTGTAAACATCAGAAGCTGAATACTTCCTCCCTGGCATCAGCATCCCAAACGGGTAATAGTCGTTGGCATTCACAACATCTGCCGTATATTAATCAATGTTGCCGTCAGCAGTGGAATCAACAACAATTTTACGATCGGAAATGGTGACAAGGACCTTACCTAAATGATTCACCCATTCACATTTATTTTCATGTACATCCGCTTTTTTCAAAGAACTTTTCTCAACGCAAAATAGATAAAATCTTAAATGCCTCATGCTAATAAAGCAGTGTGAAAACGTAAGTAATGGGCTTCTCACGCTATGCGTTAACCACATTAAAAAGATGCTTGATCTCAAAATACGTGTGCATACAAAATTTACTTAAGAGAAATAGATTAGCTCATATTTTTCACTCGCAGCCACTTCTTCCCTCTATAGAAATAGAGAAATAATAATGCAGGTTTTTTGAGCGTGCCCCTAGTTTGTTATCGCACAAAGCACTCATAAACTGGGTCCGGCTGTACACTCTTACTCAGTCGCAAGGCTATACACAAAATCTTCAGCGAGGTATCTGCTTCCATCCCTTCACGTGGTTTCTTGTTGAAAAAAAAGGAAGCAAAACTGCTTCCTTAAATACTTATTCTTCAGCCTCTTATACAACTAGCTTAATACACTACCAACTACTCATATACTTTAGGTATGAGAAACGAAAGGCTCGTATATATATCCTGAATGATTTCCAGTTTTACATTATGAAATTGCAATTCGTTTAAATACCGGCTTCTTTCAACATATTCATGCTTTCGCCAAATCCACAAGAATTTTATACCGTTGTCGCAATAAACCGAATTTATATCCCAATTATTAAAGTTTTCTTCCCAATCAAGAATAAATTTATCGAATCGTACCAATGATTCCTGTTCGGATTCTGAGAGATCGTAGAATCTATTTGGATCTATATAAAAGGGATTTATTTTAAGGAAGGTTTCTAAACAGGATAATCCAGCCAACTCATCTAACCATAGTTTATTATAGCTAACCGCTAGCCTTTTTAAAGATCCAAAAAAAGGTGCTATCAGATTTTTATCTTCCCAATCACCCAGTTTCTCACCTTTGAGCCATAATAGGGTTCGACTTTCCCATTTTTTTGTAGAAATATCTACTTCGACTGCAAAATCAAGTTTGTTACCAAATATTTTATACATAAAGATGCAAGTTTAGCCAACTATCCTTTTGTATAATCGGCCTTCTTTCTAGTAGACGCAGGAACTTTATTTATGCTTACCCAAATTCTGGCGGAAGCTTGAACCGATGCATTATTGATTTCAAAGTTGCCTTTTTCAACCGTACTTTGACTAGTGATTGTATAAGAATATTGCAAATAGTGTTTAATGTCTGATCCTTTCCAAGTCTTCACCGTTTTCTGCCTCTGACACTGTAAGTGTAAATTCTAACTAACTGATTTTGTTGGTGTTTCGCAAAAAGAAGGCCTCTACAAAGCGACCTGGGTAAAACTATCAGCACTTCAAGTAACGTTATTGGCCGCTATGAAAGAGATGAAGTAAACCCTTCTATTGAAGTGGTGATAAAAAATGCAGACACCCTTTAAACCTCGATTGATTACCTGTTTGGCAAAACCAAAGTGGAACTCAATAACAAGCTGTTTAAAAAAATACAGGATATACAAAAACTCTCTGCCGAGAATAGAGCCCATGTCTTTGCCCTCATGGAGGCTTTTTGCAATCACATAAAGCAAAAAAGGTGTTTGCTCAATAATAGAAAAAGCTCAGGATGACCTGAGCTCTGTACTGAACAACCTTAAGTCTATTTTTCAATTAAGGTCTCTATTTAATCTCTTTATTCAAGACCTTTCCTAGTTCATATACTTTTTGATCATCAATGTTTCCGAAAAGAATCGGATTAGCAAGTTCATAAATAATCTCTTTTAATACATCTTTTTCAAAATCAATATCATCCCGTCCTTCAATAGTGTTTGCCCATTGTTCAATAAGTTTTGACGTAATTAGGCCTGCGTTGAATTTTGAAAAAATATTTTTTAAATCATCAATTTTTAAGGTTATCAATGGTTCTTCGTTGTCCCATTTGTATTGAGCCAATTCACTTTGAATAATATAGATGTCTCCATTCAACTTAAGCAAATCCTTTAATATTTCAATTCTGGACTTCATATATCAAAACTACTGATTACTGAATATTGTCGTGTTTGATATTTTATCCTTGATGTGGATAATGTTGCCGTCAGGATCATAAGTTGTCTTCAAAAAATTAGTAGTCTCTCCTTGTGCATTTACCCATTTTTGATAAACAGCCCTTGAGCCGGGTACCTGGCCAGGAGAATTAGCAGTAAACAAATATCCACCATCACCAAGCTTTTCAACTCCGATACTTTCCTTCGAGTTTAAAGGTACTGACTTGGAAAAGCGGTTAAAGTTTTTTTGCACAGAACCCTCTAATAGTATTTCCTGCTTTGCATAATTTAAAGAAAAATTTGAAGGTGAGTTATTTAATGGCCCCAAATTACTTGCTCCTAACCCCATAAAACCACCAAATAGTTCCATAATTTGCATATTAACAAACCAAAAGAATTTGTAGTTATTTGTTGTCCGATCATGTCGCTCCTGAATCAGTACTGCTTTAGTGTTTGGATCTTTCGCTTGGTTAATCCTGTTTAGATCATTGTTATAGGAAGCCTGTCCAAAGAAAGCTGACCTTGCATAGTCATTCGCAATCTCAAACGATTTATCTAAGATGCTTTGATCGATTCCAGTTAAATCTGTATTTCCGCCCGCAAGGCTGTTGTTGTAATAGGAATAAGTATTGTACGCTGTAAGGTTTGAAGGGTCTGAGCGTAGATATGAAAGAGTTGCTTCCTTCACACGGTTTCCAAAATTCGGATCGATGTTATTATTAGGATCGAATTGCTGTTGAGCAATATTATTGATGTCAACAATAATCTTATTCCAACTTTGTTGCTGGAGCATCGCAATGGCTTTCGGATTAGCAGAAGCAGACCTTGCAGCATCTTCTAATCCTGCATCGATTTTGAAAACAAACATCTCAATAGTATTTGTTTCCATTTCTTCCATGCCATCGAGATCAACTGCAATAATTGGTTTGTTTCCTGCAAATTGATAAGGTGTGTACCATGGATACGTTTTAAACAATGGGTCAACTGATAGAAATCTACCTAACCTTGGGTCATAAATCCTAAAGCCATAATCATACTGCGCACCTTCTCCCTTCACTTCGTTATCCATCTCCTTCCCGTTAAACCCATACCTGTACACATCTGAAGCTGAATACTTCCTCTCCGGCATCAGCATCCCAAACGGATAATACTGAAATTCAGCAAAACGCTTACTGGGTAAGGAATTCAAAGAACTTGTTTGTCCCTGATTTTGACCATATCCTGCAATTTATGGTGTTTTTATGGCCAGCGAATCATTGTAAATTGAATAAAACAATTGTATGCAAAATTCAAAATCAAAAAAAAAGGTTCATGCTTTTTTCCCTCTGTTCAATAAGTTTATTTCGGACAGCCGGCGGGGTACCAGGTTGCAGGCAAATGGTAAAAGGGTTTCAAAAGATACGATCAGGAATTATCACTACCTGGGCAAGCATCTTCTTAATTTTTGCCAGGTAAAAAAATTTGAACTCAGGTTGCGGGAGGAAAAAAGACTCAATTCCCGGGAAGTGCTATCGGAACAAATTTATTGGAAGAAGTTCTATAAAAAGTTCACCGATTATCTTTACCAGGACCTGGGATTTTTTGATAATTATGTTGGAAGTCTTATCAAAAATCTAAAGGCTTTTTTCAATTACCTTAATAGAGATACCGCTGTTAAGGTGGGCCAATTCCACAAGATATTTTATGTAAGCCGGGATGAAATTGCCATTTTCACTCTGTTACCTGAAGAATTGCATTTTCTCATTTATGATAAGATGTTTGAAAATTCTTTATCAAAACGAATGAGGGAAGTAAAGGATGTTGTAGTATTTGGATGTACGGTAGCTTTAAGAGTCTCAGATTTATTAAAGCTCAAAAAGGCTTCGGTGAGAATTCTGCGAAACCGTCATTACCTGGCGGTCCGGTCCCAGAAAACTCTTACTGATACCATGGTGCTACTCCCAGATTATTGCCTTGAGATTATTTTGAGGTACAAGCATCTGAAGGGAGATTTATTACCTAAGTTTAATAAGTCCAACCTCAATAGTTCAATTAAAATATTATTTGAAAAGGCAGGATTTACACAGGAGGTTACAGTTCACAGGTCAAGGCGGGGTAAGCAGATGTTAAAGGGCCATATTAAGGATAAGGAAAAGGTCCTGCGTTTTTGTGATGTAGCCAGTACCCATATTATGCGTCGTACTGCTATTACCACCATGTTGAGCCTGGGAATGCAGGAACAGCTGGTAAGAAAAATAAGCGGCCATGCGCCAGCTTCAAAGGAGTTTTACCGGTATGTGGAATGGTCACAAGCTTATATGGATAAAGAAGCGGAGCGGGTGTTTGGGGCCTTTCAGCCCTGAGGGGGCCTCTATGAGTCCCCCTCAGGGTGACACCCTTCAGGATCCCCTTCGGGGGGCCTTCAGGGTGACAAGGGAACGGGAAAAGGGAAACGGGAAAGGTGAATCAAGAGAGGAGAAACGAGAGACGAAAAGGCACTTACACAACAAGAACCTTAAACCTTAAACTTTAAACCTTAAACAAAACCATAACCTCACCAATGCATATTTCCCCAATAGCCTCCCAATTCCATCATCCAGGCAATGCCAAGATGCACCATGAGGCCTCCATAGATGGTGCGGGTGTGGTAGGTGACAATACCCAGGATCATCCCTCCAAAAAATGAGCTGATACATTCACCCAGTGGCTTGCCGAAATGGATGGTGCAATAAAACATGGCCATGGGAAGGATGGCATCTTTTCCAAACCATCTCGAGAAGGCCAGGACCAGAAAACCCCTGAAAAATAACTCGATGGTAAAAAAATCAGAGCCATAGGAAAGTTCATAGATCAATTTATATACTCCTGTTGATGAAGTATTCAGGAAGGAGATGTGTTTGAGTTTGGGATAGGTATGAAGGAAATCCGGTTGCGTGGAAGCTAGTGCAATGAGAGGGACCATGATCAACAGCATGATGAAGTAAGGACGAAGTGAAAAGTCCTTAGCGTTTAATCCATAAAATGGCTGCTTCTCTTTGCCAGACCGCCATATTAACCAAAGGATCAGGGTGACAATAATTAGTTTGAAAGGCCAGTAAATCACACGATTCAGGTAAGCGTTTCTGATTTCATCAGCTGAAAAGTTCCAGTCAACTTCGAAAACCATCTTCCAGGCAAAAATGGCCGGTGCCAGAAACAAGAGGAAAATAAAACGGAGTGGAAAAGTCCTTTTCTGCTTTGTCCAGGTAAATATCAATGCATAGCCTGAGGAAAATGAAAACAAAAAAACCAGGTACCAGCCCGCAAAACTATTTAGTTCATCCAAGCTATTGAGGTAATGATTGAGGCCGAAATAATAATTGATGAAAACCAATACCGCCGTGATGAAGGCTGCAGTCAGCCATACTATTTTATCTGTTTCCTGCCAGTAACTATGCAGGTAGCTGAAGATCTTCTTCATGTGGAGCAGTAAAACCAGCAAATATGCGGTAAGATTGGTTAAGATGGAGGGATTTCCTTCGCCTTCGGCTTCAGGATGACAAGGACGGTGATGGGGCATCGCCTATGCTAAAGCTCCGACCGTCGCTATTAGCTTTGGTCGGCGATGATGGTGAAGGCACATCGACTGCGTTAAAGCTTCATCCTTCGCCATAGGCTTCGACCTTCGCCTGAGGCTTCGGATGACGCAGTCGGATGACGATGACAGCGATGGCACAAAAATTTTCCAAACTCAGGAACAAACCTTAGATTTACTCTTCTAAAAATCAAAACATACTATAACATGAAAAAGTTGTTCCTGCTGTTTGCCTTTTTGACTTCCATCTGCGTGATGAATGCCAGCGCCCAGGATAATAAAACTGCCGGCGATCCTGCAAAAATGATTGAAAAGTACAAGGAAAGAGTGAAGCCTTTACTGATGGAAAAAGTCAGTCTGACTGAAGCAGAGGCAGACAAGGTGATTTCCCTTCATTTTACTTATGCAAAAAGACTGCAAAGCTTTAAAGATGCTTCTGCAGAAGAAAAGGCAAGACAGGCAGAAATCATCCAGGCAGCTGAGAACAAAGAATATTCAGCCATTCCACTTTCTGAAGAAAAGATCAAGGCTGTGAATGAATTCTGGGCTGATCAGAAAAAACAGATGGAAAAGCGCCGTCAGGACGCAGCTAAATCAAAGCAATAATTCATTTTCATACAATATGTGAAAGCTGCCAACCGGCAGCTTTTTGTTTTTTAACTTCAATGAGTTTTTCCAGGAAAAATGAACTCATTATAAGGATTATTTATGGCGGAAGATTTACTGGTTGCCACTGGCACCAAGAAAGAGCAATACGAAACGCTAGTCCCTCAAATCAAGGCGTTGCTAGAAGGTGAGACTGACCTTATTGCTAACATGGCCAATGTGACGGCTGCATTGAAGGAGCAATTTGGCTGGCTCTGGGTTGGATTTTACATCGTGAAAAATGATGAACTCGTGCTGGGTCCTTTCCAGGGACCAATCGCCTGTACGCGCATCCGTAAGGGTCGTGGCGTATGCGGCACAAGCTGGGCGGAAGCAAGAACTATTTTGGTTCCCGATGTTGAAAAATTTCCAGGACACATTGCCTGCAGCAGTCAGTCCCGTTCTGAGATCGTGGTTCCTGTAATTCGTAATCATTCGGTGGTGGCAGTACTGGATGTAGATAGTCAGGAGCTGGATCAATTTGATGAAACAGACCAGCATTACCTCGAACAAATCATTGCGATGATGGTGTTCTAGTTTTTTTCTTAAATAACCATATTGATTTCATGTCCAGTATTTTTAGAATCAAAAAGAAGCTGATTGTTTTTTGCCTGTTCTTTATTTTTCTCCAGGCAAATGCCCAGCAACTTCCTGTACCCAGAAATCAAAGGGCTGCCTATGCAAAAGCAACACGTTCTATGAGTGGCAGTCCTGGGAAAAATTACTGGCAGAATAGCGCCCGTTACAGGATCAATGTTGATTTTTTACCAGCAACCAGATTGTTATCCGGAAAAGTTGAAATTGACTATGTAAATAATAGTCCTGATACCCTGAAACAGGTCTGGTTCAAACTCTATCCCAATCTCTATAAAACAGGTACGCCTTCATTAAGAAAGATCGAACCTGAAGACCTGGGAGAAGGGGTACAAATCGATTCTATATGGATCAATGGGAAATCATTAAAACTTTCCGACCTGCTCATTGATGGAACGAATATGGTGCTGAATCATCTGTCTATCATGAAGGGACAGCATGTGAAATTCAACATCCATTATCATTACACGTTAAACAAAGGTTCGCATATTAGAACAGGTGAGATAGAACCAGGTGCTTATTTCATTGCTTATTTTTTTCCGCGTATCGCTGTTTACGATGATATAGATGGATGGAATAAATTTCCTTATAACGGGGTGCAGGAATTTTATAATGACTTCTGTGATTTTGAAGCTGCGATCACGGTACCACGTAATTATGTGGTTTGGGCAACTGGAGATCTGCAAAACTGCAATGAAGTATTGAATGAAACTTATTGTAAACGATTAGCTGATGCAGAAAGATCAGATACATTCATTAATATCATAGATCCATCTGATGATTCATCAGCCATTACAAAGAACCAGTTAACAAATACCTGGAAGTTCAGGGCCAGCCAGGTTCCTGATTTTGCTTTTGCATTGAGTGATCATTATGTGTGGCAGTCTGCTTCGCTGGTTGTTGATTCCAATACCAAAAGAAGAACCAGGGTAGATGCTGTTTTCAATCCAGCACATGAGGATTATTATTGGGTGGGAGCTGATACCAGGAAAACTGTGGAAGCCATGAGCTTTGTTTTTCCAAAGTGGCCTTTTCCTTATTCGCACATCACGGTATTTGATGGATTGGACCAGATGGAATATCCAATGATGGTGAATGACAATCCTGTAAAAACAAGGTTTGATGGTGTAACTCTTACCGATCATGAAGTTTTTCATACCATGTTTCCTTTTTATATGGGCACCAATGAAACCAAATATGCCTGGATGGATGAAGGATGGGCGACCCTGGGAGAGTGGCTTATTTCGCCTTTGATTGATTCTACCATCATTGATGATTATGGCGTGCTGCCAACTGAAAGACATTTGGGTAATGAAAATGATTTGCCGGTGATCAGTTTGTCTACAGAAAATAGTGCTGCTTATTTTACCAACAGCTATCCCGAACCTGCAATGGGTTATCTTTTTGTCAGGGATCTTCTAGGTGATAGTCTTTTTACAAAAGCACTTCATCATTATATCAGGGAATGGAATGGAAAACATCCCATACCGCTTGATTTTTTCAACAGCATGAATGCGGGTTCGGGTAAAAATCTGAACTGGTTCTGGAAGCGCTGGTTCTATGATACCGGTTATGCTGACCTGGCAATTACTTCTGTTATGCCGAAGCTAAATGCGTACAGGATCTCTATTACCTCCCGCGGAACGAAACCGGTTCCCATTGACCTCTTCATCACATATGTAGACAAGACCACCACCAGGATACATAAAAGCGTTTCTGTCTGGGAAAAAGGTGGAACAACTACTGTGATCCATGTTCCCGGTTCAAAAAAAATCCAATCGATACAGCTGGGGAGCACATGGATACCCGATGCCAACAAGATTGATAATTACTATACAGCCGAATGAGATAATTAAATGTTAGCAGTGCAATTATCTGGACGATTTCTCTTCTTTAATACTTAATTTTTTTAAACAATTATTCTGAATGCCAGGGGTTTTATGAACCTTAAAAATTGTATGCAACAATCCTGATCTACCGGGCATAAAATTTTATGAAGTATGGAAAAACCATTATGAAAAAGAATCACTCTGATGTAAATAAGGGAAGACATGAACATCCATTGCCGCAGGAAATCAGCAATAAGGAAAGGGAACAGGCTGCTGATGCGCACGATAATGCAGAACTGGATATGGAAGAGGATGCTGATCTATCAGGAGGCAGTCCTAATGATGACCTGGATGAAGGCGAATCTGCCAGGCTGGGAGAGGATACACCGCTTATATAAATGCTTACAAACGGCTAATTTCAGTTGATTGTATTTACATTTAAATACGGCATGGTTTTGCCGGTTTTTATTTTTAAATACTTTCAATATGACACGGCAGTCTAATCATCCGAGGAAGGATAGAAAAAACGAGGAGCGTAGAAATGATCAGTCGCAGCCTACTGTACGTTCACTGAATAGTGGTAGTCAGAACCAGGGTGATGAGCGCAATCGTCCGGACAATACAAGAATAGCTGGATTGGACAAGTATAGGTTGAATGATTTGTATGAGAGGAGTAGTTTGTGAGGAGGGAGAGGGTTGAGAAGGTTTAGATAGTTTAGAAGGTTTAGAAAGTTTAGATAGTTTAGTTTAGATAGTTTAGAATTAGTGGGGATGGGTGCGGAATTGTTCGAGCTCTTTTATTTTTCCATTGTGGTCAAATCTCCATATTTCATGCACTAATGCATAGTCCCTGTCGCCATTGAGTTTAGTTCCATCATAAAGTCCCCAGACAAAAACCATGTTTTCATTTTTATCTTCTACATGAACAGGCATCCAGGAATAAATAAAGCATTGCATATTGCTATATCCTGTTCTTTTGTTTTCGTATAATCTGAGTATAGAATCTTTTTTACCAATCAAAATCTGATCAGGTAAAATAAAACGGATGCTGTCTGCAAAATATTTCCCTGTCTGACTTACTCTTCCTGTTTCATATTGCCGCCATACCTGCAAAACCATTTCGGCTTTTTTGGGATCACCTTTTTCAAAATTGTTTGAGTATATGGGTGCAAAGGGGAAATAAACATTTTGCGTTTTCCACTTTTCTTCTGCAATGCTTTCTTGCTTACCGTTACAGGAAAGCAGACAAATGATGCCAATAAAAAATCCGGCTGAGAGTTTCATCTTCAATTTCTTCAATCATCTCCAAGATGATCATTTTGTTTTTAAAAAACAACAATGATAAAATGGGGATTTATTTAATGGTATGATTTTCGAACATCAGTAATCACAACAAGCTCGTTAATTATGAATGCAAGATATAACGACAGGTACAGTATATTTTCTGACCATGAGAATGAAGTAAGAAAACTGGCAAAAAAATTAAGTTATCCTGTAGATGATATCCTGGTAGCCATTCAGGAAGTTGGATTTAATGAAGATGAAATTGAAGAATACATCCGCGACAGGAGTGAGAGGGGAATGAATTACTGAGAAGTCAGGGGCATAAAAAAGCACCGAGTTGAATGAATACCAGCTTGGCAAAGCGTGTACTTACTTACTAACCCAGTGCTTCCAACTGAATTGCGGAAAATTTTTGAGAAGTTCCACCGCTGCGAACCTTAAAGATGCGCTGCTTCAATTGTTTTTTGAAGATACGTTAGTAAGAAAACCTCTTCCAAATTTTTGTGGACAGGATTCCGCACTGCTTGTACACAGAAGAATTCACATTAATTATGATGATGATTGATCGAGGAATCTTTCCATCAAACCTTATAACAAACCGCATTGATATTCATTCCTGCACCAACTGATGCGAATAAAATAATATCTCCCGGATTCACCTGGTGTCCTTCCATTTGGCCATGTCTTACCAGGTCGTAAAGCGTGGGAACCGTAGCTACAGAACTATTGCCCAGCCAGTGAATGCTCATGGGCATGATGTCTTTTGGAATTTCTTTTAAGCCATACAGCCGGTACAATACCTTAATGATGCCCTCATCCATTTTCTCATTGGCCTGGTGAATGAAAATTTTCTTCAGCTGCCCAATTTCAATTCCTGCTTTATCAAGACAGGCTTTCATGGCTTCTGCAACATGCTTCATGGCATATTCATAAACCTTGCGGCCTTTCATCTTGATATAACGTACCCGGGGATCTGAGCCCGGAAAATTGGAAGGGCCCAAATAGATATAATAAGCTTCTTCGTTGGAATGGCTGACAGCGTCTGTAGCCAGAACTCCTGCATCAGTGGTAGTTTCTTTGTATTCTACAATGGCAGCGCCGGCTCCATCACTAAAGATCATACTGTCTCGGTCATAGGAATCAATGACCCTGCTTAGGGTTTCTGTTCCAATGATCAGTGCTTTTTTGGCCACGCCGGCTTTAAAAAAGGCATCGGCCTGGATGAGGCCCTGTACCCAGCCAGGACAGCCAAAAAGTATGTCATAACCTATGCAGCGTGGATTGTGAATGCCCAGGATATTCTTGATACGGCTGGCAATTGCAGGCACCGCATCGGTCTGGATGGTATGCTTGATCACATTTCCAAAATTGTGGGCTACAATGATCTGGTCGATGGTCTCAGGATCTATTCCGCTGTCTTCAATCGCTTTTTTAGCGGCAATGGCACCGATATCGGATGTATTGAGGTCTTTTGAAGAATAACGGCGTTCCGCAATGCCAGTGATCATCCGGAATTTCTCCACGATCTCGGAAGGAGGGGTCTCAATTCGAACCCCGTCATCGCCGTAAAAATTATGAATGGTAAAATCCCGGTTGGTAATAACCTCGGTGGGTATATAACTGCCTGTTCCTGTTATAATCGTTCTTTGCATGCCTGATATTTTATCAGCAGCAATCGTCTATTCCAATGATAGGGATAATTCGACCGGCTGTGGTGCCGGTAAAGTTAGGGCTTAGTTACTTTCCTTGGCCCTGTGGCAGATGACTTCAACAGCAAGGCTGAAAGCCAGGCCAAAAGCAACGGCTTCCCATACTGAGGCATTGGTGAAAAAAGCTTTGATCATCATGATCAGGCTGAACAGGGCAACCATTACAGTGAGCGCATTCTTTTCAGTAAAATACTTTTTCATTTTTTCTGACGATTTACACGGTCAAAGGAGCACAAATTTACATGAGCGTAATGGTTTTACTTACAGAGCTTCGGCGAGTCCTGCATTTTGGTCGACTAAAATTTTGTTAGGAAACTACGAGGAGATCAATTCAGTTTATAAGCAGGCCATGGAGTTTTGCTGACTAAATTTTCTGCTTTAGGTGAAGAGGGTATCTTTGCAGGCTATGGCTGAAGAAAAATCACTGAATTTTATTGAAGAGATCGTTGAAAATGACCTGAAGAACGGGAAATATTCTTCCATCGTCACCCGGTTTCCACCCGAACCTAATGGCTATCTCCATATGGGTCATGCCACCAGCATCTGCCTGAATTTTGGTCTTACTAAAAAATTTCCAGGATATACCAACCTTCGCTTCGATGATACTAATCCCTCAACAGAGGAAACTGAATATGTTGAAAGTATCAAGGAAGATATTAAATGGCTGGGGTTTGAATGGAAGCATGAGTTATATGCCTCTGATTATTTTGACCAGCTTTATGAATTTGCAGTGGATCTGATCAAAAAAGGGCTGGCATATGTTGATGATTCTACTTCTGAACAAATTGCTGCACTAAAGGGTACTCCAACGGAGCCTGGAAAGGACAGTCCTTACAGGGATCGCAGTATCGAAGAGAACCTTGATCTTTTTCAAAGAATGAAGGCTGGTGAATTTCCGGATGGGAGTAAAACCCTTCGTGCCAAAGTTGATATGAAACATCCCAACATGCTGATGCGCGACCCTGTGCTCTATCGCATTAAACATGAAAAACATCACCGCACTGGTGATAAGTGGTGTATCTATCCCATGTATGATATGGCTCATGGACAAAGCGACAGTATTGAACAGGTCACCCATTCCATCTGTACCATGGAATTCATTCCTCACCGCGAATTATACGACTGGCTGATTGCACAACTGGGCATCTTTCCTTCGCACCAGTATGAGTTTGCGCGGCGAAACCTGAGTTATACAGTGATGAGCAAAAGAAAATTATTGCAGCTGGTGCAGGAAAAACATGTGGAGGGTTGGGATGACCCCCGCATGCCTACCATTAGCGGAATGAGAAGGAGAGGATACACGCCTGAAGCTATCCGTGATTTTTGCGAAAGAGTGGGTATTGCCAAGAGAGATATCCTGATAGATATGAGCTTACTTGAATTTTGTGTGCGTGAGCATTTGAACCAGGTAGCTTTAAGAAGAATGGTGGTTTTTGATCCATTGAAAGTGGTGATCACCAATTATGAAAAAGATGTTGAATTGCTGGAAGGAGAGGACAACCCGGAAGATGAGTCGAGTGCTACAAGAGAGATTCCTTTTGGAAGAGAGCTATATATAGAACGGGAAGATTTTATGGAGAATCCACCCAAGAAATATTTTCGCTTGTATCCGGGAGGAATGGTGCGTTTGAAATTTGCTTACATCATTCGTTGTGATGAAGTAATTAAAGATGAAACAGGAAAGATCACAGAATTGCGATGCAGTTATTTACCCGAAAGCAAAAGTGGGCATGATACTTCCGGTATTCATGTAAAAGGAACGCTGCACTGGGTAGAAGTAACAAATGCGATTACGGCTGAAGTGAGGTTGTACGACCGTCTTTTCAAGGTAGAAGATCCTTCATCAGAAGAAGGTGATTTCAAGGATTATATCAACCCGGATTCATTGCTTACAGTTACAACAGCCTATGCCGAACCGGCTTTAAAAAACGCCAGGGTAAATGAACGTTACCAGTTTCTTAGAAAGGGATACTTTACACTTGATAATACAGATACTTTCGGAAGGCTTGTATTCAATAGGACGGTAACATTAAAAGATGCCTGGGCCAAAGAACAAAAGAAATAATGCTTCAATTTTTCAATAAAAAACCCTCATTTGATGAGGGTTTTTTTATTGTTATCCTGATTATTTTATTTAGGATTCAGTGCTTCATTGATGCGGTCCTGCACATCCATTAAGTGGGCGCGGCTGGCGGCATCTTTATAAAGAGGCAATGCAGCTCGGATCTCGGATTGCATCAGGCGCAACTGCGCTTTTACAATTGAAATGGCATCGGTTGTTTTTGTATTCACAGAAGCAACAGGTGCACCAAAGCTAACCTGGATAGATGGTGTTGAAGTTTCAGGATTCACGATCCTGATCAGGCTTTCCAAATGAGTTTTCTGCAGGTTTCTCCTGTAGATGTCAATTGGTTTTTTGGTTACCAGTTCACTCCAGATTCCTTTTCTCAGCTCAGTCAGCATTTCAGTTGCTGTATAGGCTTTTGCCGGATCCTGGGCTTCAAATCGAAATAGTTTATTGAATATTGTTGCACTTACCAGTCGGTTAATAACAGAAGATTGCAAATTGCTGATCACCGCTAATTTGTTATCACCTGTATAATCGGAAATGGTATTATCGATCAGCCATTTTGGAGTAGTGAAAAGCTGTGTTTGAAGGAATTGCATGGCTTCCTTCTGTTTTGCCTGGTCTGTAAATTCAACCACTACGCCTGCTTCTTCAGTCATTTTAGGAGTGGTATAAATGCCACCAATGGTTTTGGCAACATGTCCCATATAACGACCAAACTGGCTCCTGAGCTGGGCATACATCTGTGAAAGATTTGTGTAATCCTTGTTGGCTTCTTTTGTCCACTCGGGCATTTTAGCAAGTATGCGTTGAAGGTTCTTGATACCATAACCACTTGCTTTCATGGCATTGTCACCCAGGTCTTCATTTTGTCCGCGTGGATCATCAGGATCTGTTTCAGTTCCGAACCAGTATCTCTTATCTTTCAATTTTTCAATAACGGTTTTATTGAACATGGCAACTTCCTGCTCCGGTGTAACGTTGGGAGGAGTCCAGCGATAACCCCATTCAATAGCCCATTTGTCGTAATCACCAATGCGTGGAAACAGCCCTTTCTGATCAATATTGTCTTCCGGTTGCGCCACGTAATTGAAACGTGCATAGTCCATGATGGAAGGTGTATGGCCATTTGCATCTAGCCATGCTTTGTTACGCAGGTTCTCAACTGGAACAGTAGAAGAAGAACCGAAATTATGTCTGAGACCCAGTGTATGTCCTACTTCATGAGATGAAACAAAACGGATCAACTGACCCATGAGTTCATCCGAGAAAACCATTTTCCTTGCTTCAGGATCAACTGCAGCAGTTTGTATGAAATACCAGTCGCGCAAAAGGTTCATCACGTTGTGATACCAGTTGATATGACTTTCAAGAATTTCACCACTGCGCGGATCATTTACATGAGGTCCGCTGGCGTTGGCAACATCAGAAGGCTTATAAACGATGGCAGAATAACCTGCGCCTTCGAGACTCCATGAAGGATCATTCTTTGGAGCTTCTTTTGCAACGATGGCATTTTTCCATCCTGCTTTTTCAAAAGCAATATTCCAGTCGTTCACACCCTGGATCAGGTAAGGGATCCATTTTTTGGGTGTGGCAGGATCGATATAATAAACGATCTGCTTTTTGGGTTCCACCAATTCTCCGCGCAGGTATTTGTCTACGTCTTCAGGTTTTGGCTCAAGCCTCCACCTGGTGATCATACGGATGGTTTGAACGCCCTGTGGATTTGCATCGAAATCTGTATAGCTGGCTGTGAAGTAACCAACGCGTGGATCAAAATAGCGCGGCTTCATCGGCGTTTTGGGAAGCAGGATCATGGAGCTGTTCAACTCAAATGTGGTAGGTGTGCCTGATGCGCCCATAGTTGGAGCTGTAGGGGTACCACCAAAAGCAGAAGCTGTAGGTGTACGCATGAAAGTCTTCACGGTTTGTATCTCCACATTATTTGAAAATGACTTGACATCAATGATGTAAGAATTATCGCGTAGAAATTGTGAAAGACCGAGTGATCTTTTTGTTCTTGAATCAAAGAAAAGAACATCGTTATCACCACTGATATAATCTGTGAGTTCGATGACCGTGCTTTTGGCATTGGTCAATGAATCGTTGTGATAGGCTGCCACATTAAAGGAAGCATTGATAGGCTGGAGGTTTGAATTTCTTACAGACTGGAACATGCCTGCAGAGTCCCTTCCAGATTCACGGTAAGAAATTGTTCTCAAAAAAACCTTGTTGTTAGGCCCTTTTTCAAACTGGATCACGTTTTCGCCAATTTCATCTCCTGCATAACCCAGGAAGCCGGCGCGTGAGCCTGCAGGTGCTTTTGAAATACGGTTCACTACCAGGATCTCACGATTCATCAATGAGTCAGGGATCTCAAAATAAAATTTCTCATCCACCTTATGTGTCACCAATAAACCCTTGCTGGTTCTAGTTTTGGATGTAATTACCTCGGAATAGGGTTTTGGACTGCTGGAAGGTCTGTTGGAAGATGATGGTGCGTTGCCATTGCCTGGGGCAGCTGGATTCTGGGCAAACAACACCGTAGAAAGTAACAGACTGCCTGCAAAAGCGACAGTTAGCCGACGATTCATGTGCATTTGTTTTTGATTAGAAATTTGAACAAGAAGGTTGGTAAATTACTAAAGAAGTCGATACTTCTTTTAAGAAAGTTGCAAAGCATTAACCATTATTAACACCGGTTCATTTTGCACATGAACGGGAATATCTAATGTTCAACAATATTTTTAGGCATGTACGATCAGTACAGGGATATTCAAACGGTGCCTGACTGCATCAATGGTCTGGCCATATAAAAGATCTTTTACGCCTTTGTGACCATGTGCTCCAATGACCAGGAGGTCAGCATTGATATCTTTTACAATTCTTGGGATCTCTTTGTTCCTGGATCTGAAACCTAACCTGCTTTCTGCGGCAAGTCCTTTTTGTTCCAGGTAAGCAACATATCCATCGAGTTTTTCCTGATCCTTCCTGGTTTCAAAATCATCAGTATCCTCTCCATATACTTTTGCTGATGCGCTTTCCACTATGTGTATGAGAAATATTCTGGAATCTTTGTTCGATTGTTTGATAGCATTGGCAAGAAGCAATTGGTCGCGCATGCTGAAATCAAGTGCAACGGCGATCCTGTTATAAGAAGGTAATTCCATATCCTCGATTGCAGCAGATTCTTTATGAACTTCTAAAGAAACAACAGGAGCTTTTTTGTTGAATACCGGATATAGTATTGCTACAAATAGTAAAACAAGGAAAAGCAATGCGCCCAATAAAATGATGATCTTCCAGAAAAGAGTTCCATCGCCCCTGAAATAATCCGTAGCCTGTTCAGCTACCATGCGGAAATTCAAATAAACAAGTATAGCTGTTATAAGCCAGGCAAGTATCTGCACCCAGGTTTTGATTGCAAATTTTCCCATGGTTTTTTTATCACTCACAAAATGGATCAGGGGAATGATGGCAAAACCCAGCTGGAGGCTCAGGATCACCTGGCTCAGGATCAAAAGATTATTGATATCTTTTTCACCGTTGATAAGGATCACAATCACCGCAGGTATGATGGCTACGAGCCTCGTGAGCAGCCTTCGCATCCATGGATTGATCCGGAGACGAAGGTAACCTTCCATCACGATCTGTCCAGCAAGCGTACCTGTTACTGTTGAACTTTGTCCTGCCGCAATCAGTGCAATGGCAAAAAGATAAGGAGCCATATTAGAGCCAAGGAGAGGAGCCAATAACTGGTGCGCATCCTTGATCTCTTCTACAGGTTTACCCGCCTTGAAAAAAACTGTTGCAGCCAAAACCAGTATCGCTGCGTTTACAAAAAACGCAAGGTTTAATGCAACAGCGCTGTCGATAAAGTTCAACTTCAATGCTCTCTTAATTCCTTTATCATCCCGGCTTATCTTCCTGGTTTGCACTAGCGCCGAGTGTAGATAGAGATTGTGAGGCATCACCGTAGCGCCGATGATACCGATAGCAATATAAAGGGCTTCATTACCGGGAATGGTGGGAATAAATCCCTTTGCTACTTCGCCCAGGTCTGGCTTTGCCAGTATGATCTCTATAAGGAAAGAGATACCAATGATGGCAACCAGAGTAATAATGAAGGCCTCCATTTTTCTCATGCCCAGTCTTTGCAGCCAGAGCAGGAGAAAGGTGTCCAGTAAAGTGATCAAGACCGCCCAAAGCAAGGGCATACCGATTAATAATTGTATACCAATGGCCATGCCCAGCACTTCAGCCAGATCAGTGGCTGCTATCGCGATTTCAGCAAGGAGGTAAAGACAGAAGTTTATTTTTTTCGGGTAGGTTTCCCTGTTAGCCTGTGCAAGGTCGCGGCCGCGAACGATGCCCAGTCTTGCCGAAAGAGATTGCAGCAAAAGCGCCATCATATTGCTCATGAGCAGCACCCAGATGAGTGAATAGCCAAAACGGCTGCCACCAGCAAGATCTGTTGCCCAGTTCCCCGGGTCCATGTATCCAACACTTACCAGATATGCAGGTCCAAAAAAAGAAAGAATTCTTTTCCATCCGGGTTTATTGGTGGCAGTTGTATCTACACTTTGATTTACTTCACTAAGGGAAGCATCATTCAGATTGGTTCTCATTTGACGTAAATATTTTTTGCCAGTTGCTCACTGATGTTAATAACAGATCCTTTTATTTTTAATTCCATTGAATGATCAAAATCAAAATGTTTTCTTACTTCCAGCCTGGTTCCGATACCAATATTTTTATGGTGCAGTAATTCCAGAAGTTCTTTTGACTGGTTGGTGACCTGGCATACTTCAGCAGTTTGGAAAAGGGGCAGGTCTGACAGTGCAATGCGACGTGTAGCACGCAGCTTGCCTTTTTTATCTGGAATTGGGTCGCCATGGGGATCAAACTGAGGAAATCCCAGGTACTCATCAAGACGGTCCACCAATTGAACACTGCTCACATGTTCAAGTTCTTCTGCAAGCTGGTGCACTTCATTCCAGCTGAATTTTAATTTCTCGGAAAGAAAATATTCCCAAAGACGGTGACGTCGAATTACATGGAGAGCAATTTTTTTGCCTTCTGCGCTCAGGCTGAAACCATAATAAGGTTTGTAGTGAAGAAGTTTTTTAGCGCTAAGTTTTTTCATCATATCGGTAACCGAAGCTGCTTTGGTATTCAGGCTTTCAGCCAGGGCGTTGGTGGTTACCGTTGCAGATTCTTCCTGCAGATGATAGATGGTTTTGAGGTAGTTCTCTTCACTGGTTGTATTCTTCAAGCTCACCTAATTAATAATTTAGACAAATCTAAAAAAAATTACCAGGTTTTCCATAAATCCCCACGGTTGGCCGGATTTTTTTAGTTTAGCCCTCAAATGAGGGATATGCTTCGATATGCAATGGTTTTATTTTGCCTGGCAATATTGTCCTGTAACAATAAAAAGAAACAGGCAGACGATGACGAAAAGGGGTTTTCATATGAAAAATTCTCCGAACGCTTCAGGACCCTTTCTCCCCCTTACCAGTTAAGCGACACGGGTTTGCTGAACAACAGGGATACAACAGGATTACGAAATGTTGAGTTTACTAAGTTTCTGTCTGACAGTTTAAAAAACATCCTGTTTGGCAAAGGCAGTAAACCCAGATATACTGCACTTGCTCATTTTAAAACATCTGATGAGAACAGTTTATACCTGGTAAAAGCACAGAGCGGTAATAAAAAAGCAGCCATTTTATATGCATTTGATCAGGGCGTTTTCAGCGCCGCATTTCCTTTTCTGATCCCCGATAATGATCCATCCACTTCACAGGTTACGGTGATAGATAAATCATTTGCCATCACCAAGTCCATCACACAAAAAAGACAGAACATGGTAACCGGTGAAGGAAAAGAAGTGTATGATTATGATGCATCCATTAAAAGCTTTTCCCTCATACTTACCAATCCTTTAAATCAGACTGCTGAAGTCATCAATCCCATTGATACCTTTTCAAGAAAACATCGCTTTGCAGGTGATTATGTAAAAAACAAAAGGAATTTTGTTTCCATAAGAGATGGAAGGTATCCTAACCAGTTATTGTTATTTATCCATGTCGACAAAAACGAAGGTGGATGTACAGGAGAGCTCAAAGGAGATATCTTAATGACCTCAGCAACAACAGCGATATACAGGCAGGGCGGAGATCCCTGTGTGATGCGATTCCGTTTTTCCTCTTCTTCCATCACCGTTGAGGAGGACGAAGGATGCGGTTCCAGGAGGGGAATTGATTGTGTTTTTGATGGATCCTATCCAAAGAAAAAAGAACCAAGGTCTAAACAGAACACTAAAAAAAGAAATTCAAAATAACCACCAGGTTTTGTGTGGGTAATACACATTATCTTTAAGCCTTTATTTTGCAAAGTTTAAAACAGAACAGATGAACTTTCGATCTTTTAAAGTCCCGTATCCGGTGAATGAACTCTATGAAAAAAAAGTGGCTTATTTCTCCATGGAATTTGCCATACACCAACCACTGAAAATTTATAGCGGAGGCCTCGGCTTTCTTTCAGGATCACACCTGCGCAGTGCGTATGAACTTCGTCAGAACCTGATAGGTATTGGTATCCTCTGGAAGTATGGTTATTATGACCAGACAAGAAACCAGGATCAGACCTTACAGGTTACCTGGATGGAAAAAATGTACAGTTTTCTTGAAGACACCGGCATTAAATTCCAAATTACAATTCACGAACACCCTGTTTGGGTTAAGGCCATGTACCTGCCGCCACATGTTTTCAACAGTGCTCCTTTATTTTTATTGACTACTGACATCGCGGAGAATGATTACATCTCTCAAACCATTACACACAGGCTTTATGATGCCAACGTAGCTACCAAGGTAGCCCAGTTTATTTTGCTGGGTGTTGGCGGAGCTACGCTGCTGGATGAACTTGGATTCAATCCTGAAGTTTATCATCTGAATGAAGCGCATGGTCTCTCTGCTGCATTCTATCTCTATGAAAAATATAACAGGAAAATAGAAGAAGTAAGAAAGCGTCTTGTATTCACTACGCATACTCCGGAAGAAGCCGGAAATGAAAAGCATGATATCCATCTCTGTCATAAAATGAGTTATTTCTGTGGTCTGACGGTTGAAGAAACCAAGAATGTAACAGGAATGCAGGATGACCAGTTCAATCATTCACTGGCTGCACTTCGTTTTGCAAGGGTGGCCAATGGCGTATCAAAACTACACGGCGAAGTTTCAAGGCATATGTGGCAGAAGTATGATGATATCTGTCCCATTCTTTCTGTAACCAATGCACAGAACTGGAGATACTGGGCCGACAAGCAATTGTACAGGGCCAGGGAAGATGGAAATGATCTTGCATTTGACGACCGCAAGAAGTGGATGAAGAAAAGGGCATTTGAGATTGTAGCAGATCAAACAGGAAAGATCTTTGATCCAAATGTATTCACGATCGTGTGGGCAAGACGTTTTGCAGGCTATAAAAGAGCAGGCCTGATCACTACTGATAAGGAACGCTTTGAAGCACTGGTCAGCAATTCAAAATACCCGGTACAGATCATCTGGGCCGGAAAGCCTTACCCGGTAGATTACCCGGCCATTTCAGAATTCAACCAGCTGGTGCATCTGAGCAAGAACTATAAAAACGTATCGGTATTGATTGGTTATGAATTAGGGTTGTCCAAGCGATTAAAACAGGCCGCTGATTGTTGGTTAAACAATCCAAGAGTACCAAGAGAAGCATCTGGTACCAGTGGAATGACAGCAGCCATGAATGGAGCTGTTAATTTCTCTACCAATGATGGATGGATCCCTGAATTCATTCATCAGGGTAATAATGGTTTTGTTGTTCCCCCGATAGATTACAGCAAGATACCTGTGCAGGAACAAGATCAGTATGACCTGGACAAGATCTATGAAATACTCAATTCGCAGATTCTTCCTTTGTATTATGAAGATTATGGAACCTGGAGGCAGATCGTTAAAAATGGTATGAGGGATGTGATGGTGCAGTTTGACAGTAATCGAATGGCGGAAGAATACTACAATCTTTTATACAACAGGCCATATGTTCCTTCGGAAAGAAGACAGATAGTTTTAGATGATATGGCAAGTTAGAATTGCATGATCAATTCTTCCATGGATTTACTGGCCGGGAAAAAACCGGCCATTTTTTTTATCACTCCTTCAACCAGTGCATCCGGGCATGAAGCGCCACTGGTCAACAGAATGGTAAGGGGTTCTTTTGCAGGCAGGTAATTTTCTGTAGCTAATTCAATATGATTATGGAAATCGTAATGCAAAACGGTTGTGGCAGACAAAAGCTTTTCTTCACTATTGATAAAATAGGTAGGTAGTTTTTCTTCACATAACTCCACGAGGTGTGAAGTATTGGAGGAATTATATCCTCCCACAACAATGGCAAGATCTGCTTTCACATTCAGCATTCCTGATACAGAGCTCTGGTTGTCATTGGTAGCATAACAAAGCGTATCCCTGGTATCAGCGAAACGTTCTCTTAGATTTTCATCAGTGAGATTATATTTCCTGATCATCACTTCTTTCAAAAAATCTGCGATGGACTGGGTATCGCTGGCCAGCATGGTGGTTTGGTTGACCACACCAATTCTTTCAAGGTGTTTATCCACATCGAATCCTGCTGTATACTGGCCTTTGAACTCTGAATAAAAATCACTGGAAGGTTTGTTGCCAGTGATATAAAGCGCAAGGGATTCTGTCTGCTTCATATCTTTTACAACAATGGCTGGCGCATTTGCGGCCGCATGTGAAAAGGTGGCTCTTGTTTCTTCGTGGTTGGGCTTACCATGGATCACAATGGTATAATTATTCCTTGCGATCACTTCACTGCGGTTCCATACTTTTTCAACAAATGGGCAGGTTGTATTGTATTGTTCTACTCTTATTCCGATGGATCTTAATTTTTCCTCAATAGCCAGTGTAGTACCAAAAGCAGGTATCAGAACAATGTCATTTTCATTGAGGGATTCAAATGGGATGATCTGCTTCCCGGCATTGTCCTGAAGAAACTGAACACCACTGGCAAGAAGATCCGCATTCACCTGTGGGTTGTGGATCATTTCACTTAAAAGAAATATTCTTTTACCTGCATTTTCTTCAATGGTCCTGAAGGCAATATCAATTGCATTTTCCACACCATAGCAAAAACCAAAATGCCTGGCCAGGTAAATCCTGAGCGGCCCGAAATCCAGCAGGGTAGGTGTAAAATCCTTTTTCATCCTGTCATCTTCCTTACGCTTTTTTTTGATGGCGGAAATCAGGGGACTGCGGTATACGATAGGTACATCAAACTGCTTCATTGCCTGCAAAATTAAGATTATCCGGCTTGATGTGACAGTACTGCACTAACTTAACAAGCTGCGACCTTCGACTCTATTGAGTTTCACCTTAGCTTTAACAAATGAGTGCAGGGAAAGAATGGATCTACCAGACGAATATTTATGAAGTCAATATCAGGCAGTACACCAGGGAAGGAACGATCAATGCTTTTGCCTCTCATCTTCCCAGGCTAAAAGACATGGGCATTCAAACTCTCTGGTTCATGCCACTCACGCCCATTTCAGAAAAAGAAAGAAAAGGAAGGCTGGGTTCCTATTATGCCTGCTCAGATTACAAATCCATCAACCCGGAATTTGGTACTTCCGAAGATTTTAAAGCACTGGTAAAGAAGTCTCATGAAATGGGTTTTAAAGTGATCATTGACTGGGTGGCAAATCACACCGGTTGGGATCATATCTGGACCAAACTTCATCCTGAGTGGTATAAGAGAGATGACCATGGCCATATAAAGAAGGCCTCAGGTATGGATGATATCATTGAGCTTGATTTTTCAAGCCGTGAAATGCGGAAAGCCATGATCGAAGCCATGCTTTTCTGGATCAGGGATTATGATATCGATGGTTTTCGTTGTGATCTTGCTTTCTGGGTGCAGCTGGATTTCTGGCAGGAAGCTATTTTGCAGCTGAATCAAAATAAAGCTTTGTTCTGGCTGGCAGAGATGGAGCCTTCGGAATTTCCTGCCTATATGGAAGTTTTTGATGCAGCTTACAGCTGGAACTGGATGCACAAATCAGAAGAATGGTATAAGAAAACTCTTCCTCTTAAAACTTTGGTACAGGTGCTTTCTGATTATGAAACTGTTCCTGGTGTCAAAGCATGGTTCACTTCTAACCATGATGAAAATTCCTGGAATGGAACAGAGTATGAAAAATATGGTGCTGCTGCCTTATGCCTGGCTATTCATAGTCTTACCTGGCCGGGAATACCTTTGATCTATAGCGGACAGGAGCTGCCTAATAAAAAACGTCTCTTATTTTTTGACAAGGATAGTATTGAATGGACGACGAATCTGGAACTACACGGTTTTTATAAAACATTGCTGGAACTGCAGATTTCACATCCAGCACTCGATGCTAAAACTGATCATTATCTCATACATACTTCTGCTGATACGAACATCCTTTCTTACCTGAGAAAAAAAAATGAGGAGGAAGTACTTGTTATATTGAATCTTTCTGCGCATCATACCCGGTTTGATATTTTGTCGAGTTGGGTCAATGGAAAATTCAGGGAGATCTTCACTTCAGATGAAATGGAGATGGCTTCTGCCGGCTTTAGCATGATGCCCTGGGAATACAGGGTATATGTAAAAATCCCAGGTTGATAAGTCATGGCATAAAAAAAACGTCCTTTGGAATAAGGACGTTTCAATTTTATCAATACTTATTATTGTTCAAGGTTGAGAGGATAGGTATAGGACTCACCATAATCGGGATAGATTCCCCTTACGCGAATGGTGCCAGTTAAACCCTGGAGAAGCTTATTCAGGTCATCAACAGAAGTCACTTCCTGTTCTCCTTCATTTGTAATGATTGAAACGATGATGAAGCCCGGTTGAACCCTTGCATTTTTCAGGATGCCACCATCAGTTACTTTATTCACTACTACACCACCACCAATGCCAAAACTTGCAGCACGGGCCTTGTTAAGAGTAGCAAGTTCACCTCCCAATCTCGCAGCCGCATTGGCCGTAACCACATCACCTCTTTTTTTCAAGACAACATTTACATTGTATTCCTTTCCACCACGTACGTAGGTTACCGGTACTTTATCACCCGGACGGTAGCTGGCTATCTGTGCGCTCATTTGGATGCCTGAATAAACAGGAACACCATTTACTTTTGTGATCACATCACCTTTCTTAATTCCGGCCTCGATTGCCCCACCATCTGAAGTAACACCTGAAACATACACACCTTCAAGATTGGTTGGAATGCCCATTCGCTTGAGGTCTTCTTCAGAAAGATCTTCTGAAGTGCTGAAATAATTGATACCAAGATAACCACGCTGCACATCCCCAAACTGGATGATATCATTAACGATCTTCTTGACTATATTAACAGGAATGGCAAATGAATAACCTGCATAAGTTCCGTTAGGTGCCAGGATGGCTGAGTTGATTCCTATCAGTTGTCCTCCCGTGTTGATCAAAGCACCTCCACTATTGCCCTGGTTTACGGCAGCATCGGTTTGAATGAATGATTCAATAGGGGTATCAGTTCCACGCACCTGACGCTTATTGATGCCTATGCTTCTTCCGGTTGCAGATACAATACCTGCAGTAACAGTAGTTTCAAGTGTCAAAGGATAACCAACAGCAAGCACCCATTGACCCAGCTTGATCTCATCTGAATTGCCATAGATCATATAAGGCAGCTTGGTGGCATCCACTTTAAGAACGGCAATATCACTATTAGGATCACGGCCAATGACTTTGGCTTTGAAGGTTCTGCGGTCGCTAAGTGTTACATTGATTTCGTCAGCTATTCCACCGGAATTGTTGGAGATAACGTGATTATTGGTAACGATGTATCCGTCTTCACTAATAATTACACCACTGCCTGAAGCTCTTTGCTCAGGAATGATGGTAGGCCCAAATCCAGGTCCAAAGAAATATTCAAAGATCTCATCTGTATCCCTGTTGCGTCCCAGGTTATTTGTAACTTTTCTGGCAGGAACTTTTGTTTTGATATGAACTACTGCAGGAACTGCCGCACTCGAGGCCTTAGTGAAATCAATAGGGTCGGCAGCATTTTCCTGGTCTTCCAGGAAACGGGCATAGTTAACAGGAAGTTTCCCTTCCTTATTTACGGTTCCTACATAGTTGCTTTCATTGTTTGCGAAGTAATTATTATAAATAGCTACACTTCCCACGGCAGAAGCAGCGCTGATCAGCACTATAAAAAAAATCTGTTTCATTTTCATGGTCTATCGGTTTGAATGTATTTGGAAATCTGCGTCAAATTGCGTGCCTTGACCATACAAAATAACATATTGACAGTTGTATAGAAAAACCTCCGGACCAGTTTAACAATAAGTTTACTAAGGTCTTCGTACTTCTTCCTGAGCTGTTAATTTCATCAGAAAGCTCATCGTATCAACACCATCAGCAAAATCACAAACTCCGGGATTCTGCGATTTACCCATTCCATCTCTACTGTCAACAATACATTGCACCTGGTTATCTTTATTTAATTCGGATTTTATTCTTTCAGCATCCTGGTAATACTCGTAATTCAGTTGACTGATAGGAGAGAATAGTGATTTGTCTTCTACCAGAACAATACTATCATTGGTCATGTAAAATTTATTGTTCAGAATATGGATGGCCAGGTTGTAATCATAATTGTTTTTGTATTTATGATGTTGGGCAAGATGGTCATATTTCCTGAAGGCTTCCAGCAATGGAACAAAATCATATCCTTCTGGAACATAGATCTTGCTGATACTTCTGCAGCCCAATCCAAAATAGAGATAAACATCATCAGCAAGCTTTTCCAATTCCTCCTTTGTTTCATTGCCGCGAAGAATGGCAATAGAAGTCCTGTTGCGACGAATAATGGATGGATACTGACTGAAATAATATTCAAAATATCTTGAAGAATTGTTGCTGCCTGTAGCGATATAGGCATCACAACCTTTCAGTCTTTCACTGATGATGAAATATTCTGCAGCATTTTCATTCCAGTCTATCATTTTACTGACCAGGTGTTTGATCAGCACCTGGTCTTTAGATGAAGGCTTTATGACAGCGATATTGCCTGTAAGAAAAACGCAGAGCATGTCATGAAAACCAACCATTGGAATATTGCCCGCCATCACGATGCCGACCTTTTTAGGAGCATGATTTTGATCGGGAATTTGGTAGGTACTGATTAATTTCTGAAGCTGGCCTGGAGCTAAATAATTTGCAGCAATTGACCTGGCGGAATGTTCTATAAATTCAGGAATGAACCAGCGGTTTTCGGTAAAGGCTTTTTGTTTTGCATGTTGCCAGTCGGGCTCATGTCCATTTAGATATTGACCTAATCTTTCCAGTAAATCTTTTCTTTGTTGTAAATTCATCACGGCACTTTAAATTTGTGAGGCAAAATTAATTCCGATAAACCAACTGATTTATGGCGATTAAAATAACAGAAGAATGTATCAATTGCGGCGCTTGCGAACCGGAGTGTCCCAATAATGCGATTTATGAAGGCGGCGTTGAATGGGCTATTGCCGATGGCACCACTGTAAAAGGTTCCTACACACTTGTTGATGGAACTGTGGTGGATGCCGGCCAGCGTAACGCTCCAATTGCGGTTGACACTTATTACATCGTTCCCAGCAAATGTACCGAATGCCAGGGCTTTCATGAAGAGCCTCAATGCGCAGCGGTTTGTCCGGTGGACTGCTGTGTTCCCGATGAAATGTACCGCGAAACCGTGGAAGAACTCCTGGGTAAAAAAGAGCGTCTGCACATCTGAGCTTAGTCTAATTTATTCCTGAGGTGAAGATCCGTCTTCACCTTTTTTGTGTTCCGGAAATAAATTCTCATGTATTCGAAACAGGAAGCTTCAAGGTTGAGACAGGAATTCTGGACAGCATTTGGCCAGTATATGATGCCCGTGATGTCAGCGGAAGGAGAAAAGATCAACTGGATCAATTACAAAACAGGTGAGAAGAATATTTCCTTCCGGATGAATGCCGGTAATAAAACGGCCATGATTGCCATTGAGCTTTCCCATAAAGACCCTGGATTGAGGCAACTTTATTTCGAACAATTCCTTTCTATCAGGAAATTTTTCCAGGATGCCATGAAAGAAGAATGGAACTGGGAACCCGTATACATGGACGAAGAGGGTAGAACTACCTCCAGGATTTTCATCTCAATTGATGAGGTGAGTATTTTTAAAAAAGAAGACTGGCCAAGGCTTATCTCTTTTTTTAAGCCAAGGATCATGGCACTGGACCAGTTCTGGAGCCAGGCCAAATACAGTTTTGAACTACTACGCTGATCATCTCCATTTATTCCGCCTGAGATCCCAGGTGGTTAAGCCTACTTTAAACTGTACCGGGTTGGCAAACTGGTTGGCAGCGGAAGTAACCACGTAAGCACCCAGCTTAAATTTGGTCAGTGGGTTGAAAGGCCATTTAAATACCCTTTCGATGCCCGCAAAAAACTCAACATACCGAAGGTCTCTTTCAGGTGCTATCAGGAAACCTCCACCTGCAATTTCGCGCAGTTCCAGTTTTTTCATGAGGGGGATCTTATTCAAAAGGGCTCCGTTGAATTCATGAACAAAATGTCCCTGGTAAACCCGGTTGAAAACGGGGAAGGTGGAATCGAGGCCCTGGAAGGCTTCATCAGGATTCATGAAAAGAAAAGGATCGCCTCTTCTCATAAAATTATAATCAAGAAGCCTGAGGTCTTTTTTATTAAGGAAATCGGCAGTTTTGACATTGTACCTCAGGTTACCCATGATGCCCATGTTGATGGTCTGCTCTATTCCCAGTTCAACAAAATCAAAGTCGGATTCACTACCCAGAATTTCCGGCAATCCCTTGCGCCAGGTGGCATAAAAAGTTGGCCATTTGGATCCCAGGATGATCTTTTCTTTAGGTTCTCGCAGGTAACGTTGTTTGGGTGTAAAGCTTAAAGTGAATTTTGAATAAGCTGCGTTATATGGTTCAAAAGCAATGGGTTGATTGTTATCCAGGAAATCTCCGAAAAGACTGTCGGTCCTGGGATTTACCTTGTAACCAGCCACAGATCTTCTGAGGGCATAGTCAATTTCTGTATAAAGATTCAGGCCATTGAGAACTTCCAGTCCATGGCCAACGGCGATGTAGTTGTTCAGGAAATAGCTGCTTCTCTTGATCTGGTTGATCCAGGCATCACCTTTATAAATGCGGTCAAAATCGCGGTTGAGGTCAATAATATAAAATCCACGGTTGAAAGGATTGTACATCCTTTTCATGTAGAGACTTCCGTTGACATCCTTGTTCCTGATGCCATAACTCACATCAGCAATAAGCTTGATATCCTTCCTGGAAGCATATTTTTTATAATAATAGAACTTGGGATGAATTCTGCCACCTCCAAACTGAAAAGGCTCATATAATGCAATCAGGGGAGGGATGACCCAGGTTCTTTCACTGGATCGCTTGTAAAAGCTTTGGCCGGTGATCAGCAGTTTTTTCCAGGTGATGCGGTTATTCACCCTGTCAATAGAATCCAGGTAAGCCGGGGTATGTGTTACCTCATAAATACTGTCCCTGTAACGCACATAACGAACTTCCTTGTCGGTGAGCGGGTGGGTTCTTACGGTTTTCCAGAAACTGGAATCCTGTTCATAAGCTTTTTGTGCAGTTGAACTCAGCTCAACACCAAAATGATTTTTTGGAAACTGCTTATTGAGTTCATAGTCTGAATAAAGCACCAGGGTATTACCCAAAAGTTTTTGCTTGCTGGTCTTTGTAAAATAATTGAACTGCTGCCTGGTGAGCATCCAGGCTTTGTTATCGATCAGGCCATAATCCTGTACCACTTCAAAGAAATCATACTCTGGAAGGTGGTATGTAGGAAAGCTAAATCTTGTGTGAAGCAGAGCCCAGGAAGAATCCGAAATAACAACTTCGCCTTCAACAGTGGCATTACTAAGTTGCCTTGGCTTAACTGAAATAGTATAATTGGTGTATTTCCCCTTCTTTTCTCTTTTGATGGTCTTGAATTTGTAGGCCATCAATCCGCTATAACTTACAGGAGACAAAAAAGGAATAGTGGAAATAGAGGGAACTTTAACGAGGTTGTTGTAAAAATTAAAATTGCCGTCAGTAGTGGTGAGATAGAAAAAATCATTGGGTTTACCGTGATGTTTAACGCCCAGTCTTTGCTCTTTGATTTTTTCATCAGAAGCATAATCCAGGTGCAACACTACTTCTGTCATATCCATTCCTTCAAAAATGGCTTCCGGATCCATAAAGGAATCCTGGTCGGGCCGGCGGTCTTTCTTTTTATAGGTAGAATCCTGCTGCACCGCTTTGATATATAATTTGGCTGAATAATTCCCCGCGGCATTCATGGTGGCTTCCTTGTTTCGGATCACATTACGCATGAATTCTTCTGCGCGGTCCCTGGCCTTTACCCTGATAACAATGTCTTCCATTGTACTCCGGGCATCTTCTTCCAGTTGAAGGTTTTGTTCCAGGTCCCTGGTAACCACAATATTCAGGATCTGTGTCTGGTAACCAATTGTGCTGACTTCAAGATTGTATCGTCCTACTTCAAGATTGATCTCATAGGTTCCATTTTCTTTGGAAGTAACGCCCACGCCTGTTTCCTTCACCACGATACTGGCAAAAGGCAGAGGTTCCTGTTTATTATTGGTGATCTTTCCATAAACCCTGAAAGATTGTGCATTTAATGAAAGAGCCAGGAAAAAAGCAGGTAGTATTAAAAAAAGACGCTTCATATACACGGAAAAACGGTTGTAAAAATGCAGTGATTCCTTTTAATATGTCTGTTCATTTGGGTAATTTTCCAAGGATTTAACAGAAAGAATCGGCTGCGAAAATATCATAATAATAACGCTTAAAAGATGACTTACCCCTATTCAGGCTGTTTGAAAGTCTTTTAACATTGATCGATCCGGTATTTTCCTATTTTTAAAACCGAATCAATTCTTATGAAGAAGATTTTATCGCTTTTGTTTTTATTGCCCCTTTTTGCCAGTGCCCAGGATACCTGTCATCTTAAAAAAAGCAAGGATGCCTTTACAAAGGAATCCAGGATCAGTACAGGTTTCATCCCTTTTATCAGCAATGGCGTTCAGCTGCATATTTCAATGGATGCCACGGCCACAGAAATAGATTTTTTTCTTTGGGTAAAAAATGATTCCAAATGTTTCGACAGTCAGTCAAGTGCACAGATCAATTATGAAGGCGACAGGCTAAAAGCTAATTTTAAGAATACAGGATCCATGAATTGCGAAGGTGCGTTTCATTTTACTTTTAAAAATGCAGTGAATACGCCTTCCAATTTAAAAAGATTCATGGATAAGAGACTGGCATCCATCAAGCTCACAGGAAGCGGTAATACAGTAACCGAGATCAGTTTTAACGAAGAACAGAAACAGCAGTTCCTGCGAATGGTCAATTGCCTCGTAGCCGAAGCAAAAACCATTATTTCAAAATAATTCAACAAAAAAGCGATAGTTACTATCGCTTTTATTTTTTCAGAAAGACTTTCACTTTTGTGCGGTGTCGGTGCTGCTCATCCTCTTCATCACCAACAATTGAATAATTATAAACCCTGAAGCCATCTTTGTAGAGGTCTTCAAGAGAGGGATCATTTCGGAACAGGTTTCCTTCCCTGCAGGCTACGCCTAGTCCTTCTTCACCAGCCATGCCAGGCACTGTTACCGTTAATTCTTTTTTCATATAGCTCAATTTGGAATGTCGATTAAGGTACAAAAAAATCATGGTGATTTGGCTGACCCTGATTGCATAAAATAAAAAAAGGCTCCCGGGGGAGCCTTTTAAACGAATGGACATTATCTCAAAATGGTTACATTTCCTTTGTAATAGATCTTCTTGCCGCTTATCAGCTCAACAGTGAGCACATAATAATAGGTGCCGTCAGGAAGATTTTTGCCTTTGTAGGTGCCGTCCCAGTTGTTCTTGTATTCATTGCTTTCGAAGACCTTGCCTCCGTATCGGTTGAATACTTCCACTTTAGCTTTCACCAGGCAGGCGCCCAGGTTCACCAACCATACATCATTGATGCCATCACCATTTGGTGTAAAGGCATTTTGCGGATCAAAGCAATTGAGCACGGTTACTTCCACTTCATCGGTAGAAGTACATCCCTGTGGTGAAGTAGCTGTAAGTGTATAGGTTGTAGTCTGGTTAGGACCGGCCATTGGATTGAGAATGTTAAAAGCTGAAAGGCCGGCTGGCGGTGTCCACATATAAGTACCCGGACCTGCTGTTGCCTGAAGCTGAACATAATCGCCATTAATTACGCTCAGGTCTGGCCCGGCGTTGATCTGGGGACCTGCAAATGCAGTGACATTGATAGTGTCGGTGGCAACACAGGGACCCTGGTAAGCTGTAACAATGTATTGATTATTGGAAGAAACAGTAATAGTTGGTTGTGCTACTGAAGAAGAGCTCAAGCCTGCCGAAGGGCTCCAGGAATAAGTAGTAGCGGCTGAAGTGATCCGTGGCGTAAAGCTGGCGCCAATACATACTGAAGTATCAGTTGGCAGGGCAGTGATGCCCAGGTTATTCGTGAGACCTACGGTAGTAACAATATTATTGATACAGCCATTGGAATCTTTTACTGTAACAATTGTAGCTCCGGTTGGAAGGCCGTTAAATACATTTGAGTTCTGGAAATTGCCTCCATTAATGGCGTACTGATATGGTGTGTTGCCATTACCCGCAGGAACTGAAACAGAAATGGAACCGGAATTATTTCCGCAATTGGAAGGGGTAACGGTTGCTGTACCACCTAACTGGTCTCTTATAAGGATGGTGATACTATCTGCATAGAAATTAGAAGAAGTTCCGCAGGAGCCAAAGGTTACATAGATCTTAAAGGTTTCATCACCTTCCAATGAATTGTCAAGAATAGGGTTGATTGGAATGGTAACAATGGAATCGTTGGCAGGTATGATCACCGAAGTAGGCATCACCTGTACGTCAATTCCATTGGTTGCTGTACCGGTATAGGCAAGTGTAACAGGCTGAGGGAACGGGAATTTTCTCTGCCTTGCTATTTTAATGGATCCTGCAGTGCAGCCTTCGATTACGTAAGGCACACCTGCACTGGTAGTTGGGTTTCCATTAATGATCTGTAAAGGAGTAGAAGTAAGACTTCTGGCTTCAATCATAACACCACTATCAAAAGCTGCATCACCAACGTCAGCGATGGCAATCTTAAGGTGATAGGTCTGGCAGGGAACCACGATAGCCTGAGCTGTCATTACAGTTGTATGCCCACCGTAGGTGAAATTCAGGTTGCCCCCATTGTTGATATAATATTGAACAAAAGGAGATCCGGGTCCCATTTGTGTACAGAGGTTAGGCGTCTGGTCCAATCCATCGTTAATAGAGTTAATTGCAACCGGGATATTTGTTCCCGGAATGATTGCCAGGTTTTGTGCACCCGTAATTCCAGGTCCGCTGATAAAGAAGGCAAAAACGTCATTAAAGCTACTACATGTATAACCAGGGTATTCTTCGGATCCAAAAACATAATTAAACCTTACTGTATCGCCAATCGGGACAAAATCAAATTCCAATACCGAAGCATCGTTGGTAGTTCCGCCTCCGATCAATGCTGAAAGCTGTGCATCGCCAGGTGATCCATGAGACGTGGAAGCAAAATTCAATTCAGTTCCATTCATCCCATACAGGGTTCCATTAGTCAATGCTCTACCTGTGGTCAGAACAATACCACTATCCAGGTTGATCTGTGTACCTCCAAGGTTATTAAAATAACCTGTTGCAAGGCTATTCCCTGTAAGGGTCACATTACTGATTGTAATTCCTGTACCTACCAGCTGCTGGGCGAGTAGTTGGGCGTTGGATTGTGGGGTAATGATTAATTGCGAATAACTCAGAAAAGCTGTAAATGTCAATAGAACGACTAAAGCCGTCTTTTTTAGTGCAGTTAACATGGCAGTCCAGTAAGTTTGATTGCTATGAAGATAAGAACTTATGGAGACCTGTTAAAAATTTGAAAAATAATTTTTTCGGTACAATATCAATCATTGAGTTTCAAATAAATACGAAGCTTGATTGTATTTATAGGTAAAATAAACCCCGGAAGAAGCTTCCTTGAAAAACCAGGCTTTTTGATCAGCAAACCATCACCGGGATTGCTTTACAGGGAGTTTTGATATATGATTATGCGTTTCATTATAAGCTGGCTGCTCATCCTTTTTTTGAAACAAAACCATAGTATTGGATCGATTGGCGGTTATTACTACTGGCAAACAATCGGGCGTAGCCATTTTTATAAATGGTAAAGTTCAGTTGCCTGACATCGTCCTGGTCTTTTGGTTTGATGGTAATTTCCCAGCTGTTTATCTTTTTTTGCTTTGCCTTGTATTCGAACGATGAGGAATTGAAATTCATACCTCCCTCTCCGGGGGATACGGTATAAGCCCTGCCGAAGTAAGGAAGGTAGCAGGAAAGAGAATCTCCATTCACACTTAATTCAAATCCACCGGTAACCTGCCTGGTACTTCCCGACATGGGCGTCATGGTTTGTGGAGTAAAAACAAAATGCTTCGAGGTGATCATTTCTTTTAGGGTGGCGGGGTCAGATTCCTGGGCTTTGACGGTCACACTCAAAAAGGAAAGAAACAGATAAAATACCAACCCTAAATTTTTCATGAGATAGATTTTGGAAAACAGTAGCTCAAAGCCTGTACCAGAGCAGTTTGTTTTTGAATTCTTAAGAGCCTGTTAGGTTAAAGATTTTTATCAATGCTGCAAGGTTAAATAAAAATGTTACCGAAGGAAATGAATTGTGATATAGAAAAATAAGTGGAATGATCCTGAAGGTTGAAACATCGAAAGCAAGCACAAAATTAAATTCATGATGAACTATTAATGCACTGCTTTCATTTAGCAGCCTTCAATCAGACTTCCAGTAAAAAGAAGGGAAGACCTGATTTTTGCAAAATGGGTTTGGCAACATTGTACACTTTGATACCATCATTAGTAAATCCTTCCAATGAACCAATATGTGCATGGCCATGAAATGCTGCTAATACCTTGTGGCGGTTCAGGGGTTCTGCAAGACGGGAGCAGCCCAGGAAGGGGAAGATGGCTTCGGGCTCACCTACAATGGTTTCTTTGATGGGTGCATAATGCAGCACCGCTATTTTTTTGATATCTCTTTGTTCTGCATCCAACCGCGAAAGAGCCCTGTCCAGATGAAGTGCCTCGTCTACTGCTTCCTGTACAAAGGCCTTCATGGCGCCCTCTCCAAAAAACGAAAGCATATACCTGTCAAAACCACCTCCAAATCCTTTAACACCAGCAAATCCTACATTACCAATGATCACTGATTCTCCATCCAGCACATGTATTCCTTCCTTGAGTAAAATCTGCCTGATCAATTTATGTCTTCCTTTTTCATAGTCGTGATTACCCAGAACAGCAATGACAGGAATGCTGCACATTTTGAGTTCATCCGCAAGTATCTGGGCTTCCTGTTCATCACCGGTATCGGTAAGGTCTCCTGCAATCACAAGGACATCAGCTTTGGAAGATATTTCTTTGAAATAATCTCCCCATTTTCCTTTATCGCCTTCACGCACATGAACGTCAGCCACAGCTGCGATTCTTGTTTTTGGTTTTGCTTCCTCTGTCATGCTAAACCGTTTTTATGGTGTAGGTTTTATAATTCCAGGTTTTGATGTCCACCTCATATTGCGTCTGGTCGATCATTGGCCCCCTGCAAACTTTTTCATAAGCAGGTGGAAGATCATACTGCTCATGGGCGCGGCGCATCAATTCATCAAAAAGCCAGCGGGGGATGATGTCATGATATTCGGAAGGATAAACAAACTGGAACTGAAGAAGCTGCGCCAGTAAAATATGCCAGTGCGGGTCAAGTCTTCTTAATAGCCTTTTCCAGTCAAGATCTTTTCCGGATTTTAATATTACATGGTTGACGTCTGCTCCGTCGTAGCGTTCCCTGTTCTGTACATAGATCTTGCAGAAAATCAATTCTTCGGGAGCTAAAAGCCGTACGTCCACACCAACGAAATTTCCTCTTGTAGCATGCTCCAGCCAGGTATCATCTACCGTACAGATATTATTGACCGTATCGAAAATAATGTCAATGAAATATTCTCCCTTATACACTTTACAAAGCCACCTGACATCATAGAGATCAGTTTCATATCCCTTATCAGCGAAAAATTTGAGTATTCGGGGATAGTCGCTTGGCTTGCAAAAAATATCCAGGTCTTTGGTATCCCTGAATATTCCTGTATGATGGAACATGGCAAAGGCGCCTCCCAGCATAAAGGGAACGCCGCTTTCAATCAGTAAATCCAAAGCCTCCCGGTAAAAAGCATGAGCTTCTTTTTTCTGTTCTTCAGTTACAATCATAAACACAGTTTAACTAGCCAATCCAATGATTAATGCCAGTTAACTGTTATAAAGAACGTGCCAGATGCGGTAAGAAAGGAGGGGGAAATCAAAGACAATAAGATGCTGACCTGTTGGAGGCAACAGGTGAAAACAATGCAAATGCTATTTTAAGCCGGACTGTTGATCAGTATATACAATATGATCACATAAAAGGCAAGAAAAACAGCGGAAAGGAATAGGCTGCGCAGGAGCGTGGTTTTGTTTAGGGCGCTGAGTTTTTTCAGAGCGGATTTCATGGCTTTCTTTTTAGAATTGGATAAAGACTCGATCAAGATAATTGCAAATATTCATAAACGCAACAAAAAGCCCCGCTTTTTTCTGCGGGGCTTTCGATGAAAAAGGTTTTTTGTTCTATCAGTTTGGTGAAGTGGTAGATACATAGTTGGCTCTTGATCCATCTATTGCTGCATCCATTCTGTTTTTTTGACCACTGGTGAACATGTACATACAACGGTCATCGGTATAATCCATATAGTTCATCCACTGTTCCAATGGTTTGCCGGAACACTTGCTTCTGTGTGTTTGCGCAGGACATCCTCCATTGGATGCATCATGCAATGGCGTATCATCAACCAGGTCATTTCCACAACGCCTGTCGCCCCAGATATGACGCAGGTTAAACCAATGCCCGATTTCATGTGTTGCAGTTCTTCCCAGGTTGAACTGGCTGTACATGGCATAAGAAGCCGTGGTGCCAAAAGCCTGGTAGTCGATTACCACTCCATCGGTTTGAATACTGCCACCCGGAAACTGTGCATAGCCCAGTAAGCCGCTGCTCAGATCACAAACCCAAAGATTCAGTTTGGATTCAGGATTGACTGCATCGCTACCGCCCTGAGAGGTTTTCTTAACAGCGTCGTTGGTACCGAAAGTTGCTGTTGAAGAAGCTTTTCTTACAGTTTGGGAAAGCACAAAACGAATATCACAATTGGCAACATTGGCATAATTGTAACCAGCCAGGTAAACATTGGAATTTCCCAATTCTATGTTGGCCTTATTAAAGTCTTTGTTCAGCACATCCAATTGTGACTGGATCTGCGCATCACTTACAATGGATGGATTGGTAAGCACCACATGAACTACAACAGGTACGTACAAAGTACCAGCACCCCTGGCCTGGCGGCCTTTGTAATTCTGAGTAAAGATCTCGAGATCTTCCAGTTTTTTAGCCCTGGCCGGGTTTTCAGCGATCTGCTTTTCCAGTACTTCCTGGGAAGCACATAAGCGTTCTGAAACCGGTTCGTTGGCTGCTAATTCCGGAATTGCCTGGATGTTGTCTTGTTTAGCACAGGAAGCAAATAATAAAATACTTGCCAGTAAAGGGGCAGAGAATTTTTTCATGTAGTGTGTGTTTTGGAGTTAAGATAGCAGAAAAAAATGATCAGCCTGCACTTTCCAATAATTTTTTTGTTGGTATGTTACCCAGGTTACTGTGGTCTTTTTTCCTGACAATAGTGAACTTCCTGGTTCTTTCCTTCATCAGCGCAATGGCTTCCTCTGAAGAGCTGAAAGTGTGGTTAATATTGACAAGATTCTTTTCCAGCTTGTCGTATCTCTTTGTCATGAGGTAAATAAAAATTTGGAGGTAGTGAATGCCTTCGAAGACAAAGGTTTTGTGTTGTGCCAGATTATCTTTCTGCTTGAGGAACTCTCCGGGCAGGTCGGTATAATGCATGCCTGGCCTCAGGTGATGCATGGTATGGTAGCCATCATTCCAGCAAACCTTGTTGTAAGGGGTATTGATGCAGATAATTGAATTGGTATAGATATCATCTGGATGGGATCTTTCAACAAAAGCATGCTGCGTCCAGTTGCCCAACATCATTACCAGGCGGGCAAAGAGGAAGGGAATGATAAATACCAGCAGGGTGGCAGGAAGATTTACAAAACTCAATCCAATACAGAGTGCGTAAAAAGCAGATTCACCCCAGGACAACCGTACATACATTTTCCTGCGCTTGCGGTGATACAAATAGAGAATGGTATCCCTGAAACCCATAAAAAGGAAATCGGCGTAATATTTTAAAAATTCCCTGAGGCTGTCGCGCTGGTATCCCATGGTACTGCTGTCATCATCCGGCATATTGTTTTCCATGTGGTGCATGCCTATATGGTGACTGAAATAACTTTCCGGTGTATGGCCAAAGAATGGGCAGATCACCCAGATAACATAAGTATTCAGGAAAGCATATTGTTTTTTAAACAGCTTGCGATGGCAGATGCAATGGAGCATGAGTCCAAATCTTCCCTTGAAATAAAATTGCGACACGTAGAAATAGATGATGGCAGCTACCCACCAGGCCCAGTCTGCCCAAATGTCGAGATATAATAGAACTGCAGGCGCCATCACTAAAACATGAATGGCAGAAATGAGTTTGGCAAATGGCAGATCCCTGCGATCATTGATGAAATGCAATAAAAACTTTTCAGCTAAGTTGTATCGGTCTTTAGGAATATAAACTGGATCAGTCAGCTTTTCGGGAAAGTTCTTCATTACGCCTAAAATATGGAAATTTCCTTCTTGTAAAGTTGATTTTCTACGGAAGTCATTAAATCAAAGCCGGGATCGTCTAAGCATGATAATTAGCTCTCATGTTAAATGAAGAATTTGAATTACAAGGAAAATTTTCAAAAAAAATCTCCTTTTTCATTTTTTGGTACGCTATTAGAAATACTAGTAATCAATAGCAATCATCTGCCACAGCAGGCAGTTAAAATAGCGATTGGGTTTTCGTGGTGTTTGAATGGTGTTAATCAGAGAGGCAGTATTTTGATGCTGCCTCTTTCTTTTATGGTAAGCTAAAGCAATACCCTTTTCTTTTCATTGGAAGTTTTTTCGGTCCATTCCTCTTTGAGTAATTCTTTATTGATGGTTACAGCTGCTTTGGCACCTTCAGCCGCTGCCACCACAACAAAGTGCATGTCTTTGGACGCATCACCTGCAACGTAAAGTCCCGGAATATTGGTTTGCTGAAACCGGTTGGTGAGGATCACACCTTTCTTGCTAATGTCACAACCGAAGGCTTCTGCAATATTGCATTGTTGGGTAAATCCATTCACAAAAAACAATGCATCGCATTTACGATGCTCACCGTTACTGAATATCAGTTCCTGCAGCTGGCCCTCGTAATGCTTAAGTTCAATGATGGGCCAGTTAATGATCTCAATATCGTTGGCAACCAGGTGTTCCTTCTGTTGGGGCTTCACTTTATTTTTTCCGTCGGTATACAAACTAACATGATCGGTCCAGCCTTTAAGAGAAAGTGCCAGTTCCCAGCCTTCCTTATTCCGGGCATATACACCGATGTTTTTTCCACGCACTTCCCAGCCATCGCAGTAGGGGCAATGAAATACTGATTTACCATAACATTCTTCAAACCCTTTGGTATTTGGAACATTATCCGTCAGGCCTGTTGCAACCAGCAATTTTTTTGCATAATACTTCGAATTGTTTTCATCTTTTACTTCAAAAAATCCCTCATCATTTCTTTTGCCGCTGGTGATTTTTTTTGAGATTTTCTGCACATTGTATTTGTTAAGTTCTTTGTGACAGAGCTCAATAAAATCTGAAGGAAGTATATGGTCCCGGGTAAGATAATTATGCATGCCGTGTGACTTCCTGTTACGATGTTGTGCTGTATCAAAAAGAAGCACCTTCCTCAGACTGCGGCCCAATACTACAGCCGCATTCAAACCTGCAGGGCCTCCGCCAATAATAATGCAGTCATATAATTCCATGCTTTGCATATCAGTGAGATTGCAAACTTGGTGCTAAGCTGGAATCTGGTAAGGGGAGTTCATAGAAGAAGTCATTGAGTTTATTCCATCCATTTTTTTCATATACCGATTGGGCGATGAAATTATCAGAAGCAGTGGAGAGTAACAGCCAGGCAGCTCCTGTGAATTGGCCATGTTCTGCTGCTTTGTTCAGGAGCAGGGCAGCTACTCCTTTTTTTCTTGCAGAAGCCTCCACATACAGATCATTCAACAACCAGGCAGGCTTCATGCTTACAGAAGAAAAAATGGGATTAAGCTGGGTGAATCCCAATGCCCTGTCATTTTCCCGGCAAATAAATATCACAGACTGGTTTAACTGAATGCGTTCCCGCAAAAAGATTTCAGCAGCTTTCAGATCAGATATTTGTTTGTAGAAGACCCGGTAAGCGTCCAAAAGAGGAGCAAGGATGAAGATATCGTTTAATGTTGCCTGTGAGATGATCATATTATATTATTTGAGCCGGAAATTTATCCACATTTATAAGGGGAAACCCATACAAAATTGCATTGTTACTTTGAACTTAATCCTGGTGATTCTTATTTTGTCTCAAATCCCAATCTTCCTATGAGAAATGCTTTACACAGAAAAAACACCTTATTGTCTTCACCCGACAAAACTTCCGAAAAAATATTGATGGAAAAAATGGGTCTTTCCAAGAAAGAGATCCGAGAAGTCAGCACCCTCTACGGCGTATCAGCTACCAAACTTGTTGAATTGATGACACTGAGTAAGTACCAGTTTGTGTACAGTGGAAAAGTGGATGGCCAGTGCGAGCCCTGTCATCACCTGAGATCATTGAGTGCAGTAGGTTTTTAATCAGCTTAAGCCTCAACTGGTTTAATCTTATCGGCTTCTACAAAATTCTTCAACAGTGTTCCCAGGATCTCTGTCCAGCCCATGGCAAAATTGTTTTTGTCCAGGCTTTTTAATTTTGGAAAACTATCCAAACCTGAATGGGTGAGTTTTACTCTTGTAAGGTTTCCATTCGGAAACAATTCCCAGGTCACCAATGACTCTCCAGGATAACCTTTATAGCTCCAGGTGTGAGAAAGTTTTTTTAAAGGTTCTACCTCTGTAATTCTGCATAGATGGATCCATTCTTTTCCTTCCAGGTCTGTTCCGGTAAAACTAAATTCATGACCAGGTTTTGGAACAAAGCCAGGGATTTTAAAATACCACTGGTTCATTTGATTTTCATCTGTAATTGCTTCCCAGATTTTTTCAGGCCCTGCCTCATATTCGCGTTCAATTACAAAAGCTTCCTGGTTCATTTTATTGGTTCTTGTGTTGATGAAGGTTGTAGATGGAAGTTATCAATACAGAGTTGAAGCTAAGAATTTCAGTTGGGAAGTACTGGTCAATCTTCAGCATTTTTAAAACGGAGGCCATCAGGTTATTATTTTTCGACTTCCCTGTTTTCTGAGGTCTCATTTTTTTTAAAATTGCCGCCGGTTTCCCCATGTTCCATTTCACCTTCCTGCCGGTCAATGGAGCTGATATCCCTGTCTTTATTCATTTCCATACCATCAATATTGCTTATGCGGCCTGCACCTGCGGGTTGCTGATCCGGTGAAGTTCTTTCGTTATCTTTTTTCATATTCTTCAGGTCAAAATAAAAATGCCAAAAATTTCATCAGCCTAAAACTCTCATGGATTCCCAAGAGTTTCATTATTCCCGGGTAGAATGTCCTGAGTCGTTCTGGCGGTTTCCTTTCCTTTATCCGGAGCCAGTTCTTCTGCTTGCCTGTCTTCGTTTAAATTCACCGGATTTTCCTTTTTGTCTGGTTTTTGACTGCCCGGCAAATTAACCAAAGAAGCGTCCCGGGCTTTTTGATTTTCTCTCATAAAAATGCTTTGGTCAACATCCGGAAAAAAGGTGCCAGACTTCCTTTAAAAAAAATCTTTCATATGTAAGCAACTAAAACCTTCCGAAAACCATCAAGGTTCTGCCAGTGGCCCCTGTTAGTGACTCCAGAAAGATTTGCAAAAATGGATGGAATTCACTTACTTAGTGGCCTTCAAGAAAACCAATTTGATCAGGATTCTGTGGTTTTTCATCCCCTTTCAAACCACGGAGTTGTTTAGTTGGGGCTGGTACAATTTTTCCAATACCTTCTGATGGATCTTTAATCTTCCCCTAGATCGTTAATTGTATTATACCCTTATTATGAGATACGTGAAATTTACCCTCTTCCTGTTGTTGCTAACAACCTGTTTTTCTTTTGCCAATGCCCAAAGTGTGCTGAATCCAAGTGATCCGGTACTCAATTACGATTCTCTGAACAAACCCACGCAACCTGCCTGGGGAGAGATCGGCAAATGGGTAAGAACACCAAGACTGAACTGGTGGAATACGGATGCCTACAAATGTTATATCTATAAAGGCATTGCCTTCAGGTTGAAGTTCCCCAAAACCTATAATCCCACCGCCAACGATGGCAAGAAATATCCCATGATCGCTTTCTGGCACGGCCTGATGGAGTCAGGTGATCTTTATGATAACGAGTTTCATTTGTACTGGGGTGGTGACTTCTTCCGCAATGCAGTAGAAAACGAGAGGTTTGATGGTTATGTAATCGCCATGCAAACATTGACCACAAGTGGAAGCTTTTTTGCTGCTGGCCACTACCAGGCCATGAGAGAGATCATTGATTACATGGTTCAGAATAACAAGCTTGATCCTTTCCGTGTTGTAAGCAACGGACTTTCTTCAGGAGCTGTTGCCAGCTGGCAAATGTTCCTTGATCATCCGAGTTATATTTCCAGCGTGATCGCCATGTCAGCGCCTGGTAATTGGAATATTCCCGATGTAATTGAAACTTCTAAATTCACTCCTGTCTGGTATTCTAACGGAGGACAGGATAATAATCCCACGCCTTTTACTGCTGATCAGAACGTAGCGGCTTTTGAAGCAGCTGGTGCCAATTTCAGAAGGAGCTTTTATCCCCAGGCTAATCACAATACCTGGGAGCCGGTATGGGGTGAGCCCACTTTCTGGCCAACCGTTAATGGAGCTTATGCTTCCAATCCCTGGCCATTGTATGGCAAGTACAAATTTGCCCCGGGAGAAACCATCAGTGCTACCATTGGCCTGGCGCCTGGTTTTGACGCCTATGAATGGCGGAAGGATGGTGTGGTAATACCTGGTGCTACCGGACGCTCGATCCAGGTTTCTCAACTCGGCGTGTATGATGCGAGGGTGAAAAGAGGAACCCTGTGGTCCGACTGGTCAAAAGCACCAGTGCATATAAGGTCCACAAATCAGTATACGAGAATTGAAGCTGAGAGCTATACCAACATGAGCAATATTGGTACAGAAACCACGCAGGATACCGGCGGTGGTTTGAATGTGGGCTGGCAGGATAATGGAGACTGGATGGATTATAGCGTTTTTGTGAACGCTTCAGGAACTTATACAGTTAATTTCCGTGTAGCTACCTTCTTCAACAATCCACAATTCCAGTTGCGCAAAGCAGATGGAACCGTACTGGCCACATTGAATGTGCCACATACTTCCGACTGGCAAAAATGGGTAACCATATCCGCCATCGTAAACCTTCCAGCAGGATTACAAACTTTAAGGATCATCACTACTTCAGCGGTTGGCGGCTGGAATCTTAACTGGTGGGAGATAGATGGAGGAAGCAATATGTCGGCAGTAGTGAACCAGTCACCTACAGCCAACGCTGGAAATGATACAACCATCACACTTCCTACAAGTTCAGTAACACTGAATGGCAGCGGAACCGATCCTGATGGAACTATCAGTTCTTATGCATGGACTAAACTTTCAGGACCAGCTAATGGTACCATTTCAAGTCCCACAACTGCATCTACGCAGGTAGCAGGACTTGAAGCTGGAATTTATGTTTTCAGATTGACTGTAACAGATAATTCCGGAGCTCCTTCTTCAGATGATGTAACCATTACTGTTAATGGTGCAGCCGGACCTTCAGCAGGTAATATCAAAATACAGGCTGAAAATTATATCAACATGAGCGGCATTCAAACCGAATCCACATCTGATGTAGGTGGTGGATTGAATGTGGGCTGGCAGGACAATGGAGACTGGATGGATTATGCAGTAAACCTGGCATCTTCAGGCACATTTACTGTGAACTTCCGGGTTGCTTCCTATTTCACCGGCGCTCAATTCCAATTGAAAAATGCTGCTGGAACTGTTCTGGCTACAGTAACTGTTCCTAATACGGGAGGCTTCCAGAACTGGACAACAGTAGCTGCAGCAGTTACACTTCCTCCGGGAGCACAAACCCTGCGCATCTATACAAATAATGCTAATGGTGGATGGAATATCAACTGGTGGGAGATCGTTGGAGCATCTGCCAGTCCAAACCAGGCACCAACAGCCGATGCAGGAACTGACATGATCGTCATCCTGCCAAATAATTCCGTAACCATGAATGGCGGTGGAACCGATACTGATGGAAGTATTGTAGCATATGCATGGTCAAAGGTTTCTGGTCCAGGTACTGGCACTATTGTGAATCCAACTTCTGCCAATACAGCGATCAATAACCTGAGTCAGGGTACCTATGTTTTCCGTCTCACTGTAACAGATAATGCAGGTGCAACTGCAACTGATGATGTTACAGTTTCTGTGAACCAGCCTTCAGGTACATTTACCAGGATCCAGGCCGAAAATTATTCTACCATGAGTGGTATCCAGACAGAATCAACTTCTGATGCTGGTGGTGGATTGAACGTAGGATGGCAGGATACAGGAGACTGGATGGATTATGCCGTGAACCTGACCACAGCCGGAACACGTACGGTTAATTTCCGCGTAGCATCTTATTTCACCGGAGCACAGTTCCAGCTTCGTAAATCTGATGGCACCGTGCTGGCTACACTTGTTTGTCCTAATACCGGAAGCTTCCAGAACTGGACAACCATTTCAACCCAGGTAACATTACCTGCAGGTGCACAAACATTGCGTCTTTACACCAGTGCCGCCAATGGTGGATGGAATATCAACTGGTGGGAAATTGAAGATGGCATGACATCAGGAAGAAGCAGCCAGCCTGTAACTATAATTGATACCAAGCCTGTTGTTTCTGTTGACGCAGTTGAAATTTACCCCAATCCGGTTCAGGATCGCTTCCAGATGTCTTTGGATAATGCGTATACAGGTCCGGTTCGTGTACAATTGCTTAATGCATCGGGCATACCTGTTAAGGTTTACAATATGAATAAACCTGTAACCGGAACATGGAGAGTTGACATTCCTGCTTCTGACCTGGGTAATGGTATATATATTCTCCAGGTTCAAATGAAGAACTGGAAGTCTGCAAGGAAAATTGTAAAGCAATAAGAATTTTGATTCCTGATATAAAAAGGAAGTCCGAAAGGGCTTCCTTTTGTTTTTTAAAACGGGTGATTATCTTGGGTTGAATAATAAAAACCTGATGGAACAAGCGCAAACCTTATTTACGTTAAGCATCGACCAGCCGGCAAGAACACATTTGAAAGAAGCAGCAAAATGGGCAAGATTTCTAGCCATCACAGGTATGATCTTTCTTGCTATGGCCTTGCTTGCATCTGTTGCCAGCATCACAATTTTATCAGACAATAATGATCTTTCATTTCCCATGAACAGGAGTAACGAGTTGGAAAGAGGAACAGCGTATAAGGTGGGAACTGTCATTGGTATATTGATGATGCTTTCGGTTTTGTTTTTTCCCTTGCTCTTTCTGCTCCAGTTCTCCAATAAAATAAGGACTGCATTAAAAACTAGTGATCAGCCAGACCTTGATCATGCATTTCTACATCTCAAACGCTATTTCCGGTATATTGGAATTGTTCTGATCATTATACTCGGGATTTACGCACTTACATTCCTCCTGGCTATTGCAGGGAAATTCTAGTGAGCCGAGAGATAATTATAATCTTTTAAAAGTATCTCCAGGAATTCAAGAGGAGGAAGAGTAGTTTGAATATTCAGGTGATTCCTGATCTTGTTGCTGGCCATTTCAGCAAGATTGTAATCATTTCTTTTTCTTGAAGCATCAATGATTCCTTTGAGTGAATTGATGTCGCGGTCGGAGAGGTGCATGACCTGCGGAAAGGAAGGAGTATAGCTGTCTTCAATATTCAGAAAAACAGTATCGGTGATGCTGTGTTTTTCAGATGTACGGATCAACAGTGTATGAGCCAGCATATCACCCAGTCTTTGATTTTTTTTACTTGCATTTACCAGGATCACATCAGTAATAAAAAGACCCAGTGGAATTCCGATCTGCCAGTAGGTTTCCAGGTTACCGCCACCGGAAGCAGAAAGAATAAGAATGAAAACAGCCATGAGGTCAGAGGTTCTTATCAGCCACCGGATCATGAATTGGCCGATTCCAGGTTGACCCCCATTCTCATTCACCACCCTGATGCCTGTGATTTTTTTTCCAAAGCTTTGACCATTCATGGTGATCTCGCAAATAAAATGATAGCTAAGCAATATGATGATCAGCAACACCGACAGTAATGAAACCAGGCTGGTGCCTGCATTATTTCTTTCCAATTGCTGAAGAAACTCTATCCCTATCCTTGCAATAATAAAAAGTATGATGATGTCTACCACCCATGCCAGTAACCGCCTGTGAAAGGGAGCCGCAGGAAATTCTAGTTCTATGTTGAAATTGGTCATGATGCGGATCACCGACATAATCATGTTTTTGCAGGGGACAAGTTAAATGAATTCTTCAATTTTTATCTTTCCCTACAATGCTTTTTATAGTATTTTACAAGCTCAATCTTTCATTTTGAGGGAAGGACTCTTTATCAAAAAAAATAAGGACCGCTGGGAGAGGCTCGAACACCGTACACCTGTTGATCCGGATGAAATGGCCAAAGATTTTACCAAACTGGTAGATGACCTGGCTTATGCTAAAACATTTTATCCAACCAGCCGTGTTACCTATTATATCAACTCTCTTGCTTCAAGGATCTACCTGGGCATTTACCGCAACAGGAAGGAAGAATCCAACAGGCTGTTGAAATTCTGGTCATACGATGTTCCCTTTACAGTTGGTAAACATTACCGCCTCATTTTATTTTCCCTGCTTGTCTTTTGTATTTTTTTTGCAGTAGGTTTTTTTTCTGCATCAAAGGATCCCGCTTTTTTAAATGGCATACTGGGTGAAGAGTATGTAGAGATGACGGAAAGAAATATCGAGAATGGAAATCCATTTGGTGTTTACCAGGATGCCAATGCTTTTATCATGTTCCTGAGGATCATGATGAATAATGTGTTGGTATCATTTACCCTTTTTTTCCGCGGCATTGTGCTTGGGATTCCTTCCTTAATGGGCCTTGTCAGCAATTCCATCATGGTAGGAAGTTTTGAACAGCTCTTTCATAAGCATGGACTGGGTCCTGCATGGGTGATGGCAGTGCTGATCCACGGATTGTTAGAATTAACAGCATTGATACTGGCCTGCTCTGCGGGAATGATCATGGGAACAGGTTATCTTTTTCCAAAAACCGGGAGAAGATGGGATGCTTTCAAACAGTCGGCAAAGGACGGCGTTAAGCTTATTATAGGACTGGTTCCTGTTTTTGTGATCGCTGCATTTTTTGAAAGCTATGTTACCCGGCATTATAAAATGCCCATGGCTTTGAATCTAATCATATTATTGGTCACAGCTGTTTTTGTTGTATGGTATTTTGTGATCTATCCAATGATGCTGCATAGGGAATTGAAAGTAAAAACCGCCGATGCCTGAAAAAATCACATACAGTATTCTGCTGGGTTGTTGCCTGCTTTTTAATGCAACTGTAAATGCTCAAGAGGGGGAAGGTGTGATCATGGTACCGACAGTGGATACAGTGTATGAGGTAAATGACCAGATGAATGGCAGCAATGAAATATTGCCTGTAGATTCCATTTCTTTGGTTCCTGCAAGAAAGGTCAATGAAGCAGCATCAAAGAGAATCAGAAAGGATGAAGATTACTGGTATGCTAATGAGAAGTTACCAGGAAAAGAAAAACCTGCAAAGGCAACAGGAAGAAGCTGGGCGGATATTTTATTCTGGATCTTACTGGGTGCAGGATTTATTGCCCTGCTAACCTGGTTTCTTACATCAAGTAATGTTTTTTTATTCAGGAAAAAACATGCCAACATTCCATTGGATACAGAAGATGCAGAGGAAAATATTTATGAACTTGACTTTGAAAAGGAGATCCACAAAGCCGTTAGGTCCGGCAATTACAGGATGGCAGTTCGTATGTTGTACCTGCAGCTTTTAAGGAATTTATCAGACAGGGAAATCATACAGTATTCAACTGATAAAACTAACAGCCAGTACCTGGCTCAATTATCAGGAACAAAGTTTTATAATGACTTTTTTACGCTGACAAGGCATTTTGATTATATATGGTATGGTGAATTTCCTTTGACAGAAGAAGGTTATGCTTTACTGGAAAAAGATTTCCGTCAATTCAATTCAAAACTGTCATGATCAGAAAGTTCCTGCCATATATTATCGGTCTGGCTATCCTGGCAATCATCATTGTGGTGATTGTTTCAGGAAAGACAACCAGGCGATCCTTTGATGAGAGGATCACACTTCGGCAAAAGGACAAAATCCCCTATGGAACTGCAGCTGCCCAGGAATTGCTTCCCTATTTATTTCCACGGACAGAATTTTTTACAGGAAATGAAGCTCCGGGTAATTGGAATCATTTGAACCAGTATGGTAATGGACAGGCATTGGTCCTGATGTCAAAGAATTTTTATGGCGATGAGTATGAACTTGCCCAGCTGATGCGATTTGTAAAAGAGGGCAACTATGTTTTTATCATTGGTCGCAACTTCTCAGAAGAAACTCAGAAGTATTTTGGTTTTGCAACCAGCTCCAATGTGCTTGAGGATTATTATAACACCGATGATGTAGACAGCCTGCAGGTGCATTTGCAAAAACCTTCCTATCAAACTGACAGTAGTTTTGTTTTTCCGGGATTGAGATATGAAGGATGGATCAGTGAATATGATACTGCAAAAACCATAGTGTTAGGGAGGAATGCATCGGGAGATCCCAATTTTATCAGGCTTAATGCAGGTGATGGATCTTTTTTCATTCATACCGCTCCACTGGCATTCAGCAACTATTTTATCCTTCATAAAAACAACGAGGATTATTTCAGCCAGGTATTTTCCGTGATGCCAACTTCCATTGAAAAGATGGAGTGGAATGAGTATTACCTGAACAAGTCATCATCCAACAACAGTAAAAGTAAAAACAAAGGCCTGCTGGAAGTACTCATGCGCTATCCATCTTTCAGGTATGGTTTGATCACTGCAATTCTTCTTTTATTAACTTTTGTGGTGATGGAGATGAGACGCAGGCAGAGGATGATCCCATTGTACCAGCGACCCAGGAACGATTCCATGGATTTTGTAAAGACCATGGGAAGATTATATCATGATCGTAGGGATCACGCCAACCTGGCCAGGAAAATGAGCAATTATTTTATGGAGCATGTGAGAACTCAGTATAAATTGCCCACGCAGCAACTGGATGATGAATTCATTCAGTCGCTTCATTATAAATCAGGGTATGCACTGGAAAAACTTGCCGGTATTGTGAGCTTTATTCATGAACTTGACCAACAAGGACAGATCAGTGAAAAGCAGCTGGCATCTTTTCACAGGCAGCTGGAATTATTTTATCAAAACACCTAAAATGGAAGAACAAGTATTAGGAACAAGAACCGATCTCACTGCACTCAATCTTGCCGTGCAAAACATTCGCGACCAGATCCGCAAAGTGATCGTTGGGCAGGATGAAATGGTAAGACTAATCATAGCAGCCCTGCTGGCAGACGGGCATGTACTGATAGAAGGCGTGCCGGGGGTAGCAAAAACTTTAACGGCCAAGCTGGTTGCCAGTTCTCTGAATGTTGGTTTTTCACGGATTCAGTTCACACCTGACCTGATGCCTTCTGATGTTCTGGGTACACCGGTTTTCAATCCGCAGGAAGCCAAATTTGAATTTAAAAAAGGTCCTCTTTTCAGCAATATTGTTTTGATAGATGAGATCAACCGTGCACCTGCCAAAACACAGGCCGCGCTTTTTGAAGTGATGGAAGAAAAGCAGATCACGGTGGATGGAAAGACCTATCCCATGCAGGCTCCATTCATGGTACTGGCCACACAGAATCCAATAGAGCAGGAAGGCACTTACCGCTTGCCCGAAGCGCAGCTGGACCGTTTTTTATTTAAGGTACTTGTGCCTTATCCAACAGAGCAGGAAGAGTTTGACATTCTCCGGCAGTTTCACAACATGGGTAATGTAAATGTATTGTCACTTATAGATGCTGTGCTGCCAGGAAGCCAGATCGTAGAGATCAGGAAGCAGGTAAAGACCCTGGTGATTGAAGAAAAATTATTGCAGTTCATTGCGCATCTTACACATATGACCAGGAATCACAAATCCATTTACCTCGGAGCTTCTCCACGTGCTTCACTGGCAATCATGAATGCTTCAAAGGCCATTGCTGCCATTAACGGCCGTGATTTTGTTACCCCGGATGATATACTAGAAGTGGTGCCACCGGTATTGCGCCACCGAATTATTTTGTCACCCGACAAGGAAATGGAAGGCATCAGCGAAGACGCGGTGCTGAAACAGATCATTCATTCTATGGATATACCACGTTAATGCAACGATTGATAGCCATATGGGATAACACGAGTCTTCGTTTGAACCGGCCGTTTTATTATACAGGTCTGGCATCGGCCACTATTTTCATGCTCAGCTATTTTGCTGATGTACTTTTTAATATAGCCCTGGCTCTTCTTTTTTTTACTGCCATCACAATGCTGGTTGAAATATTTTTATTGTACAGGGTAAAAGGTATCAAAGCTGAGCGCATTGTTGCTGATAGATTGAGCAATGGAGATATGAACCGTATTGTAATTCCTATACAGAGCAGTTATGATTATAAGATCAATTGCACAGTGATAGATGAATTGCCTTTTCAATTGCAACTGCGCAACTGGAAAAGAAAACTGCAGGTGGATGCTCTGGGGCATTACGATCTTGTTTACGAGATCAACCCGGTAGAAAGGGGTGAATACCAGTTTGGGAATATCAATATTTATGTAAAAGGACCAATAGGACTGGTCAGCCGGCGTTATATCATTCCACAGGAACAGGTAGTGAAAGTGTATCCATCCTTTGTGCAAATGAGGCGTTACCAGTTGATGGCTGTAGGAACACATTTACATGAATCTGGTGTGAAGAGAGTGCGAAAGCTGGGACACAGCATGGAGTTTGAGCAGATCAAGGAGTACGTGATAGGTGATGATTACAGAACCATCAACTGGAAAGCAACTGCCAGAAGGGGAGACCTGATGGTGAATAATTTTACCGATGAAAGAAGCCAGCAGATCTATTGTGTAATCAATAAAGGAAGGGTGATGAAAATGCCTTTCGAAGGAATGACTCTTCTTGATCATGCTATTAATGCTTCATTGGTGTTATCCAACGTGGCCTTGCAAAAACATGATAAGGCAGGACTGATCTGTTTTTCACAAAACCTCGATGCTTTTATAGCTGCAGATAAAAAGCCCACGCAGATCAATCATATTCTTGAAGCATTGTACAAACAGCAGACGGCTTTTTTGGAACCTGATATGGAGAAGCTTTTCTCTGCAGTGCGTAACAGGATTACACATAGAAGTCTTTTGATCTTCTTCACCAATTTTGAATCCATGGAAAGCCTGGAGCGGGAATTACCTTCGCTCAAAAGGCTGGCACATTATCATTTGCTGATGGTTGTATTTTTTGAGAACACAGAATTGAAAGAGCTGGTGGAATCAAAAGCTTCATCGTTAGAGGATATTTACATCAAAACCATCGCGGAGAAATTCAGGTATGAAAAACAGCTTATCGCTCGTGAGCTAAGGAAGCATGGGATCATTGCCGTACTCACTTCACCACAACATCTCACCATCAACGCCCTCAATAAATACCTGGAATTAAAGAACAGGTCTTCCATTTAAATTTAGCAGGTTAAGAGCTGCTCCCTTAGCTTTGTTGCCCATGGAAAAGCCGGGTATTTTTGAAGAAGGGCAGGTGCTACTGATCAACAAGCCATTGAGATGGACTTCTTTTGATGTGGTAAGAAAGATTCGAAACCTGATCAGGATAAAAAAAGTTGGACATGCAGGAACACTGGATCCTTTGGCAACGGGATTGTTGATCGTATGCACTGGAAAATTTACCAAGAAGATCAATGAGTACATGGCGCAGGAAAAAGAATACACGGGGATTATCACTCTTGGCGCTACCACACCTACGTATGATTTGGAAAGTGAACCTGTTAATCATCAACCATTTGATCATCTCACTCAAGAACAACTGGAAGCTACTGCACGAACCTTTACAGGATTGATACAACAGGTGCCACCCATTCATTCTGCAATCAAGAAAGATGGTAAACGAGTTTATGAACTGGCGAGAAAGGGTCAGGATGTAAAGCTGGAACCCAGGCCTGTAACCATTTATTGTTTTGAGATCATTAAAATTGAATTACCTGAAGTTCATTTTAAAGTCGTTTGTTCAACCGGCACCTATATCCGGAGTCTTGCCAATGATTTTGGTGAGAAGCTGGGATGCGGCGGTTATCTCAGCGCCTTGTGCCGTACACGTATCGGCAATTTTCTATTGCAGGATGCTGAAAGCATGGAGGGTTTTGAGGCGAGGGTGAAGGTTGATCGGGAGACGTGAAGCGGGAAACGTTATTAGTTGTTTAAGGTTTAATGTTTAATGTTTAAGGTTGCTTACAGGATGACAAAAACATCGTACAGAAAAGAGCAACTCATGAACGCCACCAACCATCAACTATAAAAAATCAGCTATCTGCCATAAGCCATCTGCCACTACACTATGAACCATGAACTATGATCTATTCGCTAGAACGGATAATTGATGCCTAACTGAAACTGTGCACCACGTTTGCCCTTTTTGGTATCACCAAAGCCTGGTCTCCATTTGTAGAACCATTTGTTTTGTGCGGCAGGATCTGCAGGACTTGGATCCTTGGCCTTATAACCAAAGTCGGCGCGTATTTTCAAAAATCCAAAATCAACTCTTAAACCATAACCTACAGCAACGGCGAGGTCTTTCCATAAATTTCCGGGCTTGAAAGTGCCATCAGGAAAATCCGGATTGCTTCTCACAAACCAAACATTACCCACATCAGTAAAAATTGCGCCTTCGAGAGGATAATCAACCAGGTTGGCAATAAAGAATCGGTATTCTCCATTGAGCTCAAGCCTCATATCACCAAAGCGATCGGGATACTCTGTCTTGTCAAATGATTTGATAGTAGATCCAGGTCCCAGCTTTCGTACTATCCAACCTCTCATGCTGTTTGGTCCACCTGCATAATATTGTCGGAAGAATGGCAGGTAATAGTTGATGGTATCTGGAAGATTATTATTGAGATTGGAAGGGAAAGGCATGGTTTTTCCGACACCTGCAAACAATCGCCATACCAATGCCGTTCTCCTGATCTTATGAGTTTGAACAAATTCCGCATCCAGTTTTAAAAACCGGTAAAGCTTGCCATTATTGGCTGCGATCTTAATAAAACCCGGCAGTCCTGCCGCTTCGATACTTCCGCGTAGAATATTCGTGTGATTCTTTCTTCCCCAGCCATAGGTATAATTAACCAGTCCGGATACAATCAGTCCATCATTGAAAATATATTTATAGGAAGCGTTGGTGGCAATGAGGTTTTTTAACAGCTGGCGTGGTTCAAGAATATTGTATTCGATATTGGGCCATCTTACACCAATGAGAACTTTATCTCTTGATGCTTCCCAGCTCATGGAAGTATTCAAAGAAAAAACACGGAAATAACTGATGCGGTCTGTTTGTCCGAGATTAAAATTTAAAAAGGTCTTGGCGTTTTCCCTCCATTCAGAAGGAACAAAATTAAACCTGGGTACAAATCGCGGGAACTGGATGGTATAACCAAGGGTAAACTGCTGCGTTTGTATGCTGTCGATCCTTGTGGCAAGTTCGACACCATAACGGAAGTTGAGTGCCGACTGGTTGGCGGAGCGCAAGAAATTACGGTTGACCAGGTTGAAGTTGACACCGAGGCCAAGCAAACCGCCTTCTACACCAAGGTTACCCTGGTTGCGACTGACATCAAGGTTTACACTGGCGTTGTATTTTTTTGCTGGGACAAGCCTGATCTCAAAATCAACTGTATCCTGGGCATATCTTGGAAACTGGTTGATGGTTACCAATCGCCATGCACCCAGTGTATTGAACTTATTTTGAGTTTTCAGGTAGTTGCTTTGACGGTAAAGGTCTCCATGCTGGAGGTAAATAAATTTGATCAGTTTCCTTGGCCTGAACAACTGCGCATAGCTAACAAATTCATAGGAATTATCACGCCTTTCCAATTTTACGTAATGCGGTTCATAAAAAAGCGTATCGGAATTATAATCGGGATACACTCTCACATTGCCCACGTAATATCTTTTCAGTCTGCCGGTATCCGGATCGGGCTTCAGCCTGACCTCAACATCGGCCCTTGGATTTTCTCTTCTTAACCTAAGAGCTTCAAGCTGCCGGAACTGTTCTTCAAAATCAAGAGCAGGTCTCAATAGGTTGATGCCAACCGTATCCCAAACAGCCAGCAATTGTTCCTTGGAAAAACGGAGAAATCCATTATTCCTGTACACAGTGGTAAGCCTGTCCAGTTCAGCCGAGATCAATGGCTTGGAAAATGGAACACCTTTTCTCAATAGTCGAAGCTCGGGAGAGGCTTCAGTGAGCTTTTGCAATGTATCAATAGAAGGAGTGTAAGGAACAGAATCAAGTAGGTCATACCAGACAGAATCTATTTTGATTAGTTTTCCAGGGATGACATAAAAATCAATATAGGTACGCATCTGGTCCTTCACCGTATCTATTTTTACTTTATGATTGATGGTATCCCGGTAGTAGCCCAATGAATTCAATTGGGCACTCATGTAAACCTTGGAACGACTAATGTTTTGTGTATCGAATACTGGTGGATCTTTTAAGGTTCTGAAAAAGAAAAGCACTCTTTTCCTTCGTGGCACGATGCTGTCGTGCAACTGGTTTTCCAATTCTGTTTTTAATTGCTTTTTTTCATCAGTGCTATATTTACCCTGGATATGTACTTCGGTATCATATACAAAAGGTTTTCCCTTGGGGTAATTTTTTATGCCACAGGAAGGAAGGAAAAATGAACAGGCGGCTAAAAAGATAAGCAGGTAAGTATATGTAGGCTTTGCCGCTGGTTCAGTCATAATCTAAAAGGCCGGTCTATGCTAAGTAAAAATGAGATCAAATATATTCAAAGTTTAAGCCATAAAAAATTCCGGGACAGTTTCAATTTATTTCTGGCAGAAGGACCAAAGATTGTCAGCGAACTGGTTCAACTGATCCCGGATCAAATTGAAAAGATCTATGCAACAGAGGAATGGTTGCAGGATAACAAGGTAATACATCCTGGGGTCACCGTGATATCTGAACAGGAGTTGGAGCGCATCTCCCAATTGCAAACACCAAATCAGGTGCTGGCCACAGTAAAAAAGAAGGAGCTTCCACCCATATCTGATAATGGATTCACCATTTATCTTGATACTATCCAGGATCCGGGGAATTTTGGAACCATCATCCGCACGGCAGATTGGTTTGGCATCAGTCAAATCGTTTGTACGGCAGGTTGTGCCGACCTGTATCAGCCTAAAGTAGTTCAGTCAACCATGGCCAGCATTGCCCGGGTGAATGTTTATTACGATGATCAATGTTCCTGGTTAAAAAATCAGCAGCAGCCTGTTTATGCGGCGGTGCTGGATGGAAATCCTGTAGAAAAAGCGGCAAGAGTAAATAATGGAGTGCTGATCATTGGCAACGAATCAAAAGGCATCAGTCCCGAGTTGATGAATTATGCAACAGAAAAGATCACCATTTCTAAAAAGGGAGAAGCAGAATCTTTGAATGCAGCAGTTGCAACCGGTATTCTTCTTTCTTATCTTGTCAGCTGAAACGGATAGCCCTGATTGGGCGAATGCGCCTGACGATCACGGAAGGAATGAGGAGAATGATCACTGATATCGCCAGTGTTCCTCCAATGATGATCATGATCTGCCACCATACAATTTTTACAGAAGCCTTGTCCATGTAATATGCATCTTCCGGCAGCCTGATAAAACCAGTTGCCTGCTGCAGCCATAATAGTCCAAGAGCAAACAGGGTTCCCAGTACAATGCCAGTGAGGGTGATGATAGCTGAATAGTTCAGGAAGATCTTTTGAACATTCCAGTTTCTTGCTCCTAGTGCTTTCAGTATACCAATCATGCGTAATCTTTCCAGTACCAGGATGATCAGGCAGGTGATCAGGTTGATAATGGCAATGATAGTCATGATGGTCAGCAGAATATTCTGGTTGGTATCCTGGATGTCGAGCCAGTCAAAAATATTGGGATAGATCTCCCTGGTGGTCTTGGTTTCCCAGAGCATGGGGAAGGAAGCATCATCAAAAATGGCATTGCTGGTCCTGTCCATGTCCTTGTAATTATCAAGAAAGACCTCATAGCCTCCAATCTGGTTTGGCGACCAGTTATTGAGTTGCCGGATCAACTGTATATCACCTATGGCGAAGAACTTGTCATATTCTTCAATGCCGGTCTTATAGATGCCTGCAATGGTGAGTTTGTCCGGACGCAGTCTTCCATCCGGCTTGATGAAATAAATAAAGATCCTGTCGTTGACTTTAAGGTTAAGCTGTTTTGCAGTATAAGTAGAGATAATGATCTCCCTTGAGTAGCTGCTGTCATTGAACCTGATCCAGCGCCCAGTTTGCATAAACGCTTCCATGTGTGCCGTGTCATAGGTTTTATCAAGACCTTTCATCAGCACACCTTCCATTTCATCGCTGGTCTTAAGTATGGCATTTTTGGTTGCGAAGGGATGAACCGATCGAACACCAGGATAGGTTAAAACTTTTTTTACCAGTGAATCGTTGGCTTGCACCGGCTCTTCTTCAGCAATGGAAGCCTTGGCCGGTTGTCGCATTCCCATTCTTACATGTCCCCAGAAACTAAAAACCTTGTTGCTGACCGTTTCCTGGAAACCATTCACAAAAGAAACTGTGATGATCATCACTGCCACACTGATCATGGTGGCGGCAATAGACAGGCGTATGATGAACCTTGAAAAAGATTTCTGCTGGTTAAAAGCAATGCGCCTGGCAATGAAGGTCGAAAGGTTCAGCATAATTCTTGTTGTGTCCTTTAGGGCGGTTAAGGAAACGACAAAATTCTTCCTCAACTACTCTGAATGGTCTTCAAAAATATAACCCCTGATCTAAATACCTTATTTTTAAATCAATGAAAAGTGCTGTACTGAGTTTTTTTCTTTCCTGCCTGCTGCTGTCAACAGCATTTTCGCAGGGTGAGACCTTTGATGAAAACATTAAATCCATCAAATTGTACCGTGCCGGTGACCAGACTTCTTTCCCGGCTATTACACTGGGAGATCAGCTGGCGTTGGAATTGCATTTTGATGACATGGACAACAGTGTGAAGAATTATTATTACACTTTCCAGCTTTGTAATGCCGACTGGTCGCCCAGCATTTTAAAAACATACGATTATATCAAAGGTTTCCAGAACGTACGCATCACCAACTATCGAAATTCTTCCATCTCCACCTTTCGTTATATTCATTACCAGGCGCAAATACCTGAAAGATCTTCCTATCCCAGCAAGTCGGGCAATTACCTGCTCAAGGTTTTTCTTGACAACGATACATCGCAGCTGGTATTTACAAAAAGGTTTGTAGTAGTGGAGAATAAAGCGAATCTTTCGGTGCAATTCATGCAGCCTTTTAATGCCAATTTATTCCGTTCGGGACATAAGGTGAATGTGGTAGTAAATACAGATAACCGCATACAGGTGCTGAGTCCGAACGATATCAAAGTAGTGATTCTTCAGAACAATAATTGGATGTCTTCTGTGTACATGGACAGGCCCAGTATCTATCGTGGAAATTATTACGAATACAGTGACGAACAGTTTACGGCTATGCCTGCAGGAAAGGAGTTTCGATGGATAGACCTGAGGAGTTTGCGTTTGATGAGTGATCGTATGCTGGATATCAACACCAGGAAAGATACAACTGAAGTAGTGGTAAAACCAGATGCACCAAGAGGTTCACAGGTCTATGTTTTTTACAGGGATATCAATGGCAGCTATACCATTGAAACCATGGAAAGCATCAATCCTTTCTGGCAGGGAGATTATGCAAAAGTGCATTTCAGTTATTTCCCTCCGGGTAATGTTCCTGTTGCAGGTGATGATGTTTATCTCTTTGGAGAGTTTACCAATTTCGCTGCGGACAGCAGTGGTAAAATGAATTTCAACCCGGAGAGAGGGGCTTATGAAAAAACCATGCTGCTCAAGCAGGGTTATTATAATTACAGTTATGTTACCATGCCCAAGGGAAAAAAATCTTTTCCTGATTACAGCCAGACCGAAGGCAATTATTATGCAACCGAAAACAGTTATGTAGTGCTCGTTTATTACAGGCCATTTGGTGCAAGAGCAGATGAGCTGATCTCTATTGCCACACTGAATTCGGTTTTGCAGTAGACTATTGTAAAAACTCCAAGGGTTTACGGCTGGTATTTTAAAATTGATAATCACTTAACTTTATTTAATCTAATAGCAGGCTATGAGTATTTGGAAAAAACTTGCGGAGTACAAGCTGGTGCGAAAGTTTGTTTATGCTGTAGTGGGTATCGTGAGTTATCCCGGCATTGCTATCACCAACAAGTTAAAGATCAGCGGAACGGAACATATCGCAAGCCTTCCGAAAAAAAATGTACTGTTTGTTTCTAATCACCAGACCTATTTTGCTGATGTCATCACCTTCCTGCATATTTTCTGTGCAGTGAAGTGGCGGAAGAAGAACAGGCTGGGTCTTCCATACTATTTACTGAATCCATTTACAAGAGTTTATTATGTAGCGGCGGAGGAAACTATGAAGAGCAGCTGGATCAGCAGGCTGTTTACGCTGGCTGGTGCTTTAACGGTAAAAAGGACCTGGAAAAAAGATGGTTCTGATGTAAGGCGCGGACTGGATCCATCAGACACCAGGAAGATTGAAAGAGCATTGAACAATTCATGGGTGATTACATTTCCGCAGGGAACTACCAAGCCCTATGCACCTGGTAGAAAAGGAACAGCATATATCATCAAGCACTGCAGGCCCATTGTGATCCCTGTAGTTATCCAGGGATTCTGGAGGGCTTTTAATAAACAGGGACTTAAGTTCAAGAAGAAAGGCACACTGCTTTCAGTTACTTTCAAGCCACCCATGAATATCAACTATGATGCACCTGCAGAAGAAATTCTTGCCGACATTATGGATGCAATCGAGCAAAGCAAGAAATATATGATGCAGGGTGCGCATCACTGGAAAACGAAGGAAGAAGCAGTAGCCTGAGATCCTATTTTTCATTCATGAACCAGGCCCTTAGTTCATCTGCGTCTCCTGGTTTCATCTTGCCACCAAGAATGAGGCGTACCTGTCTTCTTCTCAATGCTCCTTCAAAAAGTTTTTTCTCTTCTTCAGTTTCAGGCAGCAATTGAGGAACCATTCTTGGTCTTCTGTTGGGATCAAGTGCAACAAAAGTATAATAAGCCTCGTTGCTTTTGTATTTGTATTGCTGCGTAAAATCTTCTCCCCAAACTTTCAGGTGCACTTCCATGGAGCTGTTAAATGCGCGGCTCACGATGGCTTCGATGTGAACCGTGTTTCCCAGCTTGATAGGGTTTTCAAAAGAGATATTATCAACAGAAGCTGTAACAACAGGGGCATTGCAATGTCTTTGTGCCGCGATGGCAGCCGCTATATCCATCCAGTACATCAGTCTTCCACCCATCAGGTTGCCAAATACATTGGTATCGTTGGGTAATACGATCTCGGTCATCATGGTATAACTGTCCGCTGGTTTCTTTACCTGCATTTTGCAAATTTTGGCCAAAGGTAAGAGAAGCGTAACGATCTTATAAAGAGCGATTGGAACTGGCAGTACCCATAATTGAAATTGTTTTTCAATTCCTTTCTTTCATTTCAATTCACAAGAATTTCAAAAATTATTTTCTACTTTCCCTTTTTAATCGGTTTGATTTTATGAAGAAAAAAATTGCATTGGTAACGGGAGGATTTTCCGGAGAAGCGGTGATCTCTTACAGATCAGCAACCACCATTTACAATCACCTAGACAAGGAATTGTTTGAGGTGTACAAAATAGATATTACTCCGGATGGATGGTATTATGAGGATGCTTCTAAAAATCGTTTTCCGGTAGATAAAAATGATTTCACCATAAACATTAATGGTAAAAAAACCGGCTTTGATGCAGTTTTCATTGGCATGCACGGAACTCCTGGCGAGGATGGTAAACTGCAGGGTTATTTTGATATGATGGGATTGCCCTACACTTCCTGCAATGCAGCCACATCGGCCATCACCTTTAATAAAAGATATACAGTGGCTGTAGCCAACATGGCCGGAATTGCCGTTGCTGATTCCCTGCATTTGTTTAAGCACACGGATTACAACCTCGATGAGATCATCAGTCGATTAAAGCTGCCTTATTTTGTTAAGCCTAATAATGGTGGATCCAGTATTGGCATGAGTAAGGTAACAGAAGCAGCACAATTAAAAGAAGCCCTCGACAAAGCTTTTAAGGAAGATGACCAGGTGCTGGTAGAAGAAATGATCCAGGGAAGGGAATTCACAGTTGGCGTTTTCAAAAGCAGGGGAACCATCACGGTATTGCCCATTACAGAAGTGGCCACGCACAAGGAGTTTTTTGATTTTGAAGCCAAGTATGGCGGCAAGTCAACTGAAACCACACCTGCAGAGATTTCAGAGGAATGGAAAGCCAACCTGGAAGCTGCTGCGAAAAAAATCTATGAAGTTTTTAACTGCAGGGGAGTAATCCGTATCGATTTTATATATAATGCGGAACAGAACCGTCCCTACATGTTGGAGATCAATACCATACCTGGTCAAAGCGATGCCAGCGTGATCCCTCAGCAGGTGAGAGCCAGGGGCTGGGACCTGAAGGATTTTTATTCCCGTTTAGTGGAAGAAGCACTCGAAGGCCGCTAAAGGAAGCCTAAAGCTGCGTTTGTTGCTAAGGCACTAACCATGGTTTTTATATATTGCAACCCCAAACGAAAAACCTGAATGATTAAATACATCACCAGCAGGCCTCTATGGTTCAACATACTGATAGCGCTCGGCATTGTTGTTTTTCTTTTCCTTGTCTTCATGTTTTCCCTGAACTGGATCACCAGGCATGGTGCATCCAAAACGGTTCCAGCCGTTACAGGAAAGAATATCAATGATGTTTCAAACCTCTTAAGTGAAGCAGGCTTTGAGCTTGTGATCCAGGATAGCGTTTTCTATGATTCACTTCCACGTGGTGTGGTGATCAAGCAGATCCCTGAAGCCGACCAGGTAGTGAAAGTGAACCGGACGGTTTATGTGACCATCAATCGTTTTGTGGCACCTGATATTACCATGCCCAATATTGTGGGATACAGCTTAAGAAATGCTGAGATGACCCTGAACAGCCTGGGATTAAAGCTGGGTGATACCACTTCGCGAACCGACTGGGCCAAGGGTTCTGTACTTGAAATGCAATTCAATGGCAATACGCTCAAGCCCGGAGACAAGATCAAGGTTGGTAGCAAAATTGACCTGGTGATCGCCTCAGGACTTGGAGTGGAAGATATGGCGGTTCCTCAGCTGGTGGGTAAAACTTTCGCAGAAGCCAGGATTTATGCAGAAGCAAATGGATTGGCCATCAATCCCATTGCACAGGGCATCAGCGATATTGATAATGCTTATGTGTACTCCCAACGCCCTGAAAGAAAAACAAAGGATGGAGCTACTATCCGCATCAGGCAGGGACAAATGATTGACGTGTGGCTGCAGACCGAACCTGTAAAAATCGATTCCCTTAACAATAATAAACCTCCCGAATTACCCTGAAATGAAAAATATCAGCGTTGAAGAATTAAAGAAAAAAATGGACAGCGGTGAAAAGATCAATCTCATTGACTGCCGCGAGCCACATGAATATGAAGAAGCCAATCTTGGTGGTAAACTGGTTCCGCTGGGTAAGATCCAGACCATGCAGATAGATGAACTCGAAGACCTGAAGGATGAAGAAGTGATCATTCATTGCAGGAGTGGTCACCGGAGCATGATGGCCTGTATGGTGCTAGACCAGATGGGATTTAAAAATACTTATAACCTGGTGGGTGGTATTCTTGCCTGGCAGGATAAATATGGAAAATAAAAATCGGCTACAGGAACAAGCCTGTAGCCGAAGTTCTTTAAAGCTTTATGTTGATGCCGGCCATCCAGTTCCTACCCGCCATTGGAAAATAATAGTTCTCCGTAGTTAGCTGGTTGTTGTAATAATAGCTGAAAGTATAGCCGTTGGGTTCATATTTTTTATCAAAAAGATTATATACCTGGAATACCAGTTCCATATTTTTCATCCAGCTTTTGCTGAATTGATATCCCAGCCGGACGTCCTGTGTATAATAGGAAGAAAGACTTCTTGAATCCTGTCCTGTATTATCAAGATATTGTTTGCCCACGTATTTACTTACCAGGTCTAAGTTCATGTTTTTTACAGGCAGCAATGAAATAGTGGCCGCTCCAACAATGTCTGGAGAATAGGCTATGTCCACTTCTGTGTAAACATTTGTTTTTTGTCCGCCATTATCATAATCATCGATGTATTCTGCAAAATTCCTGATCCTGTTTTTACTGAAAGAAAGGTTGGCCGAAGCCTTCAGCCATGACCTGAAAGCATAGCTTCCCTGCAATTCAATTCCTGCCCGATAACTATCAGGAATATTTGTTCTTGTATAGGCCCCCACATCATTGATCATACCAGTAAGGACCAGCTGGTCTTTGTAATTCATGTAATACAGGTTGGCAGCCCAGCTGGCATTTGCAGTTTTATATTCCATACCTGCTTCCCAGTCATACAGTTTTTCAGGACTGGGCTGTTGATTCATGCCGGCTTCAAAATCATCCCTGTTGGGTTCCTTGTTAGCCACACTGAAAGAAAAATAACTCATCCAGTTGTTTTTTTTATAGCTGATTCCCAGTTTTGGATTGAAGAAATTGTATTGATTACTGATCTGAAGTATGGGATTGTCTCTGAAGCCTTTGATATCATAATCAACTCTTCTGAACTGGAGATCAGTGAACAGGTTCCAGTTTTTACCAAGCAATTGCTGCCATTTACCATAGATAGACATGTCTGTTTTTTCTGCAGGCAGTTGGTACCATTGAAAGGATGGATTATCCATACCATTAGAAGCCCAGATGATCTCACCAAAATGTTTTCCATCGTATTTCATCACTGAACCACCAAGGTCGATCCTTGAATTATTTTTTGCGTACTGTAGTGAAAAAACATCACCATAAAAATCATTATCCAGCCATAACTGCCTGATGAAGTCGGAACGTTTGATGGTGTCGGAACCATAAATCCGGGAAGGCAATCCATACTTCGAATATTTTTCATCAGCCCTGTATTGTTCATAATACCCTTTTCCTTTTACAAGAAATACAGTGTTGGATAAAAGCAGATGCTCATTTAGTTTTTGTGAAAAGAAAAACTGGAAATGATCCTGGTTATAATTATCTGTTTCGTTCTCATAAGGAGTACCGGGTTTTGCTGTTCCTGCATAGTTGACCCTCCGGTTATTTTTCAGGTCTGCCTCGGTGATGCCATACCAGGCCTGGTAAGTTTTTTCTTTACCTGAAAAAACATTGAAGCGAAGGGTAGTCTTGTTGGCAATGTAGGCAGTAGAAAAATAAAATGACTTCAGGTCGGAACTGGCCCGGTCGATAAAGCCATCGCTTGAGATTTTTGACAGGCGGATGTCGGTTGTAAAATGATCATTGCTCAAACCTGATCCTGCTTTGATGGTATGTTTCCAGGAATTAAAAGAACCATAGCTATTGTTGAATTCAGCATAGGGTAACCGGTTCACTTCATTGGTGCTCATGTTAATGGTGCCTCCAAAAGCGCCCGCACCGTTGGTAGAAGTACCCACACCTCTTTGTATCTGGATGCTGCCAACAGAAGAAGAAAAATCCGGAAGGTTCACAAAAAAGCTGCCACCACTTTCAGGGTCATTGAATGGAATACCATTGAGGGTGATGTTGATGCGGGTAGCGTCGGTTCCCCTGATTCGGATACCTGTATAACCTACACCATTTCCGGCATCAGAATTGGCTACAACCGATGGTGTCTGGTTCAGTAGAAAGGGAAGGTCCTGTCCCAGGTTCTGTCTTTCAATATCTTTTTTTGAAAGATTGGTTTTAGCAAAAGGTGCGGTGGCTGCAGCCCTGGTAGCTCTTACTTCAACCGGTTCGAGTTCTAAAGAATCTTTTTTTTCCTGGGCCAACAGGCCAAGGGGAAGCGAAAAACAAACAATAAATGCAATCCTTTTCATTTTCAATTAATTTTTAAATGAAAGGGAAATGCGAAGCGAGGATGGAGTTTCGGCTGGTGCAGTTTTTAGTTCCCAGCCTTTCAAAAAGCTCCCTGCGCAGGCATTACCCTGATCAGGTTATACGGGTATGATCTCAGCCTCACTTTCTTGAAAGGAAGCACCCCGGTAAACACTGAAGTTCACTGCGAAAGTAAAGGATAATTTTCTGATTGGATGTAACCTTTCTTTTGCAAGGTCGTACTACATCTAAACAAAGCTTCTATGCGTAAATTGATATTTCCCTTACTGGCTATTTTTTCCTTTATTTCTGCGAATGCCCAAAAGACCATCAATGATCCGAATGTAGAGTTAAGATCAGTGGGTTCCTTTCATGCTATTGTCATTATGGGCGGCATTGACCTCTACCTTTCAGAAGGAGAGGAAGCTGTTGCAGTGAGTGCGAAGGATACAAAAAACCGCGACAGGATCAAAACGGAAGTGAAGGATGGAGTGCTGAAGATCTACAATGAATTTCAGGATGGTGTCAGGATCTCCATTGGTAAAAGCCCGCAAATGAAAGCCTATGTATCTTATAAAACCTTAGAAAAGCTGACGGCTTCGGGTGGTGTGGATGTAATGGTGGATGGAACCATCCAGTCAAAAAGCCTGGCGCTGAAGATTTCAGGAGGCGTTGATTTCAAAGGCAGGGTAGATGTAGAAGATCTTAAAGTGGAGCAAAGCGGAGGTACTGATGTTGTGATCAATGGCAAGGCAAAAAATTTATATGTAGAAGCCAGTGGCGGCAGTGATTTCAAAGGATATGAGCTGTCAACAGAAGTTTGTTATGCAATTGCAACAGGCGCCAGCGATATTTCCATTACGGTGAGCAAGGAATTTTCTGCGGAGGCTTCAGGTGCCAGCGATGTTAAATGGAAAGGAACGGCGGTTGTAAAAAAAGCCGAGTCCAGTGGTGCAGGATCTGTTTCTCATAAATCATAATCATAAACAGCGACACGAAAAAAGGCCCCGATTCTTCGGGGCTTTTGTTATGGATAACCTAATGATTAAAAATTCTTTGGCAGGAGAATGAATCACTCCTATATTTGCAACCCACATCGCGAAGTAGAGCAGCGGTAGCTCGTCGGGCTCATAACCCGAAGGTCGGAGGTTCGATCCCTCCCTTCGCAACAGGAAGGCCTTCTCTGAGGGCCTTTTTTTATTGGAGGATGTTTGATCAAATGTTTCTTTCAGTCCATTGAAACCGGTTTGTGTGATCACCTTTTAATGGCTTTTATTGGTCTAAATTTGCGTCGAAAACAAAAAAGTGAAATCTGGATTTGTCAACATATTCGGTAAGCCCAATGCAGGAAAGAGCACCCTGCTGAACGCCCTGATGGGTGAGAAGCTGGCCATCGTTTCACCCAAGGTGCAAACCACGCGCCATCGCATCAAGGGCATACTCACCACTGATGCTTACCAGATCATTTTTTCCGATACGCCAGGTATTATTGATCCCAAATACAAACTGCATGAAAAAATGATGGGAGCAGTAAGATCAGCACTTGAAGATGCAGACCTGGCCCTGCTGCTGGTTGATATCAATGATAATTTTGAGGAAGCGGATGCTGTTTTTTCTGCACTGCGACTCAGGGTAAATGCGCTGGTAGTCATCAACAAAATTGATGGGGCTTCGCAAAAAAAACAGGAAGAAGCACTGGCTTTTTTTAAAGAAAAGAAATATGCAAAGGATGCGGTTGCCATTTCAGCACTAACAGGCAAACAGGTTCCACAGTTGCTGGAAAAAATATTGGAATTTCTGCCGGAAGGTGAACCATTTTTTGCCGGTGATGAGATCTCTGACCTGCCCACCAAATTTTTTGTTGCGGAAATTGTCAGGGAAAAGATCTATGGTCTTTTGGAAGATGAGATTCCTTATCATGCCACCGTGGTGGTCACAGAGTTCAAGCAAAAATCTTCTCTGGTAAAAATCAGGGCAGAGATCATTGTGCAGCGCGAATCACAAAAAGCCATCATCCTGGGAGAAGGCGGAAGCATGATCAAAAAAATAGGATCAGAAGCAAGAAAGGAAATAGAGGCATTCATTGAGCAAAAAGTTTTCCTGGAGCTTTTTGTAAAGGTGAGGCCTAACTGGAGAGAGAATGAATTGTTTTTGAGGGAATATGGATACTAGATAGTGAATGGTGAGTGGAGAGTGGTCAGTTGTTGTGAGTAGTGAGTGTGCGAGTATTGTTAGCGAATAAAAGAACATTATGGCATTTACAGTAGCAATAGTTGGAAGACCCAATGTGGGGAAAAGCACACTTTTTAATCGTCTGCTGGAGCAGAGAAAGGCGATAGTGGAAGACACACCTGGTGTGACCCGCGACAGGCAATATGGCGTTTCTGAATGGAACGGCAAGAACTTTTATGTGATCGATACAGGAGGTTTTGTACCTGATAGTGAAGATCATTTTGAAAGAGAGATCGCCAAGCAGGTGGAAGTGGCTGTGGAAGAAGCAAGCGTCATTTTATTTATTGTTGATGCTGCCACTGGCATCACAGACCTGGATGATTCGATGGCTGATATTCTTCGTCGCTCTACCAAACCGGTATTCCTGGTAGTGAACAAAGTTGATAACAATGAGCGCCTGCTGGAAGCCAATGAATTTTACAGTCTTGGATTTGATAAAATGTTTTTTATTTCCTCTATCAGCGGTAGCGGCACAGGAGACCTTCTAGATGATGTAGCTGCACTGATCAAAGAAGATCTTGAACCTGAAGATGAGAGAGGCCTGCCAAAATTTGCCATAATTGGTCAACCCAATGTTGGTAAATCATCATTGCTGAATGCACTTATAGGCGAGGAGCGTACCATTGTAAGTGATATAGCTGGTACTACAAGAGATACCATTCATACACGCTATAAACTTTTTCAAAAGGATTTTATACTCATTGACACGGCTGGTATCAGGCGTAAATCAAAAGTGCACGAAGACCTGGAATTCTATTCCGTGATCAGGGCCATCAAAGCCATGGATGAAGCAGATGTTTGCCTGATCATGCTGGATGCAGAAAAAGGAATTACAGCCCAGGACCTGAGCATCTTTAGTTTGGCTTCAAGAAAAGGCAAGGGTGTTGCCGTGCTGGTAAATAAATGGGACCTGGTTGAAAAGAGCACCAATACCGCTAAAGAATATGAGAAAGTTCTGAAGCAAAGAATGGCTCCATTTAATGATGTTCCAATTCTTTTTATTTCAGTAAAAGATAAGACAAGAATCTTCAAAGCTATTGAGGTCGCACTTGAAGTTTATGAGAACAGGCAGCGTAAAGTGCCTACCTCCAAACTCAATGATGTGATCCTTAAAGCCATTGAAGCCTTTCACCCGCCTGTAGTGCGTGGTCATCCGGTGAAGATTAAATATATTACCCAATTACCAACCATAGTTCCTTCATTTGCATTCTTTACCAATTACCCTGAGGATATCAAAACCCCTTACCGCAATTACCTTGAGAACAAGCTGAGGGAACATTTTAAATTCACGGGAGTGCCTGTACGAATTTTCTTCAGGAAGAAGTAGAACGCAGATTTTTTATTCAAAATTTGGATAATTGGTCAGCAATATTACCTTTGCGCCCAATAGTTAACTAAAACCAAAAGTACAATGAAAAAATTATTTGTTATTCTCGCTATTGCAGGTTCACTGGTAGCTTGTAACGACAACAGCAGCACAACCAATGGTTCAGATACTACTGTAGTTACTCCAGATTCAAACACAATGAACAATAACATGAATGTTACTGTTTCTGATTCAAATACTATCGTAGTTGACAGCTTGAAAGTAGTTGACTCTACTAAAAAATAAGTTTTACTTTATTAATAAAAAATGCCTTCCAACTGGAAGGCATTTTTTATTAATGGTATATTATTTCAGAATCTTTGAGATCTTTTCTACCAGTGACCGGTATTTGTCGAGGTCAGCCTGTTGTTTATTGATAAATACATTGTCTTCGATATTGCCAATAACAGCTTTCATTTCCTCTTCATTGTCGTAAACCATCTTCCTGAATTCATTCTGATAATCCTTTTCCCTGGATTCACGGATTTTGCTGACCATCCACTCCTTTATTTCCAGCGAAACCCGCAGCAACCTGCCAAATTCTTTTGCAGTGAAGTCTGATCTCTTCAATCCCAACACTTCCATCAGCGAAGCATAGGCATGATGAAGTTTCTGCTCCTGGTATTGTTCCCCATTTGTTTTATAAAACTGGTGCACCATGGCCCAGCTATTAACCTTGTCCTCCCTGATATTGTTCAGCAGTGCCTTCAGTTCTTCAGCAGGCAATAGTTGACCGCCAACATTTGTCCATTCCAGTCTTTCCGGACTGGCGGGTAATGCTTTTACCAAAGCATCAAATGAATCCAGCTTTTTGGCTTCAAAGAACTGCACCAGCTGCTCAATTCCATAATAAATAATAAGGTTTTGGAAAATCGCATATGATTCCTTCACCTTACTGATGCAAACAATACGATTGCTGTTCTCAAATCCATTGGCCACCACTTCAATGTTTTTAAATGTATTGGAGGGATCGAGGATCAGTTCTTTGCCTTTTTTTATCTGTTCTTCGGTCGATGTGCTTTTTTTAATTCCAGGTTCAAAAAAGTTTGCCGTGAGTTGACTCAGCAACTTCATGGCAGAAAAAATCTCATTCACACTGTCAGGAGCAAGGAAAGCATACTCTATGAATTGAGTTTTTTCTGTACGCTTGTCGCGGTCCACATACTTCTCTGCATTTCTTGCAAGAGCATAAAAATTGTACATGAACCAGTAAGCCGGCATCAGGCTTAATTTATTTTCGGAAACATCATTGCTGACCAGGCAGAAGGGGATAGGAATATTCAGCTCATAAGAATAATCACCTTTAGCCAGCAGGGCAAATGATGCAAATTTTGAATTATGCTTTAGACTAACACACAAGCCTGGCCAGAATCCACGAGCGGAGATCATTTCACCATCAGCCGCGCGACTGTTATGATTGGATCCAATAGTGGCGCCTGCTGCAATATTGCTTTGTCCCATTACCAGTGCAGCACATAAAAACGAATTGTTATGGTGTTGCTCATGTGCAGGGAAAATGAGTGAATTCAATACTTCGCAACAGGAGATGGTGGAATTGTTACCCAGGTAAGAATTGATCAGTCGTGCACCATATTTTAACTGCGAATGCGAGGCCATGACAAAACGCACCGCTTTAACGCCATAAAAAATGCGGCAGCCTGTTCCAACAATACCATTTACCAGTTCACAACCTTCTCCGATCTGGGAAGTTTCTTCAGGTGTGGAGTTAATAGTAAGGTTTTTGAGTTTGTTGGCACCTTTAATATAAGCATCACTTCCGATCCAGACATCCTTGATGATGCTCGTATTTTTGATCACACAGCGGTCACCGATCTTACCATAATACCCTCTTTTCTTGTCAAATATTTTTTCAGTAAAATCCCGGAAGCGATTCATCAGCTTTTCATCATCCCTGTATTTGGCCCAGAGATAAGCATCTCCCGGTTGCATCCCGTTGAAGGGAATGATCTTCCTGCCTGCGTTTTCATTGCATACTTCCACCCAAATCCTTACTGATTCGTGTTCACCTTCCTTGAGAATGCCATTACCAAATTTTGAATGATCGGTTACGTGCAGTTCATGAATATTCAGCAGCATCACTTCATTGCCAACAATATAATGCGACATGTAATTGACATTATTGACAATAACATTGTCTCCAAAATCACAGCTGATGATAGTGCTGTTATACAATCCTACAGGTAGTCTGACATTGTGGTATTCCAAAGAAACCATTTCAAGCTTGCCGATGCGCACCAAACCATAAAACTTACAATTCTTTACCAGCTCGGGATTAAAAGCATCCGATACCCTGATCATATTCCAGTTATCAGAGGTGTTATTATTCCTTACCAGTACTTCAATTTCATAAGCGGTAAGGTTGCGGTAATTGATACCATTACGATTCTGAATCTCACGCAGGTAATATTCATTATGGCCTTCAGGAATATATTGAGGGTCTACAAATTGATAACCAATAACACTCAGGGGTTTTTTATTGATAGCGTTCATACTTCCATTCTTCAGCGTTCAAGTTACGACATTACTCTACTGTAACAGATTTGGCCAGATTGCGGGGTTTGTCAACATCATAGCCTTTGGCAACACCAATATAATAGGCTAGAAGCTGCATCGGGATCACGCTGAGCATGGGCGATAGAATTTCATCTGCTTCCGGCACAACAATCACATCATCTGCCAGGTTTTTGCTCTGGTCATCGTTTTCATTGATCACTGCAATCACTTTCCCCTTGCGTGCTTTGATCTCCTGCATATTGCTGATCACTTTTTCATGATAAGAATCACGGGTAGCAATAAACACTACAGGAAGCGTATCTTCCACCAAAGCAATGGGGCCGTGTTTCATTTCTGCTGCAGGATAACCTTCGGCATGGATGTAAGAAATTTCCTTGAGCTTGAGAGCTCCTTCTAATGCTACAGGAAAATTATAACCCCGACCGAGGTAAAGGAAATCTTTTGCATCCTTATATTTTTCTGCAATCTTTTTTAAATGATCCTGGTCCAGGAGCAGGTCTTCCACCTTGGCAGGAATTTCTTCCAATTCTTTCAATAGCCTCAGATAGCGATCATGGTCAAGCGATCCTTTTTCATAACCAATCTTCAGTGCGATCATGGTCAGTACAGCCAGTTGTGCAGTGAAAGCCTTTGTTGAAGCAACGCCAATTTCAGGACCAGCATGCGTATAAGCACCTGCATCAGAGATCCTGGCAATGGATGAACCCACCACATTTACCACACCTAAAATAATAGCGCCTTTTGCTTTTGCATTTTCAATAGCAACAAGTGTATCTGCCGTTTCTCCACTTTGAGAAATTGCTATGATCACATCACCTTTGTTGATCACCGGATTGCGATACCGAAACTCCGATGCATATTCTACTTCAACATTGATGCGCGTGAGTTCTTCAAAAATATATTCAGCTACCAGGCCAGCATGCCAGCTGGTACCGCATGCCACCATGATGATGCGGTTGGCAGACATGATCTGCTGTGCATATTTTTCAATACCGCTCATGGTAATGGTGCCTGCTTCGGGATCAAGCCTTCCACGTAGACAGTCATAAATTGTTTTGGGTTGTTCAAATATTTCTTTCAGCATGAAATGATCATAGCCTCCTTTTTCAATCGCTGCCAGTTCCATGTCCAGCTTAGTGATATAGGGCGTCTGTCTTTCATTACCCAGATTTTTTAAAACCAGTTCATCTGCTTTAATGATGGCCACTTCATAGTCGTTCACATACACAACTTCCTTAGTATATTCTATGATGGGAGAAGCATCAGAAGCCAGGAAATGTTCTCCCTTACCAATGCCAATCACCAAAGGACTTCCTTTGCGGGCCGCGATCAACGTGTTAGGATCATCCTGGTCTATCAGTACAATTACATAGGCACCTACAATTCTTTTTAATGCTATGCGCACTGCTTCATCCAGGGAGCAATTATTATTTTGCTTGATGTCTTCTATAAAGTTGAGCAATACTTCAGTGTCGGTATCACTATGAAAATGGTATCCCTTGTTCAGCAACTCCTGTTTGATCTGTGAATAATTCTCAATAATTCCATTATGGATCATGGCAAGTTTGCTACTTGCGGATGTATGTGGGTGTGCATTGCGGTCGCTGGGTTCTCCATGCGTGGCCCAGCGTGTATGGCCAATGCCTATGTTTGCATGCAGATCTTTTCCCTGGAGCACTTCTTCAAGATCGGCCACCTTGCCTTTCTTTTTATAAACCTTAAGACCGCTGTTCAGAAGGGCTACGCCTGCGCTGTCGTAACCACGGTATTCTAATCTTTTCAATCCTTTAAGGATAACTGGATAGGCTTCTCTTGGACCGATATAAGCAACAATGCCGCACATAGTAATAATAGGTTGTTTTGTGAACGATGGTCAATATATGATTAATCCTGACCAGCCTGATAAAGCGTTGCGAAAATCCATAAAAAGCAGGAGAAAGCAAAACCCGGCTTCATTCCCGGTTACTAGTCGATAGAACTTCCTTCACTATAGCAACTTTCCGGTTAATAAAGCAAAGGCTACGGAGAAATAAATTACCAGTCCTGTTACATCCACCAAAGTGGCAACAAAGGGAGCAGAGCTTACAGCCGGGTCGGCACCCAGTCTTTTTAATACCATGGGCAACATGCTTCCGCATAGTGTGCCCCAGAGCACTACTCCCAGCAAAGTGATGCCAACGGTGATACCCAGGAGCATCCAGTGTGGTCCATATATTTCCGGTGTGATGGAATGCCAAACAAAAATCCTGAAGAAACCGATCAGGCCCAGAACAGAACCCAGCATTATTCCGGAGAAGATTTCCCTGCGCATCACACGCCACCAGTCACTGATGGAAAGTTCACCTACAGCCATGGCCTGAATGATCAGGGTCGAAGCCTGCGAACCACTGTTGCCACCACTTGAAATAATCAGTGGTACAAATAGTGCTAACACCACGGCCTTGGCGATTTCTTCTTCAAAATAAGCCATCGCAGTAGCAGTAAGTAATTCGCCAAAAAACAGGACGACCAGCCATACCACGCGTTTTTTAAAAAGGCGGAAGAGAGGTATTTCAAGATAGGGCTGGTCCAGTGCTTCGGTACCACCAATCTTTTGCATATCCTCGCTGAACTCTTCGCTGGCAACCCAGAGCATATCATCTATGGTAACAATGCCGAGTAATTTATTGCTGTTGCTGACGACTGGAAGCGCTACGCGATTATTCATTTTAAAGACCTCGTTGGCTTCTTCCTGGTCCTGGTATGCATTCAATGCGATCACGCGGTCATCCATCAATTCCTTGACCTTTTTATCAGGGGAAGCCAGGATGAATTCCCTGATCCTGATATCATCAAGTAGTTCGCCATTTTCCTTGATCACATAAATCACGTCAATGGTTTCACTGTTCTTGCCCACGCGGCGTACAGTATCCAGCACATGCTGTACAGTGTTGTTTTCATAGACATAAACATAGTCGGGCGTCATGAGCCTGCCTACGCTGTTTTCTGGATATCCAAGAAGTGAAAGAGTAATTTTTCTTTCTTCGTTTTCCAGGAGCTTGATCAGCTCACGTACAACATTACTGGGAAGGTCTTCAAGGAAATCTGTACGGTCGTCAGGAGGTAATTCGTTTAAAAGACTGGCTGTTTTGTCAGGCGGAAGGGTTTGGATAATTTTTTTCTGGGCACCAAAATCAAGGATCTTAAAAACACTGACCGCCCTGTGTACCGACATGGCACTTACGATCTCGCTTTCATAACCTTCCAGCTCATACACCAGGTCAGCTACGTCACTGATGTTCTGGTGATCCAGGAAGTCATGGAGTTGCTGGGTATCGCCGGATTCCAATATTTGTTCAAGCTGTTCTTTCAATATCTCCAATGACATGTTTCAAAATTACAGCCTGATGTTGTGCTATTTGCCAATCATGAAATTAATTTGTAGAAAACTTTGGAATGAAGCCTGCCAGTTATTTATCAGATGCCATAGAAGTACGCAAGACGAAGCAGATGGGCAGGGGTGTTTTTGCGCTGTCCGATATCCGTGCCAACCAGTTGATCGAGCTTTCTCCCGTGATCGTCATGTCTGGTGCGGACCGTCAATTGCTTGACCAGACCCCACTCCATGATTATATTTTTGAATGGGGACCGAAAGGCGATCAGTGCTGCATGGCCCTGGGTTATGTGCCTTTGTACAATCATTCTTACCAAAGTAATTGCGAGTATGAAATGGATTTCAGGCAGCAAACCATTTCCGTGAAAACAGTTAGAAAGATACAGGCTGGAGAAGAACTGTTCATTAATTATAATGGAGACTGGAACAATACAAAACCCCTGTGGTTTGATGCGCAATAAAAAAGCCTCCGTGTAAGGAGGCCTGTGTGAATTTATTCTTTCAGTTTATTTATCAAAAACCAGTTGTCCACGCAGCTCACCTGCAGGCTTAGCCTTGGTATGAATATCGATATAATATTTCCCTGCAAGAAGGTCTTCTTCTTTCAGAACATAGCCATCAATATAAAGCGTACCGGAAAAGCTGGCATCTTTCTTTGGAGAAACCGCTGGTGTAGATGTTCTGGTGAAGGTCTGGATGATACCATTTGGATAGGGTGCAATAGCTATTGCACCGGCATCAGCCAGTCCATGAACATGCAGAAGCGTGGCAGTATCCATCAGGTTTGTCCAGCTTACTTTATAGCTCAGGGTTTTTGTTCCCCTGCTATAATTGGCATCAATAGTTCCACTGGAAGTGGCATTGCTGGGAGGGATGGTTTGTGCTGCTGTTAGAGGTGCGGCAGTTATATAAAAAACGGTATCATCTTTATCCTTTACACAGGAAGAAAGGAACAAGATCACCGCTAAAAGGGTAGCGCTTAAAAAAGTAAATTTCAGCTTGTTCATTGTTTGGTTGTTTAAGTAAAAATAGGATTTTTTGATTCCTGAAAACATCTTATTTCAGTATGGATTTGATTTCATTCAGCTTCATCAAAGCTTCAACCGGGGTAAGGCGATTGATGTCCAGATCCTCGAGCTTTTTCCTGATCTCTTCAAAGGTCTGGCTGTGCTCATCAAAAATGCTGAGTTGCAGTTTTGGACCACCCAGATTTTTTACACCTTCCATCAGGTTTCCATCCACGTGTTTCGACTCCAGCTGTTTTAATATATCCTTGGCTCTTTCAATTAGTTCTGGCGGCATGCCAGCCATTCTTGCTACATGGATACCAAAACTATGAGTACTTCCGCCAGGTGCCAGCTTCCTGAGAAAAATGATCTTATTGCCAATCTCTTTATTGGTTACATGATAATTTTTTACCCTTGGCAATTTATTTTCCAGTTCATTCAACTCATGGTAGTGGGTGGCAAAAAAAGTCTTGGGCTGATGAGGAGAATGATGAAGGTATTCCGCGATGCTCCAGGCAATGGAAATGCCATCATAAGTGGAGGTTCCCCTTCCAATCTCGTCCAGCAAAATCAAACAGCGGCTGCTGGTATTATTGATGATGGATGCTGTTTCATTCATCTCCACCATGAATGTTGATTCTCCGGCGCTCAGGTTATCAGAGGCTCCAACGCGGGTAAAGATCTTATCTGTTAATGGCACCCTTGCTTCATCCGCAGGAACAAAGCTTCCCATGTGCGCCATCAGTGTGATGATACCGGTTTGTCTTAAGAGTGCCGATTTACCACTCATATTGGGACCAGTAAGAATAATGATCTGCTGTTCGGTTTTATCCAGCAACAGGTCATTTCCTATATAGGTTTCAGTAATGGGAAGATTTCTCTCTATTACCGGGTGTCTTCCATTTCGGATGTCAAGGGCATCGCCTTCATGCAATAAAGGCTTTTTATAATTATACTGCAGTGCATTGTTGGTAAAGGCCGTAAGACAATCGATAGTGGCTACTATCTGCGCATTGATCTGTATGCAGGAAAGGAAATCAAAAAGTTCATTGATCAGGCTATCAAAAAGCTGTAGTTCTATCTCATGAATCTTTTCTTCAGCACCAGTTATTTTTTCTTCGTAGTCCTTAAGCTCCGGAGTGATGTAGCGTTCCGCGTTGGTGAGAGTTTGCTTGCGCATCCATTCTGAAGGAACCTTGGCCTTGTGCACATTGGTAACTTCAAGGTAATAGCCAAACACATTATTGAAACCGATCTTAAGCGATGAGATGCCTGTGGTTTCTGCTTCTTTTTGCTGGAGCTTCAGCAGGTATTCTTTCCCGTTATGAGCGATGCTCCGCAGTTCATCCAGTTGCGGATGTACTGTTTTATTTACGAAACCACCCTTGGCCGCCAGGGCAGGAGGGTTTTCGATAATTTCTTTAAATATCTTATCTGCAATGTAGTGGCAGGGATTCAATGCATCTGAGAGTCTTTGCAAATAAGGATTTCCTGCTTCAGCGCAAAGCTGCTTGATCACATCAACCTGTCTTAGTGCCCTGGCCAGTTGGAGCATCTCGCGGGGATTGATCTTTTTCAGAGGGATCTTTGACACCAGTCTTTCCATATCACCACACTGCCTCATGGCATGCAGCAATTTGTTACGCAAATCAGGATGCAGTACCAGGTGCTCCACTACATCAAGTCTTTCATTGATCTTTTGTATGTCTTTCAATGGAAAAACGATCCATCTTTTGAGCAGTCTGGCACCCATGGGTGTGCAGGTGGTATCCAGTACCTTCAGCAGGCTGCTGCCATTTTCTGTGGGACTGTTCAGGAGTTCCAGGTTTCGGATGGTAAAGCGGTCCATCCACAGGTAATCATTTTGTTCGATGCGTTGAATGGAAGTGATGTGTTGCAGGTGTGGATGCTCAGTTTCTTTGAGGTAATGAAGAATGGCACCGGCAGCAACAAGGCCCAGGTTCATTCCTTCCACACCAAAACCTTTCAGCGAATGTGTATCAAAATGTTTCAGCAGGCTGTCTTCAGCATATTGTTGCTGGAAGATCCATTCATCAAGCGTATAGGTATAAAACCTGCTTCCGAATTCTTCCCTGAATTTTTTCTGGTAATGCCTTTGAAAGATCACTTCAGCGGGTTTGAAACCGCTAAGCAATTTGTCCGCATATTCCTTGTCACCTTCAGCAACCAGGAATTCACCGGTTGAAATATCAAGAAAAGCCATTCCATATTTTTCTCCTGAAGCATGTACGGCAGCTAAAAAATTATTGGAACTAAGGTCAAGAAGTTTGTCGTTGGTAGCAGTACCTGGCGTTACCATTTCAGTTACACCACGCTTTACAATTCCTTTTGCTGCTTTGGGGTCTTCCAGCTGGTCGCAGATGGCAACACGGTAGCCGGCTTTTACGAGCTTGTGTAAATAGGTATCAAGCGCATGATGAGGAAATCCTGCCAGTTCATTATCTGACGCACCACCATTATTTCTCTTGGTAAGCGTTATGCCAAGGACCTGGGCTGCAATGATAGCATCCTGGCCAAAGGTCTCATAAAAATCACCCACCCGGAAAAGCAGCACCGCATCAGGATATTTGGCCTTGATGGCCTTATGCTGCTGCATTAATGGTGTTTCCGCTACTGTCTTTTGTTTACTCATCGATGCTGACAAAAATAGGCGGCACTTCCCGAAATATCCTGTTGTATTTCTCCTTTTTTATCCACGATAGTTCAGGCCTACATTTGCAGCAAAAATTCTAAATGCGCAAGCTTTCGATGGAGGACCTGAACCGGAAAACTGTGGAGGAATTCAAAAGCTCTGAAAAGATACCCGTGGTGGCTGTCCTGGAAAATGTGAGAAGTGCTTATAATGTGGGAAGTGTGTTTCGCACTGCTGATGCATTTTTGCTTCAGGGTGTTTATCTCTGCGGCTACACTGCCTATCCGCCGCACAAGGAGATCAAGAAAACGGCTTTGGGAGCAGAGGATACCGTAGAATGGAAGCATTTCAGGCAAATTGCGGAAGCCATTGATGATTTGCGAAAAGAAGGTTTTCGTGTATTTGCTGTAGAACAGGCGGAGAGGAGTGAAAAGCTTCAGCAGATCAACTTTGAAAAAAATGAAAAGATTGCAGTGGTTTTTGGAAATGAAGTCACAGGTGTGGAGCAGTCCACCATTACCTTGTGTGATGGCTGTATTGAAATTCCTCAACTGGGTATGAAACATTCCCTGAATATTTCTGTAGCTGCTGGCATTGTGATTTGGGAACTGATTAGGAACCGGATCGGATCATGATGTATTGGTTTTGATTTCTCCTCTAGTTGAAGAATCCATATTATTTTTGAAGTTTATGTCCACTATCAGGAACTATCTCTCTCTCATCAAATTCTCGCATACCATTTTTGCCATGCCCTTTGCGCTGATCGGTTTTTTTCTGGGCTACCAGTACCAACTGGGTAAAGAAAACAATATGGGTGAATGGAAATTTTACGGAACCAAATTATTGCTGGTGGTGCTTTGTATGGTGTTTGCAAGAAGCGCAGCCATGGCCTTTAACAGGTACCTCGATAGAAAATGGGATGCTTTGAATCCCAGAACAGCGATCAGGGAAATTCCCAAAGGCATCATCACTCCAAAAAATGCACTGGTATTTACACTGGTCAATTGTGGTTTGTTTATTCTTACCACCTGGTTTATCAATCCCATTTGCTTTTATCTCTCCCCAGTTGCACTGGCAGTGGTATTGGGATATAGTTATACCAAGAGGTTTACGCCGCTTTGCCATTTAATATTGGGGCTGGGTTTATCACTGGCACCCATTGGGGCTTACCTGGCTGTGACGGGAGTGTTTCACTGGCTGCCTGTTTTGTTTTCACTGGCTGTATTGTTTTGGGTCAGTGGTTTTGATATCATCTATGCCTTGCAGGATGTGGAGTTCGACCAGTCGCAACAACTATATTCTCTTCCCGCATCTTTTGGAAAATCCAAAGCCCTGCATATTTCGGAGTTCCTGCATTTATTGAGTGCTTTTGCAGTAATTGGCGCGGGTTTATTAGGTGGATTTGGATGGATTTATCTGGTGGGATTATTGGTTTTTATAGGCTGCCTGGTATACCAGCATGCGATCGTAAAGCCCGATGACCTGAGGCGGGTGAACCTGGCCTTCATGACATTGAATGGGATCGCCAGCGTTGTTTTCGCGATCTTTGTGATCACTGATCTTTTTGTTTTTTAAAAAAGAAAAACTAAAAGCAATCAGTGGTTTTCCAGTTGTTTAAGCAGCCAGTAATTATTGATCATCAAAAAATAAAATTTGGGCAGGATACTTTCAATTGATTATGGTGGAAAGCGTACAGGTATTGCCGTGACCGATCCTTTAAAGATCATCGCTACAGGTTTGACCACAGTGGAAACGCAGAAGCTGATGCCCTTCTTAAAAGATTATTTTATAAAAGAGGCGGTAGAGCTGGTGATCATTGGCATGCCCACCAACCTGGATGATTCGGATACAGATGCCACACCAATGGTGCGTCATTTTATACAGGGCTTTCAGAAAAACTTTCCTGCGATTCCGATCAGGGAAGTGGATGAAAGATTTACCTCTAAAATGGCATCAAGGGCTATGCTGCAGATGGGCATGAAGAAAAAGCAAAGGCAAAACAAGGGATTAATTGATGAGATATCGGCCACCATGATGCTGCAGGATTATCTTCACAACCATTCTATTTAACAGGAAGAATACCTGAGAAAATTCTACTTGATTTATTTTTGCCTTTGATTGAAAAAATAGCAGATATTCATTTTTTAATTATTAAGTAAGGCATGATTCTCCCAATTGTAGCATATGGCAGCCCGGTTTTAAGAAAGTTGGCACAGGATATAGATGAACATTATCCGCAGCTTGACAAATTGATTGAAGATATGTGGGAAACCATGTATGCCAGCAATGGGGTAGGACTGGCAGCCCCACAGGTGAACAGGGATATCAGGCTATTTGTGATCGATAGCGCCCAGATCTTTGCCAATATGGATGAAGAAGATAAAAAAGAGGAAAACTACCCTGATGATCCGGGAATTAAACAGGTATTTATCAATGCACATATTCTTGAAGAACATGGTGATGACTGGGCTTATAATGAAGGTTGCCTGAGCATTCCCAGGATCAGGGAAGATGTGTACAGGGCAGAGGAAGTGACACTGGAATACCTGGATGAGCACTTTAAAAAACACAGGAAGACTTTTACCGGCGTTACAGGCCGCATCATACTACATGAATATGATCATATCGAAGGGAAATTATTCATTGATCATATCTCTCCACTCAAACGCAAACTGCTCAAAAGGAAGCTGGATGATATTGCCAAAGGCAAGATCAGTGTTGATTATAAAATGAGCTTTACACGATAAAATTTCGAGTGGTTTTACTTGTAGAAATGGAGTAATCATACTATTGTTTCATAGGTTGGTCTCGCCTTAATTTTACAAAGTATATCTTTTGTAAAACCAATTCTATGAAAACTGCTACGCTGATTGCGTTGTTATTCCTTCAATCTAACGTTTACGGACAATCCGTTTCTTCATCGGTTGTCAATTCCAGCGGCAACAATTATGCACAGGGTTATTACAGCATAGACTGGAGCGTAGGTGAATTGGCCCTGGTAAACACACTGAAATCAAACAATGGACTTTATATTGTAACCTCGGGTATACTTCAACCTGATGTTGCTCCTGTTAATACCAATCATCACTTCACTGCTGATGAATTAAAGATCCTTCCCAATCCCACTTATAATAAGGTAGAATTGAATTTCAATACTCGCCAGCAGGGAACCCTGCTGATGAATGTATATGATGCCAATGGAAAACTGGTGATCACACAAAAGGCAAGCAGTGCAGGAACAGGAAGCATTGAAAGAATAGATATGATGAACCTTCCTTCAGGAACCTATTTGTTCAGGGTCGATCTTGATCCTGTACCCGGTTCTACAAGGAAGACCGGAACCTATAAGATCCTTAAGTTATAATTAGACGAACCACCGAACAAACCACCGCTTATGAAAAAATCTCTACAACTGCTGTTCATTTCACTGACCTTCTTCCTGGGTGCCTTTGCACAGGTGCCGCAGCAGATCAATTATCAGGGTGTTGCCCGTAATTCAGTTGGAACTGTGATCGCGAACCAGCAGATCAGCCTGAGGCTTTCTATCAGGGATGCTTCAACAACTGGCACTGTAGTATATGCCGAAACCAGAAATTTAAGGACCAGCAGTCTTGGAATTTTTGTGACAGCTATAGGCTCACCCGGTGCAGCCCAGGTAACCGGTTCATTTACAGGCATCAACTGGGCAGGTGGAACCAAGTTTTTGCAGGTAGAAATGGATCCAGCCGGTGGAAATAATTTTATTGACATGGGAACATCACAATTACTGAGTGTTCCTTTTGCCTTATATGCTGCTTCTGCTTCACCTACAGGAAGTGCAGGTGGTGATCTCCAGGGAAGCTTTCCTTCGCCACAGATCAGGGATGGCGTAGTTGGAACCAATCAATTGCAGGATGGTTCCGTCACCAATGTAAAACTTGCTCCCGGTATCATTCCCACCAGTTTGCCACCAAGCGGTTCGGCAAATGGTGACCTTACCGGTATCTATCCCAATCCATTAATTGCTGATGGGAAAGTAACTGAGTCCAAGCTGGCCACCAATGCCGTAGGTTCAGCAAAGATCCAGGACGGTTCAGTAACGGCGGCCAAACTGGCTCCTGGTGTGATCCCTTCATCCTTACCACCTTCAGGTAATGCTAATGGAGATCTTACAGGAACTTATCCTGCCCCGGTGATCGCAGCCGGTGCTGTTGACCAGTTAAAGCTGGCGGATAATGCCGTGACCAATATTAAACTGGCGGATAATGCAGTGGGAACTTCAAAAGTGCAGGATGGAAGTATAACAGCAGCCAAGCTGGCTCCCGGTGTGCTTCCTGCATCTTTGCCCATTTCAGGAACAGCAGGAGGAGATCTTTCAGGAACCTATCCCAATCCAGTAATTAATGCTGGTGTGGTGGATAATACTAAGCTGGCCAATGGTGCGGTTGATTCTTCCAAGATCCAGGATGGTTCAATAACAGCAGCCAAATTAGCTGCCGGTGTGATCCCTTCTTCTTTGCCACCTTCAGGCACAGCGAGTGGTGACCTTACAGGTTCTTATCCTGCTCCGGTGATCAATGCTGGTGCAGTTAACAATACGAAGCTTGCAGATAATGCGGTTGGAACTACCAAGATCCAGGACGGATCAGTTACCGCAGCCAAACTGGCTCCAGGTGTGATCCCCACTTCAATTCCTGTTTCTGGGACAGCAGGAGGAGATCTGTCTGGAACCTATCCCAATCCGATCATTAATGCTAATGCAGTTGACAATACTAAGATTGCAGACAATGCAATAGGAACTACCAAGGTTCAGGATGGATCTATCACGGCAGTGAAACTAGCTGCAGGTGTGATTCCATCTACTTTGCCACCATCAGGTATAGCAAGTGGAGACCTTACAGGTTCTTATCCAGCTCCGATAATTGCTGCTGGTGCGGTTAATAATACTAAGATTGCAGATAATGCAATAGGCACTACAAAGGTTCAGGATGGATCTATAACGGCAGTGAAATTGGCTGCTGGCGTGATCCCTTCTTCTTTGCCACCTTCGGGCACAGCGAGTGGAGACCTTTCCGGTTCTTATCCAGCTCCGGTAATTGCTGCTGGTGCGGTTAACAATACGAAGCTTGCAGATAATGCGGTTGGAACTACCAAGATCCAGGACGGTTCTGTTACCGCAGCCAAACTGGCTCCGGGTGTGATCCCCACTTCAATTCCTGTTTCAGGAACAGCTGGTGGAGATCTGTCTGGAACCTATCCCAATCCAATCATTAATGCTAACGCAGTTGACAATACTAAGATTGCAGACAATGCAATAGGAACTACAAAAGTTCAGGATGGATCTATCACGGCAGTGAAACTGGCTGCTGGAGTGATCCCTTCTTCTTTGCCACCATCTGGTACAGCAAGTGGAGACCTTACAGGTTCTTATCCAGCTCCGGTGATCAATGCTGGCGCAGTTAACAATACAAAGCTGGCAGATAATGCAGTTGGAACTACCAAGATCCAGGATGGTTCTGTAACAGCGGTGAAACTGGCTGCCGGGGTGATTCCTACAACATTGCCTCCTTCAGGTACTGCCAGTGGAGACCTTACAGGTTTGTATCCAGCTCCGGTAATTGCTGCAGGTGCAGTGAATGAATTGAAGCTGGCAGACAATGCTGTCACTAATTTAAAACTGGCAGATAATGCAGTTGGTACTTCCAAGGTACAAGATGGGTCTATCACGGCAGCAAAGCTTGCACCCGGATTGATTGTTGGTGGAAGCAGTCCAACCGGTTCAGCTGGAGGAGATCTCTCAGGAACTTATCCAAACCCATCTCTTGCATCTGGTTCTGTTACCGCCCCTAAAATTTCAAACGGAGCTATCATCACTCCAAAAATTGCAGACCTGGCAGTTACCAAAAATAAACTGGCAGACCTGTCTGTAAGCACTGAAAAAATTGTTGATGGTGCAGTTACAGCGGCCAAACTGGCTCCCGGGGTGATACCTACATCCATTCCAGTTTCAGGAACTGCAGGTGGTGATCTTTCCGGAACATATCCTAACCCTCTGATTAATGCTGGTGCTGTAAATAATACCAAGCTGGCAGATAATGCAGTAGGAACTACCAAGATCCAGGACGGATCTGTAACCGCAGCCAAACTGGCTCCTGGTGTGATTCCGACTTCAATTCCAGTTTCAGGAACAGCTGGTGGTGATCTGACAGGAACTTATCCCAATCCTTTGATCAATGCTAATGCAGTTGATAATACTAAAATCGCAGACAATGCAGTTGGAACTACTAAAGTTCAGGATGGATCAATAACTGCGGTAAAATTAGCTGCAGGTGTAATCCCTGCATCTTTGCCTCCATCTGGCACAGCTAGTGGAGATCTTACTGGTTCTTATCCAGCTCCAGCAATTGCGGCTGGTGCTGTGAATAATACTAAAATCGCAGATAATGCAATCGGAACTTCTAAAGTGCAGGACGGGTCTATCACAGCAGCAAAACTTGCTCCTGGTGTGATCCCGACTTCAATTCCGGTTTCTGGAACTGCAGGCGGAGATCTTACAGGAACATATCCCAATCCTCTGATCAATGCAAATGCAGTTGATAATATAAAACTGGCAGACAATGCAGTAGGAACTACCAAGATCCAGGACGGTTCAGTAACCGCAGCCAAACTAGCTCCCGGAGTGATCCCAACCTCCATTCCTGTTTCAGGAACAGCTGGTGGTGATCTGACAGGAACTTATCCGAATCCTCTGATCAATGCAAGCGCAGTTGATAATATAAAGCTGGCAGACAATGCAGTTGGAACCACCAAGATCCAGGATGGTTCTGTTACTGCGGTTAAATTAGCGGCCGGTGTGATCCCAGCTTCTTTACCACCTTCAGGCACTGCGAGTGGAGATCTTACAGGATCATATCCTGCTCCCGTAATTGCAGCAGGTGCAGTGAATGATGTGAAGCTGGCTGACAATGCAGTTACTAATTTAAAACTGGCTGACAACGCCGTAGGTACTTCTAAGGTGCAGGATGGTTCTATCACTGCAGCTAAATTGGCTCCAGGTGTGATCCCGACTTCTTTACCTGTGAGCGGCACTGCCGGTGGAGACCTTTCAGGTTCTTACCCTAATCCTTTGATCGCATCAAATGCCGTGGACAATACCAAGCTGGCAGATAATGCTGTTGGTACCAGCAAGGTGCAGGACGGATCTATTACCGCAATCAAGCTGGCTGCCGGAGTGATCCCTACCAGTTTGCCTCCAAACGGCACTGCTGCCGGAGACCTGAGTGGTAGTTATCCCAACCCACTGGTGGTTAAACTGAAAGGCATTGGTATCAGCAACACTGCTCCAACTTCAGGACAGGTGCTGAAGTATGATGGTACCAACTGGACGCCTTCAGCCGATATTTCCGGAGGATTTTCATTGCCTTATAGTCAGACCATTAACCTGGCTACTCCCGCACTGAGCATCACAAACCAGAACCAGGCTGCTTCCATCTTTGCTGAAAATCTTTCAACAGGTCTGGATGCCATTGGCTTACTGGGACGCATAACTGCTACCAATCCAGGCGCCAACTCTGCTGCCATAAAAGGTATCAATAATGGTACGGGTGGAAATGGTTATGGTATCTGGGGACATCATGCAGGAAGTGGAAGAGGCGTTTACGGTTTTGCCCAGGATGGTGCAGGTATCTATGGTAATTCACAAACAGGCCAGGGTGTTTTTGGAACCAGTGCTGATGGTACTGCCGGTTATTTTGATATCTCTAATCCAATGAACTTCAGTGATGCCCTCTTTGCATCCAGTAGCGGTTATGGAAATGGTATGGTCAGCATCAGCACCTACAGTAATGGTGTGCTGGGTATTGCCAATGATGCTGCAGGTGCAGGTTTGTTTGGTGTGAACAACGCCGGCGGTGAAGGTGTGCTGGGTTATACCTTCAGCAATATCGCCAGTGGTGTAATTGGAAGAAACGATGGTATGTATGCAGGTGTTAAGGGTATGAATACTTCCAACAGTGGTATTGGTGTGTTAGCAATTGCCAACGTGAATGGAGCAACAGGAGGAAACGCCCTTGTTGCAGAACTTGAAGGAACCGCCACAGGTAATACAGCTGTTTTCAAAGCAAATGGTGCCAATGTGGCCAGGATCGATAAAAATGGTAAAGGATATTTTAATGGAGGTACACAGGTAGGTGGTGCCGACCTTGCGGAATTTTTTGATGTAGAAGGTTCAAAACAGCAATACGAACCCGGTGACGTTCTTGTTATTTCTCAAACAAGCGACAGGAAAGTTGAAAAATCAAATGGAGCGTATTCTACGCTGGTAGCAGGTGTGTATGCAACAAAACCAGGACTGATGCTGACAGAAGAAAATGCGGAGCAGGATCAACTTGATCAAATGGTTCCCATGGGAGTGATCGGTGTTATTCCTACCAAGGTATGCATGGAAGGTGGCGCAATCAAAAGAGGTGATCTCATTGTTACTTCATCTCTGAGTGGTGTGGCCATGAAGGCAGATCCCGAAAAAGTAAAAGTGGGCCAGGTGATTGGTAAAGCTTTACAGGATTTTGACGGAAATGGAACAGGCATCATCAATGTTCTGGTAAGCATTAAATAATAACTATGAAAAAGCTTTTAATACTGTTGATTGTTTTTTCAGCTCTCCATGCACAGGCACAATTGCCCAGTGAAAGACCAGCTGGAAAAATGTATACAACCAAACTGGAAAAGAAGCCGGTGAAGGCCAGGGTGGAGCAGGGAGCACCTAAACAATTGCCCAGTGAGGCCAAATTGCCAAAGCAGGCAACTGAAGCAGCTGCCAAATCCAAAAAAAATGTAGTCACTGAATCAGATGCAGAGAAAAAAAAGAAATTGCAAAGCAATAAGCAACAGCCTGTTCCAATAATAAGACCACCAAAGAAGGTTTGATTTAATAGGGTTTCATTTAATTAAATTGCAGGTATGATTCGTTTGATCATACCTTTTTTTTGTATCCTGCCCTTATCTGCAAAGAGTCAGTCCGACTCAACTGGCACCAGTATCCTTGGCAAAGAAGTGATATTAAGCGAAGTAGTGATCAGAAGCGATTTGAATGTTGAAAAGTTCCTGCTGCGGGTGAGAGATGATACCAGCTTTTACAAGGCTTTCCGCAATCTGCGCATACTGGGATTTACATCTTTAAATAATATTACCATGGTGGACAGGAAGCAGAGAATTGAAGCTTCCCTATTCAGCAAAACCATTCAGCACCGCAACAATGGATGCCGGACCATGGAAGTTGTTGAAGAAAAGGCCACCGGTGATTTCTACGACAGGAAAGGCGATTACAATTATTACACGGCGGAACTCTATGCCGGACTTTTTTTCACCAAAGGAAGGATCTGTGGCGAAAACAATATTGTATCAGGAGCAGAACGGGATGTGCGTAATAAATCGGGGTTAGAAAAACACAAGGAGCAACTCAAGATGCTTTTTTTTAATCCGGGAAAGAAGATCCCGGGCATTCCTTTTATTGGAGATAAGGTGGATATTTTTGACCCTGACATGGCTAAGTATTATGATTACTTTGTTGACACAGATGAATTGGATGGCAGGGAATGCTACCTGTTCCGTATCCTTCCAAGGAAAGACCTTTCAGGCGGGCAGAAGGACAGGATCGTATTTGATAACATTACCACCTGGTTCGATGCAAAAACCATGGAGATCCTTGCACGTAATTACGATCTGAGTTATGATACACCTGTCTATGATTTCAATGTACACATGGAAGTAAAAATGACAAAATTCGGCGACCTGCTGGTGCCGCAACTACTGGTGTATAATGGCAATTGGAAAGTAGCATTTAAAAAAAGAGAAAGAGGAATATTCACTGCTACTCTTTTTGATTTCAAAAAATAATGCCTTTCAAGAATACGCTCCTGTCAGTCAATCTTCAGCGTCTTTACATAGCTTCTCCACTTTTCAATGACCTGTTGCATATCCGGTGGCAAATCGGTTTCGAAAAACATTTCTTCACCGGTTGAAGGATGAACAAAACCCAGGGTTTTTGCATGTAATGCCTGTCTTGGACAGATATGAAAGCAGTTATCAACAAATTGTTTGTACTTGCTGAAGATGGTTCCTTTGATGATTTTGTCGCCTCCATAAAAATCATCATTGAAAAGCGGGTGACCGATGTATTTCATATGGACGCGGATCTGGTGTGTGCGGCCGGTTTCCAGTACGCACTGTACAAGTGTTACATAATTAAATCTTTCCACCACTTTATAATGTGTGATGGCCTCCTTTCCATGGTCGCCTTCGGGATAGGCTTCAAAAAGTTTGCGGTAGCGAAGATTTCTTCCTACGTGTGCTATGATGGTGCCTGATTCTTTTTGAACATCACCCCATACCAGTGCCAGGTATTGCCTCTTGACGGTATGATCGAAGAACTGTTTGGCCAGATGGCGCATGGCCTTGTCGGTTTTGGCAAGCACCAGAAGTCCGCTGGTATTTTTATCGATCCGGTGAACCAGGCCAAAACGAGGTAATGTTTGTTCAGATATATCCGGGTTTTTTTGCTGGAGATAGTAGGCTACTCCATTCAAAAGTGTACCTGAATAATTTCCGCTGCCAGGATGAACCACCATGCCCGCAGGTTTATTGATCAACAACAGGTCCTCATCTTCGTACACGATGTTGAGGTCCATTTTTTCGGGTGTAACATCTGTGGATTCGGGTGAGAGGTCAGAATAAACAACGATCTGGTCGAAGGCTTTTATTTTGTAATTCTGTTTTACTGGTTTGTTATTGACCAGTATCAATCCGGCATTGATGGCCTGCTGGAGCTTATTCCTTGTAGCGCCCTCAATACGGTTCATCAGAAATTTATCTATGCGGAATGGTTCCTGTCCTTTGTCAGCATTGAATACAAATCGTTCATATAATTCATCACTGCTTTCAGCGGTATCTTCCGGAAGATTAGCGTTCAGTTCTTCTATACTCATAAAGCTGCAAAAATAGTGATGCCGATTGGGTAATTTTGCAAATATGGAACGTGTTGAATTCAGGGACCTCGGAAACATGGATTATAAGGAAGCCTGGGATTACCAGGATGTGCTGATGAAAGAGAACCTGGCAGCCAAATCGGCGGTATATCAATCCCCGGGCATGTTACCTGAAACTGAAGTTCTCACCAAACATTATTTGTTATTTGTAGAGCATCCCCCGGTTTATACGCTTGGTAAAAGTGGCAAGATGGAACATGTGTTGATCAATGAAGAAGAACGCAGGGAAAAAGGAATTGCTTTTTTTCCAACCAACAGGGGAGGCGATATCACTTTTCATGGACCAGGCCAGGTGGTAGGATATCCTATCATCGACCTGGAAAAATTCTATACTGATATTGGTAGATACTTACGTGACCTTGAAGAAGTGATCATACTCACTCTTGAAGAATACGGGATCAAATCCGGACGATCATCCGGAGAAACCGGTGTTTGGTTAGATGCTGATATAAAAGGAAGGGAGCGAAAAATTTGCGCCATGGGTGTACGTTGCAGCCGCTGGATCACCATGCATGGTTTTGCTCTCAATGCCAATACGGACCTTGATTATTTCAATTACATCATTCCCTGCGGCATACAAAACAAACAGGTGACTTCCATTCAAAAGGAACTGGGAACTGAAGTTGATCTACCTGAACTTAAAGAGAAAATAAAAAGAAATTTTGAAAAGGTATTTAAGGTGCGCCTGGTGGAAAGCCATTGATAGAACTGCTTAGAATTCTTTTGCGAGATAAAATTTATTCTTCTCAACCAGCAATTCTTCATTGTATAATTCAAATCTGAACCAACCTGCGTGGAGGAAATTGGTTTTGTCTAGCGTCAGTGCCGGCTCTTTGATGGTCTGGATTTCAAAAAGAAAACTGCCGTCATCTTCATAAAATTTGATGCTGTATTTTTTTCTTTCAGCATCGGGCAGGTTGAGAAATACATAACCATCACGATTGGTATAGACATAAAAAGAGGGAACAAATTCCGGTTTCTTAGGAACGATGGGCTTGATGCCGCCATTGGATGTGGTGTCTTTTACCAGGTCAATATTTTTACTCCGACTGATGGTACGCATGGTATCCAAAACCGGCTTCATGGGATTAGTAAAAAAGAATTGTCCTTTGTCGAGCACAACAAATAAGCGATAAAACATATGGTCGTTGGGAGCCTTGGTATCAGCGAAGCCGTTTTCCCTGGCATTGGGATCAGGAACGCTCAGAATGGTAGTAAAGTTTTTAAGGCTGTCGTGGGAACGCTGGATGCTGATCTGTTTAACAAGGCCATAAGTATTCACCCATCCTACAATATATCGGTTATTACCCACATTCTTTACTGAGAATTTCGGTAAAGTATCCTGTGCATAGGAAATGGAAGTCACCATGATCAATAAGCCCAAACAAATCCGCTTCATAAAGTATTCGTCAAATTATCAGAAACTGTGCAAATATAAAAGCCTGATCAGAATATTAACGTTCCCTTTGGCAGGGAAAGATTTCCCTGCAGTCCTCCACTATGGATCACCAGGATTTTACTTGCCGGTGAAAAATACTCTTTTTTGATCAGGTCATCAACAGCAAAAAACAGTTTTCCTGTATAAACAAAATCACTGGGCAGTTTTGTTTCTTCATACCAATGGTTGATGAAACTGAATAACTGAAGGTTATTACGTGCATAACCACCAAAATGATAATCGTGAATTATCGTGAATGATTGCTTTTTCGATTCCGGAAGCAAGGACCTGACCTCAGCTTCAAGTGAAAAATTATTTTTCATTACACTGATACCTGTGATCTGCTGATCAGTTCCTGCGCCCATAATCAGGCCGGCCAGGGTGGTACCTGTTCCTACTGCCGCAACAATATGCGTATAGTTGTGCAATTCATAATCATGAAACAATTCAGTAACTCCCTTTGTGCCGTTGATACCATAGCCACCTTCTTCAATCAGGTAAACAGAATTATCATGAAGCAGATCTGCAGAAATGAATCTGTTCCGGTAATCTTCTCTTGAAAGAAATACCAGCTGCATTCCATAGGCTTCCGCCTGGGCCAGCGTATGAGAAACTTCTTTGGGTTTTTCACCTCTGATGATTCCTATCGACTTCAACTGATATTGAGCACAGGCTGCTGCTGTGGCAACAATATGATTCGAATAAGCACCACCAAAACTGAGAATGGTTTTTTTATTCTGCGTCAGAGCTTCCTGCAGGTATCCTTTCAGCTTGTACCATTTATTTCCTGATATCACGGGGTGCACAAGGTCAAGCCTCATCACATCCACCATGGTATGAAATTTATACACTGAACTTACCGAATCGATACGGGGCTTTTGTAAACTGATCGTATGCATCGTCCTGCTTCCGTGTCGAATTTATTATTTTCGGGCCCGAATAAAAAATAGAAGATGAAACCAACATTAGTGATCATGGCCGCTGGAATGGCTTCCCGTTATGGCAGTATGAAACAAATTCAACAGTTTGGACCAGGTGGCGAAACCATCATGGATTATTCGATTTATGATGCGATCAAGGCGGGTTTTCAAAAAGTCGTTTTTATTATAAGAAAGGATTTTGCTGAAGACTTCAAAAATATTTTTGAACCCAAACTCAAAGGAAAAATCGAAACCACCTATGTTTTCCAGGAAATGGACAAGCATCTTGGAAATCATTCAGTACCTGCTGAAAGAACAAAACCCTGGGGCACGGCACACGCCATTCTTTGCGCTAAAGAAGCCGTGAATGGTCCTTTTGCAGTAATCAACGCTGATGATTTTTATGGAACAGATGCTTTTCGTAAAGCCAATGACTTCCTGGTAACAGAATGCAGGGAAGATGTTTATGCGATAGTAGGCTATGAACTTGCCAGGACCTTATCAGAACATGGTTCTGTAAGTCGTGGTGTTTGCGAAGTAAAGGACGGAAACCTGGTGGCGATTAGAGAGATGTTGAAGATCTATCGCGAAGAAGGGAAAATGGTTTCAGAGGAAACGGATGGAAGTAAAACAACATTGCCTGAAGATGCAAAAGCTTCCATGAATTTCTGGTGTTTTCATCCTTCCATTTTTGAATTTATTGAAAATGGCTTTCAGCAGTTCCTGGAAGAAAATATCAACAGTCCCAAGGCTGAATACCTGATTCCTTTTGTTGCCGACCTATGGATCAAATCCGGTAAGGGTATCATTAAAGTTCTGCCAACTTCTGCGCAGTGGTTTGGTGTAACTTATAAGGAAGATGCACCTGTAGTGCAAAAAAGCCTTACTGCCCTGGTGGATGGTAAAGTATATCCTCCCGCCTTGTGGTCCTGAAAATATAAAGCCCCCGGTTGGGGGCTTTGTTTTATAGAGTTTTGTCTTGATAGAGTAGCTGAAAAAAATTGGATTTACCCGAGGCCTAATTCACTTTGACCATATACACATAATCTGATATTTTTTCTACCTGCTGAACGCGATCCCTTTCTTTAAGACTTGAAGTGGAAGGTATCCTGATTGATTTATAGCTGGTGTCCTTATTCTGCAGATTACTCAGTGCTTCATAGATATACCTGGAATGAATGGCAAATACGGCACCTTCTGCAGTATTCTGTTTGTTGCTGATCACACCAATGATCTCTCCGTTCCTGTTTACAATTGGACTGCCGCTGTTACCACGATTGGCCGGTATGGCTATCTGGCAAGCCAGGGTATCGCCATTGTATCCGGTTTTTGCAGCGATATAACCATCGCCGTAAACAATATCATTACGGGGATAACCTAAAGTGAAAATCGGTTCTGCCAGCCTTCCTCCTGAACGTTTGATAGAATAAGGAAGTGTGGCAGGTGATTTAAACCTCTTATCAGTGATCTTCAAAATGGCGATATCCCTTGCATCATCCGAATAAACAACCTTGGCCTGGAGATCCGGTCCGCCGGTAGATTGCACTGCCACATTATTTGCATTTTTAACAACATGGGCATTGGTTACCAGGAAACCTTTTGTGTCAATCATAAAGCCGGTACCTCCGCTGGTATATTCAATTACCGGAGGAGTGTTCTGGTCGGCAACATTATTGATTTTTTGAGTAAGCTGGTTATTCTGGTTCTCAACAGCATTAACTTTTTTCCCAAGGTTGCGAATATCGCGTCTGAGGTACTCGATGTCTTTTTTATTTGCGGGCTTTACAGGAGACAGAGACCAGATCAGTGCACTTAATGTGAGTACGGTGATACCGGCAATAGAAGCGGCGATCATTGCCGTTCTTTTATAACGATTGAACATGTACACCAGTTTGGACCTGCCTTTCAGTCTTGGTGAGCTGATCAATCCTTTTTCAGCCAGGTGAATATGGGTTTCATCTAGAATTCCCTTAAGTTTTTTGGTACCATCAAAGCGGTTCATCTGTTGCAGAAAAAATGTATGTTCAACAACAGCCTGGTCTATCTCGGGGTTAGATTTGCGAAGCTGTTCGAAATAAACTCTTTCATCCGGGCTCATCTGTCCCAGGATATAGCGTTCAACAGCCTCCAGTATTTTAATGTCCTCCATCACGGTAACTCGTTTTTATATTGAGAAAAGAACAGTTTCTTGAGTCTCATCAGGCATTTGTACTTCTGGTTTTTCGCATTTTCAGGATTGGTATATCCAAAATTGTTAGCGATCTCCTGCATGGACCTTTGCTGCATATAAAAAGCTGAAAGCAGGCTTTTGCAGGGTTCTCCCAGGCTGTTCATAGCCTTTTCCATCATTGTAAACTCTGTATTGCGCTTCTCATGTTCTTCCATCTCCTCATCCACGACAACTGAAACCTCATGTCCATCCGAAATAGTAAACCTGTTTTGGTGCATCAGTCTTTTCAGCCACAACCTCCGGCTTACAGCATAAATAAAAGTGCGGATCTGGCAGTTAAGTTCAAAGGAACCGGATTGCACCTTTTCATAAAGAACGATCATGGCTTCCTGGAAAATATCCTTGGCATCGTCTGCACTTCCCTGGTTATTGATAACCAGGGCCTGGATCACATTAAAATGCTCCTTATAAATCGCTTCAATTGCCTTTGTGTCGTTCCGGGCAAGCCCCTGTAATAACAATTTCTCGTGAATCTCTTCTTTCAATTGCGCTCTTTTAATACCAAAATTTAAAAATAGTAACCCATTGCCCTGTTAAAAAAAATATTTTAAAAACTTGGGTTACTTTTTTTCACTTACTGTATTAATGCTTTAAATCAACTGTCGCAGATGAAAAAAAGGTTGATCCTGGTCACGATCACTGTTTTGGTTCTTTGTAGCTGTAATGATGGTGGTTCGGTGAAAATTGAGGTGGATTCGGTAGGGAAGCAGTTTGATACCACAGCGGAGAGAGTTTACGATACCGCTAAAAGCAGGTTGAAAACGCTGACAGACAAGATCGAGGACAGGGTAAACAGCCGCGATTCGATTGATAAAAACTAGTAGATCCGTAAATATTAATATTTAAAACACAATCAAAAATTAAAATCACATGAAAAAGATCCTTGGAATTTTGGTTCTTGCAGCTTCACTGGTAGCTTGTAATGATTCAGCAACAGACACTAAAGACGCTATTGATTCAACTGCAAACGCCCAGAAAGATTCTCTGAACGCTGTTGAGAACAAAGTTGATTCTACAATCGATGCTAAGAAAGAAGCGATTGACTCAACTGCCGATGCTAAGAAAGAAATGGTTGATTCAACTAAAAAATAATTCCGGAGCAAGCTTGTCTGCTAAACTGGTTTAAGTCAAAATTTTTATATGGCAAGCAATCGTTAGATGGCCGCCCCGTTCACGGGGCGGTTTTTTTATCAGCAATGAATTGAAAGCCTGATTTGGCATCATCTTTCTCAAATTATTGGCGATTCAGAGCCTGATTCACTGATTTGAAAATTATATCAGTGTCATCCTTACTTAACTTTGCACAAATTTTTATATGGCAACTTTTGAAGAGCTTGGACTACAGGAAAAATTATTGAAGGCTGTAGGCGAACTGGGTTTTACACAACCAACTCCTATCCAGGAGAAAGCAATACCCGTGCTTTTGGCGGGTACCAAGGACCTGATCGGTCTGGCTCAGACCGGTACTGGAAAAACAGCGGCCTTTGGCCTGCCACTGCTGCAACTGATCGAACCAGGGCAAAAATTCCCCCAGGCACTGGTGATCTGTCCTACAAGGGAACTTTGTTTGCAGATCGTAAATGAATTTGACCTTTTTAAAAAATATTTATCTGGTGTGAACGTAGTAGCCGTTTATGGCGGTGCTTCCATTTCACAGCAGATACGGGATATCCGTCGTGGCGTCCAGGTGATCGTAGCCACACCCGGACGTTTGATTGACCTCATCGAAAGAAAGGCGATTAATTTGAATGAGATCAGCTATGTAGTGCTGGATGAAGCTGATGAAATGCTCAACATGGGCTTCCAGGAGGATATCGAATTTATCCTTCAAAATACCCCTCAGCGCGAGAGCACCTGGTTATTCAGCGCCACCATGCCAGCAGAGATCAGGCAGGTGAGCAAACAGTACATGAAAGAGCCCGTAGAACTTACTGTTGGCAAAAAAAATACAGCCAATAAAAATATCGACCACCAATATATTATTACTACTGCACATCACCGTTATGAAGCTTTGAAGCGACTGATCGACTTCAACCCGGGCATGTATGGCATCATCTTCACACGGACCAAGGCCGACGCCCAGGAAATTGCCGGAAAGCTCACAAGGGAAGGATATGATATCGATGCATTGCACGGAGACCTTACCCAGGTGCAGAGAAATAAGGTGATGGATGATTTTCGTGAAAAGACCCTACAATTACTGATCGCAACCGATGTGGCAGCACGTGGAATAGACGTGGTAGGCATCACCCATGTGATCAATTATGAACTGCCAGACGATGTTGAAGTGTACACACATAGAAGTGGAAGAACAGGCCGTGCCGGCAAGACCGGGGTTTGTATGTCAATCACCCATGTTAGAGAGGTGCATAAGATCAGGCAAATAGAACGCATGGTGCAGGTGCCTTTTCATAAACTGGAAATCCCAACCGGAAAGGATGTTTGCCGCAAGCAGTTCTTTTATTTCATGGACAAGCTGCTTCAAACAGATATCAGTCATGGCGATTATGAAACTTATCTTCCCATGGTGAGTGAAAAATTTGCTGATGTAAGCAAGGAAGAAATTTTGAAAAGGGTGGCAGCCCTGGAGTTTGACCGGTTCCTGAAATACTATGAGAATGCTGAAGATCTTAACCTTCGCGATAGAAGAGAAGACAGGTCAAGGCAGGATTCAAGAAGCGAGCGTTCAGGAGACAGGAGAAGGGATACAAGAGGAAGAGAATTTGGCGGTGGCGGCAATTTTACAAGGTTGTTTGTTAACCTGGGTACTAAGGATGGTTTTTACAAGGCCAGCTTCCTTCAGTTCATACTAGACCTCAGCGATTTGAGTAAGGAAACACTGGGAAGGATTGATATGAAAGAAATGAACAGCTGGATAGAGGTAGACAAGGGTGCTGCCAATAAAATGATTCAGGCTCTTGATGGAAAAAAATATAAAGGAAGAAGGATCAGGATGAATGAAGCGGATTCTGTTCGCAGGTAAGTTGATAACTGTCAAATGCAGGAACATGTCATCGATGATAAGCATCAGGAAATGCTTCACAAATTCTATATAATTTTAAGATCCCGGCCCAGGCCGGGATTTTTCAATCAGGAAAAAAATCATCATCTCTTTAGCCGTTTGTTTTCATCATAAAAATGCAAAAATTGAAGGCTTATTAAATTTATTCCATGCAAGAAACAGCAACAGTGAAAAAAGATATCAGTACCACCTGGAATAAAAGACCGCTGATCATTTCAGGTCCCTGCAGTGCAGAAACCGAGTTGCAGGTTATTGAAACAGCAAAGCGTTTAAATGCTATCAACCAGATCGATGTTTTCAGGGCCGGAATCTGGAAACCCAGGACAAGACCTGGCAGCTTTGAAGGTATTGGAAGAGTAGGACTGGAATGGCTGCAAAGAGCAAAAGAAGAAACGGGACTTCCCATTGCAGTTGAAGTGGCCACAGCCAGACAGGTGGAAGAAGCCCTGAATGCCGGGATTGACATTCCCTGGATCGGAGCCAGGACCACGGTTAATCCATTCAGCGTACAGGAGGTGGCTGATGCACTTAAGGGTGTAGATGTACCTGTATTGATTAAAAATCCTATTAATGCTGATATTGATCTCTGGACAGGTGCGGTGGAACGAGTGGCGAAAGCAGGTGTGAAAAGAATTGGCCTCATACACCGTGGGTTTTCTGCTTATGGTAATACTGAATACCGCAATGCTCCCATGTGGCATCTGGCAATAGAAATGAAAAGAAGAAACCCGGAGCTGTTAATGATCAATGACCCGTCTCATATTTGCGGAAGAAGGGATATCTTATTGCAGGTTGCGCAAAAGGCGATCGATCTGGATTATGATGGACTGATGATAGAATCGCATATTGATCCTGACCATGCTTGGAGCGATGCAAGTCAGCAGATCACACCTGAACAATTACTGGAACTGCTGAATAAGATCACCTGGAGAAATGAAAACATTGCTTCCGAGGAATTACACAAGGCGTTGGAACAACTCCGCAACCAGATCAACCACCTTGACGATGAAGTGCTGCAGATACTTGGTCAAAGAATGAAGGTGGCTGAAAAAATAGCTGAATACAAAAAGGCCAATAACATTACCATTCTACAGACCAGCCGCTGGAATGAGATCCTTGAACGCGCCTGTGATCATGCGGACCAGTTGGGACTAAGCAGGGAATTCATCAAACGTTATTTTGATGCTGTTCATTATGAAAGCATCCACCATCAAACCAAAATATTTAATGAATGAAGAAGAGATTCCGCTTCACTCATCAAACGGTAGACCTTTATACAGATGAACGTTTTGTTGTACTGAATTCAATTACGGAAGCAGATAGATTAGTATTCATTACTGATGAAAATGTTTATGGAGCTCATGAAAAAAAATTCAAAGGCAGGAATACAATTGTACTGAAAGCTGGAGAAGAATATAAAGTACAGGAAACAGTAGATGCTGTAATCGATCAGTTGATCGATATGTCTGTTGACAGGACTTATATGCTGGTAGGTGTTGGGGGTGGTGTGATCACTGATATAACCGGTTATATCGCGTCCATCTACATGCGCGGCATTTCTTTTGGATTTGTTCCTACTTCCTTGTTGGCTCTTGTTGATGCTTCCATTGGAGGCAAAAATGGAGTGGATGTGGGCATTTATAAAAATATGGCAGGCACCATTAATCAACCTGCATTCATTCTTCACGATTACCATTTTCTTTCCACGCTACCTGATAAAGAATGGCGGAATGGTTTTGCTGAGATCATCAAGCACGCTGCTATAAAAGATGCTGTGATGTTCCGGGAACTGGAATCTCATAATCTTAAGTTTTACCAGAAAAGCAGGAAGGATCTCTCCGATTTAATTAGAAGAAATGCCTTGTTGAAAATGAAAATCGTACAACAGGATGAATTTGAAAATGGCGACAGGAAATTATTAAACTTTGGACATACGATTGGACATGCGCTGGAAAACCAATACGAGCTTTCTCACGGAGAAGCCATTTCAATAGGCATGAGTTATGCTGTGAGTCTTTCTGAAAAATGGATGCAGTTTAAAGAATCAACACGTCTCCGTAACCTTATTGAAAAATATGGTCTGCCAACATCCGCCGAATTCAATAAAGAAAAAGTTCTTGACCTCATAAAGAAGGACAAGAAAAAAGCAGGAGACTTCATTCATTTTGTTTTATTGGATAAGATTGGCAGGGCTGGGATTAAGAAGCTTTCCTTTCAACAAACAGCTGAAATTTTTTCATGAAAGCCATTATTCACCCTTCAACTCTGAATGGTAGTCTCGTTGCGCCTGCCTCTAAAAGCGCCATGCAAAGGGCCTGTGCTGCTGCACTGATCAAAGGAGGCATCACTCATATCAAAAACCCGGGAAGTTCAGAGGATGATAAAGCAGCTATTGAAATCATACGCTCATTAGGTGCAACAGTGAATGAAAAAGACGGTGAACTGGTTATCATCAGCCAGGGCATTAATCCCATAAAAAATAATTTTGATTGCGGCGAAAGCGGATTGTCGCTTAGACTTTTTACTCCCATTGCTTCTGTATCTGAAAAAGAAATTTTAATTACAGGAAAGGGCAGTCTGCTTAAAAGGCCCATTGATTTCTTTGATAAGGTTTTGCCAGAACTTAATGTTTCATGTGAATCGAATCATGGATTGCTTCCAATAAAAATTCAGGGTCCGGTCCGGCCAGGCAATATTGAAATTGATGGGAGTCTTTCTTCACAATTCCTGACTGGGTTGTTATTTTCCTATGCAGCTGCCGGAGCCAGTGATGTAACCATTACGGTTCATGGACTTAACAGTAAGCCATACATAGATCTGAGTTTGCAGGTCATGGCTGATTTTGGATTAAAGGTTCCGATCAACAAAGATTACAGGGAGTTTTATTTCCCCATTTTATCAGTTGCAAGTTTTGAGAATCAGGATCTTCAATATTCTGTAGAAGCTGACTGGAGCAGCGCATCTTTTTTGCTTGTTGCGGCTACCATTGCTGGGGATCTTACATTGAAAGGCCTTGATGTATTTTCAAAACAGGCCGATAAAAAGATCCTTGAGGCATTGAGCCAGTCACGTGCACACATCAGCATAGAAACAGAGCAGGTACAGGTAAAGAAAAACAGACTCATTCCATTTCATTTTGATGCTACCGATTGTCCGGACCTTTTTCCTCCTCTGGTAGCACTGGCCTGTTATTGTGATGGCTCTTCAGTGATCGAAGGCGTACACAGGCTGCTGCATAAAGAAAGCAACCGTGCGGTTTCCCTACAGGAAGAATTTGGAAAGATGGGCATTGAGATCAGGATACAGGATGACCTGATGATCATTAAAGGAGGAAAGGTAAATGGCACCCAGGTTCGAGCGCATCACGACCATCGTATCGCTATGGCCTGTGCAGTTGCGGCCCTTGGTGCAGAGGATGTAGTGAACATTGAGGAAGCAGAGTCGGTAAACAAATCCTATCCACAATTCTGGACAGACCTTGAAAAGATTGGTGTTAACTTATCTTTAGTGAATAATCCATGATATGAATTCATTTGGAAGAATTTTCAGGTTGAGCATTTTTGGCGAGTCTCATGGACCTTCGGTAGGTGTAGTCGTTGATGGATGTCCCGCAGGACTTGAGCTTGATCAGAATGATTTTACTAATGACCTACAGAGAAGACAGGGAGGAATACAAAAAGGGACTACACCAAGAAAGGAAAGCGACTTGCCAAAATTTCTTTCCGGGATTTTTAATGGCAAAACAACTGGCGCACCAATTACCATAGCTTTTGAAAATTCCAGTGTGCGATCATCAGATTATGATCAAATAAAAAATATTCCAAGGCCCGGACATGCAGATAAAGTGGCAGAACAAAAATTCGCAGGATATGCTGATTACAGGGGAGGCGGTCATTTCAGTGGCAGATTAACTGTTGGCCTGGTTGCCGCAGGTGTGATTGCCAAAAAAATAATTTCAGCTTTTACTATCGAAGCAAAGGTAATTGAAATAGGAGGTGAGAAGGATCTTGAAGCTGGTCTTCAAAAAGCAATTGATTCTAAAGATTCGATAGGTGCCATTGTTGAATGTCATGTAAAAGGATTGCCGGCAGGGCTGGGCTCACCTTTTTTTGATTCTGTTGAATCACTGATCAGTCATGCTGTATTTTCAATTCCAGCCATCAAGGGAATCGAATTTGGTGCGGGCTTTAGAGCTGCCAGGATGTTTGGATCAGAACATAATGACGCGATCATAGATGGTTCTGGAAAAACTAAAACTAACCATGCTGGTGGTATAATTGGCGGACTCACAACTGGAAATGAACTTTATTTCAAAGTGGTAGTCAAGCCCACATCTTCAACTCCAAAAGAACAGGAATCCTGGAATAATGAAACAGGCCAGGTGGAAAAATTCTCAGTGAAAGGACGACATGATCTTTGTATTGCACTTCGCGTGCCTCCGGTACTTGAAGCAGTAACTGCCATCGTTCTTGCAGACCTGATGTTGCTTGAACAAAAAATACCTCCGGTTCTTAATAAAAGTTAAGGACAATGTTTCCTGAGTTTTTGCGGCTCAAGATCCAGTACATCATAGGAACGGTCATTGGGCCAGCTGTAATGCCACCATTCGGTTGAAAGGGCATTGAATCCGTGTTTTTCCATGATCTCTTTTAATCTGTTGCGGTTTTGTAATACCTGTGATGAAAGTTCCCTGAATGCATGATGGGCAGTATCTGAAAAATTATCAAAACCGGTACCCATATTCAGTTCTTTGCCTGTTGAAATTTCAATCAGTGTCAGATCAACTGCAAGCCCCCTGTTATGTCCCGAGCCCCTGGAAGGATTGGCTACATAACGTTCATCCTTTATCAGTTCCCACATTCTTTTAGTTACCAGGTATGGCCTGTAGCCGTCGAAAATTTTCAATCCCAATCCTTCCTGCAACAATTCCATCTGGATATTTTTCAAAGCCAGGGCGGGTAGTGTTCTTAAAAAAACCAGGTCACTGCTTTTGTAAAGCTTCTTACCGGTAAAATTATTTGTGGTTGCATATTTCAGATCGTAGGATATGGTGGAATCCAGGAATTTTAATTCGACCATCCGTTTCAGGCTATCCGTTTTCACCTGGCTACAGTATTCTTTCTGTTTTTTAACAATTTTCAATGGCTGTGCAAAAGCTGAAGTGCAAAAAGGAAGCAGCAGAAATGAGATTACTCTGCAATAAATTTTTATATTGTCATTGATTTTACAGCCAGCTATCATTCTATGAAACCCATTAAAATCTTTTAAACTTGTCATTCATTTCCAAATTAATCCTTTTCATTTCAACCTTTTCCTTTTTTCTTGTCAGTTGTTCTGATGAACCATCTGTAGATCTAACCCATAAAGAAATAGTAGAAACGCCTGCGGAGATCAATACCAGGGCGGAAGATATCATTAAGGGAACACTTGAAAATATACTTTCCAACAGCAAAGATCTACCCGATTCATTTCATTTTAGAAATGCGGGGGTGATGGAAACCCTATATGAAGAAAATAATTACAGGCCTCTATGGTCATCAAACGGAACCTTTATCCTTTCCGCTGATTCAATTTTGTCCCTGATCGATTCTTCGAAGCTCTATGGTTTGTTTCCTGAAGATTATTATCATACAAAACTGAAAATATTAAAAACGCAGTTGCTGACTGATACTTCCAAAGAAAAAAAACTAGATGCAACACAATGGGCCTACGGAGATATGATGCTTAGTTCTGCTTTTATCCAGATCATCAGGGATCTTAAAATAGGCCGTTTATTACCGGACAGCATCATTGCAAAAGATTCAACACTTACACCAGATTTTTTTGGAAAGGAATTTCAAATTATCGGAAAAGTATCCAACGACAGCTTCGCCCGGAGATTTGAACCCATTCATGCAGATTACTGGAAAATACGGGAAGCCTTAAAATTATTTCTCAGGACAGGAAATTTTGAAGAACACACTTATGTTGCTTCAACAGATTCCCTGGAACTCAGAAACCTGCTCTATAAGCGCCTTGCTGAGGAAGATTCCACCATTAATATTTCAGCATCACCAGATTCTGTTCATCTCTCCACTGCAATTAAAAATTACCAGCGCAAAAAAAAGCTAAAGGCAGACGGCAAAGTTTCCGCTGATTTGATTGCAAGATTGAACAACACCGATAATGAGAAATTTATCCGTGTTGCCATCAACCTTGACCGCTATAAGCAATTGCAGCCACTGCCGGAGCAATACATCTGGGTGAACATACCCGGGTTTTATCTTCAATTGAGAGATAAGGATACAGTGCCTATTGTTTCAAAAATTTGTGTGGGCAAGCCCAATACACAGACTCCATTGATCACGAGTGCCATTTCAGATATGATCACTTATCCCAAATGGACAATACCGGAAAGCATTGTAAAAAAAGAGATACTGCCAGGCTTGAAAAAAGATGCCGGCTATACCATCAAAAAGGGCTATAGTCTTGTGGATAAGGATGGCAATGAAGTTGATCCTTATTCCATCAACTGGGCAAAGTATAAGGAGTACATTCCTTATAAAGTGGTTCAGGGTAGTGGTGATGATAATGCCCTGGGTATATTGAAGTTCAATTTTCCAAACAAACATTCGGTGTACCTGCATGATACCAATCAGCGATATCTGTTTAGTCGTACCAACAGGGCACTGAGTCATGGCTGTGTTAGGGTTCAGTCATGGCTGGAGCTTTCAAAATATATACTGCGAAACGATAGTATGTTTTCCGCAAAAGCAACACCCATTGATTCGCTGGATAACTGGCTGACTACAAAACAGAAAAAGTATATTCCAGTACGTAAGCCTATTCCATTATTTATCCGCTATTTTACGTGCGATGTTGCAAAAAGCCAGCTGGTTTTTTATGATGATATATATGCCGAGGACAAAAGGTTCCGTGAGAAAATATTATCCCAAAAAACATTCCTATGAAATATTTCCTTTTTTTAGCAGGCATGTTCTTTTTGCAGGAAGTTTATGCACAGGATAAAAAGGAGGAAGAAAAAACCGACACCGTTGAAAAGGAAGATCCTGTAAAAGTGAAAGCCAAGTCCAGGGTGCTTTTTGGTACCGCCAGTTATTATGCCGAGAAGTTCAATGGAAGGAAAACTGCTAATGGCGAAATTTACGATAGCAAAAAGATGACTGCGGCCTGTAATACATTGCCACTGGGAACCTGGATCAGGGTGACAAATTTGAGTAACAATAGAAGTGTAATTGTAAAGACCAATGACAGGCTACATCCCCGGATGACGAGGATCGTAGACCTGAGCAGGGCAGCAGCGGAGAAGCTGGGATATATTAAAAAAGGACTGACAAAGGTTAAGGTGGAAGTGCTGGAAAAGAAGGGCTGAGGGGCAGTTTCAGGGCGAATAAATAATTTGAGATTTTCGATTCATTGCGTTTATTTTTGTTTAGCATAACCAAACTACTATTTATGAAGAAAGTACTGGCTTCATTGTTTGCTATTTGTCTTTTTTCTCAATTCACATTTGCTCAAAATAAAAACATTCGCCCTCAGGCTATCGGCGTCAGTTTTATCCTGAATGATTTCAACACGGCATCCCGTATCAGGACCGGTTCTGTTGAGCAGGTGATCAGGGAAAAATCCTGGGCAAAATTCAAGGAAATGTCTCCCGGCCTGGCAGTAACCTATTTCAAAGGTCTTCATCCAAATATTGATTTTGCCGGAACCTTAGGAGCTTCCTTTGTTAACTATCCTGTTCCTAACAAACCTGCTTCTTCAGGAGAAAACCTTTTGCTGGAAGCAGATGCCTCGCTCAACCTGAAAATGTTCCCCGACAATTATTGGGTAAGTCCCTACTTAATTGCAGGTATAGGTGCCAGCAAGTACAAGGGATATTATGGAGCTATCATTCCACTTGGTGCCGGTTTGAAAGTGAATTTTTTTGATGAATTTTCCTTGTTTACAACAGCCCAGTACAGAGTTGGAGTAACCAAAGAAACTACCAATTATCACTTCCTTTATAGTTTTGGTGTTGCCGGCATTCTCAATGCGGGTAAATAACTAAAACTAAACCTCATAAAAAAAGCCCCGCATTTGTGGGGCTTTAATTTTAAAAGTTCTTCTGGCTATTTAAACTGACTGCTTACTACGAGCTCCTTGCTACCAGCAGCATAAGAATAAAAACCTTCTCCTGTTTTAACTCCTAGCTTCTTTGCAGTTACCATATTGGTCAACAGGGGACAGGGTGCATATTTGGGATTTCCAAATCCATCGTGCAATACTTTCAGAATGCTATGGCAAACATCGAGTCCTATGAAATCAGCTAATTGTAGTGGACCCATGGGATGTGCCATGCCCAGCTTCATTACGGTATCTATTTCTTCAACTCCGGCCACGCCTTCATACAAACTGTAAATGGCTTCATTGATCATGGGCATCAGTATGCGGTTGGCAATAAAACCGGGATAGTCATTAACTACACAGGGTATCTTCCCTAGCTTCCTGCTCAATTCAACTATCGTTGTTGTTACTTCCTGGCTTGTACCATATCCATTTATGATCTCTACCAGTTTCATTACCGGTACAGGATTCATGAAGTGCATACCAATGACCTGTCCGGGTCTTGTTGTAACGGAAGCTATTTTTGTGATGGAAATGGAAGATGTGTTGGAAGCCAGGATGCAGCCCGCTGGTGAATATTCATCCAGCTGCCTGAATATGTTTAGTTTCAATTCAATGTTTTCTGTGGCTGCTTCAACAACCAGGTCAGCATCCTTTACTGCAGCAGCAAGAGAAGTGTTGGTAGTGATATGATGCAGTGCTTTTTCCTTAACATCTGCGGAGATGGTGCCCTTCTGTACCTGCCTGTCGAAATTTTTTGTTATGGTTGCCAGTGCCTTATTCAACTGGTCCTGCGAAACATCGATCAGTGAAACATTAAAACCATTCTGTGCGAATACATGTGCAATTCCATTACCCATTGTGCCTGCACCAATAACACAAACTTTTTTCATATAGCTCTCGTTTGATAATGGCGCAAACGTAAAGAAACTTTCTTGTTTTTAGGATGAGCACTGCCTGAACAAAGGGCGGATCATTTTTTTCTTTTATAATCACCGCGCTTCCATGCCTGGATAAATTCAGCCCAGGCTGCGGGATTAAAAATATTCATGGGAGGAACCTGACCAGCATAGGATGCTTTTTGTGCAATGTTACGCATCTGCAGGCTAACGGCTTCACCACCATCAGCGGCTGTGCCCTGCATCAGCGCCCTTCTTTTAGCAGCATCATTATTCTGCCTGGCAATTTCAATATCATCATCTGGTACTTTGGTATTGGCAAAATCCCTGAGAAATTGTTCGGGAGAAGGTCTGGGCTTGATGATGGTTGCCGGCAGGTAAACCGTGTCTTCAACCAGCAGTTGTACCATGCTATACTGGTTGCCTTCAATATCTCGTGGAACCGGGACTGATTTGGGTTTATAACTTACGTGGGAGAATTCAATCACATCACCTTTAAGAGCTACAATGGAAAACACGCCCTGTCCATTGGTGATGGTGCCGCGGTTGGAGCCTTTGATGGTTACGCTCACTGCCGGAATTCCTACCAGGCTGTCAGCTGTCATTACAATACCATACAACTGCACAACAGAATCTTTTACCGTCTCAAACTGTGCCTGCGCTCTATTGCTGAATAATAAACTTAAAAGCAGTACGATTGGTAAAATTTTCTTCATTGCTTTCAAAAATAAAAGACATTTTGAATACAGTAACCGGGCTTAAAACTTTGGGGTTAACTTTGCCACTTCATTAACAAATGCAATATGACTAAAGACGATGTGCTGAAGGCGCTTAGCAATGTGCAGGAGCCCGATCTCGGCAAAGACCTTGTTACCCTGAATATGATCAGGGATATTGAAATAAACGGTAATCATGTATCATTTACAGTTGTGCTCACTACACCTGCATGCCCGCTTAAGGACATGATCGGCAATGCCTGTGTGAATGCTATCAAACTGCTGGTAAATAAAGAGGCAGTTGTGAAAGTAAATTTTGATTCCAGTACCACAACCATCAGGGCTGACAAAAGTTCTGTTCTGCCTGGTGTGAAAAATATTATTTGCGTAGTAAGTGGCAAAGGCGGTGTTGGTAAAAGCACGGTTTCAGCCAATCTTGCCCTGGCCCTGGCGCAGGGTGGTGCAGCTGTAGGTTTACTGGATGCGGACATTTATGGTCCCAGTGTTCCTATTATGTTTGGCGTTAGAGGTGAAAGACCGATGATGACCGAAGTAGAAGGAAAAGGAATGATCGTTCCTCTGGATCGATATGGCATCAAGCTGTTAAGCATTGGCCTCATGGTAGATGAAAAAAATGCAGTGGTCTGGCGTGGTCCTATGGCCAGCAGCGCCATCAGGCAATTCATTACAGATGTAAACTGGGGAGACCTGGATTACCTGGTGATTGATATGCCGCCGGGTACAGGTGATATTCATTTAACACTGGTGCAAACAGCGCCTGTAACAGGTGTTGTAGTGGTAACTACACCACAGGATGTAGCACTGGCAGATGCAAGAAAAGGAATTGCCATGTTCAGCCAGGGACAGTTGAATATCCCTATTATCGGCCTGGTTGAAAACATGAGTTATTTCACGCCTGCTGAACTGCCTGAAAATAAATATTACATCTTTGGAAAAGAAGGCGGAAAGCGACTTGCCGATGAATATGATATTCCATTCCTGGGACAGATCCCATTGGTGCAAAGTATCAGGGAAGGTGGTGATATTGGAATTCCCATCATGATGGGTGATGACCTGGTTTCGAAGGAAGCTTTCTTTGGATTTGCAGGAACCGTTGCCAGGAGCGTATCCATGCGCAATGCTCATATGAAGGCAGAAGAAGTAGCCGAAGTAGTGGAAGAAAAATAATAGACGAATCAAAAAAGATTTATCGCAGCCATTATTGACCATGTATAACCTGCCTTATTTTAAAGAAAAAGATCAGCAGCGGGTGCTTGAGTTCATTCACAGGCACCCCTTTGCTTTTATAGTTGGATCTGATGAAAAAAATCAGCCTGTTGCTACACAGATACCTGTGTTCATAGAAGAAAGGGAAGGAAAATTATTCCTTACAGGCCATATGATGAAACAGACAGACCATCATAAGGCATTTGAAAAAAATCCGGCGACACTTTGTGTGTTCACAGGAAATCATACCTATGTGAGTGCCACCTGGTATGATGATCCGCACCAGGCTTCTACCTGGAATTATATGTCCGTGCATATAAAAGGCAAAATGAGTTTTTTGGATGAAACAGCACTGGTAGATATCCTCAAAAAAACTTCCCTGCATTTTGAAAATGGCAATCAGGATTCCACTACTGTGTTCGACAATTTACCAGAAGACTATACCAGCCGACTGATGAAGGCAATTGTTGCTTTTGAAATAGAGGTGGAAAGCATGGAAAATGTTTTTAAACTCTCTCAAAACAGAGATCAGAAAAGTTACCGGAACATCATGGAAAAATTAAATGCTCATGATGAAGATGGTAAAGTCATTGCCAGGGAAATGCAGCAACGCGAAGATCAATTATTCAACAACAAAGCAGATTCTATTAGTTGAATTTTTCAATTCCGAGCCACTCGAGAGCATTACGGTACAGTAGTTTTTCTTCGATCTCATTGGCCAGCTTCAGGCTTTCAATCAATTCTCCCGGCTTATGCTCTCCCAATGGAAAGGGATAATCTGAACCCAGGCAGATCTTGTCTTCTCCCACCATATCCATTAAAAATGAAAAAGCATGCTGGTCGTGAACAAGACTGTCAACCCAAAAATTTCCAAGGTAGTCGCGGGGATTGACATTATTGTCAATTTGAACAAGGTCGGGACGAACATTGAATCCATGTTCGATTCTTCCAATAGTGTAGGGGAAAGAACCACCGCCGTGCGCAAAGGCAATTCTTAGTTTTGGAAATCTTTCAAACACACCTCCAAAGATCATTGAACAGATGGCCCTTGTAGTTTCTGCAGGCATGCCTACCAGCCAGGGAAGCCAGTATTTGCTCATTTCTTTTTCACCCATCATTTCCCAGGGATGGATGAATAGTGCTGTGCCGGTTTTTTCAGCAGCTTCATAAAATGGAAAGAAGTATGGATCATCAAGATTCTTACTATTTACATTCGTGCCGATCTCAAGTCCTGGCATTTTTAATTCCTGCCTGCAGCGCTCCATTTCTTTTATGGCAAGATCAATATCCTGTAAAGGCACGGTGCCAATGCCTATAAAACTCTCGGGGTGATCATGCACCGTTTCTGCAATATGGTCATTAAAAAAACGGGAAGTTTCAAGAGCATCTTTTGCCTGTGCCCAGTAATTGAAAAGGACGGGAATGGTAGAAAGCACCTGTGTGGTTACACGAGTAGAAGCGCATTCTTCTTTCCTGGTAATGGCATCAAAAGTGTTTTTATCTACCTGCCTGAAAAGCTTATCGCCTTTCATCATACAAGCCTTGCAATTTCTTTCTTCAAGATGAATGAACTCACCATAGCCGAATTTTTTTGTCCAGTTGGGCATTTTCTCCGGCATGATGTGGGTGTGAATATCAATTTTCATATTTCAGCAAATAAAAAGGGAAGCCAAACTTCCCTTCGCAAAAGTAAATTAATGATCAGGATTTTTTTACAGGCGGTTCCATTACATGTCCGCATTTCTTACATGTCCGCAGGGATTCATTTGAATAGAATCTTTCCATGATGGGCGGTAGCTGCTTTACGATGTCCTTTACAAAAACAGATTCCTCATAAAGTTTGTTGCCGCATTTCTCACAGAACCACATAAAGGCATCTTCTTCATTCTCGGCTTCTTCTCTCACTTTTTCGATCACAAGTCCTACCGTATTGGCAGGTCTCTGGGGTGAATGAGGTGTTTGAGGAGGTAAGAGAAACATATCACCTTCGTTGATGGGAATGTCCCGTGGTGTTCCGTTGTCAATAATCTTTAAAACGATATTGCCTTCAACCTGGTAGTATAATTCCTCGCTTTCATTGTAGTGGTAGTCCTTACGTGCATTAGGGCCACCTACCACCATCACGATGAAGTTTTCAGCATCCTTGTAAACACACTGGTTACCTACGGGCGGTTTCAGCAGTTCACGGTTCTCATCTATCCATTTTTTAAGATTGAAAGGAGCAGCAATCATATCTCGCGGTTTATGTTTGAAAATTCAATGTGCCCTGCTTTTTGCAGGCAATGCAGCTAAATTACTACTATTGCTTTATTCTAATTCATAGTGCTTTAAGAACGGAAATACATCAAATCTCACTAAGTTTGACCTGTATGAATCTCTCTCTCGAAGGAAAAAATGCATTGATTTGTGGCGGAAGCCAGGGGATAGGCTATGCTATTGCAGAAGAACTGGCGATGATGGGAGCCAACTGCATCCTGTTGGCCAGAAATGAAGATAACCTGAGGGTAGCTGCCTCACAACTGGATACTTCACTCAGGCAAACGCATAGCTATAAAGTCATTGATTTTAATGACCAGCCGGCTGTAAAATCAATAGTACAGGAAATCACAAATGATAAAACCATTCATGTATTAATCAATAATTCCGGTGGCCCTGCAGCAGGTCCTATTGTTAATGCAGTTGAAGAACAATTCCTGCAAGCTTTTAACCAGCATCTCATCATCAACCATATATTGGTAAAGGCAGTTATGGAAGGCATGAAAACAGAAGGTTATGGACGCATTATTAATATTATTTCCACTTCGGTAAAAATTCCACTGAAAAACCTGGGTGTTTCCAATACCATCCGTGGTGCAGTTGCTTCCTGGGCCAAAACTATGGCCAATGAGCTGGGGCAATTTGGAATTACGGTTAACAATGTGCTGCCAGGATTTACAAGAACCAAAAGGCTTGAAACCCTTGTAGAAAATACAGCCAAAAAAGGAAATGTACTGGTAGATATTGTTGAGAAAAATATGATGGAAGAAGTGCCCATGAAAAGATTTGGTGAACCTTCTGAAATAGCTGCCATGGCTGCCTTCCTGGCTTCTCCTGCGGCTGCCTATATCAATGGAACCAGCATTCCTGTTGATGGAGGCCGTACAGGATCAATCTGATTATATGATCAAAGAAACGATTGCAAAAACTAAAAAAGAAAAACTCGACCTGAGCATACCATACCATCTTGAAAACATGGTGGGTGGAAACCTGATTGGACCTTTAAGCGGAAAGTTTATCGAAAACATCAACCCTGCAACCGGTGAAATTTTTTGCCAGATCCCTGACAGTAATGAAAAAGATGTGGAGATAGCTGTTGCTGCAGCGAAGAAAGCATTTCCCCAATGGTCTGTAACCCCCGTGGAAGAGCGGTTTACAATACTAAACAGGATCGCTTCCCTCATTGATGAAAACCTGGAGACGCTTGCCGAAGCTGAAACTATCGACAATGGTAAACCTTTGTGGCTCAGCAAGCGGATTGATATTCCAAGGGCATCTGCCAACTTCCGTTTTTTTGCTACCGGCATCATGCACTTTGCTAATGAAAGTCATAGCATGGAGGACCGTGCAGTTAATTATACCTTGCGACAACCTGTAGGAATTGTTGCCTGCATTTCTCCATGGAATCTTCCATTGTATTTATTCACCTGGAAGATTGCTCCTGCATTAGCTGCAGGTAATTGTGTGATCGCCAAACCTTCTGAGGTAACACCGGTAACCGCCTTTCTTCTTTCACGTATCTGCAAGGCTGCAGGATTGCCCGATGGAGTATTAAATATTCTTCACGGAAAAGGAGATACTACAGGAGAAGCCATCATTCGTCATCCTTCCATAAAGGCCATTTCCTTCACTGGTAGCACAAGGGCAGGAGCAAGGATCGCATCAGTTGCAGCGCCTGTATTCAAAAAACTATCTCTGGAATTAGGTGGTAAAAATCCCAACATCATTTTTGCTGATTGTGACTGGAATAAAATGATGAAGACCACGATCCAGTCTTCATTTTCCAACCAGGGACAGATCTGTCTTTGCGGCTCCAGGATCCTTGTGGAAGAAAGTATTTATGAGAAATTCAAAACAGAATTTGTTGAGCATGTTAAACAACTGACTGTTGGCGATCCCATGGATGATACTTCCCGCCAGGGCGCTGTTGTAAGCCGTCAACATTTTGAAAAGGTGATGTCCTGTATTGAAAAGGCAAAGCAGGAGGGTGGAAAGATATTATGTGGTGGAAAGGCTGTTCATCCTGCAGGTCGCTGTGCTAATGGATTTTTTATTGAACCCACAGTAATCGAAGGTCTTGGGCCTTCCTGCGAAACCAATATGGAAGAGATCTTTGGACCGGTGGTTACCCTGCAGTCATTCAAAACCGAAGAAGAGGCATTGGAACTGGCCAATGCCTGCAATTATGGTCTTGCTGCCACCATCTGGACCCAGGATATTTCAAGAGCCAACCGTGTAGCTGCAAAAACCGAAGCAGGAATCATATGGGTAAACTGCTGGCTTTTGAGGGATCTTCGCACACCCTTTGGCGGCATGAAGAATAGTGGTGTTGGCAGGGAAGGTGGCTGGGAAGCCCTGCGCTTTTTTACGGAAGCGAAAAATGTTTGTATTCAATTTTAATAGCAGAGAAACTTTCTCTTTTAATTAAACTATGTCAGAGATCATCAAAACGGATAATGCTGCAAGTCCCTTAGGCGCATACCCGCATGCAAGAAAGGTGGGTCACCTGCTTTTTCTTTCAGGTATTGGTTCCAGGAGCGCTAAGGATAATTCCATTCCAGGACTGGTACAGGACGAGAAAGGCAATATAGTTTCTTATGATATTGAAGCGGAGTGTCATTCCTGTTTTGCCAATGTAAAAGCCGTGCTAGAAGCCAGTGGCAGCAGCTGGGAACAGATTGTTGATGTTACCGTATTTCTTACCAACATGAAAAAAGATTTTCCTGTTTACAACAAAATATATGGCGAGTATTTCAGCAATGTTGAAGCCTGCAGAACAACTGTTGAAGTAAAAAGCCTGCCAACGCCTATCGCCATTGAACTTAAAGTGATCGCTACTACTGACAGGATATGAGGGAAGAGTGATCTTCAATTAAACTGCTTTCTGTTTATGAATTTTGAGAATACACTTGAATATGCCCGCGAACTCGACACAGCCGACCCATTGAAAGAATTCAGGTCGCGTTTTTTTATTCCCCGTCACCATGATACCGACTGCATTTATTTTACCGGCAATTCGCTTGGATTGCAACCCCGGTCGGTAAAAAAATATATTGATCAGGAATTGGAAGATTGGGCTAACCTGGGTGTTGAAGGACATTTCCATGCAAAAAATCCCTGGTATTCCTATCACGAAATTTTTCCTTCAAAGCTGAAAGACATTGTAGGTGCCTTGCCGCAGGAAATAGTAGTGATGAACCAGCTCACGGTAAATCTTCAATTGCTATTGACAAGCTTTTACCGTCCCACAAAGGAACGATACAAGATCATTTGCGAAGCAAAAGCTTTCCCATCAGATCATTATGCTTTTGAGAGCCAGGTTAAATTGCATGGTTTCAATAAAAATGAAGCAGTAGTAGAAGTGGGTTTCAGAGATGGCGAACAGCAAATGCATACAGAAGATATCTTGGCTGTGATTGAAAGACATAAGGATGAACTGGCACTGGTGATCTTCGGAGGCGTTAATTATTATAACGGCCAGGTCATGGATATGAAAACCATTACAGAGGCCGCACACAAGGCAGGTGCTTATGCGGGCTTTGACCTGGCACATGCTGTAGGCAATGTTCCTTTACAGTTACATGACTGGGATGTGGATTTTGCCTGCTGGTGCAGTTATAAATACCTCAATTCAGGTCCGGGTGGAGTAGGCGGAGTTTTTATTCATGATAAACATGTAACCAACACTCAAATACCAAGATTGGCAGGATGGTGGGGACATAACAAGGAAACCCGGTTTTTGATGGAGCCGGGATTCCAGCCAATTCCTACAGCGGAAGGATGGCAGTTAAGCAATGCGCCGGTTTTATCCATGGCAGCACATCATGCAGCGCTTGATATTTTCAATGAAGTTGGGATGGAAGCGCTTTTTCAGAAATCGGCTAGCCTTACCGGTTATTTATTTTATGTGTTAGACCAGATCAATGCCACATCAGGAAAAGATCTGGTGCAGGTCATCACACCAAAAAACGCAGGCGAACATGGCTGCCAGGTTTCCATACTGATGTTGGAAAAAGGTAAAGTGGTTTTTAATGAATTGATAAGCCAGGGGGTGATAGCTGACTGGAGAGAACCCAATGTGATCAGGGTGGCACCGGTTCCATTATACAATAAATACGAAGACGTATGGCGCTTTGGCCATATTATCAAAACCATATTAAAAGCATAGAACATCCTGGTTGAAGGCTGTTTGAATTGATTCGGTATGAAAAAAGAAATCGCCATTATTGGAGCAGGACTGGTTGGATCACTGCTTGGAATTTACCTTGCAAAGAAAGGTTATCGAGTATCCATTTACGAAAGACGTGGAGATATGCGCCAGGAAGAAGTAGAGGCCGGACGTTCCATCAATCTGGCGCTGAGCGACAGAGGCATCAGGGCCTTGCGTGAAGTAGGTATTGCTGACGAAGTGCTCGGTATCGCCATCCCCATGCATGGCCGCCAGATCCATAACCTGGATAAGACCGAAGCCTTTCAACCTTATGGCAAAAAAGGACAGTACATCAATTCTGTTTCAAGAAGAGAGCTGAATTGTAAACTCATGGATCTTGCAGAACAATACGGTATCAATATTTTTTTCGATGAACGTTGTAATAGCATTGACTGGAAGACCAACGAAATAAGATTTGCTAATAAAACAGTTAAGGCTGATTTGATCTTTGGTGCTGATGGTGCCTATTCTGCAGCAAGGCTTGCTCACATGCTGCAACACCCCAAATTTGAATACCACCAATATTATATTGATTGTGGCTACAAGGAATTGTCCATACCTGCGGGTAAGGATGGTAGCTTCCTGATTGAAAAAAATGCCCTCCACATCTGGCCCCGGAAAGATTACATGCTCATTGCCTTACCCAATCTTGATGGAAGTTTTACAGGCACACTGTTTTTCCCTTTTGAAGGCGAATGGTCTTTTGACAAGCTGGATACAGAAGAAAAAGTTCTTCAGTTCTTTAATGATACTTTTCCTGATGTGGTTCGGCTCATACCTGATCTGTCAAGGCAGTTTTTCAGTCATCCTACCTCTTCACTGGTCACAGTTAAATGTTTTCCCTGGATTAGGGAAGACTGTTTCTGCCTGATAGGCGATGCTGCTCATGCCATTGTTCCTTTCTTTGGACAGGGGATGAATGCAGGATTTGAAGATTGCAGTGTATTGAATGAACTTATGGATAAACATGGTGAAGACTGGACTTCCATCCTGGAAGAATTCCAGCATCTCCGTAAGCCTGATGCTGATGCAATAGCAGACATGGCAGTCAATAATTTTATTGAGATGAGAGCAAAGACAGCCGATCCAAGGTTTTTACTCCAAAAAAAGATAGAAGCAAGGCTTCATGAACATCATCCTGATAAATGGATACCTGCTTATTCCCAGGTTACCTTTAGTCCACAGATCCGTTACAGCGAAGCATTGAGCAACAGCAATAAACAGGAAGCCATCATGCAAACCATCATGGCCGAAGAGAAAATAGAAGAACGCTGGGATTCTGAAGAAATAGAAAATGCTATTTTAGGTAGGCTCAATAAAGAAAACAAACAGTAAAATGATCACTATTATCAGACTCACCATTTTATCTTCGCCCTATGACGCGCCAGCAATTAGTTGAACAGATCTTTTCGAAAAAAAATTATTTATGCGTAGGACTTGATACGGATCTTACAAAAATTCCAAATCACCTCCGTTCTGATCCTGATGCGATCTTTCGTTTCAACCAGCAGATCATTGATGCCACAAAAGAACATTGTATTGGCTACAAGATCAACACTGCATTTTATGAAGCTGAAGGTTTAAAGGGTTGGGAAGCTTTGGAAAGAACCGTTAATTACATTCCTTCCACTCATTTTAAAATTGCTGATGCAAAACGTGGCGACATAGGCAACACTTCTTCTCAATACGCCAGGGCTTTTTTTGAAACCATGAATTTTGATGCTGTTACCGTAGCACCTTATATGGGTGAAGACAGCATCAGGCCATTCCTCGAATACACCGACAAATGGACCATACTTCTTGGACTTACTTCCAATTCAGGCGCTGCTGATTTTGAATGGCAAAGAGTTACTCATCACACTGAAATTCTTGAGGAAGGCATTCATATACGCAAGCAGGAAGAAAGTTATTTGTATGAACTGGTTTTCAGAAAAGCCATGCATTGGGGTAATGAAAACAACCTGATGTTTGTGGTTGGGGCCACGCAGGCTAGTGCTTTTGTGGGCATACGCGAAATGGCACCCAATCATTTTTTCCTGGTTCCTGGAGTAGGTGCGCAAGGAGGAAGTTTGAAAGAGATATCAGAAAAAACACTCACAAATGAAGGTGGATTACTGGTCAATGCCAGCAGGGCTGTGATCTATGCTTCCGGAGGAGAAGATTTCGCGGAAGCTGCAACTGCAGCTGCCGGGGCTTATGCTGATGAAATGAAATCCTATTTAAAATAACCTTATGGATCGCCGTAAGTTTTTACGCAATACTTCCCTGCTTGGACTGGTGCCTGCACTTGACAGGTTTTCAGATATTACCCATGAACAGAAAGATAAAGAGCTGCTTGTAGCTTTTATGAGTGATGTGCATGTGAAACCTACTGAAGCTGCAGAAACAGGAATGAGAAAAGCTTTCAGGCATGTAAATTCTTTGAAACAAAAACCTTCTTTCATTATCAATGGTGGAGATGCCATTATGGATGCCATGGCAGCAGATAAAACTAAAACGAAAGAGCAATGGAAGGTATGGCGCAGGGTAATCCAGGAAGAAAACCATCTTCCTTTATATCATGTCATTGGTAACCATGATGCCTGGGGTTGGCAGTTAAAAGATGAATCTGTAAAATCTGATCCTTTGTATGATAAAGGATGGGTGATGAAAGAACATGACATGACGAGCCGTTATTATTCTTTTGAAAAAAAACAATGGAAATTTATCATCCTGGACAGTGCCCAGGAAAATAATGGAGGATATATTGCAAGGCTGGATGAAGCACAAGTGGCATGGCTGGAAAATGAACTAAAGGATACCGTAAGCGATCAGCATATTTGTATCGTATCTCATGTGCCCATCGTTTCCTTTTGTTCCGCCATGTTTGCCGACACCAATCAGCCCAATGGTGACTGGAGGATTTCAAGAGCACTGCTGCATACTGATGCAAGAAAACTGATTGCGCTATTTGAAAAACATAGAAATATCCGTTGCTGCCTGAGTGGTCATATTCATTTGCAGGATGCTGTTGAATACAAAGGCATCTCCTATTATTGCAATGGAGCTGTAAGTGGCAACTGGTGGGGTGGCGCTTTTAAGGGTTTTGACCCGGCTTATGCCCTCTTTCATTTTAATAAAAATGGGACAGTGCAAAGGAACCTGGTTAATTATTGAAATCATTAGTAAACTGCAGTATCCTTATTATATTTAGTTAAAGAAATTCCCATTCAAATCATTTCAGTTTTAAAACAAGAATCATGAAGAAGCTTACCCTTTTGACAGGGCTTTTTATGTTTTGTATGCAGGTGATGGCGCAATCACCAACTACCAAAGCCAACTACAGCCTGGCGGCAAGATTTTCACCCAAGAAACTGGAAAAGCTGGTTTTCAGCACCAGCGTGGATCCGCACTGGCTCAAACAATCAGATCGCTTTTGGTATACTTATGAAACCACCAATGGCAAGAACTGGTATATCGTGGATCCTGCAAGGGGAACAAAGCGTCTGTTGTTTGACAATGACAGGCTGGCCTCACAATTAACCACGATTGTAAAAGATCCAATGGATGCCCAGCACCTGAATATAGACAGCCTTCGTTTTATAAAGGATGAAAACTGGATACAGTTTGAAGTGAAAAGCACTGAAGATTCAGTAATAAAAGATACTACAGCAAAAAAAGGTACGCCTCCCAAAACAGAAAAAAAGCGTTTCTATTTTGAATACAATATCAATACCGGTGAACTGGTACACCTGGGAGAATTAAAAAAACCAAAACGCAATCCAAGGTGGGCTTCTGTTTCACCTGATGGGCAAACTATCATCTTTGTTCGCAATTACAATCTCTACTGGATGAACCGTGCGAATTATGAAAAGGCACTTCAAAATGAAGACGATTCCACTATTGTTGAAACAGCTATTACTAAAGATGGTGTTGAATTCTTTAGTTACGGAAATGAAAGCTTTTTATCTGGCCAGGGTGAGAACAATATTGACAAGGAAAAAAACAAGAAGAAGCGTAAACCTGCATTTATTTACTGGTCGCCGGATTCAAAACATTTTGCCCTGGTGCGCACCGATGCAAGAAATGTAAAGGATCTCTGGGTGATCAACAGTATTTCTGATCCAAGGCCTACTTTGGAAACCTATAAATACTGGATGCCTGGTGAAAAAGACGCTCCCATAGCCCGTGTATTATTGTTTGATACAGAAACAAAAACTTCGAAAGAGCTTGACATCAAACAATTCAAAGACCAGGATATTGGTATCTGGTCTGCACCCAATCCTGTCAATACCCGCGATGATGACTGGAGACCTTTAAGATGGCTGGGTAACAATGATAAATTTTATTTTACCCGCACCAGCCGGGATCTTAAAAGAATTGATCTCTGTACGGTTGATATCAATACGGGAACGGTAAAGACACTGATTCCGGAAAGACTGAATACTTATGTGGAAGTAAGAAGACCCGGCATAGTAAACAACGGCCAGGAGATCATTGAATGGAGTGAAAGAGACGGTTGGGCACATTATTATCTCTATGATGGAAATGGTAACCTCAAGAACAGGATCACCTCCGGCTCTTTTCATTGCGAGGATATTGTAGGCATAGATGAAAAAAAGAGGATTTTATATTTTACTGCAAATGGAAGGGAAAAAAATGAAGACCCTTATTACCTGCATTTATACAGGGTGAATTTTGATGGTAGCGGACTTCGTTTGCTCAACCCCGGCGAATATGAACATTCAGTAAGTATGAATGACAACGAGCAGTATTTTGTCAACAACTATTCAAAAGTAAATGCAGTGCCCCGTTCAGCTTTGTACAACAGTGAAGGGCGGAAGATCATGGATCTTGAAACTGCCGATTTTACCTCTTTGTTTGCTGCTGGATATAAATTCCCGGAAGTATTCAAGGTAAAAGCTGATGATGGCATAACTGATCTCTATGGCGTGCTTTACAAGCCTTTTGATTTTGATTCAACCAAAAAATATCCGCTGATTGAATATGTATACCCCGGTCCGCAAACAGAAGCCGTTAATAAAGCATGGAGCCGTGGCATGGATCGTACCGACCGCCTGGCACAAATGGGTTTTATTGTAGTAACCGTAGGTAACCGTGGTGGTCATCCGAGCCGCAGCAAATGGTACCACAATTTTGGTTATGGTAATCTTCGAGATTATGGTCTAGCCGACAAGAAAGCAGCTGCAGAACAACTCGCCGACAGGTTTGATTATATTGACATCAACAGGGTTGGTATTACCGGGCATTCTGGTGGAGGCTTCATGAGCACAGCTGCAATGCTGGTCTATCCAGATTTCTTCAAGGTGGCTGTATCATCAGCAGGTAATCATGATAATTCTATTTATAACCGCTGGTGGAGCGAAAAGCACCATGGTGTCAGGGAATCGATAGGAGAGAAAGGCGATACTTCTTTTGCCTACAGCATTGAAAAGAATCCAGACCTTGCCAAAAATTTAAAGGGCCACCTGATGCTGGCACATGGTGATGTTGACAACAATGTACATCCGGCCAACACCATTCGCATGGTGAATGCACTGATCAAAGCCAATAAAAGATTCGAACTGGTTATACTGCCAGGACAGCGTCATGGCTTTGGTGAAATGACTGAATATTTCTTCTGGAGGTCTGCTGATTTCTTCAGCCGTTATTTGTTGGGAGATGATAGTCAAACTGTGAATATTGTGGAGATGGACAGGGAAGTAGAACAGTCAGGTAGTAAAAGGAAACAATAATTCAAAATATTTTCTGCCACATGGCCGGCATAATACTGCCGGCCATTTTTTGTCCTTCTTTAACCATGGTGGTGCAATATTGAAGCAGGAATTCTGTTATCTTCCGAACAAAAGATTTATGTTTTTCGGCTTTCTTTTTTCTTGGGTTTTAATTGGATTCAGCGGGATATCTGCCCCTGCAACCGAAGTCAATAAGACCAGGCTTCTGAAACTCGTGAATGAAGCAAGAAGCAAGGGTTGTCATTGCGGCGATAAATGGTATGGTCCGGCTGCAGCAGTTACCTGGAATGATGCACTGGAAAAAGCAGCGAAAGCGCATAGCATCGATATGGAAAAAAATAGATCGCTGCAGCATAATTCATCAACAGGATCCGGGCCTGGGGAAAGGATCAGGAAAGCAGGATATAACTGGAGCCTCTATGGAGAAAACATTGCTATGGGTTTTGCCAGTGAAAAAGAAGTGATCGAGGGTTGGCTTAGTAGTCCTGGACATTGCAGTAACCTCATGAACCGGACTTACAAAGAAATGGGCGTAGGACGTTCTGGGACTTACTGGACGCAGGACTTTGGAACAAGATGATCAGGCAAGGTCCATCAATTCCTCAAATCTTTTTTTGATGCCGTTACGAAATAAAATGATAAGCATCACCAGTATAAAATTGACTCCGGCAAGAAAAGCGATCTTGATGTTTTTAGCAATCGGGATCAAATTTTCAAGTGATACAATTTCCAACAGCAATAACATCAGGAAGAAGTAAAATAATCCCACCAACATTTTATTGGGTCGGGTGGTGATAGTGATTTTTGTTCCTTGTGCACCAGGAAGCAATCTTCCCTGGATATGACCGGGATTATTATCGATCCACTGCAGGCTGGTCCAGGCCCATTTACTTCGTAGGCTGAACTCTTCACCATTATACAAACGGCCAACGAGATCCATGGAATAATCTTCCCAACGCCTGGTTACAATCCAGTTCAGGCGGGTCTGGACCTGCTCAACGGGACGGTTTACGACATAAGTCTGCTTATGATAAAAAAACAATTTCATGTAGTTGTGCTGATTATGAATGCAGGACTATGCTTTGAAGATGTTTCTCTCAGGGGTGGACAACGGATGGCAACAAAAATAATCGTTTTTTTATATTATCGAAATAGTTGGCAGATAAAACTGTCTTCATCAACAATCCCTTTCTGCTTATTTTTGCCCGCATGGCAACAGACCAATTTCAATCTCCGGATTATTATTTAGTAGATGAATTACTAACTGAAGAGCACAAACTCATTAGGGAAACCGTAAGAAATTATGTAAAGAAAGAGATCTCGCCGATCATTGAAGATTATGCCCAGAGGGCGGAATTTCCCGAGCAAATCGTAAAGCAATTGGGCGAACTGGGATGTTTTGGACCTACAGTTCCCCAGGAATATGGTGGTGGCGGGCTGGATTATATCAGTTACGGACTGATGATGCAGGAACTGGAAAGGGGCGATAGCGGTGTACGTTCCACAGCTTCGGTACAGGGATCGCTGGTAATGTTTCCCATTCATGCTTATGGCAGCGAGGAACAAAAAAGAAAATACCTGCCAAAACTGGCCAGTGGCGAATGGCTGGGATGTTTTGGTTTGACGGAACCAGATCATGGCAGCAATCCTGCCGGCATGTTAACCAACATCAAAGATGCCGGTGACCATGTAATATTGAATGGCAGCAAGATGTGGATCTCCAATGCTCCTTTTGCACAGGTAGCAGTTGTTTGGGCAAAGGATGAACAGGGTGATATCAGGGGACTGGTGGTTGAAAGAGGAATGGAAGGTTTTTCAACGCCTACTACTCATGGCAAATGGAGTTTAAGAGCTTCGGCAACAGGAGAGCTGGTTTTTGACAATGTAAAGGTTCCTAAAGAAAATATATTTCCTACAATCAAAGGATTAAAAGGACCACTGGGTTGCCTCACTAAGGCCCGCTATGGCATTGCCTGGGGAGCATTGGGAGCAGCAATGGATTGTTATGATACGGCTTTGAGATATAGCAAGGAAAGAATACAATTTGACAGGCCGATTGGTGGCTTTCAGTTACAACAGAAAAAGCTGGCAGAAATGATTACTGAGATCACCAAGGCACAGTTAATGGTTTGGAGGCTGGGTGTATTGATGAATGAAGGCAGGGCAACACCGCAACAAGTATCCATGGCCAAGAGAAATTCATGCGAAATTGCTACTAACATCGCCAGGGATGCAAGACAAATGTTAGGTGGCATGGGTATCACCGGCGAGTACAGCATTATGCGTCATATGATGAATCTCGAAAGCGTGATCACTTATGAGGGAACACATGATGTTCACCTGTTGATTACCGGTATGGATGTGACAGGTTTCAATGCTTTTAAGTAAAATCATTTTATCACAAACTGTTTAATAAATCCTTCCTTTGCGAAGGATTTTTTTTAAAGCACTGTTTTCATTTAACTTAGGTTGGAGATGTTCCATGCACTTAGAAATTAATTGTCTTTTTACCGGAAGCAAATCATCATGAAAATATTCTTCATCGGGTTTATGGGATGCGGAAAAACTCACTGGGGCAAGGTTCTTAGTGAGAAACTTAATATTCCCTTTTTTGACCTTGATGAAAAAATAACCGAGCATGAAGGAAGATCCATTCCCGAAATTTTTGAAACACAGGGTGAAGAGTATTTCAGGTTACTTGAAAAGGATGTGCTGCACATTTTATGCGAAAGCCATGAGACCTTCGTTATGGCCACAGGCGGCGGTACGCCCTGTTTTTACAACAATATAGATTATCTTAAAAAGCAGGGAATTGTAGTGTGGATCAATTGCTCCACCGATTGTCTTTACCAGCGGCTGGTGAAGGAAAAATCAAAGCGACCCTTGATAAAAGACATCCCGGATATGGATTTGAAAACTTACATCATAAAAAAATATTCGGGCAGAAAAATTTTTTACCAGCAGGCCAACGTTATTTTGTCCGAAGAAAATATTTCTATTGAAAAAATATTGACGGAAGTCTTTCATGCAAAATCCTGATATGTATAAACTATTTATGATTGTTGGAGCCATACTGGCCGGGCTAGCTGTGGCGCTGGGAGCATTCGGCGCACATGGATTGAAAAAGATAGCTGACGCTGAAACGGTTGCCATCTATCAAACAGGTGTTCAGTACCAGATGTATCATGCGTTGGCTTTATTGTTGGTTGCTCTTTTTTATGATAAGATCGCCAATAGCTTTACCGGATACGCTGGTTTTCTTTTTATAGGAGGCGTAGTGCTTTTCTCCGGTTCACTTTATTTTATTTCTTCTCTGAAGGCTATGAATAAGGTGGTGCCAACAGCTGTTGGGATAATGACGCCGGTGGGTGGATTGCTCTTCATTTTGGGATGGCTCATGCTTTTGATCGCGATAATCAGGAAATAGAGTCTTATTTTTACCGGGACAGGCTTCCCGCCTGCATTTCACCTGTCAGATCATTATCTTTGTTGATATGGCTAACAAGCTAAAAAAATCCATTACACCTAAAGCTGCTGAAAAACCGGAAAAGCCAGCAAAAGCCGAAAAAACCGGAGCGGAATCTATATCCAGATCCACCGATCAGTTCAAAACTGATCGCGAAGAAAAAGTAGATCTTAAAAAGCTTGCCCGTGATGAACGTACCTGGAAGATCATTGGTACGGTTTCACTCCTGACTTCCATCTTTCTTTTTATCGCATTTTCTTCTTACCTATTTACCTGGAAGGAAGACCAGTCGCAGGTCATACACCGTGGTTTTGGATTTTTATTTGACAATGATGAAGAAAGCAAGGTGGCCAATCTCCTGGGCAGACTCGGAGCCTTTTCATCTCACAACCTGATTCATGGAGGATTTGGTCTGGCTTCATTTTTATTTTGCACTTTCTTTTTTGTTGTAGGCATCAACCTGCTATTTAACCGAAAGGTTTTTTCCATCTGGCGCAATCTGAAATATGTTACGATAGGACTGCTCATTGTTTCCGTTTCGCTCTCCTATATCCTGAGTTCTGCCGATTTTCCCTATGGTGGTGCAGTAGGAGATATGATCAGCGCATGGATGATCAATTTTATGGGTTCTATTGGAACCGCCGCCTTCCTTCTTGTAGTTGGAATATCTTACCTGATCTGGCAATTCAATCCTTCTTTCAACCTTCCTGAAAGAAAAGCTGCAGTTCAGTCGCAGGGAGAAGCTGATGAAGAGATGGAACTTATCGAAGAAGATGATAAATCTTTTAATGGCAATGCTACCTCAATCAATGATCTATATGCCGACCAGGAACAGGCAGATAAAGGAAATCAGCTCAAAGGTGAAGGCGCCATGGTCATTAATATGAATGGAGAAGAAGAGGACAATGGACTGGAGCTGATTGAAAAAGATGAACCAGAGGTCAATGAACTTACGGTGAACCAGCCGGTGATTGAAAAAGAAATCCCTGCGGATCTTCTTCATAGTCATGACCTGCCGGTAGAACCTGCAGAAGAAGTAATTGAACCACCCGCACGCAAGGAAGAAAAATCCGAGGACAACCTTGAGCTGGAAATAAAAATCGCGGAAGAAAAAACAGAAGAATCAGGCGAGCCAAAAGGATACAGCGATCTTCCTCCTTATGAACCTACGCTTGACCTGCGTGATTACAAATATCCACGTCTGGATTTATTGGAAACACATGGCAGCGAAAAGATCGTTCAGGATCCTGCAGAACTGGAAGCCAACAAAAACCAGATCATCAATACACTGAAGAATTACGATATCAATATTCAAAAGATTAGTGCTACTGTTGGTCCAACTGTTACCCTTTATGAGATCGTACCTGCTGCCGGCGTCAGGATCTCAAGGATCAAAAATCTGGAAGATGACATTGCCCTGAGTCTGGCTGCTCTTGGCATTCGTATCATTGCACCCATCCCAGGAAAGGGAACGATCGGTATTGAAGTTCCTAACTTCAAAAAGACCGTGGTGAGCATGAAGACACTTCTTTCATCAGAAAAGTTCACGCACAGCAATCACAGTCTGCCTATTGCCATTGGTAAAAAAATCGACAATGAAAATTTCATCGTTGACCTGGCCAGTATGCCCCACCTGCTTATGGCCGGTGCTACCGGACAGGGTAAATCGGTAGGACTGAATGCTATCCTTGTTTCACTTCTTTATAAAAAACATCCTTCGCAGTTAAAGTTTGTTTTGATCGATCCAAAGAAAGTGGAGTTAAGTGTATACCGGCATATTGAAAAACATTTTCTTGCAAAACTTCCGGGAGAAGAAGATGCCATCATTACCGATACTAAAAAGGTCATCCATACCCTCAATGCGCTTTGTATTGAAATGGATAACCGCTATGATCTGTTGAAAGAAGCGGGTGCAAGGAATATTAAAGAGTACAATGAGAAATTTACAAAACGAAGACTGAATCCACAAAAAGGACATCAGTATCTTCCCTTTATTGTACTGGTGGTTGATGAGTTTGCTGATCTGATCATGACAGCGGGTAAGGAAGTAGAAATGCCCATAGCCCGTCTGGCGCAGCTGGCACGTGCGGTAGGTATCCACCTGATCATTGCCACGCAGAGGCCATCTGTAAATATTATTACCGGTACCATCAAAGCGAATTTCCCGGCACGTATTGCCTTTAAGGTTTCTTCAAAAATAGATTCACGCACTATTCTTGATGCAGGCGGAGCAGAACAATTGATTGGCAAGGGCGACATGCTGATCTCTTATAATGGCGAGATTGTCCGTTTACAGTGTGCATTTGTTGATACACCCGAAGTGGAAAGAGTGGTTGACTTTATATCAGACCAGCGCGGATACCCCCAGGCATTCATGCTTCCGGAATATGTGGATGAAAAAGACCTTGAAGGAAAAGATTTTGATCTTGCCGAAAGAGATCCTCTGTTTGAAGAAGCTGCAAAGCTGATTGTTCAGCATCAGAGTGGATCAACTTCATTGATTCAGCGAAGGATGAAACTGGGATATAACCGTGCGGGCCGCCTGATGGATCAACTGGAAGCAGCCCGTGTAGTAGGCCCCAATCTGGGTAGTAAAGCAAGAGAAGTGTTAATAAAAACTGATGCAGAACTGCTTGAACACCTGCAATCTCTAAGCTAAAGTTAAGATAGAATCCAGCTTTAAACATCCACGACTATCATGGCTCTATAAGCCCGGCAAAGAATTATCTTTGCCGCGACTTAAAATCGATCTGATGAAAAAAATCTTGACGCTAATAATGGCTTCTGCGGTGCTGGTAGCAAATGCACAGGACAAAAACCCTACGAAAAACGACCCTGAAGCAAAAAAAATCCTTGATGCCGTAAGTAATAAGTTTAAGACTTATAAAGCTCCCCAGGCAAGCTTTACCTATAAAGTGGAAAACGCCCAGGGCAAAGCCCTTTCTACAAAAAAAGGTACAGTTACCATGAAGGGTAATAAATACAAGGTTACAATGGATGGTATGCTGATCATCTCCGACGGCAAAACAATATGGAACTACGACAAATCTTCCAATGAAGTAACCGTAAACAATGTGGACGCTTCTGGTTCAGCCATGACGCCACAGAAATTACTGACAAATTTTTACGATAATGATTTCTTTTATAAATACAATGGAGAGAAGAAACAGGGTGGGAAAAACCTTCAGGAGATTGAATTGACTCCTACAGATAAAACAAGACCTTTTCACAAAGTGTATCTTATGGTAGACAAATCAGGAAAGAGCCTTTACAGCGCGAAATTCCTGGAGAAATCAGGTGGAAGATATAGTTATACTATCAACAGCCTGAAACCCAATGTTTCTGTTTCTGATAAAGATTTCACTTTCGATAAATCTAAATATCCCGGAGTAGAAGTTGTTGACCTCAGATAATCGCATTACTATATAAAAAAAATCCCGCTGGTTAAGCGGGATTTTTTTTATGCCTTCAATTTTAATAAACCTGGATCTCATCTGCAAAAACCCAGGCCCTGAAACCTCCTCCTGGCTTACCATCAGGAATGATCCCATAATTTTTTGCGATCAGTTTTACATATCGTGCATTTTGCTTTTCAGGAAATCTTACGGTGATCCATCCCATGGTTAAAGTATCTTTTACAAATTCCGAAGACCTTCCCGCAGCTTTCCATTTTTTGCCATCATGCGATATCTGTATTTCCACATACTGGGGTAGGTGGATCCAGCTTCCATTCTGATCAAGTGTGTGCATACGAACTGAATCAATAGACTGACTCTTACCCAGGTCAATGGTAGCTTCAATATCATCACCAATCCAGCCCAGCCAGTCAGGATAACTTAATCCCTTTGAAGAATAAATTCCATTTACGAGACTAAAAGCACCGGCCTGCCCCGGATATTTCTCATTGGGAGATTTTGCAATAGAAACTTTTTTGCCGGTGGCCTTATTAAAATGAACCGGAAGAAATACTTTATTTACAACAGTGTTGTTGCGCGAATAGATCAGCGTTATATCCTGACTTTCTTTGAGCAGAATAGGTTTGATATAATTTAAAGGGGCCTGCTTGTCTCTTATTGTATATTGAATCAGACCTTTTTTATCCCTGGGTGAGGCCATGATTTGCAGTCCATCAAACTTTTTTGTTGGAGCAAGTGTAATGTTCAAGTCAAAATAAGCACGACTGTAATGAGCTCCCCATAATTGATATCGATTGAATTGAACCAGCAGCCTTTTCTGGAAATCATTCCAGCTGATCTTGTTTTTTGGCGACCATAATACTTCACTCAGCGCGCTCATTCTCGGGAAGATCACGTATTCAACTTTGGAAGGATGCTCAATATATTCTGTCCAAACATTTGCCTGGCCACCCATGATGAATTTAGATTTGGATGTATCCAGTTCTTTGGGAAGAGGATCATAAGCATATACAGCTTCCAATGGATTGTAACCACCTATCACCAGCGAATCCTCATTTCTTGTTTGGGCATGATCCAGGTAAACGGGTTTTTCAGGCGACATGATCACTTTGTGATTTTGCTTCGCTGCTTCAATTCCTCCTTTTACTCCACGCCAGCTCATAACAATTGCATTAGGTGCCAGTCCACCTTCCAGGATCTCATCCCAACCAATTAAAATTCTTCCCTTGCTGTTCAGGTATTTTTCCATCCTCTGAACAAAATAACTCTGGAGTTCGTGTTCATCTTTTAACTTCAATTCCCTGATCCTTTTCTGGCAATTAGGACAACGCTTCCATTGCGCTTTAGGGCTTTCATCACCTCCTAAATGAATATAGCTGGAAGGAAAGAGTTCAACCACTTCATCCAGTACACCCTGGAGAAATAGAAAGGTAGAATCCTTTCCTGCACAAAAAATATCTTCAAAAACTCCCCACGTCTCCTGTACTTTTTTACCCTTCATTTGCTGGCTTGCCAGAGAGGGATGCGTAGGTATTTTTGTTTCTTCTTCGGGAAAGCAGCTCAGCCAGGGATAGGATGCAATGGCAGCTGAAGCATGGCCTGGCATTTCAACTTCAGGAATGATGGTGATGTATCTTTCTGCAGCATATTGTACGATATCCTTTATTTCTTCCTGCGTATAAAATCCACCATAACGGGTATTGTCATTGCCAGTCCCAGGATAGCGACCTATGATCGTTCCATTTCGCCAGGCGCCAGTTGCCATCAGGTTGGGATATTTTTTGATTTCGATGCGCCAGCCCTGGTCATCAGTAAGATGCCAGTGAAAGAAATTCATTTTATGCATGGCCAGGTAATCAATATATTTTTTTACAAAGGCCGGCGGAAAAAAATGTCTTGCCACATCAAGGTGCATTCCTCTGTATGCAAAGCGGGGATAATCATAAATGGAAATAAAGGGCAGGGACAATGATCCTGCTTTTACAGCAACTTCCTTTTCCATAACAGGAAGAAGCTGTATCAGCGTTTGAATACCATTGAATGTGGCAGCATAACTGTCGCCCTCAATCGAAATGCCATTCGATCCGATATTTAATGAATAGGTTTCCTTTTCAGGTGCCTGGATGAATTTCCTCGTAGTGAGCCTGATGTAATCCTTCCCTTCCTGCCTGTCCACATCTAATTTGAAGCCATACACTTCCTGCAGGTAATCATTTAAAAAAGCGGCTGATTTCCTGTCAGCTTCATCACGGCCTGCAATAACAGTATGTTTGGTGATCTTAAACTTTCCGTTTCCTTTTTTGATACTAACAGGTTGGGGAATGATGCTGATATCTGTTGTCTGTGCCTGAATGAATTGGGAAGAGAGAAGAAATAAAAGAAGAAGTTGTTTCATGAGCCAGCGATTTTTAAAGCAGTAAGTTATTTAAAAATCCATAGTTGCTAAAAAAGAAAGCGAACCTTTGGGGTTCGCTTAACATCACGGATATTGGACATTGCTTAGAGAAAAACAGCGTTACATCCACTCTGTTTCAAAGCGGCGAAATTCAGTTTTAAGATCCTTGAAGATTTTTCTAAAAGTTGCCATTCTTTCCCTGAGCCTGGTGTGGTTGTCCATTTTGATATTTTCAATACCTGAATCAGAAAGTTCATGAACAAAAGCTGCCAGTTGCTTTTCTGAAATATTCAGGTCATGTTTCAAAAGATCGATCACTTCTTTTTGCAGGATGAACTGGTTCTGAAAATGTTCAGCCTGCGCTCTCATGGAGTTACTGGTATTCTTTGTAATCAGGCTTTCAAGATGGTCTTCAAATATTTTGATTTCTTCTTTATAAAAAATGAGTTCACGGATCCAGAGCTGATATTCCATATGCAGGCTCCTGATTGAAATTGTTGGTACCATAAAATTTCATTTATGGTGTAAAGCAACGTTATAGCTATGCCTCGGGCACTGACGTTTATTGCAGTTCCTTATGATTATGGTCAACTTTCAAGAACACCCATTTTTCCTGTCTGATAATCAAGAATGGCCTGTTTGATCTCACCTGGATAATTCATTACAAAGGGACCATAACTTGCAACAGGTTCATGAATGGGCTGGCCAGCAACCAGCAATAGTTTTCCATCGGAAATTGCTTTTAATTGCACAGCACCGCCTTCCTGCGAAGCGATTCCCATATTATAAGTTTCCAGAACTTCACCATTAGTTTCAATACTGCCTGCAAGAAGATAGATCAACATATTCCATCCATTTGGAATTTCAATCGCTGTTTCTCCATCTTTTTTGAAATAAACCATCATGGCAGTTAGGGGAGTAAAAGTATCTGCAGGTCCTTTTTGATTTTTGTAGGAACCTGCAACCAGGCGAATTTCAAAACCATTTTCATTAATAAGCGGCATTGATTCTTTTCTGATGTCCTGGTACTTTGGTTCCGTCATTTTATAATCACGTGGTAGGTTTACCCAAAGTTGTATCAATTCCATCTCACCGCCTTCCTTTGCAAATTCTGCTGAAGGACCTTCGCTGTGAACAATACCTTTACCTGCTGTCATCCACTGTACATCACCCGATTGTAAAAATCCTTCATTTCCTTCACTGTCCTTGTGATGGATCTTGCCGCTGAATAAAAATGTTACCGGTTCAAATCCACGGTGGGGATGAGGACTTAACCTCGATTCAATAGAACCAGGTGCATGGGTCTGCGGACCTGCATGGTGTAAAAGAATGAAGGGACTTAATCCTTCTAGATCAGAAGAAGGTAAGGGTTGTTTTACCTGAAACGGACCTACATTTATGTGTTGAAGTGATGTATATTTTTTGATGTTTAAATATTTCATGATGTCTTTTTTAATTCAACCTAGTATTAATTCATAGGTACTTCCATAAGCAGCAGTTCAGTCTCAGATTCCGCAGTTATGTTAAGATGATTTGTTTCACTTAGTCCCAATCCATCACGCCTGTTCAAAAGAATCTCATTGACCGTGGCATCTCCCTCCAGAACAAAAACATAAACACCATTACCTTCTTTCTTCAATTCATAATCTACACGGATACCTTTTTCCAGTTTGGTTAAATAAAACCAGGCATCCTGGTGAATTTGTATACCGCCATCATTGCTGCCAATAGGTGAAACAATATTCAACAAGCGGTTTTGTTTTGCATCATCAGTAAATGTTTTCTGGTCATAACGTGGAGTTACGTCTTTTTTATCAGGGAAAACCCAGATCTGGAGAAACTTCACAAAGCGGTCGCTGTTACTGTTTTTTTCTGAATGCACGATGCCTGTGCCCGCACTCATTGCCTGCACATCTCCCTGCCTGATCACAGCGCTGTTGCCCATGCTGTCGCCATGTTCAAGATCTCCTTCCAATGGAATGGAAATGATCTCCATATTATCATGAGGATGTTTGCCGAATCCCATTCCCGGAGCAACAGTATCATCATTTAATACCCGAAGCGCACCAAAATGGATTCTTGATGGATCATAATAACCGGCAAAACTGAATGTATGCCAGCTGTTTAACCAGCCATGATCTGCATGGCCTCTTGTATTGGCTTTGTGCAATATTGATTTCATTAAAGTGTATTTAAAAATGAATAAATAGATAAGCCGTTTTCATCAGGCAGGAGAGGGCTTTCCCATTCAAAGGACAGGGTTTATTTATTGAAATTACATCCGGGCTTTTTTAAGAAACCAGTTTTCCAGCAGTGATCTTTTCTGCAAGCCAGAGAAATTCGTTCATGAAAATGTCTATGCTTTTTTGAAAAGATGCATCCAGCAAATTTCCTTCTTCATCAAATTTTTTATCAACCTGCGGTGTTACCAGCATATAAGGAGATCCAATGCCAAACAGTGCATATACCAGTTCCTGTAATTGCAGGGCTGCTCTTACGCCACCCAGCATTCCTGTTGATGCTGTTACAATTCCAAATACTTTGTGATGCTGCTTGGGAAAATGATCCAGCAGGTTTTTCAGGGGTGCAGAATAACTGCCGTTGTATTCGGGTGTGACTAAAATAAAAGCATCTGCTGCAAACATTTGTTTTGCAACCTGGCGGTACTTTTCAGGTGTAGAATCAACAGATGTAAAAACGGTTTGCAACTGGGGCATTTCTACCTTCTTTAAATCAATGATATCAATCTCATGATCAGTATTAGATTGTAATGCTTTGGCCAGGTGCAGTGCAAGTCTGTAAGTAACGCTATTGCCTCTTGGGCTTCCGGATAATATGGTAATTCTCATCGTAATTGTTCAAAGTTATAAAATCGATGTTGTAACATCAAACATTGTTCCCAAACAGTTTTTCTGTTAGAATGTCAGTATGTTTGATTATTAGTTGAATAAATCAAATAACATGCTTAACAGGAGAAATTTCCTTCGTTCCTCGGCATTAAGCTCTGTCGCACTATTGTTTCATAAAACAATTGCAGCTGAAACGGGTTCAAATATTAAAAATCATCCCATCGTCATTTCCACCTGGTCGCCCAATGTGAAAGCTAATGCTGAAGCATGGAAGGTACTTGGAAATGGTGGAAGAGCTATTGATGCAGTGGAAGCAGGTGTGCAGGTTCCGGAAGCTGATCCACATGATCAAAGTGTAGGTTATGGCGGATTGCCAGATCGTGATGGCAAAGTGACACTGGATGCCTGTATCATGGATGAGAATGGGAATTGTGGTTCCGTAATGTTTCTTGAAGAGATCAAACATCCTATCAAAGTAGCAAGACTGGTGATGGAAAAGACTCCACATGTGCAACTGGTGGGTGAAGGTGCTTTGCAATTTGCCCTGGCCAATGGGTACACAAGAGAAAATCTTTTGACAGATGAATCAGAAAAAGCCTGGCATAACTGGCTTAAAGAATCTAAATATGATCCAAAGGAATCCATAAAGATTTTGGAGCAACAATCAGGACGAATCAAGGGCAACATGGATAATCATGATACCATTGGAATGATTGCGCAGGATGCTGAAGGTAATTTAAGTGGCGCCTGTACTACAAGTGGAATGGCATTTAAAATGAGAGGCCGTGTTGGAGATTCTCCCATTATTGGTGCAGGTTTGTTTGTAGATAATGAAGTAGGAGCAGCTACTGCCACAGGAGTTGGTGAAGAAGTGATCAGGATCTGCGGATCGCATACGGTGGTTGAATTGATGCGCCAGGGAATGAATCCTGAAATGGCTTGCAAAAAAACAGTGGAAAGGATCATCAAAAAAAGAGGTGACAGGGCGAAGGAGTTGCAGGTTGGTTTTATTGCCCTGAATCATAAAGGCCAGTTTGGAGGATTTGCCATTCAAAAGGGCTTTACCTATGCAGTACATTCGAAATCAGGTGTAAAAGTATACGAAGCCAAAAGTTTTTATTAATAGCATTACCTGTTTTTTTATTACATAGTTTGAACAATTCACATGAAATATATTATTGAGATCGCGACAGCAGATTTTACAACTACTGCCGCAGCAGTAAAAGGAGGAGCGGACCGGATCGAACTTTGTGCAGCTTTGACAGAAGGCGGAACAACCGCTTCCTATGGTACCATAAGGCAATGTCGTGAATCATTTGATACAGCGCTTTTCCCGATTATCCGTCCTCGTGGCGGTGATTTTTTATATACGGAAGAAGAATTCGAGATCATGCAGGAAGATGTGAAACGCTGTAAGGAATTACAGTGTGATGGTATTGTTACCGGGATGCTTACTGCAAATGGAAACATTGATTTGAAACGGACTGCCAGGTTAATAGAATTGGCTTATCCAATGGAAGTCACTTTTCACAGGGCCTTTGACAGGTGCAATGAACCAATGCAGGCATTGGAAGACCTGATCAAAATTGGTTGCCAGCGGATCCTGACTTCCGGTCAGCAATTATCTGCACCCAATGGTTTGGAGTTGATAGCTAAACTGGTAAGGATAGCCGATGAAAGGATCATTATCATGCCGGGTAGTGGAGTTAGAAAAGAAAATATTAAAGAAATCGCCACTCAAACGGGTGCAATTGAATTTCATTCTTCATTAAGAAGCAAAACAAAATCCGGAATGGAATTCATTCACCCATCTTTTGCCGGTAATGAGGAAAGCTATTACAATCCAGCTATTGATCCCCAGGAAGTAAAATCACTGAGAGAAGCTTTAGAAGTATGAAATGAGGCTGAAAATATTTTACATATGGTTCCTGTTTTTTTCATTGGCTGGTAATGCTCAGGAACTGGTTCAACAGCTGGATCAGAACTGGCAATTCAGGCAATTAGGAAAGGAAACCTGGTATAAAGCTGAAGTGCCTGGTACCGTGCATACAGATCTTCTGATGAATGACCTGATACCAGATCCTTTTTACCGCAACAACGAGCCTCTTGTACAATGGGTTGAAAAAGAAACATGGGAATACCAAACTGTTTTTGACCTGCCCGCTGTTTTTTCTGAGCGCAGGCATATCATGATCGAATTTGATGGCCTTGATACTTATGCTGAAGTGATTTTAAATGGCAAAAAGATCATTGAGGCAAACAATATGTTTCGTCAATGGAATGCACCAATCAAAACACTTGTAAAAAACAAAGGAAATGTTCTTGTAGTCCGATTCTTTCCAAAGGGTGTGATTGCAGATAAAATAAAGAAGAATCAATCCCGGTCATATCCTGATAACGAACGTGTTTTTGTAAGAAAAGCACAGTACCAGTTTGGCTGGGACTGGGGACCAAGGCTGATCACCTGCGGTATCTGGAGACAGGCAAGAATCATAGCTTACAACAATAAACGCCAAAATAAGTTTTCTGAATCTGCAACCAACAACATTACCCTGGTCAATGAGAAGGATTCCATTGGTACTTCTTTTTACTTCAAAAAAGATGGCCATCCTGTTTTTATCAAAGGAGCTAATTGGATACCGCTTGATAATTTTGTACCATCGGGAAAAAAAGAAGCACGTTACAGGCAATTGATCAGTGCTGCCAAAGAAGCGAATATCAACATGCTTCGAGTATGGGGTGGAGGCATTTATGAAGATGATATCTTTTATTCATTGTGTGATGAATATGGCATCATGGTTTGGCAGGATTTCATGTTTGCTGGTGCTTTATATCCCGCAGATCCCGCCTTTCTAAAAAACATCGAAGAAGAAGTTCGTTACCAGGTAAAAAGACTCCGCTCTCATCCCTGCATCGTGATCTGGTGTGGCAATAATGAAATCGAAGAAGCCTGGTTCAACTGGGGATGGCAAAAGCAATTGAATTATTCTGCAGCTGATTCACAAAAACTATGGAACGATTACCTCCAGGTTTTTCACAAACTCATTCCTTCAATACTTAAGGAACTGGACCCAGGAAGACCTTACTGGCCTTCATCGCCTTCTTTGGGATGGGGCAGGGATAGTGCTTATAAAAAAGGTGATGTGCATTATTGGGGCGTGTGGTGGGGCAAAGAACCTGTTGAAAAATACAGGGAAAAAACAGGTCGGTTTAATAGTGAATATGGAATGCAGGGTATGCCTGTGATGAGTAGCATCAGAGAATTTTCTCAGCCTGCCGACTGGGACACCAGTTCTGTAGTTATGAAAACACACCAGAAGCATTCTTTTGGCTGGGAAAACATTGGTGATTATATCCGTCGTAAATTCAAAAGTCCCAAAACCTTTGAAGACCTGGTTTATGTTTCACAACTCATGCAGGCAGATGCCATAAAGATTGCTATTGAAGCGCACCGGACAAATGCCCCGGTAACTATGGGATCCTTATTCTGGCAATGGAATGACTGCTGGCCAGTAACCAGTTGGAGTGCTATTGATTATTATGGAAGGAAGAAAGCGCTTTATTATGAAGTGAAAAGAAAATTTGAACCAGTCTTACTGAGCATTATTGAAAAAGACAGTGCACATTTGAAATTAAGCCTGATCTCTGAAGCTGACAGCTTCATGAAAGTTAGCATAGAATCCCAGGTTTATGATTTCTCAGGTAATAAAATAGGTGAATCAATGCCTGCAGAATATTCATTGGAAAAAGGAAAGCTTGAGATCTTTTATCCTAAAAAAATTCAAACTAAAAAAGATCAGAAAAATTGTTACCAGCTATTTGTTGTCAGACATAAAGATGTGGTGATCGCAAAAGAATTTTTCTTTTTCCTTCCACCGGTTGAACTGAATCTACCACCTTGTCATATCACATATAAAGTGAAGGAAAATACAATAGAGATACTGTCTGATAAATTTGCTTATGGAGTTTATATAGAAATGCCGGATGGTGTTGAACTGGAAGATAATTTTTTCCATCTTGAAGCGGGTGTGCCTGTTTCGGTGAAATTTTCAGGAAATCTTAGTGCTGACGAAATAAATAAAATCAAAATCAAATCACTGGTTGATACTTTTTGACATGAGAAAACTCTTTTTTACCTGCACACTCATAGCAATTCTGCCCTTAATCCTTTTCGCACAGAAAGACTATACATCTCTCGTCAATCCATTTATTGGAACTGGCGGACATGGGCATACCTATCCCGGTGCATCCATGCCTTTTGGGATGATGCAATTAAGTCCGGATACAAGAGGAGCAGACTGGGATGGAAGTAGCGGATATCATTACAGTGACAGTGTTATTTATGGATTTTCGCATACACATTTAAGTGGAACAGGTATTCCCGATTACTGCGATGTATTAATGATGCCCTTTACAGGTGAAGTTCAATGGGAGCCCAAAGATTATCGTTCCGGTTTTTCTCATGTCAGCGAAAAAGCTTCACCAGGATTTTACCAGGTACAATTAGAAAAGTACAGGATCAACGTGAAATTAACTACCTCCATCAGGTCAGGCATGCATCAATATGATTTTCCCTCAGATGCTAAAAAAGGCTCAGTGATGATTGACCTTACCTGGAGGGATGAATTACTGGATGCAGATCTCAGGCAGGTCTCTGCATATGAATTGGCAGGTGTCAGAAAGAGCCGGTCGTGGGCACAAAATCAGACCTTGTATTTTTTCATCAGGTTTGATCAACCGATCAAAAGCTTTGCATCAAGGCAATCAGGAAAAGCTTTATCGGATCACATAAAATTGCAGGCAGGAAAGAATATTAAAGGATATGTAAGTTTTGATCTTACAACAAGCAAGACAATTCATGTTAAAGTAGGCATCTCTGGAGTAAGCGAAGAGGGGGCCAGAAAGAATCTTGAAAAAGAAATACCCGGCTGGAATTTTAACCAGTTAAAGCAGGAGGCGAAAGCAGCCTGGAATAAGGAACTCGGCAGGATTGAGATTCGTGGAGGGAGTAACAGCCAGCAAACAGTTTTTTATACGGCACTTTACCACTGTTTCCTGGTACCTAATATTTACCAGGATGTTGATGGCCGTTTCCGAGGAACGGATGACAGGATCCATGATGCTGATCATTTTACTAACTACGCGGTGTTTTCATTATGGGATACTTACCGGGCATATCACCCGCTGATGACGATTATCAATCAAAAAAGAACAACTGACTGGATCAATACATTTCTCCATCAATACAAATATGGTGGCATGCTACCCGTATGGGAACTGAGTGCCAATGAAACATTTTGCATGATTGGTTATCATTCAGTACCTGTGATTGCAGATGCATACCAAAAAGGTTTCAAAGGGTTTGATACCAGGCTGGCCCTGGAAGCGATGCGATCTTATGCAGAAAGTGACCGCTTTGGGTTAAAATATTATCGTGAAAATGGTTTTATCAGCAATGAAAAGGAACATGAATCTGTTTCCAAAACACTTGAATATGCGTACGATGACTGGTGTATCGCGCAATTTTCAAAAATGACTGGAAATGATTCTGTTTATAAAACATACATCGCCAGGGCGCAGTATTATAAAAATGTTTTTGATCCTTCAACAAAGCACATGAGGGGAAAACTGGAAGCCAGCTGGCATAAACCATTCGATCCTGCGGAGATCAATAATTTTTTTACAGAAGGAAATTCATGGCATTACAGCTTTGCAGTACCCCAGGATATTTCTGGATTGATTAAGCTGCATGGTGGCGTTGATTCATTTAACTCCAAACTGACGGAACTGTTTAACGCATCTTCCATTACTTCAGGAAGACAACAGGCGGATGTAACAGGTCTCATTGGTCAATATGCGCAGGGAAATGAACCCAGTCATCACATGGCTTATTTGTTCAACTATACAGGAAGGCCATGGAAGACACAGGAATTAATAAGGAAGATTTGTAAGGAATTTTATACAAATGCACCGGATGGACTGATAGGTAATGAAGATTGTGGCCAGATGAGCGCCTGGTATGTATTCAGTGCTATGGGGTTTTATCCTGTTTGCCCGGGTAGTGGTGAATATGTTTTGGGTATTCCCTTGTTTGATGAAGTGACCATCAAATTGGAAAATGGAAAAAAATTCATAATCAAGGCCAATCAATCCCAGGCGAATGATTATGTAGCAGCAACAAAACTGAATGGAAAAAAATCAACAAAGTCTTATTTGAATCATACAGATATCGCTAATGGTGGTGAACTGCAGTTTATACTTGGAAAGGAGCAAAACCCAAATTGGGGAACCAAAATCAATGACCAGCCAAAATCAGTGATCACAGAAGAACAGATTGTACAAGTGCCCTATTTTATGTCCCAGACAAACAAATTCAGGGATAGCCTTTTGGTAAGCATTATGGATGTAGATCCTAAGGCATCCATTGATTATACAATGGAAGGTGCTTCCGGAAGCATGGTTTCAAAAACTTACTCAAAACCATTCTTCATCAAAAAAACAACACAGATAAAAGCTGTTGCAAGAATCGGAAGTATTTCCTCGCTCCCGGTTTCACAGAAGTTTTATAAGTTGCCAACAGATTATAAAATAAGTGTGATCAGTAAGGTTCATCCTATGTACACAGCCGGTGGAGAAGATGCCCTGATTGATGGCATAGAAGGAAATAGTAACTGGCGCTCAGGCGAATGGCAGAGTTATTTTGACCAGGATTTTGAGGCAGTGATCGATCTTCAACAAGAAAAGGAACTTTCTTTTGTTGGCATTCATGTATTGCAGGACATCAGTCCATGGATATTATTCCCAAGTGAAGTGATTGTACTCGCCAGTGATGATGGAATTCATTTCAAAGAATCAGGCAGGATTAATAATAATATGAAGCCTGAAATGGGAAAGGTGCAGATCCAGAAACTCGGCATTGAAAAAAGTATAAAAACAAGATATATAAAAATTAAAGCGATCAATGGAGGAAAACTTCCTGCCTGGCATGAAAGTGCAGGAGAGGGGAGTCATTTATTTATCGATGAAGTGATCATAAAATAAGAAAAATAAACTTGTTAAAAACTTTTTCTTTTCCAATTTTCTAACAATAACCTTCAAAAAACCTTCGTAATATTACAATAGCCATATGGCCAGAAAAACAGAATCTGATTAAAAATCTATAAAAACCCATCGATGTTAAAAAAGCTGTTATCATTAATACTGGGAGAGAAGAGTTCGAAGCCAGCTTATGCATATGTGCCCAAGCCTCAGAATACGAAAATTCCACAAAAAAGAAATTAAAACAAACCCGGAGCTCTCCGGGTTTTTCATTTCCAGTAATCTTTCATCAGTTCTTCCACCCACTCTGGTTGCCTGGTATTTCCTTTTGTACCAAATTCCCTGAATACAGGTTTGATATCCAGCACAGGAGTACCATCGATAGCATCCAGTCCTTTTACAATTATTTTTCTTTTATCGTGCGAGATCAGTTCTGCCGTAGTAAGTCCCAAATGATTGGGCCTGTCCTTTTTTCGCTGGGCAAATATGCCCATAATTGGAAATTCTTTTTTGTCTCTTGGTCTCCCTGAATAAACTGTTTCGTTTGATTTGCTGAAATGAAAAATAATTTCAAGATGCGAAAAGAGTTCAATGTTTGTAAATGCTTCATCCGGGAGAGAGGGAACAAGTGTGATCTCAGAGATCATATCTCCCCAATAATCATCGCTAATATCTCTTCTCGTATTGCTTACAAAAGCAATTGGTTCTAGTGGTATGATCATAATAAAAAACCCCCGGAGACCGGGGGTAGATTTTATGCGATTGTGATGCTGTTATCGAGGTAAACATCCTGTATGGCATTTAGCATTTTGACGCCATCGGCAAAAGGTCTTTGGAAAGCTTTTCTTCCCAATATCAAACCCATACCGCCGGCGCGCTTGTTGACCACCGCTGTAGTCAGGGCTTCTACCATATCGCTTTCACCCTTGCTTTCTCCACCGCTGTTGATCAGTCCCACACGACCACTATAGCAATTTAAAACCTGGTAACGAGTGAGATCGATCGGATGATCAGAAGTCAGTTGCTCATAAACCAGCTTATGGGTCTTGCCATGCTTGGTAGCATTGTAACCACCGTTATTGGTAGGAAGTTTTTGCTTGATGATATCAGCCTGGAGTGTAACACCAAGATGATTGGCCTGGCCTGTAAGGTCAGCAGCCGTATGATAATCCACGCCGTCGATTTTGAAAGAATTATTTCTCAGGTAGCACCACAGAATAGTTGTCATACCCAACTGGTGTGCATATTCAAAAGCTTCAGCAACCTCTTTCAATTGTCTTGCACTTTCTGCACTGCCCCAGTAAATAGTTGCACCTACAGCAACAGCACCCATATCCCAGGCACTTTTAATAGTACCAAACATGGTCTGATCAAAACGGTTAGGCATGCTCAGGAATTCATTGTGGTTGATCTTAACAACAAAAGGAATTTTATGAGCATATTTTCTGCTCATGATGCCTAAAACGCCATAAGTAGAGGCTACAGCATTGCAACCACCTTCTATTGCGAGTTTGATGATATTTTCAGGATCGAAATATATAGGATTGGGGGCGAAGGATGCGCCACCACTGTGCTCAATTCCCTGGTCAACCGGAAAGATGCTGCAATAGCCTGTGCCACCAAGGCGGCCATGGCCCAGCAGGTTTTGCAAACTTCTCAGCACCTGGTTGTTTCTGTTGCTATTGATCCAGGATTCATCAACATGGTTGGGAGATGGGAGATGAATGGTTGATTTGTCAATGGTCTTGCACGTATGATTTAAAAGATATTCGGCCTTGTCGCCTAACAATTCAGCAATTTTTGTAGCCATTTATTAATGTTTTTGGGTGCGGCAAAGATAAAGGCCAAAAATGAATCAGGAAATGCGATTTATCAGTCGGTGATCTTTCCAAGGTTTCGCTGGATCCGGGAAAGATAAGGCTTCAATGTATAGCGGAGTATCTGCTTAACCAGGTCACCCATAGACCTGCAGCGCAGAAATAATTTTTGCTGGAAATGTTCTGCCAGTTCTTCTTTAAGCTGGTCCCTCTTTTCATCTGTGGAAAGCCTGTCTTTCATCATGATATTCAACAGATCCATAGTACGGTAGCGCGAAGCAGCCATCCGGTAAGCGATCAGGGTTCTTTCTTCCGCCTGGTACTGCTCTATAGAATCCTTGTTCAGGTACTTTAATGTAAGTTCAACAAAAGGCCGGTTTTCCTTGAAGAATTGCGGAAGATATAAATTTTTTCTTCCTTCATAAGATTGCTGGTCAAAATCAATGGCGCGGATCCGGTATTGATAATCTTCTATATCAGGAGTAACGTTCACAACAAAATTATAACTGCGCATATCGCCAAGCAGCCTGATAAAACAGCGTTCATTGAATTTTACGAATTCTTTTGCCAGTCGGATCTTATTGGTTTCACTTCGATCCAGGTAATCTTTTATAAAAACATCACCAGGCAAACCCGGGATGTGTTCTTCTACCAGGGTATCCTTGCCGGTGATGAAAGAGATCCTGTTGGGAGAAAGCAGGTGTTCCAGTTCCAGGCCATAAATTCTAGACGCATCTTCTTTCTTGATATAATAATGATCATAGTTATCATTAAAACGGTTTACGATTCGGATCCGGAAAGGATTGGAATTTCCAAAAGTGCAGTAATCAATACGTGCCACATCCAGGTGTTTGGTAAAACTGAAATCACCTTCTGTTTTAATGATTGCATAAAGGTTGATCAGTCCCTGCTTCAGGTATTCCCAATCCTTCATATCATACAATGCTTTTTCCCAGAGCGTGTCCTTCCCAGCCTTATCTCGAAGCGGAACTGAATAGGTAATATTTAAAAGATCGTTGTAGGATAAAGGCAGGTTGACATCCCTTCCATGTGTTTTGAGATAGGAACGTAATGATTTGTTTACGGGGAAGAAGGGTTTTTTCCTTGAGGGCTTATCAGTTTCCTGCATGGCTTAAAGATAGAACTTGATTTTGCAGTTGCATGAAATAGGCCGGTGCTTTGGCCATCCGGCTGCCATACCAGCTGAACATCTCGCCATCTACCAGCAAAATTTTGATTCCCGGAAGAAGGGGTTGTAATTCATCTATATGTTTTTGACTAAAGGGATAGGGTTCGGATGACAAGAGCAGTACTTCGCAATTCAATGATTTTAATTCATCAATACTGATGGAAGGATATCTCGTTCTATCCGAAAAAACATTTTCAAAACCGGCATGTTGCATCATGTCATGGATAAAATTATCATGACCTGCAACCATGTAAGGATCTTTCCAGATAAAGTAGGCAGCACGGTATTTTTTTACTGCTGATAATTTTGAAAACTCTTTTCTGATCTCATCAAAAAGCTTTTGCGCTTCCATTTCTTTGCCCGTCATTTTACCTATTGCCATGATCATTTCCAAAGCCTGCGAGTAATTATTGACATCACTGGTCCACACAGGAAATTCCTTTGCCAGTTCTTCTATTTGTTCTCTTGTATTTTCTTCTTTATTAGCAATGATCAGGTCGGGAGTCAGTTCACGGATTTGATTTAGGTGTAGTTGCTTTGTGCCTCCGATACGGGTTTTTGAACGAAACCATTTTTGTGGATGGATACAAAACTTTGTAATGCCTGTTACTTCATCTTCCAGGCCAAGGTCATAGAGTAATTCTGTTTGTGAGGGAACAAGAGAAATAATTCTTTGAGGTAAATGGTGTAACTCGATGATTCTGCCCAACTGGTCTTTATACAATGCCATGCATGCAAAATAATAAAACCAATTCCTATCACCTCCTCCTGCTTCCCTTTGCAGGCGAGCAGGAGGCAAGGTTATCCTTCAATAGTTTTCATCGGATTGGAGGAATGGTGACAGGTTAACAGTCTTCTACACTCGAACGGTTGGTTTTCACAGGACGGTGGTTTTTCCGGATTTGGATATTAAACGGGCTTTCTTAGGATTCGATTTTGGTTTTCACAGGAACTTCCTAAAAAGGAGAAGTTGATTGATATTGGATTTTTTTCCTGGTTTTTCTAAGGATTGGATAGTTTCTTACTGGACGGTTTGGATTTGGATCTTTTCGGTTTTTCCGGATACTTGGATATTTATATCAATCAACTTCCGAGACAAAAGTACAAGCGGGCAGGAGTCTGTACAATGGCGTTTTTGCCCTTTTTTAACGCTATGGTAAATACTGCAGTGCTCGTAAAGCCATCGTAAAACCGATACGTAGATTAACAGCAGACACATCGTAAACTTACCAATGACTGTATGCAGTGAAATTTCTAAAATCTGTCACCCATTCCCTCGTACAAATAAAAAAAGCCTTAGAAACTAAGGCTTTAAAAATGTGAACATCAAATTATATAGTAAAAGCTCTATAGAAAATTTACCAGTTTATTTCTCTGCCAGAATACATTAGGAAAAATCAATTGAAATGTCTTTTAAGTGGTTGCACTTAGGCTGTACCATTTCAGGCGAGGGCCTGGATCACGTCGTATTTGGTGACGATGTGGATGTTACCACTTTCATCTTTTGCCAGTACGGCGCCATTTTCTTTATTGATCAGGGTTCCCAGCTTTTCAACGGGCGAATCAAAAGCCACAAGAGGGAATGCTTTTTCCATTAGTTTTTCAATCTTTTCTGTTCTGATCTCCGGATTACCGAAAACTTTCTGGAACAAACCATTTTCGCTGATAGCGCCAATGATTTCTCCTTTTGGGTCAACAACAGGTATATGTTCTATATCATATTTCTTCATCAATTCAACTGCTTCTGCAACAGATTGTGTTGGTTCAACGGTGATCAGTTTTTGCTTGCCTCTTGCATTCACTACATCCCTGAATGTTTTCACTTCAAAGAATCCACGCTCTGCCATCCATTGATCGTTATAAACCTTCGCTACATACCTGCTTCCATGGTCATGAAGAATAGCTACTACGAGATCGCCTTTTTTCAATTTCGATTTCAATTGCATGAGGCCTGTGATACAGCTGCCGGCACTGTAACCACAGAATAAAGCTTCTTCGCGTGCCAGCCTGCGGGTCATAACGGCACCATCTTTATCAGATACCTGTTCAAAATAATCGATGACACTCATGTCGTAATTCTTGGGAACGAAATCTTCACCAAAGCCCTCGGAAATGTAAGGATGCACTTCATTCATGTCGATCTCTCCTGTACGGAAATACTTGGTGAGAAGGGAACCATAAACATCAATTGCCCAGATCTGAATTTCAGGATTCATTTCTTTCAGATATTGAGCGGTACCTGTTACAGTACCACCTGTACCTGCAGTAACTACCAGGTGCGTGATCTTTCCATCTGTTTGTTTCCAGATCTCGGGACCCGTGGTTTCATAATGCGCCAGCCTGTTAGCCAGGTTATCATACTGGTTCATTAAAAAAGAATTGGGGATATCCCTTTCCAAACGTGCTGCCACTGAATAATAACTCCTGGGATCGTCGGGCTCCACATTGGTAGGACAAACAATAACTTCAGCACCCAGTGCACGAAGAATGTCAACCTTTGACTGAGATTGTTTATCAGTAGTTGTAAAGATGCATTTATATCCCTTTACTACGGCTGCCATAGCCAGGCCCATTCCTGTGTTTCCAGAGGTACATTCGATGATGGTGCCACCAGGTCTGAGCTTGCCTTCTTTTTCAGCCACTTCCACCATTTTCAGCGCCATGCGGTCCTTGATGGAGTTTCCGGGATTGAAGTACTCTACTTTAGCATATACATCGCAAGGCAATTCCTTTGTGATCTTGTTGAGGCGCACCAGCGGCGTATTGCCAATTGTTTCGAGTATATTATTCTTTACGTCCATTACAATCGTTTATTTGGCCGCAAATGTAAGGATGATGGCTGATAATTGATGCCGGGGTGAAAGAAGAGCAGGAAGAGAGAAGTATGTGGCTTGTGGCGAATGGCTTATGGAATGAAAAGGAAGGTGCAGGTTGGGTTAGGCTTCAGCCGACATGATAAATGCAGGAAGGCAGAAATTGAACCATAAAGTTTTTAATACTTTAGCACCAAATAATGGTAATGAAAACTGCATCATTTACACAATACGATCCCGTTAAATATAAAACTCCAACAGGTAAGCAACTGAACTGCAAAGGATGGATACAGGAAGCTGCACTTCGTATGCTGTTGAACAATCTTGACCCAGAAGTGGCTGAAAGACCAGATGAACTGATTGTTTATGGTGGAAGGGGAAAGGCAGCAAGAAATTTTGAAGCCCTGGATAAGATCATCGCTGCACTAAAAGTTTTGGAAAACGATGAGTCATTATTGATACAAAGTGGCAAACCGGTGGCCATCATGAAAACACATAAGGATGCACCCAGAATCTTATTGTCCAATTCGCAACTGGTGCCCAATTGGGCTAACTGGCAGCATTTTTCAGAGCTGGAACAAAAAGGACTGATGATGTATGGGCAGATGACCGCAGGAAGCTGGATCTATATCGGTTCGCAAGGGATTGTGCAGGGTACTTATGAAACATACGCAGCGGCCGCCGACAAGCATTTCGGCGGAAGTTTAAAAGGAACATTAAATGTAACGGCAGGACTTGGCGGTATGGGTGGAGCACAGCCTTTGGCCATCACCATGAATGAAGGTGTGGCACTGATCGCGGAAGTAGAGGAATGGCGCATTGACAAAAGACTCGAGACAAAATACCTCGATGAAAAAATCATAGATATTGATGAAGCCATAGATGTGGCGCTTGAATACAAAAGAAAAGGCATCGCAAAAAGTATTGGTGTTTTGTGCAATGCTGTTCACCTGCTGGAAAGGATGGTGGAAAGAAATATCATTCCTGATACACTTACTGATCAAACTTCAGCGCATGATCCACTCATTGGATACTGGCCACACGAGATCAGTTACGAGCAGGCAAAAATCCTGCGACAGGAAAATCCAAAACTCTATATAGAATATGCATATAATTCCATGTACCGTCATGTTGAATTAATGCTGCAGCTGCAGAAATCAGGAGCAGTCACATTTGATTATGGAAACAATATCAGGGCAAGGGCAAAGGAAAAAGGACTAGAAAATGCTTTTGATTTTCCCGGCTTTGTTCCTGCTTATATCCGGCCTTTGTTTTGTGAAGGAAAAGGTCCTTTCAGGTGGGCTGCATTGAGTGGAGATCCTGCAGACATTGCGGTTACAGATGAAATCATTGCGAACATGTTTCCTGAAAACCATTCGCTGCAACGCTGGTTGAAGCTGGCAAAGGAGAGGATTGCCTTCCAGGGTTTGCCGGCACGCATTTGCTGGCTGGGCCAGGGTGAAAGACAAAATGCCGGACTGGCATTTAATGAACTGGTAAGAACAGGAAAAGTAAAAGCACCTATAGTTATAGGAAGAGATCATCTTGATACAGGTTCTGTTGCTTCGCCCAACCGGGAAACAGAAGCCATGCTTGATGGAAGTGATGCAGTAGCTGACTGGCCAATACTGAATGCCCTTGTAAATACAGCTGGTGGTGCCAGCTGGGTAAGTCTACATCATGGAGGTGGTGTTGGCATGGGATACAGCATTCATGCAGGCATGGTGATTGTTGCAGATGGAACTGATGAAGCACAGGAAAGATTGAAAAGAGTTTTGCGTAATGATCCCGGCATGGGAGTGATCAGGCATGCAGATGCAGGCTATGACCTTGCTATCGAAACAGCGAAGAAACATGGTCTTGACCTGGATTCGAGGATTTGATCTGGACTGATAGAATTCTATTATCAATGCAGAATGGTCTTATGATTACAAAATCAGGTTTGACAGTTTTTCTTATCTGCCTGGTAAAAATTTGCTGGTCGCAAACAAATATTCAATTAAGATCATCCGAAGATCATCGGCCTTTGCCTTTTGCATCGGTAGTGAATCTTACCACAAACAAAATGTATTCTTCCAATGAATACGGCATTGTTTCAGCAAACTGGGAAAGAGGTGATTCCATTTTTATTTCTTATGTTGGATACAAATCCTTGAGAAGAAGGATTGATACTTCAGGTGAACAGACCTGGTTCCTCAATCCATCCAACACCCTGCTTGAACCGATAAAAATTATGACCTGCAGGAATGTGGTGACACATGAATATTCCAATCTCGATGCTGACAGTTCGGAGAGAAAATTTGGTGGTGTAGGCTGGTATAGAAGTGCAATGAATGCAAAGGTGGCAGTGATGCTCATTCCCGGTTTTGAGAATGCTGTATTACAATCTTTCTCGATTTGGTTGGTTAGAGGAATGGGAACCCCTAAAACTGCAATGAAAGCTCCACTAAAATTTTCTTTTTATAATATAGATGATTCTTCAAAACTGCCAGGTGAATTGATTACAAACCAGCAGGTGTTTTATCAACCCAAAAAGGAAGGCAGGCAATCTGTTGGAATTGATTCATTGCATATAAGGATTCCTAAAGAAGGAATTTATGTTTGCATGGAGTATGTATATGATGACCGATACCAGTATCCGATGCGACGCATTGATAAAGAAAATGGAATTGATTCTACTTTTTATGCATACGCAGGCCTGATCGACGGAGTATTTTCAAAGGATTTTACCCTGGCATTTTATAGTTATAAGGAAGACAACTGGGTTTTTCCATTTCATAGAGATAAGTCTTATGTTTCTGAACGCCACGGCACTATCAAATTCTCAGCAATCCTGGCTACCTGCAGCGAATTGAAAAATTAAAATCTGAATGTATTTTCTCACTAATGATGAACTTCAGCCTGGACGAGTAAATAAATTATTTTCCCTCAAGTGTTTAATTATCATTTGCCATTATCAAATGTATCCGCTTGAAGTTCAATGATAAGGGTTGATGTTTCCTACCTTTTCTTGCTTCAGTTGTTTTTTGTTGTTATCATTACAACACAATTAAAAATCTGAATCCGTTAAACCTGGATGATGAACAGAGGTCTACCTGCCCATCATCAACAAAACTACCACTATGCATTTCAAATTCCGCCTGGCTGCAGTATTTACACTGGCCATTTTCACGACCCTGATTTCCTGTAAAAAAGACGAAACTTCTACACCCAACGATCCCGCCCCTGAAATAGCAGCACACTCCGATGACCAGAATAGAATCTCTGGTGAACTGGATGCTGTTGCTAACGATGCAAATCTTGCTTTGGAAAGCGATGCTGCCTTCAGTGGTAAATTGCTTAGCCCGCAGGATATCACCCTCATTTGTGGTGCTACAACTGTTGTGGACACCATGAGTAACCCAAGAACCATTACCATTACCTACAATGGACTGAATTGTTCAGGAACACATTTACGCACAGGAACAGTAATTCTTTCCATGGCCGCTGGTACAAGATGGAAAGATGTAGGAGCGATACTGAATGTTCAGTTCAATACTTTTAAAATAAAGAGAGTAAGTGATAACAAAAGCATTATCATTAATGGTACACAAACACATACCAATGTTACAGGAGGCCTGCTTTTTCAATTACCAACTCTGAACAATATCGTGCATACCATTCACAGCAACAATATGTCCATCACATTTGATGATGGCACACAACGCATCTGGCAAACTGCAAGGAAAAGAACATTTACTTATAACAACGGCGTGGTCTTGCAAATCACAGGAGATCATACCATCGGTACCAATAATGGTGTAGCGGAATGGGGTATCAACCGTTTTGGTCATGCATTCACTACTTCTATCACTCAACCCATGACCTTCCGCCAGGATTGTTCCGGCAGGCTTACAAGCGGTGAGGTCAAGCATGAAGGCTTTGCTACTGCTGTTGTAAAGTTTGGGCTCGACAGCACAGGTAATCCTACAACCTGTCCTGGCACCGGACATTATTACTACAAGATCACGTGGACTGGTCCCGGTGGAAATACAGCCACTGCCATCCACCCTTATTAATTCAGGTAAGTTTCACATATTCAAACCGCAGGTAAAGCCTGCGGTTTTTTTATGGATGAGGATCAGCCATTTATCACAAGTTTTATTTATTAATCTGTTCCCGCTGGCCTGGTTTTTTTATTAATTATTAGGCTAAGACCGTATTATGAGCAGGCTGATCATTATTTCCAACAGGTTGCCTTTTTCTATTGAAAGGAGTCAGGATGATGTTGCAGTGCGACAAAGTTCAGGCGGGCTCGTTTCTGCCATTAAAAGTTATTTTGAAAAGAATGGTCCTGAAAGTCGCGAGTTTACTGAAAGAATTTGGGTAGGCACGATGGACGCGGAAGAGAAGGACTGGAAACAAGCCGTAAGCCAGGGGTACATCAACACAGATTTTAATATTGTTCCATTGTTTTTTGTAAAGGAGCGTTACGATGAGTACTACAATGGATTTTCCAATTCTACACTGTGGCCTCTTTTCCACTATTTCCCAAGTCTTGTAGTGAATAACCGGAGTTATTTTAATGCTTATCACCTGGTTAACCGGCAGTTTGCAGATGCAGTGATGTCAATTTATAAAGAAGGTGATGTGATCTGGGTGCACGATTATCAGCTAATGTTATTACCTGGATTGCTTCGTGAAAAATTGCCCGGTGCCACCATTGGTTTCTTTTTGCATATTCCATTTCCATCTTACGAGATATTCAGACTGTTGGCCACTAAATGGAAAACGGCTTTGCTTAAAGGAATTTTAGGTGCAGACCTCATTGGATTTCATACTCATGATTATGTTCAGCATTTTATCCAGTCGGCAAAAATGATCCTGCAGGCAGAAAGCCAGTTCAATAATATTTTATACAACAATCGACTGATCAAAGCGGATCTTTTTCCCATTGGTATAGATTTCCAGAAATTCAGAGATGCCTGCATTGATGAAGAAGTGGTAGGCATCAGCACTTCGCTGGAAGAACGCTTCTTTAATATGAAGATCCTTTTTTCAGTTGACCGGCTTGATTATACAAAGGGTCTCGATTACAGGCTTGACAGTTTTGAAGAATTTCTGAAAAAATATCCGGAATGGTGCGAAAAAGTTGTTTTCATTCTGAATATCATTCCGTCAAGGGATAGTATACAGACCTATAGTGAAATGAAAAGCATGATCGAGGAGAAGGTGAGTACTATCAATGGAAAATATTCATCACTCCACTGGCAGCCTGTAATTTACCGGTATAATCATCTCAGCTTTGAAGAACTCTGCGCTTTATACCAGGTTGCTGATGTTGCACTGCTGACTCCTTTGCGCGATGGAATGAATCTTGTTTCAAAAGAATACATTGCCAGCTGTATTGACAAAGGAGTTCTTATTTTAAGTGAACTCACCGGGGCTGCAAATGAACTCAGTGAAGCCATTCTCGTTAATCCTACAGATATTACGGAAGTGGCTGATGCCATCAATACAGCACTGGAAATGCCATTGGTAGAACAGCGTTCAAGGCTTGCCTATATGCAAAGAAGAGTAGCTGAATACAATGTTTTAAAATGGATCAATGATTTTCTCGATTGTCTGGGAGATATAAAAAAAGAACAGGAGGCTTTGAAAGTGAATGTAATTAAAGAAAATACTGTTGAACAGATTCTGGCTGATTTTCATAATGCTTCCAAACGATGCATCCTGCTCGATTACGATGGAACACTCGCTCCCTATCAAAAACTTCCAAGCCTTGCTTCCCCCAGCAATGAGTTGATCCAGTTATTAAAAGAACTGACCGCGGAAAAAAGCAATGAGGTCATCATCATCAGCGGAAGAGATGCACCAACCTTACAAAAATGGCTGGGACATCTTCCATTGCACCTGGTGGCTGAACACGGAGCCATGGTGCGACTTAAAGGAGAAGAATGGAAAGAAACCATCACCGTGAGTACAGAATGGAAAGAGCAGGTAAGACCTTTATTCCAGCTGTTTGTTGACCGATGCGCAGGTTCATTTATCGAAGAAAAGAAAAGCACACTTGCCTGGCATTACAGGAATACCTATCCCGAGTTGGGCTTCAACAGGTCGAGAGAATTGAGAAACAGTCTTCTTCAACTCACTGCCAACACTTCATTGCAGGTGATTGATGGCAATAAGGTACTTGAGATCAGGACGGTGGGCGTAGATAAAGGAGCTACTGCAACCAATTTGCTATCAGTGATAGAGCCTGATTTCATTTTATGTATGGGTGATGATGCTACAGATGAAGATATGTTCCGTACACTTAGAGATAAGGGTTATACCATCAAGATCGGCCGGGGGAGCACTGCTGCCCAATACACGATTCTATCACAGAAAGAAGTATTTCCTTTTCTCAGGCGATTTATACAATCGGTAGAATCAACGCAGTATCATTATTCGTAGACAACTGCATAATTTTCTTCCTTAATTCCCAAAACGGATTTAATGATTCGCAAAGGAACAATGGCCCATTCGGGACGGCTGTTTAATTCATTATTAAAATGATTCAGTGATTTATCGAGAAGAAAAGTATGCAGAACTATTTCCAGGTCTGCTGTGTCCGCAGGTACAAGACTGCTTCCCTGGACTTCTTCCAGGTAGGCTTTTACAAAAAATCCACTAATATAATGTGCCCACATTTCGGCAAAGGGAAGGAGTGATTTTAATTCTGTCTTCGGAATATGATCATTGGAAAAAAATCCCAGATAGGCAGTATAATGAAAGGATATGATCATTTCCGCAATATCTCTTAATGGAGACCTTTTGATCCTTCTCTCGCTATAACTACGAAATGGTTTGCCGCCAAAATCCTGGATCACGATATCCTTACCCGTCATCAATAATTTTTTCAGGGTAAAGGTTCCATGTGTTCTTGTTTTCCAGATATCAAGCTTCTTATTGTAAATGGTTTTTAATTTATCAAGAAGCTCCTGCTTTTTTCCACGAAGCTGGTTACTTTCCCTTCTCAGTTCTTCGGGAAGTATTTCATAGTTTTTATTCAGCGAATCAAATGTTTCCCGCACCAGTGCCTGCAGGGTAGAATAAAGAGAGCGCTGGTAATGCAAAGAGTATTCTTCAGGCTTGAAATCTTTTGAACCTCCACTGGCTAAAGCAAGATGCATTTGTGCCGCTCTTTTGCCGATCAATCTTGCCATATCTGAGGTTCTTTCTCCCAGTAGACTTTGCATGGAAGGAGGTAAATCTTCAAATGCGAATGGTTCAATAAAAGACCCTTTGAGGTCGTAAGGATCAAAATTTTGCTGGTGCCTTGCCAGTATGCGCTCTGTGAAATTGTTGATCCTTTCAATCATAAACGACTGGCCTTCACCATGATTTTCAATCAGCGTTTGCAAGATACCGGTAACAATGATTCCCTTATCCGTATGCCATTGAATGGTACCAAGGAAATCAGGAACATATTTATAACCGGCTTCCTCTGAAAGAAAACGTGTCAGTTCAACATCGGGGTTGATGGCGGCATCTACCTTGCGATATATTTTAAGAAAGAACCTGTTATCAAAGGTGATCGAAGTATTGTTTTCATCACCAGTATGCATGCGGCTTAAGGAACCAGTATGATTTGCATGATATGCTGATACATTTTCATTTGCATTAAATACCAGCGTGTCATCATCAGTATTCAATTCCGAATTGTTGCTTAAGTTTTTAATTAGAAAGGCATGCAACTCAGGCAGGTAAAAAGCATCAGTGAGTAAGGCTTCCTTTCCATCAATCTGCATTTTAGCGATCACCGCTTCAGGAGAATTGTTTGCAATTTTTTGCGCTTCATCTTCCCTGGTGCATCCCAGCGCCAATTGATAGGTTTCAGGCAGGCCGCTTTCGTATGCCACTTCAACAAGTAATAAATAAACTGGGCGGTTGGGAACTTCCAGTAACATATCATTCCGAATAGAAGCCTGGAAGATCTTTCTTTTCCCACCTTTGAACCATTTGCGTTGTGAAAGAAATTCAGGAAGAACAATCTTTTCAAGTTGCTGCCGGGATTCACCATTCAACAGCTGATCCCAGGATTCAGGTTCCAGTTTGGGAAGCGTGGAAACATCATCCATTTCAGTTCTGACCTTTTGCAGAAGATACCATTGGAAAGAATGCGGACTCAGGGTAAAAAAATAAGGACTTTCTTCTTTGATCATGGGAAAGGCGTTCCTGCTGAACATTTCAACTGGAACAAATCCACCAAAGTTTCTCAGGTCTATCTCCGCAGGCTGGGCATATTTTGAAAGATTGCAAATGACCAGCAGGGTTTCTTCCTGGTAAGTTCTCGTAAAAGCCAATACTTTGGGATTTTCTACATTTAGAAAATGCATGCTGCCGCGACTAAAGGCCTTATAATTCCGGCGCATGTTGATCATTTTTTTCATGAACCAGAAAAGCGAAGAGGTATTGTGGTGTTGGGTTTCCACATTCACTGATTCATAATGATATTCCGGATCCAGGATCACTGGCAGGTATAATTGCTGCGGGTTAGCTTCTGAAAATCCTGCATTGCGGTCTGGTGACCATTGCATGGGTGTTCGCACGCCATCACGATCGCCCAGGTAAAAATTATCTCCCATGCCTATCTCATCTCCATAATAAATTACGGGTGTGCCTGGAAGTGAGAAGAGAAGAGAATTCATCAGTTCAATCTTGCTCCTGTTATTATCCATCAGTGGTGCCAGCCGGTGGCGTATACCCAGATTGATTCTTGCTTTAGGATCCTTCGCATAAACCTTATACATGAAGTCTCTTTCTTCATCTGTCACCATTTCAAGTGTGAGCTCATCATGGTTCCGTAGAAAGATGGCCCACTGGCAGGTATCAGGTATGGCTGGTGTCTGGTCAAAAATATCGGTGATGGGATAACGGTCTTCCTGCTGCAATGACATGAACATGCGTGGCATAACAGGAAAATGGTAATTCATATGGCATTCATCGCCCTTCCCAAAATAGGAAGCGGAATCTTCTGGCCACATATTGGCTTCCGCCAGCAGGCAGACACCCGGATATTTTTCATCAATATGCGAACGGAGTTTTTTCAAAAAATCATGTGTTTCCGGAAGGTTTTCGCCATTGGTGCCTTCCCTTTCAAAAAGATAAGGAACAGCATCCAGCCTGAAACCATCCACACCCATATCACACCAGTAATCAATGATTCGAAATATCTCTTCCTGCACAGCAGGGTTATCATAATTCAAATCAGGCTGGTGATGAAAAAACCGGTGCCAGTAATATTGCTGGGCCACAGGATCCCATGTCCAGTTTGAAGTTTCAAAATCCTGGAAAATAATACGCACATCTTTATATTGATGCGGATCATCTGTCCATACATAATAGGATCGTTCAGGAGAACCTGCGGGCGATTTGCGTGCACGTTGAAACCAGGGATGCTGATCAGAAGTGTGATTAATGACAAGTTCGGTGATCACCTTAAGGTTACGCTTGTGCGCTTCCTGGAGGAATAACTGGAACTGATCCAGGGTTCCGTAACGTGGATTAATGCTGTAGTAATCTGCAATATCATAACCATCATCACGAAGTGGAGAAGGATAAAAAGGCAGGACCCAGATAGCGGTAACTCCCAACTCCTGCAGGTAATCCAGCTTTTCCATCAGTCCTTTAAAATCACCAATGCCATCTTTATTGCTGTCGCGAAAAGCTTTGATGTGCAGTTCGTAGATAATCGCGTCCTTGTACCAGTGCAGTTGATCATTGATCCGGGAAGTTTCTAATGCCATATCCAGCTTGATTTTTCCTCGTGCAAATAATAAAATATCATGCCTGATAAATCTGATAAACAGGTTCGTCTCAACGTAATTTACTGCTTTTTCAAATTGATAAGGAATTGCATGATGATGCTTTCTCTTTACATTAGCGCATGGCCACGCTGATTACAAATATTGGAATGCTACTCAATACCCGGGAAGAAAATCGCCTGTTAAGAGGCAGTGAACTGGCAAAGCTTCCTGTGATTGAAAACGCTTTTCTTGTTGTTGAAGGAGAAGAGATCGCTTCTTATGGTTCAATGAATGAGATAAAACTACAACCTCGCGAATTCAATGAGCATTTTGATGCAGAAGGGCGGTATATACTCCCTTCCTGGTGCGACAGTCATACACATCTTGTTTTTGCCGGAAGCAGGGAAAATGAATTTGTAGACAAGCTGAAAGGCCTTTCCTATGCAGATATCGCTGCTAAAGGAGGAGGCATTCTTAACTCAGCTCAAAAGCTCAATGCCATTTCCGAAGATGAGCTGTACCGGTTATCTTATCAGCGTCTGCAGGAGGTAGCCCGACTCGGAACCGGCGCTATTGAAATAAAAAGCGGCTATGGCCTAACGGTAGAAGGCGAGTTAAAAATGCTTCGGGTAATACAGCGGTTGAAAAGGAATTCTAAACTTTGCATCAAGGCAACTTTTCTGGGTGCACATAGTATACCTCTTGCTTTTAAAGAAAACAGGGAAGGCTATATCGATCTTATCATCAATGAAATGCTGCCTGCCATTCATGCGGAGAAACTGGCTGATTATATTGATGTTTTTTGCGAACAGGGATTTTTCACACCGGAGGAAACAAAAATAATCTGCAGGGCAGGAAAAAATATCGGACTCAAACCAAAAATCCACGCCAACCAGTTGCACGTTTCGGGTGGCGTTGAGGCGGGTATTGAAATGGGTGCCATATCAGTCGATCACCTGGAAAGCATGGATGATAAAGCAATAGCAGCTTTGGCTCAAAGTGAAACCATTGGAACTTTATTACCAACCGCAGCATTTTTCCTGCGCATGCCTTTTCAGCCTGCCAGAGAGTTGATCAATGCCAATTGTGCCATAGCGCTGGCAAGTGATTTTAATCCCGGTTCCTCACCATCCGGCAATATGAATTTTGTTGTATCCCTAAGCTGCATTCAAATGAAGATGCTGCCTGCTGAAGCCCTTAATGCTGCCACTATCAATGGTGCCTATGCTATGGAAGTTCAGGATGAAGTGGGAAGCATTACAACAGGGAAAAAAGCCAATCTCATTGTCCTAAAACCCGTGCCTTCCCTGAATTACATTCCTTATGCCTTTGGTTCCAACCTGGTTGAAAGAGTAATGCTGGCAGGCAGCTGGTTATGATCACATTTTAATTAATTTCATGGCCATCGCCATCATTTCAATCAAAACTTCCTTTTTATGAATATCTCACATTTCAAGATCTACTCCAAGCAGGATATCCTGGCCCTTGTAAAACTCCGAAGATTCGAAACCAGGCTGGGAGAAAGAGTGCATGTGATTGCAGATCCAAATACAATTCCGGAATCCATTAAAGCCCTGCCTGCGAAGTACGTGGTCATTGGAATTCCTGAAGATATAGGAGTGAAGGCCAATTATGGAACAGGAGGTGCCAGTACTGCCTGGATCTCATTTTTACAATCGATTTTGAATATCCAATGCAATGATTTCCTGACTGGCGAGGAAATTGCTGTTGTGGGACATTTTGATTTTGGAGATTTTCAATACCTCATCGATCGCAATGCCCATGATGAAGAAGAAAAGGTGGAGGCATACCGCCATGCGGTAAATGCAATTGATGATGAAGTAGAAAGCCTTATAAAAACGATCGTTGCTGCCGGAAAAATTCCTGTAGTAATTGGTGGTGGTCATAATAATGCCTATCCATTGATCAAGGGCGCTGCAAAGGGATTACATCATGCTCAACTTATTCCCTTACCACAAATCAATTGTATCAACCTCGACGCTCATACAGACTACAGGCCTATAGAAGGCCGCCACAGTGGTAATGGCTTCAGGTATGCGGAAGAAGATGGTTTTTTACAGAAATATTGTGCTGTTGGCGTACATGAAAATTATCTTCCTCAAAATGTTTGGATGGATATAGTAAACAATCCTTTCATCGACATGATCACCTTTGAAGATATTTTCATTCACGAGAAAAGAAGCTTCCGCCAGGCAGTTTCCCATGCGATAGAATTCACTGATGATAATTTTAATGGAATCGAACTTGATCTTGACTGTATTGAAAATACTTTAAGCAGCGCCTGTTCTCCTACAGGAATTACTACCATCCATGCAAGACAGTACATCAATCTCTGTGCTGCTCATGCAAAGCCCTGTTACCTTCATATTTGTGAAGGCGCCACTAGACTATCTAATGGAAGAACAAGTGAACTTACAGGAAAATTGATCAGTTACCTGGTGAGTGATTTCATCAAAATGCATGAAGCTTAGGATGACAGTGCCTCTTCAAGATTCATGATCTTTTCAAAAACATCTTCATATTGCCTGTTGATTTCTTCTAATTGAAGTGTTACCTCGCGGTAAGAAGCTTCAGTCTTTTTGAATTCCGCTGCATTGGAATAAAAATCAGGTGAGGCAAGCTTTTTTTCCAGGTCAGTTTTTTGAAGATTTAATTCAGCAAGCTTTTTTTCTATTTGCTGAAAATGCTTTTGCTGTTTCTGTAATTCTTTTTTGATATCGTTTTTATCCGCAGACGGTTTACCATTTGATGAAGGCTTGGCCTGGCTTACTGCTGGTTTTGCATCACTGGAGGGCGCGGGACTTTTTTTTTGATCGTTTTTTCCCTGGCTTTTGGCACTGGCAATTCTTTGTGCTTCCATTCTTTCCTTCCATTCAACCCATTCTTCATAACCACCCTTGAATTCCTTGATCTCATGATCTACAATCTCCCAGATCTTGTTGGCAGTTTTTGAAATGAAGTAACGGTCGTGGCTTACCAGGATCATGGTGCCTTCATATTTATTCAGGGCATCGATCAGCAGGTCACAGCTGTGCATGTCCAGGTGGTTGGTAGGTTCATCCAGCATCAGGAAATTGGCCTTGCTCACAATTGTTTTTGCCAACGCTACCCTTGCTTTTTCGCCTCCACTCAGGATGCGGATCTTTTTATCTGCATCATCACCACTGAAAAGAAAACAACCCAGCAGCCCGCGAAGTTCGAGCTCCGTCATCTGGCTGCCGCATTCTTTCATTTCATCCAGAATGGTATTATTGATGTTCAGTGCCTCGAGCTGGTGCTGGGCATAAAAACTTTCGTCTACATTGTGACCCCACTTTCTTTCACCATTAAAAATTTCAACACCTGCAATAATTCGCAACAAGGTAGACTTACCCTTTCCATTGGCACCGATCAGTGCGATCTTGTCACCACGGTCGATCTCCGCTGAACTATGTTCAACGATCACATTGTCGCCAAATTTTTTGGTGATATCTTTTAATTCCACCAATACCTTACCCGGTGTTTTATCAACACGGAAATTGATCTTGATGTTTGGCCTTTCTATTTCAGCTTCTTCAATGCGTTCCAGCTTGTCCAGCTTCTTCATAATGCTCTGGGCCATGGCAGCCTTGCTGGCCTTTGCACGGAATCTTTCCACCAGTCTTTCATTCTGGCGTATATAATCCTGCTGGTTCTCATAAGCTTTCTGCTGCATCTCCACACGAATGGCTTTTTCTTTTTCGTAAAAATCAAAATTGCCATTGTAGATATGAAGCTGCTGCTGGTACAGTTCCACGATCTTGGTCACCATTCTGTTCAGGAAGTATTTATCGTGGCTCACAATTACAACTGATCCCTGGTAATGGGTCAGGTATTTTTCAAGCCATTCGATAGAGGGAAGATCAAGGTGGTTGGTAGGTTCATCCAATAAAAGCAGGTCTGGTTGCTGCAGGATCATCTTGGCAAGGAGCACACGCATACGCCATCCTCCGCTAAATTCCTTGTAGGGACGTTGCAGGTCGGCGTTTGCAAAACCAAGTCCCTGCAAAATTTCTTCTGTCTTATGTTGCATCACATAACCGCCGGCTTCTTCAAATTCATGAAGTTTATGGCTATAAGCATCAAGGAGTTCATCAGTGGTGTTCACTTCCAGTTCCTTCACCATTTTGTCCAGCTCTTTTTCTATTCCCTTGGCCTTGTCGAAAGCATGCATGGCTACTTCGAGAATCGATTCAGTGGTTTCAAAACTCAGGAGGTCCTGGTGAAGATAACCGATGGAAGTACTGCGACTTCTTTCCACTGACCCGGCGGAAACAGCATATTCGCCCACCAGGACTTTCAGCAGGGTTGACTTGCCAGTTCCATTATAACCAATCAACCCGATCCTTTCGCCCGGATTGATATGCCAGGTGGCGTCCTTAACAATGGTTCTTGCCCCAAATTCGAAAGTAATATTTTGAAAACCTGCCAGCATGATATAGTTATGTTTTCTGCTTCAATCTTGTTTCACCTGCCATCGGGCAGGCGGCGGCAAAGATAAACGAGGATCAGACAGTTTTGCCGGTGTTTTCGTTCAATAGGCGCCGGATCGCAAAGTTTAAGATGAATTAAACAAAGAATCGCCTTTTGAAAGCGCTCAAATCCTGTTGTGAGTGTTTAGCTTTGCGAAAATTTCCTTTATGCGCTTCCTGCTTTTGGGGATATCCCTATTCATGATCGTTAGTTGTAATGAGTCGGTACAAACGGAAAAGAAGGCTGTAATTAAAAGCAGTCACTCCTCTGCGTTTAATCAGTCTGTTAGTACCATGCTGAATGATTATTATGCGCTTTCTGAAGCTTTTGTGAACTGGGATTCTTTAGCAGTTAAGGAAAAATCTTCACTAATGGATAAAGATCTGAAGCAGGTGAACCTTAAAGAATTTGAAAAAGATTCTGTGAGGTTGAAGGAAGCAAACTTCCGCATGTACCAGGTACAGGATCATATTTTTGGCATCATTACGCAAAATGAAATCACCAGCCAGCGCCGGCAATTCGATAGTCTGAGCCAGGCTTTGTACGCTTTTCTTAATACCGTAGAATATGACCAGGAAAAGATTTATCAGCAAAAATGTCCCATGGCATTCAATGATTCGGAAACTGCTACCTGGCTAACCAATCGTGGTAAAGATTCCATCCGCAATCCTTACCTGGGAAAGAAACATCCAAAATATGGAAGTGGCATGCTGGAGTGCGGGGAAAATCAATCCATCTTAGATTTTCAAAAATAAAGGGATGCGATTTTTTCTCCTGTCTCTTTTTCTATTCCCTGGCTTTATTTCTATTGCGCAGGAAAAATTTACACTCAATGGATATGTAAAGGACAGCGCCAGTGGAGAATCCATCATTGGTGCTACCATTGCCATTAACGGTAAATCTGTTGCAAGCAATCTCTATGGATTTTATTCCATCACTCTGGATGAAGGAGAATATGATGTGCTGGTATCGCATGTTTCTTACCTGGCGCAGTCCTTTCACATTTCGCTGCAAAAAAATATTGAATTTGATATCCGTCTTGTTTCAAAAGCAGCGGCGATGAATGAAGTGGTGATCTATAGCAGGAGGCGTGATGCCAATGTTCGCAATGCGCAAATGGGCAAGATCGATCTTTCTGTAAACCAGATCCGTAATATACCTGCCTTTATGGGTGAAGTGGATATCCTTAAGGCCATTCAATTACTTCCCGGTGTAAGAAATGCAGGTGAAGGGAATGCCGGTTTTTATGTAAGGGGCGGCGGGCCAGACCAGAACCTGATCCTCCTGGATGATGCTGTTGTTTATAATACGGGGCATCTTTTTGGATTTTTCTCGATTTTTAATTCTGATGCTATCAAGAATGTTTCACTTATCAAAGGTGGTATGCCAGCTCAATATGGCGGAAGGTTATCCTCTGTTCTGGATGTTTCCATGAAAGAAGGAAATAGTAACCGTTTCCAGGTGGATGGAGGTATCGGTCTTATTGCTTCAAGACTTTCCATCCAGGGACCAATAAAAAAAGATAAAGCTTCTTTCATGATTTCTGCAAGAAGAACTTATGTGGATGCTCTGGTAAAACCCTTTATCAAAAAGAGCAGCAATTTTTATGGCTCCGGATATTATTTCTATGATCTCAATGCCAAAGTGAATTATAGATTTTCTGAAAAAGACCGTTTGTATTTGAGTGGTTATTTTGGAAGAGATGTTTTTACTTTCAATAACAAAGAACTTTCTTTCAAAGCAAATATTCCATGGGGCAATTCCACCGCCACGCTTCGGTGGAACCATGTTTTCAACAGGAAACTTTTTGCCAATACCACCCTGGTGTATAACGACTATCACTTTAGCTTTGGAGCATCGCAAAATGATTTTGAGGTAAAGCTTTCTTCGGGAATAAGGGATGGCAACGCCAAGATAGATTTTGATTTTTATCCGGCAGCCGGTCATAAGATGAAGTTCGGTGGATTGATCACCTATCATAAATTCATTCCGAATATCGCATCAGGCAGACAGGATTCAACTGTATTCAGCGCTCCGAGCACAGAGACCAAAAGGGCTATCGAAAACGCTTTGTATGTACAGGACGACTGGGACCTGAGTGAAAAACTAAAATTGAACTATGGAATTCGATGGAGCAGTTTTACGCAGGTAGGTCCCTATACGATTTATGAAAGAGACGCCAATCAGAACAAGACCGATAGCACTCAGTATAAAAATCTTCAAAAGATCAAAAACTATCATGGACTGGAACCAAGAGTAGCACTACGCTATGCTTTAGATGAAACAACATCATTAAAGGCATCGGTCACAAGGAACCTGCAATTCATTCACCTGGTGAGTAATGCAGGCACAACACTTCCTACAGACCTTTGGGTGCCCAGCACTTTCAGGGTTAAGCCCCAGATTAGCTGGCAGTATGCAATGGGTTATTTCCGGAACTTCCACAATAACGATTACGAGACTTCGGTTGAAGTTTATTTCAAGGACATGCGCAACCAGATTGAATATGAAGAAGGATATACCGGAACTGAGCTAAAAGATCCGGAAGAATCTTTTGTTTTTGGAAAAGGCTGGAGTTATGGCAGTGAATTTTTTATCAATAAGGTGAGGGGAAAGCTAACAGGATGGATTGGATATACGCTTTCATGGACCTGGAGAAAATTTCCCGAATTAAATGGGGGAGAGAAGTATCCTGCAAAATATGACCGCAGGCATGATCTTTCTGTTGTTGCCACTTACGAAAAAAATAAAAAATGGAAGTTCGGAGTCGTATTTGTTTATGGAACAGGTAATGCCTTATCTCTTCCCGAACGTTTTTATTTTGTAAACGGCATCCTGACACAGGAATATAGCAGCATCAACCAGTATCGCCTGAAACCTTATCACCGCGTGGATCTCTCCGCCACTTATGCTCCTAAACCACGCAAACCAAAGAAAGTTGAAAGCTTCTGGGTTTTCAGTGTTTACAATGCTTACAACAGGGCCAATCCATATTTTATTTATTACAACCAGGAAGGCAATCCTGCAGCTGGCACCTTAAAAATTGAAGCCAGGCAAGTGTCTTTGTTCCCGGTGCTACCTTCTGTTACGTGGAATTTTAAATGGTGAGGGGTGAATGGTGAGTGATGAGTAGTGAGTAGTTAGTGGTGAGAAAGTTTAGATAGTTTAGAAGGTTTAGATGGTTTAGAGAGTTTAGAGAGCTTAGAGAGTTTAGAGAGTTTAGAGAGTTTAGAGAGTTTAGAGAGTTTAGAGAGTTTAGAGAGTTTAGAGAGTTTAGAGAGTTTAGAGAGTTTAGAGAGTTTAGAGA
>JAEWKK010000042.1 GCA_023386045.1 Bacteroidota bacterium
CGTCCGAAATAAGATCTTATACAGAATGTTTGCCGTCATAAACCGTCAAACACCCTTTATTGTAAACTATCTTCCAGCAGCGTAAAAACTTTTTTTTGACGGTCTGGCAGTCTTAGAATACACTAAGGGAAAGTCCTTTATAACTCAGCGTATTGGTCACACCTATCTTATAATCAGGATTCGGATCTCCCACCATTTGTTCTTCATCAGCCGTGATCATCCATCCTGTTACAGGATCTATCAGCAGGTTGCCCTGGGCATCACGTGCCGAAACAGTTCCCCTTAAATAACCAAAAGGCTTTCCTGGTTCGAGATAGGGATTGATACCACTGATCACCGGGAACATCTGGATGCGATCCACACCACTGGTAAGTTCAGTCACCGTGTTTTCATTCTTTGTGAAGATGCCATGCACATCCCAGTTGAAATGCTGCGTTCTGATGGGTCTTACAAGCAGGTCAATCTCCACACCTTTATTCCTGATGCCACCGAAATTGGTGACCTGTTGCTGGTAACCCGAAGAAGCAGGTGTGGTGATCACGGCAATGAGGTTGGTTGACTTCCTGTTGTACCAGGTAAAATCAATTTCTGCTCTTCTTTTAAAGAAACTCAATTGTGTACCCAGTTCAATTTCTTTTGTAAACTCTGGTTTCAATGAAGGACTGTTGGACGTAGCGGGCAGTGTAGCACTTGGCAGACCAAGGAAACCTGAATTGATCACATACACATCTGCTAATTGATAAGGATCCGCATCTCTTCCCACCTTGGCCCAGCTTGCACGTATCTTACCAAAATCAAGTACGCGACTGTTTAGCTGCAAGGCATCTGTAAATACCAAAGAAGTGGAAACAGATGGATAGAGATAACTTCTGTTCTCTACCGGCAGGGTTGAAGACCAGTCGTTACGAACCGTTGCATTGATGAAAGCATAATTCCTGAAACCAAATGTAGCATCCGCATACACACCTACAATCCTTCTTCTTGAATAGAAATCATTGGTGAACTGTTGCTGCGATGTATTGTTTAGTGTATAGATACCTCTTGTAATAAATTTATTTCCTGTTTGAATGGCATCAGTTGTAGTGCGTTGGTTGAAATTATGTCCCAGCACTGTACGCAATGTAAAATCCTTGTTGATAGTTGGCGTGAGCGTAATGAAGAAATTAGACTCAAGCTCCTGTTTGCGATAATCTTCCAATACCAGTCTTCCCTGTCCTTCTGCCGCACGTGAACCAATCTCTGTTACCTCCCTCCTGTCGAGAAGAGCAACGTTGGTACCGATATTGTAATCAAGCCTGATCCATTTCAGGATATTGAAATCGGCATGAAAGCCTGCAACAAATCTTTCTTCATCTGTTTTGATGGTATTGTATTTAGCCGACCATCTGGGATTATCGTAACCTGTAACATTCGGTTGCAGTGGATTACCATCCAAATCTTCAAAAGGAAGGTTGAGGTCCCAGTTGCGTGCAAGGAATAAGGAACGTGCAAATTGCGATGCCGTTCCGGAAACCTGGTTCTCACCAAAGAAGCCACCCTTCTGGTTCACACGTGCATACGAGAAATTGCCAGACACATTCAATCCAATGTCAAGACTTGTTGATGCTCCGAGGCCAATATTGGCTCTGGTAAAATCAGAATTGGGCACATAACCTTTGTGTTTGAGATGTGAAAGCGTGATACCCACAGATGATTTTTCATTACCTCCATTCAGGTTCACTGAATTTTCATAAACCCATCCCCTGCGAAAAAGATCTTTTACATTATTTGGATAGGGCCTGTAATCGATATTGGCTGAAGGAAACAATTCAGGATAGGCTGCCTTCAATGTTGGCCATGCAGGAATGGAATCAAGGTCGCTAAAGGCCGGACCCCATGAACCATTGGCATTGGAATATCCCAACTGCGAACCTGCGCCATATTCATTCTGGTATTTTGGAAAATTGGCAATGGTTTCTGTTGAGACAGAAGATTTTAGGCTCACCTGCGTTCCCTTTGTTCTTTTTGCGCTTCCTGATTTAGTAGTTATGATGATCACACCATTGGAAGCACGTGAACCATACAAGGCCGCAGCCGACGAACCTTTGAGCACATTGATGGAAGCGATATCATTTGGATCCAAATTGGCAATACCGCTTGAATAAGCACCACCATTTGAAACCTGGCTGGTAGTGGTTACCTGGTCATTGCTGTAAGGAATACCATCAACAATGATTAATGGCTGACTCTCGCCAAAAAATGAATTGTTACCTCGTATCTGTATTCTTGTTGCCGCACCCGGTGTTCCCTGTGAAGAACGAATGTCAACACCGGCTACTTTACCCTGCAGGCTTTTTAAAACATCGGGTTCAGATTTCTGAACAAGGGCATTGGGATCAACCTTGGCTACAGAATATCCCAGGCCTTTATCAGCGCGACGGATTCCAAGAGCTGTCACCACCACTTCACTTAAAGCACCCTGGCTGTTCATGACTACGGCAACATTGGTTTGATCTCCAATGTTGATCTCTATATTCTGATATCCTGCGGCACTGATGACGAGTGTAGCATTGGGAGCAGCACCAATGGAAAAATTTCCATTCTCATCTGCAGCCTTACCGCCCTGTACACCTTTCACCGTTACAGTAGCAAAGGATACAGGCTTTCCCTCAGCATTGGTGATCTTGCCGGTTACCGTGCGCACCTGTGCCAGGAGATGGCCGGCCAGCAAAATAAATGATAAGCAAATCAGGACTTTTTTCATTTTGTTTGATTTGGTTTAGTTGATTGGAGCATGATTGTACAGCGGTCAACACATGATTGCGTTAACATTTTCTTATCAGGACAACAAATTGCAGTAAAATGCTTTGGAGAAGCAGGAGTGATTTAGTGAAGCGTGAAAAAGAAACCATCAAACATGATAAAGGATATGTGCACGGTTGGAAGATGCTTTAATTCATGCAAACAATGCAGTGTAGCGAATCCAGTTTTCCACAATTACTAAAAGATTTGGGAATACATTTATTTTGTGGCAAATTTGAACATGCCTACCAATATAAAATGCCCGAATTGTGCCACGGTCTTTGATGTGGAAAATGTATTGTCTGCCGATGTAGAACAAAAACTCAGGCAGCAGTACGAACAGCAATGGCAGGAAACCCAGGGAAAGATCAACCTTGAAAGAAAAAAACTGGAAGAAGAACAAAGAATATTTGAAGAAAAGAAAAAATCAGAGAATGAGCTTTTCCAGAAAAGACTGCAGCAGGAAAAACAGAAAATGGAAACCGACCTCCAGCAGCAATTGCGCAAAAGCATTGCGGAGGATTATGAGAACCAGCTTCGACTTCTGAAACAGAACAATCATGAAAATGAAGAAAAGCTGAAGTCTGCCAGGCAAAAAGAACTGGAATTCCTGCGCAGGGAACAGGAATTAAAAACAAAGGAACAGGAACTTGACATAGAGCTGCAAAAGAAATTACTGGCCAGCAGGGAAGAAATGAAAGAGCAGGTGCGCAAAGAAGAACATGAACGCACGGCCATTAAGGAAACTGAATACCAGTTGAAATTAAAGGAACTTGAAAAACAACTGGAAGACCAGCGCAAGCTGGCAGAAGAGATGAAGCGCAAGGCAGAACAGGGATCGATGCAGTTGCAGGGTGAAGCACAGGAATTATTATTGGAAGAATTGCTCAAAGATCATTTTCCTTTTGACCTGATCAATGAAGTAGGCAAAGGTGTGGAAGGAGCTGATTGCATACAAACTGTGCGTAATCATATAGGTAATGATTGCGGACATATCATTTTCGAAAGCAAGCGCACAAAAACTTTCAACAATGCCTGGATCGAAAAGCTAAAAAATGACATGAGAGTGAAGGGTGCTGATGTTGCTATTCTTGTTACCCAGGCCTATCCCAAAGAAATGAGCTGTTTTGGTGAAAAGGACGGTGTCTGGATCTGCTCCTTCAGCGAAGTGATCGCACTCACCACTGCACTGAGGCACACCATCATCCGTGTTTCTGATGCCAAGCGCATGGAAGAAAACAAGGGTGAAAAAATGCACCTTCTTTATTCCTATCTTACCGGTAATGAATTCAGGCAAAATATTGAAACCATTGTAGAAGGTTTCCTCTCCATGAAAAATTCCATTAGCCGTGAAAGGATACAGATGGAAAAATTATGGAAGGAAAGAGAAAAGCAACTGGAAAAAGTGCTGATCAGCACATCAGGACTTTATGGTTCCATCAAAGGCATTGCAGGAGCTTCCATTGGCGCCATTCCTTTACTGGATGATGGAATGGATGAAGAAACAAAACTTTTGCCCTGATGCTGGGTGCTACCTTGATCTTCCTGACTTATTATGTTTCATTTCTTTTACTGTCCGATGTGCGGGAAAGAAATGCAAGGCATGCCAAATATACCAGGGCCTCTGTCCCACCCCAGGTTGAAAAAAATGATATCGTTTATAAAGGCCATGAACTGGAAGTAAGCCCTGAGGAAATTCACCAGATCCTTTTAAAGTACCATCATTATTACCAGGGACTTCATTGGGATCTTCAGGAAGTTTTTCTTGCCAGGCTTCAGTCCTTTATGAAAAAGAAGGTCTTTGTGATTAAAGACGATGAAATCTTCAGGGAAATGCCCGTGCTGGTTAGTGCAGCTGCCATCCAGCTTAGTTTTGGATTAAGAGATTTCCATTTGAGTTTTTACAGGTATATCAGGATACAACCTGCAGAATATATTGCCGACCATTCATTTAAAATCCTGGCCGGCAATGTATCCAACAACACCATCACCGTCGCCTGGAATCATTTTTTGCATGGCTATGCCCATAAAACAGATGGTTCCAATTTGGGTTTACATGAAATGAGCCATGCACTCTATTTTCAGAAGCTGGTGATCGATGGAAAATTTGCCCGTGGATTTTGCAACCAGTACAAATGCATGGAGGAAGCCTGCAGGCAAGCCTTTCTTGAAGAAAGCTCAGGAAAGAAAAACCTCTATTCTTCATACGCCGATACTGACCTGCAGGAGTTCTGGGCCGAAACGGTTGAATTGTTTTTTGAAAAACCTTCCGAGCTGCAAAACCATTATCCCTTGGTTTTTGATGCAGTCACCTGCCTGTTGAACCAGGATCCCCGCAACCCTGAAAATCCTGTTCTCTACAAAAAAAAAAGGTGGAAGGAAAATTTTACCCGCCTGTTGGGCCGGGTGTAGTTATTGCAACAATGAACAGAAAGTTTCAAAGCTAAAATTGATTTACAGCAATGGAAATGTTCCTGGCCATCGTCAGTATACTGTTGATCATATCCGTATTTCTTTCCTTTATCAAAAATGATTACTGGGTTTTTAAGATCCTGGAATATCCACGCCTGCAAAAACTTGCCCTGATCATTCTCACAGGTGCCGCCTGGACTTTTTTCCTGCCCATTGAATCAAGGGGGTACCAGATCATCATTGTTGGCCTGCTTTTATCAGCTATTTACCTCGCGTACAAGATCTGGCCTTACACCAGGCTTGCAAGGACAGAAATAACGAGAGTCAATGGTTCTAATCCTGAAACCGAGATCAGGATATTTTCCGCTAACGTGCTGCAGGAAAATAAGAATTATGATAGTATGCTAAAGCAGATCATGTCCAGCAACCCCGATATCATTTTCTTACTGGAGACGAATTCAGAATGGGCTCAGGCAATGAATGAACTTACAAAGGATTATCCGTTCACCTTACTTGCACCTCTTGAAAACACTTACGGGCTTCTATTATACAGCAGGCTGAAATTGCACAATCCTAAAATTAATTTCCTTGTGAAGGAAGACATTCCTTCTGTTGAAGCAGTGATTGAATTACCTGGCGGACAAAAGATCAAGATCTGGGGACTGCATCCTGAACCTCCTGTTCCTCATGAAAGTCTCTATTCAACAGCAAAGGACAAAGAGCTGATGAAGGTGGCGCTCATGGCCAGGGAATCTGTACAACCCTGCATTGTTTTTGGTGATCTCAATGATGTGGCCTGGAGTCATACTACTGAACTTTTCAGGAAAACAAGCCGCTTGCTGGACCCTCGACGAGGACGTGGATTCTACAGTACATTCTCTGCCCATCACTGGTATGTTCGTTATCCGCTGGATTATATATTCTGTTCAGAAGAATTTGGACTGGTAGAGATGAAACGAATGCCGGCAAATGGCTCCGACCATTTTGCAACCTTCACTCACCTGGCATTTATTAAACAACTGGCAAATGAACAGGAAGCACCGAAAGCTGATAAAGATGAACTGAAGGAAGCAAAAGAAAAGGCAAGACAGGAAGTGAACTCATAAAAAAAGCCATTCGACGAACGAATGGCCTTCCGCCTCAGGCGGATCAGATATTTTTAAGAGTTGACCGGTTAGGCGATACCAACCGGAAGCGTCCATGAATGATCTGTAGACATGAATACCTCCTTTTTTTTGATGAGCCATCAAGATACGAAGGAATGCTCAATCAAAATTCTTATTTAACCAAACAGGGTATTTTTATAGAATCCTTAAGATCAATGAAACCCGCATCAGGCAAATGTTTTGGCCTCTGTCTTGGCAGGGGTAACAGTGAGAATTCTTTTTAGCCTCACAATGAATTTGCGGATCATCTGTTCCCGCTGGCTGACCTTTTTTGTAGCCTCTTTTGTTTTCTGGTATTCTTCCTGCTGCAATTCTTTTAAGTTGGCGAGCAGGGGATTTTCTGTGAGATCTTCACCATAAGAACGGGAAATACTAAGGGCTTCAAAAAAAAGCAATTCAACTTTTACAAAAGCACCCTCACGCGGGCCAAGCAAACTCAGGCTTCTTTTGATCTCTTCGAAGCGCAAAAAATGAACTCGGGATATATTAATGGACATAATCTGGAATTTGAGTAACGATTCTGTGAATAGTTACGGTAAAATCTTATTGATGCCATAATGATGCCAGCAGGAATCAAACTTTGATCAGAGCAGATGTATTAACCTGTTTACTGCTGGAGCATTAACATATATGCCTTTTATAATTTCAATAACTCTTATCCCAACGCCATTCCTTTCACAAACAGCAGTTCATACCTCATATAGATCAATTTAATGTGGCGATTCATCCATTTGTACATTCTTATTACCAGCTTAACCTCTGCCTCAGGAATTTTGGGTAAAATAATAACATGAGAAGATTCTTATATGCAGTCGTGCTAATGATATTGATAGCTTCCTGTAAAAAAGACCGCGTTGCTAATCTGCCACCAGTTCAACCGTCCATGAACTATATTGATCTTCATGATACAGTTGTGGTATTTCACCGCGGTGCAGGATTTGACCTTGATGGCAACCAGACAAAAGATGTTTATTTCGGAACCCTGCTGGTGGGTGATCCGCTTATGCAACAGGATAAATGGCAATGGCTGGTCAGCAGTTCTTTTTATGCCAACCTTCCTGTAAATCACCTGGAGCAGATACCCCGGATGAATAAGGATGATTTGATTCCTGTTGAGAATTTTGGCAATTACAACTGGTATAATGCATCAACAATTTTACTGGCTCAAAAGGTCATTGGCATGACCAGTACATTCTGGGAAGGTGAATGGAAAAACGCCTCACATCATTTTGTTCCCATTCAGATCTTAAAAAATAATGGCCGTTATAATGGCTGGGTGGAGATCAGCTTCAATATGAATGAAGAAAAACTGGTCCTTCATAAAGCTGCTGTAAGCATTGAAGCAGACAAAATTGTAAAAGCAGGCAGGTAAGTTTATAGGAAAAAATATTGTTCCCGGCTGCATTACTACTATCAGCTTTTGTTGCGTCGCACACTTCAACGGCTATAATGTTTTCAGCAATGATGTTCCTGGTAACCCCGCTTTATTATTTAACTGATTAATGAACTGGCGAAGTGGAGCTGGGAATATTAACCTGTTTTACCGGCGCCTTTTTGTTGGATTCGGAATTTACAATAGAGGAAATAGCCTTGATCAGCACTTTCTTCCCTGCATTCTTTTGCTCCGGTTCTGAATCGGGCACCTGGGCAAAGCTTTGAAGAACTAATAAACAACAATATGCTGCGAGCAGTTCTTTCATAGCGTGGATTCTATTGCTAAAGTAAAAGCAGCAATGGTTTTCAACAAAGTGAAAACGCCCGATTTTCCTGATTTATGGATAGGTAAGTTTCCTTAGCATCATTACGAATTGTTGCAAGGCCAAATTGGATGAGATATTTTTTTAGAGGAAATGATTTTGCTGAGTTTTATTCCGGAAGTACAAGAGAGTGACACAACAGGTGATGATAGTAGTACAAAAGCTGGAAGCCAAACCATTATTCTCGATTAAAACAATCAACTATTAATTATACCAATCCGCGGTATGTATTGCCTTCGAGTCTATCGCGGCCTGGCTGATCAAATTTTAAATTCAACTCATCACTTTTAAAAAGAGATCCCCTTGTAGAGGACAAGGGGATACAACCAAAACTAAACTGTTTAAGAGAAATTATTACTGTCGCTAAGATAAAAAGGAAGGCCAGTCGCCGGGATTAAAAAGCTATTAGAATCCATTGATTAAAGCTGAATTATAAAAAATCAGTCTCATCTGCTGATCATAAAAAAACCTCCCGAAGGAGGCTTGTTTATTTTTTCGCCGGGATCTTTAGTTTCCAACCTGGCTGAATCAGGTCAGGATTTTTGATCTGGTCTTTATTAGCTTCATAAATTTCTTTCCAGGGAACACCATATTTCTCACCAATCTTTGAAAGACTGTCACCTTTTACAACTGTGTATTCCTGTGTTGCAGCGGCACTTCCTGTCGCAGCGTTGATATTCATGACCAGGTCGCCTGAACGGTAATCAGGATCGATCCTGTTATAGATATCCCACAATTGTTTTTTTACGTCTTCGGTTGGTGCATTGCCATCAATATAAAGAACATTATCCTGCTGCCTCACCTGAAGATCGCTTACACCGTTGGCTGTAGCTGCATCAATGAGCTGCTGGTATTTACCACGGAGTGAACCTGTTTCCTGTGCCATAATTATTTGTTTTTAATGACTAACTGGTTATCAATTCTTTTAGGATGCAGTGCATTGAGGTCCATCATCAGCTGTTGTAATTTATCCCTGTCAGCGATGGTACCTCTAAGTGTAATGATGCCATCATTTACATCAGCCTGAACACCTTCATACTTGCTGGTCACCTGTTCTGCTGATGAACGCAGAGGCGTATCATCTGTTACCTGTACCTGAGCCACCTGGATGTTGTTGACTACTTTTTTTACACCATCAATATCCTTCACTGCTTTTTCTGCATTCGACCTGCAGTTCTCATCTGCACAACTACCCGTAAGAGTAACTGTACCATCCGCAACTGTAGCGCTCACTCCTGCCAGGTTGGGATCTGTTTGTGTTTTTGTGTTGATAGCTGTCTGGATATCTCCATCCCTGTTCTTTGATTTGCACGAAGTAGAACCAAAGATGGTCAATGCCAGCAGGAATGAACAAAGCCACCTGCTGATTAAAACTCTTTCCATGTTGATTTTTTTATTGGTTAAGATGATTTCCTATTGATTAACTATTTACCTGCCAAACAAACCTCCCAGCAGGCCTCCTGTACTTTTGATTCCTCTTCCTCCACTCAGCATGCCGATGAGTGAACCCAGTCCTCCTCCACCAAGCATGCCGCCCAGTCCACCAGATCCAAGCATACCACCAAGACCTCCAGTGTTACCAGCTGCTCCACTTCCCAGCATACCACCCAGCATGCCACCAAGGCCGCCACCACTTCTGCCCATTCCTCTTGAAAGTAAACTTCCCAGGATCATAGGACCCACCATGCCCAGTAAACCTTTGGTAATGCTGCCTATATTAATGCCAGCTTTCTGAAACTGATCTTTTGTTCCTGCACTCAGCGCCATCGGCTCTTCATTCGTACCACCCTCTGCTGATTGTTGTACATACTGGTTAATGGCTGAGTACTGTTGCTGGTTAATGCCCAGGTAAGAAGCTATGTTTTCAATATTCTTTCTTTCCTGATCGCTATAATCATTGTCGGATTCTGCAAAAGCAACCAGGTCAGTGAGCAGGGAAAAACGCAACTCACTTCCTTTGAGTGTATCGAGATTTGACTTCAGTATTTCGGGAGAAGTTTCCAGGGCAGCATCTCTCACATTCAGTCTTTGTTCAGGTGAAAGATCGGAGGCATCAGCAAGCGCTTCAAGAAAATCAAGTTCTTCCTCACTTGCCGAACGGTCTGCTGTAGCAATAGAAGCGATGGCACTTATGTAAGCGCCTTTCTCAACATCAGTAAAATCTTTGAGCAGTTTTTCTTCAGTTGGTTCCATGATTTTTTGCGGCTAAGACAGCAATAATTGTTCCAGTGGGCGGAGGAGTTGGGTTGTTTAAAGTTTAAGTTTCTTCGAGTTCACTAGTTCACGAGTTCACAAGTTCACAAGTTGTTTATGATTGCAAATTTCTCATGCACTGTTAGATGTTAGTATCTGTTCGTATCTTATAAAATTATTGAACTCGTGAACCCTGAAAACAGATCTCGTGTTCTCTGTGCTTCTCCTGTGCGCTTTGTGTTGCGGCTCCCTTACAGGGTGACAAGAGTGAATTCCTGAACGACTGTTCATCCCGCTCTCGCTCTGTTTCTGGCTCTAAAGATTTTTTGGAGCACACAAAGAACCACGAAGGACACCATGTAAACTGCAAACGAGAAACGTCAATGGAAAAACCCTAACCATTACAGAAAGAATCTTCCACATCCAGAACCTTAAACCTTAAACTCTTAAACTTTAAACAGAACTCATGAACTCGTGAACTCTGAAAACAGATCTCGTGTTCTCTGTGCTTCTCCTGTGCACTTTGTGTTGCGGCTCCCTTACAGGGTGACAAGAGTGAATTCCTGAACGACTGTTCATCCCGCTCTCGCTCTGTTTCTGGCTCTAAAGATTTTTTGGAGCACACAAAGAACCACGAAGACATCATGAAAACGGCAAACGAGAAACGTCAATGGAAAAACCCTAACCACTACAGAAAGAATCTTCCACATCCAGAACCTTAAACCTTAAACTCTTAAACTTTAAACAGAACTCGTGAACTCGTGAACTCTCTATTCCTTCACAGATCTTCTCCTCACCAGCAGTACTGCCATGGTAAGAACAGCAACTGTTGTTGCCAGTTTGGTGATGAGACCTTTCTTATTGTATTTCCATTCTGCCTTCCATCCTTTTTCAACAAAAATGTTAGGAACTATACCTTTCCTCAGGTCATCTATAATTCCTTCCACCACTCCGATCCTGTCTGCCATTACCAGGGGAACCAGTGCATATAGGTGGATTCACTTTTCCTGAATGCAAGTCGCCGTATCACTCCACTCAATCCTGATGGCGGCACAGAAGTACCAAATACGCGACTAACGGTTGGCCTTTCAATTGACTTCAGCAATTCCACATTGATCAACTGTTGTGGAGGTCTTTCGTAATGCATCCGCTCGTGGTCATCGCCGTTGTAATTTTTTATTGGATAAATGGGGTTGTTTTTTGGATCAGCATCATATCCCCATCCCGGAATATCCTTTGGCGCATTAGCGATCCTGCGATCCATTTCAGGTTTTACTATTTTTTCCATATAGTTTTATTTAAGCAGCCTTCATGGCTGATGGAGGAATTAATACAGGCTTGATGCAATTGTCAAGCTTCGTTGAAAAAATATGATAGGCTTCAGATACTTCTTCCAGAGGAATTCGGTGTGAGATGATTCCTTTCGGATTCAGTCGTCCCGACATTACATGATCAATCAGCCTTGGCATCAACCTTTTCACCGAAGCCTGGTTGGCTCTTATGGTCAAACCCTTATTGACAACATTGCCAATAGGTACTAAAGTATCCAAAGGACCATACACACCAACAATGGAAATGATGCCACCTTTCTTAACTGAATTAATCGCCCAGTGCAATGCGGTTGCCGAACCACCAGTTAATGGCAATTTTCTTCCTACCAGGGTTTGCATGGCATCGCCGGCAGCTTCGCAACCTACCGCATCTATGCACACATCGGCACCCAGCCAGTCTGTTGTTTTTTTCATGAAAACAACAGGATCATCCATGGATTTAAAATTGTAAGCTTCGCAATAGGCATACTGTTTGGCAAACTCAAGCCTGTAATCAAGGTGATCAATTATGATCACTCTGCCGGCACCAAAGAGCCAGGCACATCTTGCAGCCATGATACCAATGGGACCTGCACCAAATACACAGACTGTATCACCGGGTTGTATGCCCGCCATTTCAGCTGCCTGGTAACCAGTAGGCACCACATCCGTAAGTAGTACGGCATCATCCAGGTCCATACCTTCGGGGATCACTGTTGGTCCAACGTCGGCATAAGGAACTCTTACATATTCTGCCTGTCCGCCATCATAACCTCCAGCTGTATGAGAATAACCGAAAATGCCTCCTACCGCTGTTGCTTCTGTATTGGACTCATGGCAATTGCCAAATAATTCCTGTTTACAAAAAGGACAACTACCGCAGGCAATGTTGAAGGGCACCATCACATGATCCCCCACCTTTAAATTCTTTACTCCTGATCCAGTTTCTACCACCACTCCTGTAAACTCATGACCAAAGGTCATCCCAACTCTTGTGTCCGGCACCAGCCCGTGATATAAATGCAGGTCAGATCCACAAATACATGAACGGGTTACTCGAACGATCGCGTCTCCGGGATGCAGTATCTCCGGGTCGGGCCTGTTTCGTTCTGCACGCACACGGAAAGGTCCGCGGTAATTCATTGCCAGCATAGATAAATATTTAGCGATTTACGCCTTAAAAAACGTGCCCCTTTCCAGGTAGAGTTAAGTGATGAGCAAATGTTAGTTTACAAGTTCACGAGTTCACAAGTTTACAAGTTATTTGTGATCGCAATTTCTCAACTCATTGTTAGAATTTCTGTTCGTATCTTAAGCAGTTGTTTGAACTCGTGAACTCGTGAACTCGTGAACTCGTGAACTCGTGAACTCGTGAACTCGTGAACTCTAGAACTATTGAACTCGTGTAA
>JAEWKK010000006.1 GCA_023386045.1 Bacteroidota bacterium
TCTCTTCGTGAGAACATGTCTAATTGACTGCTTGGACACAAAAGGCTCTCACTCTTTTTCACTTTATAGCATCAAAACTATTGGTATAAAAAAAGAAAAAACAAGGTCTTTGCAAACATAGGAGGACACGAGGCAAGTGTTAATCCTTACAGGATGACAAAAGCTTCGAACAAAACGATATAACTCCTGAACTCCAGAGGACTATGATCTATAAACCATGACTATGAACTATCCACTAATTAATCATCCAGAAATACAAATAGAGAACTGCGAAGGAGACAAGGTTCATTATAACACTCGCGAGAAAAATAAATTTCCAGGCTTTGGACCGGTTGAATAATTTCAAAACAATTGCTTCTGTGATCACAGTTACCAGCCAGAGCAAACCATAAGAAATAAAAGAGAGGTCTTCAAAGTCAAAACCGTTGGGAAAAATATAAGGCCAGGAATAAAAACCTGCGAGGAGAGAAAAAATATTGGCCACCAGGGCTTCTCCAATAGCGACCAGGTACTTGCGAAGGCGAAGAAAAAGAAAAACAAATAAGCCATCCAGCAGTCCACCCACAATAATAAAATAACCCAGGGGACCCAGAATCAAAGCCCAGTTGATCTCACCTATTAGCTGCATGGTGCAATATTAGTTCACGAGTTCACAAGTTCACGGGTTATACTAGTTGTTTCTTAATGCAAAAATTCTCAAAGTCCCGTAATAAAATCTGTACGTATCTTAAACGATTGTGTGAATTCGTGAACCTTTCGCCGTGTCCTTCGTGCCTCCTTGGTGTCCTTTGTGATCCGGCTGTTTCTTTAGGATCACGAACCACAACGGACACAAAGAATGTTGAACATCCATGACCCTTTCAGGGTGACAAGAGTTACATTAAGAATCAACCCAACTCGTGAACTCTTAAGCCTTTCCAAACTGCTTTCGGATCAGGTTCAGCGCACTTCCTGCCTTGAACCATTCGATCTGCTGTTCATTATAGGTATGATTCAGCTTTATCTTTTCTGTAGTTCCGTTCTGATGATGCAGCACCATGGTTAACTGTTTGCCCGGAGCAAATTCAGTTAAGCCCGTAATATCAATCACATCATCTTCCAGGATCTTATCATAATCTTCCTTGTTGGCGAAAGTAAGTCCGAGCATTCCCTGTTTTTTCAGGTTGGTTTCGTGAATACGTGCAAAGCTCTTTACCACGATCACACGAACACCAAGATGCCTGGGCTCCATGGCTGCATGTTCTCTTGAAGAACCTTCACCATAGTTTTCATCTCCCACAACTACTGAACCAAGACCTGCAGCCTTATAAGCTCTTTGTGTTGAAGGTACAGGACCATAGCTTCCATCAAGCTGGTTCTTTACACTATCGGTCTGGTTATTAAAATAATTCACGGCACCGATCAGCATATTGTTGGAGATATTATCCAGGTGTCCTCGGAATTTCAGCCAGGGACCTGCCATGGAGATATGATCCGTAGTACATTTTCCTCTTACCTTGATCAGGAGTTTCAAACCCGTCAGATCTGTGCCTTCCCAGGCTGCGAATGGCGACAGCAATTGCAATCTTTGAGAAGTAGGACTCACCACAACAGGTATATCTTTACCATTTTCAGCTGGCGGCTGGTATCCCGGATCATCAACTGAAAATCCCCTGGGAGGAAGTTCATATCCTTTGGGTTCATCCAGCATTACTTCCTCTCCTTTCTCATTCAATAATTTATCCTTGAGTGGATTGAAAGAAAGTCTTCCGGCAATTGCATAAGCAGTGACAATTTCAGGCGATGCAACAAATGCATGCGTAGAAGCCAGTCCGTCGTTACGCTTGGCAAAATTCCTGTTGAAAGAAGTAACAATCGTATTCTTCCTTGTAGGATCATCAATATGCCTGGCCCACTGACCGATGCAGGGTCCGCAGGCATTGGCCAGGACTACACCACCAATCTCGTCGAAGGTATCCAGGTAGCCATCTTTTTCAATAGTAAAACGAACTAGTTCAGAACCTGGAGTTACTGTGAATTCGCTCCTGGTTTTCAGTCCCTTTGTTTTTGCCTGTGCTGCAATGGATGCAGAGCGACTGATATCCTCGTAAGAAGAATTGGTACAGGAACCAATCAGTGCCACTTCCACTTCATCAGGCCAGCCATTGGCAGCAACTGCTTCAGCCATCTTGGAAATTGGTGTGGCCAGGTCTGGAGTGAAAGGACCATTCACATGCGGCTCCAGTTCACTGAGGTTGATCTCAATGAGCTGGTCGTAATATTTTTCAGGCTTTGCATATACTTCAGCATCCGGACGAAGGTGTTCTCTCACTGAATCAGCAAGGAAGGCCACTTCTTCACGACCAGTAGCTTTCAGGTAGCCAGCCATTTTTTCATCGTAGGCAAACAGTGAACAGGTAGCGCCTATTTCAGCACCCATGTTACAAATGGTGGCTTTACCTGTACAGCTCAGGCTGTCTGCACCTTCGCCAAAATATTCAACAATGGCACCGGTACCACCCTTTACGGTGAGGATGCCTGCTACTTTAAGAATGATATCTTTAGCAGCTGTCCATCCACTCATCTTACCAGTAAGCTTTACGCCAATCAGTTTGGGCATTTTCAATTCCCAGGGAAGTCCGGCCATTACGTCAACAGCGTCGGCACCGCCAACACCAATAGCGATCATACCCAGTCCACCAGCATTTGGTGTATGGGAGTCAGTACCGATCATCATACCACCGGGAAAGGCATAATTTTCAAGTACCACCTGGTGAATGATACCGGCTCCGGGTTTCCAGAAGCCGATCCCGTATTTATTGGAAATTGAAGCAAGGAAATCATATACTTCCCTGTTGGTATCAATAGCGGTAGAGAGGTCTTCCTTTGCACCAACTTTTGCCTGGATCAGGTGATCGCAGTGAACAGTGGAAGGAACCGCAACCTGGTCGCGGCCACAGGTATCAAATTGCAAAAGGGCCATTTGGGCCGTTGCATCCTGCATGGCAACGCGGTCCGGCGCAAAATCAACATAATCCTTACCCCTTTCATAAACCCTTGTTGCAGGTTTGTAGGAATGAGAATAAAGGATCTTTTCAGCCATTGTCATAGGGCGGCCGAGGAGCTTTCTGGCTCCAGCAACCTTGGTCGGAAGTTCAGTATATACCTTTTTAATTAATTCCAGATCAAAAAGCATAGTCTAGATTTTATAGTAGAAATTTGCAGGGATTAAGGACAACCTGCTTTAAAAGTGGTGCAAATTTACTTAAAAACCCCTTAAGATCGGGACGGAAGAGATTGATGATTTGCCAAAATATTTTACTTTCGAAACATGAACCGTTTTAAAGATTTTATTGAATGGAAGGCTTTTGGTGTGCTTTCAGCAATTGGGGACAGGATGGGCATAGCTACCAGCAGGATCCGCATGTGGTTCATGTACACCTCTCTCCTCACCCTTGGATCACCCATCATTGTTTACATGATCCTGGCCTTCTGGATGAACATCAAACGTTACATGAGAGCGAGAAGAAGAAATCCATTGTGGTATCTCTAAGTGTTAATCTCACTTGTTTTTTCTGGAAGATTTTGACCCTATTGAAGGCCGATGAATATTTTGGCTGCCAGCGAAAACAATAACTATAGTAATTCCTTTAGCTTCTCTACCACCCTGTCCACTTCTTCTTTTGTATTGTGCTTGCTGAAAGAAAACCGTACGGTTATGGTATCATCAGATTTGTTCAATGCCTTCATCACATGTGAGCCTGCATCGGCACCACTGCTACAGGCAGATCCACCTGAAGCGCAGATATTATTAATATCCAGGTTCATGAGCAGGAACTCAGATTTTTCTGTTTTGGGAAAACAGGCACTTAATACTGTATACAGGGAATTGGGACCGCAGTTAAAACTTACACCTTCAATATTTTTCTTGAGCTGATCGATCATGTATTGCTTGAGGTCATTGATATAATGACTGGTAAATTCATAATCACGCATGGCGATTTCAAGTGCTTTGGCAAAACCAACAATGCCATAAACATTCTCGGTACCTGCACGCATGTTTCTCTCCTGCCCGCCACCAAAGATGAAAGGCTTAATGTGTACATGCTCATTCACATAAAGAATACCCACGCCTTTTGGACCATGAAATTTATGTGCAGCAGCTGAAATAAAATGAACATACAAATCGCCCAGGTCAATAGGATAATGGCCAACGGTTTGAACACAATCGGAGTGAAATATGGCCGCATATTTACGGCAGATCTCACCAACTTTTTTGATGGGCAGCAGTACGCCAATTTCATTATTTGCATGCATTAATGAAACCAGGCATTTTTTACATGCAGTGGTAAATTGCTCCAGCTGGTCTTCCAGGTTTTGCAGGTCCACATGCCCATCTTCCTTTAATGCAACAAAGCTGGTGGTTATATGACGATCCTCTGCAAAATGCTCCACCGTGTGCAATACGGCATGGTGTTCAATGGGAGAAGTAATGATATGGGTACAGCCAAGATCACGGATAGAAGCCGCAATGGCCGTGTTGTTACTTTCTGTGCCGCCGCTGGTGAAAAATATACTCCCTGGTTTTACGCCCAGGATCTTAGCCACGCTTTTGCGGGCATTTTCCACTGCTAGTCTTGTTTCCCTTCCATAAGAATAAATGGAAGAAGGATTGCCAAAATGATCTGTCATGTATGGTAGCATGGCTTCCAGCACTTCAGGATCCAGCGCGGTGGTAGCTGCATTGTCAAAATAAATCCTCTGGTCTATTCCAACGGGGACTTCATTTCTGGTTTCTTCCAAGGTCGTCTCGTGCATGACTTAAAATTTTCAAATGGCCCCGGCCTCTGGGTTCAACTGCCGGAATAAGATGATGGCAATACAAAATAAACACCGGATGCATTAAAAAACAACCCTGGTGTTTTTGTTATAAGACTAAAGGCTGCATTCACGGATGTCCTGCATCAGTCTTTTTGCAATATTGTTGGCCGTTGTTTCAAAACTGCTTTCAGCATAAATGCGGATGATGGGTTCTGTATTGGAAGTGCGAAGGTGCACCCAGTCCTCATCAAATTCGATCTTTAGTCCATCCTCCGTATTGATCGGGTTATTCCTGTACTTCTTCCTGATCTTGTCAAAAATGGAATTTACATCAAGGCCGTTCTCCAGTTCTATTTTGTTCTTGGAAATAAAATAATCCGGATAATTGGCGCGGAAGGATTTCAGTCCTTTTTTAAAACCGGCAAAATGAGAAAGGAAAAGGGCAATGCCAATCAGCGCATCGCGGCCATAATGAAAATCAGGGACGATGATACCACCATTCCCCTCACCACCAATCACGGCCTGCGTTTCCTTCATTTTCTTCACCACATTTACCTCGCCTACGGGTGATGGATAATATTCAGCTCCTCTTTTTTGTGTAACTTCTTTAAGCGCTTTGGTGCTGCTCATATTGCTCACCGTATTACCTGCTTTTTTACTGAGCACATAGTCTGATACGGCCACCAGCGTATATTCTTCTCCAAACATGCTTCCGTCCTCGCAAACAAAACAAAGACGATCCACATCAGGATCCACTGCAATTCCAAAATCAGCTTTTTGCTTGACCACTTCATTGCTCAGGGAGGTCAGGTGTTCAGGCAGGGGTTCAGGGTTATGGGCGAATTTTCCATTGACCTCACCATTGATGACAATGACTTCTGCAACACCCAACTGCTGCAAGAGTGAAGGCAGTACCAGCGCGCCACTTGAATTGATACAATCGACCACCACCTTGTATTGCTTTTTCTCGATGGCCTTAGCGTTAACAAGAGGATAGTTCAAAACCAGGTCAATATGTTTTTGAAGCCAGCTGTTATCCGTAGTTACCTTTCCCAGCTTGTCCACGATGGCAAACCCAAGTTCTTCAGTCCTGGCTCTTTCCAGCACTTCAGCGCCTACTTCGGCATCTATGAACTCACCTTCTCCATTCAATAATTTCAGGGCATTCCATTCCTTGGGATTATGGCTGGCAGTAATGATGATGCCTCCATCAGCACCTTCTGCCTTGGTAGCCATTTCTACGGTTGGCGTTGTGGAGAGACCCAGGTCGATCACATCAATTCCAATACTCACCAGGGTTTGAACTACCAGGGCGCTTACCATTTCACCGCTGATGCGGCCGTCGCGGCCAATCACCATGCGGGTGGGTGCCGACTTATCTTCTCTTCTTTCGGCAATGATATTTCCAAAAGAAGCTGCGAATTTTACGATGTCGATCGCGGTTAAAGAATCACCCGGTTTTCCGCCAATGGTTCCCCTGATACCCGATATGCTCTTGATCAATGCCACAAAAACAAATTTAGTCCCCAAAAAATTTCGGGTAGCAAAAATACGGTTTTCGGGCTTAGGGCTTTCAACAGAAGAAGTCCGCAAGCCTTTACTTTTGTAAAAAATAGGCGATGGCAGCTAAGGAATGGTATAAAGAATGGTTCAATTCCCCGTTTTATCATAAGCTCTACTTTGACAGGGATGATTCAGAAGCGCAAAGGTTCATTCTGAGACTGTTAGACCATCTCCAACCCTCAAAGGACTGCCTGATGCTGGACATTGCCTGCGGCAAGGGAAGACATAGCCGATTCCTTGCAGAACAGGGTTATGACGTAACCGGAATTGATATTTCGATGGACAGCATCCAGTTTGCCAAACAGTTTGAAACGGATCGCCTTCATTTTTTTCAGCATGATATGCGCCTGCCTGCATGGATCAATTATTTTGATTATGCATTTAATTTCTTTACCTCCTTCGGTTATTTCAATACAAGACGTGAGCATGATGACGCCATCGCCACCATCGTCAAAAGCCTGAAGAAAACAGGAACCTTACTCTTTGATTATCTCAATGTTCACTATGTAGAAGAGCGACTGGTGAACAGCGAGGAAAGGATCATTGATCATACGCATTACGAGATCAGGCGATGGATGGATGAAAATCATTTTTTTAAAAAGATCATCGTAACGGATCCTGCACTTGAAAAACCCCTGGAATACACGGAAAAAGTAGCAAAACTAAGTCTGGGTGATTTTACTGAAATGCTGTCCTACCAGGGCATGCAGGTGGTGGAAGTCTTTGGAGACTATGAGCTCAATCCTTACAATGTGAAAAATACTCCGAGGATGATCATCCTGGCAAAATGGCCGGGATCAGCGAAAGATTAATCAGGTTATTTTTTGTTGTGAACCAGCATCCATCTTGCCGTTTCATAATAAGCAGAAGTAAGTTCAGTCATCCTGCGTTTGATGGAATCAACCTGCTGTGGTGTATAGGATGAATTCTCATTAAAGAAATGTATCTCTTCTTTTTTAAAATTCAGGTTTTTGGTAAAATAAAAATCATTGGTCACCAGCCCTATCCTACCCTCATCGTGCGTGATGGTAAATGCAAAATGCTCTTTGGTAGATGGATGTAAAAGATCCCGACCCAGAGTTGTATTGGTATAAGTAGTACCTGCCATGCCGGCAATGGTGGGTAATACATCGATCTGTGAAACCACTTCATTCCTTTGTTGTGGTTTTAAAATTCCAGGCGCATAAAATAAGAGTGGCACGTGCTCTTCTGTCAGCCTTTCTGTTGTCCATGCTTCGGGATAAAGATTTCTTGCATTACCTGACACACCATGATCTCCTACAAAAACAAAAATGGTGTTGGCAAAGTATTTTTCTTTCCTGGCGGCTTCCATAAACTTTTCGATGCAGAAATCGGAATAACGGAAGGCGTTGTATTCCGCCAGTGATTCAAAACCATATTGCTCCAACTCTTTTTCGCTGATGGTTTTTTTGCGGAATTCATCCTTATCTGCTTCAGGAATGGTAAATGGCCTGTGATTATCCGCTGTCTGAACGATGGCAAAAAACGGTTTGGACTGTTTTGCAAAAACCTTATTGGCTTCCAGGAAAAGATCTTTATCGCTGATGCCCCAAACATTGACCGGGTCCTGTTTGAACTTACCTTCCACATTCATGTGAACATCATCGATATTTTTTACCAGGCCTTCAAAATTGTTGAAGCTCGGGCTTCCTCCTAAAAAATAATATTTATCATAACCCGCAAAATCATTGATAATGGTATGCTGGTCCAGGGCTTCCGGGTTGCGGGTTGAAAATTTTGATAGCTGCACATCCGGAATGCCAGTGATGGTGGCAAACAATCCTCTCGCAGTAGAAAAATGCGGCGTAAAGCACCTGTTGAAAAACACACCACTATCGGCTAGCGACTGGAAATAAGGCGTGGTGTTCAGGGGATTGCCGCTCATACTGCTCTTATACATGCTCATGGACTCACAAACAACCAGCACCACATTGGGTTGTGAGCTGGTGACACTAGGTTCCGGCTTTACAGTTCTTTTGAAAGAAAATGCCTGGTCTTCCAGTCCCAGCCAGTCTTTCATTAATGGAAAATAAGCCCTGGCCCTGGTTTCATCATATTCTGTTCGTCGGAGTTTCAGGGTATAGAAAAAATTCTGGAGTGGATTCAGGGCAAGAAAAGATTTGAAACTGTTATTGAAACGGAAAGCCGTATTCCATTTTAGCGGTTGTGGACCAACATTGCCATAAAGAAAAAAACCAAAAAAGAAAATGGCCGCTACAAACCATTTACGCTGGTAAGGTATGCCCATGCCATCGGTCCTGATCACTACATTGCGGTGAAGTTTCCGGAACATCATGCGTAATAAAAGCACGGTAACTACCAGTCCGAGCACCATCCAGATAATAGGATAGGATTGCCAGAGCATGGTCATGGATATCTTGGGGTCTTCTACAAAATTGAGTGCACTGGCACCCAGGCGGGTTTTGTTATAGGAAAAACAGCCAAAATCAGCAGCAAAGAAAAAAATGAGAACAAAGGTCACAACGGCCAGGTACCAGGTCCAGATCTTACGGTTGCGTTGAGAATGAAAGGGAGAACATTGTGGTATCAGGCTGGCTACAATGATGGGTAATAAGATGATGCTGATCCAGCGAAGGTCGAAACGCATGCCGAGGAAAAAAGTGGGCAGCATGTTTTTCCAGTCTTCGCCTTCGGGTAAAAATGCCATCATGGTGATCAGCCTGTACGTAGTGAACATCATCAAAAAGATGATGAGCAGGTTGAACACCCATAACAGGGTTTTTGGCATTTTAAGTCGTAGGAACATTGAAGGCAAAGGGTTTTAAGGGAAAGCCGGTTGCAAAAAAACTAATTTTTGAGGTAGAAGCAAGGAAATATTCGCCAAAGGAGGTAAGTTCTTCGCTTACTTTTGCTTCATGTACACCCTTGTGGCTACCAGTTGGTGGCAGCGGATAGAAGAATGGGACCAATGGCTATTCATCAAACTCAACAGCCAGCTTACCAATCCTTTTTTTGATGCCGTATTTCCTTTTTTGCGTGATTCTTACATCTGGGCGCCTGTGTACCTGTTCATTCTGGTATTCATGGCATTGAATTTTGGTAAGAAAGGTATGCTCTGGAGCCTGGGATTCATTTGCGCGGTGGCCATTACCGATATCATTGGAGCAAGGGTTTTCAAGGAAGGTTTCGAAAGACTCAGGCCTTGTGGTGATCCTGCCTTTATGGATCATGTGCGCTTATTATTACAAAGATGTTCCGGAAGCTATAGTTTTGTATCCAATCATGCGGCCAATCATTTCTGTATTGCCACCTTTGCTTTTCTCACCTTCAGGGGTATTTTTAAACACTGGATGTATATTGGTTTTGCCTGGGCACTGCTGATTGCCTATGCACAGGTTTATGTAGGCGTTCACTACCCTTCTGATGTGATCGTAGGTGGTTTTTTAGGAATGATGACAGGTGGATTGATGGCCTGGGTTTTCAACAATAGAGTGGGCGCTTTTGCCCTGAACATTAATTCTGGTAAATGGAGATCTTAATATTAGTTGGTCTGATCTTATTGAATGGTTTATTTACAATGTCGGAGATCGCTCTTGTTTCTGCAAGGAAATCAAGACTTGAAATGATGTCGGAAAAAGGCAATGCCAAAGCGGCCGCTGCCCTCAAGCTTTCCAATAACCCTGAGATTTTTTTATCCGCCGCACAGATCGGGATTACACTGATCGCCATCCTTACGGGTGTGTATTCCGGTGAAAGGTTTAGCATTTATCTACAGCCCTATATCGAGCAAATAGATTTGCTAAGGCCTTATGCTGGCACCATCTCTACCACAATCGTGGTTATCATCGTCACCTTTTTATCCATCGTTTTTGGTGAATTGATTCCAAAAAGGATCGGGTTATTGAATTCAGAGAAGATCGCCACTTTCGTGGCAGGTCCCATGAAAGGATTTGCAGGCTTTACCCATCCTATCGTATGGCTGCTGAATAAGACCAGCAATCTTTTCTTTACCATTTTCAATATCCGTCGCACCAAGGATGAAACGGTTACTGAAGAAGAGATCAAGGCTATCATTTCAGAAGGCACTGAGTCGGGTTCCATTGAAGAAGAAGAAAAAGAACTGATTGAAAGGATCTTCCACCTGGGAGACCGTAACATTACTTCACTGATGACGCATCGAAGCGATATCATCTGGTTTGACATCAATGATAATGAAGTGATCGTGCGTGATAAAATAGTCCAGGAACCTCACTCCGTCTATCCCATCTGCGACGGCAATATCGACAACATCAAAGGCATGGTTTCCATCAAGGACCTTTATATCATTGATGATTTCATGAAGTTCAAAGACATCGTTCAACCTGCACTCTTTGTCCCTGAGAATAATACTGCCTACCAGGTCATGGAGAAATTCAAGGAAACCAAGCAGCATTATTGTTTTATTGTGGATGAATATGGAAGTCTCCAGGGCATGATCACGCTGAACGATATCCTTGAAGCCATTGTGGGTGATATACCACAAACCGGCATTGAGGATTACGAGATTATTGAAAGAGCTGATGGTACTTATCTCGTAGATGCACAAATTCCTTTTTATGATTTCTTAAGCAGGTTTGGAAAGGCCGACTGGGCCAGCGATGAAGAATATGGCTTTGATACCCTCGCAGGTTGCATTCTACAGGAACTCGAGCGCATTCCACAAACCGGCGATCTTTTGGACTGGAGAGGATTTCATTTTGAAGTGATCGACATGGATGGCCACCGGATCGACAAGGTACTGGTGAAGCCAAGCCAGGAGATCCTGGATGAAATGGAAGAAGACGAAGACTAGAAACTGAAATTTGTTTGCCTTTCCGGATAGGCCAGCTTTGTACTTTTTCTTTTACCATTTACGGTAACATGCATGATGTTCATTTGTGAATCAATGAAATCATACAATATGCTGTTGTTGATTTCCATTTTTGAAACCGTGGATACATGATCTACCTGGAAATAACAATGTGCTGATTCTTTATCCACCTCATAACCTACATAGCTGAAAGAAACTGCTGCCCCATTTACTGAAAGATTCAGATGTTTTGAAAAATAATCAGCGATCAGCTGGTCAAATCTTTCCTTATCCTTTTCACCTGTAATATCCAGTGTGGTTTTATAATTTTTTTCAAGGATCTGCTCAAGGTCTTCAGCAAAAAGCTTGGAGTCGATCTCCAGGGTTTTATCGGTAGCATTATGATTGATCTCTGTTACGCTGACATAGAAAGGATGCTTTGAGAGATTTTCATTTATCGCGTCATGGCCTAACACAGAACTGGTGAGCAGACCATAGACCATTAACCATTTATACAGCAGTGCTGCCATCGGCATAGAAAATTTTTCTGCTACAAAACTCTGGTTTATTTTGAAGCATCAAAGGATTAAAAGGTTAAAATAAAGAAAACGGGAAGGCCTGATACATGGCTTCTTTCCTTAGATATTAAGCGCATGAGTGATTTTGGCTTTTATTTTTCGATCGGCTGGGAACATATCATTAACAAGGATGCCCTGGACCATATTTTTTTTATAGCAGCACTGGCGGCTATTTATTTATTAAAGGACTGGAAACAGGTGCTGATCCTGGTAACTTCATTTACAGTGGGCCATGCCATCACCCTGGTGCTAAGCTCAAAAGACCTGATCACCGTAAACGAAAAATGGGTGGAGTTTCTGATCCCCTGCACCATCATCTTTACCGCGGTCAGCAATTTATTTCAGAAAACTTTTACAAAAAGGGCTGTACGCATCAACTATGTTCTGGCGTTGTTCTTTGGACTGATACATGGACTTGCATTTGCCAATACACTCAAATGGCTGCTGGCAGAAGACCAGAGCTTTGTAGTTTCCTGGCTCGGATTCAGTGTAGGACTTGAAATTGGACAGATCCTGGTAGTATTCCTGATCCTTTTACTGGCACTGCTTTTCGTGCAGTTACTGAAGCTGGACAGGCGTGTTTGGGTCTGGATCATTTCCTTGAGTGTGGCAGCTTTTTCGATTAAAATGGCATTAGAAAGAATTCCCTGGTAGAAATTATGGTGGATCCAGTAAAAGAGATTCACTTAATTTCAAACAACCATTTTGTACTGATACATTTTCACAACACAAACAATAAACACATGAAGAAAGTTTTCTTGTTTTTTGCATCGGCCGGGCTTGCAGCCACTTCCTTTGCGCAAAACATTCAAAACAACCCCGGCTCCAATCATGGAAACAAGTTTGAGCAGCTGGCTGGCATTTTACCAACACCTAATGAATACCGTACCGCAAGTGGTGCTCCCGGTCCAAAGTACTGGCAGCAGCGTTGCGATTATGACATCAAGGGTACCCTGGATGAAAAGAACCAGAAGTTCACAGGAACAGAAACTATTACCTATTTCAACAATTCGCCTGATGTGCTCACCTATCTCTGGCTTCAGCTGGATGAAAACCAGCACAGCAGCATCAACAATGCCAATTACCAGAACAGCAACAGCATGCCACGCATGGCAACTTCGCAGCAGTTATTATCGGCAGAAGACAAGGATAAGGACAATGGCTATGGACATATCATCACCAGGCTTACCGATGCTACAGGTAAAAACCTGAAATACACCATCAACAAAACCATGATGCGTGTTGAATTGCCTGCGCCTTTAAAACCGGGACAAAAATTTGTTTTCCGTTGCGACTGGAATTATAAGATCGCCAACAGGATGGCCATGGGTGGCCGTGGCGGTTATGAATATTTTCCTGAAGATGGCAACTATGTTTTTACAATGGCTCAATGGTATCCCCGTCTTTGTGTGTATAGTGATTTCCAGGGATGGCAAAACCACCAGTTCACCGGCCGTGGTGAATTTGCTCTCACCTTTGGCAACTTCAAAGTCCAGGTGACAGTACCTGCTGATCATGTAGTAGGTGGTACTGGCGAGGTCACTAACTATGCACAAAACCTCAGTGCTGCACAACTGGCACGCTGGCAAAAAGCTCAAACAGCAAAAGAGCCTGTTGAAATTGTAACGCTGGCAGAAGCAAAATCTTCAGAAGCACAAAAAAGCAACAAAACAAAAACCTGGATCTTCAAGGCTGATAACGTCAGGGATTTTGCCTGGACTGCCTCACGCAAATTTGTATGGGATGCCATGCCTGTGTGGGTGGAAGGCAAGAAGGTAATGTGTATGAGCTTTTATCCAAAAGAAGCTTACAACCTGTGGAGACCTTATTCCACCAAGGTTGTGGCACATACCATTAAATCCTATTCAAAGTTTACCATACCTTATCCTTATCCAACAGCTCAAAGTGTGGAAGCTTCTAACGGTATGGAATATCCAATGATCTGTTTCAACTTCGGAAGAACCAATAAGGATGGCACTTACAGCGAAAGCACCAAGAATGGAATGATCGGTGTGATCATTCATGAAGTGGGTCATAACTTCTTCCCCATGATCATCAACAGCGATGAGCGCCAGTGGAGCTGGATGGATGAAGGACTGAATACTTTTGTTGAATACCTCTCTGAAGAATTGTTTGACAATAAATTTCCTTCACGCCGCGGGCCAGCCTGGACGATCACGGACTATATGAAGCTTCCAAAAGACCAGCTGGAGCCCATCATGACCAATTCGGAAAACATCAACAATTTTGGTTCTAATGCTTATGCCAAACCAGCAACTGGTTTAAACATCCTTAGGGAAACCATCATGGGCCGCGAGCAGTTTGATTATGCCTTCAGGGAATATGCACGCCGCTGGGCATTCAAGCATCCCGAGCCGGCCGATTTTTTCAGGACCATGGAAGATGCCAGCGCCGAAGACCTTGACTGGTTTTGGAGAGGATGGTTCTATGGAACTGATGCCTGCGATATCTCACTGGATTCAGTAAAATATGCCAAAGCCAATACAGATGCAGCTCCACCTTCATCTAATACAACTATGCAATCCCTTCCCAAACCTGCTGTTAATCCTTTTGAAGATATTTCTAAGGTGAGAAACAGGCAGGATAACAAGATCATTTTTGAAACCGACAGGGATTCATCACTTCGTGATTTTTACTGGAGGTATGCACGTGGCATTGAACCTTACAACAGCACCAAATATTCTGTGCCCGGCCAATCTTTTGTAGAAGAGCTGACAGCAGAAGAAAAAACAAGACTGGCAGGCAAGCATTTCTATGAACTGAAGTTCAGCAACAAGGGCGGACTGGTGATGCCGATCATTATCGAATGGACTTACAAGGACGGAACAAAAGAAATTGACAGGATCCCTGCACAGGTATGGCGTCAGAATGAAAATGGAGTAACTAAATTCTTTATGAAAGATAAAGAAGTAGCCTCCATCAAATTGGATCCTATGCGTGAGACAGCAGACATCAATGAAGACAATAATACCTGGGGTGAAATCAAACAGGAGCCATCAAGGTTCACCGTGTTCAGGCAGAAGCAGGCCGCACGCGGGCAATCGAATGGCATGAACCCGATGCAGAAAGCTCAAGAGAAGAAAGGATTCTAAAATTTAAAATCTATTTACCTCAAAACCACTCCTGTCAGGGAGTGGTTTTTTTATTGCCACTTGTTTGAACAATTGGAATCATTGCTGTTCAGGTAAATAAAAAAACTTAGGTAGGTGATTTAGATGTTTTAATTGAATTGAGTTGAACATTCGGCATGTCCTCTCGACTTACTCTCATTATGGAGATATATCGTTGCAATTCACAATGATGAAGTTCTGCTCTAAATAAAATCTTAATTATAAGTAATATAATTATCTTATTACTAATACTATTTATATATTCACGCCGATATAACCATATACCAAAACATAAAATTTCAAAAATGTCCAAACTAAAATTCCTGATTTACTTTCTAATGATCTATTTCTGTTCTTCATGTTCCAGGTATTATCAGGTAATGGAAACCAGTTCTACAAATACTACAGTAGAAAATAATGCATTTGTTTTTGAGAACTCCGAGATTAAGATCACTTATAACTTCTGGGAAGATGGCGGAGTAATGAATTTCATACTAAGCAATAAAACTGATTCATCTATTTTCATCGACTGGAATAAATCCCATATGATTTTTAATGATATTTCGTATGAATACTGGAATGATGCAGAGGAGTCTGAAGCATTTTATACTTCTTATTCCACAACATCTTCTTCAAGTTTTGTAGATGCGTTATCAAATTTCAAACTAAGGAATACATATGGCAATTCAATTTCAACAACATCGCAGGGAAAGAAATCCGGAGTTATCTCTTCTTCTAAATACAAACCCAAAAAAATCTTGCATATACCTCCCAAAAGTGGAATTTTAGTATCAAAATTCAGTCTAACCAAAGATCCGTTTTTCAATTGCGACTTTAATATGAGCAAACTGAATGGAAAATCTCCAAAATCAAAGTCCTTTCAAAAAAATGATTCTCCTCTGAAATTTAGAAATTACCTGACATATTCAAACAACGAAACCTTTCTTAAAACCAGAACCATAGATAACGAGTTTTATATTTCACAAGCCTTATTTATGAAAGAAAATGTTTTCTTTGGAAAATCAATAACAGAAAAGGAATGTGACATTAACGGAAATAAGAAAAACCAGACAAAATCGACTTACCCATTTAAAAAATCAAACAATTTTTTTATTAAGCTCTAAAAATAAATCGCGCTATAACTAATGGAAAGCAGCTCACAAGGCTGCTTTTTTATTAATGGATATTGAATCTTCCAAAGAATCATGTAATCTTCTCCCTAATTTCAACAACTATTTTAATTCATCATGCCAACAAGGAAAAAAGTCCTGGCAATCTGCGGCAGCACCAGGGCGCAATCCACCAACCTTGATTATATCAGGGCGATAATAAATCTTACCAGGGATCAGTTCCAGATTACTATTTACAATGACCTGGCTTCGCTTCCGCATTTTAATCCTGACCTGGATAATGATCATCCACCATTACCAGTCATTGAATTCAGAAAACTTCTCAGGTCATTTGATGGCATCCTGATCTGCACACCTGAATATGCCATGGGCGTTCCAGGTTCATTAAAAAACGCAATTGACTGGACTGTTTCTTCTATGGAGTTTGCACAAAAACCTACGGCACTGATCACTGCATCATCAATGGGTCAGAAAGGACATGAATCGCTGCTGGGTACACTCAGAATCATTATGGCTGGTATCACTGAAGAAACACAGCTGCTCATTCCCTTTGCCAAAACCAAAATCAATAAAGAATTGGCCATTACAAATCCTGATACCATGAGTTCAGTTTCTGGTTTGCTGGATTCTTTTGACAGGCTTATGAATGAAATGGAGGCAGGATAAAATTGGTTGAAACCATGGAAGTAAATTGCCTGATCACTATTCTTTGTAACCCTGATACCTGTCATTTTCTAATCTGAAAGAAACCATCAACTTGCTTTCTCATGGAACTTCCATTCACAAGAGAGAATTTCCTGGAGATCTTCAAACAGTATAACCTGGGTATCTATCCTTTGCAGTATTTCTTTTACTTCCTGGCCGCCATGATTGTTTTCCTGTCAGTTAGTAAAAAACCTTCTTTCAAAAAATTTGTTGCCTGGCTACTGGCTTTCTACTGGTTGTGGATGGGCATTGTTTACCACCTGTATTTTTTTACAAGGATCAACCCAGCTGCCTGGCTTTTCGGAGCTTTATTCATCCTGCAATCATATTTATTGATCCATTATAGCCTGATCAGAAAAAGACTTTCTTTCCAATTCAGAAATAACATCTACGGATGGTCAGGTGCTTTATTGATCCTGTATGCCCTGATCATCTATCCTGTCATCGGCAGTTTATCAGGTCATGTTTATCCATACAGTCCTTATATTGGTCTGCCCTGCCCTACCACCATTTTCACTTTAGGATTGTTTTTATGGCAGGATAAAAAGCTCCCCTTCATACTTTTGGTAATTCCAATATTATGGTCCCTTATAGGAACATTTGCCGCCATGTATTTAGGAATACCTGAAGATACCGGCTTGATCATCTCGGGTATAGTGGTGTTGATATTGATGATGGTAAAGGCTCAAAAATCAAAAGCCTTACTTCCTGCTGTTAGTAAAAAGAATTTGCGCTCCGTCTCATCATAAATTTTAAAATTGATTTTTTCATCCATTCAAAAATGAAATCTGGCTCATAAATTTCCTTTCCGGATAGATTATTAAAAACAAAATCCAATCTTTGATTCAACCAAATACAGCTTATGATCTTTCGTGAAGCAGTTCTCACCGACATTCCGCAGATCCAGGTGGTCAGGAATGCGGTTAAGGAAAATGTTCTATCCAATCCCGCACTGGTTTCAGATGCGGACTGCGCACATTTCATCACTCAAAAAGGAAAGGGCTGGGTATGTGAAACTGGCGACTGTATTGTTGGATTTGCAATTGTAGATCTGGCAGATCGTAATGTATGGGCCCTCTTTGTGCATCCTGATCATGAAGCAAAAGGCATAGGCAAACAGTTACATGAAATCATGCTCAACTGGTATTTTCTGCAGACCAAAGAAACCATTTGGCTGGGAACAGCATTCAATACAAGGGCTGAAAAATTCTACAGGATGCAGGGATGGAAAGAAACTGGCCTGCATGGAAAAAATGAGATCAAATTTGAAATGAGCTTTGATGAATGGAATGGGAAATATTCCAACTGATTTTTGTCAGGCTATTCGTTCCAGGAAGGCATCTCGCTTAAGAGCTTTAAGCCACTCCCCTCTTTTTTCCATCCCACTGTATGACTTCCATTGGTGATGATCATATAGGTAACAGGAACACTGATATTGTATCTCAAAACCTGCTGCAAAACATCTTCGCTCAAATTCACCTGGGGTGCCTTGCATTCAATCATCATCCAGGGCTTGTGTTCACTGTTATAGATCAACACGTCAAATCTTTTTTTGAGATCATGAAGCGTGATCTCCTTTTCCAATGCTATGAAAGATGAAGGATAATTCAGTCCCGAAGCGAGGTAATTGATAAAATTCTGTCTCACCCATTCTTCTTCGGTAAGAACCAGCCATGTTTTGCGAATTCCATCAAAAATATACCGCCGGCCTTCTTCCAACCTGGTACGGAATTTTGGTTCTGGATAGCTCACAGCGATCATGCTTCAAACCTAATGATTAAATTCGTAGTATGAAGACAAAAGAGGATATCGTAAAGAACTGGCTTCCGAGGTATACAGGCGAATCGTTGGATAATTTTGGAAAATTCTTCTTACTGACCAATTTCAGCAATTATGTAAAGCTTTTTGCCGAATGGCATAATGTTGAAATAATAGGCAGGGATAAACCCATGCAATGTGCTACTGCCGATGGCATCACTATCATCAACTTCGGTATGGGCAGTCCTACCGCAGCAACTGTTATGGACCTGCTGACTGCAGTACAACCTGAAGCTGTACTCTTCCTGGGCAAATGCGGAGGATTGAAAAAAAGAAATAAACTCGGTGATCTCATTCTTCCTATTGCAGCCATACGCGGAGAAGGAACTTCCAACGATTATTTTCCTCCGGAAGTACCTGCGATGCCTGCATTTGCTTTACAAAAAGCCATTTCAACTACCATCCGTGATTATGGTGTTGATTACTGGACGGGTACGGTATATACAACAAACCGACGCGTTTGGGAACATGATGAGGAATTTAAAGAATACCTCCAGGCCATCAGGGCTTATGCCATTGACATGGAAACTGCCACGATTTTTGCAGTAGGTTTCTATAATAAAATTCCAACCGGCGCCCTTCTTTTAGTAAGCGATCAACCCATGATACCGGAAGGCGTAAAAACCGAAGAAAGCGATAAAAAGATCACTGAACTTTTTGTAGAGCGTCATCTCAAGATCGGCATTGATTCTTTAAAACAGCTGATCCACAAAGGAATGACCGTGAGACATCTCAAATTTTAACCCTGAATCATTGAACATGAAATTGCTGTTATCATTTATCTTCCTCGCCACAATGGCCTTCACTGAAAAAGGTTGTAAAAACAAAAAAAACCAGGATAAAAATTGTTATAAAGGAAGGCTTGAAATCAAAGCCAATTGCATGAACTATACGATCTCGGTTCTCGAAGGAAATATAGATTCAGGCCTGGTAGAAAAATCCTGGACTGATGAAAACACTGGCAAGACTTATAACAATGCCTTTGCCCTTGCAAGCAAATGCAGCTTCCCAGATTCCATTCAACAGGGTGATGAATTTTATTTTGTGATCGATACAACAACTAAACAGGATTGTGCTGTTTGTTTAATGTATTATCCTGTGCCTCAAAAAAAGCTGCCCATCAAAATACTCAAAGATCCCTGCCCTTAATTCTGAATAAGTGCCAGCACCATTAATTTCCATTCAAGATCTTGCCATTGATTTTGTAACAGATCAACAGGTTACAAAAGCGGTGAAGAATATTTCAATTGAAGTAAATCGTGGTGAGATCCTTGCCCTTGTTGGAGAAAGTGGTTCAGGAAAATCCGTTACAGCATTATCTATTTTAAAACTTTTACCCCAACCGCCAGCAAGGTATCAAAGCGGGAAAATTATTTTCAGTGAAGATGGATATTCTTCACTTGATCTTTTATCTGCCGATCAGAAAACCATTCAGGATATACGTGGAAACAAGATCGCCATGATCTTCCAGGAGCCCATGACTTCTCTCAATCCTGTTATGAAATGTGGCGAACAGGTAATGGAAGCCATTCTCAGACACAAGAAACTATCATCAATAAAAGCAAAGGAGATCACCATCAGCTGGTTCAGTAAGGTGCAGTTGCCTTCACCTGAAAAAATATTTGACCGTTATCCTCACCAGCTCAGTGGAGGCCAGAAACAAAGGGTGATGATCGCTATGGCCATGTGTTGCCAGCCTTCGCTACTGATCTGCGACGAACCCACCACGGCTCTTGATGTTACAGTGCAGAAAACCATTCTCGGCCTGATAAAAGAATTACAGAAGGAAGAAGATATGGGCGTCATCTTTATCACACATGACCTGGGAGTGGTGTCTGAAATTGCTGATCGGGTGGCCATCATGTACAAAGGCGAGATTGTTGAGCAGGATGAAGTAAAAAATATTTTTACCGCAGCAAAGCATCCCTATACCAAAGCCCTCATTGCCTGCAGGCCTGCCGAACATGAAAAGGGACAGCGATTACCGATAGTAGCTGATTTTATTTCCGGCAATCAGTTTGAAACCAGCCATTCAGAAAATCCAATCATTGCCAGGCTTGAGCCTTCAGAAATACTGGTAGAGGCAAAGAACCTGGTAGTAAGATTTCCTTCAACCACCAATTTATTTGGCAGGGTCACTTCTTATTTCACTGCTGTGAATGACGTAAGCCTGGAAGTATGGAAAGGAGAAACACTGGGACTTGTGGGAGAATCAGGATGTGGCAAAACAACACTGGGAAGAACACTGCTGCGACTGATAGAACCTGATTCAGGATCCATCATTTATAATAACAGGGATATTACCCAACTCGAAGGAAAAGAATTAATCAATCTCAGGAAGGAGGTGCAACTTGTTTTCCAGGATCCTTACTCCTCGCTCAATCCACGCCTTACCGTTGGAGCCGCCATTGCAGAACCCATGAAAGTTACAGGACTGATAAAAACCAGTGGTGAAAGAAAAAAAAGAGTAGCCGAATTGCTGGACAGGGTAAATCTTCCTTCACATGTAGCAAACAGGTATCCGCATGAATTTTCTGGCGGTCAGCGTCAACGTATTGTTATTGCCAGGGCACTGTCGATGAACCCGGGTTTCCTGGTCTGCGATGAATCTGTTTCTGCTCTTGACGTAAGCGTTCAGGCACAGGTATTGAACCTGTTGAATGAATTGAAAAAAGACCTGGGCCTTACCATGTTATTTATTTCCCATGATCTGTCTGTAGTAAAATATATGTGCGACCGGATCATGGTCATGCAGGCAGGATCCATAATAGAAAGTGGTGCTGCAGAAGATGTTTATCACCGGCCGCAGCACCACTATACAAAGGCTTTACTGGAAGCTATCCCTAGTCTCCGAAATTAAGTCCCCGCATGAATCCATAAGGATCTTTATTTTCATTGACATAAAATTCAGCTGCACTGTTTCTTTTGGCGTATTGCATTTTCTTTAATGCCTTTTTCAATTGCGAAGCCAGCGGGGTATCTTCTTCAATTTTTGTATCATTCATCTCAGTAAAATCATACTGCATCTCTTCATAGTATTTCAGTTTCTTCTCAAAGCTGAATTGCTTCGGATCTGTAGGTATCAGTCCAACAGTAGCCAGCTTCCAGTTATTGTCTTCTTTCTTTTGCTTGTACTTGAAGAAGTAAACATAACCGCTCCTGTCCTTATGCTGAACCGCGATCCTGTCAATATAAACAAGTGTATCAGGCTTATTATAGGTGTTTCTTGAGAAAAGCTTGCTTTTTGCCAGGTCGATATGGTTATTGAACTTATCAGGAAAAAGCTTTAGCATTTTCTTTTCCTTCAGATCGGTATATAATTCATACCTGTAATCATCAAGAGCAGCAAAAAAGCTGAACATGGAATCTGGAACGGCTTTTTTGTTGTGAAGCAATAACATCACAGTATTATACTTCAGCCTTTTATCATTACTATTCAATAGCTGTTTGACCAGTTGCGGAACAGCGGGATTCTTATCCCAGAAAGGCATCAGCAAGGTGGCGTATAAACTCAATTCGCTGTTGCCATAATCACGTTCATTATTATTCTGGTAGTAAGAATATTCATCCTTGTCTTCATCCACTTCCTGTGCCTTCTCTATCTGTTTGCTTTTTTCCTTAATGATCTGCTTTTTTAGAAGCTGCTTTGCTTCAATCAAAAATTTTGACTGGTACATCTCGTAGTCTTTTGCGGCAACGAGATTACTGTCGATGAGCGTACCCAGTAACTCCATCATGGGCGACTCATAATCATTGATATTGATCAGCGGTAAAAGATCTTTAATAATAGTGGCAGTTAGCTGAACAGAATCAGAAAGGTCGTCAAGAAAATTACCAGATCTTGAATAAGAACTGTAATCGTAATCCTCATACGGCCCCTGGATGGTTGTCCTGATGTTATAAGAATAGGAATTATTATTGTTGCCAATTCCCAGGACAGGAGGATCACTGATCATGATATCCCTGAATACACCATAAGCATAAGCCGTTTTCTGATTCAGTAATGCTTCCAGAGCTGTATACTGCAATTCAATGGTATCACCGGCGGCGAAATAAATATCCTTCAGGAAATCTGCAGATTCTTTCGATTTCACAAATGCCAGCTGCCAAACGAAATCCTTTTTAACATCCAGGTATTTCTTTTCTTTCCAGGTCAGGCTTTCCAGGGCTTTCTTTAATTGCTTCAGATCAGTAGAATCAAAGTCCACCTTGCCAACATTCTTTACAGCCCGCTTGTGCATCATGGTATCAGTGCTGAAAAAATCTTCAAAGAAAAGCGCTGTTTTCCTTTGCCTGATATTAGTTCCTTTCACCGTATCGCTTGGCTGGAAACTGTCGAAGAAACTGGTAATAAAAGAACTTGGTTTTGTGAGTGTATCACCTTCCATTTCTATCCTGTGCTCTACACCATCACGACTGAACAGTTTACCTCTTACATAACGGCTGCTTTTGGGATCTCCCATCACATATTCAAAAACGCTGACCTTATTAGGAAGGTCATAAGACTTACGGCTCCTGAAAGTCCAGTCCATCCTTGCTGTTTCAAAGATCATGGTATCTTTCTTTGATTCAACAGTATCCGTATCGTAATAATAACGGGAAGGCTTTCTGAAACTCACATAAACTTTTTCACCAGTTGAATCATTCGCTACCAGCCTGCTTTTATAAGTATTCTGTTCTTCAAGCAACAGGTCTTCATCCTGGCTGGCCTTGATATTGTAAATGTTTTCAGGATAAAGAGAAATCTTTTTGGCTTTCTCCAAAGGCACTGGCGAGCTGACCGTATAATATAAACTGGTATCGGCTTGCTTTTCAGGCTGACCATATATGTATGGCCTGATAGCAAAAGAATTCAGGAATTTTCCCATGGAAGGATTTTCCGATCTTCCCTGTGAGAGCAAGGTATAATAATGAGTCCCCTGGATCAGGAAACGGGCCAGGGCAATTGATCCATCCTTGTATTTATATTTTGCATCCAGTGCTGAATAACCATTGTGTTTGGTTTGCTTCCGGCTGATCAATTTATCAATGAAGTCAGATGAGCCAAAGCTTTCTTCCATCAGCCCGAGGTCGAATGTATCTTCTTCAACAAAATCATAATTATGTACATCAGTTCGGATGACCTGGTAAGAGGTCCTGGTATTTTTATCAAGCGCCATGAATTGCCAGTTGCCCTGTTGTTTAGATACTACAGGTAAATGGGGGAATTCAGCTTCGAAACCTCCATAAGAAGGACTCCATTTTTGCCAGCCTGTTTTTTGTTCAGCAAACTCAATGCTGTTAAAGAAAAGGTCTGCTTCCTTTCCCTCTCTTACATAATCACCATTCCCACTCATTTTAAAAATGATGATCTCAAATGGGGTTGCAAAAATATTATAGCGCTGGTAGTCGCCGCGCCTTGTGCGGTTCAGCACTTCATATCCCTTGTATCCGTTTTTGGCAATACTTGTTTTGGAAAGGATCTTTCCCGGGATATTCTCATACATCACGCTGTCGATTTTACGTAAAACAGTTGCCTCACTATGGCCCCACATCAGACTGTTGGTATTGATGCGTGTTACGATATAATAACTGCCATTGCTCATGTCTGCAAACTGTTGCTGCACAAAAGGCATGAAGGGGCTTTCAAAAACATAAAGCTTACCGGGGAGGCTCACACTAAAAAAGCTGTCTGCAGAAACCTGCCTGCTAAAACTAACAGGAACACGGATCTTTTCTACTTCATCTTTATGCTTGCTGTCCCTTTCTGTCATTTTAATAGGTCTCAGCTTATAACCCATTTTCCTTAACAACTCGATCACGCCTCTGGCACCCGGAAGATGTGCGGCTCCTACTCCAACAAAAACTGATTGCTTTGTTTTCAAAATAGAATCAACAGAGTTTGCCTGGATTTCATTGCGCTTGTAGAGGAATTTTTCATCAAAAGCCGGTGAAGTGGAATTCACTTTATTGATAGAATCCAGCCAGTCTAGGTTGCCGGTACGGTAAGCATCTTCCAGCTTGCTGTAAGAAAGGTCCTCATCATAATCATAGCTTCTTTCTTTTTTATTTTTCTCACGCGCCGCATCTTCATAAGCTTCTTTCATCAGGCGCATGCTTTCATCAAAATTCTCAACACCCAAAACTTTCTTACCCCATTTTTTACCTGCCTGGTAAATATGCATGTCCAGGTAAGTATCTTCTTCAAAATCAGCGGCACGATCGGAATTGTTGCGGTATAAAAAATTATTGATCATTGATGGACTGCTGTAGAGAGCCGCCTCTATCACTTTTTCATAAGGAGCAAATTGTAAAGTATTAATGGTGAGATAATCTTCAGGACCGGAGTTTTTACGGTAATTCCGGAACATGTTGTACATGCCTTCACCTTCCATGTCATACCTTGAAAAATCTTCCTGCCAGGTGCCCATATCGGTTTCCAGGGCTACCACATCAGCATTCTTAAGGCCAATGTAAAATGAGTCGGAAAGGTGGAATACCATTTTACTACTCACGTGCATGGTCCCAAAAAGATAGGATGGCTTTTTCAGGCCATTGCCCGAAATCTCCCATAAAAGGCTGGGATATTTTTTTGCCGGTACTTTAATTTTCTGTGAATAAACAACTGTAGAGAGCAAGAGTGAAACTGCAGCAAGAATCAGGGTCCTCATAAACGGTCGGTTAGTTTAAGATTTTAGATTACAAGAGAATTGAAGATAATATAAAGCCTCATGAATCCGGTTCTTTACAAAAAATTTAATCCAAATTTTGATTTAACCCTTATTTTTGCGGCCTTTAAAGCTAAATGACCTGCCCGGTGCCGTAAGACCGGGGGTTGTCCCGCAACTCTTCTGCACGGTTTGCGTCATGAGGCCAGAAATCATTAATTGAAAAACAGCCCATGAAGCTTTCACAATTCAAGTTCGACCTGCCACTCAACCTTATTGCCCAGCATCCTGCCAAAAAACGTGAAGACGCCCGTATGATGGTGGTTCATCGTAAGACCGGCCAGATGGAAAACAGGTATTTCAGGGACATCCTTGAGTATTTCGATGACAAGGACGTATTTACCGTAAACAATACCAAGGTTTTTCCGGCCCGCATGTATGGCCGTAAGGAAAAAACCGGCGCCAAGATCGAGGTCTTCCTTTTGAGAGAACTGAACAAAGAACATCGCCTTTGGGATGTGATCGTTGATCCCGCAAGAAAGATCCGCGTAGGCAACAAACTTTATTTTGGAGATACAGAAGAACTGGTGGCTGAAGTGATCGACAATACCACTTCACGAGGCCGTACCATCAAATTCCTGCACGAGGGCACTGATGACGATTTCAGGCTGGTGCTTGAAAAATATGGTGAAACTCCTTTACCCAAGTATATCAAACGCAAGCCTGACGAAGAAGACCGCGAGCGCTACCAGACTGTTTATGCCAAGCATGAGGGCGCTGTGGCTGCTCCTACTGCAGGACTGCACTTCAGCCGCGAACTCATCAAGCGTTGCGAGATCAAGGGTATCCGCTTTGCCGAAGTTACACTTCACACCGGCCTGGGAACTTTCAGGCCTATTGAAGTGGAAGACCTGAGCAAACATAAAATGGATGCCGAATACTATCGCATAGAAGATGCCGCCTGTAAAATCGTGAATAAGGCTAAGGAAACCGGGCACCGTATCTGCTCTGTTGGTACAACCACCATGAGAGCACTGGAATCTTCAGTCACCGCTCAAAAATTACTGAAGCCTTCTGAAGGCTGGACCAATATTTTTATCCATCCTCCATTTGATTTCAGCATTGCTGATTCTCTGGTGACAAATTTTCATCTGCCCAAAACCAGCCTGTTGATCATGACCTGTGCTTTCGCAGGCTATGATCTTACTATGGAAGCATATAAGAAAGCGATAAAAGATAAATACCGTTTCTTCAGCTACGGTGATGCCCTGCTGATCGTTTGATGAAACCGGATATAAACAATAAATAGAAAGCCAGGCATGCCTGGCTTTTTTCATGGAAAGACTATCAGTTTCAAAGGCCAAACAAACCGCTGTTGAGTTGTTGCAATACCTGCTTCTTAGTGCCACTGCCTACAAGAATAGAAATATTATGCTCACTCCCTCCATAAGAAACCATGCGTACATCAATATTGCTCAGGCTATCAAAAACCTTTTTTAAAGTATCAGCATGTGCAGCGATCTGGTTGCCAACTATGCTGACGATGGTCTGATCCTTATCGATCGCAACCGTGCTGAATACTGATAACTCTTTTTCGATCTGGGCCAGGGCTGAATCATTGTCGATGGTCAGTGATACTGCCACTTCGGAAGTAGTGATCATATCAATAGAGGTGCGGTATTTTTCAAAAACCTCAAAGACCTTTCTTAAAAAACCATAAGCCAGGAGCATGCGGCTGCTCCTGATATTAATAGCAGTAATACCATCTTTGGCCGCAACGGCTTTCACGCCTATGGAAGCTGCCTTCTCAGTAATGATGGTACCCTTCGCTTCTGGTTCCATTGTATTCAGCAATTTCACCGGCACCTTGTACTGCTGCGCAGGCCAGATAGAAGCAGGATGAAGGATCTTGGCGCCGAAATAGGCCAGCTCCGCTGCTTCATCAAAACTGAGTTGTTCGATAGGAATTGTTTTGTTGACAATTCGCGGATCGTTATTATGCATACCGCTGATGTCTGTCCATATCTCGCAAACAGATGCCTGAATGGCTGCAGCGATCAGTGATGCAGTATAATCACTTCCACCTCTTTTAAGGTTATCCACTTCTCCTCTTGCGTTGCGACAGATATAACCCTGCGTGATGAATAATATCTGGTTGGGATAATGACTCAGGCAACGTAACAATTTTTCCCTGATCACTTCCACCTGGGGTTCGTCATTGGCATCAATGCTCATAAAATCCAGGGCAGGTATCAACTCATGGTCTATGCCCTGCTCTTCCAGGTAAACTGAAAATAGTTTTGTGGAAAGCAATTCACCCTGTGCAAGAATATCCTTGCTCAGGGCTTCGCTATAGGAGATGCGTAAAATGATATGGAGAAATTCAAAATGCTCTTTAAGGATTTCTTCCGCACTTTGCTTTGCAGTTGGAGAATGAACCAGGTGATTGATAAAATCGCGGTAGCGGGCTTCAAGCTGATCGATCTTTTCTCTTGCAGCTTCTTTTTGTCCTTCAGCCAATAATTGTCCGATCTCCACCAATGAATTAGTGGTACCTGAAACAGCGCTGAGCACAACGATCCTTGCTTCATCATCCGCGGTAACCAGCTTGGCCACTTCATGCATGCGCTCTGGCTTACCAACAGATGTCCCTCCGAACTTCATTATTTTCATAAACCTGAATAAATTTTTGATCAGCGCAAAAATAGGCCTGCATTGGCTTCTATGCGGTTACTTCAAGTGGTATGTTGAATTTTTCAGCCAGGTAATTAAGATCATCAACCACTGGCCCAAGCAGGGGTATACCCTCTTTCTTTCTTTCTATTTCCATTTCTCTTTCAGGATCTCCCGGTATGATTACTTTTTCATAACCTTCAGCAGTTTTTGCAGAACGAAATCGTTCGATCCAAAGATCCATATGCTTTTTAAAATCAGCAGCAGGTCTGAAAGCATCAATACGCATGGCGCCAAAGAAATGGCCAATGCCACTGCCAGGCATCTCCGAAGGCATGGGAACATAGGCTGGGAATGGTGGCACCCAGGGTCCATAATTGGCACCACTGAGAACAGCGGAAAATATATCCACGATGGATCCAAGCGCATAACCTTTATGACTTCCATGTTCCTTATCACCACCCAGTGGCAATAAAGCTCCACCTGCTTTCAATTCATGTGGATCAGTTGAAGACTTCCCTGATTTATCCTGTATCCATCCCAAAGGAGCCACTCCATTTTTTCTTTGGAGGATCTCGAGCTTACCATTTGCAGCGGTTGTAGTAGCCATGTCTGCTACAAAGGCCGGTTGTTTTCCAGCAGGTATGGCCACGGAGATCGGGTTGGTTCCCAGCAATCTTTCTGTGGAAAATGTAGGAGCCACCAGCGGACTTGCATTGGTCATACTGATACCGATCATATCTTCTTCAAGGGCCATCATGGAGTGATAACCTGCAATACCAAAATGATTACTATTCTGAACACTTACCCATCCACTTCCTGCCTGCCTTGCCTTATCCATTGCAATTTTCATGGCTTTGGGCGCCACTACCAGTCCCAGTCCACTATCGCCATCCACAGTGGCTGTTGATGGAGTTTCATGGATCAGTTTTATGTTAGCGCAGGCATTTACTCTTTTTACATCCCACAATCTTACATAACCGCTCAATCTGGCTATGCCATGAGAATCAATGCCACGCAAGTCTGCCGAAAGCAATACATTGGTAGCCAGCACAGCATCTTCTTCGCTGCAGCCCATATGCAGGAATACCTTTTTGGAAAAATCATATAGTTGATCATAAGAAAAGACCTTCACACTCATGTTTGCAAGATAAGCTGGATTGATGAATTGAGAAGAGAAGCAGCTTGCTATAAACTTTGAAAACTGATGCAACTAGTGCTTAGTAAATGATAATTTTATTACTCATATGCGGGTAATAGTTAGTCTAATTTTTTTAATGGCCTTTACAAGCCAGGTCTCCGGACAAAACGCCAATATAGATTTGAAGATCACACATCTCACCGGCGATTTCTATGTCTTTACCACATATAATTTGTATAAAGAAAGCCGGATACCTGCCAATGGAATGTACCTCGTAACTGATGAGGGAGTGGTGCTTTTTGATACACCATGGGATACCACGCAGTTTCAACCATTGCAGGATAGCATCAGGGCAAGGCATGACAAAAAGATTGTGCTATGCTTTGCCACACATTTTCATGAAGACAGAACCGGAGGGCTTAATTATTTTAAACAACAAGGTGCCCGAACTTATACAACAAGGCTGACAGATGATCTCAGTAAAAAAAATGGAAAGCCCAGAGCTGAATTTTTATTGGACAGCGACAGTGTTTTTAAGATTGGCAAGTATAGCTTTCAAACTTTTTTTCCTGGTCCTGGCCATGCACCTGACAATATTATTATTTGGTTCGGGAAGGAAAAAATCCTGTATGGTGGTTGTTTAATAAAAAGTGTTGAAGATAAGGACCTGGGTAATTTGTCCGATGCGAACGTGAAAGAATATGCGAACAGCATTGAGAAAGTCCGCAGAAAATGCAAAAATCCCCGCCATGTCATTCCCGGTCACAACAGTTGGGAAGACAAGCATTCTTTGCAACACACATTGAAGATGGCCAGGCTATTGAAGAAGAAAAGCAAAAACTGATCATTAATGAACCAGATCATGCTTTAGAATTTATCTTTATAACAGCATGTTGATCCACCATGGAACCCTTCTGTTTCCAAAGAGTAAGCTTAAGCCTTACGTTCAAAGCTTTTGCCGGGGACACCAGTGGGGTTGGTTGAAATGGAAAGAATTAGAATGCCAACACTTCAATAACAAATTGCCATGAACTATCGATTTTCTTTCATCTTTATTTTTTTGGTATTTAATATTTCAAAGGCCTTTTGCCAGGATACAGCAGTTGACTCTTTTGTACGGCAAAAAATGGAACAGTATAAAATTCCAGGACTTTCTCTTGCTGTCATGAAGGGAGATCAGCTGGTTCATCTCAAAAGCTATGGTTACAGCAACCTCGAATTAAAAACACGTGCACAAACAGGCACCAGTTATCTTATAGGTTCTGTTACAAAAACATTCACGGCAGTAGCCGCAATGATACTATGGGAAAGGAAATATTTTGAGCTCGAGGATAGCATTGGCCAATACCTTCCCGGGTTGCCATCACATTGGAAAAAAATTACAATACGGCAATTATTGCAACATACCTCAGGCATTCCCACAAATTTGGAAAAAGCTGATTCTTTTTGCAAATTCAACTATGATCCTGAAAATTATTCGCAGCAAAATGTTCTGCAGGAAACCTCCTGCCTTCCACTTGAATTTAGTCCGGGTACAAAATGGGAATACAGTGGAAGGAATTATTTTATCATCGGCCTTCTTATAGAAAAACTTACAGGAACCAGTTTCGAAGAATTTTTGAGAAAAGAAATAACAGGTCCCCTGCAGATGAATGAAACGGGAATGATGAATTATCGAAAGCTGGTACCTGAAAGGGCTGATGGCTATTTGTGGCAGGAAGGTACCTTAATTAATAGCAAGGAAATGAATGTAGTAGTTGAATTTACCGACGGGGGTATGATGTCAACCGTTCCGGATCTCTGCAAATGGATGAACGCTCTTAGTCATAACAAATTGATCCGTGCTTCAACCAGGGAATTAATGTGGACTACCACCAGGCTAAATGATGGCAGGGAAATCCCTTATTATGGAATAGGCTTTGGATTAACGCCTTATAAAAACCACAAACGTGCCGGACATACAGGAAACATCCCTGGATTTTCAAGCTGCATCAATTATTACCCGGATGATGATCTTTCCCTTGTTTTGTTATCCAACTTATTTGATCCTTCTTTCAATGTAGGCTTATTGGGAAATGAAATTGCAGCCTTGTTTTTTACTAAATAAAGAATTGATCCTTCAATTATAATCTATTTAATGGGACAAAAAAAATGCTTCCCGAAGGAAGCATTATCGATGAATTGTTGATTCTCTTAGAAAGGAAGATCATCAGCCATCTCCACATTGGAGGCAGCCGAAGCCGGTTGCTGATTGCTATATGAGTTGCTTTCAGCAGCAGGAGAACCCAGGGCATTATTCTCGCCTTTACGTCCAAGAAGCTGAACTTCTCTTACCCTCATCGAAAGGGAGGCACCCGCTGTTCCATCATTACGTGTGAATGAACGCACTTCGGGAACGCCTTCAACAAATACCTGTGTACCTTTCTGCAGATAAGGAGCAACGGCCGTCCTGTCGGTCCAGTAAGCACAATCTACCCAGGTTGTTTTTTCCTGGTTATTGCCCTGGCTGTCGCGGTATTTCTCGTGATGCGCAACAGTAAAGTTGATGACATTTTTTCCATTGACTGTGTTGACGACGCAATCTTTACCAAGATTGCCGATCACTTGCATTTTAATCATAGTGCTCAAAATTAAACGTGTATTAAATTAGGTTTCAATTTACGCCTTTCAGCGGTATTTCAGCCAGGTAAAAGTAGAGGATTTGTTATAGTTGTTCCTAAATATTTATACCCGTTTCTATTGGTTTTTTCACCTCCAAATGATCAGAAAAATATCCTCACTCATTGGGGTCAGAACCCTGGAAAACTGGTAAGCTTTATCCGAAAAAGATCATCGTAAAGACATACCATCCAAAAGCGAGAAGCAAAATGAGGTAATAGAAGAATAAGATCATAAGCCTGGTTTTATTTTTTGGAGGTCTTGTTGTTGCTGTCATCATTGAGCCTTCCGGCTTCCCTGAGCTTCTGGTGTAGCAGCCATTCGATCTGCCCGTTGACGCTTCGAAATTCATCGGCCGCCCATTTTTCAAGAGCCTTGTAGGTCTCGTTGTCTATGCGTATGACAAAACTTTTTTTAGCGCTCACTGTACAGATTTGCTTTTTGCAATAATTTTTAAGAAGTCTTCCAACTTATTCCATCAACTATGATTTTTTCCCATCATTTTCTGAACTGCCTGGGTGAACCCTTCGATATCTGAACTGCCAAAGAATATCTTTTTACCATTGGTAAGATGGAACTGTAATCCTTTTCCATTACTCAGGTTATGAGTTTTACCATAACCTGGATGCCATTTGGCACCATAACTCATGGCGGGTGATTTTCTAATATAAAAGGAGGCCAATTCAGATCTTTCCATATACCTGTATTTTTTCTGGTAAGGAAGCCAGCGATAATAAATACCATTGGAAGTGACCTGCTTTTCCAGCTTCATCTTCACGATCAGAAAATAAGTAATTCCATTGATCAGGATAACCAGTAAAATTGACAGCACGGCCTCTTTTAGTTCTGTCTTATTCTCGCCGGTAGAAGTTGCCAAAACGCTTACAACCGTGATCAGCAAACTGCTTCCCATCAGCATGGCCAATACGATGCGGAACCAGCGTGGAAAATGCTGCATCTCTTCATAAAGAAATCGCCCTGATATTTCCTGGGTCCTGGTCATTACTGGTATAAAGTGCCGGTATTCAAAATGGGTTGCGCTCCTTTCTCACCGCAAAGCACTACCATCAGGTTACTCACCATGGCTGCTTTCTTTTCCTCATCAAGGTGCACAATGTCTTTTCTTGACAACATTTCCAAAGCCATTTCCACCATTCCTACTGCTCCTTCAACGATCTTGGTCCTGGCAGCAACAATAGCGGTGGCCTGTTGTCTTTGCAACATGGCTCCTGCAATTTCGGGTGAATAGGCAAGGTGACTAATTCTTGCTTCCCTGATAATGATACCTGCAGGTGCCAGTCGCTCATTCAGCTCAACTTCAAGGATCTCACTTACTTTATCCGCACCGTTACGAAGCGTGATATCTGCATGTTCATCTTCCAGGTTATCGTAAGGAAAACTGTTGGCGAGATGACGCACGGCAGCTTCGCTTTGCTTCACCACATATTCTTTATAATTCACTACATCATAAGCCGCCTTGTAGGTATCTCCTACCTGCCATACGATCACTGCTGCGATCTCGATGGGATTACCCATCTTGTCGTTTACTTTCAGCCTGGAACTTTCAAGGTTCTGTGCACGCAGAGAAATATTGTACTTGGTATAAAATGGATTGACAAAGAACCATCCGTTGTCTTTTACAGTGCCAGCATACTTTCCAAAAAAGTTGAGCACTCTCGAGTGGTTGGGATTCACGATCAGTAGTCCATTGATCATGAACAGTGCTATTAGTATCAACATAACGCCTGCAATGAGTTTCCAGGCTGCAAAATTTTCATCGAGTTGCAAAAAAATAAAAACAGCAACCGCAATCAAAACCAGGATGAGGAGAAAACCCAGGATCCCGGAAACAGGTTTTACAATTTTTTCCATATAGCTAATTTTAGTTTGATATCATTTTGATATCAAATTTATATAAGTATCTTGAAACCGCAAATAGTTGAGCATGAAAAAATTTTTGATACTGGTGTTACTGTTCACAGCATTGGCCGCGCAATCCGCTGTAGTAGATACAGTTAGCATATACAGTGCTGCCATGAAAAAAACTTCGAAGTGCATGGTCATCCGGCCTTTTATACAGGGACAGAAACCCATACCTCTTCCTACAGTTTATCTTCTCCATGGTTATTCGGGTGACTACAGTAACTGGATCAGCAAAGTGCCCAGGCTCAGGGAATATGCCGACAACTACCAGGTGATTATTGTTTGTCCTGATGGCAGCTACAGCAGCTGGTACCTGGATTCACCATTGGACAGGTCCATGAAATACGAAACCTATATTGCCCAGGAAGTTCCGGCATTTATTGATTCGGCCTACCTCACCATTCGTAACAGGAAAGCAAGAGCCATTACGGGATTGAGCATGGGCGGCTATGGCGCCATTTATCTTTCACTGAAACATCCTGAAACCTTTGGCGCCTGTGGCAGCATGAGCGGAGGATTTGACCTGAGGTCTTCAAAAAACAAATACGATATCAGTAAAAGAATTGGTGATACAATAAACTATGCGGCTAACTGGGAGCAATATGCGTTAATAAACCTGGTTGAAAAATACCGGCCGGATTCACTCGCCATCATTTTTGATTGCGGTGTATCCGACATGTTTTACGAGGACAATAAAAAGTTTCACCAGAAATTATTGCAGCTGAAAATACCGCATGACTATATTGAAAGAGCAGGTGGTCATAACTGGAATTACTGGTCAAACGCGGTGATGTATCACTTCCTGTTTTTCAGGAATTATTTCGATAGGAAAAATACCAGGCAATAAGGAAACGTCTATGGACTATGGACCATAATTATTTCGTCCAGTAAAAAATCCATCCCCCTCCCCCTCCAAGTCCACCATTAGAAAACCTGTAATAAACCGAATCGAATCCATGTGTGATCTGGAATTCGTGACCATGCGAAGTGATTGGCCTGATGAAATTATACCTGTTGGAGTAGTCACCATTGTATTCAAGATCAGCATCATTCACATGAATGGTGGAATCGGAATTTGATGTTACTACAAGTGTGTAGTTCAATATGGTATCATAATAATTTACCGAAGAACCCGACTGGTAATAATAACTAATTTTAGTTCCAACATAGTTCCCGGTTGTATTGGCAATTACCTGACTTAACGTGACTTCCTCAGAAACATTCTTTTTACAGGAAATAAATAGCAGGACGATCAACAGTGCTCTCAACATGACCATGTTTTAGGAGCAATAAAAATATTCTTTTTTTAATCTATGAATCGCAGATCATTTAGCATTCACGTTTCCCGTTTGACGTTTGACGTTTGCCGAACTAAATCATCCTCCCGTCTGACCATCCCTAACCTTGATCTTTTTCTTTCCTGCGTTTTTCTTTTCGTATTCCAGCACTGCTGCAGGCTTTGTAGTTTTCTTTACTTCTTTTTTATCATCAGAAGCTTTTTCATCTGTTACATCAATGGGAGCCATGTCGTCATTTGAAGCTGTAGATTCCTTTACCTTGGGTTGATTCATGACCCATTGCTCTGTTCTTTCAACGGTGCCATTCATGGTGTTGTAATATACCCAGGTTCCGTGTTTGTAGGAAATGGGTTCTATTTTGATGATCTCCTTGCGAAGCACCTTGGTAGGATCATTCACGTCGCGTACGTCAATAGTATCGTAGGGATTCTGGGGATCGATGGCGCGCCACATTTCCTCGTGCTCGGGTTCACCGGCATTGGTGAAGTAGATGCATTTTCCATCCTTCATACCAAAACGGAAACTTTCCACTGCCAGCATATCACCTTCCATAGAAAACTTTCTCCACATGCCTTCTTTCTGATCGTCTATATAATAACCTTCTTCTTCGTATCCTCTTTCACCGCGCAATTCAGGAACCTGCACCAGCCATGGACCCTGTTTTTTGCCATTCAGGTCTACCCTGTTCAAAGTATCTCCTTTGGGTGTGAGGGTAAAGGTTTTCCATTGTGCCTGAGCATTCAGGGAGAACAATAAAAGAAAGAAAATTAAATACCTCATGTTTAGTAAGTTTGATAACTGCTCCTATAACGTAAAAAACAGCTGTTTATGTTTTCAAAAATATACCAAAGCTTTCTTTGTCTTCCAATTTTGCTCGTTAGTTTTTTCACAAATGCACAGGCTCCAACCCCTGCTGCAGAACGAATGAAAGGACTTGAAAAAAGACAGGAACTGATCAAAAGATCCACAGTCAATCACATTAAATTTCGGAATATTGGCCCCTCTGTCATGAGCGGAAGGGTCTCTGATATTGATGCCAATCCTGCAGATCCTACGGAATTTTACGTGGCTTATGCCTCCGGAGGTCTTTGGTATACCAAAAACAATGGACTTTCCTTTGAACCCATTTTTGACAGTGCCGTTGTGATTACGATCGGAGATATTGCAGTGAACTGGAAAACAGGGACCATCTGGGTAGGAACAGGAGAAGTCAACAGCAGCCGCTCTTCTTATGCGGGCATTGGGATTTATACCAGTCATGATAAAGGCCGCAGCTGGCAATATGCCGGTCTTCCTGAATCTCATCATATTGGCAAGATCCAGCTGCATCCATCAGATGACAAGACCGCATGGGTAGCCGTGCTGGGACATCTTTATTCTCCCAATAAAGAAAGAGGTGTTTATAAAACAACAGACGGTGGTGCCACATGGAAGCAAAGCTTATTTGTAGATGATAATACCGGTGCCGTAGACCTGGACATCAACCCACAAAATCCTGATGAATTGTATGCAGCTGTCTGGTACCGTACAAGGCGTGCCTGGAATTTCGAAGAAAGTGGTGCTTCCAGTGGAATTTATAAATCTGTTGATGGTGGAAATAGCTGGACTCAATTGAATCTGGCAGGTTCAGGATTTCCAAATGGACAACATGTAGGCAGAATTGGACTGGCTGTTTATCCAAAAAATCCACAGATCGTTTATGCCATCCTCGATAACCAGCGGGCAAAACCCGACACAGCAAAAAAAGATACAGCTACTTATGTTCTTGATGACCTTAAAAATTTAAGCATAGAAGAATTTGCCAGATTGAACGAACGCAGGCTCGATACTTTTCTGAAACGCAACAGGCTTTCTGCAAGATATTCTGCACGTACCATAAAGGAAATGGTGGCATCCAATCAAATCAAACCAACATCTTTATACGATTACCTCTATGTGAATACTGGCTTTGAAGGCACTCCTGTTGGCGCTGAAGTTTACCGCAGTGATAATGCAGGAAAAACATGGAAGAAAACAAATGAAAAAGAATTGCCCATTTTTTTCACCTATGGTTATTATTTCGCCAAGATCTACGTATCTCCTTACAACCCCGACAAAGTTTATGCACTTGGATTTTCTTCACAGGTTTCTACAGATGGAGGAAAGACCTGGAAGAACATGGACAAAAACAATGTACATGCCGACCATCATGCACTCTGGATCAATCCTGCAAAGGATTCGCACCTGATCAATGGGAATGATGGAGGAGTGAATATCACTTATGATAATGGAGAACACTGGTTCAAGGCAAACATGCCTCCTGTAGGACAGTATTATGCCATCACGGTTGACAATGCCAAACCTTATAATGTATATGGAGGTTTGCAGGACAACGGTGTATGGTATCTTCCATCGCAGGCAGGAAGAAATAGTTTTTCCAATTCAGGACTGGGACTGGTGGATGACCAGGTAAAAAATCTTGGTGGTGGTGATGGCATGCAGGTACAGGTAGATCCAAGAGATAATATCACTGCCTATTATGGTTCACAATTCGGTTCCTATTCAAGAACCAACCGTATGACTAAGGAAGGCACCAGGCGGATCACCCCCAGGCATGAGATGGGAGAAAAACCTCTTCGTTTTAACTGGCAGTCACCCATCCTCCTGAGTTATCATAATCCAGACATACTTTATTTTGGCAGTCATAAGCTGCATCGTTCCTTTAACCAGGGTGATACGATGGTGGCTTTAAGTGGCGATCTTACAAAAGGAGGAAAAGCAGGTGATGTGCCTTATGGTACCCTCACTGCTATCAGTGAATCACCCCTGCGGTTTGGATTGTTGTATACCGGCAGCGATGATGGAATGATCAGCATATCAAAAGATGCAGGACATAGCTGGACTACGATTAGTAATCCTTCAAAAAAATCTATTCTTCCACAGGGTCTCTGGGTGAGCAGGATCATTGCTTCCCGCTACCAGGAATCAAGAGTCTATGTGACATTAAATGGCTATCGCAACGACGATTTCAATCCCTACCTTTTTGTAAGCGATGATTATGGCAATACCTGGAAACAGATCGGCAAAGACCTTCCTGCAGAACCTATCAATGTTTTAAGGGAAGATCCTAAGAATGAGGATATCATTTATGTGGGTACAGATGGCGGACTCTATCTGAGTTTTGACAGAGGCAATTCTTTCATGATGTGGAATGGTGGGCTGCCTGCTTCAGTACCGGTACATGATATTGCGATCCAGGAAAGGGAAAACGAAATCGTTCTGGGCACGCATGGCAGAAGCATCTACATTGCAAAGCTGGATGAAGTACAAAAGAAAAAGTTGAATGCGGATCCCAAAAAATAAAGTTTGATGATAAAGCTTTTTTGGAAATGAGCTCCATCAAATCCACCAGGGAATTTGGTCTCATAAATTGATTGCCTTAATTTACCCATATGAAAGGCGGCTACATCATATTTGCTGATGACGACGCAGACGACCTGGAACTGATCACCGGCTTTTTTAAACAATACAACCAGGAAGTAAATGTCATGGAATTCAGGGATGGCTGGGATGTGATGAAATTCCTTGAAGATGTAGCCATTCATAACAGCCAGCCCCTGCTCATGGTCCTCGACATCAATATGCCAAGACTCAATGGCCGCGAAACGCTGATGGCCATCAGGAATCATCCCAGGTACAGGCACGTTCCTGTAGTCATGTATACCACTTCGTCAGGAGCCGCCGAAGAAGAATTCTGCCAGCTTCAGGGTGCCAGTCTTGTTACCAAGCCTTCTACAGTTGAAGGTGTAAAGCAAACCGCTAAAGTGCTGGCGGAATTCTGCCAGTTACAACATCATTAAAATATTTTGAACCTTTCAAAGCAGGCGCGTTCAAGTGCTTCCCTGTCGTCGGGATGCGAAATATTGATTAATGCCTTTGCCCTTTGTCTCAGGTTTTTTCCAAACAAATAAGCAACACCATATTCAGTGACCACATAGTGCACGTGAGCACGCGTGGTTACAACACCAGCTCCCGGCTTCAGAAAAGGAACAATACGCGGAACACCTTTTGCCGTTCTTGAAGGAAGTGCAATGATTGGCTTGCCTCCCTGGCTTAGTGCAGCACCACGCATGAAATCCATTTGACCGCCCACACCGGAAAACTGGTAAGTGCCGATGGAATCTGAACAAACCTGCCCGGTGATGTCTATTTCAATGGCACTGTTGATGGCAACCATCTTGTCGTTCCTGCGAATCACATGAGGATCATTCACATAATCAATATCCAGGAACTGGAAAGCAGGATTATCATCTACATAATCATAAAGACGCCTGGTTCCCAGGGCAAAGCCGGTTACAGTTTTATTGGGATGTATCTGCTTGTATTTATTGTTTATCACATCTTTTTCAAAGAGGTCAACAATTCCATCGCTGCACATTTCTGTATGAACTCCCAGGTCCTTATGATTAACAAGAGCACGGAGAACGGCATCGGGAATTGAGCCAATACCCATCTGAAGCGTGCTGCGGTCTTCCACCATTTCTGCAACGTACTGGCCAATGCGTAATTCTTCGGGGCCAACCTTATCTCCAAACCTGGCTTCATACAGTGGTTCATTGCATTCCACCATGGCATGAAAACGACTGCTATGAATCAGCCCGTCGCCATGAGTGCGGGGCACGTGCTGGTTCACCTGGGCGATCACAATCTTTGCCGTGTTCACCGCAGAGCGGGCCACATCAACGGAAACACCAAGAGAACAATAGCCATGCTGGTCAGGTGGTGACACCTGTACAAGAGCCACATCAATAGGAAGTATATTCTGTTTGAAAAGTTCAGGTATCTCGCTCAGAAATACAGGAACATAATCTGCCCTGCCATTATTGACATCATCGCGAATGGAGGCTGATACAAAAAGAGAATTGATATTAAAACTGTCTACATACTCAGGCTTGTCCACGTGAATGTCGCCATACACACTGATAAAAACCAGCTCCACATTTTTTAAACGATGGGCATGCGTAGCCAGCGCCCTTAATAAACAGGTGGGCGTTTGAGCACTACCCTGTACAAAAACCCTGTTGCCAGACTGTATGATCTCGAGTGCTTCTTCCGGTGTTTTAAAACTAATAGGAATCTTCATAGGCTGCAAAGAGAAAGAAATTAAAGAAATATCCGGCTGATTATCCTTAATCTTTGACCTAATAATAATCAACTTTGCAGGTATAGTTTTAGCAGTAAGTACGGAACCAATCGAATGAGGATCAATAAAAGCATAAGAGAAGCACAATATTTTTTTTACAGCCAGGCCTTTGCTGACGGCCTTCGCGCCAGTTTCGCCATCATTCTTCCCACACTTATTGGTGGTTATCTCGGTTATTTTGAACAGGGTATGACGATATCCCTGGGTGCCATGTGCGTCAGTCTTACTGATGCACCCGGTCCTGTGGTTCACAAAAGAAACGGGATGCTGATCGCATCTGCTTTTTGTTTTCTTACCGCCCTGTTTACCGGATTGATCAACCATAATGTGTACATGATGGCTGCCGGTATTGTTGTGGTTACCTTTTTTTTCTCCATGTTTTCAGTATTTGGAACCAGGGCATCTGCAGTTGGCAGCGCAGCCATGCTGATCATGATCCTTACCATGGACACGTCTCCGGGACTTAAAACAATTCTGATCCAGGCAACGCTGATACTTGCAGGAGGACTGTTTTATTTTGTTTTAAGTATGCTTCTGTATTTCATCAGGCCTTACCGTCATGCGCAAAGAGCGCTGGGCGATTGCATCAGGGAAGTTGCAGCATATTTGAGAGCAAGAGCAGGCTTTTATGATCTTTCTATTGACCCGGCAGAGAATTATAAAAAAGTGATCGCGAGCCAGGTGTCTGTGAATGAAAAACAGGATAATGTGCGAGAGCTTTTTTTTAAAACAAGACAGATTGTTGCCGAAACCACACAGGAAGGCAGGAAACTGGTTTTCACTTTTGTTGAGACCATTGATCTTTTTGAAGACATCACCGCTGCATATTATGATTACGACCGGTTAAGAAAACAGTTTGAAAAAACGGGCGCCCTTGAAATCATTTATGCTTCGTTGAAAAAAATTGCTAATGAGCTGGACAGGGTGGGTATTGCCATCCAGAATAACTCAGATTTCACAAGAGGATTTGATTATGATGAAACAATAAAAGAGATCAAAAATAAGATGGACGCAGCGCTGGCCCGGGAACCTAACCAGCTGGTACTGAAAAAGATCATTGTCAATATTCGCAATCTGCTTACAGGCATCAACAACATCGCACAGTACTTCGACAGGGAGATCAAAAGAAAAAAAAGCAATGTGGACCACTCCCATTTTGTTTCTCACCAGCCATTGCATCCCAGTGTTATCTGGAATAATCTATCGCTTCAATCATCTGTATTCCGGCATGCCGTAAGGGTAAGCCTGTCCTGCCTGGTTGGATTTGCACTGGCAAGGATCATTGCTTATGGTGAGCACAATTACTGGATATTGCTGACCATCGCCTTTATCCTGAAGCCGGCCTTCAGTTTGACCAAGCAAAGAAATATCCAGCGGATCATTGGTACTCTTGCTGGCGGCGCTATTGGCATATTGATCCTGGTCTTCTTTCCCAACAAAACCCTGCTGTTTGTTTTTCTTGTCATATTCATGATCGGCACTTATTCATTTATGAGGATCAATTACCTGGTGATGGTGATCTTCACCACACCCTATGTGCTGATCTTATTTTCCTTATTTGGATTTGTATTCAGGGATGTGATCAGGGAAAGAATCTTTGATACGCTGATTGGGTGTGCCATAGCAATTGCAGCCAGCTATTTTCTTTTTCCCAAATGGGAGTCTGAACAACTGCGCAACTATATGAAGGGCATTCTCAAAGCCAATGCAGGTTATCTGCTGAAGATGCTCGAAGCCCTGTCGGGGAAGAAGCCAGGCATGATCGATTACAAGCTGGCAAGAAAGGAAGTGTACCTCAATTCCGCCAACCTCTCCGCGGCTTTCCAGAGAATGTTATCAGAGCCCAAGAACAAACAAAGTGCTGCTACCCAGGTGCACCAGTTTGTGGTACTGAATCACATCCTGTTTTCCAATATTGCAACTGTTGCTACAACCATTATGTCAAAAGAAACCAGGGTATTTCCCGATGAACTCAATCACCTCGCCAGGAAATCCTATGGAAGGATCAGGGAAGGACTGAAACATTTTGACGAAAAGGAAACCCTGCCTTCAGCTCCGGAATTTCCTGCCTCTCCTTCTGCCCTTCAAAGCAATGATGATTTGCTGATGAAAGAACAACTCCAGTTTATTTATACGGTCAGTAACGACATAGAAAAAACCGTCAGGCAGATGAATGCATGAACCATTGAATAGCGAGTTCATATCCTTTTAATCCCAGACCAAAAATGCTTCCTACAGATTTACCTGAAACATGTGAAAGCTTGCGGAAGTCTTCCCTTGCATGAACATTTGAAATATGAACTTCAATAACAGGAGTAGTAATGGCTGCAATAGCATCGCCAATTGCCACAGAAGTATGAGTGTAACCTGCAGGATTCAGCACTATGCCATCATGATCAAAACCCACTTTATGTAACTGGCTGATGATCTCCCCTTCTATATTGCTTTGAAAATAGGAAAGCTCCACATTAGGAAATGATTTTTGCAGGCTCTCAAAAAACTGCTCAAAAGGCATGTTGCCATAGATATCCGTTTCTCTTTTCCCGAGAAGATTCAGGCTTGGTCCGTTGATGATGGCAATTTTCATAACACGAAGATAAATTTATACATGGCATTGTGATTTTATTGTAGTTTTCAGAAAACATCAGCAGCTAATTTTCAACCAATGACTAAATTTTTATGTTGCCTGTTTCTGGCCATGGGCATGTTGTCTGTCAGGGCACAGGAAATTGAGGACATTTCCCTGGCGGAACAGAAAAGGTTCACAGCCCTGCGAGAATACGATACCCATTCTGTTTCATCGAACAATTTTGATGTGAATTATTACCGCTGCCAGTGGAATATTGATCCCGCGGTGCGTTTTATTTCAGGTTCGGTTACTTCCCACTTTACTATTGTATCCAATACCAACAATATTGTTTTTGACCTGAGCAATGTGTTAACTGTAGATTCAGTTGTCTTCAGGGGTAACAAGATCAGTTTTACGCAAACCACCAATAATGCCCTATCCATCCAGTTTCCATTAACGCTCAATAGCGGGCAAAGAGATTCCGTATCTGTTTTTTACAGAGGCGTTCCTCCCAATACCGGTGCCTTCACACAATCAACACACAATACTGTGCGCATCATCTGGACCTTATCAGAACCTTATGGTGCCAGCACCTGGTGGCCCTGCAAGGACATGCTGAAGGACAAAGCTGATTCCATAGATATCATCATCACAAATCCTTCCACATTTGTTTCTTCTTCCAATGGTTTGCCGGTCCAGGAAACAGTGAACGGAGGTTTTCGAACCACTTTCTGGAAACACCGCTACCCTATAGATGCCTATCTCGTAGCTCTTGCCATTACTAATTATACAGTTGTTCCGGACAATGTGGTCTTACCAACCCGAACCATGCCCGTGGTTGCCTATGCTTATCCTGAATCTGTTACCAGTTTTACGCAGGCTACCACAACGGCTAAATTCTGTTTGCAGGAATTCTCCAAACTCATTACAGAATATCCATTTGTGCAGGAACGCTATGCACAAACTCAGTTTGGTGCTGGTGGCGGCATGGAACACCAGACCAACAGCTTTATTGTCAATGCAGGTGATCTTTTAGTGGCGCACGAATTAGGTCACCAGTGGTTTGGTGATAAGGTGACCTGCGGGAGCTGGTCCGATATCTGGCTGAATGAAGGCTTCGCCACTTACATGGAATATCTCTATACCGAATTATCCAATCCCACAGGCACGCTGCCCATGCTTCAAAGCTGGCGTAGTAATGTAACCAGTCTTACCAGTGGTTCAGTATATGTAACAGATACGCTGAATGAATCAAGACTTTTCAGTAGCCGACTCACTTATAAAAAAGGTGGATACCTGGCTCATATGCTTCGCTGGAAACTGGGAGACAGTGTGTTTTTCAGAGGCGTGCGCCGTTACCTGAATGATCCTGCACTGGCTTATAAAACTGCTGTCAGTACAGATCTTAAATTTAACCTGGAACAGGAAAGCGGCATGAACCTGACAGAGTTTTTTAACGACTGGCTTTATAACGAAGGCTATCCTGATTACAGTGCTCAATGGGCGCAAAAGCCTAACCTGGAAGTGCAGGTGAAATTGAACCAGACACCTTCGCATCCTTCCGTATCATTTTTTGAAATGCCCGTGCCTTTGAGATTTCTTTCTTCAACAAAGGATACAACCATAAGGGTGGAGCATACAGTAAATGGACAGATCTTTACAGTGAACCCGGGCTTTATTGCAGATACCATGATCATCGATCCCGAGTTGTGGATACTTAGCAAGATCAAGACAACACAGAAAGTGGCTTCCATTGTTGCGGTGGATCCAACACCTGTATCTCCGGGGTTTTCTATTTCACCTAATCCTGTTACAGACAGGCTTTACCTGAGATTACCTGGTAACCTTGCCGGCAAACTAACTGTCCAGGTTTTCAATGCATTTGGTCAGTCAGTTTATAAAAATGCCATTGCAGGAAATCTTTCAGGACATGAGATCAACACGGGTAGCTATGCCGCTGGTGTATACTGGGTTCATATCAGTAATGAAAAAGAAACAAAGCTGGTCAAAAAGATTATGGTCAGCAGGAGATAGAAATTCAAAACAGTAATGCATAAATATGAAGGCTGATAAAACGGCCTTCTTTTTTTTCACAGTCCTTCATCAGTCCTTCGTGCAGGAAACCATTTTTTTCAAGCAGTATGCAACTGGCCTTATTGCCTTCTTCAACAAATGCTTCTACCCTGTGCAATTGCATTTCATCTTTACAAAAACGAAGCACTTCCTTCAGCGCTTCTGAAGCATAACCTTTATTCCAGAAAGTAGGAAGGAGCCAGAAACCCGTTTCAGCTTTCTGGTGTTCTTTTTTATAATAATAAACGCTGATCACTCCTACTGGCAGCCCTGAACTTTTCTCTATCATCTTTCAGGCAAAGCCCGAACCATCAGCCAGCATTTTTTCATACCAGTCCATCTGCAGGGCTGTTGATTCAAAGGAATCATACCTCACACCATAAAAAGGAATCACCTGGGGATGACTTAGTCCTTCAAATATGAAGGCCTGGTCTGCAGGTAAGATTTTTTGCAGTGATAGTCTATTAGTAGAAAGCTCATGAAAACTCATCGCAGAAAATACTTCGATTATGTAGGCAGATCAAAAATGCATAGAAGCTCTACTTCTTCATATCTTTTTTGATCATGTCTATGAATTCATCAAAGAGGTAACGGCTGTCGTTGGGGCCTGGTGTGCTTTCCGGATGATATTGTACAGAGAAAGCAGATTTTCCTTTCATCCTGATACCTTCAATAGAATCATCGTTAAGATTCACATGGGTGATCTCGATATGATCTGCTTTTCTTACAGCAACTGGATCCACACCAAAACCATGGTTCTGAGTGGTGATCTCACATTTCCCCGTGATCAGATTCTTTACAGGATGGTTGAGTCCCCTGTGACCATGGTGCATTTTAAATGTTGGAATGCCATTGGCTAGTGCCAGCAGCTGGTGTCCCAGGCAAATTCCGAAGGTTGGTTTTTCTTCTTTCAGTATCTCCTTAACTGTTTCAACCGCGTAATCCATGGAGGCTGGATCGCCGGGACCATTAGAAATAAAATAACCGGTGGGATTAAAACTTTTTAATTCAGCGATCGATGTTTTAGCCGGAAATACTTTCACATGCGCGCCACGTTGTGTAAGACAGTAAAGGATGTTCTTTTTTGTTCCATAATCCAACACGGCAATCTTGAGTGGAGATGAAGCATCGCCCAATTCATAAGAAACATCCGTGCTCACCACGGAAGCCAGCTCCAGTCCATCCATATCAGGAACTTCCTGCAATTTCTTTTTCAACACTTCGGCATCCAGGATTTCGGAGGAGATGATGCAGTTCATTGCTCCCTTGCTGCGGATCTCTGTAACAAGAGCCCTTGTATCCACACCCTCAATAGCCACGATGTTCTGTTTTTTCAGATAGGTATCCAATGACTCCTGAGCGGAACGGCGGGAAAACAACTCCTCCAGGTTGCGACCGATCAGTCCACGGATCTTGATGCTGTCGCTTTCCACTTCCTCGTCTCTTACCCCGTAATTTCCAATGTGGACATTATTCATGATCAGCACCTGTCCATAATAGCTTGGATCAGTAAAAACTTCCTGGTAGCCGGTCATACCGGTATTAAAACATATCTCGCCACCAGTGGTGCCAATAGCGCCAAATGCCTTGCCATAACAGGTTGTACCATCTTCCAGAACTAAAACAGCTGTGTATTCCATTTTAAAAAAGTTATGCAAAGAAAAATTATCTGTGGATTCTTCCACGTTAAAAATTACCCACAGTCAAAAAGCAGTTGTGAGTTATGAATGGTGAGTAGTAAAAAACTAACCACTGACATTTGGTTAACCGGATTCATCTTTCCTTCCTTATCTTCCTGCCATGATTCTTACAACCAACCGGTTGGTCACATTTTTATTTCTCATATTACTGGCAGGTTCGATGTTTTTTTACCTGGAGCGCATTCTTTTCTGCGATGCTTCTTTTATCCTGTTCAGGATCATCAATATGGACAGCCTGCAGATCCAGGAGCATCGCTACGGTTCTTTTATCACGCAAAGCTTTCCATGGCTCTCGGCAAAGCTCGGACTGCCACTTCAAATGATTGTTTTGCTGTACTCGGCGAGCTTCAACCTATTTTACCTGGCGGTGGCGGCCCTGCTTATATTCAGGTTTGGTCAAACCTCACTAGCGGTGCTCATGAGTTTTTATTACCTGCTCTTTGTCAGTGATACCTACTTCTGGACCAATAACGAAGTACACCAGGGCGTGGCATGGATGTTTCTTTTTTTTGGTGTGACATTGAGCCTGGGAAAAAAAGGAAGTCCACCTATTTTGTTGCTGCCTTTATTTTTGATCCTTGCTTTTCTCAGCATCTATAGTCACCCGCTTGTTTTGTTTCCCGCTTCCTTTCTCTGGTTATTTTTTATGATGAGAAAAGACTGGCCCTTTTCAAGAAACTGGACCATTGTGCTTTCCATTCTGCTTTTCCTGGTCAGCTATTCCAAGTTTGCACTGAGTACAGGACAGGGCAGCCATTACGATGCAGACAAACTGCACGCTGCTACTCACCTCTCCTTCAAAAAGATCTTTGCCGCTTTTACATCTCCCATGGCCAAAGAAATTGTAAAAAGATCCATCTGGAATTACTGGCTGATACCCATCCTGTTTTTCTCAGGAATTTATTTTACCTGGCAACAAAAAAAATACAGGATACTTGGACTGACTTTATTCTTTTCACTCGCATACTTCCTTGCTGTGTGTATCACCTATAATGATTTTATTCCTTTTTATACAGAAAGCGAGTGGATGGCCGGCTCCATCATCTTCACCACCTTATTTGTTTTTTATGTATTACCGCTCCTTCGACCCCGGTCTGCAGTTATGATCCTGTCTGTTATTTATCTTGTAAGACTGGCTTACATAGGCCAGGCTTCAATTAAATGGACAGAAAGAAAGGAATGGATTTACAGTTGGCTTGACGAAATGAAATCAAAAAAGATCCATAAAGGCTATATCTACGAGAGTGAAGAAAACAAAAAGATCCTGATCATGAACTGGGGCGTGCCAACGGAAAGCATCATTGCTTCGGCGCTGAGAAAAGATCATCCCCAAATGAGCTTTGTAGTTGACAAACCCGAAAACATCAGTCAAAGAATGCCGGCTTTTACAGGACAGATGATCGCTCCATTTGAAACCATTTCAATAGAATCCCTGAACCCTCAATATTTTAATTTTGATACTTCAGCACAATACCAATTCATAGCGCAGAAATCCATCAGGTGATTTTACGCTTTTGTTTTTGACTGATAGCTTTTATCTTGAACTCCCCATGAACCGACTGGTGCTTATTTTATTTACCGTACTGCTGGCAGCTGCTGTGTATTTCAGCACTGAGCGAATACTTTTTTGCGATGCTTCCTACATTATGCTGCGCATCATCAACAGCGAATGGTTTCAGATCCAGGAATATCGCTATGGAGCTGCCATTACACAGGCTTTCCCTTTTATTGGCGTCAAATTGAATCTCCCCATTTCATGGATCATTGTTCTTTATTCGGCGAGCTTCAACCTTTTTTACCTGGCAGTGGCGGCCTGGCTGGTAAAGACAGGCGAAACAGCCATGGCCATCCTCATGAGCTTTTTCTTTTTGCTCCTGGTAAGCGATACATTTTTCTGGACCAATAATGAAATTCACCAGGCAGTGGCATGGATGTTCCTGTTCTTTTCAACCATTTTTTTAATGGCTAGGAAAAATGTTTCCAGGATTCTGATGATACCTGTATTCAGCTTACTTGCTTTTTTGACTCTTTATACGCATCCGCTGATCATCTTCTCCTTCGGTTTTCTCTGGTTCTTTTTTATGATCCAAAAAAACATCTGGCCATTTAATCGGAAATGGACAATTATCTATTCACTCATCATACTGATCATTCTTGCAGCAAGGTTCGCGGTAAGCCTGTATTATTCAAGGTATATGTACGATGCAGCAAAAATGCAGGCTGCCATTCACTTCAGCCTTGACGACTTGTTGCATGTTTTTGATTCTCCCATGGCCAGGGAATTTGCCAAAAGATGCCTGACCAATTACTGGATCATGCCCCTGCTTTTTGTATCAGGTATTATTTCGGGTATCCGCCAGAAGCAATACAGGCCCGTATTATTATCGGCAGGATTTGCCCTGGTTTATTTTGTGGTGATGTGCCTGACCTTTACAGATTTCATCACCTACTATTCAGAGAGCGAGTGGATGTCCTTTGCCATCATAGTCACAGCTCCTTTTGTTTATTTTACCCTGCCCAAATTAAAGCCTTCACTGGCGGTGTATTTAATTGCGGGCATCTTCCTTGTGCGACTTGGATATATAGGTATGGCCTCTGATAAATTTGTACAAAGAAAAGAATGGATCTATGCCACCCTGGATACGATGCGACAGAAAAAACTGAGCAAAGGCATCATTTATGAAACAGAAGAAACCAGGAATATTCTTTTACAAAACAACTGGAGCCAGCCTTCGGAATCCATGATCGCTTCGGCTTTACACGATGACAATCCCACCCTCACTTTCGTGGTAGACAAACCTGAGAACATCCGTAAAAGAATGCCACAGAATAACCAGATGATCCTTGATTTTGAAACCGGTGAATATAAAAAGATGAACCCACTTTATTTCCGTTTTGACACCACCGTTAGTTATCAATTAATACAACCACAATTTGTTAACGAAACAAGCGAGGTCCTGAAATAAAAAAGTCCCGCAAAAAGCGGGACCTGTTTTATATACCATGCAATCATTAGCTGGGTTGTTGCTCGGCAGCTTCTGAAGTACCGGCCGGTGTTGATGTTTCTGCTGAGGCTTCAGCTTTCTTCTTCGCACCACCTGCACGACGTGTTCTTTTAGCGCCTTCTTTCTTCTCTGTTTTGCCTTTACCATAGATCTCGTTGAAATCAACCAGTTCTATCAGGGCTGTTTCGGCATTGTCACCAGGACGGGCACCCAGTTTGATGATCCTTGTATAACCACCGGGACGGCCGGCTACTTTAGGACTTACCACATCAAACAATTCAGTAACAGCAGCTTTATCCTGCAGGTAACTGAATACCACACGACGCTGGTGTGTTTCATTTTTCTTGCTCTTGGTGATCAGCGGCTCTACGAAAATGCGCAGTGCTTTTGCTTTGGCAAGAGTAGTGATGATACGCTTGTGCTCAATGAGCTGGCAAGCCAGGTTGCTTAACAACGCTTCGCGGTGTGCTTTCTTACGACCGAGGTTGTTGATCTTGTCTCCGTGACGCATGACTTTAAATTTTTAGTGTTTAAGTGTTTGATCACCTAAACCGTTTTTGAATATTCCCCCGCACCGTGTCAAGGAATTGCGGAGTACTGTTATACGCTGACAATGTCAGCAGTTTTTTAATAATCGTCTTTATCCAGACCCAGCTTGCTCAGGTCCATTCCGAAATGAAGTCCTCTTTCGTTCAGCACCTGCTCGATCTCAGAAAGTGATTTCTGGCCGAAGTTGCGGAACTTCATCAGGTCTTCCTGCTCGTACTGTACCAGCTCACTGAGTGAGTTGATCTTGGCAGCCTTCAGACAGTTGAAAGCACGAACCGAAAGGTCGAGGTCTTCCAATGGTGTCTTCAGTATCTTGCGCAGTTGCAGCGTTTGTTCATCAACGATATCTTCTTTCTTCTCTTCTTTGTTGTCGAAAGTGATGTTCTCGTCAGTGATGATCATCAGGTGCTGGATCAGGATGCGTGAAGCCTGCTTTACAGCTTCTTCAGGATGGATGGTACCATCGGTAGCCACTTCCATTACCAGTTTTTCAAAGTCTGTGCGCTGCTCCACACGGGTATTCTCGATGGTATACTTCACATTTTTGATAGGCGTATAGATCGCATCAACAGGAATGTAACCCAGGTGAGAATCCTTTGGTTTGTTCTCTTCAGCAGGAACATAACCGCGGCCCTTGCCGATAGAGATCTCGATATCCAGTCTGGCTGAAGAATCGAGAGTGCAGATAAGCAATTCAGGGTTCATGATCTGGAAAGATTGAGTTCCTTCCGCCAGCATGCCCGCTGTGAATTCTGTTCTGTTCTTTATAGATAAGGTGATCTTCTCACTTTGAACATCGTGGTCTACAACCTTCTTAAGGCGAACCTGCTTGAGGTTCAGGATGATTTCAACCACATCCTCAGAAACACCCTTGATCGTTGCAAATTCATGCTCCACTCCTTCGATGCGAACGCCAACGATAGCATAGCCTTCGAGAGAGCTAAGCAGCACACGGCGTAATGCGTTGCCGATGGTCACCGCATAACCGGGTTCCAATGGGCGAAATTCGAACTGAGCTTCGAAGTCAGTTGCTTTTTGAAGAACGATCTTGTCGGGCTTCTGAAAATTTAAAATGGCCATTTTTCTAATTTTCGGTTTTATTGTCCTTCTTCTTTTTGAGTTGAAGAACAGATTTAAAGGTTTTTTCTTGTTACCAGCTAATTGCTACTATCAACTTTCCTTGTGTCACTCACTGCATCGTTTGGTAATTCTGTTGAGCACTACTCACCACTCCCTACTCACCACTCACAGTATCTTACTTCGAATACAATTCCACGATCAGCTGCTCCTTGATATTCTCAGGAACGCTTTCCCTTTCAGGATAAGTGATGAAAGTTCCGGTAAGGGAAGTTTCATTCCAGTCAACCCAGTTGAATTTAGGGTTCTTACCACGCACCTGGCTGGTAACTGCTGTATTATCCTTTGATTTCTCTTTCAGGGAAACAACATCACCTGGCTTCAATTGGAAAGAAGGAATGTTCACCACTGCGCCATTCACGGTTACGTGCTTATGGCTCACCAGCTGGCGTGCAGCGGGACGTGAAGGAGCAATACCCATACGGAACACTGTATTATCCAAACGGGCTTCCAATAATTTGATAAGGTTTTCACCGGTAACACCTTTACGACGAGAGGCTTCTTCAAAAGTCTTGCGGAACTGCTTCTCAAGAACACCATAAGTGTACTTGGCCTTTTGTTTTTCGCGCAGCTGGAGTGCGTACTCACCAAGTGTTTTACGCTTGCGTTGTGCGCCGTGCTGACCAGGAGGGTTAGAGTTCTTGCCTAACCATTTTCCATTTCCTAAGATGGGCTCCCCGAATATGCGGGAGATTTTGGTCTTTGGACCATTGTAACGTGCCATAGTTTTTTATTCATTTCCGCTTTTTAGAAACCGGTGCGTTCATCGTTGAAAGCGGTAAAAATTAATGAAGCACCCTTTTTTAAAATGAAACCAAATACGGCTCAATATGTTTGTGAGTGGTGAATGGTGAGTATTGATTACTGGCCACTGACTACTTTCCTCTCATTTATATTGTGAGTTGTGAGTAGTGAGTAGTGAGTTGTGAGTATGACTACTGACCACTGACCATTCACTTCTCACTATGAAAACGTGAATTGCGAGTAGTTAGTCATGAGTTAATTACTCACAACTGACCACTCACCACTCACCATCTTACACTCTTCTCTTCTTGGGAGGACGGCAACCATTGTGTGGTAAAGGCGTCACATCCTTGATCATTGTTACTTCAATGCCTGACTGTGCGAGTGCCCTGATAGCACTTTCACGACCGGCACCCGGACCTTTTACAAATACATCCACTCTTTTTACACCTGCATCAACCGCTACCTTGGCAGCGTCTGAAGAGGCCAGCTGGGCAGCATAGGGCGTATTTTTCTTGGAGCCCTTGAAACCCATTTTACCTGCACTTGACCAGGAAATTACCTGGCCCTGCTTATTGGTAATGCTGATGATGATGTTGTTGAAGGTCGCGTTTACGTGGGCATCGCCATAGGCGTCCACTTTTACGATTCTTTTCTTAGCAGCTGCTTTTGCGCTTTGCTGTTGTGCTTTTGCCATTTTACTGAGGTAATCTTTTTTTAAAACTTATCTCCCGCTTTTGGCGGGAAACCCCTACCAACCCTACTCCTGCACCTGGCATCCGTAGTTGATAAGGTAAATTTGGTGCATTCTTCGACAGGCCCAGAATGACAAAAAGCCCAACGCCTGTCATGTTGAGCTTGTCGAAATCTTATTTCTTAGGTGCCTTCTTCTTACCGGCAACTGTTTTACGCTTTCCTTTACGTGTGCGGCTGTTGGTCTTGGTACGCTGACCTCTTACCGGCAAACCTTTACGATGGCGGAGGCCACGGTAGCAGGCGATATCCAGCAAGCGCTTGATACTCATTTGAACTTCAGAACGCAGTTGTCCTTCCACCTTGAATTCCTCTGTAATGGTGTTACGGATGGCATTCAGGTCTTCATCATTCCACTCATTCACTTTCTTGCTGCGATCAATGTTGTTCTTGTCAAGAATGTAGCGTGCAGTGGCAGATCCGATACCGAAGATATAGGTAAGACCGATCTCGCCTCTTTTATTTTTTGGTAAGTCAACGCCGGCAATACGAGCCATAATTTATTATCGTTTTTCTTTTTTGATTAGGTTTTAAGCCTGAACCTGGGAAAACCCGGGATCAGTGCAATTATCCTTGTCTTTGTTTATAACGGGGATTCTTTTTGTTGATCACATAAAGTTTCCCTTTGCGGCGCACGATCTTGCAATCCGCGCTTCTTTTCTTTATTGATGCTCTAACTTTCATAATCTGGCTTTTGATTCCGGCTGCCCGGGAAAATTATTTATACCTGAAAATGATCCTACCCCTGGTCAGATCGTAAGGACTCATCTCCACACCCACTTTGTCGCCCGGTAAAATACGGATGTAGTGCATCCTCATTTTGCCCGAGATCGTAGCCAAAATTTCGTGTCCGTTTTCAAGCTTGACCCTGAACATTGCGTTTGACAGGGCTTCTACTATCGTTCCGTCCTGCTTAATTAATGGCTGTTTCGACATACTGAATTTGGGAGCGCAAAGATATGGGGAATCAGGTGAAAAAAGAAAAAAGATCCCACTAATGCGGGACCAAATCTATAAAATTTCCAAAAATATTGGGAACTATCAGCCTGCATGCACTGCTTCCAGGGGCACTTTTGTCATTTGCAGGTGATGATTCTGGAGTTCGTGTACATACAGCGGGTGGGGAAAATGCCTCCTGTCCTCGCGGTACCAGATATCAATATGGGTGTAATTTCCCGGATCATGGACCACAACCCTGAAGGCGCCTTTCTTGAATTTCACTCCTTCAGCTGTTTCTTCCTTTTCAAAACCCAGTGTGTTGAGCAATTGCTCCTCGGTAAGCGGTACGGGAATGATGTCCTCAACAGCATACCAGAATTCCTGGATCCCATTGTTAATGCAGGCCATGTTCTCATCCCGGCTGGTATCCACTACCGTACCTACTCTTTCGTCCTGGCCTTCAATTACTTTTACGATGTCACCCTCTTTTAGTTCTGAGATTTTGATCATAACTATTGATTTGTCTCCGAATTTAATTAATACTGATCAACCATTATGAGTTTTCTCCAATTTTTCCTTAGATAAAAAGAAGAGCTGGCCTCTTTCTTTTTTTCTGAATTTACTCTATATAGCCGAACAGCAATCCGGAAGAACCAAAGGACGCAACGAAAGCTTAATTGAGCACAACTGCCTGGCACAAAAAAACAAAGATTGAACTGGGTTGTTTGTACCCGGCTATAGAACATGATCAGCTGCTGTTGCGTCGCACTCTTCTGCGTTCTTATCTCTACTGAACCATCATTATACTATTCCGCCCAACTCATAACGTAGTGATCATTCTCAATTTCAAGCGCCTGCTTTGTAAGCATGAGCGGATGAAAAGTATCCACCATCACGGCCAGTTCCTGTGTTTCTTTCTTGCCAATGCTTTTCTCTACCGCACCCGGATGTGGTCCATGGGGTATTCCGGCAGGATGCAGGGTGATCATCCCCCTTGTTACATTCTTGCGGCTCATAAAATCACCATCAACATAATATAGAACTTCATCACTGTCTATATTACTATGATTGTATGGAGCAGGTATCGCATCAGGATGGTAATCGTAAAGGCGCGGACAAAATGAACAGACCACGAAATTGTTGGCCTCAAAGGTCTGGTGTACCGGCGGCGGCTGGTGTACCCTTCCTGTGATGGGTTCAAAATCATGAATGGAAAAAGCGTAAGGATAGCAACAGCCATCCCAGCCTACCACGTCAAAAGGATGCGTGCCATAATGTATATTATATAACACACCTTTCTTCTTGGTCCTTACTTTAAAATCTCCTTTTTCATTAAAGGTCTGCAGGTTCTGTGGTGTGCGGATGTCGCGCTCACAAAATGGCGAATGCTCCAGTAACTGCCCATACTTGCTCAGGTATCTTTTGGGAAAGCGGATGGGACTGAATGACTCCACAATAAAGAGCCGGTTGTTCTCCGTGCTGAAATGGATCTGGTAAATGGTTCCTCTCGGGATCACCAGGTAATCGCCATAAGCAAATGGCAGCTCACCATACATGGTCTTGAGAACGCCCTCGCCTTCATGAATAAAGATCATTTCGTCGGCATCAGCATTCTTATAAAAATAATCGGTGACACTTTGCTGGGGTGCCGCCAGTACAATATGGCAATCATTATTTACCAGTACAGGGATGCGACTGTCAAGAAAATCTTTTACGGGCTTGATATGAAATCCTTCAAAGCAGCGATGGCTGAGCATTTTTTCTTCAGCGATCTGTGGTGCCACGTTCACCGGTTTTTCGGTCTTGATAATCTGTGTGGGCGGATGAATATGGTAAAGCAGGGAATAATCATTGGAAAAACCTTCGGTGGAGAACAATTGCTCTGAATACAGGCCTCCATCAGGCTTGCGGAATTGCGTATGTCGCTTGTGAGGGATCTCTCCCATTTTATGATAATAAGGCATGGTAATATTTTATTTAATAAATGATCAAACAGGGCAGGAAATCAAAAACAGGCAGATTTATCCAGTTGCAGTGATACCATCAGGAAATAATATTTCCACCGGCGTTTGTCGATCCAGTAAGTAAAGTTCCGGTACAATGGCATGGTACAAAATAACGAAAATTGTATTTGAACCATTTAAAGCTGGTTTCCAGGTTTTTACAAAAGCATGACCAAGTTAATTCCAGGACTGATAATTATCAGGTTTTGAATAAAAGTATTCAAATACTTTTATTCTTTCAAAACAATAAAGACAATATATGGACAGCTTATTTATTCCGGATCTGCAGCCAGCGCTGAAACATCCAACCGTTTTCAAAAAATTTGATTCACTCAAGGGCGGCGAGTCATTTGAACTGATCAACGACCACGACCCTATTCCTCTTTTTTATGAATTGAAAGCAGAAAGAGGTGATGTTTTTGAATGGAAAAAACTGGAGAACGGCCCCGAAGTCTGGAGAGTAGAGATCTCAAAGACAGCAGATCAGAAAGAAGTGAAAACACAGCCGATTGAAACAGCAACCAGTGCAGGTGGCGATGAATTTGTGTTGAATGTGACCCTGATCGAACCCCGTTTCAAGCACCCAACCATCTTCCGTCATTTTGATGAATTAAAGGAAGGTGAAGCTTTCCAGATATTGAACGACCATGATCCCAAGCCATTGTATTACCAGATGATCGCCGAAAGAGGTAATGTATTCTCATGGGAGTACCTTCAGAAAGGTCCGCAGTGGTATAAAGTACGCATCCGTAAAAACGATGTAGCTGCAGGAGAATCGATCGGACAGATTGCTGCAAAGGATATCCGCAAGGCAGAAGTGTTCAAGAAATATGGTATTGATTTTTGCTGCGGAGGTAAAAAATCTTTGAAGCAGGTTTGTGAAGAAAGCGGTTTGGATGCGGCAACTATTGAAGCAGAGCTGGACCAGGTACAGACCAAACCCCAGGGTGAAAATTTTGACCGTTGGGAGCCAGACTTCCTGGCTGATTACATTTATAACAAGCACCATCGTTTTTATTATGATGAAGCACCTGTGATCAGCGATCTTCTTGCTAAAGTAGTGGGACGTCATGGCAACCAGCACCAGGAACTGGAATTACTCCAGGCCCTTTATAAAAAGCTGACAGCAGAACTGGATACCCATTTCATGAAAGAAGAAAAAGTACTGTTCCCATTTATCAAGGCATTGGTTAATGCAAAGAAAACCGGAAGTACCGCAGAATTATACAATGGTTTTTCCATTACACAACCCGTGCAGATGATGGAGTCGGATCATGAAGCCGCCGGAGAGATCCTGGTTGAAATGAGAAAATTAGCCAACGACTATACAACACCAGCAGATGCCTGCAACAGCTACCAGTTCCTTTACCAGAAGCTGAAAGCCCTGGAGGAAGACCTGCACCAGCACATTCACCTGGAGAACAATATCCTTTTCCCTAAAGCACTGAAGCTGGAAAAAGAGCTGCGATCCTGATCTTGAAAAACTATAATAAAGCCCGCTGCTTCATGCAGCCGGGCTTTTTATTCCATATTTGTGATATGCTTTCCATTTCCTGCAAATACGCGATCAGGGCAACCGTTTACCTGATGTCTAGATCCAAGCAACTGGCCAAGGCCGGACTAAAGGAAGTGGCGGAAGAAATTGAAGCCAATGAGCACACAACGGGAAAGATCCTTCAGCTTTTAGTGAAGTCAAAGATCATTACTTCCTTAAAAGGTCCCGGAGGTGGTTTTTTTGTAGCCGCCATCAACCATCCTGTTTATCTCATAGATATTGTGAACGTGATTGATGGAGACCATTTCTTTTTTGAATGTGGCCTCGGTTTAAAAAAATGTTCTGAAGCCAAGCCCTGTCCCATTCATCATACCTATAAAATATCACGCGAAAAATTGTATCAGGAATTTTGTTCCGTAACCATTCAGGAACTGGCCGATGACCTCACCATGGGCAAGGCCTTTTTAAAAAGATGAAATGAATAAAGCCTTCCTTGTTTTTCCCCTGATCATCTTCTCATTATTATTGGCGGTTTGGAGCGGCTGGATCCGCGTAGGTTGGGATCTTCCACTAGCAAAAATGTCCTGGCAGCATGGAGCCATCATGGTCAATAGCTTCCTTGCTTCTCTCATTTTTCTTGAAAGGGCAGTCACCTTTCGCAATAAAGCTGTATTACTCCTGCCCTTTGTCAATGCATTAAGTGCCGTTGCATTTATCTCCGGTTACAACATGGCAGGCCAGTCCTTGCTGATAGCGGGCAGCCTGGGTTTCCTGGTGATGTGTCTTTATTTTGTTTACCGCTACAAAGAACTCTATTATTATGTTTTTGTAGCAGGAGCCGCCTGTCTTCTTACAGGAAACATTATTTTATTAAAGACACAGCTTTATCCTGCCGCTGTTACCTGGTGGATGGGATTTCTTTTATTCACCATCGTTGCGGAACGTTTGGAGCTGAGTCGTTTTTTATCACTTACTAAAAGAAAAACAGGTTTTTTACTGGCCGCACTGGCGAGTGTATTGATCACCGTGTGCTGGCCTTTTCATTTATATGGACAGATCCTTTTTGCACTGGCAATTGCAGCCACTGCCATCTGGCTGCTGCGTTATGATATGGCCTGGCATTCGATCCGGATCAAAGGACAACACCGTTATTCAGGCATCCTTTTGATCACAGGCTATTTCTGGCTGCTAATCACCTCAGCTCTTATGATCACTGCCGATCGTTTTGCTTTTGGTTATGATGCCACCCTGCACAGCTTTTTTATTGGCTTTGTTTTTTCAATGATCTTTTCACACGCTCCCATCATCTTACCGGCTGTTGCCAAATTACCTGTGAAGATCTACAGGCCCGTATTGTATGTATGGTTTGTCTTTCTCCAATTGTCTTTGATCATACGCGTGATCGCAGATATCATTACCGATCCGGTTTGCAGAAGGATCGGCGGTATTGCCAATGGCTTTACCATCCTGTTATTTTTTGTAACGGTGGCACTGATTGTAAGAAAGGAATTACAGAAAAGAAAAGCTTCAGTCAGAAAAGCCTAATTGCAATTTGGCTTCAGGGCTCATTCTTTGTTTGGTCCATTTGGGTTCATACACTACTTCCACGTGTACATTGCTCACACCTGGAATTTCATATACCACATTCTTGACTTCTTCGGGCATGAAAGCGGCAGCCGGACAGGTGGCAGTGGTCAGCGTCATGATGATATAAACATCGCCGCCAATTACATTCACATCGTAGATCAGGCCAAGGTCATAAATATTCACGGGTATCTCGGGATCAAAAACGGTTTTCAGTTTTTCAATAACATTTTCAGTGGTGATCATTTCAAAATTCTTGAATAACAAAGTTCCGCATCATTTATTTACTTGTTTCTTTCTTTGCACTGATCTTTATCATCAAATACAATTTCTACAGATCCATGACAAGAATCGGGCTGATAGCGGATACGCACAACTACCTGGATGAAGCTGTATTCAACCATTTCGCTTCCTGCGATGAGATCTGGCATGCCGGGGACTTTGGTTCAGCCGCAATTGCTGATCAACTTAAAGCCTTCAAACCACTACGTGGTGTTTATGGCAATATAGATGGCTATGATATCAGGAGCCATTATCCTCTCCAATTGAGCTGGCAGTGTGAAAATGTGAATGTATTCATGATCCATATTGGAGGTTATCCCAAACGTTATGCACCCGGTGTAAAAAATGAATTGATCAATTCAGGAGCCAAACTTTTTATCAGCGGTCATTCGCATATTTTAAAGATCATCTATGACGATCAGATCGGCTGCCTGCATATGAATCCAGGCGCTGCCGGCAACCAGGGCTGGCATAAAAAAAAACCATCATTCGTTTTGCGATTGATGGTTCTGATATGAAAGATTGTGAAGTAATTGAATTAGGAATCCGGGGATCATCAATACCAACCCCTGGCCTGGAATAATTCGCGGAAAGGCCATGGTATGGAAGCCAGTATGATCAAAAGTGCTACCAGGTAAAAGATCATGGTTCTTCTGTGCTTTGCCCTGTCGCCTATCGCCTTACGGCCCTGAGCCTTACCAATATGAATCAGGATGATGGCAATGAGCATACCTGCCAGGTGCTCCACTACAAAAAAGCGGCTGGCAGGATCTTTCATCACAGCAGCCATACCGTTTGTTTCAATTTGTTTGTAACCCCATGGACCTGTAAACCAGAGATAGATACCAATCAGCAACATTAGGTCGGCAGCAATGGTGAGTAATAAACCCAGTCTGTTATCTGTTCGTATGTAGGGTCTTTTACCAGCAATGAGGCTGTTGAGGATGGCGAAGATCAGCAGCAAAAGAACGATCCATCTTCCTACTGAATGGGTATGCATTAACGCATTGTACAAACTATTGTCCATGCCTGGTTGATTTTTGGTTCCGCCAAAACTACAACGGAATTATTAAACTCGTGAACTTGCCAACTTGTGAACTCGTGAACTCATGAACTTTTATTCCCACTCCGCCACAAACAAATTCGTATCCCTCGTTCCTCCGTTATTGCGGTTGCTGGAGAAGATGATCTTTTTGCCATCAGGACTGAACATAGGAAAAGCATCAAAGCCTTTATCGCGGCTGATCTTTTCTATATTGCTGCCATCGGCATTCATTGTATACATGTTGAAGGGAAAGCCTCTTTTGTATTCATGGTTGCTGCAGAAGATCACACGGCCATCAGGCATGAAGTTGGGTGCCCAGTTGGCCTGACCCAGGTTGGTGATCTGTTTGGCATCCGAACCATCTGCATTAGCAATAAACACTTCCATTTGTGTTGGTGCTACCATACCTTCCTTCAAAAGATTTTTATAATCATTGATCTCAGCTTCCGTTTGCGGACGGCTGGCTCTCCATACGATCTTGCTGCCATCGCGACTGAACCAGGCACCTCCATCATATCCAAGCGCATTGGTGATTTGTTTTGTCTCTCCCGTTGCAAGGTCCATCAGGTAAAGGTCAAGATCACCATTGCGTGTGGAAGTAAACAACATGGTTTTACCGTCGGGAGACAGTGTTGCCTCTGCATCATAACCCGGAGTATCTGTGAGCTTTTTCACGATCTTACCTTTCAGATCGGCCATATAGATATCATAGCTTTCGTAGACCGGCCAGATATACCTGTTGCCATATTTTGCCCTGTCAACTCCGGGAGGACAGGTATCTGCGGCTTCATGAGTAGAAGCATAGATCACATGCTTATTATCTTTTGTAAAAAAAGCACAGGTGGTTCTTCCCTTCCCCGTACTTACCAGTTTATAGCGAAAGGGCTTGCCTTTTTTAGGCAATTTTCCTACATAGATCTGGTCGCAGGGAATGCCATCTTTTATTGAGGTACGTTGAAAAACAATTTTCTTTCCATCAAAACTCCAGTAGGCTTCAGCGTTATCGCCACCAAATGTGAGCTGGCGGATATTTTTGAAATGATTTTCATTGGAGTAATGGAGGCTGTCTGTTTGCGCAGCAAGTGCCAGAGTAAGACTCAATAGAAAAGCAGTAAAGATTTGTTTCATCATAATGGTGCTTGTTAAAGCAATTCAAAAATAGCCGCCGCCAAATGCAAAGCAGTCAGAATTTTGTCATAAGGCGCTGAAAAAAATTAGTTTTGATGCATGTGCAAGTATTTCGCAGTTATCATTTCACTGTTTTTTCTTCTCTCCTGTAATGACGAAGAAGTGTTTGATCCATTATCAGAACCTCCTTATGACAAGATCACTGACAGCATACGAAAGGAACCCAAAGATGCAGAACTGTATTACCGGAGAGGCGTCATGCTCTATGGAAACAACCAGCCAGTTTTTGCCGCCAGGGATATCCGCAAAGCCTGGGAACTGCAACCCAAAGAATCCTATGCACTGAGCATGGTGACCCTGCTGAAAGAAAAAAATGTGGACAGCACGATAAAATTCATCGAATCAGCATTGCAAAAATTACCAGGGAATGTTTCGCTGATGGTAGACCTTGCCGAAGCCTATCATGAAAAAGGCGAAAAAGAAAAAGCCATTTCTGTTTGTGATGAGATCATCAGCAATTATCCCGGACAACTGGATGCACTGGTATTAAAGTCCACCTTATTAAAAGAAATGGACAAAACAGCAGAAGCTATAAGCGTTTTGGAAAAAGCCTATGCCCTATCTCCAGGCGATGTGGACGTGGTGCATGCACTGGCTTTTGACCTGGCAGAAAATAAAAATCCAAAAGCTCTGAAGATCGCAGATTCACTGATTGGCGTTGATGTCGAAAAAAATCATGCGGAGCCTTATTATTTCAAAGGCGTGTATTATTCCAATACCGGCAATGGCATGGAAGCAATTCGACAGTTTGATGAAGCCATTCGAAGGAACTATAATTTCACCCAGGCCTATATCAATAAAGGCATTGTTTATTATGACATGAAAAAATATGAGGAAGCAATGAAGGTCTTCAGGTTGGCAACCACAGTGTCTCCAACTGAACCCGGACCTTATTACTGGCTGGGAAAGGCAGAAGAAGCTGTAGGAAAAAAGGAAGAAGCAAGACTGGATTACCAGCGGGCTTACCAGCTGGATAAAACTTTTACAGAGGCAAAAGAAGCAGCAGATAGATTATAATCTTCTTTTTACTTGATTCAGATCCATCTAAGAGGAATTATTATTTAGAGATCAATTCCTAACTTGCGGCCCAAACTCCCACCTATGGCTATCATTGCTCCGTCCTTACTTGCTTCCGATTTCCTAAACCTGCAGTCTGAATGCAACATGCTGAATGAAAGTGAGGCTGACTGGTTTCACCTTGACGTCATGGATGGACGCTTTGTTCCCAACATTTCTTTTGGTCTTCCGGTGATTGAACAGATGCGCAAGGCCACCAAAAAAACCTTTGATGTGCACCTGATGATTCTTGAACCTGAAAAATATGCAGAAGCATTCAAGGCTGCTGGCGCCGATATTTTATCAGTTCACATCGAAGCCTGTCATCACCTGCATCGTAATATTCAACAGATCAAATCCCTGGGTATGCAGGCGGGAGTGGCCGTAAATCCTCATACACCGGTAAGTTTGCTGGAAGATGTGCTGGATGATATTGACCTGATTTGCCTCATGAGTGTGAACCCTGGTTTTGGCGGGCAGAAGTTCATCATGCACACGTATAAAAAAATAGAACAGCTCAGGCGCATGATCGACGACAATAAGCTCAGTGCCAAGATCGAGATTGACGGAGGTGTAACTGTTGAAAATGCAAAATCTTTGATAGATGCAGGGGCAGATGTGCTGGTGGCAGGCAATACTGTTTTCAGGTCTTCTGATCCCAAGGCTACCATTGCTGCCTTGAAGAAGATCAGCTAAACAATGGTTTCCTTTCCTCTTCAGTGGTGTATGCGTATTCAGCCTGCCGCTTTTTCTGCGACTGGGACGAATCATTAAATAAGACTCCCTATCATCAGCCGAAACGATTATTTTTATTGCAAATCTCGTATTAGTGAAATTCCGGCTACTGCTTTTATTTTCCTTATTTGCTTCGACTATTCTGCTTGCTCAAAAAAAATTTGCTTTTGTAAGCGGAGTTGTACTCAATGAAAACGAATCACCCATGTCTGGTGTTTCTGTTTCCCTGCTCGGCCAGCAACTTGGACTTGTAACTTCCGATTCGGGCACATTTAAAATAAAAGTTCCTGCTGACAAAGCTTTTGGGATCGTCTTTTCATTCAGCGGCTATAAATCCGTTCAGCAGAATTTTTTATTGAATGAAGGTGAAGAAGAAATGATCACCATTCGCCTGGAGCCCGGTGCGGGAACACTGGAAGAGGTGATCATTAAGGACCAGAGAGATAGGAATGAAACAGGACTTGTAAGGCTCAATCCAAAAACCATCATCAATCTTCCTTCTCCTATCATGGGTGTGGAAGGCATGCTCAAGGTTTTTGTGGGTTCTAATAATGAACTGACCTCACAATATAATGTACGTGGTGGCAGCTATGATGAAAACCTGATCTATGTAAACGATTTCGAAATCTTCCGTCCTTACCTGGTAAGAAGCGGGCAACAGGAAGGATTAAGTTTTATCAATCCTTCAATGGTTCGCAATATCAATTTTTTTAACGGAGGATTCCAGGCTCGTTATGGCGATAAAATGAGTTCGGTACTGGACATACAGTACAACAATCCAAAGAAATTCGGAGGTTCCGCATACGTCAGCATTTTGGAACAGGGCTTTCACCTTGAAGGCATAGACAAGAAAAAAAAGCTCTCCTATATTGCCGGCGTAAGAAACAGGAGCAACAGGAACTTACTAAGCCGTCAGGAAACACAGGGCAGTTATGTTCCTTCTTCTGCCGACTTCCAGGCCCTGATCAATTATGAGTTCAATTCAAAATGGAGTGCAGAAATCCTTGGCAATATTTCCTCCACACGTTTCACACTGGTACCTGAATTCAGCCAGCTGACCTCTTCGGTCTTCTCTCCTTTTTTTACTTCCAACCTTGGTGTTGACATTTATTTTGAAGGACGTGAAAAGGATGCCTATACTACAGGAATGGCCGGCATCTCCACCACTTACCAGGTCAATAAAAAATTAAAACTGAAATGGCTGGCTTCACGTTTTGAAAATGATGAAGAAGAAAATATTGACATAGCCGGTGCTTATCTTTTTGGTGACCGTGACTTTGACAAAACCAGCGCCACATTTGGTGCAATCGTTAACCCGCTTGGAGGTGGAGTTAATTTAAATTATGCACGCAACAGGCTGAATATTGTAGATTACAACTTCTCGCACAAAGGCAGCTTTTTGAAAAACAGGCATGTGATTCAATGGGGACTGGGATATGATAAGACCCTGATCAGTGATAAGCTGAATGAATGGGAATACCAGGATTCCGCGGGTTATGCACTTCCTTTCAACCCGATGCTCCTGCAGATAAATAAGGTGATCAAATCAACTGCTGATCTGGACATCAATAAATTCAATGGCTATTTGCAGGACAATATTGCTTTCACAAAAAATGGAAACGCTTATACACTGCAGGCAGGAATTCGATTCAATTATAACGACCTGAATCAGGAATTTTTGATATCACCACGTGCAGGTGCATCACTCAAACCCGACTGGAAGAAAGATGTTGTGTTTCGCCTGGCTGCAGGTGCCTATCACCAGCCTCCTTTTTACAGGGAACTCAGAAGATATGATGGCACGCTCAATAAAGAACTTAAGGCTCAAAGAAGCTGGCAGGGTGTAATTGGTTTTGATTACAATTTCATAGGCTGGAACCGTCCGCTGAGGCTCACCACAGAAGCTTACTACAAAAGCATGAGCAATGTTGTGCCTTATGATATCGACAATGTGCGTGTGAGATATTTTGGAGAGAATATGGCCAAAGCCTACGCTACAGGAATAGAAATGCGTTTGTTTGGAGAATTGGTTAAAGATGCTGAAAGCTGGATTAGCATCGGTTTGATGCGCACCAGGGAAGACCTGGAAAATGATTTCTTCACGGTGTACAAGCTCGATAGCGTAAACAAACCCATTGACAGTTCGAGTGTTCAGAATGGATGGCTGAGAAGACCAACAGACAGGCTTCTCACTTTTGGCATGTTCTTCCAGGATTATTTATCGACCAACAAAAATTTCAAGGTATACCTGAATACATTGTATGGCACTAACCTGCCTTATAATATTCCCAATAGTGTGAAGTACAGGAACGCGCTAACCATACAGCCTTATATCAGGGTGGACATAGGTTTCAGTGCATTATTGCTGGATACGGAAAAAAGCAACAGGAGAAGTCATTCGCCCTTCCGCAATTTTGATAATATCTGGGCAAGTCTTGAAGTGTTCAATCTCATCGACAGGCCCAATACTATTTCATATTTACTGATCAGGGATTTTGCCAATAATATTTTTACCATGCCCAACAGACTTACACCAAGACTGGTGAATCTGAAATTAGTGGCCAGGTGGTGATCATTTCTTCAGCCAGAATTCATCTTTCCACACAGCATTATTTTTTTCTGCCGAATGGCTTTCATAAATCAAGCGTAACTGTTCGGGGCTTGCCTGTTGTTCAATGTAAGGGAAGAGCGTTCTTTCTTCAAACCTGATATGATCATTGAGCAGTTGGGCAAAATTTTCCAGCGATTCTTCATTCCAGTCCTGGCTGCTGGCCATTGATCTGAGTTTGCTGTGTTCTTCCAGCATTTGTTTCAACCCTTCATTGCCTTCAGGAAACAGTGGAGAAAAAAGCTGTTCTTCTTCTGTAAAATGAACATCAAGATGTACTTTCCAAAACCAGCGGACATAATCAGCAATGCGCTGCAGTTCGGTTCCATTACGGATACCCTGCCTGATCTTCCATACCAGCAATAAACCTTCGTGATGGTCTCTTGAAAGTGGTGTGAGTTCTACACTTCTTTTGATTGGCTTTTTTTCTTCCTGCATTTCATAAAATTACAATCATACATCCAGCATTGTTTCCTAATTCAGGAGAATCTGAAAATCAAAACATCAATAGCTGACAATTCACTGACTTAGTCAGCCATTGGAAACTGGCATGTTCCATCCATCAAATCTTTAGTAATATGTTGAACTTGTATTTTAATTTAACAGCACATCACACAATGAAACCACTGCTATGGTAAAGGATGCTTCGCTGAGGCTTTTATTCATACCTGTTTTGGGACTGCTCATTTCCTATGTATCAGGTGTCTTCACTTACAGCAGGTATACCCTTCCCGGAATCATTGGCGGTGCTCTTTATTTCATTTTTGTTTCCTGGTGCATCTGGAGAGGCTGCCAGTGGATCCATGGTAAACTCAGAACGTTATATGCCGCCAACCAGGGCGTGTTTTCAAAGATCGCGCTTGTATGTTTTGCTTCTTCTCTGTATGCAATTTCTGTATCTGGCATTTTTGGTCTTGCCTGGATACGTTTTTCAGAAGAAAATTTCTCCTGGTTCGTGCTGAACAAATTTATCCTGCTCTCCATATTCGCTGTAATTGTCTTCACGCTGGTTTATGAGATTCTCTACCTGAGCAAGGAAAGAGAGCTGGACACCCGCATTGTATCTCAACTGGATCATGAACTTACCCGCGTGGAGATGATCGCCCTTCGTAATGAACTGGACCCGCATTTCATTTATAATTCTTTAAATACACTTTCTCATTTCATTGCTACTGATCCACAAAAAGCAGAATGCTACAACCAGAAACTGGCACATCTCTACCAGTACTTTCTAAAACAAAGCAATAAAGAACTCGTGGTGGCAAAACAGGAACTTGCCTTCATTCGTGAATACTTCCAGCTTTTGCAAATGGTCTATGAAAACCGGATGCACCTGGCAGTGGATGTACCAGAACATCAGTTGCACAATGTTTTGCTGATTCCCTGCTCCCTGCAACTACTCGTTGAAAATGCCATCAAGCACAACCAGTTTACGTCAGAACAGCCACTTAGGATCTGCATCTCCATCAACAATGACCATATTGTAGTTCGCAACACACGCAATGGCAAGCGCACAAATGCTTCAACAAGAATCGGGTTGAAAAATCTTGATGCGCAATACCGGATCATTGCAAGAAAAAAAGTTCTTATCGAAAAAACAGATGAACAATTCATAGTCAAGCTTCCGCTGATCAGAAACTCCGACAGTATTGCTGTCAACAATCTTTCACTGGCTGGTTAATGCAATTTTAAAAATATACTCCAGTGATGTTAGTCACGAAAACCAGCTTTTTGCAAAACTAATTTTGTAAAAACTTCGATTATGTCATCATCACATCCTCATAAAAAACCCGCTTTTCTTCCTGCACTTTTCTCATTAAAATGTCCTCATTGTCGCAAAGGCGATATGTTTTGCCAAAAGCACAGTTATAGCAAGAATTTCATGAAAATGAATGAGCACTGCCCTGTTTGCGGTCAGGCCATGGAGATAGAGCCTCATTTTTATTATGGAACAGGATACGTGAGTTATACAATTTCGATAGCAGTTTCTGTTGCCAGTTTTATTGCCTGGTGGGTCTTCATCGGCTTTTCCCTGCATGACAGCCGATTTTTCTGGTGGATTGGTTTTAATGCTGTTTTATTGCTGGCACTTCAGCCCTACCTGATGCGGTTTTCCAGGACCCTCTGGCTTTCGTTTTTTGTCAAGTATGAAGCTGATGAAATCAGTGAGAAAAAGCCCGTGAAATCATTTCAGGTGGCAGAAACTGTTTAATTATTGTCATTTTAATGCGCAGGGAGAACCTTAACATCCGGCAATCCGCCCATGCTCCTGAACCTTCTTATCTTTGCACTCCTCCTAAAAAAAGGCTGGAACAGGTATCGTTTATGAGCAGGAAAGGAAAAGTTTTAGTAGCCATGAGTGGTGGTATTGATAGTACCGTCACTGCTTTGATGCTTCATGAGCAGGGTTATGAAGTAGTGGGCATCACTATGAAAACCTGGGACTACACAGCAAGCGGCGGTTCTAAAAAAGAGACCGGCTGCTGCAACCTTGATTCATTTAACGATGCCAGGATGGCTGCCGTACAGCATGGATTTCCACATTACATACTTGACATCCGCGAAGAATTCGGATCCTTTGTGGTAGAGAATTTTGTGGATGAATACCTGGCAGGAAGAACACCCAACCCCTGTGTGCTTTGCAATACACATATCAAATGGAGAGCGCTTTTAAAAAGAGCCGACGCATTGAATTGCGATTATATTGCCACCGGCCATTATGCAAAAGTTCACCAGCACAATAACGGACGTTATTTTATCAGCAAGGGCCTGGATGAAACCAAGGACCAGAGTTATGTACTTTGGGGACTGCAGCAGGATCTTCTCAGCAGGACCTTACTTCCTTTGGGTGGGTATCGTAAAACCGAAATCCGCCAGATGGCGCATGATTTCGGCTATCCTGAACTGGCCAAAAAATCAGAGAGCTACGAGATCTGTTTCGTACCTGATAATGATTACCGTGGATTTCTGAAACGCAAGGTGGAAGGACTTGAAGAAAAAGTGGCGGGAGGAAGTTTTGTTGACAAAAATGGAGTTGTTCTTGGCAAACACAAAGGGTATCCTTTTTATACTATCGGTCAACGCAAAGGACTGGACATTACTTTCGGCAAACCTGTTTATGTAACTGCTATCGATCCTGATACCAACACAGTGGTTCTTGGTGATGAAGAAGACCTGGAAAAAGAAGAGATGATGGTCACAAAGATCAACTGGATCAAATACGATGGACTTCCTGAAGAAAAAGAAGTTCTCACCAAGATCCGTTACAAAGACAAAGGCAGCCTTTCTACCATTATTCCTTCGGGAAACAATGTTGCTGTAAGGTTTTTCGAAAAAGCTAAGGGTATTGCCCCTGGCCAGAGTGCTGTTTTTTATGAAGGCGATGACGTCATTGGAGGAGGTATCATTCAAAGGCCCCTGAACAGCCTTTTGGGTTAATATCCACCCCTACTTGCCAACCCCGATGATTTTGGTTAGTTTTAAGTCATATATGTTGCAAATTTGCAATAACAGCTGAATCCATTACTTATGAGAGCAAGATCCAAATTTATTTACCTCGCTTTAATAGCCTTCGTCTTTATAGGGTGTAAGCCTGAAAAAGAAGAACTCCAGACAGACCAGGTAGGAGATTATCTTCCACTGCAGGAAGGTAAGTACATTACTTACCAGCTGGACTCTACTGTCTTCACCAATTTTGGAAGAAATACGGAGATCCATAAATACCAGGAAAAGCATGTTTTTGATGCGGCCATTACCGATGCATTGGGAAGACCTGCATTCCGGATCTTCCGGTATCTGCGTGACTCGGCCGGCACACAGCCCTGGGCTCCTGCAGGATCATACATGGTAGTACCATTAGACAAAACCATTGAAGTGATAGAAAACAATCTGAGGTTTGTAAAACTCATCATGCCTATCACCCAGGATAATAGCTGGAAAGGCAATCGCTTCCTGCCGGATGAACCATACGATCCTACATTTGATTTCAATAATGATTTTGATATGGCTTCATGGGATTATTATTATAGTTCCCTGGGCGAAACCATATCTCTCAATGGCCAGACCATCAATGACGTGATCACGGTAGATGGCATTAATGATGTGATCAACGTTCCTGTAACTGATCCCGATAATTACGGTTCCATCAATTACCAGCAGGAAAAATATGCAAAGGGCATTGGCATGGTTTTTCAGGAATTGACTATGTGGGAATACCAGCCAAATACCGGCGGACAAAGCGGTGGCTTCAAGGTAGGATTTGGAGTGAAACGTAGCATGATCGATCACAATTAATGTATGAAAAAGATCCTTGGCTGTTTATTAGCACTGGCATTGACCCATATCGGCGCAACACAGAACAACAGGTATATCGTAAAATTTAAGAACAAGGGGAATAACGGCTATAGCTTCTCCAATCCTTCAGCCTATCTTTCTCAAAGAGCCATTGACAGAAGAACAAGGTTCAGTCTTTCAATTGACAGCTCAGACCTTCCTGTAACTCCCCGTTATATAGACAGCGTAATTCTTTCCGGCAATGTAACCCTGCTGAACATGTCAAAATGGATCAACGCCATTTCCATTTATACAACAGATGCGACGGCTCTTGCGAAGATCAATAGTTTTCCATTTGTTCAATCGGTTAGCAGCATTGCACCACGAACCTCGGAACCTTCAAATAAAAAAAACAAATTCGAACCAATTGAAGCACCCATTCAACCTTCTCAAAAGCCTTTAAATATTCTTTCCGATTATTATGATTATGGACCTGCATTCAACCAGGTGCATATTCACAATGGAGAATTCCTGCACAACATCGGACTTCGCGGGCAGGGAATGATCATCGGCATGCTGGATGCAGGCTTCCAGAATTATCTTACTGTAAAAGCATTTGACAGTGCAAGGGCTAATGGACAGATACTGGGCGTTTATGATTTTGTAGCCAAAGACAGTAGTGTGAATGAAGATAATTCACATGGCATGCAATGCTTTTCAACCATTGCCGCCAACATACCCGGGCAGTTTGTAGGTACTGCACCCAAAGCAAAATTTTATTTATTCAGAAGTGAAGATGCTGCAACAGAATATCCCATTGAAGAATTCAACTGGGTATGTGCTGCTGAAAGAGTTGACAGCTCAGGTGGTGATTTGATTTCATCATCTCTTGGATACAATGAATTTGATGCACCATTCACAACCTTCAGTCATAGTAATGCCGACATGAACGGCAATACTACACTTCCAGCTATCGGAGCAGACCTTGCATCGAAGAAAGGAATACTGGTGGTGAATTCCGCCGGCAATGAAGGAGCTGATACCTGGCATTACATCATCACTCCTGCTGATGGTGACAGCGTGCTTGCAGTAGGTGCTGTAAATGGCGCGGGTACTGTTGCTGCATTTTCGAGTTATGGTCCTTCTTCAGACGGACAGGTAAAACCTGATGTAGCTTCTGTTGGTGTTCAGACGGTAGTCCAGTTTCCCAACAATACGATAGGCGCGAATAATGGTACTTCATTTTCTGCACCTAATATGGCCGGACTGGCAACCTGTCTTTGGCAGGGATTTCCTGAGTTCAACAATATGGAAATTATCCGTGCGCTCAGGCAATCAGGAAGCATAGCTGCAACACCTAACGACAGGATTGGGTATGGCATTCCTGACATGAAAAAAGCAAGCACTATTTTATTGAAGCAATTTGCGCAGGTGAATGCAAGCTATAATAATTGTAAAACCATTCTGGACTGGACCAGCAAGGACATGTCGGCAATGAAGTACGAGATCGAAAGAATGGAACCAGGACAACTTGTTTTCTCGAAAATTGCAGAACAGCCAGGTACCGGATCAATATTTGGCACTCATTCCTACCAGTTTACTGACCAGTTAAGTGGTGTGCCTGCAGGAACAGTGAGCTATCGCATCCGGCAGGTCATTGATACCAGCTCTTCCGGATTTCATGCGGATTATCTTGACACTATACAGGTAGTTCTCTCTTCTGATTGTGAATTTGTAGTTACCGAACCGGTAACACTGATGCCCAATCCTGCCCTCAATGATTTTTTAGTGAGAGTCAATCTCAACGCATCCATACAAAGACTGGTCATCCGTTTGTTTAATGGCAAAGGACAGCTGGTATATGAATCAATAAATAACAAGGGAACCGGAATTGCCAGCTATAATGTTCCCACCTATCAGTTACCGAAGGGAAAGTATTATGTGATGGTGCTTAATGATAGCAAGAAGATCACTACCCTGCCTCTTATCAAACTATAAAGAAAACTGCGCGGCAAAAAGTGTATCTGCTTTTTGTTCATAACCCCTGAAGTATTGTTGAGAATCTAATTGCAAGGAGGATTGCTTAAGAATAGAATCTACCAGTTCTTCATTCTCTTTTGCAAAAACAGAACAGGTGATGTAAAGAAAAAAGCCTCCCGGCTTCAATTGCTTAATAGCATTCCTGACAATTTTTTTCTGAAGTTCTGCGTATGAGTCGATCTTCTCTTTTTTAAAATAAATTAATTGTTCCGGTGTTCTCGCCCAGGTGCCTGATCCACTGCAGGGTGCATCACAAATAATCAATTCGTATTTATTCTTGTGATGAAAATTCGCAGAAGAAAGATCGTGGATGAATGATTTATATTGTGTGATACCGGCAGCTTTGAATCTTTTTTGCAGGTTGATCATGATGGATTCCCTGATATCAGAAACAGTTAGTCTTGCCTGGGGGTAATGGTCATGAATCAATATTGACTTGCCACCGCTGGCTGCACAACAGTCCCAGACGTTCATTGCCTGATCCACCGGTAAATGATCTTTTAATGGAAGAATGACTTTTTGTGAGTTGATGTCCTGAATGACCGCATCTTCATCAACGCTGATTATGTCTTCGATTTTTGTCTGGTTGATGAAACGCAGGGTTTCATCATTTTCTTCAACAAAAGAAAGGTTTGCATTTTTCAGCTGTTGCAGCAATATTTCTTTTTTCCCGGGCCTTACCCTGATAAAAAGATCAGGCTGTTGCAAGAAAGAAAGGCTGAATGATTGCAGGCTGATCTGAGGACTCAGTTCATCAGGAAAAGGAAAAATATTTTCCACTTCTGAAATACCATTGATCTCTTCCAGCTTTTTTTGAAGTGGCAGTTTTACCAGAGCGTTCCATTCAGGTTTAAGTTCACTAAGTATGAGGCTGGGAGTTTCAGAACATAAGAAAAGGGCGATCAGCAGTCTTTCTTCTCTTTCCTTATTGGAATAAGCATGGCCCAGCCGGAAATAACAATAACAAAGGTTAGAGATTTCCTTTCTGTCGCGGGAACCATATTTTTTATTTTCCCTGAAATAGGTCTTCAGCCAGGATGCCAGTGGAATGGAACCGTCATAAGTTTCAAGAATTCTGTTGGCCGAGTTCAGGTAAGAGTGTGAACGCATGGTACAAATGTCTGAAAATAAAAAAGCGATCCGCTTGTGCGAACCGCTTTCCATTCATTTATCTTCTATTATTGATAGGTATAGGTGGTGGTAGCAGTTGAGGTTCCGTCTGTTTCAATACCCGTCAGTGGCCGGTTGGCTGTATTATAGGTATAGGTTACATTGGAAACAAAATTATCAGCCGGAGTGGTTGCTGAAACCATGGTGGTTTTTGAAACATTGCTGGCCGAATAAAACTGGCTCATTCCCATGATGGGAGCTTCGGCAGCAAACTGCAAGGGATTGATCTTTGCATCGTATTCAAAAGTATAAGTCTCTTCAAGCACAAAAGCAGAAGAATTGGTATCGTAAGAATAAACTTTCTGCGTCAGTAAATTATTGCCTGCATAAGTGAATTCTGATTTGGTAATGGGTTCATAACCCATGCCGCTTCCATCATCCAGGTAATCGATTTGGGAAAGCAGTTTACCACCGGCATCGTAATTAAAAGCAATGCTGTCCATCAAAGTGAATCCAAAAATGGAGATCATCGTGATCGCGTTTTTATACCTGCTGCTGGCAGCGTCATAATTCACATTGGATACAATACTGTCAATGCCAAATGCAAGAAGGTCGACACTTTTAGTAATTTGCTTCTGGATGATGCCTGCAGTATTTCTTACCAGGCTAATGCGAAGGTCCACAGGTTGGCCGCCGCTAATACCGGAAGCTGCATAATAAGTGATCTTGCCTGCGCCGTTATAAGTAAAATTGGTTTGAGTGGAATCAGCACCTGAAATAGTTACTGTCTTTAGTAACCTTGTTCCGGCCTGCACAGTGGTATTGCCACCATTTCCATTTTCATCATCAATCTCCTTCTGGCAGGAGGTGAGTGCAAGCATGGCAATAGCTGCTGCAGACATCAGAATACTTCTCATAAGTAAAGTTTTATGTGGCAAAATAATTATAATCCCAGTAAAGCCTTCGTTGGGTCCTTACCAAATAGCAACAATTCAGGGTTTTCTAACAATTCTTTTACACGCACCAGGAAGGAAACCGACTCTCGCCCATCAATGATGCGGTGATCATAACTCAATGCCAGGTACATCATAGGCCTGGCCACGATCTGACCGTCGATGACCATGGGTCTTTCCTGTATCTTATGCATTCCCAATATGGCCGATTGCGGAATATTGATAATAGGTGTGGACATCAGCGAGCCAAATACACCACCATTGGTGATGGTAAAGGTTCCTCCCTGCATTTCTTCCATACTCAGTTTATTCTCCCTGGCTTTGGTGGCCAGCTCCAGGACTTTCTTTTCAATTTCAGCCATGCTGAGACTTTCAGCATTTCTTATCACGGGAACCACCAGGCCTTTTGGTGCTGATACCGCGATGGAAATATCGCAATAATTGTGATAAACAATAGAATCACCATCGATGTATGCATTTACTGCAGGCCATTCCTGCAATGCATAACAAACCGCCTTTGCAAAAAAGCTCATGAAACCAAGGTTCACACCATGAGATTCTTTGAACTTATCCTTATTGGCTGTTCTGATAGCCATGATCTTGCCCATATCCACTTCGTTAAAAGTGGTGAGCATGGCTGTGGTGTTCTTGGCTTCTACCAGTCTCCTGGAAACTGTTTTACGCAGGTTGCTCATTTTTTCCCTGCGCTCTTCCCTGCTGAAGGTGGTTATACCCGGCTTCACACCTGGACTTTCAAGTGCGCTCAAGACATCATCCTTCAAAATCTTTCCATTATAACCGCTTGGATGGATGTTCTTCGGATCCACTTTTTTATCAGCAATGATAGCCGAGGCTACCGGTGTTGCTTTAAGGTCTTCTTTAGCAGTTTTTACTTCAGGTTTTGGTTCGGCCTTTGATGGTTTTGATTCAGCCGGTGCAGTGGCCGCCTGCTGTTTTTCTGCTGGCGCTTTGGCTTCAGGTTTTGCTACTGATTCATCTATCTGCGCCAGCACATCGCCAATATTCAGTGTATCTCCTTCCTTTCCTACAGTTTTAAGAGTTCCAGCTTTTTCAGCATTCACTTCAAAAGTGGCTTTCTCACTTTCCAGTTCGGCGATCACCTCATCACGCTCCACATAATCGCCGTCATTCTTCAGCCATTTCACCAGTGTTACTTCATTAATGGATTCTCCAACTGTTGGTACTTTAATATCGATCATAATGATTTAATTCTGTTGTTTTAGTTCATAGTTCATAGATCATAGTTAATAGCCTGTTTATTGCAATATTTTTACTGACGATTCTTCCTCTATTTTACCTTACAATTGCCGTCTCACTTTTGCCGTTTGACGAACGGAGGCGAACTTTTACTTGAACTTTAAATACTAAACGCTGTTTCAACTATCTCTTCCTGTTCCTGCGCATGCACCTTGCTATAACCACTGGCTGTAGAAGCGCTGGGCTGACGGCTGATGATGCCAAAATTGATGGACTTCAGATTCATTTGCAAATAAGAAGCAGCACCCATATTCAAAGGCTCTTCCTGAACCCAGAACCAGGTTGCGCGATTGTATTTTTTATACAATGCTTCCAGTTGATTATATGGCAGGGGATACAATTGCTCCACGCGAATTATGGCTACGTCATTCCTGTTATCCTTGTGTTGTCTTTCTGCAAGATCATAATAGATCTTTCCGGAACAGAAGAGCACTTTCTTTACCTGCGATGCATCTTTTATATTCGGATCTTCAATTATTTCTCTGAATCCGCCATTGGTGAATTCACTCATGGTGGAATAAGTTCCAGCGTGTCTGAGGTTGGCCTTGGGTGAAAAATTCACCAGTGGTTTCCTGAAAGGCCAGGTTAGCTGTCTTCTTAATAAATGGAAAAAGTTGGCTGCCGTGGTTACATTGGTGATCACCATATTCAACTCTCCGCAAAGCTGTAAAAATCTTTCCAGTCTTGCGCTACTGTGTTCAGGTCCCTGTCCTTCATAACCATGTGGCAATAACATCACTACACCGCTCATGCGCAGCCATTTTGTTTCTGCCGATGCAATAAACTGGTCGATGATGATCTGTGCGCCATTGGCAAAATCTCCGAATTGCGCTTCCCATAAAACCAGTGTATTTGGATTGGCAAGGGCATAGCCATATTCAAATCCAAGAACCGCATATTCACTTAAAAGAGAATTGTAGATCAGGAATTGTCCCTGCTTGTCGCGAAGCCTGCTCAGGCGATTGTATTCATCGTTGTTCGTCTCATCATACAATACAGCATGACGGTGAGAAAAGGTTCCGCGCTTTACATCCTGTCCGCTCATGCGAACATCCTTTCCTTCTATAAGTAAACTTGCATAAGCAAGCAATTCAGCCGTGGCCCAATCGAGTTTTTGTTCTGACTGAAACAGCTTGATTTTGTCATTAAGTATCTTTTCCACCTTTCTCAAAGGCTTGAAACCTTCGGGCCATTTCATGAGGCTATCAAAAAGCTGGCGGAAATTATCTTCTGTGATGGCTGTAACAGGCGAGTTATCAAAGTCTTCAGCCGTTGCCTTGCGAAGACTCTTCCACCACAACTCTGGTTGCTGGTATTTATATGGCAAAGGATTCTGCTTCACTTCATCCAGTCTTTCCTGCAGATCGGACCAGAATTTCTTTTCCATTTCCTTGGCCATCTCCTGCGCATCTGCTTCTCCATTCTTTAATAAATACTGTATATAGGTTTCCCTTGGATTGGCGTGCTTATCAATGAGAGCATATAATTGTGGCTGGGTGAATTTTGGATCATCACCTTCATTGTGACCATGGCGTCGATAGCAGACCATGTCAATGAATATATCGGAATTGAATTGCTGCCTGTAACGCGTTGCGATCTGTGCGCATTTTACTACAGCTTCAGGATCATCACCATTCACATGTAAAACGGGAGCCTGAATGGTAGAAGCAATGGAAGTGGCATAGTCTGAACTTCGTGCATCATCAAAATCAGTGGTAAAACCGATCTGGTTATTAATGACAAAATGCATGGTGCCACCGGTATGATATCCCTTCAAAGCACTCATCTGCAATATTTCATAAACAATTCCCTGGCCGGCTACTGAAGCATCACCATGAATGAGAATGGGAAGCACATGATCAAATTCAGAAGCATAGAGCACATCGGCCTTGGCCCTTGAATATCCCAGCACAACCGGGTTGACGGCTTCCAGGTGAGAAGGATTGGGAGTCAGTTTCAGATGGATCCTGTTGCCATTGGCTGTTTCCACTTCACTGCTGAATCCAAGATGGTATTTAACATCCCCGCTACCCATCGTCTGATCAGGAATGGCTGTTCCTTCAAATTCACTGAAGATCTGCTCATAAGTTTTGCCCAGGATATTGGCAAGAACATTCAGCCTGCCCCTGTGCGCCATTCCGATGACTGCTTCTTTTACACCGAATTCAGTTCCTACGGTGAGCATGGCGTCAAGTGCCGCAATGGTAGTCTCACCACCTTCAAGTGAAAAACGCTTTTGCCCGATGTATTTGGTATGAAGGAATTTTTCGAAGATCACACCCTGGTTCAATTTATCGAGTATCCTTTTCCTCTGGTCCAGCGGCATGGTTTGCTGCAGGGTTGTCTCCAGTTCTTTCTGAATCCATTCACGACGCTCCTGGTCTACGATATACTGGAACTCTGCTCCTACATGGGAAGTGTAGATCTTTTTAAGTTGATCAATTATGGTTTGCAGTGTTGCTGTTCCCAGGCCGATGAACTGGCCGGCAGCAAAGTTTTGTCCCAGGTCTGACTCATTCAGCCCGAAATATTTAAGGTCAAGATTGGCGCCCCTGTCCTTTCTTGGACGGATAGGATTGGTGGTGGCGACCAGATGTCCTTTGGATCGATAAGCAAGTATCAGTTGGTAAACCGAAAATTCTTTGACTAACTGGTTTCCATCTACTGAGGGAGCACTTCCGTTTATTGTGGTCTGGTGGCCATTTACGGCATTGGATACGGCAAAATCGAAGCCTTCAAAAAATCTCCTGTAATCAGGATCAACGCTTTCAGGGTTCTGAATAAAATCATTATACAGGCTTTCAATATAGGCCGGGTGGGAATGTGTGATATAAGAAAAGTCCTTCATGAAAGGAGGTTTGAATTTGGGAAGGCAAATATCGCTTAAAATACCAATTGAAAGACACAATGTGATAGGGTGAGTGGTGAATGGTGAGTGGTGAGTAGCTTACTGGTAGTGAATAATGAATGGGAATGTTGAGTTGCGAGTTGCTTAAAGCGGAGTTACGCACCTGTTTCCTTAGTTTTCCATTGGCTATGGTGTAGGGCTTATGGCCAATGGCATATGGAAATAGCGTATGGTAAATCTGCTCCCCTCAACCCTCTCAACTCTATCAACCATGTCAACCTTCTAAACTTTCTAAACTCTCTAAACTCTCTCAATCCTCTAAACTTTCTAAACCCTCTAAACTCTCTAAACCCTCTCAACCTTCTCAACTCCCTCAACCCCTAAACCCCCTCAACCCACTGCTCTTTTTATCAAAATTTTTCCTTTTTAATTTTCCTGTTTCCCTACTGAACCTTACCTTTGCCGTCCCGAATTCAAAACCGGGCTTTAAAATTTCGAACATGGCTAATCACAAGGCAACAAAGAAAGATATGCGTCAGGCTGCTAAACGCCGCGATAGAAACCGTTATTACGGAAAAACTACCCGTAATGCCATCCGCGACCTCAGGGCCGTTGAAGATAAAGCTGCTGCCGGCAAGGATCTGCCTGAAGTGATTTCAATGATCGACAGGTTGGCCAAGCGTGGTGTTATTCACAAGAATAAGGCTTCTAACCTTAAGAGCAAGCTCACCAAGCGTGTGAATGCAATAGCATAACTAATTTCATTTTATCATATTGGTCCTCCGGTTGTCGCCGGGGGACTTTTTATTTCCCTTTATCTTAGCAGGATGCAAAAGCTTTTCTTCTTCCTTTGCTCCTGTCTTTCTTTCTACTGCCAGGCCCAGACTACCCCAAAAACGATTTTTGAAATTTCCGGAGGTTCTAAAACCCCTACCTACCCGGAAGTGATCAACTGGTGGAAAAAACTGGATGCCTCCTCTCCCTTTGTTTACATGAAAGAAATGGGTCCCACAGATGCAGGGTTTCCACTACACATTGTCATGGTTTCAAAAGACAGGGATTTTGACCTGGCTTCTATCAAAAAAAAGAAAAAGGCCGTCATCCTCGTCATGAATGGCATTCATCCAGGTGAGCCTGACGGAATTGATGCCAGCATGTTATGGATCAGAGACCTGGTGAAAAACAGTTCAGGCCTTCCTTCCAACGTTCTCATTGCCATCATCCCTGTTTATAATATTGGTGGCGCATTAAACAGAAGTGCCAATTACCGGGTTGACCAGAATGGACCCGATGAATTTGGCTTCAGGGGCAATTCTCAAAACTATGATCTCAACCGCGATTTCATCAAAGCTGACTCGAAAGAAGCGCTGAGCTTCAGCCGTCTCTTTCACGATCTCGAACCCGATGTATTTATTGACAATCATGTTAGTAATGGTGCGGATTACCAGCATGTAATGACCCTGCTTACTACACAACATGATAAACTGGGAGGAAAGCTGGGTGAATACATCAATAAGGAATTTGAACCGGCTCTTTATTCCTCCATGAAAGAAAAAGGCTGGGACCTCGTGCCCTATGTCAATCATTTTGGTGAAACACCCGACAAGGGCTGGTCAGAATTCTGGGACAGTCCCAGGTACAGCAGCGGCTATGCTGCCCTCTGGAATAGTTTTTCATTTGTCCCTGAAACTCATATGCTCAAACCCTATTCTCAAAGAGTGGCGGCTACTAAAGATCTCATGAAAACTTTCCTGGAATTCACTTCAAAAAATGCCGCTGAAATCATACGGCTCAGGACAGAAGCCAAAAATGAACAGTTGAAACAGGACTCCTTTCCCATTGCCTGGAAATGGAACCGGTCAAGATTTTCAGAGATCAATTTTAAAGGATTTGAATCCGGTAAAAAACCAAGTGAAGTTTCGGGGCAGATGAGACTTTATTATGACCGCAGCAAGCCATTTGAAAAGAAGATCCCTTTTTACAATTTTTATAAGGATACCTTATCTATCAAAAAACCTGCGGCCTACCTGATACCCCAGGGTTGGTGGAAGGTGATAGAAAGATTAGAGGCCAATGGTGTACGCATGAATCGTATCAATCACGATACGATCATAGAAGTGGAATGGTATCGAATTGAAAATTACCAGTCAGGTGCCAGGCCTTATGAAGGTCACCACATGAATACCAATGTACAGGTCTCGACAAAAAAGGAAAAGATCTCTTTCAGAAAAGGTGACTGGTATATTCCACTCAACCAGCCTGCTGCAAAATTCCTGATGGCTACATTAGAGCCCCAGGGTGAGGATAGTTATTTTGCCTGGAATTTCTTTGATCCTATCCTCGGACAAAAAGAAGGTTTTTCTGATTATGTTTTTGAAGAAACCGCAGCTGGTTTTCTGAAAAAAAACCCTGATGTACAGAAAAAGCTTGAAGAAAGAAAAGTATCCGATTCAGCCTTTGCCAAAAATGGCCGGGCACAGTTAAATTTTGTTTTCCAGAACTCACCTTATTACGAACCGGATCATATGAGATACCCGGTTTACAGGGTGCTTCAAAAATAATTGCATTTAAAAAGTCTATCGATTAGATGATCTGTTGCTGTCTTGCCAGTTTCCTGCCGATGAATAACATGCAGAAAACAATGAAGACACTGAGGTAACCCACATAGTTATAGTGGTAAATTTTACCAGTGACAGGGTCGTTTGTAACGATCTTTCCTGCGATCAGGGCTGCGCTTCCGGTAAAAAGTTGCTGAAAGCTGGAGTTCAGGCTCATAAATCTTCCTCGTTCGGATGGATTTACTACGGTGCTGATCATGGCCTGTGCCGGAATATTTCTTCCGGTGGAGAAAGTAAACCAGAAACCAAAGATGGCCAGCACCAGGTAAAAATTCAGTGGAGGCATATTGGTGATAAAAAATATGGGGATCACCGAAAGCACGAGGCAGAACATAAAGATTTTCACCTTTCCGTAATTATCCGCCAACCTGCCAATCAGCGTGGATGAAAGAAGAGAGCAGCTTCCTCCCACCATGTAAATCAGTGGGGTCTGGTCTTTGGTAAAGCCCACATTAAACTCCATGTAAGGATTGATAAAAGGAATGATCAGGAAATGTCCAAGCATCAATCCGCCGGATAATAAAAGAGCCAGCGTCTGGCTTTTATTTTTGAAGATCGCCACCAGCACCTGTCCAATATGACTATGTTCTTCCGTTCCTTTTTCTTTTATATGGCTGGAAACCGAAGGCAGGAATTTATTCAGCAATGGCAATAACACTATGCCCAGGATGCCAATAAAAATAAAGGGTGCATGCCAGGAGATCAGCCTTGCCAGGTAGAGACTAAATGGAACGCCAAAAATAGAAGCCAGTGAGAAAGCCATAAAAACGGAGGACATGGCCCTACCTCTTTTTTCATAGGGAAAGGTATCCGCTATGATTGAGAGAACCTGTGCTCCGATCAATCCTCCAAACAAACCAGTCAGGACCCTTGCTACCATTAATAATACTGCGGTAGGCGCCAGACCACAGGTAATGGTACCAATGATAAAACCGGTATAGGCAAAGAGCAAAACTTTCTTACGGTCAAAACGGTCAACATAAAAAGCTGCTGCCAGTCCGGAAACAAAAGCGGTGACCGGATATCCTGCCACGATCACACTAAAATATTCTGCAGATATTTTGAAATGCGGCATCAGGAAATTTCCCAATGGCATCATGATCATGAAATCAAGTATGTGTGTGAAATTGACTGAAGCCAGGAGCAATAACAATATCCGTTCTTTCCGATCCATAAGGGCGCAAATGTCGCAATTCTTGAACCAATCTTTCGGTTCAATTGCACCTGGGAACAGATAGCTTTATGAATGGCAGGGCTTTTTCAGTTAATTGTCTGATCGGTCATCTTCCTGATCTTCCAGGTGTTGTTCATTAAAAATAAAATGGCGGCAAAGGCCATCCAGTTGGATGTCTTCAATTTCCAGGTCAAATAAATATTCGGTAATGAATTTATATACTTCCCGGGCTGACTTGTCTGTGGGCATCTCAATACTCATGTTATTTTCTGATAGGATTTCTATCAGCCGGTTGGTTTCTTCCTGTACCTGGCTTTCATTGAGCTGATCCAAAGATGGAAATGGGGGCTGGTCAAGAAGTTCATAAACCGTTTTCATGGAAACATTCTGTAGCGCTTTTTCAAAATCATAGACATGGCTAAGGAAGGCGGCTTCTATTTCAGGAGGAAGATCTTCATCAAGCTGGATCGAAGCACCCAGCTCTGCCTGCATTTTTAATTGAAGGATCTCATTCTCCAGGCGCAGGTTTTCTGCGGGATCCTCATGAAATTTTTCCTGTTGGTAGTTGTTGCTCATAAAATCTGTTTTGAAAGCTGAAAATAGAAATGGCAGATAGCCGGGAAAAGGGAAAGAAAACAGGAAAAGAGAAGAGTATTCTTATTAAGAAAGGGGAAGGATCGCGGCTTGACATGGATAAATCAACAGTTTTTAGAAAATTAAAAAGTTGATTCCCGATTTTTTGTTCGGAAAGATGATACGAGACAGCTTTATTTGGCGGAATCAATGCTTAATAGAATTGTTGTAGTTGAACGGAGCGTCGCAACTGTCGCTTCATAGCAGTAATTCAGCTGGCAACACAATTCTTCTTTGTGACTTCAACTATCAGTTAGCAATTCTGAAGAGAAACAGATTTAAAGTAGATAAAACTAAAGGACCAGGAGAGAATATGAATTATTTCACTGATTACGGAGAATCTTAAAAACAAAAAAGCCTCTCATTTCTGAAAAGCCTTTTATAAATATGAGCAGTCTCCGACCGCCGTAGCTTTAGCGTAGGAGGTCTCCGACCTCTGAAGCCTGGCAAAGGAAGTTATCTTCCACCGAAGTTTTGGAGAAGATGAATTCTATATTCTCCATATCATTCAATTCTATAGATACTTCTTGGGAACCCTGCTCGATTACGGAGAATCATAAAAACAAAAAAGCCTCTCATTTCTGAAAGGCTTTTTTAATAAATATGGCAGCTACCTACTCTCCCGCATTTTGGTGCAGTACCATCGGCCATGAGGGGCTTAACTTCTCTGTTCGGTATGGGAAGAGGTGAACACCCTCGGCAAAACCACCATAAGAACTTAATCCGCTTTCGCTGAAGCTACAGCGGACAAATAAGTTAACATATTGGGAAATAGTTGCTAAACAAGAATCAAAAAAAAATTAAAGCGTACGAGCAATTAGTACTACTCGGCTTTGCTATTACTAGCTTTACACCTGTAGCCTATCAACGTAGTAGTCTACTACGGCTCTTAAAAGTAAACTCATCTTGTAGAAGGTTTCACGCTTAGATGCTTTCAGCGTTTATCCTGTCCGTACATAGCTACTCTGCATTGCACCTGGCGGCACAACAGATACACCAGCGGTACGTACGACCCGGTCCTCTCGTACTAAGGTCATGTCTACGCAATTTACTAACGCCCACCACAGATAGGGACCGAACTGTCTTGCGACGTTCTGAACCCAGTTCACGTGCCACTTTAATCGGCGAACAGCCGAACCCTTGGGACCTTCTCCAGCCCCAGGATGTGACG
>JAEWKK010000011.1 GCA_023386045.1 Bacteroidota bacterium
GAAGGTATAAAAAATTAGAGCGGTCATAAATAGACCGCCCTAAAGAGGCTGACATAAAGTCGCCTAAAAAACAAAATTAAAAATATGATCCAATAACTATTGTTATTTAACACAGAATCTTCGTGCACCCTTAGCGAACTTTGTGCTGCGGCTGTTTCTTTTAGGATCACAAAGAACATTAAGAACCACGGAGGACACGATGAAAAACAACAACGATGCCTTACAGGGAGACAACCCTTTCCAGGGTGACAAAAACTTTAAACCTTAAACCTTAAACTTCACTCTGTCCCCATCTGAAACTATCAATTCTCAACCCGGCAAGATCAATGGCGCGGTCAACTACCGTGGCGGCAGCTTCCTCGAGGGTTTTGGGCTGACTGTAAAAAGAAGGCGAAGCAGGACAGATGATGCCGCCAGCCAGAGTGACTGTTTCCATGTTCCTGATATGAACAAGGTTGTAAGGTGTGTCACGAACCAGCAGGATCAGTTTTTTTCTTTCTTTCAACATTACATCAGCACCGCGGCTGATCAGGTCATTGGAAATTCCCGAAGCGATCCTGCCCAATGTTCCCATGGAACAGGGAACAATGATCATGGCATCATAACGTGCCGAACCCGACGCAAATGGCGCTGTAAAATCACGCGTAGTAAAATATCTTGCTTCAAAACGGTTGTAATGATCATTACCCAGTTCTGTCTGCCATACCTGCCTGGCATTATCGGTCATGACTATGGATAGTTCCTGCACCTGCTCTTTTAATGATTCCAGCTTTTGCAAAAGCTGTCGGGCATAGATGGAACCACTGGCTCCTGTAATGGCAACGGCGATCTTTTTCATTGATTCATGAAGATACAAACAGGAAGGTAGAATGTTCAGACTTCGGCAACATCGAGCCAGTATTTAAAAAAGATCTCGATCTTATTGCGGGTATCTTTAACTGTATCGGGCTTCTTAATAAAGGAACTGGCACCATAACGGTAACATTCCTTCCTGTAAAATTCTTCATCACTGTCGCTGAGGATCACTACAGGAATATCTTTCCACTCATTCACTGGGCGCAGTTGTTTTAATACCTCAAGACCATTATCTGGAACCGCATTGTAATCCAACATGATCAGTGAAGGGGCAGGGGAGGTCTGTAAAAATTCTAAAAGGTCTGTGCTGCTGGAGAAGAACTGCACCGGAATATCCATGTTCAGTTCTTCCAGGGTTTCACGCACCAGCGACCAGTCGTCACGATCTTCTTCGAGGAAAACAATTTTGTGAGCCATTAAAAAAGTTTGAAACTAAAATTAAGAAATCTTAAGTGGCTGGATTGATTAGAAGTTAATCATCATCATTATCATCATCATCTTCTTCTTTCTGATCTAACAATTTGAGTAAATACAGCAAGACCAGGTTATGTTCATAATTATTTAAATCAGCAACAAACCTAAGCAAGCTTTTCTATCAGCACAAGATCAAAAAAAAGCCTCCCAAAAAAGGAGGCTTATAATAATGATGGTAGATTTAGAAAGTTTTTCCTGAGTTATTGGAAGTACTTCCAACTGGTGTTTTGTTATCTCTCAGGTTCTGGTAGATCCAATTGGTCATCTTGCTCCAAATGTGATAAGTTGTATTATCTGCCATTCCAGATATACCATGGTTTTTGTTGGGATAATAAGCGCTTTCAAAATCGATATTGCTTTTTACCAGTGCCTTGATCATTTCAACGCTATTCTGGAAATGAACATTATCATCAGCAGTTCCATGAATCAGCAGGTATTTTCCTTTGATCTTATCTGTAAAATTCAGGGGTGAATTATCATCGTATCCTTTAGGATTTTCCTGTGGTGTGCGCATATAACGCTCTGTGTAAATATTGTCGTAAAACCTCCAGGAAGTTACAGGAGCAACAGCCACTGCCGCCTTGAATACATCAGCGCCTTTAGTGATGGCCAGGGAACTCATAAAGCCACCATAGCTCCAGCCCCAGTGACCAATGCGGTCTTTGTCAATGAAAGCAAGTGTGCCCAGATATTTTGCAGCATCAATCTGGTCTTCAATTTCAAGCTTGCCTAATTGCAGGTAAGTTTTCTTTTTAAATTCTTCGCCGCGATAACCTGTTCCTGTGTTGTCAATGCTCACTACAATGATACCATTCTGTGCAAGCATCTGGTGCCACATGCTTGCTGCACCAAAGCGATTGGCTACCTGCTGTGAACCAGGACCACCATAGTTGCAGAAGAGCACAGGATATTTTTTTGAAGGATCAAAATCTGCCGGCTTCAGCATCCAGCCATTCAGTGTGTCGCCTTTGGAATTAGGCACGCGGATAAATTCAGTTTTACCGATGGCATATTGCGAAAGCGTTGATCTTAGCTTGCTGTTTTCATTGACTGTCTTTTCTTTTGTTGTTGTAACACCTTTCTTACCTGTATTGATCTTGTACAGGCTAACTACCTGCGGAGTATTGATGTCGGAAAAATAATCATAGAACTGTGTGAAGTCGGAATTCAATTCAACGCTGTGCCAGCCTTTTGTATTGGTGAGCATTTGTGTGATCCTGCCATTAAAGTCAGAAACAAAAAGATTGCGGTCCATCGGGGTAGGGTAGGCCACGGTATAATAAACCAGTTTCTTATTTTCATCCACACCTTCAATAGAAGCGATGTCATATTTCATTTTGAAAAGCTGGATCTTCTTTTTGCCATCAATGCTGTAATTGTATAGCTGCGTATAGCCATTCATATCGCTGGTGAAGATGAAGTTCTTTCCATCTTTCAAAAACCACCAGTTATCATTGATCTCAACAAAGTACTTGTTCTGTTCTTCATACATGGTTTGCAGGTCGCCGGTTGCGGCATCTGTCAGTAAAAGCTTTAAATCATTCTGGTGACGGTTCATCCAGTAAATAACCAGCTTGTCATCCTGCTGCGTCCATTTAATGCGTGGAATATAAATATCGCCCTGCAGGTATTTGGCTTTCACGTCCGTACCGGTGGCTACATTATAAATATGGATATCCACCTTTGAATTCTCTTCGCCGGCTTTTGGATATTTATAGCTGTATTGTTTGTTGTATGATTTATCGTAAATAGTGAACTGGTATTCTTTTACCTTACTTTCATCAAACTTATAATAAGCAATGTAAGTTCCATTTGGGCTCCATTCAAAAGCCCTGGTAAATTCAAATTCCTCTTCATAAACCCAGTCGCAGTTTCCATTGATCACCTGGTTCCATTTGCCATCTGTTGTAACAGCACTTGATTTGCCAGCAATGATGTCATAGATATAAAGGTTATTGTCAAAAACATAAGCGATTTTGGTTCCATCTGGAGAGAAGGTGGGATGCAAAACCTTGCCGCTATTGAGTAGTACAGCTTTTTTGCTGTCAACATCATAAACATATACGGTTGATTTGGAAGAGCGGCGATAAATGGGTTCGCGGCCATTGAAGAAAAGGATCCTTTTTTTGTCGGCACTCAGGATGTAATCCTTTGTTTCAATTTTTTTGCCCTGTTCATCCACAACGGTATTAGCATCGAATAGATTTTCTTCTTCACTACTGCCGAAACCGGGAACATATTCTCCACGGAAGGTTCCTTTTTTGTATAAATCATCCAGCGTGATCTGTTTTTTTTGAGCAATCGTCAGAAAGGGAACGAAAAGAAAGAATAGAAGTAAACTTCTCATGTGACTGAATTTTTGAATCGTAAATGTAATGGTTTGAAGCTTAAATCGGCAGCCGCCTGTATAAAAGCAGGGAAGCGAATTGATTTGTTCAGGTTTTCTCGTAGCGTTTCATCAATTTATTATACTCCTCTTCCGACATGTATTCAAGGATGTCTCCAGGCTGACAATCCAGGACACTGCACAGGGCTTCCAGCGTGGAAAAGCGAATGGCTTTTGCCTTGCCGCTTTTAAGAATACTCATATTGACAATGGTAATGCCTACCCTCTCGCTCAGGTCTGTGAGCGACATTTTCCTTTTTGCGAGCATTACGTCCAGGTTCACTACAATGGGCATGCTATACCGTTAATTCATGTTCTTTTTGCAATTGGGCTCCTCGCAAAAATGCTTTTGCCAGCAGCAGTATGCCCAGCCCGGTGGCGATTATCATTCTGCCTAGCAACAACATATTGAAATAAGAATATTGTATTTGCTCCGGTATCTGGGAACGAATGATCAAATGAGAAATAATGCTGATCAACCCAGGTAGCAAACCAAATAAAATTAGTACCCAGGCAATGACATGCAAACCACCAATGTTTTCATCTGTAAATACCCGGCCTTTTGCTATATTATACAGTATGCGGATGGGAGTTACAAATAAAATATAATAGAATATTGCTACTAAGATCAATAACACAATAGGGTACAAAAAGTTTAGCGTGTTGATCAATCCCCGGGAAGCAGGAATCAGAACCTGACCTTTTTCTAACTCCTTCGGGTCTCTTACAAATCTTATCGTTGCTTCCTTCTGTTTAATGTCATTTGATTCATCGAGATAATGGAAGTATACTTTACCATTTTCACGGAAATTATAATTCAGCACTTCAGATTCATACCCTGAGAAGTTGAGAAAATATTCTTTGTTACCGTTGTACGTAATTATGCTGGTACCAATAGTAAAAAAGCCCATGGCATAGCCCACCTGAGTCATGTCCGTATTCTCATTGGCTATTTTTATTTTCAAGCTGTCCCGGATCCTGTTATACCGATAAGCAGGCATTGAATCACTTACTTTTTCCATGGCCCTCTCAGTTAGTCGTTTCAACAAAGGAGGATCCATTGGATTATGAACAGATACATGGTCTGAGCAATTCACAAGAATCAGCAATACCATGAATCCAAATATCAGCATGCTCCCATTCAATTTGCTGAATAAAGACTTCATCTAGTAATTTTTGTAAACATAAAATAATTATCGTTTATCGATAAGGAAAATTTTCCAGAATCAATGTTGGATGCAAAAAAAATCCCGCCAGGGCGGGACTTCAGTATGATTCAAACTAATTATCTGGCTTCGGCCATATCTGGAATGGCTTCAACTTTATAAGCACCTTCATCCAGCTTTTTCTTGGTCTCAGTAAAAGCTTTCAGCGTTTCCTTGATATCGGTATCCGTATGCGAAGCGGTCGGAATCAGCCTGTAAATGATATGTCCTTTTGGAATTACAGGATAAACCACCACGGAAGCAAACACACCATAGTGCTCCCTGAGATCCATTACCATTGCTGTTGCTTCTTCTACGCCACCTTTCATATAAACAGGTGTAACAGGAGTATCTGTATTGCCGATATCAAATCCGTTGTCTTTCAAACCCTGCTGGAGTTTGCGGGCATTCTCCCACAACTTTTCTCTCAACTCTGGCTTGGTACGTAATAATTCCAATCGCTTGAGGTTACCAATGGTAATCGGCATGGGCAGACTCTTGGCGAAGATCTGGCTGCGGATATTCCAGCGGATATAATCAATGATGGATTTATCGCCCGCTACAAAAGCGCCAATGGAAGCCATTGATTTGGCAAAGGTGGAAAAATACAGATCGATCTGGTCCTGTACTCCCTGCTCTTCACCTGCACCTGCACCGGTTTTACCCAGCGTTCCAAATCCATGTGCATCATCAACCAGCAAACGGAAATCATATTTTGTTTTGAGTTCAGCAATCTCTTTTACTTTACCCTGGTCACCAGCCATACCAAATACGCCTTCGGTGATGACGAGGATGCCACCTTGTCCCTGCTTTTCAACCAGGGCAGTAGCACGTTGCAATTGTTTTTCGCAGTCTTCTACATCATTGTGCTTGAAAACATAACGGTGCCCGGGGTGAAGGCGAACGCCATCGATGATGCAGGCATGACTTTCCGCATCGTATACGATCACATCATGGCGGCTGCAAAGCACATCAATGATGCTGACCATACCCTGGTAACCATAATTCAAAAGGCAGGCATCTTCTTTTCCTTCAAACGCCGCCAGTTCTTTCTCCAGCTGTTCATGATAGATGGTATTCCCACTCATCATGCGTGCACCCATGGGTGTGGCAAGGCCCCATTCTTTTGCCGCGTCGGCATCTGCTTTTCTTACTTCGGGGTGGTTGGCCAGGCCCAGGTAATTGTTCAGACTCCAGACGATGACATCTTTCCCGCGGAATTTCATGCGGCTGCCGATCTCGCCTTCCAGTTTGGGAAATGCAAAATATCCATAAGCACGTTCACGATGCTGGCCCAAAGGACCGTAGTGTTTCAAAAGACGTTCAAAAAGATCTGCCATAGAAATTTTAAAAATTTAAAGTTTTAAATGTTTAAAGTGGTCGCAGGTTATCGGTTCATCAGCAAAAGAGTATGAGCCGGATTGCCCTCGTCGGGCTTCTATATTCGTAGAATTTTAAATTGGCGCAAAAATAAGGAATTCAGCCCGAATGAGCCTTGAGGTCAAACCCTTAGTACTTCCAGCACCAGTTTCCAGTGGCTGCCTTCCCTGCGCCAGATCCTTAAGAAATTATCAGCTTTTCCCTCTGTAATTACCCTGCCATATACAAAACCGAGATCACCTGATGGAGAAAGCCCGGAGCCCAGAATTTTAAAACTGAAAGAACTATCAACATTTCTTTTATTGCCCGAAACCTGGCCGTTTCTGTTCAGCCAATAGTCGGGTGAAGGACTAAGAATCTTCCCTTTCTTCCCTGTGATTTTTCCTGTTGCTCCAAAAATACTGTCTGTTTGAACCAGTGAAGCTGTTGTGCCTTTTAAAAAATACCCGGGAGATGGGTTCCTTTTCCTTTCTGTAAGGGTATCAGCCTTTGAGGCTGGAGTTCCGCTTACGCCCATATCAAGAATAAATTTCCATTCACCATTTCCATCCTTTTGCCAGATGCTGGTAAAATATCCTGAAGCGATCACTGTGTCCTTTAATGAATTTCTGAAAGTCCAGGGTCCTGTGGTATAGCCAAAATCTCCCGAAACAGAAATCTCAGCCCTGTTGGGATGCCAGTTCAGTATGCCAGGCCTGGTGTCTCTTGAAGTCCAGAGCTGCCGGGCATTTACAGGTTGACCCTTTTCAAAAACAATGGCACTGCTGTCCATGAATTGGAGGAAGGCTTCCCTGGTTCCATGTTCAACGGACCAGGCGGCAAATTTTTTTTCTGCCTGGATCAGTCCTTCAATTCCTTTCTGTCCGGTTGCAGTCAAAAAATAAAAGACTGAAATCAGAAGCAGCAGGAATTTTATGTAGCGCATGAATTAAAGATATTCCACCCTAAGGAATTTTAACCAGCCTTTATTCATGCTCCAGGGGTAATTTTGTGACCCTATGAAGATGCGACTGAATTTTTATCTGTTCTTTTTCCTGCTCTCTTTCCAATTGTTTGCCCAGGAAGTGCCAAGACCGAAACTGGTAGTGGGACTGGTGGTTGACCAGATGCGCTGGGATTATCTTTACCGTTATTATGACCGTTATTCAAATGGTGGTTTTAAACGACTGCTTCGCGAAGGCTTCAGTTGCGAAAACGCATTTATACCTTATACGCCATCACATACAGGAGCAGGTCATGCTTCCATATTTACCGGTAGTGTGCCAGCACTCAATGGATTGATGGGAAATAACTGGTATGACAAGCAATTAAAAAGAGTGGTCTATTGTACGGAAGACATTTCGGTACAAACGGTGGGAAGTCCTTCCGTAGCAGGTAAGATGTCGCCAAAAAATTTGTGGAGCAATACCATTACTGATGAATTAAGACTTGCCACGAATTTTAAAAACAAGACCATCGCCATTGCACTGAAAGACCGCGGCTCTATACTTCCTGGAGGTCATAGTTCTAATGGTACTTACTGGTTTGATAATGCTACAGGAGGATGGATCAGCAGTAGCTTTTACATGAAGGAGCTTCCTCAATGGGTTAAAAAGGTCAACGATAAAAAATGGGCAGAGCAGTATTTAAAACAGGGATGGAATACTCTTTATCCTATCAATACTTATACGCAGAGTTCAGTGGACAGCAATGCTTATGAAGGCAAAGTGCCTTCTGAAGACCTGAGTTTTCCTCACCAGCTTAGCCAGGTCAAAGTCAATCCTTATGAATCTTTCAGGTACACTCCGGGAGGCACCACACTGACTTTTGATATGGCGAAGGCAGCCATTGAAGGAGAGCAACTGGGTGCCAGGAACATTACTGATTTTTTAACCGTAAGCTTTTCTTCTCCTGATTATATCGGTCATGCATTTGGTCCCAATTCCATTGAAATAGAAGATGCCTATTTAAGACTGGACCTGGAGCTGGCTGATTTTCTAACTTACCTGGATAAGACAATCGGTAAGAATAAATACCTTTTATTCTTAACTGCAGATCATGGTGCTGCGCACAATCCATTCTTCCTGCGCGATAACAAATTGCCCGGTGGATCCTTCGAGCATACAGCTGTAAGAAAACAGTTGAATGACAGTCTTATTTCTGTGTTTCATACCAGGAATATTGTTGCACAGTTCATTAACTACCAGGTGTATCTTGATGACAGTGTGATTCGCCAGGCCGGGCTTAATAAACAGCTGATCAAGCAATACATTTCTGAATTCCTGATCAAATATCCAGGTGTTTCCAATGTGATAGACCTCTCCAATCTTGCCAATATCACACTCAATGAAAAATTAAAGACCCGGCTCACCAATGGTTACAATCATAAATTAAGTGGTGATATCCAGGTCATCTACCAGCCGCAATGGTCCGAAGGATGGCGCACCGGTACTACGCACGGACAATGGAATCCTTATGATACACACATTCCGCTTTTATGGTTTGGATGGAAGATCAAAAAAGGAAGTACCAACAGGGAAGTACAAATGACAGATATAGCTGCGACATTAGCAGGCATGCTTCATATCCAGATGCCCAATGCCTGTGTGGGCGAATTTATTGATGAATTGAAATTCTAACCAGCAGGTTTGCGAAGCAGGTTGGAAATAACAGCGATATGATGGTCGTCGTGTTCTGCAACAAAATAGAGTGCATCTACCAATCTCATGGGCTGATTGAGCCTCGGATGAATGGAAGTTTTTGAAAGCATTATATGATCCAGGTTATAGATGGACTCAAGTGCTCTCTGTCTTTCTATGGTGAATTGATGCATCAGTTGCTCGAGGGTTTTTTCATTGTGCCCTGCCTCATTAGTTTTTGTATTGTTCAGGTCAGCTGCCGTAAGCACTTCTTTCCCTTCCTGGAAATCTTTCAGTCGCTTCCACCAAAGGTCTTCGAGGTCATACAAATGACCGATGTGCTGCTTCACTGACCAGCCATTTTTATTTCGTTCGCAAAATTCTTCATCTGCATTGAGAAGGAGGGTATGCAACCTGAAAATGCTTCCTTCCAGCCGGCTGAAGATGACAGGAAAAAGACCGGTAGGAAAATCAAAGTTGAACTTTCGTTCAAACCATGGAGTTTGAATGATCATGGTTCAAGTTAGCATTTTTTACGAGCTGGATAAAATGCCTGGCATTATGTAGTGCTGCCATCGAAGCCGTGTTGTTGAAATAAATATAAGCGGTATTGATCCTTTTATTTTCAGCTACCTGATGAAAGATCTTTTCTATAAATGAAGGTTCATATTCAGAATAAAAAAGTTTGGGAACGCCATGAAAACGGTAATAACAAACCTGGTGATTGGCCACCACATCATCGAATTGAATTTTAGGAAAACTAACACCACAAAAGCTGATATTCATTGCAGATAATCTTTGCTGCACATCTTCACGCCACCAGCTTTCATGCCGGAACTCAATCACGTTTTGAAAACTGTAGTCGGCCTGTGCCAGTATCTTTTCCAGGTTTTCATGGGAGAACTGGTATTGTGGCGGCAACTGTATCAGCACACAACCTAATTTCTCTTTTAATCCCGCTCTCAACACAGAATAGAAATCATTCACCATGCGGGCTGTGTCATTGAATTTTTTGAAGTGGGTGATGGAACGGGGCATTTTTGCAGAGAAGGTAAAACCGGCAGGAGCTTTCTGATGCCATGCTTCCAGGGCTTTCAGTGTGGGGAAGCGGTAAAAACTGGTATTTAGTTCCAGTGTATCAAACTGGCTTGCATAGTAATCAAACCATCGGGACTGCGCTAATTTTTCCGGATAAAATTCACCCTTCCATTCTTTATAATGAAATCCTGAACAGCCAATATGCCAGGTCTTTTGCATCAACTGATGACAAAAAAATTAATGCCAGCATGATTGCGAGGAAGTATTCTTAAGCTGGCAGGATGATGGTGAAACTGGCTCCGCTTCCTTCCTGGCCTTCTGCATAGATCACACCTCCATGATGCTCCACAATTTTTTTACAAATGGAAAGACCGATGCCTGAACCTTCATACTCACTTCTACCATGCAGTCGCTGGAAGATGGCGAAGATCTTGCCTGCATATTCATTATCGAAACCAATTCCATTATCGGAGAAAATGATCTTATGATAATGCGCAGCTTTTGTAAGATGAAAAGGTGCTGTTTCAGCAGCAGGTATTAATTGATATTTTATCTGTATCTCCGGCTGGATACCAGGCCTTACAAATTTTAATGAATTACTCAGAAGGTTCTGGAACAATTGCCTGAACTGGAATGGAATGATGTAGGCTTCGGGCAAAGGATCTGCCTTGATGATTGCTTTTTGCTGTTCGATTTTGAATTCAAGTGTCTGGATGGTTTCCTCAAGTATATTCTGGAGGCTTTGTTTTTCAAAGGCAGTATTGCCTGTGATCATTGAAATGGATAAGAGATCATTGATCATGGTTTGCATTCTTTGCGAGGCATCAATGATCTTTTTCAGGTAAACCTGTCCATCACTGGTCAGATGATCGGCCTGGCTGGCGACAAGCCTGTCGCCAAAAGTTGAAATTTTCCTTAGCGGTTCCTTTAAATCGTGTGAAGCAACATAGGCAAACTCTTCGAGACTGGCATTGGATTGTTCCAGCAACATGGTATTCTGAAGAATTGTTTTTTCCATTTCCTTGCGCTTGTTGATGTCAAGTGCGGCGCCAAGAATCTGTGTAACATTTCCTGCGTCATCGGTTTTGAATACGATCTCTCGAACAAGCAGCCAGCGCCATTCGCCAAGTTTGTTTTTCATGCGGCATTCGTACTGGATCATGGAATCTACCTGCTGGAAATTTCTTGAACTTTCTTTCCGTGCCGGCAATAATGGAAAATCTTCCGGGTGATATAATTCAGAAGTGATCCGGTCCTTTAAAGCAATGATCTCTTCAGGTGCATATCCCAACACAAAGAACATTTCCCTGTTGATGTAAACAATGCCCTGCTGGTTTACATCATAGAGATATAAGATAGTAGGAGAGGCATCGGCGATCTGCTGGATAAAATGTTCCTGCTCCCTGATGGTTTCTGAAGCAGTAATCTGTTCCGTGATATCCAAAGAAATGTTGAGTACATGTTCCACCTGGTTCTCCCTGTTCCGGTCGAATATGGTTCCATAGGTATGAAACCATTTGTATTCGCCATTCTTATGCAGCATGCGATAGGACCATTCGATAACTATATCGTTTTTGGAAGGATCTTCATTGGCTTCTGCGAGCGCTTTTTCCTGTTTGGCCATGACCAGCGGCAGGTCATCGGGGTGAATGATCTTTTCAACAAAACTGATCCCCTTCTCCATTACTTCCTCAGGTGAATAACCCAGCAATTTTTCCAATCCTTCACTTACAAAAACATATTCCCCTGTATTAACATTATAAGAAGAAATGATCGAAGGTGTGGCATCTGCGATCTTGCGGATAAAAGTCTGGTTTTCTTTAAGCTCCTGCTGGGTCCTGTATTCTTCAGTAATGTCCTGGGTGGTACCCATCATTTTCACAGGCATCCCGTTTCCATCCAATAAAAATTCTGCCTTGCGATGGACCGTTTTGACCTTGCCATTTTTTAATTGAATGCGATGGATCTTGTCATACATCTTTCTTTCTCTTACGCACTCATCATAATAAGATATTACCTCTTCCTGGTCGTCTTGAAAAACATAATTCATCCACTCTGCATAACTGAATTTTTCCCCTGGCAGCAATTCGTAAATATTGTACATCTCATCCGACCAGTTAAATTCATTGGTGCGCAGATCTACGGTCCAACTCCCAAGCCGTGCAAGGCTTTGCGCCTGCCGGAAGAAACGGTCGCTTTCCTGGAGCTTTTCAATCATTTTTTGCTTTTCCGTAATGTCCTGAGCCGTTCCGATCATCAGGAAAGGTTTTCCATTTTCATTCACAAACACTTCACCTGTTGAATAAAGAATGCGCATCTCTCCATTTCTTCTGACAATCCTGTGATTGAATTCCCATGACTGACCGGTTGCAAAAGCCTGTTCAATAAATAATTTGAATTGTTCCCTGTCTTCTGCATGGATAAAGGCAAGCTGTTCTTCGTAATTGAGCTTTTGCGATTGTGGCTCCAATCCATAAATGCGATACAGTTCATCAGACCATTCCAAAATATTGGTGGTAATATCCCAGCTCCAGTTACCTACATGCGTCAGCATCTGGGCCTGCTTGTAAAGACTTTCACTTTGCCTGAGGCGGTCGATCAGTGTTTGCTTTTCAGTAATATCCCTTTCCGATACAATCAATTGTACCGGTTTACCTTCCCTGTCTCTGCTCACTTGTGCAATAGAACGAATGATCTTTGTTTTTTTATCGGGAGTAATGATCCTGAAACTAAAATCAAGCAGGTCTTTGGAATTAATTTCCTTCCGGGAATTTTTCACTTTTTCACGATCATCCGGATGAACAAAAGCGAGTGAAGTATCAATGGTGATCTCAGTGCCAGGTTCAAGGCCATAGATCCTGTAAAGATGGTCGGTCCATTCAATTTTACCGGTAATAAGATCCCAGTTCCAGTTGCCCATATTGGCCAGCTCTTCTGCCTGTTTATAAATCCTTTCCTTGTTTCTTAAAGTTTCCAGCAGGTTTTCTTTTTCTGTTATATCCTGTTCCGCCCCCACGATGTAAGCAGGATTGCCGGAGACATCGGAATGCACGCGGGCAATGGTGTGCAGCTTTTTTATTTTACCGCTTTTGGTGATGATGCGAAAACTGTGGTCAGAAAATTTTTCTTTCAGCAAATGTTCAAGTATTTCTTTTGCTTTTTCACGGTCAACGGGATGAATGAAATCCCTGAAGACGTCAACCTGTACCGGTTCATCTATTTCATAGATCCTGTACATCTGTTCAGACCATTCCGTTTCATTGGTTTTAAGGTTCCAGGTCCAGCTGCCCATATTGGTAAGGGCTTCTGCCTGTTTATGAATGGTTTCACTGTGTTCCAGCTTGCGGATCAGCATTTGCTTTTCCGTTACATCCTGAACGGTGCCTATCACATACTGCACGGTATCCTGGTTATTCAAAATCATTTCACCACGTGCGTGAAGGATCTTTGCCCTGCCATCAAGACTATTGATACGATAATAAAAATCAAAAGCCTCTTTGTTATTGATGGCTTTCGAATAAGAGTTCCTGATAAAAGGAATGTCCTCGGGATGGTTTAATTTTCCTGCTTTTTCAAAATCTATTTCTTCCTTTGTGGGGTCAATGCCATAAATACGGTACAGCTCATCCGACCATTTTAATTTGTTGCCTTTTAATTCCCAGACAAAGCTTCCAATATGCGTAATGGCTTCAGCTCTTTTATACAGACCTTCATTTTCTTTTAATGCATCTGCTGCCTTGTGTTCCCGGTCAACATCCAGCATGATGCCGATGGTTTCAACCGCTGCTCCATTTTCATTTCTTTTAAAAACGGATTCAAAATTGCGCATCCATTTATAACTGCCATCCTTCTTCCTGATCCTGTATTTATAACTGATGATCTCGTGGTCCCTGGCAGACTTCACTTCCTGCATTTTATTGCTGATCACATCACGATCATTATTGTGAACCAGGTTGTCAATGATGAAGCTGTAATCATGGATCTCTTCATAAGGATAGCCTGCCACTTCGGCAATTTTTTTATTGGAAAAAATGCCTTTTGAATCTACCAGGTCAAAAACATACACCGCACCAGGAATGGTATCATTTACCTTTTGAATAAAATGACTGCTTTGCTGAAGAGATTCTTTGAGGATGTCGATATATGTATTGGTAGACCTGAGTTCAACCTGCATGGTATACAGGTCTATTTCCTTGATCAGTTCTACCAGTTGCAGACTGTCTTTGCAATATTCATGAAGAAAATGAACAAAGGCCATCTTTCGGATGAACAGCAGCAGGTTGATATCTTCTGCCCTGATATCATATTTATCTATAAGTGGTAACTGGTTGTTGATCCATTTTTGAACAGAAGCTTCAATATGTTCAGTGGCCTTATTCTTTGAAAGTTTCTCAAGCAGCTCACCCGAGGTTTGCTGTCCCAGTTCCAGCAACTGCTTTTCATCCAGATGGGAAAGCTGACGCAGTAGGGGCAGGTTCATTTCATAAGAAAGCTGTAGCTGGTGTCTTGTAAATTCAAAAAGACGATTACGCAGGAGCCAGTCCGCATAGGAGGACAGGTGATGAAGCTTTTCAAGTGTTGGCGTTTGTAAGGGTGCTGTATACACGTTAAACCGGTTCCGTACACAGTCTCAGAAAATCCATAGCCGAGACTGTGTAAAATGATCAAAATGGATGACGCTTAAAGTTAAGGATTAAAATAAAAGAGGCGAACTATCCCGGTTCAGGTTCGCCGATGTAGATCACTATCTTATCCTTGCCAATTCCTTTTCTTCTTGAAAGAAGAAACTGAAAAATCTCTTCCTCAGTATCCAGCTTGATTTCTCCCTTGTCCCAACGGATCACCATGGATTCAAGATCATCAACAAGGTTTCTCAATTCCTTTGGCGTCCAGGTGCCAATTCCCGCTGACAGAAAAATGGCATTGCCTGGCTTTGTTGCAGCCAGTTTGAATTTTTGTTCTTTATCACTGCTGATAAAAAATGGACTGCTATGAATGCTGTCTTCCTTGATTTTCCAGGTGATCTCTGCATCTTCCGATGTACGGTTGTGCATATTGATGCGTCTCATGGGATCGCAGCTGCTTGCGATCAGGCAGAACAGGAATAAGAAAGGAAGGATTGTTCTCAATTTCTTATGATTTATCATCATTGCGTCCTTCATTCTCTTTTTCTCCGCTGGCTTCTTCAAGGTTTGTTCCCGGGATCTGCCTTCCAAGATCTTCATTGGACACATTCTGGGGCGTGCCGATCTCTTCATTTCTTTCATCTGGCATGGGCTCTCCACCTGAAACGTTTTCCCTATTTCCACCTCTTCTTTCCGAGTCGTCAGCAAACCTTTGATTCAGCCCGGTTTTATTCTGTCCCGCTGCCAGTCCTTCCACATCCAGGTCTACCCTGTGTATATCTGTGCGTTGGTCCATGATATCTTCCTTTGCCGGGTAATGTGGGTAGCCGGGGAAATCCTGGTCTGTACGGGGATCCTTTGATTCTTCCACTTCTTTCTTGCTGTCCATTGCCTTTGAAGGATTGTTTTCAGGTATCCTGTTATTCCTTTTATTATCCCTTTCCATATTTCTTTTAGAGGAGTTTATTAAAATCCCATGCCGAACAGAAGAGGAGTGGGAAGGGTGGTAGCTTATGGCGTATGGCGTATGGCATAGGGCGAATGGCTTATGGCATATGGCGTAGAGTGAAAAGTGAATAGTGAATGGGAAATAGGCTTTTATTAATATGCATACCCTGCCATCTGCTGACAGATGGCCTCAACTTTGTGGTGGAGAGCAAAACGCAGTCATGATAGAGAAACAAAATATTAATGGCAAAGATGTCTGGTTGAAGATTGATCCATACCATGTAGAAAGGGAAAATCCCAATATCATCCCAACAGAGTATTTCACTGCCACTTATTATATAGAAGAGCCTTCAGATGAAAAAATAAAAGGCGTCGTAATCAGCGAAGATGATGAAACCAGGCCAAGGCTTTTTGAATCTCCGGTAGCTGCCATGAGTTATGTTTGGAAGAAGCTCAGGTCAGTGGGTGTGGCTAAAGTTTAGGGTTTAAGGTTCTTTGATGTCACCCTGAAGAGGGTCACAAGTTGGGTTTTTGTCAGTAAGGAATATCATTCTTCGTGTTTGTTGCGGTTCTTTGTTCGTTTTGTGATGCTAAAAGAACAGCGAATCACAAAGTTCTCAATGAAGTCACGAAGGATATAAGGGCATTTTGATAGTTACTATGAACCATGAACTATGAACTATCTGCCCCCTCCGAGAGGCCTCAGCAGTTTGGAATGATTTTAGAATAAGGGTATACGGGGCAGCCAATCTACACCCGGTCGCCACCAGTTCATACAAACCATCAATATTTAAAAACTTGATTTATGTCAGAGTCAACACAGCATCCCACAAAAGCCAGAAAAGTACTGATTATCGAAGATGAAGGCGATATGTGCCTGCTCCTGAATATCATGCTCAATGGAAAAGAAATGGAACTTGACCATGTGAAGAATCTTAAGTCTGCTGAAGAATATCTACAAAATGAGCAACCTACGGTGGTCATCCTGGACAACAAGTTGCCCGATGGATTTGGAATAGATTTCATCAGTCACATTAAAAAAAATTATCCTTCTATCAGGATCATCATGATCTCGGGATATGATGGCGCTGCCAAAGACGTGGCACTGGATAATGGTGCCAACATTTACCTTGAGAAGCCCTTCACCAGGGATCAATTATTCGACGCTATCAAACGTTTGATGAACGAGGAAGTACCGGTTACCACCTAAATGAAATTAAGGCGAGGCTTCCACTGTTTTGTTCTTTACAAAATGGTGGAAGCTTTTTTATTCTGCAAAAATTTTTTCCAGGGAAAGCCAGTCTTTAAATTTGGATCATATGAAACAACCTGCTGTCATCTTTATTGATGTTTATGAGACCATGCTGAATATGGAAGATGTGGAAAGAAAGGTGAATTCGATTCTGGACAGCAAGCGTGGTTATGTGATCTGGACTGAACTTTTTATGCAGTATTGTTTCATCGAAAACTGCCTCCACCGTTTTAATGATTTCCTGGATATAGGAAAGGCTACCATGCAAATGGCCGGTAATATCCTGGGAAGAAATGTTTCCGATGCACAGGCCCTATCAGCTCTCGAATTGCTGAAGCATGTTCCACTGCATGAAGATGTGCATGAAGGCCTTTCACAAATGCGTGATATGGGAGTACGGCTTGCAGCACTCACCAATGCTTCATCTGGCATCGTAATGGAGCGAATGGAAAGAACCGGACTGGTTTCTTATTTTGAAAAGCTGCTTACTTCTGACGTGATCCGCAAATACAAACCCTGTACTGAAGTATATCAATGGGCGCTGGACGCTATGGATGTAGCAGCTTCTGAAGCAATGATGGTGACTTCTCATGGATGGGATCTCGCAGGCGCAGCCAATGCGGAACTTCAAACAGTATACATTCAAAGGTCGCAGCAGGGCTTATATGAATTGGCCCCTCCGCCTATTTTCCAGTGCAGGAATTTTACTGAACTGATGACTGAAATGCAGGCACCTGTATAAAACCTCCAGAACGATAATATTACCTAGTTTTTCAGGATCTTGAATTCCACTCTTCGGTTCAACTGGCGGTTCTCAGGCGTATCGTTGGGTACCACAGGAACTGTTTCACCATAACCCTGCGAGATGATTCGAGACGGATCAATTCCTTTCATCAGAATATATTCCATTACAGATCTGGCCCTGTTATCACTGAGTTTATAATTGTAATCATCCGAACCAAAGCTGTCAGTATGCGCGCTCATTTCAATTTCAATGGAAGGATTTTCTTTCAATAGTTTGACCACCCTGTCCAGTTCAACAAAGGACTCAGGTCTCAAATCCCATTTATCAAAATCAAAAAATACATTGTTCAGTCTCACGATCTGGCCTATTTCAATAGGCACCAGGTAAAGGTCTTTATGGATCTCTTTATAACCCGCTTTGATAAAGGAATCCAGGTTCAGGTTTTCGGAGATGGCAAAGAACCGGTCGGCAGTAGCCCTGATACTGTAATTCTTATCATAAGGTAAAACCATTTTGAAAGCGCCATCTTCCGGACTGGAAATTCCATTGCCGGCAACCGTTCCATCAGGCAGTGTTTCATAAATCAAAGAAGCACTCAATGGTTTGCCTGTTTTTTTATTATAAACATTACCGCTCACCAGCACTACAGGATCTGGTTTTTCCTTCTCCAGTAATTTCACACGAACAATATCACTTTCACCAAAGGAGTTCAGGTTGCTGCTCATGTATGCATATTCTCCGCCTGCATCAAGTGTAAAAAATGCATCCCAATCTTCTGTGTTGATAGGTGAACCAAGGTTGACGGGCTCACTCCATTTCTGCCAGCTGTCATCAAGTCTCCTGGTCATCCAGATATCATTGTCGCCAATGGTGCCCGGACGGTTACTACTGAAATAAAGCGTTACACCATCAGGTGCCAGGTAAGGAGTCATTTCATCATAATCTTTCAGGTTGATTTTTTTGCCCAGCGATTTTGGTTCAGACCAGGTGCCATCTTCCTGAAGAAAGGAAACATAGATATCGTTGTTGACTCCTCCTTTTACTTCTGTCATGTATAGCAACAGTGTTTGTGCATCGTGGGAGAGGGTAGCACCATTGGTTCTTCCCCTGTCATACTTCTGGTAGTTCCTGATGCGGAGTGCCTGGGGTTTGCTCCACCTGCCATTTTTTAGCCGGTTGCTGAGACTTACTCCATTGCCTGCGTAGTCACCATCAACAAAAGCATTGCGAATTAGAATACGATTATTATCAGGTGAGATCCAGAATACAGCATTGTAGAAATAAGTATTCAGAGGATAATCCATATGGATCGCTTCGGTCCATTTGCCATTGCTGTCGCGTTCCGAATACCAGATGTCCTGTGAATTGCGGATGGAATTATATTTTGTATTGTAGGGATGGTTTTCACAAATGAAAAAAAGCAGGTTCCCATCAGCAGAAATGGTAGGTCTTAATTCGGAAAGATCTGAATTGATATTGGGGCCAACATTCTCTATTTTGACAATGGTATTCTGGGTGATGATGTTTTCTTTTTGTTCGATGAGGCGGCCGGTATCAGCAGATGGCTGCGCCATTGTGATCAATACAGGAAATAAAAAGAAAAGCGTGAAGTAAAGATTCTTCATCAGGGAATGGATTTGAACGCTAGTATACAGCGAATTCTCCTTGGTTCGAAATATTTGCCCCGGAAAAATTACTACGTAGAAATACGGGGTCAGTTCACGAGTTCACGAGTTCATGAGTTCACGAGTTCACGAGTTCACGAGTTCACGAGTTCACGAGTTCACGAGTTCACGAGTTCACGAGTTCACGAG
>JAEWKK010000041.1 GCA_023386045.1 Bacteroidota bacterium
TTTGCAACTTTACTACCACTATTGAACAGAATCAGAAAAATTATCCATTGCCAAAGAGTACAAAAACTAAATCAACAGGAGTTAAAAAAACGGTCAACGTATTTTAGGCACTTACAACTTACAAACCATAAACCATAAACCATGAACCATGAACCATGAACCATGAACTATGATCTATGAACTATGAACCATGAACTCCCCACTACCAGTTATGCTTCTGCTCATCATTCACCCTCTCCGGCATCTCAGGTGGATGGTGCTCCCAGTCGGGATCATAGCTGACAAACCATGAAAGCCATAAGACCCTGGAGAAGCGCATCAGCCAGGGCTGCAGCGCAATCAGTAAGACAGAATTGAGCGTGATCCATATCAGGAACCTCCTGTCACCAAAAGAAAAACCGATCAGCAACAACCAGATAATAAAACTGATTCCTGTGAGCAGCAGTCCGATCACATAACTCACATAGCCGGTGCCATAATAAAATCCTACTTCTATATCTGTGGGCTGTCCGCAAACCGGGCAGGCTTCATGCATGATCATGTTTCTTTTGAATCGGAAACTAAGCGGGTAAAGAAACAGGTTTCCCTCTCTACACCTCGGACATTTGCAATTGATCACAGTGGTAGCATAACCCCTGTGAGGTCTTTCTTCTTTCATTTACTGTTTTTATAGGTAGTCCATTAGTTTTTCCATCTGCATGCTCCTCGATCCTTTGATCAGCCAACTGGCCTCGCTAATGTTATTTTCTTTGATCCATTTTCCTGCTTCCTCGGGAGTAGTAAACTGCTGATAGGGATGATTGAGCTTTAAAAAATCTCCGCCCACCAGCAATACTTCTTTCCAGCTATGTTGATTGATCTCGTTGACGATGTCCTGGTGTTCTTTTACACTGTCAGTTCCCAGTTCGGCCATACCTCCAAGAGCAAGGATCTTATCAGTATGATTGGCGCGTGCAAAATTACTGATGGCAGCCTTCATGCTACTGGGGTTGGCATTGTAAGCATCGAGGATGATGGTATTGCTGCCTTTCTTTACCAGCTGTGAGCGACTGTTCGTAGGTTCATAATGTTCAATGGAAGCGCGGATGTTTTCTTCTTCCACTCCAAAGAATTTCCCTACTGCAACAGCAGCCAGTACATTGGGAAGATTGTAATCACCTACCAGTTGTGTTTTGATATTGCCCTTCATGCCTTTTTCAAACATCACCTCAAGGTATTGTACCTGTTCTGTTGCTCTTCCTGTGATTTCTGCATCGTTGGTGCCATAACTAATGATCCTGCTGATTCCCCTGCTCATTTCCTGTAGATAGTCGTAGTCCTTCATGATAAAGGCTGTGCCCTCATGCTTTCTTAAATGATCGAACAACTCACCCTTTCCTTTTCTCACACCTTCCACGCCACCAAAGCCTTCCAGGTGGGCCTTGCCGCAGTTGGTGATCAGTCCATGCGTGGGCAGAGCGATCTCGCAATAGGAGGCGATCTCCCCGATGTGATTTGCGCCCATTTCTATCACGGCCATCTCTGCATCCTTTCGCATTTTCAAAAGGGTAAGGGGCACGCCGATATGGTTATTCAGATTTCCTTCTGTTGTATAGGTTTTAAATCTGGCCGACAATACCGCATGTATTAATTCCTTGGTGGTTGTCTTTCCATTGCTGCCTGTAATGGCCAGGAAGGGAATCTGGAACTGCTGGCGGTGGTGTTTTGCCAGCTGCTGGAGTGCTGTAAGCACATCCTCTACCAGGAAAGTCCTGCCTTCCACGCTATATCGCTCATCATCAATCACTACATATCCGGCACCCAGCTCAATGGCTTTGGCGGCAAACTCGTTCCCGTTAAAGCTGGGACCTTTCAAGGCAAAGAATAGGTCACCTTTTTTCAGTTTCCGGGTATCTGTCTGAACCGAAGGATAGCGGAGGTAGATTTCGTAGAGAGAAGCTATGTTCATGTGGCAAAGTTCTTTGCTGGGCTTAGAAGGACAAAATAATTATGTTCTTCGCTACGCAGGTTGGTTCTTCGCTACGCTCAGAAGGACAATAGATATGCTCAGAAGGGCAAGGGGGTTGTTATATAAAAAAACCCCGCACCTGCGGGGTTTGTATGGAGGAAGTTAGCTTATCGTTTTTGTTTCTTCGTTTTGAAGAAGTTACCTGTCTTACGCTTGTTACCTTCTGGGCTACCCATGCGGTCCATAGCACAACGGAAACCGATCGTACTCATGGCCTGGTCTTCTTCAAGGAAGCGGCGTGTACCTGGGCTCAGGTAGTAAGCACGGTCGTTCCAGCTACCACCTTTATAAACCCTTGACTTATCAGAGATCAAAGTGGTCTTGCCATAACCATAGCTGGCTTCTGACATTTCATCACCATCAAGATAGTTAATTACATCACCACGCTGGTAGTTACGACGCTTGGCGCTTTCAGAATCAGTTACAGCCACCATCTTCACACGGCCCATGCTGTCGATCTCAGCTTCGCCTGAACCATTCTTGTACAATTTCATGTATTTGTTACCACGAACAGGAGCTACGTCATCCTGGTTACCTTCCAGGTCAAGACTGGTCATTGGACGATACACGTCAAATACCCACTCGCTCACGTTACCTGCCATGTTGTAAACACCAAAGCCGTTAGGATAGAAAGAAGTCACTTCCGCAGTGTAGATCGCACGGTCGTTCAAACCACCCGCAACACCCGCGTTATCACCAGAACCTCTTTTGAAGTTAGCGAGGAACTGACCCTGCCAGCTACCATGCTTGGTCTCGCGAAGGCCATTGTAGTTCTGTGCCCAGGGATAAACCTGCTTGTTCATATGCAATTCCTCTCCACGCTTTCCTTCTTTCTGTGAAGGACGGGGGTTCTGGTTGATATAACCATAAGCTGCATATTCCCACTCTGCTTCAAAAGGCAGGCGGTAGTCGGGCTGCAGGATACCATCTTCCATGGTTACCTGTGTCCTTGGCGTACCCTGTGCTGTCTTCAGAGAATTCTTCTTGGAAGTAGCTTTTTTGCCGGGTTGTGCCTGGTATAGTCCCAGTAAATATGATTTAGTAGTGAAGTTGTTTTCCTGCTGCTGTCCCTGGATGCCCTGTGAGGCAACAAATCCATCCTTCATCAGGATGCCTTCGTTCACACGGTCGCTTCTCCATAAACAGAAGTCGTAAGCCTGTCTCCAGCTCACACCCACTACAGGGTAGTAGTTAAAGCCGGGGTGACGGAAATAATATTCCACCAAAGGCTCGTTATAGCTCAACTCTGAACGCCAAACCAGGGTATCCGGCAGGGCGCTTTCGATGATCTTTTTGTTGTTCTCATCAGCTTCCGGATCAAAGATCCTGTTCAGCCAATAGATGTACTCGCGGTAGTGCACGTTAGCCACCTCGGTACGGTCAATGTAAAACGAAGGAACGGTCACACGCTTGGGGATGTTCCTCCAGTCGCCCATTACGTCTTCTTCGGTCTGTCCCATGGTGAATGTACCACCCTGAACAAATACCAAACCGGGTCCGGTGGCCTGGTCTTTCGACTTGGCTACCTGGAATCCACCCATTTTTTTGTCGTTGTAATTCCAGCCGGTGACGTCAGACTGGGCTTTTTTGTTCTTGCCGAAGAGGCCATTCTTACAGGAGGCCAGTGCGGCGGCGCAGGATAAAAGGATTACGAAATTTTTTACTTGCATGGTTGCATTTTTTGTCTTTCAGATGGACACATGGATTTTTACACGTGCCTGTCTTGATAACCTGATATGGAATAACTTTAACGCCGGCTGATTGGAATTATTGTATTCCATACTGGATTTTCAAGTCGGTTTGCGAATATAGAGAGTTTGCCATAAAATAAATACGAGAATTTACGTTTCTTGCATGTGAATTCTACTATACTGCTATCATGACTGCAATCCGAACGCTACTGCTGTGTTTTTGTGGGCTTTTTGTATCCTTGACTGCTTCGGCACAGCGCACCTATAAATCCAGTTCTGTTCTATCCACCGGCACCTGGTACAAGATGGCTGTAACAGAAGCAGGCGTGTATAAAATTGATCTTCCATTCTTAAACAGCCTGGGGATCAGCGGATCCATACCATCCAATTCTGTGCGGATCTTTGGCAATGGTGGTGGCATGCTTCCCGAAGCAGGCAGCGCTAAGCCCATCGACGACCTGGAAGAAAACGCCATTTTTATTGCTGATGGAGGAGATGGCACCCTCAATGGTTCTGACTACATTCTTTTTTATGCCCAGGGCCCTGATCACTGGCTCAAAGATTCTGTGAACAGGCGTTTCATCCACCAGAAAAATCTTTATTCCGACAGGGCTTTTTATTATATCAGCGTGGGAGGTACCGGGCTGCACATCGCCCCACAAGCTGGCAACCCGGCGGCTATCACCACCGTTAACTCCTTTAACGAGCGGTACTTTCATGAACTGGATACCGTAAACTTCCTCACCAGTGGTAAGGAATGGTTTGGTGAAGAATTCTCCAATGCACCCGGAAGAACCCTCACCCGCACATTCAACCTGCCTCTTTCCGACCTGCAAAACCAGCAGGCCACCCTGGTGTCTCAGGCAGTTGCCAGGTCGGTAAATGTAACCAGCCGTTTTACATTAAGCGTTAATAACCAGCCCATACAATCATTAAATATCAACCCGGTCAGCACCGGCATTTATGACCTTTTCGTACAACAGGCCCAGAGTGCCGATGGCTTTATCATGAATGGAAGTACGGCTGCGGTTACAGTAACCTATACCCAGGGTAGCTTCAACTCACAGGGCTGGCTGAACTGGTTTGAATTCTTTGCCCGCCGCAACCTGGTCTTGCCACAGGCAAAACAGCTGCTGTTCCGCGACTGGAACAGCGTGGGTTTTGGTCCGGCTGAATTCCTGCTAGGAAATGCCGATGCCAGCACCCAGGTCTGGGATGTGACCGATCCGTTGCGGCCTGTAAAAATGAATACTACGCTTAATGGAAACCAGCTTCGTTTCACCAATGAAACGCAGCGACTGAGAGAATATGCCTGTTTTTCCTCTGCCTTCCTGGTTCCAACTGCAGTGGGCAGGGTGAATAATCAAAACCTCCATGCATCTGTAGAGAAGGACTATCTTATCGTTTCCCATCCTGATTTCCTGGCACAGGCAGAGCGGCTGGCACAGTTTCACCAGCAAATAGGATTAAGGACACTGGTTGTGAGCACGGAGGAAGTCTTCAATGAATTTTCAGGTGGAACTCCCGATCCCACGGCCATCCGCGATTTTGTAAAAATGTATTACGACAGGTATCGAAGCACCTGGGCTCAAACTTCAAAAAGTCTTTTGCTCCTGGGAAGAGCTTCTTTTGATTACAAGAACAGGGTAGCAGGCAACAGCAATTTTGTACCTGCTTACGAGAGCGTCAACTCCACTGATCCCCTGGCTACCTATACTTCAGATGATTTCTTTGGTTTCCTGGATGATTTCGAGGACATCAATTCAAGCGTGGTGCTCAATGAACTGGACCTTGGCATTGGAAGGATCCCCTGCCGCACACCGGATGAAGCAAAGAATTATATGGATAAGATCATGGACTACCATGCGCCGGAAGCCTTTGGTCCCTGGAGGAACATGCTCAATTTTATTGCCGATGATGAAGACTATAATATTCACCTGCAGGATGCAGAAGTGCTGACAGCTACTGTTGCCAACACCAATCCTGTTCTGAACCAACAAAAGATCTATCTCGATGCATTTCAGCAGGAAAGCGGATCGGCAGGAGGCCGCTACCCCCAGGCCAATGCCATGGTCAACAGCAATATTTATAATGGAACACTGATCTGGAATTACAGTGGTCATGGTGGACCTCAAAGACTGGCGGAGGAAGTGATCATTGACCAGCAGATCGTAAACGGATGGAACAACCGTTACCGCCTGCCTTTATTTATTACTGCCACCTGTGATTTTGCTCCCTACGATAATCCCAATGTGAATTCACTGGGAGAGAACCTGCTGGTCAGGCCAAAAACAGGAGCTATTGCACTCATGACTACTACCCGTGTTGTCTTTGCCTTCAGCAACCGTGTGATGAACAATAATTACCTGCGTTTTGCCCTGGAACCCAATGTTGCAGGACAATACAAGAACCTGGGTGAAGCCATGAAGGTGGCCAAGAACTATACCTACCAAACCTTTTCGGACATCGTGAATAACCGCAAATTTGTTTTGCTGGGCGATCCTGCTACTACGCTTGCCTATCCCACCCTGAAGGTGGTAGCTACCAGGCTGAATGGGGTAGATATCACCAGCCAGACAGATACGCTGAGTGCAACAGAACTGGTGAAACTGGAGGGAGAAGTGCGTGATAACGCAGGAAACCTGCTACCTAATTTCACAGGTACAGCCTATGTAAGTCTTTTCGATAAGGTGCAGACGATTGCCACGCTGGTGAATGATGCTACCAGTCAGCCTGCTAATTTCCAGGTACAGGAAAATGCTCTGTTCAGGGGCAAGGCCTCTGTTCAAAATGGCCTTTTCAGCTTCCAGTTCAAGGTGCCAAAGGATATCAATTACCAGTATGGCAGGGGCAAGATCAGTTTATATGCCCAGAATGGAACCGTTGACGGCAATGGAGCTTCGGGCAATGTGGTCATCGGAGGGATAGCTTCCACTACGGTTTCAGATAACCTGGGACCGGAGATCAAAGCTTTCCTGAATGATGAAAAATTCGTGAATGGAGGATTGTCCAATGCCAGCCCTATATTGATCCTGAAGCTGGTGGATTCATCGGGCATCAACACAGGAGGTTCGGGTGTGGATCATGATATTGTGGCCACTTTGGATAATGACAACAACCAGTATTTTATCCTGAACAGTTTTTATGAAAGTGAGATCAATGATTACCAGAGGGGAAGTGTGCGTTTCCAGCTGCCGGTATTGAAGCCTGGTCATCATACCCTGAAGATCAAGGCCTGGGATGTGATGAACAATTCCAGCGAGGTAACTATTGAATTTACAGTAGTGAACGATGAGCAGCTGCAGGTGCAGCATGTGTTGAATTATCCTAATCCATTTACCACGCGTACAGCCTTCTGGTTTGAGCACAACCAGCCTGGAAGAGACCTTTCGGTGAAGGTTGAAGTGTTTACGGTGAGTGGTAAACTAATAAAAACTCTCTCCAGTACAATAAATACAACGGGCAACCGTTCGAGTGAGGTTGAATGGGATGGGCGTGATGATTACGGGAATAAGATCGGCCGTGGAGTGTATGTTTACCGGCTGAGAGTGAAGGCCCCAAATGGCAAGGTCGCTGATAAATGGGAGCGACTGGTAATATTAGGTAAATGACAAAAAATCAAAGGCTTAAATTTCGTTTATAACCAAAACTGCATAATTTCACACCCATTTTTAAAATAGAACTATGAGATCAACTGCTTTTAGACTAACTGCTGCTGTTGCCCTACTGATGACTGCTTTAGCTCCTTCGGCCCATGCACAGGAAAAACTGAACGTTGTTACAACGGCAGTGCCTTTCTTAAGAATTTCTCCAGATGCCCGTGCCGGTGGTATGGGTGACCTGGCTCTTGCTACTTCACCAGACGCTGCTTCTTCTTATTTCAATATAGGAAAAGTACCTTTCAATACTTCAAAAGCCGGTGTAAACCTGACTTATACGCCATGGCTGAAGAAGCTGGTAAACGATGTATACCTGGCTTCACTTTCTGGTTTTTACAAGATCGATGACAACCAGGCCATCTCTGCTTCATTGCGTTATTTCAGCCTGGGTAGCATTCAGTTCACTGATAATTTTGGTAACAACCTCCAAAGCGCCAACCCAAGGGAATTTGGTATCGATGCCAGCTATTCAAGAAAGCTTTCCGATAAACTGGGTCTGGGCGTTGGTTTGAAATATATCTATTCCAACCTGGCTGGTGGTTTCTCTGGAAACGGCAACAGCTATAAAGCAGGTAATGCCGTAGCTGGTGACCTGGGTCTTTATTACCATGGCCTGAACACTGCTGGATCAGGATGGTCTTTCGGTGCAGCCCTTACCAACCTTGGTTCCAAGATCGCTTATACCGACAATGCAGATCAGAAAGATTACATCCCTGCCAACCTTGGCCTGGGAACAACTTATACCAAGGCTTTCGATGAAAGCAACAAGATCACTTTTGGTCTTGACATCAACAAGCTGATGGTGCCTACACCTCCGGTTTCTACAGGGGATCTCTCAAAAGATTCTGCTGCTCTCGTGAAATACAGGGGCAAGAGTGTGATCGGCAGCTGGTTCAGCTCATTTGGCGATGCACCTGATGGCTTCAGTGAAGAACTGAAAGAGTTCCAGGTATCACTGGGTGCCGAATACTGGTACAATAACCAATTTGCACTTCGTGCCGGTTATTTCTACGAAGACAAAACAAAAGGTAACCGTCGTTATTTCACTACAGGTGTTGGTATCAAGTACAACATCTTTGGTTTGAACTTCTCTTACCTGATCCCCACCGGTTCTGCCAACAACCAGAATCCTTTATCCAACACGCTGCGTTTCTCACTCGTGTTTGATTTCGATGGCAGTGAAGGTTCTTCCAATTAATACTGTTTTACAAATCTTTTATACAGCGACCAGTCCAATGACTGGTCGTTTTTTATTTCGCTCTCCGCTCTGCTTCTCGCACTCTCGCTTCCTTCAACATTCCTTGTTCCAATAATCATCTATTCGATATTCTTTGTGAGCTTGGTGGTTCTAAAAAAACTCTAGAGCGAGTAACAGAGTGAGAGCGGGATGAACAGCCGTTCATGAATTACGCTTGTCACCCTGTAAGGGAAGTACACAAAGGATTCACGAAGAACACCACGCTAGTTGGCTGATTATAAGAATCTTTGATTAGAGCTCTCCGCTCTGTTTCTCGAACTCTTTCTCTTCACTACTCACTACTCACTACTCACTCCTCACTCCTCACCAATCACGCTTTCTCCCTACATTCGCCATTCAAATTTCTAATCATGTCTATAAGGATTGGTTTTGGTGTGGATTATCACCAGCTGGCAGAAGGTAGAGATTTTATGATCGGCGGGATTCACGTGCCACATCACAAAGGAGGTGTAGGTCACAGCGACGCGGATGTATTATTACATGCCATCTGCGATGCTTTATTGGGAGCTGCCTGCCTCGGTGATATTGGTGTGCACTTCCCGGACACGGATATGAAATACAAGAATATCGACAGCAAGATCCTGCTGGAACAAACCATTGACCTGGTGAAGAAAGAAGGATACCAACTGGTGAATATTGACAGTACCATTTGCCTGCAGGAGCCAAAGATCAAACCCTTCATCCCACAGATGCAGGAAACCATTGCTTCCCTGTTAAAGACCAGTACAAAAAATGTTTCCATCAAGGCTACTACAACAGAACAAATGGGCTTCGTTGGAAGAAAGGAAGGGGTGGTAGCATATGCCACGGTTTTATTGGAAACTATTTAACAAGGTTCATCATTCACCAACTTATCTTTGAACGGATGGCTGTTGAAGTAAAAATCATTAACAAGTCTGATAATCCGCTTCCTTCCTATGCAACTGAAGGTGCCGCTGGTATGGATCTCAGGGCTGACCTGCAGGAGCAGTTAGTATTGCAACCACTGGAAAGAATGTTAGTGCCCACGGGTTTGTTCATTGAATTGCCACTGGGTTACGAAGCACAAGTGCGTCCAAGAAGTGGCCTTGCAGTGAAGCAGGGCATCACCTGTCTCAATACTCCTGGCACTATTGATAGTGACTATCGCGGAGAAATTAAGGTTTTGCTGATAAACCTTTCCGGTGAAGCTCAGGTCATTCAGCCGGGCGACAGGATAGCACAGCTGGTACTTCAACAGGTTGAATCCATCCGCTGGCAATCCGTTTCCCAATTAACAGAAACTCTTCGCAATGAAGGTGGCTTTGGTTCAACAGGCAAAAATTAATATATCCATGAAAAGAATTTTTTACTTTCTTACCGCTATTGTCTTTCTTGCTTCCTGCCGTTCCACACGGCAGATACAAACTGCTATTAATAAAAAGGATTCTCTCATCACCATAACGTCGGGTGATAGTGACCTGAGGACGAATGATACTCTCCACATGATCAATTACACCTTGTTCAAACTTGATTCCAACCAGATCAATTTCAGAACATTTTCTGCAAAAGTTAATGTTGACTACAGGGGTTTTGATGGCAAGAACTATGATGTGAATGCCAATGTGCGCATGTTGAAAGACAGCATCATCTGGATCAATGTAAATGCCTTCATGGGTATTGATGCCATGAGGCTCATGATCACGCAGGACTCAGTAAAACTGCTGAATAAACTTGATAAGGTTTATACTGCACGAAGTGTCAGCTACCTGCAGGAAGTCACACAGCTGCCACTTGATCTGCAAACAGTGCAGGACCTGATCATCGGCAATCCTGTTTTTCTTGATTCCAATATTGTTTCCTATTCCACCGGTAATGGCATTACTTCCATGTTGAGCATCGGAATGTTTTTCAAGAACCTGCTTACATTAAGCGAGCCCAATAAAGGTCTGATAAGAATAAAACTTGATGATGCTGATATTACCAGGAGCCGCACTGCTGATTTAAGCTATGATGCTTACGAAGAAAAGAAAGGCTATCCTTTTTCAACTAAAAGAAGGATCACGGTAACAGAGAAGAAAAGACTTGATATCAAGCTTGACTTCAAGCAATATGAATTTAATTCGGAAGTGAGTTTCCCGTTCAACGTGCCTAAAAATTATGATCGGAATTAAAATTTATTTTTGTTCTGGTCGTTACATACAATCATCCTAAAAAAACGAAGCATGAGGAAAGTATCCATCCTGTTCACCTGTTTTCTGATTTTCAATCTGGCCTCCGCGCAACCTGCACAGGATAAAGCCAAGCTGGAAAAGGAACGCCAGGACATCCAGAGGGAGATACAGGAGATACAATCCAATTACAATAAGGTGAGGGGATTAAAAAAAGAATCACTTGCCAAATTGCAGATACTGCAACGAAAACTGGAATTACAGGACAGGCTGATTGGCAATATCAATAAAGAGATCCGCACCATCAATGATGATATTTACCTGAGCACACTTGATATCAACCGTCTCCAGCGGGATATGGACACGCTCAAGTCGCAATATGCAAGAAATGTTGTGTATGCATACATGAACTCCAGCAGCTATGAATTTCTCAACTTTATTTTTTCTGCTGATAATTTTAATGATGCACTCAAAAGGATTGACTACCTGAAAACCTATCGTGCTTACCGTAAGCAGCAGGTGAATGAAATAGTTGACAAGAAAAAGCAGATCGAAGAACGCAAGCAGCAATTGATCAATAAGCAGTCTCAAAAGAAATCAGCACTACAAAACCAACAGGACCAGATGAATGAGCTTGCGACACAGAAAAAGGAGAAAGATGATGTGGTCTCGAAGCTGAAAGCCCAGGAAAAAACGCTGTCCAAAGAGATCGCGTCCAAGAAGAAAAGGGATAATCAGCTTAAAGGACAGATCGATGCCATCATTCGACGAGAGTTGGATAAGGCAAGAAAAGAAGCTGCTGCAAAAGCTGCGGCAGAAGAAAAAAAGAACGCTACAGTTACCAATAATACAGCCACCAATACCAATGTTTCGGCTCCCAAGAAATCAGAGCCCAAGAAAAGCTATCTTGATCTCAACGCAAGTGATGTTAAGCTAAATGCCAGTTTCGAAAGCAACCGTGGCAAGCTTCCCTGGCCTGTAGATAATGGTGTTATGACCATTCCATATGGTACCTCCAAGGTAGATGAACTGATGATCGATAACCCTGGCATCACTATTTCAACACCAACAGCTGGTGGTTCTGTCAAAGCCATTTTTAATGGGGAAGTGAGTGCGGTTTCCAACCTGGGAGATAGCTGGATGGTGATGATCAGGCATGGTAAATACTTTTCTGTTTACAGCAACCTGGGCTCGGTAAATGTGAGCAAGGGTAACAACATCAGCACGGGTCAGGTGATTGGCACCAGTGGTGTAGCTGATGATGGAAGTGGCGGACAGGTTGACCTGATCATGATGAATGAAACACAGAAGATCAATCCAACTCCCTGGCTGCGTCGTTAAGGAACCAGTTCCTTGCTCAAAACATCATCATACAATTTCTCGTAGAGAGGAATGATATTGTGAATGTCGAAGCTCAGTGCATGTTTGGCTGCTCCTTCCTTGAAATGTTCCAGTCTTTTATCATCGCTGAGGATATCAAGTGCCTGTTTGCTCATATTGGCAACATCACCAACACTACTCATATAACCGGTTACACCCTGGATCATGATCTCTGGCAAACCACCGGCATCAGTTGAAATAACAGGAACTCTAGAAGCCATGGCTTCCAGTGCCGCCAGTCCAAAGCTTTCATATTCTGAAGTCAGTAAGAACAGGTCTGCAATGGCAAGGATGTCTTCCATTTGTTCCTGCTTGCCCACAAAGCGCACCTCATCACAAACACCCAGCTCACGGCATAATTGTTCAGCTGTTCCTCTTTCGGGACCATCACCAACAAATAAAAGTTTGCTTGGTATTTGCTGGTTCACTTCCTGGAAGATCTTCACCACATCCTGCACTCTTTTTATCTTCCTGAAGTTGGAAGCATGTAGTAAGATTCTTTCACCATCAGGCGCGATCACTTTTTTAAATGCATCAATGGGCTTGCGACTGAAGCGCTGCACATCTACAAAATTGTAGATGACTTCGATGTTTTTTTCTATCCTGAATGTACGGTAGGTTTCATCCCTGAGATTTTGAGAAACGGCAGTGATGGCATCGCTCTGGTTGATGGAAAAAGATACCACGGGAGCATAGGTTTTGTCTCTTCCTACCAGGGTAATATCCGTACCGTGAAGCGTGGTGATGACAGGAATATAAATGCCTTCACCTTCCAGTATCTTTTTGGCCATATAGGCTGCTGATGCATGAGGGATGGCATAGTGCACATGTAATAATTGAAGCTGGTTGTTTCGGATCACATCCACCATGGTGCTAGCCAGTGCTGTTTCGTAGGGAGGAAAATCAAACAGCGGATAAGTGGGCACCTGTACTTCGTGGTAAAATATATTGGGTATGAAACCATTCAGCCTCACCGGCTGCTGGTAAGTAATAAAATGAATGTGGTGGCCTTTTTGCGCTAATGCTTTTCCGAGTTCGGTAGCCAGAACTCCACTACCACCAAATGTGGGATAACAAACAATTCCGATCTTCATATTCAGTTGATTCAGTGAACTAAGGTAAATACAAAATAACCATGGGCTGGTTCACAATCGTTAAATAATTGCATTTGCAATACCGTTTCAATTTAATTTTAGATCATGAATAAATTTTTCATACTCTGTGCTCTGACCTTTAGTTTCTATAGTTCATATGCGCAGGATAAGGATTCCCTTTTCATCAAAAAGCTTTCTGAGGAGATATTAACCAATGGCCGGTCGTATGAAGACCTAAGAGTGTTAACCAAACAGATAGGCGGCAGGCTGGCCGGTTCACCTCAAATGGTAAAGGCCGAACAATGGGGATTAAAAACCATGCAGTCATTAAATCCCGACAAAGCCTGGCTGCAGGAATGTATGGTGCCGCACTGGGTCAGGGGTGGAAATGATAAAGCAGCGGTTCTTGATGTGAAGCTGAATACAAAGGGTAAAATCCAAAAGGGGAATCTTCCTTTGGATGTGATAGCTCTTGGTAATTCAGTAGGAAGCCAAAAGCCATTGACAGCTCCTGTAATTGAAGTGGCTTCTTTTGATGAACTGGAAGAAAAGAAGGACCAGGTAAAGGGTAAGATCGTTTTTTATAATTATCATTTTAATCCAACCTTCATCAGGACATTTGATTCCTACCGGGATGCTGTAGGTTATCGTGGACAGGGTGCCAGCAGGGCAGCCAAGTATGGAGCCGTTGGTGTGATCATCCGCAGCATGAGTCATAGTACGGATAACTTTCCTCATACAGGATCATTGCGGTACGACAGTGCCTATACAAAGATCCCTGCCGTTGCTGTTGGCTTGCAGGATGCTGATAAACTGAGTGCAATTTTGAAAGATCAGCAGGTGAAATTAATGTTGCATACACATGGTCATTTTCTTCCTGATACTATTGGACATAATGTGATCGCAGAATTGAAAGGCTCACAGTTTCCTGATGAATACATCACTATAGGGGGTCACCTTGATAGCTGGGACAATTGCGAAGGGGCTCATGATGATGGTGCAGGTTGTGTTCAGACCATTGAGATACTGAGGGCTTTCAAAGCCTTGGGTTATCAGCCTAAAAGAACCATTCGCTTTGTATTATTTGCCAATGAAGAAAACGGCTTGCGTGGCGGTAATAAATATGCCGATGAGGCAAAGGCGAAAGGTGAGAAACACATTTTTGCTTTGGAAAGTGATGCCGGTGGATTTACACCAAGAGGCTTTGGCTTTTCAGTTTCTGATGAACAATATAAAAAGGTTATGGACTGGCAGCCATTGCTTGCTCAGTATGGCGCATCTGAATTCACACGTGGTGGAGGTGGTGCTGATATCGGTCCGCTAAACCGTACACAGGAAACGCCTGTTGCAGGATTGACCCCTGATTCACAGCGTTACTTCGATTTCCACCATGCGAGGAATGATGTATTTGAAGCAGTCAACAAAAGAGAATTGCAGTTAGGCGCCATCAATATGGCAGCATTGATTTATCTCGTGGACCAGTACGGACTGTAATGAATTGACTTACTGGTTTCCCGCGTGCAATAAAAATATAGCAGGCCTTTTATGAAGTTGAGGTGAAGCTGTTTTCCATTGCTGGATTGTTTTTGTCTGTATCAATTCATCAGGTGAAGTAAGATCAACTGCAATGCAAATCCTGGTTTGTGGATGACATGCTTTCAGCAGGTTTTCAAGTATCTGGTTGTTGCGGTAAGGGGTTTCAATAAAGATCTGTGTGCTATTGTCTCTTCTTGATATTTCTTCCAGGCTTTTGATCTTCCTGGTTCTTTCTCCTGCATCAATTGGGAGATAACCATTGAAAGAAAAGTTTTGTCCGTTCATGCCACTGGCCATAAGAGCCAGCAGGATGGAATTAGGTCCCACCAGAGGTTTTACAGTTACATTCATCTGTTGTGCCATATGAACAAGTTGCTGTCCGGGATCTGCTACACCAGGACATCCGGCTTCGCTGATGATGCCAATGTTTTTCCCAGCACTAATGGCTTGTTTGAACTGGTTGGCAGTTTCCGCATTGACTTCTTTCATATTGTACCAGCTATAATCATCGATCACCATTTCCTTCCATAAGATCTTAAGGTAACGGCGGGCGGTACGTTCATTCTCTACAAAGAAAATCCTGCAATCTTTTACTGCATCAAGAACATAATTAGGTATGCAGGCTGTTTCACCTTCGGCGAGTACAGTAGGTATGAGGTAAACAATGGAAGCCATCAGGAATTTTTAATTCTGTGCAAACTTAAGGTGGCTGCCACTACCGCATAAGCAGGTGCCAGCACCCATCCCACAATTACCAAGCCATGCATGAGGTAAAACACAAGACCATTACCGATGGCCAGGCCTTTATGGTTACCTATGAATTGAATGGAAGCAGCCGGTGAAAGTTTGTTGCGTTCAAGGCTGTAGTCCACCATGGAAAAACCATAGTAATAGCACTCAATAAAAAGTGCGATGAGTGGAGCGATCCATCCAAACAGCGGTACCAGGGAAAGAAGGGCCAGGGCCAGAACATACACTGTTTGCCATAATGAATTTCTTACGGCAAGCTTGCTGCCCCTCCAGGCATCTTTCATGAGCTGTGAAAAGCTGAAAGGAAAATCTCTTCCTTCGATGATGCTGGCGGTTTTTTCACTCAGATAGGCAAATACCGGTGAGCCGATGATGAGGAAAAGGTATTTGAACAAGGAAAAATAAAAAAAGGTCATGACCAGTCGCAGCATGATGTTGATCATCATGAAGATGAAGCTGTAGAATTCATTGCGTTCTTTCTGCAGCCAGGTAACAAGACCTGTCTGTTCGCTGATCCATGCCACTGCATTTCCTGTGGAGATCCAGAAATAATAGATGCCCACAGCAAAAAGAACAGTGTAGATGATGCCCGGTATCAGTATCCATTTCCACAGGCGGTGCTTCCTGATGAACTGGTGCGCATCGCCATAAGACTGGATTGCTATGATGATTTCCTTCAGCATTGTATTCAGTAAATATAAATGGGAATTCTGGTTCGTAGTTCATAGATCATAGTTCATGGTTCATAGTACTTAGTCGATGGTCCATAGACCATGGTCCATGGACGAGAGCTCTTCGTTAAAGCATCGTCTAAGGACTATAGTCCATCGTCCATGGACCAATTTGACAAGTCATAGTTCAGACACGTCCATCGTCCATCGACTATCACTGCTGTCCGGTAAAAATGCACTTACTGGAAAATTGTTTTTGAGTTGCAGGCTGGATAAGGGTTAGTTTGATTTATTGAAAAGCATGCCCCTCTGTTTAACCAGAGAATAGTTGAAGTTGACT
>JAEWKK010000001.1 GCA_023386045.1 Bacteroidota bacterium
AGATAATTTTTGCAACTTTACTACCACTATTGAACAGAATCAGAAAAATTATCCATTGCCAAAGAGTACAAAAACTAAATCAACAGGAGTTAAAAAAACGGTCAACGTATTTTAGGCACTTACAGGAGGAGTAACCTTAAACCTTAAACTTTAAACCTTAAACAAACTCAATACCCTCTTTTATTCTTTCCTTCCATATAATTCATGAAAGCCGTATTCACCACCCTGTTACCACCGGGGGTTGGATAGTTACCCGTGAAGTACCAGTCGCCCAGGTTGCTGGGGCAGGCTTCATGCAGGGATTCAATGGTTTGGAAGATCACATCAACAGGTAAGTTCAGGCCGGGAGGCGTGATGAGCTGTGCGATCTTTTTGGTGATCTCTTCGTTGGTGAAAGATTTATAGATCTGCTTAACCACATTCACAGTGTGAAGCTGGTTATTGCGATGGAGCTCCTTGCACTGTGCATATATATCGGTAAGAATTCCTTCCTTACCTCTTTCTTTAAGCAATTCGATGGCTGCATTGAAAGCAATAAAATCACCCAGCTTGCTCATATCAATTCCATAACAATCCGGATAGCGGATCTGCGGTGATGATGAAACGATGATGATCCTTTTTGGATGAAGTCGCGCCAGCATCCTGATAATACTTTCTTTCAAAGTAGTGCCTCTTACAATAGAATCATCGATAACCACCAGCGAATCAACACCTTTCCTCACTGTTCCATAAGTGATGTCATAAACGTGCTGCACCATTTCATTACGGTTCACATCTTCCGTAATAAAAGTTCTCATCTTCACATCCTTGATCGCAATTTTTTCAATGCGCACTTTGCGGTTGATCATTTCGTGCAGCTTCTCGGGATCAACATTGTTGCCCCAGGAAGTAATACGTTCAACCTTGATCTGGTTGAGATAATCTTCGCAACCTTTCACCAGGCCATAGAATGCTATTTCAGCTGTATTGGGAATAAAAGAAAAGATGGTATTCCTAAGGTCAAAATCAATGGCTTCCAACACCTGCTTGCTCAATTGATATCCCAACGCCTGGCGTTCACGATAAATTTTTTCATCACTACCCCTGGAGAAATAGATCCTTTCAAAAGAACAAGCCTTTCTTTCTTTGGGTTCAAGCACCTGCTCTATCTGTATCTCACCTACTTCATTTACGATCAGTGCCTGTCCCGGCATCAGCTCTTTTACTTCATTCTCGCCCACATTAAAAGCAGTGCGGATGGCGGCTCTTTCGGAGGCAGCTACCACCACATCTTCATCAATATAATAATAGGAAGGGCGGATGCCATGCGCATCACGACAAACAAATCCAATTCCATTACCCGTCATTCCACCCACATGAAAACCACCATCAAACAATTTCAAAGCCTTTCTTAAAACATCAACCATATCCATGCGCCGCTGATCCGACTCGTCGGCTTTCACAATAAAATGATACAGCACTTCCATCATGGCAGCAAGGTCACTTTGCTTCTGGAACTCACCCGGATCAACATTGATCAGTTCAAATAATTCATCCGTGTTCACCAGGTTGAAGTTGCCTGCCAGTGCAAGGTTTCTTGCAGGAATGGTATTTCTTTTTACGAAGGGATGGCAGAATTCAACATTGTTCCTGCCCTGTGTACCATAGCGAAGATGACCGAGCAATACCTCGCCCAGGAATGAAAGATGACCTTTCATCAACCCGGCATGATTGCCGAAATCAGGATTGTACTTTTGAAAATCATTGAATTCCTTACCAACAGTTTTGAAAATATCAGCAATGGGTTGTGGTTCATTGCTTCTCAGGCGCGAAAGAAAAGGGTACCCCGGCTCAACATTCAGTTTTACAGCTGCAATACCTGCACCATCCTGGCCGCGGTTGTGCTGCTTTTCCATCAGGAGGTACATTTTGTTCAGGCCCCAGAGTACAGAGCCATATTTCTGCTGGTAGTGTGAGAAGGACTTGCGGAGACGGATGAAAGCAAGACCGCACTCGTGTTTTATTGCATCGCTCATCGGAGCCGCAAATTTACATTAATCCCTGTTAGGGATAGAAACAAATGCATCCTCTTTAACTTTCAGTAAGGGAAGGGACACTCTCAACACACAGCCCTTGCCAGGTTGTGAGATGATATCCTTTCTTCCTCCCAACAGTTCTGCCCTGTTCTTGATGTTCATGAATCCCAGGCCTTTGCGTATTTTTTTTAATTCAAAGCCACAGCCGTCATCCCTGATCTCGAGTACAACGCGACCTTTCTTTTCACGCAGTAAAATGCTTACCTGCCTGGCATTAGCATGTTTTACTATATTATTGAGCTGTTCCTGTATAATACGATAAAGAGCGAGTTTTTGATTATCCAGAAGCTTGTTTTCCTGGAAGCCATCACTGTCCAGAAGAATATTGATCACTTGTGTTCTACTGATAGAATCCACCAGTTCATTGATCGATTCAACAAGGCCCAGGTCCTGTAGCGTGGAAGGAACCAGTGAGCGGGACATGGCCCTGATTTCGTTGATCACATCACTCACTCCTTTTAATCCCATGTTGATCATTTCCTGTGTGGCATTGTCTGCTGTGCTTTTGGCAAGATCAAGGAATAATTTGATAGTAGTGAGCTGCTGTCCGATATTATCATGCAGTTCTTTTCCGATCTCTCTTCTTTCCGCTTCCTGCCCGTCAATAGTAGCCTGTGTGATCTCTTTCTGGTGCCCGATCTGGTCTTCCAACAACTGCTTTTCCAATTTTTTTCTTTCGGTAAGATCCATCACCGAGCAAACAATATGTTTGATCTCATCTTTTTCATCCACAATAGGATCAGCATTCATCATGATCCAGCATCTTTCAGATGTAAGTGGATGACGCACACCCAGCACAAAATCCTTCACTGTCATTTTTGACTGAATGGCTGTAGATAATGGACGCTGTTCCACTGGAATGACTTCTTCTTTTTCATTGATCATATCTGTGTCCATGATCTCATAAACATTCCTTCCGACGATTTCTTCTTCTGGTAAGGAAAGTAATATCGACAGTGCCTTGTTGCACATCATGATGGTACCCTTCTTATCAGCAAGAAAAACTCCCACCTGAAGGTCGCGGATCAATGAGCGGAATTTCTTTTCACTTTCTTTCAGCGCATCGCTAGCCTGCTTACGCAGGGTATCATCATGGAAATAAATCACGATGCTGTTGATATAAGGATTGTTCAACAGGTTGTGTCCTCTCACCGTGCACCAGATCCAATCACCATTCTTTTTCCTGAGCCTGATCACGATGTATTTGATCTCCGGATTTTCTGATACTTCCTTTTGAAATGACTCAGCAGCCCAAACCAGGTCTTCACCATGTACAAATTCAAACGCACTTTTACCAAGAATGTCGATGGTTTCGTAACCCAAAACATTTTTAACTGAAGGAGAAGAAAAAGTAATGTAGCCTTCCTTGTTCATAAGGATGATGCCATCCAAAGAATCCGCGATCAGGGTTCTGTAAAACTGTTCGCTTTTCTTCATCTTTTCATCGGCCATTCTTTTTTCAGTGATGTCACGGCCGGTGGAGAGATAACCTATTTTGTTGTGGTGCTCATCATATATGCCCTTGAGTGTGTAATGAAAATATTTGACTTCTCTATTACTGCGGGTGAAATAGGCTTCACCTTCCCATCCGTCCTTCTCTCTTAACTGCCTGATGACTTCATCAAGACTGGTATCATAAAAGCTAAACTCTGCCAGTTCAGACATTTTTTTTCCTACGGCTTCCTTTTCAATAACATCATAATAATCTTCTGCGATCCTGTTCCAGCTGCGAACCTTGAATTCCAGATCGGTGGTCACGATCACGTCTGATACATTATCAAGGATCATGGCCTGGTAAAGCAGTTGCTGCTCTTTCTCTTTCTGATCCTGTATGTCAACAACCGAACCTATATAACCTACAAAAGTGCCATCAGCCAAAAACCTCGGCACACTCACATCATGAACCCAGTGGTACTGGCCATCAACAGAAAGTAAACGATAGATAAGTGTTACCTGCTTTCTTGACTGAAAAGCTTTATGGTAGGCCGCATTGGCCTTGGCCAGATCATCTTTATGCACCAGGATGGACCAGCTGCCTCCATCTTTCCCGATCACATCACTTCCTGTGAATTCCAACCATTTCTGGTTGAGATAAGTGATCTTATTTTGATCATCGCTCATCCAGATCATCACTGGTGAAGAGTCGGCCATTTCGCGAAAGCGGTTCTCACTTTCTTTCAATCTGCGTTCTGCTTCTTTTCTTTCTGTTACATCCACGGCACTAACCAGGTATCCAAGATGCCTACCCTTATCATTGTACATGGCCTTAAAGCACATGAGCAGGTGTACGGTCTTGTTATCTGTAGGTCTTACAAAATAGGCCTCACCACGCCATTCGCCTGCTTCCGAAATAATGCGCCTGAGATCATTGCGGCTGACACCTGAATAATGTATGGTGATGTACTGGCGGATATCATGCCCAATTGCTTGTTCAGCAGTGATGCCGTATACCTTTTCCGCGGCACTGTTCCAACTCACTGGAACATAATTGATATCAGCTGCGGTAAGAATATCAGAAGTTTGCTCCACAAGACTGGCCAGGAGTTTTAATTGTTCTTCCGTTTTTTTCTGTTCAGTGATATCCTGTTGTGTTCCCCAGATTCTTATAAGAAAGCCATCTTCGATAATACCGATGGCATTGTTCAAGAAATATTTGTGCTGACCGTTGCGGTCGCGTTCGTGTGATTCAGCATTAACCGTACGGCATCCATTGACAAAAAAGCTTTTAAGAAAATCAATAGTGGCCGGATCGGAAAAATCAAGCAACTCACCAATTAAAGCTCCGTTCATCTCCGAGCCTTTTTCAAAGCCATACATGCGGGCCATCACATCATTGCATTCAGAGAGGTAGGAACTGGTTCTTAATATCTCCACCAATTGGTCAAGTTCCATGTTCAAAGGAACAGGATGAAGAAACTCCTGGCAAAAAATACCTTCTGTGCTATTGTTGATATAGGTCTTGTACTTGTTGATCTCTTCAGCGGCACCGATAGTAGCCTGGCTGGTCATTTCAACAATCGTTGCAAGGTGAAGTGAAATACCACCCGTATTGATCATTGAAATATGCACTTCTGCAAGTTGTAGTTTTCCCGATTTATCCTGGGTTGAGGTCAGACAAAATCTTTTCTCTTTACTGCAGCTCAACATATAAAATAGTTGCAGTCTGTTTTGTTCAGGAAAAAGTTTGAGAAAATCAAAGCCTTTTAATTCTTCAGCGGGATATCCAAAAAGCTCCTCTGCAGATTTATTGAAAGCAACGATCTGCTGGTTCTCTTTTGAGAACATTACCGTTGGTAAGGGATAATGAGATAGTAATTGTCCGAAGGTGATTTCCGAAGAACTCAAACCATTCGTTTTCAAGGAGGATAGCATGGATATTGAATATTACACGTGGCCTAAATATATTTAAAGATAAGCGCAAACAAAATGGCCTCCCGAATATTGGAGGCCATTTTATCATTTACTAAAGGAAAACCTTTAGTGACTATCGTGATGCTGTTTTGGAAGCGGCCATCCATTTATCCAGCTGTTTGCAGCCGGAGGCGCTTTCATCAAGCATGATATAATGTGTTGGAATATTGCTGTTCAGCCATTTTTCCAGTGCATAGTATTTTTTTTCTTCAAGTGCTGCCTGAGCGATCTTGTTATAATCATCACGCAGGTTCATCACGTGAGGCTCAGACCTTGATTTCAGGTAGAGAATGCGCACACCTTTTTTGCCGGTTCTTTCATCCATGAAAGCGTAAGGCTGAGAGAAACTTCCCACTTTTAATTTACCCAGCTGGACAACGACATCCTTGTCCAGTTCATCGATCCTGTTGTAGGTATCTCCATCCCCACTAACAATGTAAGGGCCCTGGTATTTTTGTGCTTCATCCTGGTTGTATTTACCTGCAGCTGCAATGAAATCCATTGTTCCGGCAATGAGCTTGGCGCGAACAGAATCCAAAGTAGCAATGGCCTCATTCATTTCATCGTCTGTAACCGGAGGAATGCGAAGAATATGGCTGATGATGGCATCATCACCATTACGCTGGATCATCTTGATCAGGTGATAACCAAATTTTGTTTTGATGATGGGTGAGATCTCACCTTCTTTCAATCTGAAACATGCAGCAAGGAAGGTTGGATCCCAGGTTTTTTCATTTCGGTTCACCTGGTATTTACCGCCATTGTCTTTTGAACCCGGATCTTCAGAATATTTTTTAGCCGCCTGCTCAAAGGAAATGATCTTTGAGTCGATCTGCTTTTTGTAATTCGCCAGTTCGTCCATGACATATTTTTCCAGGTCTCTTGAAGCTTTGGGATAGATCACGATCTGTCCTACTTCTACTTCAGATTCAAAAAACGGAAGACTGTCCTTAGGAACTCTTTCAAAATAAACTTTTACTTCAGAAGGTGTGATCTTGATATTGTCCACCACTTTTCTTTGCATGGCTTCTGCCAGCTTGCGCTCTCTTACAGATTCTCTTGCTTCATCCTTGATCTGGTAGATGGTCTTTCCTGCCAGTCGCTCAACTTCTTCCTGAGTACCATACTGGCGGATAAAATAACGAACGCGCTGGTCGAGTTCTGCTTCTATTTCTTCATCAGTCACGATCAGTGAATCCTTCATCGCCTGCAACATCAGCACTTTTGAAACCAGTGCCTGCTCCATGATGGCGCATTCAGGATTGGGAGGAAGCGTTCCACCCTGCCTGACCACATCGGTCATAGCGTTTTGAATATCTGAATAAAGAATGATCTTGTCACCAACGATACCAACGATCTTGTCTGCAATGATTTTCTGAGGCTGGGCAGCAGCAGCGATGGTAAGGACAGCTCCGATCAAAGCAAAGAATAGCTTCTTCATAAAAGTCAAATGTGATCAAAAATAATCTTTAGGAGGTAAAGGAGGCTGGAAAGGGGAGGGATTAACAAAATATTGAAATGGTGAATGGTCAGGGGTGAGGTATGGTGAATGGTCAGTGGTGAGTGGTGAGTAGCTTATAGCTTGAAAAGGCAATAGGCCATCGGCAAACGGGAAACGGCAATTGGAATGCCCATTATAATTTGAAAACTTTAATTATTGATCAGCAATGGGCGTTAGGGAAAAGATAAACGATAAAAGGTAATTGGAGAATTCCTTAGTGGAAGAAATTTAGCGACAACAAACGTGAAACGGCGGAAACAGGAAACGGCAAAACCTGTAACATACCATATGCCATACGCTATATGCTATACGCCATTACCAGAACCTTAAACAAAAACAAAGAGCGAAGAAAAAGACTACTGCCCTCTCCCCGCTCTTTGCGTTTTAAGCAACTCACCACTCACAATTCACTATTCACAACTCACTACTACTCACCACTCACCATTCACAACTCACCATATCTCACCACTCACCACTCACCACTCACCATATCTCACTACCTTACAACGTTCTCTTCACCTCTTCCACTTCATACGCCTCGATGATGTCGCCGGCTTTGATATCATTATAGTTCTTGATGGTCAATCCACATTCCATGCCCGACAATACTTCTTTCGCATCGTCCTTGTAACGCTTCAGTGATCCCAGTTCCGCATTTGCGCCTTCGCCTGTAGGATATACTACGATACCATCACGAATCAGGCGGATCTTGTTATCGCGTTTGATCCTTCCGTCGAGCACCTGGCAACCAGCAACAGTTACTTTATCAAACTTGTACACTTCCTTCACTTCCACATTGGCAACGATCTTTTCCTGCACCTTCGGTTCCAGCATTCCTTCCATCGCACCCTTGATCTCGTCGATCGCCGTGTAGATGATGGAATAAGTCCTGATCTGGATACCTGCATTGTCAGCAAGACGGTTGGCCTGCATCGAAGGACGAACGTTAAATCCAATTACGATCGCATCTGAAGCCTCGGCCAGAACGATATCACTCTCATTGATCTGTCCCACACCTTTATGGATCACACTTACAAGTATCTCCTCGGTTGATAATTTCTGTAAGGAGTCGCTCAGCGCTTCCACAGAACCGTCCACGTCACCCTTGATGATCACTTTCAATTCCTTGAAATTACCCAGGGCCAGACGTCTTCCGATCTCGTCAAGCGTGATGTGCTTCTTGGCTCTCATGCCCTGTTCGCGCAGGATCTGGGCTCTTCTATTGGCAATCTCTTTAGCTTCACTTTCATCCTCAAACACCTTGAAGGTTTCACCAGCCTGCGGTGCACCATTCAAACCAAGGATCAACACTGGTGTTGAAGGTCCGGCTTCATCCACGCGTTTGTTGCGTTCGTTCACCATGGCCTTTACACGTCCGTAGTGCTGACCGCTCACAACCAGGTCGCCAGCGTGCAATGTTCCATTCTGTACCAGCACTGTAGCTACGTATCCACGACCCTTGTCAAGGGTGGCTTCAATGATGGTTCCATTGGCTTCCCTGTTGGGATTGGCTTTCAGCTCAAGCAATTCTGCCTCAAGCAATATTTTCTCCAGTAAAAGATCAACATTCAAACCCTGCTTGGCAGACAGTTCCTGGCTCTGGAATTTACCACCCCACGCTTCTACCAAAAGGTTCATTCCTGCCAGCTGCTCATAGATCTTGGCAGGGTTGGCGCCGTCCTTGTCGATCTTGTTGATGGCAAAGATCATCGGCACATTGGCTGCCTGCGCATGCGAGATCGCTTCCCTTGTCTGCGGCATGATGGCATCATCAGCCGCAATCACGATCACCGCGATATCCGTAACCTTGGCACCACGGGCACGCATGGCCGTAAAGGCTTCGTGACCCGGTGTATCCAGGAAGGTTACATTTTTTCCATTGGGGAGGTTTACCTGGTAAGCACCAATGTGCTGCGTGATACCACCTGCTTCTCCCGCAACTACATTGGCTTTACGGATGTAGTCGAGCAATGAGGTCTTACCATGGTCAACGTGACCCATGATAGTTACAATTGGTGAACGTGGCAACAGGTCTTCCGGTGCATCTTCTTCTTCCTGCTCTTCCATTTCAAGTTGCTTTTCCATGTCGATGAACTCAACATCAAAGCCAAACTCACTCGATACCAGCTCGATCACTTCCGCGTCAAGACGCTGGTTGATAGAAACCATGATACCGAGACTCATACACTTGCTGATCACCTCAGCAAAGGAAACATCCATCAGGTTGGCCAGCTCACTTACTGAAATGAATTCAGTAACCTGCAGCTTGTTATCGCCTTCCATGGCATCGGCCGTTTCACTCTTGCGGTCGCGGCGCTTGGATTTGATCTTCCTGCCACCACCACCTGAAAGCTTGGCCTGTGTTTCCTGTATCTTTCTTTGAATTTCTTTTTCGTCAATCTGTTTGTCTTCCCTCCTGGTATGTCCACCACCTCTTTGTCCAAAGCGACCACCCTGGCCACCGCGGTTAAAACCACCAGGACCACCCGTGTTGCGCTGGATGGTGATACGGCCACCGCCGCCACCAGAGCTTTGTCCTCCACCGCCATCAGGCCTGAATCCTTCGGGCTTGATGTCTTTTTTCTCGATGGGAATGCGCTTGCGTTTGCGCTTTTCATCCGCTTTGGGACGGGTATCGCTATCAACAGGAAGGTCGATCTTTCCAAGTATTTTGGGCCCTTCGATCTTTTCAGCCTTGATATTTTCAATAACGGGTTCTTCTTCTTTAGGTGCTTCGGCAGTAACTTCTGGCTCTGCCTGTGCCACGGGTGCTTCTTCTTCCACCACCTTTGCTTTTTTAGCAGCAGGCTTTGCTTCTTCCGTGGTTTCTTTTTTTGCTTTCTTAACGCCTTTCTTGGGTCTTGTGGAAGAATCGATGGCAGAGAGGTCGATCTTGTCCACGATCTTGGGTCCTATTTCAGGAACCTCCGGCTTCACTACTTCTTCCTCTTTGGGAGGTTCAGGAGTTTCTACCACTGGTGCTTCCTGTACAGGTTCTGGTGCAGGTGCAGGCGGAGGAGTTTCCACTACTGCTTCTACAACCGGCGGAGCAACAGGTTCTTCTTTTTTAGGCTCTTCTTTCTTAACTGTCTTCTTCTCTTCTTTTTTGAAAGAGATCTCTTCTTCGTCTTTCTTCTTCTTAGGTTCTGCGGTAGCTCCTTTGGGCAGATCGATCTGGATCGCCTTTAGTTTGGCAACCTTATCGCTCTGGAACTCGGCCTGCAAGGCACGGTACATGTCTTCCGAAAGCTTTGCTGTCGGTTTCAGATCATCCTTGCTAAAACCCTTACTCACCAAAAAGTCAACCAGCGTATCCTTGCCGATATTGAACTCTTTGGCGGCTGCCATCAGCCTGGGTTGTGTTGTAATTTCTGCCATTAATCGTTTTTATGTAATACTAGTTTCACCCACTTCAGTGAATGGTCATTTTTCAATGATGCAATTGATTTTTAGATGCACCAGAGAAAAACTATATGATTGTGGTGACCAGTAGCGAATCGTGAAGGTAATTATTCACCCTTCACTACCGGCCATTCACTCATTATTCTTTTTCAAATTCTGCCTGCAGCACTTTCCTTACTTCGTCGATAGTTTCTTTTTCCAGGTCTGTTCTTCTTTCCAGCTCTTCTGAAGTCAGCTGCAATACGCTGCGGGCGGTATCACAACCCACGCGCTTCAGCTCATCTATCACCCAGCTTTCTATTTCGTCGCTGAATTCTTCCAGGTCGATATCAAATTCTTCCACTTCTCCTTCATTATCCCTGTAAACATCGATCTCGTAACCTGTCAATTCACAGGCCAGCTTGATGTTCACACCGCGACGGCCGATAGCCAGGGAAACCTGGTCGGGACGCAGGTAAACGTCAGCGTGCTTGCCTTCCTGGTCCAGTTCCATGGAAGTGATCTTGGCAGGAGTCAGAGAACGCTGAATAAGTAATTGAATATTATTGGTCCAGTTGATAACGTCTATGTTTTCGTTTTTCAGTTCACGAACGATGCCATGGATACGGCTGCCTTTCATACCCACGCAGGCGCCCACGGGATCAATGCGGTCATCATAAGATTCAACGGCCACCTTGGCTCTTTCACCTGGTTCGCGAACAATCTTTTTGATAACGATCAGTCCATCGAAGATTTCCGGAACTTCTATTTCCAAAAGCTTTGCCAGAAAATCAGGTGAGGTGCGGGAAAGGATGATGACAGGAGTATTATTTTTCATGTCCACCTTTTTCACCACGGCGCGGATGCTTTCGCCTTTCTTGAAATAATCCTGGGGAATCTGCTCACTTTTGGGGAGGATCAGCTCATTACCTTCCTCGTCCAGCAGGAGGATCTCTTTTTTCCATACCTGGTAAACTTCGGCGCTGATGATTTCACCAATACGGTCGCCATATTTTTTAGCCAGTACATTTTTCTTCAGGTCAGAGATACGGCTGGCAAGGGTTTGCTTGGCAGCAAGGATGGCGCGACGGCCAAAGTCTTCGAGGTTCACCTCTTCGTACACTTCCTCACCCACTTCATAGTCGGGAGAGATCTTCTTGGCCTCAGTCACTTCGATCTCTTCCAGGGTATTGTACACATCACCATCATCCACCACATTACGGCGGCGGAAGATCTCGAGGTCACCTTTTTCAGCGTTTACGATCACGTCGAAGGTTTCATCACTGCCGTATTTTTTACGGAGCAGGGTTTTGAACACATCTTCAACCACGCGCATTAATGTAGGTCGGTCGATATTTTCCGCATCCTTGAATTCCTGGAATGCGTCGATAAGGTTAATACTTGCCATGACTTATTGGTTTGTGAGTTGTGAGTTGTGAATGGTGAGTACTGACCACTCACCACTGACCACTCACCATCTAAAATTTGATTTGAATTTTTGTTTTTTTTATCTGGTCAAAAAGAATGGTTTCCTGTTTGATTTCCTTTTTTTTGCCTTTTCCGCTTTCTGTTTCAATCACTACACCATCTTCAGTAGCTTCCAGCAATTTTCCTTCTTTTTTACTGCCGTCCACCAGGTCTATTTCCACATAACGACCGGCATTTTTGCGGTACTGGCGAAAGAGCTTCAGCGGCTCATCCAATCCCGGAGAGGAAACTTCGAGGGAGAAGTTGCCATCGGGATACATATCGCTGTCTTCAAGCTGCTTGTACAGTTTGCGGTTATAGCCGATCAGGTCAGAAAGGGCGATGCCTTCATCCCCGTCAATGAACAGTTTGATATTATTAGTTGGCTTGATCCTGATGTCAACCAGGAAGTGGGCAGGATGTTCTGCCAGCAAGCCGTTCACCATTTGTTCTATTGCCTTGATTTGTTCTTCTGTTTGCATATCTTAAAAGAAGAAGGGAACGTTTTCGTTCCCTTCCTTCGTTCATTGCCTGGGCAAAGGTAAGCTAAACGTTAAATACATTCCAAATCCAAATTGGATTCAGGCGCCTCTGTACCTTTGTTTTCCTATGGTTTTAAGTTTTCTTTTTTATGCTTTCCTGGTTTATCTGGCCTACCGGATCCTCTTCGGCCTGGTGATTCCCCTGTACCGCACCACCCGTAAGGTGAAGCGCAGTTTCCGGGAGATGCAGGAGAAGATGCAGGAGCAGCAGTCTTTTTATCATGATGGTTATACTTCACAGGAGAAAAGAACTTCCACGCATGCAAAGGGTGCCGAACCCGGTGATTACATAGAGTTTGAGGAGGTCAAATAATAGGTTTGAATTCCCTATTTTTGTGCGCCCTTTAAACGGGGTAGGGATCCTTAGCTCAGTTGGTTAGAGCGTCTGACTCATAATCAGAGGGCCGGGGGTTCAAGTCCCTCAGGATCCACTTAAGAATGAAAGAGTTATAGACTTTAGGTTTTTAACCCTTTTTTATTTGCACCAAAATTTATACCATAACACTATTCAAACCATCATCACCTTTAACTCACACCAAAGTTACAACCTTGAGGGCCCAGTGGGTAGGTAAAGGTCCAGAAGTCGGATTGTAGTTGCACCCTTATCTTAGGGAAACATAGCAATGAGGTTTCTCCGATACCACAAAAAATATTGTTCTTATAAACTTTGGGTGGGAGCATTTCACAATTAGGTATTTGTGACCTGAATGAACAGGGATTTTAGTTTCCTACATGGGTGTAAAAGGTGATCTTATAGGATTGCTTTGACGTACAGCAGAGAAGAAATGGAACAATAAAGGAACTTGAAAGAAGAGTTCTGAGTCAGAGGTTCAAGTCTCGTAGGGGAGTTGTTATATCTAATGGGAAGAATGAGAATTCAAAAAATGTTTGTCTACTTCAATTTTTCCTCTCTGAGGACTACCACAGCCTTGCAATTCCAAAGAACATTTTGACCTGCAAGGTAGCTCATCGAAACCTAACTGTAATGCACACCTGAATTTGTAAAAGTATGTGAAATAGACACAGTTGGCTTGATTTTAATGAAGTATTTGAGTAACCTTGTTTTTCAAATGTGGCTTTAGGTCGCCCCTGAATTGAAGGTCTATAAAAACACTACTCTGTTACTCTCACTCTGAGAGTATCCCCAAGGAAATTTATTCAGAACAAATTTAGCATCAGTTAAGCCCTTAAGGCACATGCTGAATTACTTTAAAACAGATTCACATGGTACAGCAATTAACAGGTACAGTAGAGAATGGTCAACAAAATGAACTTTTGGAAAAATGGACAGCCTATCTTATTGAAGATATTGATAGAGCTTTAGAAAAGTTTAAACCTCAATTATCATCAGCAGCTTATCAAGGAGCAGAGTTGTTTGCCTTTCATCTGAAAAGAATGTATCAAAAAGAAAACTTGTAAATAAACTAAACTTCCACATTTGATAGATTTTGCTTTCATATGTGGAAGTGTTCCTGTTCTTGTCATGAACAAATGATTTAAAGATCGGTGCATTTATTCCAACAATAGCTCAACTAACTCTCAATTAAACAATTAAAAGATACTTGTTCTTCCAGTTGTAAACGTATGAATTGAGCATGCTTCTGGCAGATTTCCTTGGTAGATTGACCAGCTACCTGGTGCATTAAAATTGCAATTATCTAATTCTCTGTAAATCTTGATTATTTCATGTTAAAGTGCTTAAAATGAAGCTTAACACTCCAATATTAAGCGGTCGATTTTTTAAGCATGATTACAACAATGAGGTATTAAAAGTTTATAGATTTATCAGGGATTTCAACAAGTTTGAAGGCAATTTATCCATTTCGGATGATATTAACATACACAAGAAATAGTTTGTATCTTTTTTCATTATTAATACTTCTGCATGGATTGGACTCCCACTATTCGTATTAATTATAACATCGTATTTCGTCTCACTTCTATACCTTAATGATAGATTCTTCAACCTTGTATTTATATAGTATATAGTAGCATCATTTTGCAAAATTGTGGTTGAGTCTCCATCAATTCCTAACAACATCTGCTCATTATTATAGTTTTCAAGTTCTGCTATATAATTAAAAGAGAATACCTTATCAAAAATCGTTTTATAAACAACTCCTTCAGATTTAGAATAACCGGCTTTTTCGGTTTTCAAAATAGTATTTAAATCCTTATTTGATGTTACAGGAATTTTACATTTAATCAAATGAAATTTATTTTGAAAGTAATAAAATCCTACTGATGGCCGAATGTTACTAATGTATATTTCATCCACACTGATTTGGTGGAAAAGTAATGGAGAAAAAAAAGTAGAATCTTCTGGCAAAAACGATTTAGAAGAAGGTAGCTCCTCCCTCCTTACATTGTTTATTTCAGAAAACATCTCACTATATTTCCAAATAATAAAACCCAGAAAAGCAACTATAAAGCCAATTGCCAAATACTTTCGCATAAGACTTGTTGATATCAATAATTGTTAATTATCAAAATAAAGCTAAAACACCAGCTCCAGCACCTGCTGTAAGATAAATAAGTCCTGCAACTAAAGAGCCTCCTCCCAAAGTGGCAGAAATTCCATACCCTTCTATTTGGCCATTACTATTTGTATAACTACCATCCAGTGATAATCCAAGACCGCCATTTAAATTTACTCCCCCAGTTATTCCAATACCAAAAGCAGAAACTCCAAGATTGAGCGACATATTAGTTCCATAACCAAGTTCTATAGCTCCATTTAGAACAGAAATACTTTGTCCACTAACTTCAATGCCACTATTTGTATTCGTTGAGGTATTGAAATTTATTAAGCCTTTGCTACCTGTCATTTGACCACCAAAAGCTCTCGCTCCAATTTTATCACCCCAAGGTGTCAAATGCCTTTCAATAGAATGACTAACTGTATGAGAAGTAGTATGAGTAATCTGGTTTAACATATTAGGCAGACCAGCGTTACCAGATCCGCCAAATTGCAATAACCCACTTGGCATAAAATTGTTCAAAAAACCACTTGCTTGTAGGCTAAACCATGGTGTAGTACCAACTATAATTGCACCTTCATCTGAACTTCCGTTAAATCCAATACTAGCAGAAAGGCCAGCGTTCATTGGACTAAAACTAACACCATTAACTGAAAATCCTCTTCTCAATAAAGAATTAATCCTCCTTTGAATCGCATTTAAATTGTAACTCCCGCCATTACCAGCCATCATTCCCCATGAGCCATTTTCATCTGAACTAACTGAATTGGTTGCCCAATCATATTTCATGTAGCCAAAGGATGTACCTTGTAATACACTTGGAGAATGCCACTTGTTTCCATTTTGATCAATATAAATGATAGGATCTCCAGCATAGTCTCCTCGCGGATCATTGCAATGATAAGAATTATTCTAACCTAAAGAAATACACTCACAAAAAGAAATAGCCTCATTTAATATATCCACTCCACTAAATCTTCCCAGTAATCATTTCAAATTTTACCTTCTTTCCATAAAATGGATAAAACAAACATGATTAAGGATAGGATAAAATAGCACAGCAACCAAAATTTACCAGTAATTATCTTATCAGTATCATAATCAGCACTCTCCAAATCTTTTTCTTTAATCAATAAACGGAAAGTCAACCAAATTGGTAAAAGAAATAGGAATGTTTTAAAATAATCATAAATTCTTATACCTGTAACTTTTGGCAATAACCAACCAAGATTAAAAAATGCAAAGAATGTTACTAAATTCAAAAAGAATAGCAATGTCATTACACCTAAAGTTGCCGTATACTTTATATGCTCTCTAGGCCCTGTAGAGTAATAATCGTAAAATAAATAAGCTATAAATTTTATGAACTTCATAAATTATGGTTTACCAATCAAACAAGAAATCGGTTATCCCAGTAATATCAGCAATTGTTGTTACTATGCTTACTACAGGATTAACTTTAACAGCAGCTAATACGGATTTAAATACAGCTTTTGTAATATTTCCAGCAGTTGGATTTTGAAAAGCATTATTAATTGCAAAGGTTGCGTCAAGTACACCGCCGATAAAACCAGCTCTTCCAATTGCTTTTATAACCTTATTTCCCACTACACCTACATTTTTTGCTCGAATCGCCAAATCAATTGTTCCATTTGTATTCACATTTGAAATGTAACGTTCATGCTCTAAATGTCTCAGTACACTTTCACTTCCAGAAACAAATCCACCGCTAAAAGCACTATTAATCTTGTCGGCTGCATTCATGGCAGCAAACAAATTCCAATCAACTCTAAAATTATCTAGAGAAACCCAACTAAGCCCCAAGATAAATCCATCTCGTACAATATCACCGCCAGGCCCGACGTCGCTCCACCATAAATTTACACCCCATTGGCCCGCCCAATTTTGGCTTAGGTCATTTCCTACTCCAATTTTGTAAATAGCCCCTTGTTTACCTACTTTATATCTTGTAAACTCGTCCGAAAAGCTTTCAATACCATTATTTAAAATATAATTGAATAAGTCTGTGACGTTACCGAAAGTAGGCGGTGTATCAGCTGCATCTCCTCGCTTGTCTAAAAATGAAACCGGGTTATTGAGTGCAAAGTTGTAGACGCTTAAGAAAGCTGTTTCCTCACTCAATATATCCACGCCGCTAAATCTTCCCAGTTGCGGGTCATACTGCCGGTAAAAGGTGTTATAGAGCTGGGTTTCTTCTTCCAGTTCCACACCTCCGTTAAACATGTATTGAGAGGGAAGTACACCAAAAGCTTTGGAGCTAATGCCGGCCATCTTTAATCCAAAGGGATAGTAAGATTGCTCCTGCAGTAAAGGACCTCTTACATGGGTGACCTGCAGGTTATCAAAATACACAGGCACCGACTGACTGCCATTAGATACAAATACATACAGGAAACCACTCTTTGTAATGGGCAGTCCATTTACCACATGGTTATGTACAGCACCATTGTAATCCTGCTCGTCCGGCACCTGCTCCGATCCGGAACTGCTGGCTACCATTTTAAACTGCTCATCAAAGAGTATCCAGTTGAGAAAAGCCTTGGGTCTGCCGGAAGCGGAATTGTTATCCTGGTCAGATAGAAAATCATTTACATTACTACTGAGAATTCCATTTTCATCTGAGAGCAGGGACCCACTGCCCTCATGTCCGGGAAACTGTACGATACCTGCGCTTAGAGAGTTGACAATATCCGCAAGAAGAATGGGCAAATCATTGCTGAGTCCCTGGCCATTGGTCTTGTACCAGGAGCTAACCTTAATGTTGATCGTATCTCCTGCCATGACCTTCAGCGTTATACCAGGGCCAATTTTTTTATCATCGGCCATCACTCTGGATACATAGTTATTCGGGGAGGTAGTGTTATCGGTGGGGTAATCCGAAATCTCATTAATAGCTTTACGGGTTTGGGAGACCTGCGTGTAGAGTTGCTGTTCAACACCTGCCCCGGCTTCTTCCATACTGGCGGCAGGATACCTGTCTACCCTTTGTTCCTCGGTGAGCACTGTTCTTACATTTCCCAGATGATCTCTTAAAAAGTAATCATACCTGAAATCAGAACTATCTACCCTATAACGGATCCGCCCTTCCTCATGTAGTACATATTGAAGTGTGTCATTGAGATAAACAAAACCATTGATGTAGAGGTAATTCTTTGAAACCAGGGTACCGGTTGTATAATCATTGACCTGTTTTCTGAGCTTCCTTCCTGAAGCATCATAATAGTAATACACCGTGTTTTTAGCGGAAATAACAATGGAATCAGGTTTGTTCAGGTAATTGTAGACAGCTCCATCGGCACTGCTGCCCAGGTGCATCCGGCGGTTGATGTCTTTAACAATGTTTCCATTGGCATCATAGGCATAGTCGTCACCTGTATACGTGGTATCGGTAAAATCACCCAAAGGCAGGGTATTGGATATGCCATCAAATACTTTTTGAAGCTGGTTGCTGTTGGGGAAATACTGGTAATGCAGTGAATCAATGGTTGCAATAGTTCCGGCATTAAGGCCCTTTTGTCGCATAGAAAGGATATTGCCACCTGCGTCGTAGCTGATGCCATCTACAGAAAAATCTACCAGGTCCTTTGTCCAATTGGAAGAGCCATCATTTTGCTGGGTAAATTCTGCGGCTATCAGCCTATTCACATTATCGTAGCTGAAATTGTAATTCCTGGCAACGCCATCGCCGCCAGCCTTCCATTTGACAGCGCCAATGGCCCCATTGAGTTGAGCATAGCTACCTGCATCATCATACATAATAACTTCGCCAAAATAGCTAGATGAATTCCCGGCATTTTCAACAAAGCTTTTGTTAATGGCTGTCAGCCAACCTCGAATATTATATTGCAAATTCTGAACTTCCAAACCTCCACCTAATGTGCGGGATTGCATTTGCCCTAATTCATTATAGGTGGCAGATACAATTTCCTTATCGCCAGTGTTGTCAATGTTCTTGCTAACAGATGTAATTCTGCCGGCATGATCATATGCCAATTTGGTAAGAATAAAATGCGATTGCTGATTACTTCCTGCTTTATAGTTAGACTGGAATTTTCTTAGTGCTTTCCCAGAAAAGTTATATTGTATGGTGACCATATCGCTTCCACCAGAATAATTTGTTTCCTTTACCTGAACTACCCGCCCCTTTTCATCATATATTGACAAAACATACAAATTGGAGGTGAACTACTCCCATTTTCTGGTATATCCTAAAGTAGAGTTTTGGGCCTTTTTATGAACTGTTTTATTACTTCTGTTGGCGTTTTCCCTTTCAGAGAACTATGTGGTCTGAACATGTTATACTCTGTTCTCCAGTCTCTGATTTTCTTACAAGCA
>JAEWKK010000014.1 GCA_023386045.1 Bacteroidota bacterium
CGTCCGAAATAAGATCTTATACAGAATGTTTGCCGTCATAAACCGTCAAACACCCTTTATTGTAAACTATCTTCCAGCAGCGTAAAAACTTTTTTTTGACGGTCTGGCAGTCTTAGAATACACTAAGAACCACCAAGTTAACATAGTCCATGGACCATAGACTATAGACCATCGACTATCGCCTCCTCAATACACCAACTCCAAACCCCAGTCCTTTCCCTTTCTCACAGCCGGAACACCTTCTGTGATCCATTTTGGCGGCGCCTCTCCTTTCAAAAGCCAGTCGAAATATTGTTGTTGCCTGATCTGGATGTCTTTCTTATTTTTTCTTTCTACCAGGTTGTGTGCTTCACCATTATAATTCAGCATCCACACTTTTTTACCCAGCCTTCGCATGGCAGTAAAAAATTCTATTCCCTGGTACCAGGGCACGGCGCCATCGGCATCGTTTGCCATAATAACAAGAGGCGTATTCACATTCTTTAAATGGAACAAAGGAGAATTCTCAATATATAATGCAGGGTTCTCCCAAGGTGTCGCACCTATTCGGCTCTGACCTTTTTCATACTGGAATTGCCTGTTATTACCACTCTCCCACCTGATACCACCGTAAGCACTGAACATGTTCACAACCGGTGCCCCGGCCCATGCGGCCTTGAACATATTGGTAGCCGTAATCAAATGCGCGACCTGGTATCCTCCCCAGCTTTGTCCCTGTATACCTATATTGGCAGCATCCACCCATTTGTTCCGTGCCAGCGATTGTGCACCACTTACCACATAGGTATAAGCATCCTTTCCCGGATGTCCTTTTGTATACGCGATATCAGGAGTAAAAACCAGGTAACCCCTGCTTACAAAAAAAGGAATGTTGATCCGGCTACCTGTTGGTGCAGGTGGCTGATAATTATTGAGATCATTGCTGTGACGCTCATAAAAATAAATGAGCATGGGATACTTCTTTGTTGCATCAAACCCCTCAGGTTTATATAAGATCCCTGAAGCGGCCTTCCCATTGAATGCCTTCCACTGGTAAAGATGTGCAGTACCCCAGTTGTATTCTTTTTGCTGGGGATTCAGTTGAGAAAGCTTTACTGACCTGTAGCCTCCAACTAACCACCCGAAAATGGTGTCGGTTTTTTCACTGGGTATGTAGTAAAGGTCAGGCGACTGAATAAAATTTTCCCTGGTATAAACATACACTTCTTTATCTCTTGCCTTTAGCAAAGAATTATAGGAGTAATCGCCATACTCAGTGAGATAGGTTGGTGCAGTTGAGCCTGAAATATTCTGGATCATTACAAGACTGCTCTTTTTTGTTTTATTATCAAACATCCTGAAATAAAGCGGCTGTCCTGTCTTTAAAAATCTTTCTTCATTATCCAGCCTTAGATAGCGGTAGCTGATCCTGTCGCCGGATGATCTTCCATTTGTAACCAAAGCGGGAGCTTTTACCTGGCTGGCCAGGTCAATCTTCCAGACATCATAACGGTCATAAACATATACAGCCGAATCTCCCTCATGCCAAGCCATGATGCCATAAGGTGCCGGTTCATTAGGAATATCATTTTCCTCATTGTATAAAGCTGTCCTGATCCTGGAACTGATATTCTTCAATCCAGATCGATCCCAGGCAAAATAATTCCTGGCTTTGAAATCGTACAATAAAATATACCTGCCGGTTGAAGATGGATAAACGATGCCTTCAAAATTTTTCTTCACCTGCAAAAGCTTTCCTGTTCTTACGTCTAAGGCATAAACATCTCTTTTTGTTCTCCCTGTCCATTGTGATTCCACTCTTCTGCCGGTATCCGTAGAAGCAATGAATAGATCTCCATCTCCCTCATTAGTTGAAATGATATTTGGCAAGCCTGGAGAACCCAGTTGCCGGACCTCATTTTGTGAGAAATCATACATGGCCAGGTAAGACCTTTTTAATTCATTATTCAACTGGAAGAGCTGTTGTGTCTGGAGATAATCATCCTGGTAATTCCAGATATCCAGTTTTACAAGATCCATTTCTATCAATGAAGTATCTTTTGTTGACTGTACAGGAGCAGTACCAAAAAACAATCTCTCGCCTGATTTACTGAAACTAAGCGATCCGTTTTCACTCACGGTCATGCCAAGTTGCATACCCACTGATTTTTTATCTACGAGCAAGGCAGCGCTGTCGTCGCCAGTCCTGTAGAGATAAAGTCCATAAAATTTCTGCAGGGATTTTGTTGTATCACGCTCGGCAAGAAAAGCAAGCTGACTGCCATCTTCCGTCATCACAAAATTCCTACTATCGTTGCTTCCCCTGAGAAGGGTATCTAAATTGCCATTTTGCAAATTCATCAACAATACCATAGATGCGGCTGAAGGAGATCTGGAAATATTCAGTGCCAGTTTCTGTCCGTTCTCACTGAATAAATAATCAGAAACATTCCGGAAAATTTTTTCTTTACCTGTTTGAAGATTTCTTAAAACAAGATCGCTTCCTGCTGCAGCATTAGCTGAGGATGTTGGCTCTTCGTCAGCATCTTCCCCATCTGCATTGCCTGCTTTGATATTTTTTAATTGTGTGACAAGAAGTACCAGTGAATCAATTGTTTTTTTCAGACTGTCAACTGTTTTGGGACTAGTTGCAGATGCCGGCGTTTGCATTTCCCTTTCTTTATGATAAGCCAGCCAGCCTCCTGCCTTTCCTGGAATTTTAAAGGATTTTATCCTTGCAATCTTAACAATGGAATCTTTACCCAATTCAATAATGCCAATGGAATCCTTGGGTAAATCTTCAGGCTTCTTTTTTTTGATCCTGGCATCGCGTGTCTGGCTGAAAGCAGGCCTGATTTTAAATATCAAATAGCGACTGTCTTCAGTGATCCGGATTGCATAACCCCTTGCAACCTGCTTCTTATAATTATTGCCTGTTGTTGATTGTATAAAAAGTTCGGCATCGCCTTCCTGCGGTGTTACTGTATAAACCACCCATTCACCATTGTTGGAAATGATTCTTTCACCAATGCTTTGCCATCCGTCATACACAGAATGGTCCAGTGGTTTTTTTTGAGCAAGTACAAATAAGGGAAAAAATAAAATGACTAAAAACAAACGCATTTTCATCTTGGCAGCTTATAACTAAAATTAAGGAGGAAGACTGAAACTTATTACTCTTATACTGATGAAGCTTTTATTTCTTTACCAGGCGCCAGGTATGAAAAACTACTGCAAGGGCTATCAATCCAAAACCCAGGTAGAACCATTGACTAAGCAGACGGTTCTCGTAGTAAATAACAAAGGCAAGGATAATACCATACACGGGTTCCAACGTCAAGGCAAGGTTCATGGTGAAAGCCGAGATCTTTTTCAAAGCCCTGATGTAAAGAAAGAAAGTAAGTATGGTACAAACCCAGCTCAGTACAAAGAGCCATACCCAATCCATGGAAGTAGGAAGCGCCCATTTTGCAGGAAAGAAATAATGAAACAAAGGCATTAACAGGCTCAGTCCCACAAATCCCCCGCTTAGTTGGTAGAGCGTAATGTGTTCTGCCTGGTATCTGTCAATAATCTTTTTGTTGTACACAGAAACAAGGACGGTGAGAACGGCTGATATAAGTCCCACGATGATTCCAGTTGAAAATTCGATGTGCGTTTGGTAAATAATAAAAATCCCAGCTATGGCAAACAATCCAAGAAGGATCTCAAAAGGATCAAATTTTTTGCGGATCACCAGTGGCTCAATCAGTGCGGCCAGCAAAGCGGTTGTGGAAAGGCAGGTAAGCGCTATGGTTACGTTTGCCAGTTTAATGCTGGCGTAAAAACTCACCCAATGCAGGGCCTGTACAGTTCCGAGAATGGCGATCATGATCATTGACCGGGCAGGAATTCTTCTTGCCTTGCCCTGAATAATATACAGTGCCCAGAGTGAGATCATGGTGATGAGTAAACGCCACCAGACCAGCATGGTGGAACCAAGACTGATGGCACGACCAAGAACCCCGGTGAAGCCCCAGAGAAATACAGCGATATTCATTTGGATCAGCGCCTTCTTCATACTTGAACAAAGAAAAGAGTTTTGAATCAGGATGTGATACAGTATATAATGCGGAGATAGTCCAGAAAAACTATTGTTGAAATAAAGCGAAGCTTCCACCAACCCAGTCCTTGTCCTTGTTGTACCTCACCCCGATCATTTTACCCTTGCTGAGTCTTGCCAGGTTATTTACCGCCAAAGGACCTTCCTCACCTGGAGGCCAGAAGTAAAAAATCCGGATTTCCGCTTTTGCAGGTTCATCAGGTGTTTCTATTGCAGCAGCATATTGAACTTTCCGCTGAATGATCCAGTTTTCAGGGTCTTTTATTTCTTTGATGTCCTTTTCTGTTACGTCAATAATCACTCCCTGGCCTGCAAAAGAAAACAGGGGCTTCACCACATAATTTTCCAGGTCATTGGGTAAAGAAGAATCGTTTAAGAAACTGGTTTTAGGTACAAAGGGATGGTTGATGTATGGAAGTGAATATTTACTCAGCCTGTAAAACCAGTTGGGATGCGGAAGCCAGGTAACATCCAGTTCTTCCTGGAAAATTTTTCCCTTTTCCTGCACTTCTTTAGGTTGCTGAAAAAGGTCATCAAAGATCACCCGGTTAAAAATTCTTCTGACCAGAACTTTTTTGCCCTCCTTCATGTAAAACAATTGTCTTCCTTCTTTTATCAATTTTGTGAGACAAACTGTTTGAATCCCCAGCAAACTCTCCGTGGCATGAAAATCAACTCTTGTTTTTTGTTGTTCAGGAAAGATCTCCAGGAGGATTACGTTCTCAGGATCTTCACCTGCAACAACAATTTCCCTGAAAAGTTTTATATAGCTTTCCCTGTTGAATCCATTGAGATAAACATCATAACCATCGGGCATGGCGAAATGTTTTTTATGCACTTCAGGAAGCAATACCTGCCAGGCAAACAGGGAAGGAAAGCCCTGCATTTCTATTAGCTGAGGCTCCAGTTCACCTGACTCATTCATGCATACTCCAAAATCAAATGCAATAAAATGGGGGATGCTTTCATCCCCAGGTACACACAGCGCCGCAGGAATGGCTTTTTCACTTTGTTGCTGATAAGAAGGCTTTTTGATGACATCGATGATGGATTCGCAGGCTGAAAGCATTTTTTCTTCAAAATCACGAGGAACGAAAACCGGTGATTCAGCAATACGAAAATCCAATTGACCAGGATATAAATCATTTAATTCCTTCAGGTAATCCTTGTATTTACTTTCGGTGAATGCCTTGTTGTATTCTTGTCTCAATGCCCTGATCATAAAAATATTTACGCGGTAAGTTAAGAAATCAGGAAAAGGCAGGTCAAAAAAAATCCCCCCGTTTTGCGGAGGGATAATTCATTCAGGCGGTTGTGGTAACTTGTTTTTCAAAGGGTCAGACGCCTGGGATCTTCATCGGAATGGACCCATTTGGATTTTCAAAGGGTTGGATGTGGTTTTTCTTTTGCAAAAATGGGAAAGCATAATAATGTATCCTAAAAATGGTCATCGTAATTCAGAAGTTTACTGTATTGCATTGACCAATGCTAAAGGAATTCACTTAAAAAAAATCCCTCCTGATCAACAGGAGGGATAATGTGGTCAGGTATTGAGGACCTGGCTTGTTTTTAGTAGGTTTTACCAATGGATATCAGAAAAGCCATTCAAAGGATTGGATGTTTTCACAGGTGGATGCAAATTTGAAGAAATTAACTTCCATGGCCCAGAACATCCAGCTTATTTTTGCAGGTCTAATTACAAATTTTAAAGGCAGGTAATCATTAACACCTACAGGATTTTCAGTACTTGATCCTGATCATATAAAAAACGCTGAAATGCAGGCTGGAATTGACAAATTCACCATCAGAACTATTGAAAAAAAAGACAATGAATCATTGGCATCCATCATCCGTACAACCCTTGAAGAATTTGGAGCCAACCATCCCGGTACGGTTTATTATGATAAAGCGACAGATCATTTGTTTGAAATCTTTTCCAATACCAAAGGATCTGTATATTATGTTGCCCTGATAGATGAAGAGGTAATGGGTGGAGGTGGAATATTTCCAACAGAAGGATTGCCTTATGATACCTGCGAGCTCGTAAAAATGTACCTGTTGCCCGAAGCCAGGGGAATTGGACTGGGGCAAACCCTGATCAGAAAATGTATGGAGTTTGCGGACGGTCATGGTTATAAAAATATTTACCTGGAAACCATGCCAGAATTAAAGAACGCTTTGAAAACCTATGCAAAACTTGGTTTTCGTTACATAGATCATCCAATGGGAAATTCAGGACATTTTGGTTGTGACCTCTGGATGCTGAAATCACTCAGGCCATAACTCTTTCCACTTCATAAACAGGGCTGAATAGATAAACTCTTTTCGTTTTTACTTCTACACAACGGAAGCGCTTACGTAATCGTTCACCCTTGCAAAAAATTCTCCCATCAGGTGTTTTGAACAAGGCCCCTTCGGGGAGTGATTCCACAAACAAAACATGTGCTGCTCTTTCATCATAATTGCGCAAGGCTCTTAACAATACTTCATCGGCGCAACTGGATGCAGCAGGATCATGTAATGACTGCATGAGTGCCTGTTTGATATCCGCAGGAAAAACTTCCTGTTGAATGAACTGCGCCAGCAATTGTCCAAACACCTGCTTCCATTCCTTACCGTGAGCTGCAATCCGGTTACCGTAATTTTCAAATGCAAGCAGGTGCGCCAGTTCATGAAGCAGGGTGATTAAAAATGCATAAGGATTGAGGTTGCCGTTGACAGATATGCGGTGATTTTTTGCATGGGTTCGATGGCGGTAATCACCCAGAATGGTTTTTCGTTCCCGCGCTACCGTTAAATGAACTTTATAATGTTGCAGATAGCCAATTACGGCTTCGTAAGTATCAGGAGGCAGAAATTGCACCAGTGCTGAAATGTGAGCTTCTTTCTTAGCCATTGGTCCTTTGCTTCAGCATCTTCATTAAAACAGAAACCTCAAGAAAGGTGTAAACAAGATATAAGCCCATGCAGATGAACAGCGCAGGCTTGTTAATATGTTCCTTATGGGAAGCGATGTAGATAAATGCTGCAATGATGCAGATAAAAAGCTTGATCATCACACTGCCATAAACAGAGCGGATGAAAGCATGTGGGTTAGGATTACGCATGCCCTTTTGCGCCATAAAATAAGAAACGAGCGTAATGATGAACAGTAACAGATTGCCAAGGATCAGCACTTCCTGGTCGGCATTCCATTTTTGAAGCAGGCCTTTTCCAGCAATAAAAAATCCATTCAATGCTATAAATAAAATGACCACAGGTGCTAGCCCTCTTCTATTGCCTTTCATTTCTTTTTTGATGTTTCTTTTACAAGTTTATAGATCATCATTCCCAATACTACAAATGGAAGCAGCCATACCAATACCGGAAAAGAAAAACCGATCCATTGATCCAGTTTGATACCTGCAAATACGGCAATTCCGAGCGACACAAAGATCTGTGCACCCAAACCTGCATACCGCATCAGGTCACTGTTATTATTTCGCTTCGGCTGTTGCTGCTGGTCTGACATCCGGTTTATTCATTGACACGATGCTGCCCGCATTGGCGCCCATCTGGCATTTTCCATTAAACACCGCAGTGGGATCGATCTGCAATTTAGCGGAAGTAATATTGCCCTCAATATTACCCTGCTCTTTCAACTGCAGCAATTCCTTTACCACTACATTACCTGAGACTCTCCCAAAAATGTCGGCATTACCGCTTTCAACATTTCCTTCCACAAATCCGGAAGGCCCGATAATTACTTTAGCGGATGTTTTTACATTGCCCTGGATGGTGCCATCAATGCGGAGGTCATTTTCACTTCTTACGTCACCATTTAAAACTGTACCCGGGGAAACCAGCGTAGCGCTGTTAGAAAAATTCTTTTCTGAAGCAGAGGCTTTTTCTTTGTTGAACATTGGATTGGTTTTTATGAATAATTGGTTAATCGCTGGATTCATCTTCTTTCGGCACCGGAAGCTTCACAGTATCAAGTTTCATATCCGTATTTCCGGTCAGCACTTTTTTCAGGCTGCTGTTAAATTGCTCGTGGTAAGATACTTGTTTTTCCAAAGAATCTACAACGTATTTTAACTGGCGGTATTCCCTGTCCATTTTTGCATTGCCATAACCCGGAATGTAATACTTGACAGGAGTAAAAACAATCAGGGCAACGGTTAATCCTACCAGTACCACGAAAATAGTACAGAGCACGATATAAACGCTCATCCGGGAAAGACGGAAGGTAACCACCTCCTCGTAAGTATCATCATTCATCACAACCAGCCGGTATCGGTTCCGTAACCGCTGTAAAGTACTGCCGGCATCGAGTTTAGGCATAGACCAGATTTGCGCTAAAGGTAATAAAAGCGACACAGGCCGGGAAATCGCTATTTATTTGAAAAAAAGGGTTTCTTTCATACTAAAATCTTTGAATTTCAGTTTATAAGAATTTAGTTTGCGGCCAATAATGAGATTTTCCTGCTATATCTTCCTTTGCCTGGCAATTTGCCTGGCCAGTTCCATATTGCATACCGCGCATGGCCAAATGGGCTTTGACCTTAAAATCGATAAGCCCGAACCTTATGAAGACAGAGTTTTGAAATCTGAAAAAACAGGTGATAAAAAACTGAAGGGGCCACGCAAATTCTTCCAGAATCTTACCACGCACTATAATTATTTTTTCAATGCCAATGTAAAATTGAACGAGGTCATTGATGGTGCCAAGCAATCTTTCCGAGACGATTACACTCTCCTCCTTCCCTTCTATAATTATTCGCTTGATGCCACGGCACAGAATTCCAATGAACTGGATTCAGTCATCTACAAAGCCCAGACGGGAATTGTAATGCACGATCTACGGAATGAATGGATCGACAATATGTACATGCTCTGGGGTGCAGCCTGGTATTTTGAAAAGAAGTTTGATTCAGCTGCGCTCATGTTCCAGTTCATCAACTATGCTTTCGCTGAAAAAGAAAAAGACGGCTACTATAAATACATCGGTAGCCGCATGGATGGAAACAATGCGCTGAGTATTTCAACTAAAGAAAACAGGTCATTCCCCAAAACCATGACGCCTGCGCCCAGCCGCAACAATGCCTTTATCTGGCAGATCCGCAGCCAGATCGAACTGGGAAACCTGGCCGAAGCAGGAAGCCTGATCGTAACTTTAAAAAACGATCCTTTATTTCCAAAAAGACTTTATGATGACCTGGAAGAAGTGCAGGCCTACTGGTTCTATAAGCAAAAGGTATGGGACAGCGCCGCAACTCACCTGGTACTGGCACTGAACCAGGCCACTACCAAACAGGAAAGGGCAAGATGGGAATACCTGGCCGCACAAATGTTCGAGCTATCGAAAAAATATGACCAGGCCGAAACACTTTATAATAAAGCCATCAAGCATACAACAGACCCGGTGCTGGATATTTATTCCAGGCTGAACCTCGTTCGCATGAACAAGGAAGGAGGTGAAAACTACATTGAAAAAAACATCGCTGAATTATTGAAAATGGCCAGGCGGGATAAATATTCCGACTACCGCGATGTGATTTATTACATGGCTGCCCAGATGGAAATGGAAAGAGGCAATTACGAAGCGGCACGTCTCCTCCTGGTAAAAGCATCCAAATACAATAATGGGAACCTGGCTTCAAGAAATAAATCCTACCTGCAGATCGCAGATCTTTCCTATAACGAGAAGAAATACATACAGGCCGCTTCTTTTTATGATAGTATACAGGTTGCAGATCTCAATGAAACAGAACTGGCAAGAGTTGATGAAAGAAAAAATGCTTTGAAAAAGATCGTTGCTAATACAGAAGTTATCTCCCGGCAGGATAGCCTGCAAAAAATAGCAGCCATGCCCGAAGATGAAAGAACGGCATACATATCAAAATTGCTGAAGCAAATTCTCAAGCAACAGGGTTACGATGAAAAAACCATCACTTCAGGCAGTGCTGCACCTGTCAGTAATACAACAGACCTTTTTGCGGGCAGCCAGAAAGGTGAATGGTATTTTTATAACACCACATTAAAAACACAGGGCCAGCAAAAATTCAAACAAACCTGGGGCAATCGTCCTAATGTAGATAACTGGAGAAGATTCTCGGAAGTGAATGCACAACAGTCCAACAAGATTGTCAGCAACACCAAGGAACCGGGCAAAATTGAGGATAAAAACCCAGCAGATGAAGGACCGAGTTTTAGTTCTCTCCTGGCAAACGTTCCACTCAATGCAGAAACCATGATGGTTTCCAACGATTCCATTCGGCAGGCCTTGCTGGACCTGGGACTGGTTTACATGAATGAAATCGAAGACTATCTTTCTGCCATTGCTATTTATGAAAATTTCAGGGTTCGTTTTCCTAATGATGGCAATTCAGCAGAAGTTTTATTCAACCTCTATTATGCTTACAAGAAAAGCGGGAATGATACAAAAGCTGCAGAGATAAAGCAGCTGCTGGTTTCAAGGTTTCCGGCTTCTCGATATGCATCCATCCTTAACACAGGCAAGGATCCTATGTCTTCAGATGAAGGAAATGCTGCAGCAACAAAGGCTTATGAAGGAATTTACGACCTCTTTATTGAAGGAAGATTCAACGAAGCACTCGCGGCAAAGAAGCTGGCAGACAGCACTTACAAAACCACTTTCTGGCAGCCGCAATTATTGTACATAGAAGCGGTATATCATGTGAAACAACGGGAAGACAGCGCAGCAAAAACCATCCTGCAGACATTGATCAGCCAGGGACCAACCACTCCCCTTGCAGTTAAGGCACAAACCATGATTGATGTGCTCAACCGCCGTTCACAAATTGAAGCTGAGCTGGCCAGCCTGCAGATAACAAGACCAGCAGAAGATACACTGGCAATTATACAACCATTGAAACCACAACCTGTTCCAGTGGATACCATTGCTTTTAAGGCACCAGTTAAAAAAGACAGTATTATCACCCAGCCAAAGAATGATGTGGTGATCAATAAGCCCGTTACAAAACCCGTAACGGATACTGCAACTAAAAAACCCATTGTCCAGCCAAAGCCTGTTTCTGCTTACAGGTTTGAAGCTTCCGCTAAACATACCACGCTGATCATACTGGATAAGGTAGATGCCATGTTTGTAAACGAAGTGAAAAACGCATTTGTACGATATAACAAGGAGAAATACTATAGCCTTCCGCTTGATGCCGGACTGGTTACATTGGATGAAAACAGGAAGATCCTTGTTGTTTCTGGCTTCGCCAATGCACAGGAAGCCATTGATTATGTGGTGAAATTGAAAAAGATTGCACACCTCGAAATCATCCCATGGCTGAAACCGGAAAAGTACCAATTCACCATTGCATCTGAAAGCAACCTTCCACTGCTTCTTGAGAGAAAAGATTTTCAGGAATACAAACAGTTTTTGGATCAAAACTTGCCGGGTAAATTTTAACCTTCCATTACACCCTATTTTTTAGTTTTGATGAACTGATGTGCAATATTTAAAGGATGTCTTCAAATCATTCTTCTTATTATTGAACATTCGTCCCTTAATACATATCTCATGAAAAAGAGCATACGCGTCTTCTGGATCGTTTTTCTGAGTGGCTTTGGCTTTGTAGTCCTCATGTTCCTGCTGGTCATGTTGGGCGTCTTTGGAAAACTCCCCACACTCAAACAACTTGAAAATCCCAGTATTGTACAGTCTTCAGAAGTGTATGCCGCGGATGGCACACTGATGGGCAAATATTATCGTGAACGCGGAAACCGCAGCAGTGTTAATTACCGGGATATTTCCAAACACGTCATCAATGCCCTGATTGCCACTGAAGATGAAAGATTCAAGGACCATTCAGGCATTGACTTCAAAAGAACGATTGGCGCCATCCTTTCATTGGGAAGTAAAGGTGGTGGTAGTACCATCTCTCAACAATTGGCCAAAACACTATTGGACCAGGGAAGCAAGAACAAGGTGGAGAGGATCATCGAAAAGATGAAGGAATATATTGTTGCGATCAGGCTTGAAAGAAATTTTACCAAAGAAGAAATTGTTGCCCTCTATCTTAATGCAGTTCCTTTTGGTGATAATATTTATGGCATTCGCAATGCCTCGCGTACCTTCTTTCAAAAAGAACCCGACCGTTTGAATATTGAAGAAGCTGCATTGCTAGTGGGCATGCTCAAAGGAAACTCCATCTATAATCCGCGTCTTCATCCCAAACAGGCGAAGGACCGCCGCAATGTGGTACTGGGACAGATGGAAAGAAACGATTACCTGAATTCCGCGCAGGCAGCCAAATTAAAAGCCCTTCCCATACAGCTGAATTACCGCAAGCTGGATGAGAATACGGGTTATGCTCCTTATTTCCGCGAAACTCTCAAAGGTGAAATAGAGGGTGTTTTAAAAGATCTGAAGAACGAGGATGGTGATCCCTATAATGTTTATGATGATGGACTGAAAGTATATACTACCATCAATCCCAAAATGCAAACCTATGCCGAGGAGGCCATGATGCAGCAGATGCCCATGTTGCAAAAGGCGATGAATGCGCAGAGCAATATCAAAAAAGGTACGGTATGGAAAGGTCACGAAGATGTATTGCGTGCGGCTATGAAAAACAGTGATCGCTGGAGAAATCTCAAAGATGAGAACATGACTGATGCGGAGATAGAAAAAACCTTTAAGCAGAAAGTAAAAATGAGGGTGTTTGCCTATAATGCAAAAAGGGAAATAGATACTGTGATGACACCGATGGATTCCATCAAATACCACAGGCAGATGATGCAAAGTGCATTTATGGTAATGGATCCGGTAACTGGTGAGGTCAGAGCCTGGGTAGGTGGCATTGATTTTAAGACTTACAAATTTGACCATGCCAGCCTGAAAACAAAACGCCAGGTGGGTTCATCCATCAAACCTCTTTTGTATTGCCAGGCCATAGAGGAAAGAGGCTTTACACCAGAAACCATGGTGGAAGATGTTCAGCAAAGCTTTGGCAAGAACCAACTGGTGCCTGCCACTTCAAAAACATGTACAGGCCGCACCATGACCATGGCCTCTGCACTGACCTGGTCAAGAAACTGCGCAACAGCCTATATCATGAAGCAGGTTGGCGCAAAAGAATTTTCAAATTTCCTGGAACAGAAATTAAATGTTCCTACTCACGTTGAAGCATATCCTTCCCTGGCTCTGGGAGCCTGCGATCTTTCATTGTATGAAATGATGTGGGCCTATACCGTGTTCCCCGGCGGAGGTTTTTCTACCAGGCCTATCTTCATTACCAGGATCGAGGACAGGAATGGAAATGCCATTTATCGTTCAGACCTTGGTGCCAACCGCAAGGAAGCCGTAAGCGAAGCCACTGCTTATCGCATGACACAGATGATGCAGGGTCCAGTAACCGTTGGCACAGCAGCAGGGCTCATGCAACGTCTTGGAGCCAAAGCCATGGGTGGCAAAACAGGTACTACCAATAATAATGCAGACTTCTGGTTCATGGGTTATACTCCACAACTGCTTGCAGGTACATGGGTAGGTTGTGATGACAGGTTCATACAAATTGAAAGCGCAGCTTTTTACGGTGGTACTGCAGCAAGACCGATCTGGGAAGCATTTTTCAAAAAAGTATATGCCGACAAATCACTGGGAATAAGCCGTGATGTGGAATTCATCAAGCCTGCCGATCTGGACAACCAGTCCCTGAGTGCTGATGATTATGAAATTTTTGATCCTTATGCAGAAGACAGCAGTGACATGAATATGAATTCAGGTGATTATGAACTGGACACTACTACTTACATCCCACCGGAATCAAGACTTCCGGATGATGATAATGCACCTAAAAAAGAAAACAAACCAAAAAAGGATTCTTCCAAATCTCCTAAGATCGGTGACATGCCTGCTAATGATGAGAAGAAGGAGAAAAAGAACATCTTCCAGAAAATATTCAATAAGAAAGACAAAAACAAAGAGAAGGATAATAATAACGATTATTAATAGAGAAGCCCACATTCAGTGGGCTTCGTTTTATTTGTCTTTTTTCTTTTTCCATTTTTTGAAATCAAGATAATCCAGGTAATAAATGATCTTGATGGAAAGATTATTATTCTGGGGTTCCGTTATGGTTCTGTCCACGTTCTTGATATAATTTCTTTCAACATCATTGTCAAATAAAAATCCCTGGTCTTTCCAAACAATATTTATGAAGCTGCCCGGTGCAAACTGCCAGGTGTAAACTGCATCCACATTGAATACATTAAAATTCTGGTGAACCAGGCTTACTAGTGCACTATGCACTGATGGTTTGAGCTCTCCCGCGTCATCAAGATCATAAAGTTCATGCTGCTTAACCTTGCTCCAGTAATGACGAGCCCTGATGGTTATACCAGATTTATTATTGAAGTTGTATTTAGCCGACAACACATTTTCAATTGTTTTCAGATCTCTTCTTGTAAAAACAACATTATCCAGTGAGATGGGGTTACCGCTTAAATCCCTGGGCTGGTAATAACCTGCATCATTGCGAACAGGATTGTAGTACAATCTATGGCTGATGGATAGCTTGTCACTGAACCTGTATCGCTGCGAAAAACTCCACTCTTCATTTGGACTATTGAAAATGCTTCGCAAACCAAGAAAATAACTGGCACTGAAAAAATATTTCTTGGTATTGTTGGTTTCAAACCAGGGATTAAATTGAAAACGCCTTGGTGTTTTCCATGCATATCCGGTTTTCCTGGGTTCGTAAAAATCATGTCCCCTGGCGCCATATCCAACAAAGAAACCAACATACCAAAGGCTTTTTAACTGAACATGGCCATTGATATTGGTATTGAAGCCCTGGAAGCGGCTGTCCGTTTTCTGGCCATCTATTTTCTTATACAGCTGGCTGTAATTAGCATTGTAATTGATCTGGATATTGTTGTACCAGCCTTTAGGTTTCAACCAGCGATAGGCAGTCCAGAAATAATGCTCGATATAATTATTGTTGAATAGGATTCCCATGTCGTTGATATCATATTTTTCATCAGCCAGTTCCTGCGACAGGCTGATATTCCACCTTCCACCCGTTTTACCAACTCCCATATAATGAGAATAACCTTTGGTATTCTTCCCATCAGCCATTACCTGGCTCAAAGAAAATTTACCGGAAACATTGAATGTATTTTTCTTGTTATTAAAATCGAACAAGCCAGCACTTACATTGGCATCTGCATCCTTCCCATTCCTGATGGTCGAAGTATTAATAAAAGAAACCGAAGAATTATTCTTTAATGTCTGATCAACAACCAGAATATTATAATTGACAAGTGATCCGGTTTGAACCTCCCTGTCTTTACCCGATACACTATCCCTGATAGTTGCATACATAGGTTTTGTGATGGCATTGAACACACCCAGGCCAAAACCTTTTCTTGTGCGACCTGAAATTTTTGTAGCATTCAGCAATTTGGATTCAGTAGGATTCTTGTATACATATTCATTGGGACCAAGATCATTATAAGCATTGCCAAATCTCACAGGTGTGCCTCCTACCCTTCGCGAATAAAAAAGATTTCCCTTGGAAAAAAGTTCGGTCCCTTCCGTAAAGAAAGCCCGGTTCTCATTATATCTTACTTCAAATGGTGTCAGGTTCAATACCTGGTTATCACTTTGCACCTGGCCAAAATCAGGCACCAGCGTCATATCAAGTGTGAAGGCATCACTAATTCCGTATTTCACATCCATACCTCCATTTACTGAAGAAGTCCAGTCTTTCGCATCTCTTGCATTTGTAGGATAATGATTGAGGTAAGCAGATAAATAAGGTGAAAAAGATAACCTTACCGGGGCGTCTATTTTTTCAATACCGGTCCACAAACCTTCCTGGTTGATAAATCCATTGACCTTGGGATCAACCGGGTTCCACATAAATTGTTTACCTGCCTTCTTCCTGTTCCTTGTAATATTCAAACCCCAGGTCTGGTTTTCTTTACTTACAAAACGAAGTGCTGAATAAGGTATACGCATTTCAAAGGTCCAGCCACCTTCAACAATCTTTGCTTCACAATCCCATACTGCATTCCAAGAACCATCCTCTCCGGCTGTGTTGGAATATTTGGCATCGAACTGCTCACCAAGCGGCGTCATAAAAAATCCAAAACCATTGATCTTATCGAGGTAAGTGTCAAAGGTTACTCCCACATAATCGTTGATGCCAATTTCATCGCGACCTACAAGTTCTTTTGAGATACTGTCTCTTTTTTCATGACAGAACCCGCCAATGTAAACGGCGGTATTATCATACACCAGGTAAACTTCAGTTCTTGTTTCATCTGCTTCTATGGCACCGAAATTGGGCCTGAACTCCACCATTTTGGTGGCTAACGGAGTTTCGCTCCAGAAAGATTCTTCAAGCTTGCCGTCAATCTTTACGGCTGTATTGATCTTTTTCGCCGCCAGCTCCCTGAGCTTTGTTTGTGCGGATGCAACCTGTAACATGCCAACGAGGATGGCAAACAGGAAGAGTCGTCTCCTTAACATTTGTGTTGGTTTTGCAATTACGAAGGTAGACGTACAACCTGCCCTTAATGTTACCACTCGTCAAAAAAAAATTGTAAAAAAAAGAAGGAAATTTTAAGAGCTCACTTATCAATATAGTCCTGGAAACTGAATTGTTGCATGGCTTTACCAGCATTGATGTCAATTTCCGACACCTTCCCATTTTTAATAATGAGTTGTTTGCCCACGTTATCAAATACAAACTGTTGTTGTGGCTGCATAAAACCAAAGCCATTATTAAAAGAGAAATAAGCCCATGGCTTAACGGTAGTATCAAATATATTTTTGCTGAAAGGAAAAAGATTCTGAGACTCTCCAGACTGTTTCACCAGTGTTGTAGCAAGATCAATCTGCGAAGCCACCTTATTCACGGTTATTCCTGTCGTATCAAGTGCGCCACCCAGCCATAGCATAGGAATCTTAAAATTCTCTATCCAGTTGGAAGGCTTCAGCAGGCCATGTCCATGATCGGCAATGATCACTACAACCGTATTATTCCACCACGACTGTTTTTTGCATTGCTGGATGAAATCATAAACCGCCTGGTCTGCATAATGCAATGAATTGGCGAATTTGCTGGCATGGTCATCCCCATTAAAATAAGCACCCACAGGTGTTTCAAAAGGTTCATGACTGCTTAAGGTAAGCCAGGAAACAAAAAAAGGAGTTTGCTCTTTTTGCAGGTCGGTAAGAATTTTGGAAGCCACTACTCCATCATGTGCTCCCCATTTTGAATTCTGATCCTTAGAACTGAAATCATTTTTATCAATGAGTTTTTCAAAATGACTTTGAAGTAAAAACGATTTGATATTGGCGAATTCTGTTTCACCACCATAATAAAAAGAAGTATGATATCCTTTTGATTTATACCAGCCTGGCAGCGTATTCAGCTTTGATGATTTGTTGGGATACCTGATGATCGAAACATTGTTCATGGCAGGATAACCGCTGAGTACTGCGGAAACACCCTTGTCGGTCCTGTCGCCACTGGCGTATAAATTATTAAAGTAAATGCCTTCTTTGATCAATTCATTGAACCGGGGCATGATAGACCTTCCCTGGATGGATTGCTCTACTGCTTTTTTGGTAAGGCTTTCCCATATGATCACAATAACGTTAGGATCCTTTGTTTTTAAAATAGGTTGAATTTGATTTCCCGAAGCGTAGAGACTGTCAGTGATCCGCTTTACTACCTTGTTATCATGGTAATGATAAGGATTTACAACCGGTGCGCCTTTAGCGACGCCGTTCATGAAATTCCAGCTGGCATTTACTGCTACTACATTGGCAAAATTCTGTTTAGAAAAATAGACCATGCTCTGGTTCATAGGTGTGAGCTGCAAACCTCCGCGCATGGGAATGATGAGCAATGCCGTTACTATAAATAGTACCGAAGCAGAAAGAATTTTCTTATTGTCATCCTGTAAGAGATACATCCTTTTCTGCAGGAAGCGGTTTAATAAGAAGCAAAGAGAAATATAAGTAAGCGTGAATAAAAAAAAGATCAGTACCAGCGGCAGATGGCTGATAGAGGCCCAGACCTCTTTGGGTGAATCAAGATATTTTAAAGGTGTGGCATCTATCCTGAATCCCCAGCTTTTATATACTTCGAGATCTGCCAGCGTAATCAGCAGCAAGAAAAAAAGGACGATAAAGCTGTATACTTTATAAACAACAGTTTTGCGGAAGAATGCGAGAAAGATACCTGCAATTACAAAAAGGCAAACCGGAACCAGGATATAACTGCTTACGGAGATGTCCATACGTAATCCATAAAGAAAGCTCAGTGCCTTATTGTTGAAAGAAACTTCCCGTGCTTTATCAGGATTATAGAAAAGAAAGAGCAACCTGGCGCCTTCGAAAAAAAGGATCCAGAACAGGAAATAAGAAAGCAGGAATTTTAACCTCGACAACATGGTGGATCAAAAATAAAAAAGCCATCCGCATAAAGCGAATGGCCGTATTCATTAAGCAGTTCGGGGATCAGCTGATCTTTTCAACCTGCATGTAATTGAGTTCTACAGGGGTTGAGCGACCGAAGATCTTAACCGTTACCTTCAGTTTCTTCTTCTCATCATTCACCTCTTCAATTACACCATTAAAATCATTAAATGGTCCTTCGATGATCTTGATGGTTTCACCCACAATGAATGGTTCGCTCATGCTTACGCCACCCACTTCGGCCATTTCATCCATTTTACCCAGCATCTTGTTCACTTCAGCCTTGCGGAGTGCAATGGGATTTTCTTTTCCAAGGAAATGGATCACGTTCGTGGTGTTCTTGATCGTATCCCTGAGGTCATCATTCAGTTTTCCATCAGCCACTTCAATCATTACATAGCCAGGGTAATAGTTACGCTCGCGCATAACCTTCTTACCATTCTGAACCTTGTAAACTTTTTCTACAGGAAGAAATACCTGCTTTACAATTTCACCCCAGCCTCCGCGTGAGATCTCCTTGTCGAGATATTCCTTCACCTTCCGTTCCTTACCGCTGACAACACGGAGCACATACCATTTGGTCTCCTGTTGCTGCGTTTCGGGTGTATTTGGTGTCGTTGCTTCCATCTTAATTACTTAGTGATAAAACCGTAAATTAATTTCAAACCGCCGCCAGCAACGAAATCCATCAGGGAGATCACGGCCGTTATAACAAGGGTGGCTCCCAATACAATCATGGTTGACTGCTGGAGCTGCGTCCAGGTTGGCCAGGTCACTTTTTCCAGGAGCTCTTTATAAGAATCGCGGAAATAATTGGATACTTTGTTCATTGTTACCATTTAAAGGTGGATGCCTGCAAAGTGAAGTTCCAGGCTTTGGCCCTGAACTACCTTTTATCTGCACGGGCAGAGAGATTCGAACTCCCATCAACGGTTTTGGAGACCGCTATTCTGCCATTGAACTATGCCCGTATGAAAGCTAAAAGCTATCCCGCAGGGCGGAACAGCTTTTAGCCATATGTCGCAAATATAACTATCAATTTGCAATCCGTGCGAGACGGATGAAGCTAAAAGCTTGCGCTTCAAGCTTACTTTAAGATTTCAGTAACCTGACCGGCACCTACTGTACGGCCACCTTCACGAATCGCGAACTTCAGACCTTTTTCCATCGCGATAGGCTGGATCAGCTTCACAGTAAGGTTGGTGTTATCACCAGGCATTACCATTTCGGTACCTGATGGCAGTTCAACTTCACCGGTAACGTCTGTAGTTCTGAAATAGAACTGAGGACGGTATTTGTTAAAGAATGGAGTGTGACGGCCACCTTCTTCCTTGCTCAGAACATAAACTTCACCCTTGAATTCAGTGTGAGGAGTGATAGAGCCTGGCTTCACGATAACCATACCACGGCGGATCTGTGTTTTCTCAATACCGCGGAGGAGCAGACCGGCGTTGTCACCAGCTTCACCTTCATCAAGTAATTTGCGGAACATTTCCACACCTGTACAGGTAGAAGTCAAAGGAGCATCCATCAAACCAACGATTTCAACAGACTCACCCACTTTGATACGTCCTCTTTCAATACGGCCGGTAGCAACTGTACCACGACCAGTGATAGAGAATACGTCCTCAACTGACATCAGGAACGGAAGATCAACCGGACGAGGAGGCAATGGAATATAGCTGTCAACAGCATCCATCAGCTCTTCTACAGCTTTCACCCACTTTTCTTCACCAGCGAGGGCACCTGTTGCAGAACCTTTAATGATTGGAGTATTATCGCCATCGAAACCGTAAGAGCTCAATAACTCGCGGATTTCCATTTCAACCAACTCTAACAGTTCAGGATCGTCAACCAGGTCAACTTTATTCATGAAAACCACAATACGGGGAACGCCTACCTGGCGGGCCAGGAGGATGTGTTCTTTTGTTTGCGGCATAGGACCATCTGTAGCAGCCACAACCAGGATGGCACCGTCCATCTGCGCAGCACCAGTAATCATGTTCTTTACATAGTCAGCGTGACCAGGACAGTCAACGTGAGCGTAGTGACGTGTATCTGTCTGGTACTCTACGTGTGCTGTGTTGATGGTGATACCTCTTTCTTTTTCTTCAGGAGCACCGTCAATTTCATCATATTTTTTTGCCTGCGCCAGACCTTTCTTAGAAAGAATTTCAGTAATAGCGGCAGTCAAAGTTGTTTTACCGTGGTCTACGTGACCGATGGTACCAACATTTACGTGGGGTTTGTCCCTCTTAAAGGTCTCTTTAGACATCTTTATCGGTTTTTAGTTGTGGAGTTATTAATGTTTATTTTTTATTTCCTCTCGCCCGCTAAGGTCCGAAGGTCATTTTTATGTTACCGGCAACCGGATCTTTTTTCAGCTCCTGTTGCGTCGCACACTTGTACTTTTTCAATTCTGCTCATCTTCCAAAATCCATGAGCTTCACTACTCACCATTCACTCTAATAGAGCCGTTATGGGGAATTGAACCCCAGACCTCTTCCTTACCAAGGAAGTGCTCTACCACTGAGCTACAACGGCTAATACTTCCGCCGTTGTGCGGCGGTTGAGATCAAAGAACAATTTCAAGCGGCCGTTTCATCATCTCTCCTCCAAAATCCATGAGCTACACTACTCACTATTCATTACTCACCACTCACTTTTGTAGGCCTTCCCGATTACCATCGGGATGCTCTACCACTGAGTTACAACGGCTTACCTACCGTTGCGCGGCGGCAAAATTTAAAGAACAATGAGCGGAAGACCGGGCTCGAACCGGCCACCTATAGCTTGGAAGGCTATCGCTCTACCAAATGAGCTACTTCCGCTTCTATCCTCCGAAGCTTTAGCGAAGGAGGGTTATCCACCTTCGCTAAAACTATGGTGGATTAAGAACTCTTGATCAATCACCTAAACTGATCATCGTGGGCAGGAGTGGATTCGAACCACTGAAGTCGAAGACAGCGGATTTACAGTCCGCCCCATTTGGCCGCTCTGGAACCTGCCCGGAGAGAGAGCGGGAAACAGAGTGAAGAGCGAAAATTAATTTCGCACTCCGCTCTACGCACCCGCACTCTTATTAAGCTACTTGTCGGAATCCCCGCCTGAACGATTCAGTCGGACAGGGAACCAACGACCTACTATTTGGTAGTAGTGACGTGAGCCACTTGTCGGAATCGAACCAACGACCTACTGATTACAAATCAGTTGCTCTACCAGCTGAGCTAAAGTGGCCTGAATAGAATCAGTCTTCCCGGCACCTGCCTGAATCAGGTAAGGGCCGGCAATATTAAGTGACTATTTCCTTTTGTCAAACCGATCTTCCCAATAGCCAGGATATTTCACCCACTATTTTTAAGATTCCTGAAATCTGACTAAAATAAAGAACTACCCCTTTTTTTGGGAAGGCAAAGGTAAAGGAATTCCACAATTGAAAAAAAATGAAAGCAAAAAATTATTTCAGCGAATCGCTGATTCTCAAATTGTTCTTCGGTGATGATGGTTCATCATGCACAAGAACAATGAAATTTACCCGCCATTCATCTCCAGGAAAAACTGGGGCTGAATCAAAATCCTCCTCCCATACTTTAAAACCAAAATGATTTGTCCTTCAGGACAGGACAAAAAAAAGACCCTCTTACGAGGGTCTGTTGTTTAAGCTGCTAATTTTTCTTTTTTTCTTTTTATCTGGTTCACCATCGCTTCAAAAGCTTCATCAAAAGAAGCTTCGAAGGATTTGCTGCTTGATTTTACAAAGAACTCAGAACGTGGTATTCTTACTCTGATCTCTGCGATCTTGTCTTTGATGTTATGCACCACATTGTCCAGTTTTAAAAACACGTCCACATTAATGATGCGGTCATGGAATTGAGAAAGTTTTGCGAGTTTCTGGTTTACATAATCTACCAGTTTCTGATCCGCATCAAAATGCACAGTTTGGATGTTAACGTTCATAATATCGCATTTAGAAATTGAAACAATAAATAAAGAACTAATGTTTTCAGGTCCACTATGAAGTTACTCAACCCAATAGTTTTGGCCAAGTAAAAACGGCAATTATTTTACTGATCCTGGTTAATTTTCTCAGGCTTTTGGATGGGCTTTCTTATATACATCCTTTAGCTTCTCAATGGTGTTATGTGTGTACACCTGGGTGGCCGCAAGGCTGCTATGACCAAGCAATTCCTTTACTGCATTGAGGTCGGCTCCATTGTTCATGAGATGGGTGGCAAAACTGTGTCGCAAAACGTGTGGGCTTCTTTTTTCAATAGTTGTTACAAGGCTCAGGTATTTTTTTACAAGTGTGTAAACCTTCCTTGGTGCAAAAGGCTTTCCCTTTCCGTCAACAAAAACCACATCCCTGTCTTCGTATAATTTTTTTCTCTCAGATTGATAAGCTTTGATATCATTCAACAGCTCTGGACTCACAGGAATCACTCTTTCCTTATTTCCTTTTCCCAGCACTTTCAAACTATGACTGGATGCGTTAACCTGGCTGTCTTTCAATTGCACTACTTCACTCAATCGCATACCGGTACTGTAAAAAAGCAGCAAGAGCAATCTTTCCGTTCTTCCTTCCCAACTGTCTGGAAATTCCACGTGATTGAATAAAGTACCTATATCCCTGGTATCTACAAATTGTGGCAGCCGCTTTTCATTTTTTGGCGCTATGATCTTTGCCATGGGTGATTGGGTAACTGCCCCTGACTTCAACGAAAATTTATAAAAGGATTTGAGTGTGGAGATTTTCCTGTTGATGCTTCGGGCGCTAATACCCTGGTCTTTTAAAGAAGCCAGCCAGCTGCGGATATAAATATGCGTCAACTGGTCCAGGGGCGTTTCACCATATTGTGTTACGATATAATCAAAAAAAGAAACAAGATCGTTCTGGTAAGAAAGAAGGGTATGGCGGGAATAACGCTTTTCAAATTTGAGAAAGTCCAGGAATGGTTGTATCAAAGGATGGGCAGTCTGCATAAAACAATAGCTGCAAAGTAATAAAAACCTTGCAGCTATAAAATATGGTGTAGAGGAAGCAGCTTATGCCTCGATCTGACCGCTTGCTATCTTCTGCTTGTAAACAGCTTTCAACACCTCAGTTCTGCGTCTAACAGAAGGTTTGGTGAAAGACTGCCTGTCGCGCAACTGCAACAAGATCTTGGCCTTTTCGAATTTCTTTTTGTACTTCTTCAGGGCCTTGTCAATGTTTTCGCAGTCCTTTGAATCGATAATTAGCATGCTATATACCTCCTTAAGTGATTTTTAGGGATGCAAATATAGCCATCCATCCCCGTTTATCCCAAAATAAAATGCAAAAACCCGAATTTTACCGGATGTTTACCGGAATTATTGAAGCAATCGGGCAGGTAAAGGAGATCGTAACCATGGGTACCAACAAGATCTTCTGGATCAGCTCTCCCCTTTCCTCCACCTTTAAAATCGACCAAAGCATCGCTCATAATGGGGTTTGCCTCACCATTGAAGAGGTGCAGGATGGCCTGCACCGGGTAACTGCGGTCCAGGAAACACTGGAAAAAACGGAGCTGAACCAGTGGAAACCAGGAACCCAGGTCAACCTGGAAAGAAGCCTTTTACCCGGCAACCGCCTCGATGGGCATTTTGTCCAGGGTCACGTGGACACTACAGGCGCCTGCAAAAAAATCCGTGACAAACGAGGCAGCCATGAGTTCACCTTCAGCTTTCCCAGGAAAATGGCAGCTCTTGTTATAGAAAAAGGATCCATCACAATCAACGGCATCTCCCTGACTGCTTTTGATGTAAAGAAAGATTCTTTTAAGGTGGCCATCATCCCTTATACATTTGAACATACCAATCTTTCCCAACTTGTTGAAGGTGACGAAGTGAACCTTGAATTTGATATGATTGGGAAATATATCCTGAGGAAGCTATCTTTAGAAAATTAGAGCTTCCTGTCCTGATGAGTAACCAAAACGCTGTACACCGAGAATATTATCCTGCGCTTGATGGCCTGCGAGGCTTGGCCTGCGTTCTGGTAGTAGTGTATCACCTCTTCCCTTTTTTTCACCAGTATCTTTTTTTTGGCTGGATGGCCATGGACATATTTTTTGTGCTTTCTGGTTTTCTGATCACGGACATTCTTATGAAAACCTGGAACGAACCCGGTTATCTCCGGAACTTCTATGTAAGAAGATTACTCAGGGTCATACCACTTTATTATACGGCACTGGTTCTTTTTTTATGGATCATTCCCAACTTTAAAGGCCTGGCTACAGGATTTGACTATTTCATCAACAACCAGGTCTATTTCTGGATTTTTCTTCAAAACTGGCTGCTCATTTTTAATCCTTCCTCTACAGATTCTGCTTTAAATCATCTCTGGTCAATGGCCGTAGAAGAACAGTTTTATCTGCTCTGGCCCCTGCTTGTTGCCAGTCTTAGAAAGCCAAGGCTATTACTTGCCATATTAATCCTCTTGCTTGTTGGATTCAGTGCACTGAGGTTTGTATTATGGATACGCCAGATCGAACAGCTTTCCTATTTCAGCTTTTTTACTTTCACCCGCTTTGATGGCATTTTGATTGGCTGCATGGTGGGACTTTTGCAAAAGATCGACCGGCAGTGGATTGGTAGAAATATCGCGTTGATTGTTCTTGGTTTTGCTGTTTTCAATTTTTTATTTTACTTCCTGAACCTCCGATACAAGTCTTCATTTCCTTATTTAGGCTTGTTGGGATTTTCAACATTTTCAATGCTTTTTGGTTTGCTCGTTTATGATATCATCAATGGTCAAACGAAATTGATAAGCTTTGTTTTTGATGTAGGATTTTTCAAATGGCTTGGTAGGATCTCCTACGGCACTTATATTTTTCACTGGCCATTGTACCTGCTGCTCAATCCTTACATTGCATCATGGGCGAAGAAAAATTTTCAACAGATACCACCCCATGTTTTTGCATCGATAGTGCTTACTATTTTATCCTTCCTGGTTGGTTTCCTGAGCTTCAGATATTTTGAAAGCCATTTCCTGCGGATGAAGAAACATTTTGCCTAACTTACACCGCATCGGTTTGAATTGTATTTTAGCAAGCGAATATTTACGAATGCAGCGAGTTATTATTTTATGTCCACTTTACCATGATGAAGCCTCATTCAACCAGTTCGCTGCGGCTGTTGAAAAAGAAGTTGACAGCATTAATGATCATTCTTTTTCCTTTCTTATTGTTAACGATAGTCCTGATGGATTGCAGCTGCATTCAAAACTGCCACTGACCCTGCTTCATTTGCACAGGAATATCGGCCATCAGAAAGCCATTGCCGTCGGACTGGCTTATGCTCATCACAATTTGACATTTGACAGGATCATCATTATGGATGGAGATGGTGAAGACAGGCCTGGAGATATATCCGCGCTTTTACATAACAGTTCAAATGAAATTGCTGTAGCGAAAAGAGTCAGCCGGCAGGAAGGAAAAGGATTCCGTTTTTTTTACAGGGTCTACAAGATGATGTTTTACTTACTAACAGGTAAAAAGATTTCATTTGGAAATTTCATGTCGCTGCCAAAAAAAGAAGTAGACAGCCTGGTTTATTATAGTGAGATATGGAACCATCTTGCCGGAGCCATTATCAAATCAAAAAAAACATTTAGGATTGTTCCCTCACATAGGGGAAAAAGATATGAAGGTGAATCCAAAATGAACTTTACAGGATTGCTCCTTCATGGCCTGGGCGCCATTGGTGTATTCACCGAGATCATTGCTACCCGCATGCTGGTATTTTCTTTCATCATGATCCTGATCGCCGCACTGGCCATCCTGGTCATCGTTTATGTGAAATACTTTACTGATAAAGCCATTCCCGGATGGGCAACCACCACAGTATCATCCATGCTGATCGTGATTCTTCAAAGCTTTTTATTATCTCTCTTCACCATTTTTTTATACCTCTCCTCGCAGGGACAGCGAAAATTCATTCCCGCTTATCATTATACAGATTATTTACGTTCTGTTGAATCCCAGGAACATGGCAAATGATTACCATTACCCCGGCGAAGAGCTGCAATTGTTTGAAGAAGCAAGGCATTGGAAAACCTATCTCTCCAAAAAAATAAAACCTTTCATCAAGGGAGAAGTGCTGGAAGTAGGTGCAGGTATCAGTGAGACCACGCATTACCTGGTAAATGAAAATGTGCAATCCTGGATCTGCCTGGAACCAGATGAACAACTCCAGTCCATCAGCCAGGAAAAAATCAACAAGGGCAGCTTGCCTTCAGTTTGCAAGGCCAAAAAAGGAACCCTGGACGATCTGGGTACCGATGAAAAATTTGATACCATTGTTTATATAGACGTACTGGAACATATTGAAGATGATAGATCAGAATTGATTAAGGCCCTGAGCCACTTAAAGCAAAACGGTCACCTGATCATTTTATCACCGGCCTTCCAGTTTCTTTACAGTCCTTTTGACAAAGCCATCGGGCATTACAGGAGGTATAATAAGAATTCACTGAGAAAAGTAATTCCAGCAACACTGTCTGAAAAAAAATTGTTTTATCTCGAGTCCACTGGAATGCTGTTATTGCTGCTCAACAAATTTATTTTCAGAAGAAACTATCCATCAGGAAGGCATGTAAAGATCTGGGACCGGATCTTTATTCCTGTATCAAGGTTGCTGGACAGGATCATTTTTTATTCCTTTGGTAAAACCATTATTGGGGTCTGGCAGAAGAGTTCATAGCTGATAGTTTGGTTTATAGTTCATAGTTCATGGTTCATAGGTAATAGAAGAAGGGCAATTAATTAATTATGTCAATTTCGCAGCGTTTTAAAAATACTGATCACTGGAACTGGCAACACCTGCTGGTAATATTGTTGGTAGCACTGCTCTGTTACTGGCCATTTACATTTGGAATTTTCAGCGCCAAAAATGACAACATCACTGCTTTTCTTCCCACCCGTTTTCATGTTGTGGAAGCCCTGAGATCAGGACACCTGCCATTGTGGACACCCTATATGTACCTGGGCTTTCCGCTTCATGGCGACATGCAGGGCGGTGCCTGGAATCCTGTGGTCTGGCTATTATCCTTTTTTGGTCCTTACCATATGAGCAGTCTGCACGCAGAGATCCTTATAGCGATCTTCATTTCAGGTGCAGGAATGTATCGTTTGCTGGGCACGCAAAACCTGGCTCCTCTTACCAGACTTACTGGAGCACTGGTTTATATCATGAGTGGATTCATTACAGATGTTGGTGGAAGCAATCTACCCTTTTTATGGGCAGCAGCTTTTATTCCATTCTGTCTTGCTTATTTTTTTCATTTACTACAGCAGCCTTCATTTAAATATGCTGCCTGTACTGCCGTTTCACTTTCTTTATTATTGTCATCTGCCTATCCTGCCTTTTTCATTCTCTTGGCATATATTCTTTTGGCTGCGCTTTTCATTAAGATCTACTTCCTTCAAAAAAGAAAAAGGTCATTGGAAACAAAAAGGTTATTCAGTTATTTATTATTGACATTGATTCTTTTCGCCGGACTTTCTGCACCTGTATTTGCATCTTACCTGCACGTATTACCACATTATGCAAGGGTCAATGGAGTAAGCCTGGAGCAAGCCTTTGTCAACAGTTTTCACCCAGCCTGCAGCAGTTCATTTCTCTTTCCTCACCTGCCGATTAAGGATCCAAATACAAGCAGCACAGACCTGATCTCAAAGAACATCTATTTCAATATCTTCTTTTTAATACTGGTCATCTCTTATACCTGGAGGCCCAGGAAAATCCTGGTCAATTTTGCATTAGCAGGAATGATCTTCTTCTTTCTTTTTTCATTGGGAGAGTTTACACCTGTCAGGGCATTTTGTTACCGCTTCCTGCCATTGATGGATACATTCAGACATCCTTCCAATGCCCGATTGCTGGTGATTTTGCCAGGTATTTTTATAGGCGCTCTTATTTTAGATCATCTCAAATCTTCCAGCAAACTGCTAATGAATCTCAAATGGATCGTACTGACGCTTTCCATCATGATCCTGGTAATAATTATTCTCACCATCAGCAAGGTTTCTTTGCTGGAGCAATGGAGTCTCGCAATGGATCATCCTGCAGGAATCAGACAGGGACTCAAACAATTTTTTGATGCACTTGGAGCAGCAGATGTTCTCTTCCTTGATGTAGTTGTACAAATAGCATTTCTTCTTGTTTTTCTTTTTTTGCTTGCGCGAAAGCGGTTAACCCTTACCTCTTTTTCTTTGCTCATTATTCTGAATTCCTTTATCATGGCCCAGGCCATTCTCCCCTTCACCCTGAGCAGCAAACTTGCTCCACAAGTAATTGACCAGGTATTAAAATCATATCCACCAGGTTTTCCTGATCCTGGCCAGGCAAGCATTGGAGAAAATTCTGCAGATGCACTGGCACATTTTGATACAGTGGGCATCAACGGTTTTTATACTAAAAAAATAACGCTGACCTATGTTTCTTATACTCCAACCATATTGAATGAGATCAGGCTTCTCCACGAAAACAAAAAGTTGCATGCGCTGGTAATGGCCAATCCCTATGCCTATTTTGCAAAGCACATTACCACTTCCATTGATAGTTTTGAATTAAAAGGACAGGTGGTGATGAATGATAAAATTTCAATGGACAGCAGCAATAACAATTATCAATTGACTCAATTCAACAATAATGTTTTTGGCTATGAAACCATGAGCAGGGATACATCAATTTTCTGTTTGCAGCAGATTCGGCTTCCGGGATGGAAAGCTATCTTGGATGGAAAGAAAATTGAGATCCTTTCCGCAAACAATTCCTTTATGGCTGTGAAAGTTCCCCCGGGGAAACACCATTTGAAATTTGTTTACCGGCCACAGTTTGTTGTTATTTCTGTATTTGTTTCTTTACTTACCATCATTGCCATTATCTTTCTGGCAATAAAAAGAAGAACCGGTCAGCATGCGTAGTAAGATCCTTCTGGCTTTGGCATTAAGCATTCCCGTGCTGCTGTTTTTTACAGCCTATTTTTTCAACCATTCACCTGAACTGCTGCCAACAGGTTTTATTCAGTATGATAATGTTTCTTACCTGGCTTATGCCCGACAGTACCTGGACGCTGCAGAATTTCATTTTCAATATTCCAATCCCTTTAATGAATCCGGTCAATACCAGCCCATCTACTTCCAGACGCAAACTTTGTTCTTCGCCTTATTATTAAAGCTTGGCGTACCTGCCGTAACAATTCTTCCTTTATTCACTATTATTTCTGCTTTTGTTTGTTTCCTGCTCATCATCAATATTTACGACTTCCTGGTGCCGGATAAAAAAAACAGGACAATCAACCTTATACTTTTTTCATGGGGCGGCGGACTACTTGTTCTTGCCGGTATGGTGTATCATTATTTATACCATCCAGGAACTCCATTATCAAACGATCTTTTTACCATCGATCCAGAAGGTGGCTGGTGGGGTTTGAACCTGGGGCGCTCACTGTTATTTTCCTGCGAAGCCTATTATCACGCTTTGTTCCTGGGTGCTATTTATTTCATTTTAAAAAGAAAATGGATCATTAGTCTTGCTCTGTTGTTTCTTCTTTCCATTTCTCATCCTTTCACCGGCATCGAACTCGCCATGATCATCTGTACCTGGTGTTTCATTGAATTCAGATTCAACCGCCGCAACATACCGCTGTGGTTTATTATAGGTGCTGTGATGGTAACTATTTTTCATATCTGGTATTACCTGGACTATCTCGAACAATTTCCAGATCATCGTTCGGTGAGCCAGCAATATGCCCTTACCTGGGGATTGCGTTTTTACAGGATGATCCCGGCTTATGCAATTGTTGGCACTCTTGCAATCGCCAGCATTTGGAAAGCTTCGCTGAGAAATTTCTTCATGATATCTTCCAACAGGTTATGGCTTAGCTGGTTTATTGTTGCCTTCCTTCTTGCCAATCATGAAGTATTGATTTCTCCTAAACAGCCCATTCATTTCACCAGGGGTTATATCTGGACCAGTCTTTTTTTGCTGGGATTACCAGCCTTACAAAGACTGACAAATTATCTCAACCTGAATAAAAGAAGGCTCCTTTTGAGCGGATTTGTATTGATATTTATGCTTGATAATTCTTTATGGATCTATTTTAAATCGAGTGCTAAAGCCGCACATGCCAGCACTGCTTATATAACAAGGGAGCAAAAAGAAGTTTTTAATGTGGTTGACAGGGAAAGCAGTGATCAGAGTTTGATCATGAGTACCAATCCTAATCTAGCATACCTCTCTACGGTTTATTCAAAAGCCTATCCGCTGTATTCGCATCCTTACACCACTCCTTTTGCAGATAAGAAAAAGAAGATCACAGAAGAATTATTTGAAAATGCTTTACTGGACAGCAGTATATCTGATCGTGAGATTCTCTTTATCATTGAGAAAAAAGACACAAGCGCTTTGAAATCTGTTTCATTGATTACCGCCACCAGGATCTTTGAATCCCGTAATTACATGATCTATAAATCAGTGAATCCTTAGATCTTTTTCCCTTTCATTGCTTTGCTAATGGCTTCATCCATCATACGCTCGGCATAAGGTCTGGAAATATCATTAAGGGTTTCAATAGCCTGGTGGATGTCATCTTTGTTTCCACTCTGAATTTTCTTTTCCAGCAATTCCACGGCTTCATTGGTTTGTTTCAATTCCGTATCGGATAAAAAGCCCTGGTTTTTTTCAATGAAATTATGCGTAGTGCTGATCAGTATCCTACCTTCTGTCTGGGCTTCCACCAAGGCACGCTGCTGCATATCATCTTTGGCATGATGAAGTGAATCCATCAGCATTTTTTCTACTTCCTCATCGGTCAATCCATACTGCGGTTTTACTTCAATAGATTGCTGCACACCGCTTCTCAGTTCTTTAGCAGTGACCACCAATATCCCATCTGCATTAACAAGAAACGAAACTTCCACTTTTGGAAGACCTGCAGGCATGCCTGGAATCCCTGTGAGGTTAAATTCAGCCAGTTTCCTGTTGTCTTTTACCAGGTCTCTTTCACCCTGGTATACAGAAATCCTCATCCCACTCTGACCGTCTTTTTGGGTAGTGTATTGTCTTCCGGCCTTTGTAGGGATCTTTGAGTTTCTTGGTATCAGTACATCCATTAAACCGCCCATGGTTTCTATTCCCAACGAAAGAGGTGTGATGTCCAGTAATAAAACATCCTTGTTATTTCCCGCAAGAATATCTGCCTGCACTGCTGCACCAAGAGCTACCACTTCATCCGGATTTACTTCATCGTGAACTGGTCTTCCAAAAAATTCGCTGACAGATGATTTTACCAGTGGAACTCTCGTTGATCCTCCTACCATCACCACTTCCTGGATATCTTCCTTATTCAGTCCTGCATCTGCCAATGCATTGCCGCAGGATCGAATGGTTCTTTGCACAAAAGGACTGATCAGGTCTTCAAATAACTTGCGACTGATCTCCACTGTATTGCCATTGATCTCGGTTGCAAAATCCTCGCTCTTACTCAGTGCGATCTTGGCCTCTTCGGCTGAAAGCCTTAACTGCTGTGCCAGTGATTTATCGTTGCGGATATCATCTTCCGAAATCGAAAGTTTTTCCATCCAGTATCTTACAAGAGCATTGTCAAAATCATCACCACCCAGGTAGGTATCGCCATTGGTAGATAATACCTCAAAAACTCCATTGGTGATGCGAAGGATGGAGATATCAAAAGTTCCACCACCCAAATCATAAACAGCTACCGTTCTTTCTTCATCACTCTTTATACCCATGCCATAGGCCAGACTGGCTGCAGTGGGTTCATTTACGATTCTTAAAACATCCAGCCCCGCAAGTTTACCGGCATCCCTGGTGGCCTGTCTCTGTGCATCATTAAAATAAGCAGGTACAGTGATCACGGCCTTGTTCACCGGGGTTTTCAGAATATGTTCCGCTCTTTGTTTCAGCGATTTTAAAATGAAGGAGGATAATTCCACAGGTGTATAAAACTTTCCATTCACTTCCACTTTAACCAGGTTCTCGCTGCCATCATCAATGATTTTGTAACTGAAGAAATGTGACGCTTCTGCTACATCACCATAGGACTTTCCCATCAGGCGTTTCACTGAAAAAATAGTATGCTGCGGATCTTTGACCTGGTATTGCCTTGCTTCATTGCCCACGGTAATGGAATCGTTGTTTCCAAAATGCACTACAGAAGGAACAAGGGTTGTATTATCAAATTCTTTCAGTACAGTTGGTTTCTTTGTATCCGGGTGAATGATCGCCACCAGGCTATTGGTAGTGCCCAGGTCTATTCCCACAATGATCTCTTCCTGTTGCAGGCTTCCGGTGGTAAGGTTAATGCCAATCTTCGCCATGATTCACTCTTTTGATTAAGGCTGCAAATTTCCTTAGGTTTCTTGGATTATAAAAATGCAAGGGGCTTCCCCTGCGTTTTTTTCCGGAAAACAAAAATCCCCCCGATACCGGAGGGATTCTATTGATCAATTGTTAAGGTTTATCGCATCAGGTACATCTTACCATAACCCTTGTTGAAGTATTTATCTGTATTATCATCAGCGGCCTTGTATTTCTCCAGGGATTTGCCATCCTGGTTGGTAATGACCCTGTAGAGATAAACACCGTTTGCAAGTTTCTGTCCATACTGGTCGGTACCATCCCATTTAAATTCTGTGATGTTACGGCCAATACGCAATGGTCCCAATTCATCTTTGGTGATCTCGCGAACAATCTTACCTGTTATGGTCAGGATCTGTATCCTGATGTTCTGCGGCACCTGGCTACCTGTAAGTGTAAATACAAAGGCGGTAGAAGTTGTGAACGGGTTAGGATAGTTTAGCATGTTGGAGATCATTGGCTTGTTGATCACTTCAAAGAATACACGGTACTCCATACGGCCTGCTGTGTTTTCACTCATGTCCTTTCCTTTTACAATCAGTTCATAAGTGCCGTCCTCCATAAAGTAAGGCTTGAATACAGCTGTTGCCGTATTGTTGGCACTTGGCGCCTGTTGCGCAGGGAAGAATTGCAGTGTGTCTCCACCAAAATAATAATCCTTTATTTCGCCGGTTGCCAGCTCACGCACCTGAACCTTGAGCGTAGAAGGATCATCAATAAGGAACCACTTCGCTTCATCCCTTAATTTGATCACGATATTGGGCTTAGAAGAAACGATATCATGGTTCAATATGTGAACATTATCAAAGGTTACATCCAGCAGCGGATTCAATGTATCTCCTCTCACATAGAAATTACGATAGAAGAAATTATTGAAATGATATTGCTCCGCCTGATCATTATCCGGATTTACCTCTATGTACATATTATTGGCCCCAACAAAATCGCGGGTATCAGCAGGGAAGCGAATGTTGAGTGTATCATTTACCGGCAATGGACGAAGCCTGATATCAGGTAAAGTATGAGTGATATTATTGCGGTCTGTAACCACCAAACGTACTCTCACACTGTCGGCAAAGGCAGCTTCGCTGATGTTTTTGAAGGCCACTTTAAATGAAAGCGGTTCAGCCACATCCACGGTATCCTTCATGGCGAAATAAATATTGGGAGCAATGGCTCCTTCTGGTGCCGGCAGGTAAGTCAGTCTCCAGTAATTCAAATGGTATGGAGTTACATGTATGGAATCTGCATTGATCATATGCAGCTGAATGAATGGATACTGCACAGCATTGATGGAAGAGATATTGATCACCTGTTGTGAAGGATCGATATTCCTTATCAGTGTATCGGCAACGCCATTGTATTTCACTCCTAAGATATTCACCCTTGGATTGTCTCCGAAGGTTTGGTCAGAGGTAATTCCATTCCACCTCATTTCTTTCCATTGTTTGGCAGGCCCAAATTTGGGAGAGATGATGTGTCCTACAGTATCAGGTATACCACAATCTGCAGACAAGGTCACGTTATCATAAACACCATCAGTAAACACCCATTTCGGTGTGAAGGATGGATCGTTCTTCTTAAAGATCAGGGCAAAGTTTCTTGGCCTGTCCATGGAATCAAGGTCTGTGAAACCGGTATTCTTTAAAGAATGATACAGGCTGCGTCCGGATCCCCAAAGTGTTGTATCAGCCATCCATTCTGAAGGATATTTGATCAGGTTTGCATAAACCGGATAAGTCAAAGGATCCAGCAGGAAGCTTCTTACCACTACATAGGCTCCGTTAGGAATGGTATCCATGAAATCCATGGCTTTTTTACGGCTGGATACAGAATCCCACCTGTATTCAAAATTATTCTGCCTGCTCGAACCACAGGTATTGGTGGCACTGCCATACATACCGCCAGTATAATAACTGGTAGGGGTACCCGTAGGAACAATATTTTTCCAGGGCTGGAAAGTAACAGGATCAAAAACATTAAACACTACCGACATGAAGGCACAGGTATTTCTCATGCTGGCTGCACCATTGATGGCAACAGACAAACCGGATTCCTGTCCCGTACTGGTAGCCCAGGTTCCCTGCCTTACAAACAGGTTCCGGTAAACAAAATCATATTTCCATTTCCTGGTAGCTGAATCAAGAATGATTTGCTTGCCTCCCGACTTCATATGCTGGAAGAAATGAGACTGGTTAAAGCCAACATCCGGATTGTTCATATAAATAAAGGATGCTGTGTTCCAGGTTGGTGAGCCGGTAATGCTAATAACAGGAGCCACTCTCCAGTAATAAACCGTACTGTCGGTAAAACTGATACCGGGATCAAATTCCATGATACCACCTGGTGTGGTTACCGTTTTGGAAACTTTGAGTGGTGAATTAAAGAATTCAGTAGTATCAATTTCCATCTGGTATTGTTTGCTCACACTGAACGGATTGGCAGTGGAAGCCTTGAACCTGATGTTTTGCTGGTTGATGATCGCAAAATTGTAAGGATATACAGGTCTTGCCTCATCCTCATAAATCATAACTTCTTTGGCAATGGAATTATTTGTTTCGTATGATTCGTCAACGTCATTATCAACATCAACTGTTACAATGATCTTGTTAAGTCCTTTATCAGTCATAGGATTGATCGGAACAATAATACTCATTGTATCCTGGTAACGAATTCCAGGTATGGTATCCCTGCGAAGAAGGGTAATAGACTGGTCGGGGAACTGGCGCTTTACTTCCACTACGATATCCTTACCCGGTGCTTTACCAATATTCATAAAGCTCGCATTCACCTTAAAGGATGCATCTGCTACAGATACAAAGCCCGGAACGATCTTCACCATTGGATCTTCAATCACGTAATCAGGTTTGGGATGTGGATTCATCCTGATAGCAGGATCACCATGCAGTTCTGATTCTTCGGTATTGCAGCGGGCGTAAAAATCTTCCTGTGTAGTATAGTTGAAAACTTCCTTGGCGGTAGCTTTCATGATCTCGCCAAGAGTTTTGCCATAGGATTTATTAGTCATCTCCTTGTAAGCACGCGAAGCCCAGATGTCCAGGTAATGTACAATTCCAAAATGGGTACTGGCAACAAAAGCAATGGTACCCCGATCAGGTGCCAGCACATAACGTTCAGAAAGCGTTTCCTTAGCCTGCAATCTCACTGTACTAAAGGCAAAGAAATTACCTGCATTACAACCCAGACCCAGGAACACAGGATACTTGGTGAAGTTGTTATAGTTCTCAGGATTATCAAGATTATACTCAAGCGTTGTAGATGATGAGTGACCAAAATAAGTGATCATGCTGATACCATCGCTGAACAAATGTGAAAGCCTGGAGCTGTTCAATTGCTCAATGGTAGATGTCCCGCTCTTGCTGAATTTGGTAACCTTTGCTCCATATAATGTATCGGAGATGATCTTGCCATAAACATCGAGATAGTTGCTCAGCAATCCTTCCAGTCCGGGTTCACTGGCACCAACAATATGCACGATGTTTTTCATCCAGGCCTTGTCACCGATTAATTGGGAAGACAATGCCTGCTGCTGTTCGTATTCTTTTACTTTTTTAAGATAAACCGCCACTTCAGAACCATACACTACCGATAATCTTCCGATAGGAATTTCTGGAAGAGAACTTCCAGGTTCCGCCGTAAGCAGGATGTCCGAAGCCGGATATCCATAGGGCGGTACAAAACTCACTTTGTCGATGTCTGGATGTGATTCATAAGTACGCTGGTGAATATAGTTCATACCACGGCCGATGATGAACACATGGTTGGGAGTAACTGTATAATTCATCCGGGCATAACGTAAAAAATTACGAAGTGCTGCCGGGTTCTTTTTAATACCAAATCCAAACTGGTCAATGATCTCGTCGATCAGGTAAGTTTTTGCATTATAACCACCACCGGCTGCGCTGCTGCGGTATTGCCTGTATTCTTCTACAGGATCTGTACCATTTGGACCGGTAAACAAGGCAGGGTGACTGATGATCATATAATCCCCCTGGCTGGCAGCTGCAGTATAATTAATGAAGTTGCGCGTTTGAAAGCTGTTAATACTGGTAATATTGGCCGCTTCCTCGCTAACAAGAACCAGGTTTCTTTGAGAAGACGATGGATCGATCGCAAATTTCAATTGCGGTGCTGCAGTTAGGTCTGCCACATATCTTTTACCATTGGTAATATCATACAATACTGGAGGCGTTGCCCCGTAATTGAAGTTGGATATCTGCAGGAAATTTCCATTCGCGCTGGCTGGTAGTGTAAATTCAAAATTCGCAGCACCACCAAAATTGAATTGCCTTGGATAGGTCAGTTCATATACATGCACCACCATCCTGTCAATATTTGGACAGGCATTGGCAGAGCAGGAAGTCAGGTTGGTAACTGTAATGGTATCTGCAATGGAGTTAAAAGAACTGGTGGGAAAACTGGTTGTATCCACTGCATAGTTAAAGAAGTCAACGGACTTGCTCAGGATGGAATCAGAATTCAGTTTTACATGGTACTTTCTCTGGTTGATGGTATTACCGGAAACCGCGATCCTGAATTGTGATGCAGGACCTCCATTGTAAACAAAGAGGTTATTAAAGATGAAAGTATTCTTCCCATAATTAGGATTGTTGTTGCTGAATGTAGTTTGAATATCCGCTGAGCTCCATCCTTCTCCCCGGTCATAGGAAGAAGAATACAGGTAATCTCCCACATTGACCGCATATCCAAAATTCATTTTGGCCTTGAAGTACTGGCCTGTAGTGTACATGAAATAGGGTTCAGCAGGCAGGGTATTTCCTGCAACATTGTTAATGGTTGGTACCAGTCGTTTGTTATCTACTGTATTGGTATTGACAACCAGGAAAAATGCAGCTGTATCTGTTTCCAGACTCCATTTATCGTTGAGATGCCATTCGGGTTTGCGGAATAATTCCCTGTCAGGCTTGCCATCATTCATCTCACCCCAGAATTCGATATAATCTGAAGCGCCAAAAATCCCTGTTTGAAGAGAAGTATAAAGAGGGATCTGTTTCCCGTTACGCCAAAGCTGGAAATGTTCTGCGGAAACTGTACCAAGACCTGCCGAGGAAAGAACAGATTGCGGAATGCGGTAAAGCCCCGTTCTGCCCACCTTGAATTTATAGTAGGTCTTGGAATAGTCAATCCATTCGTTATTGTACACCTGCGCTTGCGCCATGAGGCCACAGGTTAGCAATAAGGCAAATAGAATTTTTTTCATGAAAGGTTATTTAGTGGTACGGTTTATTTTTTCTTCTTTTTATCATTGACCAGGTCAAAGGCCAGTGAAAAAACATGGGTAAACAAAGGGTTTGACTGGTTGGCCAGGTTGGTGAATGCATAATCGATCTTTACATTCTGGATCCTGAAACCTGCGCCTACACTTGGCTGGTAGATCCAGACTTTTTTCTGGTTCAACGTATCTCCGTCAGCCAGTGCTTTCTGGAAATTGTTGATGCCACCTCTCAGGAAAAAGACATTGTTCACATTTAGCTCCATCCCAACTTTTGGATCAACGCTTACCGGATCAGCACTCAGAAGTGTGTTTCTCTGTCCGTCGAAAGTCAGGTCAAAATTGGCTTCAGCTACCAGGCTTAGTTTTTTGGACAGCCTGAAATCCCTGGCCACGCCTACTACCAGTCTCGGAGCAGTCAATTCAGTTGACTTTACCGGAATCTCGTTATTGGTCAGGTAAAGTGCTTCTTTTTCCTTTTCGGTGAAATTGAAGCTCCAGGCATTGAAGGTGCTGGTGATATCCCTGCCTGCGAATCCAAACTGCCATTTTTTGCTCCTGATCTTCAGTCCTGCATCAATTCCAAAGCCCCAGGCCTTGGCAAACTTACCCACACTCCTGTGGATCACTTTAGCATTTACGCCAAAATCAATGTTTTTGTTGGTCGTTTCTTTTAATTTCTGGGCGAAGGAAAAAAGAAAGGCATAATCAGCAGAGGAAAAAGCCTGGATATTATTGTAATTGATGGTGCCATCGGGTTCCACCAGGAACAGCGTGTTCATGATATCGTCCACGGCAAAACGAAGACCAGTAAAGCCAATGGTCCTCTTGTTATTGGCCAGGGGAATGGCAAGACTTACATAATCGTATTTACCAATGCCGGCGAAGTATTCAGCGTGCATTAAATTGGCATTGGGATGATCTTTCACTCCTGTAAGACCGGCGGGGTTCCAGTAACCTGCGGTTCCATCGTTAACCGATGCCACCTGGGCGCTTCCCATTGCCAGTCCGCGTGCACCGGCTCCTATATTTAAAAACTCATTGGAATATTTACGGAATTGCGCAGAAACGCCTGTAGTTGCTATCAGGAATAATAGCAAAAGCACGGAAGCATTGATTTTCATTTCTTCAATTTTCGGATAAGCAATGGATTTAACCAGTGTCTTTCAAAGGTTGGGCAGCATCACAAAAGTATACTATTCGTTTTCAAATTCATAGTGGCAAACCCTTAAAATTACCCGCTGTAAACGAAGAACTTAGGCTTTAATTGCCCTTGTGTGACTTACATTTGCGGCTTTAAAGCAGCTTTTATGAACCTGATCGAAGAATTGCGCTGGCGGGGACTGGTGCAGGATATCATGCCAGGCACTGAAGATCAACTACTTAAGGAAATGACCAGTGGTTATGTGGGTTTTGACCCCACGGCTGATTCTCTCCATATCGGAAGCCTGGTGCCCATCCTTTTGTTGGTTCATTTGCAGAAGGCAGGTCATAAACCTTTTGCCCTCGTGGGAGGAGCCACTGGAATGGTGGGTGATCCCAGTGGTAAAAGCCAGGAGAGAAACCTGCTGGACGAGGCTACACTTGATAAAAATGTAAAAGGGATTGAAAACCAGCTGCGCCGCTTTCTTGATTTTAATGCTTCCAGTCCGAACGCGGCAGAAATGGTGAACAATTACGACTGGTTCAAAGATTTTAATTTCCTGCAGTTCATTCGCGAAGTGGGCAAGCACATTACTGTTAACTATATGATGAGCAAAGACAGTGTGCGCAAGCGCATTGAAGGTGAAACCGGTATCAGCTTTACCGAATTTACTTACCAGCTCATCCAGGGCTATGATTTTTACTGGCTCTATACCCATAAAAACTGCAAGCTGCAGATGGGTGGTAGCGATCAGTGGGGAAATATCACAACCGGTACAGAACTGATCCGACGCAAAGCTGGCGGTGAAGCTTTTGCCTTTACCTGTCCCCTGCTCACCAAATCTGATGGCGGCAAGTTTGGCAAATCGGAAGGTGGCAATGTCTGGCTGGACCCGGTCAGAACCACACCTTACCAGTTCTACCAGTTCTGGCTGAATGCAGCTGATACAGATGCAGCAAGCTGGATAAAGATCTTTACTTTCCTTACAAAGGAAGAGATCAGCCAACTGCAACTGGAACACGATACAGATCCTTCCAAAAGAATACTTCAGAAAAGACTGGCACAGGAACTCACCATTTTCGTGCACGGAGAAGAGGAATACAAAAAAGCTATTGAAACTACCGACAAACTCTTTGCACAGAAAAATGCACCTGCTGAATCCTTAAGCATGGAAGACCTGGAGAGCATGGAAGGAATTGTGCATGTCAACTTCTCCAAAGAAAATCTGCAGGCAGGCGTTAACGTCATTTCTTTCCTGGCAGAGACCAGCATTTTCCCGAGCAAGGGCGAAGCAAGAAAGATGGTTCAAAATGGTGGTGTGAGCATCAACCGTCATAAGGTGGAAGACATCAACCTTAATGTGAACCATGAACAATTGTTACACGAAAAGTACCTGCTGGTACAAAAAGGCAAAAAGAATTATTACCTGGTGAATGCGATCTAGTAATTTGTTTGTGCTTCGGAGTTTTTGTCGAATAGAATTAAGAAGTACAAGTGTGCGACGCAACTGAAGCTTCATAGTAGCAATAAGCCGGGTACAAAAACATTTCTTTAAAAATTACAGGGAGTTGTTTTCAATTCTTGTCTTTACAAAATAAAGAACGATTCCAATCATTGCGATCAGGCTTCCCCAGAGTGCAAACCAGCCGGTGGAAATAAACAGGAAGAGCCAGATGATGATGGACAGGATTACTGGCAATGGATAAAGCCACATCTTAAAAGGAAGATCCTTCCCTTTATTTTTTTCTCTTAACAGTATCACTCCAACTGCCTGCCCAATGAACTGGATCACGATGCGCATGGCAAGAATAGAGGTGATGACATCTCCCAGCTTCATCAGCAAACTGAATAAAAAACCGGCCAGGCAAAGCACCGTAAGTGAGATGTGCGGGAAGTTTTTTGTAGGATGCAATTTGCCAAAGACCTTAAAGAAATTCCCATCCAGTGCAGCGGCGTAGGGAACCCTTGAATAACCCAGCACCACGGCAAAAAGTGAGGACATGGCAATCAGTAAAATGAGTACGGTTACAATGATGCCGGCACTGTTGCCATACAATTGCAGCATGAAAGAACTGACCAGGTATTTATCGTCTTCCCTGACGCTACCATAGGGGATCACGCCCATCACGCTGATATTCATTAAGAGATAAAGAACCGTGATGCCGAAGATGGAAAGAAAAATACTTCGCGGAATGTTCTTACCCGGGTTCCTGATCTCACCACCCAGGTGACAAACATTATAATATCCCAGGAATGCATAAACGGTTTTTACCGATGCATAACCCACTGCAATGATAAATGCCTGGTTGAAAAATGAATGACCGCCTTCCGGTAATAATTTCACTTCGTGCTGGTGGTTTGAAAGCCCGGAGAAGATGATCCAGATGATGGTAAGAATAACAATGCTACCAAGAACAACAGAGATCTTTCCAATGGTTTCTATTTTGCGATAGAGTAAGAGAAAAACAATGATCACGATACCGCCGGAAACCATTTTTTGCTGCCACCAGTTGAGCTCCACCAGGTAAGTGAGGTATTGCGAAAAACCAATGGCGCCGGAAGCTACCACCAATGGTGCCTGTATGCTGGTTTGCCACACGAATAAAAAGCTCATCAGCCTTCCACCTTTTTCACCAAATGCAATGCGGTGAAAATTATAGGTGCCACCTGCCAGCGGATATTTTGCTCCGAGCTCACTCCAGGTCATGCCATCCACAACGGCTACGATTGCACCAAAGATCCAGGCCCAGAGGAACATACCATCGCTAAACCTGCTGACCACAAAAGGCATGACCACAAAGGGACCAATGCCCACCATGTCGATCATGTTGATGGCCGTTGCTTGTACCAAACCTATTTTTCTTTGCAGTGTATCACTCATGCTCTAAACCCGTGCAAAACTTTTGATCCCTTCTACCAGCACATCCAGGTTTTTGGTAGTGGTGTAAACATTTGGAGTAACTCTGACGCCTTTGATATTTTCCCATTCGATGCTCACCGTATGAACCTTATAATTGGAGAGCAAATGTGTATCCAGCTCCGAAGGTTTTTTACCTTCAATGGCTACCATGCCTATGGCACAGGCCCATTTTGGATCCATGGAAGTTTTGATTTGCACCTTTGGAATATCCTTTACTTTATCCATCCAGTAGTTCTTTAGGTAATGCAATCGTTTCTGCTTGCGCTCAATGCCGATCATTTCATGAAATTCAATGGCCTTGCCGATGGCCTGTTCAATAAAAAATGGTCTTGTACCAAGGTGTTCGAATTTGCGGATGTCATCCTTTAATGGATTGTCGCTGGCGAACATTGGATAAAGGTTTTTGATCTTTTCTTTTTTCACATAGAGCATGCCGCTGCCAATGGGTGCGTACAGCCATTTGTGAAGGCTTGTAGCAAAATAGTCGGCATCAAGATCAGGAATTTTAAAATCAAAATGTGCGAAGCTGTGTGCTCCATCTACCAACACTTCAATTCCTTTTTTGTGGGCTTCAGCAGCTATTTTTTTCACGGGAAGAATCTGTCCGTTCCAATTGATAATATGCGTAATGTTGACCGCTTTTGTTTTTGGTGTGAAGGCATTCACATATTGCTGCACCAGGTAAGCTTCATTCTCCGAAGGCAGCTCCAGGTTCACCCAGTTGATCCTGATACCATCGCGGATCTCTCTTTGCTTCCAGGCATTGATGACGTTGGGATAATCCTGTTTGGCCACCACTACCTCATCACCTGCTTTTAAAGGCAATCCAAAGATGATGGTCTCCAGTCCTTCAGAGGAATTGCGGTTGATGGCGATCTCTTCGCGGCTGCAGCAGGCGAGATTGGCGAGGTTCTGTCGCAAGGGTTCCCTTCCCTGGTCGATAATGCGCCACATATAATAACTGGGTGCTTCGTTGGCCAGATCGTAATAACGCTTCATGGCGTCCTGCACAGTTTTAGGTGCAGGAGAAACACCACCATTATTCAGGTTGATGAGAGATGGCGAAACGGTAAATGACTGCTGGATATAATACCAAAAGTCTTCATCAGTTGCCAGTTCTTCGGGAGAAACCGAACCTGCATGCCGGAGGGCTTTGTCAAGGTTGCGACTCCAGGAAGGTTGGGTTAGCGATGTAAAAAAAGCAGCAGCAGAAGCCATCCCTGCCTGTTGCAAAAATGTGCGTCGGTTGAAAGGCATGGAAAAGATTTGTATAAATGTAATTATTTGGAGGGAGATGGAGCGAGGCGGATAGTTCATGGTTCATGGTTCATAGTTTTTTAAGTTCACAAGTTTACGAGTTTACGAGTCAAGTCTTTTATGAATAGCCTTTGTCATCCTGCAAGAGGTCATCCTTCAAAGTTCATGGTTCATAGTCTATGAAGTTGGCAGATTGTAAATGAAAGCTATAAAGGGAGAAGTGTCAAGCCGATACAAAATTTCTTGGGAACAAATATTTGATTTTAAAAGTGATCCTGATATAAATCCTAGCTGTACAGAAAGGATTTGAATTTCGTCACCCTGGGCTTTAGGCGCATTTTACCAATCTTTGTTGCAATCACACTCTGTGATGTAATTAAGTTCGTGATAATAATTGCAAAAATCTTTTACTGCATTTATTGATTCTTCGTACTTAAAGTCCAGCGCCTTTTTATAGATATAATCATAAGGTGAACTTCCTTCTTTTGAAGCTTTTGTGTGAACAATGCTATCTCGAAATTCCTTTAAGTTGACGATATGGTTCCACTTTAATGGAAATTGTTTAATAAAGTTTTTTTCTTTTGCCTTTGGAAGGACAGTCTTAATCTTTTCATCAAATGAAAGATATTCTTCAATTTGTCTTTTGTCATAAGTTATTGTATACTTTTTTTCCGGTTTAATATATACGAAGTCTTTTGGAATACACCTATTCATAAACGCTTCAAGGGCAGTAAAAAGAAATATTACAAATCCGCTTGTCAATCCAAAGTATTCATACAATTCATTAATCATTGGTTCGCCTACGTTTGAAGTGAGAAGGTTTTTAAGTATTACGTTCTTTTTTTCGTCTATCAGTCTATAGTTTAAATAAGCGGAATGAAAATAGACTAATACAGGGTCTGGTTCTGGAATAAATCTATTCTGACCTTGATATTTATACTGAAAAGCTTGAAAGGCTATTCCCATATCGGTTATTAAGATTCCAGTGTACTCCTTTGGAATTGACTTTATTTTACTTATTTCTGATACAGGAATTCCCTTATTGCTTTCGTCAAGTATTTTTTGGACTTCATCAGTCAACTGCACCTGATTCAGAAACTTCTTTTTTATATGCTTTTTCATACTTATATCACCAAAACTAAATAAATTAGTAAGATGGAAATTCAGAGTAACCTAAAAAAAGTGAGAGAAAGGCGTGTTTTGGATAGATTTATTGAATTGTCTCACGACTTTCCGTTAGGTGAAATCAAGGAATCGGATAAAGAAAGGCCTGATTTTATTTATCAAAGTGAAGGCAGAACTATTGGGATAGAGTTGACAAGGATTTATATTGATGATGTCGGAAATGGTTCAAAGCTGAAGCAGCAGGAAATCGATAGGAAAAAAATTGGAGAATGTATCGTTGAAGAAGTAAAAAGATATTATTCTGTACCATTTGTGTTGCATATCCATTATAGCTATCACCATGAATTAGAAAGGCTGAGAAAACCGGAGATAATCAGACAGTGTACCATTTCTTGCTTAGATGTTCTGCTTAATGAAGACGATGGTTACTTTAAAATTGAGAATCATCCTATGTCTCGTTTTGAACTTCCACAGGAAATAGAATCAATTGTCTTGCATATTCAAAAGAAACTAGGCGACTCATATTATTCAGAAGGTGCAGCGGCAGCCATTCCCAATTTGCAAGACAAACACCTATTGCATAGGCTAGAAGAAAAGAACCGCAAGAAGAAAGGTTATAAAACCTGTGATGAGTATTGGTTGATTATAGAAGAAGGAACCTTCGCAGCAGATACTTTTGGTGATATAGAAGTAACTATGCCTATTCAATCAGACTTTGATCAGGTGTTCCTTTATAGAAGGGGGAAGGCTGAGATAATCATTTTAAAGCAATGAGATGCAAGACACAAAAAGACAATATTACGTCCCAATGAAGTATTTAAAGCACTTCAGCAACCAGAAGGGGGAAAAGTTTGTAATAGGATTTATTCTTAAATCAAAGTTTAAAATTTCAGCTTACAACGAGACAAATATTGAAAATATCTGTTTAGAAAAACATCTCTACACATTACCGGGCGCAACCGTCCAAGAAAGGATGTGGGTTGAGAACCTATATAATGAAGTGTTTGAAAAAAAATTATGACACGGTATATGATAGGATAAAGGGAGTTAGGTCAGCTGAATATTCTGCGGTTCTAAGTCAGCAATTAGCCGCAATAATGGACAATCCAATGGATTTCTCAATGGAAAGGGATAAAAATGAAAAAGGTCCTAATCGCTTAGAACCCTTGACAGACTTGAAGTGGGAGTTGACGGGTTCGAACCGCCGACCCTCTGCTTGTAAGGCAGATGCTCTGAACCAGCTGAGCTAAACTCCCAATATTTTTAAGATCAATTCCTTATGCTTTGCGCGAAAGGAGTGCAAAAATAAGGGGACTGCACATTCCGAAAAAATAATTTTCAAAAAAATGGCTAATCCTCATCAATTTAACTGCGCCAACCCTGACGCAAAACGGCTGCTTCCATAGCGGCTGCAAATTTTTAAATTTGGGTGAGTTGGTTAACAATTCACCCTTTTAAACCTTTGTATATGAAGTGGCTTATTTTACTCTCATCCTTGTTAATAGTAACTGCCATAAATTCTCAAAATGTTGTTGGAATATATAAAACCACTTATAAGAGTAAGTTGTCATTTGATATTAGTAGCTATGAAATTAAAAATCCTCCTAAAACAAAGGAGGATTCAATCCTGCTGATGGTTGCAAAACAAATGGCATCGAATACAGAATCCCAAACTTTGACAATTCCCACAATTGACAGTGTCTTTGTATATGCTGACAGTTCTGTAGTAGTAAGTACTCCTGTAAACAATCAAACCTACTTCCAAGGTCAAAAAATTGAAGTCAATACAAAAAACAGCGTTTTAAAAAACGGTTATTCATATTCCTTTAATAAGGACGGCGAAATCACCATTTCTGAACGCCAGCTCTTGGAATTTAGACCACTCAATGAAAAAGAAAAAGTTTTAGATCATGAATGCGAATTATGGATAAGTATTGACAGCACTATAAAGGTTTGGATTTCCAAAAAATTACCTTTTTTGCTTAGCCCCGGTTTCAAAATCCCTAGCCAACTCGGTGGAGTACTTAAACTTGAACTAAATGAAAGAAATACACAGATCATTTCAGAAATACAAGAAATCAAATTATTGGAGTAATGAAAAGCATGGTATTAGTCTTATTGGTGTTGTTTTCCTGCAAACCTACAGAAATGTTAAGGGTTAAGGTATATACAAATGACTTAGTTACTCAAACGATTAGTGCCTCCGTAAAAAATCTAAGAACTAACGAGACTGCTAAACTTGGAAAGACTCTATTTATGTTATAAGGGGCAAAAGAAGGTGACTCCCTGGAAATATCCCATAATGGTTTCACTACAATTAAAATTCCGACACCAAAAACAGATAAACCTTTTGGAGTTGCAATTTTTTCAAACAGACCATAGTTTGACAGTGAAAAATTGTAAACCATTCTAGATTGCTTCTTTATTTTTCCTTACGTCAATTTAACTGCACCACCGGCAGCCGGTAATTCTGCCCGTCCCAGATCATGAGCTCATTCACCTCCAACTTCCAGAATTTTTTGAAGGGAGATTTGGATAAGATCTTTTTGACTTCGGTCTTGGTATTGGCATTGATCGTGATCCAGACGGTCTGCACTTCCATGCTCACCGCATAATGCTCTATTACCTGGTCGTCGATCAGGGTATTAATATATTCCCTGTGCCCCGGAATGGCTTCCATGGCGGCTTCGTTCCAGTCGAAATGTACGGTCACTAAATATTTCTTCATCAGTTCTTCTTCAATTAAATTGTCCAGTCAACGATCTGATTCGCCCACTCCTTCCTGTAAGGTGTTGTGATCCTGATATAATTATCGCTATAACCTTCCATCATGCCATTTTTTTCATGGTCTTCAAACAATACCTTTCTGGTCTTGCCTCTTTGCTGCTCCGTGAAATACTGCATCTTCATATAACTCAGGTTGCGCAAGGTCTTGTTTCTTTCATGTCTCCTGGAAACAGGAACAACAGGCTGGATTTCCAGCGCTTTGGTATGATCTCTTTCCGAATAGGTAAAAACATGCAAATAGGAAACGTCCAGCTGGTGCAGGAAGTCAAAAGTCTCCTTGAACTGCTCATCCGATTCTGAAGGAAACCCTACGATCACATCCACTCCAATTGCGCAATGTGGCATGAGTGATTTGATCATTTCCACTTTTTCCATATAGAGTTCCCGCTGGTAACGGCGGCGCATCAGTTTCAATATTTCATTGCTCCCGCTCTGCAGCGGAATATGAAAATGAGGCATGAACTTTTTACTGGCAGCTACAAATTCAATGATCTCTTTTGTGAGCAGGTTGGGTTCAATAGAAGAAATGCGATAACGTTCTATGCCTTCCACTTCATCGAGCTGTCTGACGAGATCATAAAAATCTTCTTCTTTTCTTATGGCTCCATCTGCTCCCTTTCCAAAATCGCCCAGGTTTACACCCGTCAGCACAATTTCCTTCACGCCAGTTTTTGCCAGCTCTTCTGCATTTCTTAATACATTATCGATACTATCACTTCGGCTCTTTCCCCTGGCCATGGGGATAGTACAGAATGAACAGGTATAATCACAACCATCCTGCACTTTCAGGAAAGTTCTTGTGCGATCGTTCAATGAATAGGAAGCATTAAATCCGCTCACATCACTAATATCACAGCTGCTGATCTTCGCAGAATCACCTTTTGCCAGTTCTTTGATATGCGATACCAGGTTGAATTTTTCCGCTGCACCCAATACCAGGTCAACGCCCGGAATTTCAGAGATCTCTTTTGGCTTGAGCTGGGCATAACAGCCCGTAATGACCACCAGGCTTTGAGGCGCTTTCCGCTGAATCCTTCTCACCAGCTGGCGACATTCTTTATCCGCATTGTCCGTTACCGAACAGGTATTGATCACATATACGTCTGCCTCTTCTTCAAACTCTTTTTTTAAGAAACCGCCGGCTTCCATTTGACGTGAAAGCGTGGATGTTTCGGAAAAATTGAGCTTGCAACCCAGGGTATGAAAGGCAACTGTCCTCTGTTTTTCCATGAACCCGCAAAGGTAGCCAAAACTCTCTCGCCGCAAGTTGGCTTCAGTCTAATTAGGAAATTGTTAAGGTGCGGGCGGCAAGACAATCTTTTAAGCCTTAATTTCTATGATTACATTCGCAAACACTGATGAAACAGGGAAGAGCCACTTTATCACTACTGCTAATACTGGTGCTGCTGGTTGTATTTATTTACAAGCGATGGCAGGAACCTGTAAGAGGAGAATTGTTTGACCGCACGCCTTCGAGCCTGATCTATACCAAACATGCGCTTTGCCGGATGAATTGCCGCCACATCAGCAGGGAAGACATTGCCGAGATCATGAAAAAAGGCATCATTCACCTGGGAAAAAGCGACCGCTTCGACAAACCCTGTCCTACTTATGCCCTGCAGGGTGAAACCTCTGACGGTGAAAAGTTAAGGGTGATCTTTGCACAGTGCGAAAAAGAAACCAAAGTGATCACCTGCTATAACCTGGAAGAAGAATTTGAATGTCATTGTCCCGGCGACGAAAAGAAAAAATAACATGCGTATCCTGCTCAAGCCTTTTCATATCCTTTACGTGATCTATGCCTTCCTGCTTTTTGTGGCCTTGATGATACCGGTATTTATCTGGTCTCTGCTGGTAATGCCGCTGGGGAGGATCCGGGCAGGAAACCTTATCTATTACGCCTGCATGGTCTGGGCTGATATCTGGCTTGCCCTGGTTTTTATTATTCACCGGAATTTTTACCTGGAAGAGCATCGTAAAGACCAGTCTTATATCTATGTCAGCAATCACATCTCCTATCTTGATTCAGCGCTTGTGCCCAAAATATTCCGAAAGCCATTGCGGCCTCTTGGTAAAGTAGAAATGTCGAAGATCCCAGTGTTTGGATTCATTTACAGGAATGTGATCGTGACCGTGGACCGCAGCAATCCAGAGAACAGGATGAAAAGCGTACGCCTGTTGAAATCTATCCTGAATCATGGTATTTCTGTATTAGTATTTCCTGAGGGCACATTCAATACCACCGAAAAGCCATTAAAGCCTTTTTATGATGGAGCGTTTAGAGTAGCTATAGAAACAGGAACTCCCATCAAACCGGTGCTGATTCTGAATTCTTATGACCTGATGCACTACAGGAGTATTTTTTCCCTCAGGCCTGGTATCAGTCGGGCTGTATTCTTACCTGAAGTTAGCGTGGAAGGATTGACAACGGATGATTTACCGAATTTAAAAATGCAGGTGCATGCTGCTATGGAATTTGCCCTGATCGAATATGGAGCGAAATGGGTCAGGTTTTAAGAAGAAGGACCATGGCTTTCTTTCAACATCAGCCTGAATCCATAAACGGGTAGTCCACCCTGTGAGAAATCAAGGTCTTCTGATCTTTGGAAACCAAGACCTTCATACATTTTCCATGCTACCTGCATGGCCATGGTGCTGTGGATGATCAGTTGCGAAACGCCATCTTCCTTTGCCCTCCTGATACATTCCAGTGTGAGCAGTTTTCCAATTCCTTTACCTCTTGAGGATGGATCCACTGCCAGCAAGCGGAAGCCTGCTGCATTTTTTTCCTGTGTAGCGCTTCCACCCGAACCATAATACTGCATGTCGGAAAAATAAACCACCGCACCTTGAATTTTTTCATCAGGAGATGTTGCTACCAGCAGCGAAACTCCTGGCTTTTCTGTTAGTGCGCCAATGTTGGCAAGCAATTGATAATAGGCTGGCTGCTCTCCAGGTTTTGGAAACCCCTCTAATTGCGAATACACCTGGACCATAAGTTGTCCGATCTTTTCAAATTCTTCAGGCCTGGCTTTTCTTATGGTGTTTTCTTTTTTAAGCATGATTGGTTCTTCAGGTGTAAAAATAACAGCGAAAAAGGAAACGGCAATCTCGAAACATCTTCCATCATTGTTATCCAATGCAGCACCACAAAGAACACCAGGAACCACAGTGGCCACAAAGCTTCTAGCCATAGTCTTGCGCGTTTTTATTTTTAAGCCTACTGAAGGAATTGGATCTATAAATTATTTATTGAAGCATTTCCTTACTGGAAAAATCCCATAAATGTGTGAGTGAGGTACTGACTTAAAGTAAATAGCTTTATAGTAAACAAATAGAAATGAGGATCTATACAAACTCCAGGACTACAATTGCTCTTTTCTTATTGGCATTCATGAATTTTTGTTCATCATGCAGCAATGATGAAAGCCAGCCAAAGGTTGAAGCGAAGGACAGCAGTATTGAAAAAACTGAAGTGAAAAACATACAGGCCTGTTCGCTCCTGACAGAAGCTGATGCAAAGCAGATCCTGGGTAATGCCATACGGCCCGGCATGCAATCGTCAACCATGTGTCAATATGTTTCTGCTTCTGAAGAACTATCAAAAACAGGAGAAAATGTATCACTAACCCTCCACCAGAATGCAGGGCCGGAATTTGAAAAATATGTGTCGGATATGGAAAAAAGCACAGGTACCACAACGGAACCCGTACAGGGTGTTGGAGAAAAAGCAGCATGGGCGGACGGCAGCCTCATTGTGAAGCAAAACGATGATCTCCTGGTGATCATTGTAGGAAAGAAAATGGAGAAAGCTGAACACATCAATACAGCTAAAACGCTGGCCAATTCAATTCTTTCGAGGATGTAATTCCTTCCTATTTTTTCACCAGGATGCCTTCGCCGATACTTGTCATTTTGGAATTGTTCTGGTATACAGCCTGGATGGCGTAACGGTATCCTTTTTCCATTTCTGTTACCTGGAAATCCTTCCATTCACGGGTTCCTTTTTCCAGTGTGCGGTATCTTTCGAGTTGAGCGCCTGCCAGCGATCTGTAAATCACAAAATAGAAAGGTTCTGATGTAGTGTAATTCCATTGCAGTACAACGGCATTCTGTTGCGCATCATAAAATGCTTTTGTAAAGCTGATGGAAGATAAGATCTCTGCTCCGCGCAGTTGTAACCTTGCAGGTGTTGACAGTTCAGAAATCAAACCATCTTCATCAACCGTCTTGCCCGCGTATTCGTATACAATTCCATGTTTTATAGTAGTATCAGAAAAACTGAATCGATCTGTTTTTTCTGAGTGCGCGATCCTGGCGACCTGTTTCCAGTCACCCCCAGCTTCCCTTCTCATCACCAGGTAATGTATGGCATCCTTGCTAGCACTGTTTGAAAATTGCAATTGTGCTGCGCCAGGAATGATTGTGGCATCAAGTATTACGGGTGGCGTTGGCGGAATGATGTCGGGTTTTTTCAATTCAAGGACATCCGAATAATCTGAATGATTATTGTTTTGATCAACCGCAACAATCCGATAATAGATCTTCTTGGTAAGTGTTTTTAAAGTAATGCTATCGGTAAATTGGTTTTCCGATGTTGGATATAAAGTGATCTGTGTAAATGGCTGGTTTCTTTCATGAGCAAAATAAACTTTGTACCCTTTGATATCTTCTTCCGGATTCATTTTCCAGGACAGGTGTACCAGTCCTTCCCTGTCGATATTTCCTTTTAATTCTGTAGGTTCTTCAGGTGCTGTAGTATCGGGCAACAAACCCATGACTGGGAAAGAAGGATTCTGGTTGCCCGCAGTATCCACTGCTGCCACCATATAAAAATTGGGTCCATGTTCAAAGGGTGCTGGATCTGTAAACCCTGTTGCATCAACAGAAAGCAATTGAGGATGCAATAAGGTAAATCCTCCATCAACCTGACTGGACCGGTACACATAATATCCTTTCAAATCAGATTCTTTTACAGGTTTGTTCCAGCTTAATTTCATTGACCTGTTGTTCATCACTTCTGGTGTACCAAGAAGGATGGAAGAAGGAGGAGTAAGGTCTCTTCCACTAACCACTACCGGATCTGAATAAGCACTCCATTCACCAAATGAATTGATGCCCCGAACGCGGTAAAAATAGGGTTGGTAATTTTTTTTGATCGAATCAATTAAAACATGTTGCTGCTGCAACAGATCCGTCAGTTGTAGTAATGCTGAATCTTTTGGCAGGTTGGCTGTATCCGGCAATGATGTATAATAGGGTGATTCATGGAGAGCCTTGTAGTTTTTTCCATCTTCACTTATTTCCACCTGGTATCCTGAGTAGGATTCCGGTTGATGGCGGGGCCATTGCAATTCCACCTTCCTATCACCTCCAAAAACCACAAGGCCTTCAGGTTTTAAATTTGCTTCTCTTTGATTCACCACTACCAGGGAAGAAGAAAGCTGTTTCATATTTGGGATAGGCTTTGCGGCAACGATCCTGTAAACATAGGCTTCCCCAGCAACAACCTGTTTATCTGTCCATCGCAGCCCGATAGCATCAGCTACAGCTGCTGAATAATCCGCACTTTGCAAAGCCAGGGCATATCTGTTATTGAGATCATCAGCACCCTGCGTAATGACGGGTGCCATTCCATTTTTTGCGGTGGTTACTGATTTGCCATAAAGAGCCTGCGCCGCGATAGCAGCATACTTGTTGTTCCGGTCAAGTGTTTTCTTCATGGCCTCCAGTGAACTGGGTATAATGGGTTGGCTGTTCAGAGCTGTCCACTTCCCATCCGCACTGTTCCTGCTCATTCTCAAAACCTGGTAACCGGTTTTGTTCAACAGTTGCCAGGCTCCCGGAGTAGAAGGTGCCCATCGCAATACAATAGAATCACCATAGGCTTTTGCCATTACGCGGATCACAGGTGTATCGGGCAATGACCCGTTTTGTGATTTAAGCTTTTCCTGCGCCAACAGTATCAATACAATAAAAAATAAGAATTGCTTTTTCATGGATGCTGTTAATACGTGAATGTTTTATTGATGCTGGTTGAAGGAAATCCTTTCAACCCATAACTCAGTTGCATGCTTCTGTTGCCAGATTTGGGCAGATACTCATAAGAAAGCCCGGCAAGCATCTTCAGTAAATTCATGTTGACAGCAGACCGGTACAATGCTGCCAGTTTATTCAACGGCACATAGGCATAACCGCCAATTGAGTTGCTGGTGTATAATTGAGGGCTGCTATCATCTTCCAGCACATCTGAGGAAATAGTTTTTTCCAGTTGCTGGTAAGATTTCTGGAAATCGAGCACTTTCTTTGCAAAGTTTTTCAGCAACTGGTAATCCTGTAGAATGATCGTTTCCCTGGTCCAGCTGATCTGGTGTGTTGGTGTAACAAGAAAATTACTCACCTTTGGAGAAACCATCATGGATCCTCCAGTATTCACCTGTGTCATGGATGCAATGGTGGATGAGAAAGGCGCTGTCATGGCAGATGAATTTTTATTCACTGCAACAACAGAATTGGAAGTATTCAGCAAAGCCATTGATTTCATCTTACTCCAGTCTACCGTATTCACCGGTTTGTAAATTTCTTTCCTGACCGATGGCAATGCCAGGTTGATATTGGCTCCGCTGATAGCCAGCACCAGGGCGCTCTTATAAAGTTTGTCGTTGGCGAAAGCATCATTCTGCCTGCTGCCATCCCAGGATATCTGCACGGAAAGAAGTGATGGATAAGAAATGCCTGCAGGAGAAGTAAATCCTTTTATTTCAGCATCATCAAATGATTCTGTGATATTGCCAGTATTGGATATCGTGAATTTGCTGGAAGAATTCTTACCCTTCCATTCTCCAAGAGCCGCCAGCTTCTCTGAAAAACTATTGTATTTGCTGGTTGCAAAAACAAAACTGTAAACAGGCTGGTCGCCTGGTTTTTTCTGAGTTATGGAAGCAATTCTTGTGCTGATGGTCATGGTTCCTTCTTTTCCCAGCTTCCTTGTACTCTCGCTCACCTTTGACTGAATATTCAATTCTGTCAGATCCTTTCTCACACCGCCCTGAACATCCTGAGTTCTTGGCCAGAAGATGACTTTATAACGTGTTTCGTTTTTAAGTTGCGCGGGTAGCCTGAAATTTAAAGTATTATTGGCTGCATCGGGCGTAAAAGAAGTGCTGATGGTATCTCCCTTATTCAGATCAACAAAAAACAGTTGCCATTTCATCAATCGCTCTGATGACAGGATATTGGGTTGCCACATCTTCAGTTGCAGTTTACCGGCTCCGCCCATTTCATTCTTCAAAACAAACCTTTGCCCGTTTACAGGATAAGAAAGCACCACATTCTTTTCAGGAATCGTGATGGGCGCATCACCCGTGACAAAGGAAAACTCGGTGATCTCTGAATGGGCTTCCCTCTTTTTTAATTTATCATTATATGGATGATCCCATCGCGATTGTTCGGGATACCATTGTTCTGCAATACATACAACGCGGGCCTGGTAAGTCTTGCGGGCTTCAAATATGTTCTTGTGTCTTTTGAGTACAACAGTTTTGTCTGGTGAGAATTGCAAACCTTCATCAGGTAAAGGAGTTCCATTCAATGAAATGGTAAACGACTTAATGGAGAACCGGAACTTGCGAACCTCGCCTTCAGGTTTTGCTTCAGTAGGTGGAAGACTGATTTCCATGATTTCATCTAACGGCTGGTTGGCAACCACATAAGCCTCATCAAACACATCGGCTTTGGCCGGACCATAATCAGCAATGATTTTGATATCCTTTAAAGGATCTGATGGACCGGGATAACATTTATCACCCATCTCAAACTGGAAATTCGTATTCACTTTTACAGCTCCACCCAATACAGAACCATTCACGGCAAACCTTCCCTGGGCCCAGGTGGGATTGGGAAGACCGCCATTCAGAATAGCTCCGGCTTCCACGCTGCATAGTGAAAGGTCGCCTTCATAAAACCAAACATCAACATGCACACCAACATCTGCATTGAGATAAGCATACAGTTGTCCGATCGCATACCAGTCGTTAATGCCACCGGGTTTACCACCACATTCAATGGGTTCGGTAAAATGTTTCATCATCAGGTCAAAACCCAGAATGGCTGTAGCCTGTGCATAGAGCATCAGAAAGGAAGCACGGAAGTCCCCACGCACCTGTGCACCCAATGCAAATCCGCCACCGGGACTGTTATTGATATCGCTGATTAGTTTTGCTGTTTGAGGATTTGTTGCGGGCATGCCACTCATACCCGTGACTTCAGCAGGCAGAGGTGGCAATCCTCCATCTAATACATTACCTGCCGCGAGGTAGGCGTTTGCATTGAGTTTGGCTTTTAGTACTGGTGAGTTAACATCAAGGAAAGTGAAGCTGACTCTTTCACCAAAGGGATCACCCACTTTTACAAACCATTTAGAAGGATCGGCATAAACACCAATGGGTACACGGGCAGTTACCGAAGCAAATTTGGCATCAACAGTGGCGTTTAGATTAAACGTGGTGGAAGGAATATCATAAGAGGCATCCACCATTGCTTTCACAAAAGGATTTTTGTTGGAAGGATAATCCGTAACAAAATAGGCATTGCCATTCAGACCGAATTTTGAAAAAGAGCCTTTGCTCATGTCTATCACAGCAGTCAGTGTAATATCGCCATTAAAGGATTTTGGTTCTGTGAGTGCAGTGATAATAGTAGCTTTTAATCCCGCCTTTCCTTTTTGTGGAATGAAGTTGAGGCCTGAAGCCGTTTTACCCGGAGTAGCATCTTCAAGATCCATTTTAGAAGCTGCAAGCTCAGTGCTTTTGGGTACTTCATTGCTGAAACTCATATTGTAAAAGGCACCACCACCAAAACCTGCGATCCCTAAGGGACCTACTAAAGGAATGGGTTTAGGTAATGCAGCCCTCGCATCCACAAACCAGTAGTTATATCCTTCACCCGAAGTTGTTTTTCCAAACTGTGCGGTTCCATCAACCTTTGCAATTTTAAAATCAGCAGAAACCTTTCCTTTCAGGCCATCTCCAAAAATCGCGTCTCTCTTATAAAACTCGAGAAGACCTGCGATGCTCACCGGCCCTACATCACCTTGCAGTTTGATTTTATTGACTGAAAGTTCATTGAAGCTTGCCTTGGGTGCAGCTTTCGCAACTGGCGTTACCTTACCACTGATATCAAGCGTGGTAGTTCCGCTGATCATGGTCTTGTCTCCAAAACCAATATCTATGTTCAGGTCAAATTTCAAACCTGCAAGCATGGAAGTACCACCCCCGGGTTTGAGATAAGGTATGATGTTATTCAGTTTCACAGGAAATCCTCCAACGGCTTTTGGCGGACTGGAAAAAGACCAGGTATCTGCATTGAAATAGAATTCTTCTTTTTTGGTAAGAGGATTGCGGTTAGCCAGTGCCAGGTTGGTAAACTGAAGTTCAGGCAACAAAGCTGCAATGGTTTTGCTACTTCCTGTATTAATACTGATATGACCATTCAAATTTGTCATTACAGCCACTCCCGCTTCATCCTGTTTTATCTGGAAGGTAGAACTGGAATGAAGCTGCAGCGTAGCCAGCAACATATCCATGTTCATATTTCCTTTTGGCTTTACCGAAAACTCATAGCCAAGATCTGTAGTGGTCTTTAATAAGGAAGCGGTATAATTAAGCGGCGTGGTGCTGACAGGTAGTAAAAATTCTCCATTGAGCGAACCACTTCGGAAAGTACTGTTTACCATCAGTAATCCAATATCTGAAATGGAAAAGCTCCAGCCACCAAGACTTCCTGTGCTTAAACTGACAATGTTGGTTCCTTTAAGACTGGTGGTAATTCCGGATTTATCAATAAAAAAATGATTGGCACTAAATGATAACCTGCTGTCGCTGGTAAAAGTTTTAAACGAGGGCGGTAAGCTCACCTGCAATTTTGGAATATAAAGACCATCAAAAGCATTTGATTTTAATCCTGTGTATTCATCAGGAAATACTACACCTGCAGGATTTAGTTTTTGCGAATGGTCGAAGAAAATAGAAGGCGCTGAGAAGCTCCATCCACTGATCCCATTGATCTGGAAATCCGGTAGCTTGCCTTCTGCTAACCAGTCTTCCCAATCAAGAAATTCCAACTTGAATGTGGCAGTTAATTCTGATGCACCAGGCTTTCCTGCTTCGTCTTTCAACAAAAGGCTTTTTGGAAACTGCAGTTCAGCAGTTGCAAATATTTTTTCAATTTTACCGTCTGTAAAGGTGAGGTATGTACCCCCACTTACATCAGCCGGTGCTTTTGATGCACCTTTCAATGTAAACTTAATAGCCTCTCCACCACTGCCCAATGTAAATGAGCGATCGGTTGGTGCATATAATGTTCCTTTAGAAAAATTGAATCCATCAGGTTTGATACAGAATCCGGTTCCAGCCAGGGAGAGCCATGCATCAGGACCCGCTTCGGTAAGGTTGAGACTGTGAAGAAGGGTCATGTCTGAACCTTGTGGCGTAAACGCTACCTGCAGGACGGCAAGTGTTATGGCTTTTGTTCCTGAAATCGTATTCAATCCAAGTGGCATTTCAACCTTGGTGAGTCCTGAAAGTTTTGAAACCGGTTGTACATCAGTAGCAAAATCATTGATCTCCCTGGCCAGTGAAGGACTGAGTTTACTCAAAAGATCATTTACAGTTTTGGATGATGCAAGGCCTGCCCATGCTGGTTTGGAAGCGCTGGTTGTAGTTACCACGGTGCCATCAAAAACCTTTCTGTCCGAGTTGATCTTAATATTACTGAAGACCACCGCCAGTTTTAAAGGAGCCGGCATGGAGGCTAATGGCTTCCAGTTGATATAACCTTCACCACTAAATGATCCATCAGTTTTTTGACTGGCGTTATCGATGTGTAAAGTAAAATTTCCAATAGTAACATCAGTACCATTCAAAATCTTATCGGATAATAATGTTGTATTGCTAACTACAGGTAAACCGCAGCTGGCAGTGGAAGCAGAAACCACTGGCTCAGTTACGGGAACAGTTGGCGAAGGAGCAGGCGTTGTTGATGCAGCATCTCCATATTGAAAAGCCACTACCCTGCTGAAGCCCTGGTTATCGATTTCAATAGCTGGTGTTCCTGGCTTGCTGTAAGCTCTTACTCTTACTATATATTGCTGCCCTGGCTGTAAAATGTTTTTATACAAATTGGTATCCAGAAGAAATGTAGCAGAAGGCAGGTTCTTTTTCAAAAACAGGTAAGGATTGTTCACTGCATCTGTTACTGCTTGCCCGGGAAATATTTTTTTGATCTCCAGGTCATAATCTACCATCGCCGTTGACATGCCGCAGGTGGATGCCGGAGCCGTCCATGAAAAAATTATGGGTGATGTGGGAATTATCTTTTGCAGTGAATTTGATAAAACGGTGCTGTTAACCGGTTGCACCAGCTGAGGCGGTGCCGCTTTATAACAAACAGAAAAAGTTGTACATCCTCCATTTGGATCGGATAAGGGCTGGTTGCCCTGGCCATAACTGTAAGCCACGATACAAAGGCGATACAGTCCTTCAGGTAATTTATAGCTGATACCTTCTTTCAGAGCATCAGGTGAGGTGCCGCTGAATATAAGATTGTTTTCATTAAGGTTACCAAAACTTTGCTGGAGCAGGTTGTTGGATAGAAAAAGAGGAATTCCTCCCTGCAGTGTAACCGGTTGGGCCGGGAAAAATGAAGGACTGAGTTCTATGGATAAGGGTGATGGCGAAAGTCTTTCCAGCCTGCCGGCAAGTTTTACGTTGATGGTGCTACCCGGCTGTGAATTAAAAGTTACCTGCACCATCATCCTGCCGCCCGCGGAAGAAAGCATTTGATTGAGGTAAGGACTCACCGGCGGGATCACATTCACCTGTACGTTCACCATTGGCTGAGCATAAGCGGAACTGCAAACACCAGCCAACAGTAAAAGAAAAAACAATCTGGATAAGGTATTTTTCATGTTTCACTTATTTAAAAGCTGTAGCTGTATGACAGGCCACCAGCAAAATTTTTTGTTGATACAGCTACAGGAATTTTTTCGGGATTGGTAATGATATTTCCAGGTGTTGTGATCAGGTAATTAGTAAAAGCGCTGAAGCTTTGCTTTCCCGCCTGGTAACCAGCGTTGAAAGAAAAGGTGATATTGCCACCTGTTTTGGTTGACTGGTAATTATTAAAAAGATATCCTACCGTTCCCTGAAGACTCAGGTTTTTTGATTTCAGCAACTGTGTGCCTGCACCCAGGTTAAAACCAGTGGAATTATAGTCAACTTCGCCCTGGGTAAACCTGTTATGCAAAGCGGTAAGTGAAAAATTCAGAGCCTTTTGATTGATGTATTTGGCGGCTGTTGCTGAAGCCGAAAAATTTCTGTTTGAGTTGAAAGAATCAGTGGCAGGATTCTGATCAAACAATCCTCCCGCGGTGAGATTTGCGGAAAGACTCAGATTGCCTGAAGATGAAGCCAGGAGATATACTGGCGAAATGCTGAACTGCAAAACCTGTTGTTTCAGCCTGAATGAATCATTGACTTTGATAAGTCCATCCTTTTGATGAAGCCCATAAAATGTTCCATTCAGGTTCAATGAAAATTTTGAACTCAGGATGGAATTCACATTCACATTTGCGGTAGTGGTTTTCAGCTCTGAAATCAGTTTATTATTGAGATTGTTGTGTTGACTGCCGATGCTGGTATTGATATTCAGCTTTCCTTTGGAAAGACTGAAATGATTGGTAAGGCTCAACTGTTCCAAATCGTTCAGCATATAAGGTGTTCCCAGGGATTTAAAATCAGGCTGCACTCTCCTGTAGCCAATCGTAGCCTGCATTTTATTGAACTGAAACGTGACCAAAGTTTGTCCTGCCCATGCCAGCGCTGTGCTGCCATTTGCATCAATCAACCTGTCAAAAAATTTTGAAAGGGAGCTGGGTTCGGTAGAATCTTTTTCAATACCAATGTCCTGGGTTAAACCACTCAGTGCTACATCTGTAGTTAGTATTATTTTTTTGAGAAGCGTGATTTTTGCGGAGCTGCCGAGAACCGAATTTTCCTGCGGCCTTAGGCTTCCTGATTTAAGGACCTTGGCGGAGCTGCTGTCATCTTTTGCACTGAAATAGATCAGGTCAAAAAAATGAGAAGAATTACCAATTCCAATCTTCACCCCATACCCTTTTCTTGAAAATTGAGGCATGGTTAATCTGCCGCTGGTAGTATCCTCATTTACCGACTTGTTCAATTTTCCTGCAAATGCGGCAAACCTGAAAATGCCTGGTGTAAGTTCAATGCCTGCACCTTTAAAACTTTGTCCTTCATAAGTCAGAGGAGAAAATACCATGTTCCTGTAACCCAGGTGCAGCTTTATCCATTTATAGGTTGGACTGATACCAAACTGCGTAAAAGGATTGGTATAACTTTTACCATACTGATTTACCAGAAAAGAAACCGGCAATGTCACACCATATAAATTGCCCGTAAAATTTCCATACACGTTCCATGCGTAGGGAGGTTGGGTATATACTTTCTCTGTTGAAGAATAAAAATTCAACGAAGCACCAATGCTTCCCTGCCAGGTAAAAGGCTTTTGCGTTTTAATATTTCCCAGGTCCTGGGCCTGCAGGAGGAAACATGTGTTCAAAGCAAACAGCAGCAAGGTCAGGTTTCGACATGTTTTCATGAACATTCATTTGTACGAGATCCGGCAGGCGCTGCCGGGTTTCAATCTCTGGCAAAAATCAATGTTCCCTGTTCATAATCCAATCCCATGATTATGTGATGTAATAAGAGAAAAGCTGGTTTTATTTGGTCTTAAATTGAAGTTCCACCATCGTACCTTCCGGTTGACCCGATATAATACGGATCTCACCATTTAATTGTCCTGCCCTTCTTTGCATATTCTTTAGACCATTACCGGTAAAAGCGGCATTAACGTCAAATCCTTTTCCATCATCCGAAATCTGCATGTGGACCAAAGAGTCATTCACACTAAAATTGACGCGAAGGTTTTTTGCACCTGCATGTTTCACAGCATTATTCACGGCTTCTTTAAAAAAAAGATACAGGTCTTTTCTCTGCTCCATGCTTAGTTTCAGGTGGAGAATTTTGCTGCTTTGATTCCATTGCAATGCGATATCTCTGGCTTCGGAAACTTCAAGTGCATAGTTCTTCATGCGTAATAGCAACTGGTCAAGATGATCATTTTCAGGATTGATACTCCAGATGATATCACTCATTTTTTCGATAGACTCGCGGCTGCGTTCACCAATGCGTTGAAGATATTCTTCTTTGGTATGCTCAGGCAATTTTGATTGTCTTGCCATTTCGCTAAAAAGTGAAATAGAAGTAAGTGAAGCTCCAACTTCGTCATGAAGATCTCCTGAAATAGCTGTCCTCATACGTTCTACCTTCAAGGCCTGCCTTAACCGGTAACGGAACAGGGCATAAAAGAAAGCCAGGGTTAATAGAAATGCCAGGCCATAAAACCACCATTGCTTATAAAATGCAGTGGCTACATAAACAGATACAGGATTGGCGGCTTCCACCCATTTGCCATTGGGCCATCGTGCCCTCACACGAAAATGGTAATAACCTCCCGGAACACGGTTATAGGAAACAAACCTTCGGGATCCAGCATTGATCCAATCCTTGTCCAGCCCTTCCAGTTTGTAAGCATATTCTACCTGTTGTGGACTTTTATAATGCAGGCTGATAAATTCAAAAGAAAAATAGTTGTCGCCATAACCAATCTTTAACGGCTGATCGCTATTGTAAACGGTATCCGTAGGCACATTCTGACCATAGATGCGGATATCAGTAATCATGGGAGCAGCAACCGTTTCTTTTTTTTCCATCTCATCGGGGTCAAACGCAATTAATCCCCTGGTGCTTACAGCTACTAAGCGACCATCCTTTAATTCATGAATGCGAATAAAATCATTATTGAGAATTCCACTTTCATAATTGTAATTGGTCATTTCCCCATCAGAAGGATTATAATGAGTAAGGCCGTTTTGAGTAGCAATCCATAAACTTCCATCGCGCAGAGCAATTACATCACGGATAGTATTGCTTACCAACCCTGTCTCCCTGGTAAAATGCTGGAAGGATTTGGATTTCTTGTGATAGAGACTGATACCCTTGGTGCGGTAACCCATTAAATAATACTCACCAATATCCAGGAAATTAAATAGTACGGATTCTTTGATCGATGAATTGCTTTCATTTTTTTCAAGTCGCTCAACAATTCTCTCCGTAACCGGATCAAACCTCCAAAGGCCCGACTGGTGGGCGATGATCCAGAGTCGGTTATTCTTGTCTTTTGAAAGATAAAGTACGCGCGGCTTCTCTCCCATCTTTGTAAAATCATAGATCTTATGCTCGCCTGTATTGAGATTATAGCGCATCAGCTTATTCCAGAATCGCGTCATCCACACAATACTATCCGAGGTGGCTACAAAGGAGGTTATGGGATAAAAATTCTGTAATACAGAGTCTTTGGCTTTAGAGATCTCGCGCGTTTGCTTATCAAACAGCAACATACCTTCCTGCGTTGCAATAAAAACACGCTGGTGTTGAGGATCATCAAAAAAACGCCAGACCCAGTCATAAGCTACTTTATTAAAATACCAGTGCCGTATGGTACGGAACTGCAGATCCGTCATGTAAATACCATCAGCTTCATGGGTTCCAATCAGCAGGGTATTGCTGTCTACCTGGATAACATCATTGATCTCTTTGTTGGCAAAGGGATAGGCTGATGCAGTTTGAGAAGAAATGTTCCGAATGGCATGTGCGTAAGGGCGAGCCATGCTCATTCCTTTTTTAGTGGCAAACCAGAAATTCCCTTCCCTGTCTTCCATTACATCATTGATCTTATCATTCACCAGGCTGAAGTCATTTCCTGCTTCATTCCTGAAAGTTTGAATGGTACCATTGCTCCTGATCCAACTTAGTCCGTATCCTGTTCCAATCCAGGCCGAACCTTTGGAATCTATAAAGATGGTGTTGGCCTTCCGGTTAAAATCCGGCTGCGAAGAGCCTTTCCCTGAATAAGTAATTGCTGAAGATCCATTCGCCCTGTCGTAAACACCCAGTTCAGGGATCCAGTTCGAATACCATATCCTGTTTCCCTGAAAAGCAATACAGGCATAATCTTTCATCGATCCAAAAAATGCTTTCTCTCCAACGCTCATCCCCGCAGGCAGAAGCTGCTGGAGGTTTTTGTCGAACACAAACAGGCCCGAGAACCCACTGACCCACATATGTCCCTCCGGATCGAAGTCAATATGATTGAAAGAATTTCCCCGCACATGACTGGAAAGAACGCGGAAGCACCTGGGGCCAGATTCGTCCAGACAAAACAGCCCATCGATGGTAGCCCACCAGGTTTTGCCCTCCCTGTCCTGGCGGATATCAGTTACATAATTCGCATTTTCTGTAATTAGTTTATCTGTTGATGAATTGACAAGTTTCAGCTTTTTTCCTGAAGGAGATAAACAACTCAGTCCAGCATCATTGGAACCTATCCACAGTCTTCCTTTATTGTCTACAACAATCCTGGTAATGCCGGTGCTGAAATTGTTATTTGACCCATCGAAAGAAAAATTCTTAAAACCAAAACCATCATACCTGAACAATCCTTCAGGTGTACCCACCCAGATAAAACCTGAGCTGTCCTGCGCCATGGTTGTTATTTCATCCACGGGCAGGCCGTTGATGCGTGAAATGGTTTTGAAGATCAGGGGAGATTCCTGCGCGGAAATACTTGTAAGCTGAAGAAGAAAAAAACAAATGACTAAAAAGAAGTTCTTCATGGTGATGCTTTGGAACCGTGGCTACACAATCTTCTGGTGAATGGCTTTAGCCACAGCCTGGCTCATAGACCGCACGTGTAATTTAGCATAAATATGTTTGATGTGTGAACGTACGGTATCAATACTGATATTAGCCCATGCGGCTACCTGTTTATAACTGTTTCCCTGTACCAGGTGTTGCAGGATCTCTAGTTCTTTTTCAGTAAGGGTTTCGTGTTGCTGCGTTTCTTTTTTGGGAAAGGCTTCAAGTACTTTGCGTGCAATGGAAGGTGTCATGGGTGCGCCACCATGATACACATCTTTTAATCCTTCCACCAGCCGGTCCGGTGGTGTTTTTTTGAGCAGGTAACCGTCTGCACCGGCGCAGATAGCATCAAATATTTTTTTATCGTCATCAAATACCGTGAACATAAGTATCCTGATCTCAGGCTTGACTGCTTTGGCTAAACGAACGCCTTCAATCCCATTGCGACCCGGCATATCAATATCCATGAGAATGATATCAGCACTGATCTCTTTCAGGTCTACATCAATGGTATCACAATTGGAAAACATGCCCATGACATTGAACTCACCAGAGGCAGTTAGATACTGTCCCAGACCTTCCCGAAGGTCTTTATCGTCTTCATAAATAATAAGGTGAATGAGTGGAGACATCTGGCGCTAAATTAAGTACTGCCACGCAGTAAAGCATCACATGATCATGCGAGCATAACTGAATTCAAATTCCATTGTTTATTTAGAATTAACTTCAGCTATCAACGGATCTTCCTGGCCACCTGTTCCATTCCACCCTGCATTATTACTAGTTCATTAATCTGGCCTTTTTCATTTTTTCTGAACCTGAATTGCACATTGGCTACTTTAAGAAAAAAAAGTTCGGGAGATTCGGCAAACATTTCCACCTTTCCCTGTCCTGGAGGTTGAATAAAGAGTTTTCCGTTTTCCTGGCTGACCACTATGTTCACATTGGGTCCCAGTTCGTAACTGCCTGTATAAAGCTTCAGCATTTCCGCAGGCAAGACCATTTCTTTCTTAGCAACTGACTCAACCGGCAGCCTGTTGTATTTTTTCAGGATCTCCACTACTTTTTTTGCGGGCAGTCCATAGGCTTTATTACCGTTAATACCTTCCATGGTTTCGGCAGCTACCATGGCATTAATGATGGCTTCTTCTGTAGCCTGTACGGTGGCATCAAACAAAGGATCCATCATTTCGTTGGGAAGCATCTGCACGTTTGTAACGGCATCCCTGTTGAATGCTTTTTCGTTGGCTGTTGAAAACACGAAGAATATATCACCGGAAGAATTTTCACCACGGCCACCAACATTACCAATACCTATGGATATTCTTTCTGCAATTCTTTTGAGCTGGTGTGGCAATAATGGTGCATCTGTTCCCAGCACTACAATGATCGATCCCTGACCGTTTTTCCTGTAAGATTCAGGTGGCCCTTTGAATTCGTAATTCAATGTATCCATCAATTCTTTTCCTATAGGCACTCCAGCAATGTTGAATTTATCTTTTTCACCAAAATTAGATTGCACCAGTACGCCAACTGTATATATACAGAATCCCTGATCTTCACCAGCCTGGATGCAGTTCCTGTTCCTCCTTTAAAACCCAGGCACATCATGCCTGTACCGCCACCCACATTTCCTTCCGCAACAGGTCCGGCAGCAGCATTGTCCATAGCCCTGAACACATCTTCTTCCTTTACATGAAATCCATAAATATCATTAAGAAAACCATCATAGGTCTCCGCAACTACAGGATAAGTATACCAGAAATCCTTATGGAAACCTTTTTCAGTTTTGTACCAGTTATTTTTTACAAACCATTTCAAAACTGCATCTCTTGTTACACCCACACTATTTGTATTGGTAATAAGGATCGGAGTTTCTAAAAAACCTGAACCGGTGACCCATGTAGTACCGGTCATCTCACCATTGCCATTTAATGTATACCAGTTGGCAAATACAGGCCTCCAGGATTTTCCCGTTGGAAATATTGCCGTAACACCCGTTCGAACTGGCCCCTGCCCGATCTGGTTCTTGCCCTTTCCTGAAATGAGCGTGGTAAACCCTACTTCCACACCCTTTACATCAGTAATGGCATTCCACTTCCCGGTCTTTCCTTCAAAAGGAATTCCATATTCTCTTGCTCTTTGTGCTGAAAGGGATAAAAAAATTAAAGAAAACGGCAGGAATAATAAATAACGCATGGTCATTTATAAGTGTTAGTTGGTTGTATGAATAATTTGACAAAAACAAATGAGTTGTTACTCGTCCTATTAAAGATAAGATGACTGGCAGTAATAAAATTTAGAAATCATATTGTTGCACCAGCTCCAGTTCTACTAGCATCGTTCCTTGTGTCACTCACTTATACTGATGTAATTCTATTGAGCAAAAAAATTGTTCCTGGAAGTTTACCTATTCCTAATCTATCACCACTTGATTAGATTTGCTGATCACAATTCATCAAATCATTGCAGGATGGACATAACAATAGAACAACTCAAAGAAAAGGTTAAGACCTACCAGGAAGTTTTGCAAAATACCGAAAGCTATCGACAGGAATGGCAGTCGGCTACAAAAGCACTGATCACAACAACCCTGAATCAAATCATTAGTGAAACTGCCTTAAAAGCAAGAGTGATAGAAAGAAGCAGTATTGATAACCTGGAAGCCGTTATTCTGGATCTGGGACATAGCAGCAGTGGCCTTGCCGAAAGCCTTGATAATACAGATGTAAAACGGATCATGATCAAGAAAAACGGCGCCATCATTTACCAGCAGCTTTTTAATGGCAAGATCATGGTGATGATTGAAAATCCGCATATCGAAGGTTATGGCGATCCCAAAGCACCCATTAGCCTCGCAATTCTACGGCCAGATGAAATTTCAACTCCTGTTATTTATGAACATGTAATCCATATGCTGGGTCATATCATTGAATGGGAAGACTATGACGATGACGACAAGGGTGAAAAAATAGCTTTCCAACCAATTGGCTTCCGTCATACTTTAAGTGCAGATAGCAATGAATCTACAGCGAATCAATAAATAAACTTTTATAAAGATTTTAATAATGATCAGCCATATAAATTTAAACCGGGCTAATCTATGCACAACTTCTATTTACCAACAATTCCATTCAGTAAAACATACATCTCAAACAAATACGTTCTCTTATTAAATTAAGATGGAACAAAACATGATAAAAATCATCTTCGTTTTCCCGATTTCATAAATCCGGCATTTTGAACCTTACTAACTTTGCGCCACCTTAAAATATTGAAATATGAAAAAACAATTTATGATCGCTGCACTGGCAGCATCAGTATTTATTGTCTCTTGCGGTAACGACAAAGGAAAAGAAAACGAAAAAGCAACAGAACCTGCAACGGAACAACCCACCACTACGAACGACAATACTACTGCCGTATCTAACACAATTGAAATTACGGCCAACGATGAAATGAAGTTTGACAAGATTGAACTCAGGGTAAAAGCCAATGAAAAAGTTACTCTCACTTTAAAGAACATAGGCAAATTGCCTGTTCAGTCAATGGCACACAATTTTGTTTTATTGAAAGAAGGAACCAACCAGGGAGATTTTGCGCTGAAAGCCAACCAGTCTGCACCTGAATATATTCCTGCTGATATGACTTCATCCATCATTGCTCATACAAAATTGCTGGGACCTGGTGAATCAGATACCATTGAATTTACAGTACCTGCAGGAAGTTATACTTATATCTGCAGCTTCCCAGGTCACTATCCAAATATGATGGGTATCCTGACAGCTGAATAATTCTGAAAACTTTACTTTATTTATTATAATCATCATAGCCTTAAAGGTTATGATGATTTTTTTTGTCAAAAACCGGTCTCAGACCCTTAAACAACCCCGGAAACCCCTGGCTGCATAATAAGAAGAAGCTCCGTTGTGATAAACAAAGACCTGTCCGTAACGGTAATCCGCAAATATGGCGCCACCGAGTTCCCTGATAGAATCGGGTGTTTTGATCCAGCTTGAAGTCTTCGTATCAAAATTTCCCATTGTTTGCAAATAGCGGTATTGTTCTTCGGTCAAAAGTTCAATGCCCATGCCAGCGGCCATATCAATTACGTTATCTTTTGGCCTATTTTCCTTTCTTGACTCCAGTGCTTCATGATCGTAGCAAAGACTTCTCCGATCTTTGGAGCTTTCCGGAGAACAATCGAAAAAAATATATTCTCCAGTTTTTTGATCATAGTCTATCACATCAGGCTCGCCACCTGTTTCTTCCATTTCACGCAAAGACCATAATTTTTTGCTTTTACGCAATCTTTCTTCCAGCTTAGTCCAGCTCAACTCCGGATGCCTTTTTATATTCTTAATAAACCGGCGCTTTAGTAGTTCTAATAATTCTTCAGTTTGCGCCTGAGTCAATTGTTGTTGTTTTTTCATTCCAGTCAATTATAAATAACCTCTGATAAGAGTGGTTTTAGTATGGATCTATTTTTTCCTGCCGGTAAATCTTATTACTGACCCATAGCCTTTGTGGTATTGTCCTTCTTCCAGATAAATTTCTAATTCTTCGAGTTCAATAATCTCATAATTACTGAAGTCATTTTTAATTTCTTCCAGGGAAAAAAGTGATTCAATATCACGAGGACCTCCTACCTTTTCATTTTTAGCTATATAGTCCAAATGTTTCTTGCTGAATGCCTCAAATATTATAAAACCATCTCTTTGAAGATATTTATCAAGGGATCGATGCATTGCCGATTTTATTGCGGCTGGGAAATGCGCATAGATCAGGGCAATCACATTAAATTGTTCTTCCCTGTAGTTCATTGAACTGAGATCCCCTACCTGGTAGTTGATAGAAACTCCTTTACGATGGGCAAGTTTCAGTGCTTTCTTTTGTCCCTCCCTGCTAATATCAAAAGCAGATACTTCCCAGCCCAATTGAGCCGCGAAAACAGCATTGCGACCTTCGCCTTCGGCTGGAAAAAGTATTTTACCAGGAGGAATTTTTTCTAATTGCTGTTTCAAATAAATATTAGGCTCTTCCCCGTATACAAATTGAGGACTGCTGTATCGTTCGTCCCATTTATTCGTCCAGTTATCTGTCATGACCGCTAGTTTAATGATAGGTGACTAAAGAAAGGTTATTGAATGATTGATACCTAATTTGTAAACCGGTTCTTTCTATATGAATTCTTAACGGCTATTTTACCTTCTCTGAAAGTAAACAGGTCGCAACCTGTAACTTCTACCCTTGTCCCATCCGATTTTGTTCCTGTAAATATCCATTCGGAAAATCCTCTCTCCCCTGAAATAAAATGCCTGGCCTGTGCCCAATGGGCATCCCTGAAATTATCAAAAACAGCTTCAAACGCCTTTCTTACTTCCTGTTGTCCTACAAACTTTTCTCCATCAGCGTCAGGTCCCGCTGAGGCTTCAAAAACACAATCAGTGGTCATATGCAACATGATCGCATCAAGATCGTGCGCATTAAATGCATCAGCAAAAGACTGGAGAAAGGCTTCGCTTACCTGTTCCTTTGATTGTGCCATAAGTAAAATTGGCAAGAATAAAACAATTGTCAAAAAGCTTTTGACCATACCTGTAATTTTAGAATTCTAAATAATCGAGAACAAAACCTCATCGCAAATATTAAATAGTCGCAGAAACCGGTCTTTCGATCCACCACGCCCAAATGATAAAAAGCCACATAAGGTTGGCCGACCATGCAACAGCCTCAATAGAGGGTGGTGGAGGTCCAAATACATTCATAAGATGTATGATGATAAATACAAGGGCTAAGGACCAAAATGCAATTTTTCGTGCCGGTTTAATTTTAAAATAATAAACCAGTATCCCGGTTACAAACATGGATAATTCAAGGATCAATTCAACTGCCGGGTGATTCCATAAAGCTAATCCGACTCTTTTCTCAGAAAATGGTGTTAACTGCAGATCAGCCCTGTGAGTAATAAAATCAAGTAACCAATGACTCAAAACCAAAATAAAAATTAGTAAGGAAGCCTTCGCATTTTTTTTGATAAAATAATAGAATGCTGCAAATACAGCTCCCCAAACTAATGACATGAACAAACTATGGGAGTAAGGATAATGGTTGAAACTAAGAGGCGTCATCTTTGTATTGCCTACATCAATTGCAAAATTTTCCCATCCCATCAAAACAAAAATGGGCCAAAGTTGGTCGAGCAGTTGAACAGCAAGAAATAAAACAGCAAGGGAAGGCAATTTATCCCGGCGCCTGGAAAAATATCCCAGGGCATAGTGACCAATAAACATAAGCAGCTGGTTGAATGGTGAGCTTTACTAAACTCAATTTAAGAATTTTTGAATCGATTGATTCCTATTCAACCCTAGAATACGGCAGACCAATAAATAAGAATAATACGAGATTCAGGAATACCGCTTTATCAATCCACCCACGAGGTTTACGATAAACAACATTTGGCTAATGATCAATAGAAAACCAACCAGGTTGACCGCGTTATTAAATTTCGTTCTTTGCTCAATAGCTTTAAATGGATCCCTGTGAAAAGATTGTTCAAACCAGGGAATCCAATAGGGTGCAGTAATTACAAAGCAGACCAGGAAAAGAGTGAAAATAACATGGGTCCAGGTCAGAAATGAAGACAACAGTATCTTTCCAGACCACCAGTAAATCAGGATAAAGACGAATTGTATCAATGCCAAAGTCAGGTAGATGGAGTTGAGATTAAGTACCAGGTAAGTGTCATGAAAATGAATGTCCAGTGTTTTCTTATAAGAGAAGAAGGAAAGAATAACCAGGATAACCACACTGGCCAGAAGAAATCGATTAGGGTGTTTAAGCATAGCCGCTGTTTTAAAAACAAGCCTTCATTCAGCAACTTCAAATCAACAATACAAGCTCGTTTTTATTACATCCAAATTAGCTTTATTGAACTTAAATACCAATAGAATATCAGGAAAAAAGTTGAAACATTTTGCAGCATTTATTAATAAAAGCCTGATTTATCTAAAATATGCAAACTACAGCCTGTCTTATTGTAAAGCAGGCTTCTTAGTCATTTAAATATTGCTTCAACCAATCAATGGCCTGCTGCTCATCTGAAAAGCTTTTCATTGGAATAGGTGGAGGTTTCAGACTAAATAATAAATTCATTATAAACTTAGAGAGACCTGGTTTGGAGATCATAGCCATTGCTTTATAAATCTCAGGCAATTTTTCAGATGCAAATTTTCTTGTCAGCTTATCAGGAACTGGCGAATTAGTGAGATAGATCAGAAGTGGAACAGGTTTATTTCCAGTAATCTTTTTTACCAGTTGAACATTACTGCTAATATTCTCAATGGTACGTCGTGGAGCTTTTGAATCTGAAACTAATACGCCATGATCATTAAACCAGTAAGTGGCAATTTCGCTTTCCCATATTTGCCTGTCATCGGGCTTTTGAGCTTTCATTTTTGAATCTGGTACAATGCGTTTTTATTTCGTTGTTTTACTTCCCATCTCCTGACCCATTTTTTCATATACCTCGTCGTTGGGTTCCCATAATTCAATTTTATTTCCCTCACCATCCAGGATATGAACAAATTTACCGTAGTCGTAAGCTTCAATTTTATCTACAATAGTGACACCTTCCTTTTGTAGCTCCGCTACCAGTGCTTCAAGGTTTTCAACCCTGTAGTTGATCATAAATTCCCTGGAAGAAGGTTCAAAATATTTGGTGGTTTCTTTAAAAGGACTCCATTGCGTAAATCCTTTTTTGGTGCTGTCCGTGCCCTGGTGCCATTCAAAAACAGCACCATATTCATTGGTGTTTAATCCCAGATGCTTTTGATACCACTCTCTTAGTTTTTGTGGCTCTTTACATTTAAAAAAGATGCCACCGATGCCGGTAACTTTTTTCATTTGATTTGTTTTAGGAGATTGCTCTGTTATGGTTTTGAATGCAAAGCCTGAAACAAAGGCAGCCGCGATGGCAAGGCCCATAAACAGTTTCTTTTTCATTTAAAAAGATTTAATTAATGAAATCCTTCCTACACCATCAACTCATTCCTTACTATTCATGAACTTCAATACCGCTTCCAATTATTTGCGTAAGATTTTTTCCATTGATTTACCCTTTGCTAATTCGTCAATGAGTTTATCCAGGTAACGCATTTTTTGTATGAGTTTATCTTCAATTTCTTCCACGCGATACCCGCAGATCACACCTGTAATTTTTGAAGCATTTGGATTCAGTTTTGGCGCTTCGGCAAAAAAAGCTTCAAAGTCAGACCTTTTGTCGATTTGCGCCTGTAAACTTTGCGCATCGTAACCTGTCAGCCAGAATATGATTGTATCCACTTCCTCTTTCGTGCGTCCCTTTGCTTCAGCTTTTTTAATGTAAAGCGGATAAACGCTGGCGAAGATCAGTGCATATATTCTTTCTTTTTTCATGCAAATGTTGATTAGGAAAAAATCAAAAATTAAACAAATGGCTATCTGATTTTCAGAATGTACAGGTTCAGTTTTTTATAAAAAGGAAAGCGACTTCCTTTTCAAACTTAATTATTGCTATCTGAAGTTACTAATGTTCCTCTAGTATTATTACAGAGCTAATTGCCGCCTTTAATAGAATATTATAGTTCAAGGACTTAAACACCGGCTGTACCGGTTTTAACCTCACCCGATCTTTTGTAATTGGCAATAATGACTCCACGCGGTGTTACTATACTTTCCAATAAAGAAAAAGCTGCAGGAATGGGCCCATCCGCAAACAACTTTTTTCCGGGACCAAGAGTTAAGGGATGAATAATCAGCCAAAATTCATCTACCAGGTCATTCTTAAGTAATAACTGTATCAATTTACTACTGCCCCAGACTTTAAGATCAGCATCACCTGAATGTCTTAGCTTTTGGATGTCTGCAAGATCCTTAATAAACACTGAGTTTGTCCATTCTGAATGATTTCTTGTTGATGACAGGATGTATTTGGTAACCTCATTAATTCCAGGCCAGTATTCTGCATGCCTGGGCCAGTAATTTTCCCAAATATCAAAGGTTATCCTTCCCAGGAGCAGATCAGCTGGCTCCATTAACTTTTTCATCACTTTACCAGATAATTCATCACCATACGGAGCAGACCAGCCACCATAACGGAAACCATTTGAAAGATCTTCTTCGGGACCACCGGGTGCCTGCATCACACCATCTAATGAAATCATTGACAGGACAATTATCTTTCTCATTTTCTTGTGGGTTTTATTCTATCTAATTTCATTTACAAAAAGCAAAATCGGAGCGTGCAAATGCGGCAATTTGGATGGCTGAATACGGCAGATTTTATACTGATACTATGCAGAAAAAATATTGGCCATCCACCTGACCATAATCAGGTTTGTCTCAAATAAAAATCAGTAATAATAATGCAATGGCTATCTTATTTTGTTTTTTTAAAAGAGAAAATACTTTCATAGTATTTTCTGAATGATCCATATTCTTCATGCAAGCACTTATCTGAACGATTATTCTGTAATTAGTTCCTACCCTTCTGAATTTTCCGGTCCAATAACTTCAGAACCATAGTATTCATTCTTTTTAAAAATAGTTTTATGAAATCATTTTTACTATTTGCAAAATTATTGTTTGTTGGTGTGGGTTTTTCATTGCAGGCTCAAACGCTGCTCAATCCCAAATTACAACCAAAGTTTATAAATCCACTTCCTATTCCATCAGTGATTGATGCACGCAATGGAGGCAATTATACAATTGATGTTACTCAGTTTCAACAAAATCTGGGACTGGTCAACCCGGTAACTGGACAATCGTTGATGACTACAGTTTGGGGATACAATGGCAGTTATCCCGGGCCAACTCTTCTTACACGTAAGGGATTTCCAATTGAAGTATTGTGGAGGAATAAGTTAACAACAGGCAACCAAGTCTTGCCACATTTATTACCTATTGATCCTTCCATTCACTGGGCATTAAGTAACAGGGCTGATTTTGCATCATTAGGCATTCCAATAGTAACTCACTTACATGGTGGGCACACTGAAGATGCGAGCGATGGATTACCCGAGGCCTGGTTCACACCCGACTTTACACTCAAAGGAAACGGGTTTGTTAAAGAAACATATCACTACTCAAATGACCAGGAAGCAGCAACCATCTGGTACCATGATCATGCCCTGGGTATTACACGTCTTAATGTGTATGCTGGTTTAGCCGGTTATTACCTTATTACAGATGAAAACGAAATAGCATTGCAAAGCAGCCATAAAATTCCTTCCTCACCTTATGACATCGGCCTTGCTATTCAGGACAGAATGTTCACAGAGGCAGGACAACTTTTTTATCCCACTATGTCTCAAGCTTCGGGTGCGGAAAATAATAGTCTGATGCCAGAAATGTTCGGAGATTTTATACTAGTGAATGGAAAAGCCTGGCCCATATTAGAAGTAGAGCCAAGAGCTTATCGATTTCGTATTCTTAATGGCTCCGATTCACGATTTTATAATCTTGACCTATCCAACGGAATCAATTTTGTGCAGATTGGAACCGACAATGGATTGCTGCCTGCCCCACTTCATATGAATAAACTCCTAATTGCCCCTGGAGAAAGAAGAGATGTTGTGATTGATTTTTCTGATCCGAGGCTCGTGGGAAAAATGATCATAATGGGCAACAATGCCAAAACACCTTTCCCTAAAGGTTCTAATCCAGACCCACAAACCACAGGTCAGATAATGGCATTTAAGGTGACCAAACCTCTTGATACAAATATTCCTATGACTACCCTGCCAGCAAGCTTGCGTGCGCCTATCCAGCCATTGCAAACTACATTATCACCACGCAAATTAATTTTGTTTGAAGGGCAGGATGAAATGGGAAGACTGCAGGCCTTACTTGGTACGGTAGATCAAGGTGCTAAAAAATGGCACGATCCTATTACAGAAATAATACAACAAAACAATGTAGAGATTTGGGAAATCCATAATCTCACTGCTGACGCCCATCCCATCCATTTACATATGGTGACTATGCAATTAATCAACCGTCAGAAATTTAGTGCGAATGTGGATATGGAAACAGGTAAACCAGTAAACATTCGCCTGTTAGGACAACCACGAGGTCCGGATCCAGGTGAAGCAGGTTGGAAAGATACTTACATCAGTTATCCTGGCGAAGTTTTACGGGTGATTGCCAAATTTGATCTTGCAGGTACCTATGTTTGGCATTGTCATATCCTTTCTCATGAAGACCATGAAATGATGCGGCCTTATAAAGTTGAACCAATGGAAAGTAAGACACCAAAGAATAATATACTAGCTGAGGAGGATCCTGAAATTGATTTTAAAGCTATTCCCAATCCATTCAACAAACAGTTCACCTTACAATTTAAGGTACAGGAAGAATCTGATCTATCGATCAATATTTATGATAGCAAAGGAGCACTTGTCCTGACGATGAACCGGGAAAATCTTAAACCTGGATTACAACAGGTGCAGATAAATGGTGAAAATTGGAGCAATGGCATTTATTTCTGTCAAATCACAATTGGAAACAAACAGGTCTTCAGAAAAATGATATTAAACAAATGATTGAAACATTTTTAATTTCTGATTTTTCTCGAAAGGGGATAATGAAATATAAACAATGAAGTTCAAAGCAATTGAACTGACATATCATTTAGAAAACAGGATAAATTTGGCCAAACCTGATCTTGAAGTTATTTTTTGCCCTTACCTGCTGATTTTAGATTACGTTCATAAATCTCTATCCATTCCTGTGGAGTTATTTTAGAAACCAGTTCGCCTATAAGTTCATATGGAATGTCTTCTGGTTTTTTGTAGCGTAAACAGCTTTTTCCCATATCCAGTTTTTTAGGAGATGCTTTGGCATGGGCCTCTGTAAACCACTTCAACAATTTTGGATCAGCATAGATACCCATGTGGTAGATAGCAATAAAATTTTTCTGTGAAGCAAATCCTATAAATGGAAGGGGCAATTTTGGATCACAATGATAACCTGCAGGATATAAACTATGCGGCACTACATAGCCGGCCATGCCATAACCCATCCCTTCCTGAAAACCTTTTGGAATATTCTTTTTGATTACTTTTCTTAATTCGGCAACTGCTTTCTTCCTGTCTTCTGGAAGTTGATCTATGTACTGATCAACAGTAGTAGCTGTGGATTGCATGAAATATTTTTAGGGAGGCAAATTACAAAAAGCTGAAAGAAAGGACTAAGACTTCTTTAAACGAGTTAATGGAGGTCCAATGTGCTCAAAACCATGAGCTTTTCTTGCCTCATCTTTTTCTTTCTCTGTCATTTTTGCCACGGTGCCATCATTTACCAGATTAAACCAGGCTTCCATTTTTCCTGCTGGCTGGAAGAGCATAATCAGTTTGCTTTCCGCTTCACCCAATTTTGCAAATGTATGAGGAACACCCCTTGGACCAAAAACACAATCGCCAGCTTTTGCATGATAGATCTCATCGCCTACTTTTACCAAATATTCACCCGAGATGATGTACCACCACTCATCCTGATCATAATGATAATGTAAAGGTGGACCGCCTTCTTTCAGTCTTGTTGAATCAAAAATATACAGGTCACCATCAGTATCAGTGGTAGATACTTTGCAGTAAAACTTATCACCTTCAAAAAGAGACAATGGCTTTTCAAATCTGTCTTTCCCATTAGCCACCATCACTCCTTTTTTCAATCTTTCATTAGAGATAGAATTTGCTTTCATTTTAAAGGGAGTTCCAATCAGGCCCGTTATTCCAAGGCAGAATTTCAAAAAAGAACCGCGTTTCATAAAACTGGTTTAAATATGGAATAGAAAAAGCAAGCTTATCAAAGTTACAAATTAGCCTGAGGAAATAAAGCGCAAGCAAACCAGCGTGGAAAGATGAACTTCAGTGCAACCATTTTATCTTACAAAGAATAAATACTGCTATTTTAGCAACCCAATTTAAAATAACAAATGAAATCTTATATCAAGTTACTAGCCTTAATTGGTTTGATTTCCTGCAATAATGGACAAACAACAACCGCCAATACAGACGCCCAAATTCAGGGTAAAGAATCAGGTTCAGAAATCAAACATTTCAAAGGAGCCATATCAAATGGAATGAAAGGTGATTCGCTCAGTTTCGATCTCTCCGCTGACGGAAAGAAAATAAGCAACCTGACTTTTAATGGCTGGTGGAGATGCAGCGGCAAACTGGAAAGACAAGTTGCAGCAGGACCAGAAGGTTCTTATGAGGTAATTGATGGAAAGGTGGACGGTCATATTTCCGAACCGCCTAACGGTGGATCAACATCATGGAGATTTGATTTGAAAGCCTCTATTGATGGCAACAAGGCTAATGGAACTTTCCGTATGAATATTAATAACCTGGGTTGCGACTCTTATTTATTAAAATTCGAAGCCACTGCACTTTAGTGATTGTTACTGGATACCTGGTTTCTAACTGTAAAGCAAATGCAGCTAGCACCCCTAGGATCTTCGAATCACATCGACTATTGCGGCTTTAAGAATTTCAATATTTATATCAGTGAGTCTTTTGAACCTGATGCAATAGCCGGTTACACTCGCCTTACCTATTTTTTGACCATAGGTTTTAGAAAGGTAGGTCTTGTCATCAATACCAAGCAGATAGACAGAGATTCCGGTGGTGTTTGCACTAAGGCCCACCTGATAAAACTCCCTGGTATTTCCATCCGCGTATTTAATGGTTTGAAGTCCGTATCCTATGTTAGGATTGGAAACAGTTTTGTTTTCGCTGTTTTTCCCATCCAGAAACCACAATCTGGAGCCCGGCAAGATTTGCTGAATGGTTTGATGCAAATCCTTCAGGTCATTTTGTTTGGATTCCGGTTGGCTTAATATATAATCCTGTATCTGGGTTTTGACGTTCATAAAAGAATGATTTATGCCAGCTTAAAAGAATAGTATTCTGAATTGAGGATTTTTATGAGAAATGCCAATTGAATACAAAATATCAAGCTTTGCTTCAGCCCTGTTATACTATACCCCAATTTGAGTGAAAGATTTACTGAGCCTGCCCGTCTACCGTGTAGTTTAATTCAATGACGCCGTTGGAAAATTGATGCGTCCCCAATAGCTTAAGTTTGATTTTGTCTTTGATATCAGTAAATAAAGGAATACCGTGGCCAAGTATGATAGGATTCACAAACAGCCAGTAGCCATCAATTAAATTTTGTTGAATCAGAGAATGTGTTGCTGAAGGACTACCAAAAAGAAGGATATCATTACCTGACATCCGTTTGATTTCATTGATCCTTTCCTGAAGATGATCACTAATGATGGTTGTCTGGGGTAAATCAATGCCCTTCATGGTTTGTGATAAAACAAATTTTTGAACCTGGCCATACCACCTGGAATGTTCAATATCGTGCTTGGATGCATTAGGCTTAGCCCCGGCGGTTGGCCAGTAATTTTCCATCATTTGATAAGTTACACGCCCATACATTGCAGTATCTCCCTTGCTGATTCTCTGACCAACATAATTAAAAAGCTCATCATCCACTATTATCCAGTTCATTTCTCCATTTGGTCCTGCCACAAAACCATCAAGTGAGATGTGCATGAATGATATGATTTTTCCCATTTTATCAGTTATTTGCTTTAAGTAGCAAATTAGGTTTATTAAATAGTAAAGTGAGCGTGTGTTTGCGACGAATTTCAGGTGCATTTGCGGCAACATAATTCCTCAGTTTGAATAATTACCCATTTTAGCTAACCACGAAAGCGAAATGTATTAACCCCGACAAAGTATAACAAGACGAGGATTACCTGAACAGCCAACAGAAAGCCCGGGTAGGATTTCAATACAGTTTATCACCCCATAGGGTAATTCACACTACCTGATTATGCAATATATTTACCCACTCATAAAACTGCTGTATGCACATCCGTATTCTTCTTGTTTTTATAACAACTCTTTTACTACCTCTTTTCATTTTTGCACAAAACGACAGCCTAACAAATTATGTCAACAGGTTGAAACAGTCAAAGGCCACTGGTGGCAGTGAAACTGCCTTTCTAAGCATCGGTTCTGATTTTTTGTATGCACAGGAGTATTTTGAAGCTGGCAATTTTAGTTCTGCCGAATATTCCTTTATGTCCATCGTACGAAAAGATAAAGAACATCCCTATGCAAATTACCAACTGGCTGTTTCTCTTTTAAAACAGAACGATCCCTATAAAGCAAGACAGGCGCAGGAATACCTGGCAAAAGCATTTAGTAAGGTTCCTTCGTTGAAAGACAGATACAAACAAGATATACCCGCAGCGTCTCATCACCAGCCTGACAATCAAACTCCTGAAAACATTCCGGTTAAAAACATTACCAAGGACAGTTCTTCAATTGTACAAGGCGCCACAGGATTGGATTCCTATATCGACCGTATCAAATATTCAAGGGCCACCGGCGGGAAAGAAACGCAAATGCTTTCAGCAGGCCTTGAAGCTTTTTATGGCATAGAGTATTTTGAAGCTGGCAATTATAGAAGTGCCGAAACAAGTTTCAGTCTCTCCCTGGCAAAAGAACCAGACAATCCATATGTGAACTACCTGAAAGCTGTGTCCCTTGCTGCCCAGGGCAAAAACAATCAAGCCAGGCCTTTCCTGGCCAAAGCTGTTGCCGGTGATAAAAGCCTTGAGGAACGTTTTAAAAAGGATGCAGCTACTGCAGCAAGTTCCTGGAAGAAATCTCAGCAGGCAAAAGAAGTAAAGGCTAATCCTGTAACAACCATAAAATATGGTGGCAAACTGGTGTATGGAAATTATACCTGCCACCAGTCGGTGTGGAATGGCCCGAATGCAAGTCCAGCTTACAGCTATAAATATCATGGATACTTCCAGCTTCGTAAGGATGGAACCTACCGATGGCTTGATAATGGTGCAACTGGTCGTTACAGTTATGATGAAAAAACCGGCAATATCATTTGGCTTTCCGGGTATTTTAAAACAGCTCCTCCCAAGACCAGTTTATACAGGGCCGATCCAAAAGTCCCGCAGGTTACAGTAAGTTTTTCGGATTCATACAGGTGGGAATGCGGTTGCAAGAAGTGATTCCAGTAAGTCAATGACAGGGGCTCGTAGTTACGATTTATAATGCTTTTATGTCACTCGCAACCAGCGTCAGATCATTATTCAATTGATGCCCGCCGCTTATGATTTCACAGTAGGATGCTTTAGGAAGCTTATTCTTATATTGATGAAAATGTGAGATCGGCACTTCTGTATCATCACGACAATGGTAGAAGAAAATGGGAATTGCATCAGGTAATTTGTCGGCAAAATCCTGCTTTAATTTTAGACCTGCCTGCCACTTTTCATTTCCGCTCCAAAACGGTGTAGAAAGAAGAAAAATAGCTTCAACGTTTTTATAGTTATCGTTTTCAGAGAAATACTTTAAAATCATTGATGCGCCAAAGGAATGTCCAACCAGAATAAATTCCTGGTTCATACGATTTATTATTTCTTCGATTTGTTTTATCCAGCCAAAGTCTGCAGAACTTTCATCCGGACCGATCTCAGGATAGTCAACATGATATTCATTTCCCAAATTTTTCTTTAAAGAAAGAACCAATGCTTCATCTTCCCGGTATCCGTTTTTGCCGCCGCCTTGTATAAATAGGACCTGCCTGACTTTCATTGTTATTATCAAAGATTAATCAACTGCTTTTTTGGAGGTGCTGATTACAATTAATACTAAGGCTGGACGGTCTGGAATAAGGCAACTTTTCGCCTTCATTTGTTTTCAGGTCTTTTGTCAAGAAATTTTTCAATCAAGGGAACTACAAGGTCGCTTTCTTTATAGTCAGGTGCGATGGTTGTGATTTCGCCAATGTATTGCCCGTGAACACCGGGAATTATTGCTAACTCAGAGTTTGCGATTTGCCTGTGCAATTCGATAGCATGTTCCGGAGTAATAATGTCTTTATCGCCAATAATGATTAATGTTGGCGCTTTGATAGATTTTATTTGATCATCTTGAATGTCTTTGAATTGAATCATTCGCTTTACATCCCTGTCATGCATGACCTGTAAACCATTCGTGTCCTGCGCTACTTTTTTGTAACCTTCTTTAAGTTGGTCAGGCATATTATCAAGGTTCGCATTTTTCATAAAATCCCAAAACCAGTCTGGAACACCATTACGCTTGGCAAGTGCTGAACCTAAGATGATCTTGTCAACAAATTCAGGATGTCGAATCGCGATTTGCAAAGTAGTAGTCCCGCCGTTACTAAAACCCAAAAAGTCAGCTTTATTGATGTTTATGTTTTTGAGAAAAGTAGCAATATCATCGGCATCCTGTTCAAAACTCAGTTCAGCATTCCGGTCATTTGTCCTACCATGAGATTGAAGTTCAACAGCAATTACCTGCCGGTTTTTAGCAAGGAGGGGAATTATTTTTTCAAAATTTGTTTGAATAGTAGAACCACCTCCGTGAATTAAAATTATAGGTTTGCCTTTCCCGTAAATTTCATAATACATTTTTAGTCCATTCACTTCCGAATAGCCAGTTTTAAAAAAATCAGGGTCCTCGTTTGAAATTGCCATCGAATCCTTTGCTTTATTTTTAATAGGCTGGTTGCACGATAAGATCATAAATGTCATCAACGTTAAATAAATGATTGAGTATTTCATTTTCTGATATTACATTCAGCTGCCAGGTTACATATTTAATTTGTCGATTGATTAAGGCTATTAAGTAGATTATAAATCCAAAATCATGGAAACCTGTCCTATAGCTTACTTTGCATTTAGCCAATTCATGTACAGTTTTAGTATTCTTCTTGGTATCTAAAACCATAGGCTTCTTACCTAATAACTACCAAAGCTTATTTCAGTTCTGAAAGTATCAGTTTTTTTTGATTCAAGGTATTCTTCATGGCTTTCTCTCGTACATTAGGGTCATTGCTATGTATTAAATCAAAATATTCAATTGGTACAACCTGCCATGATAATCCATATTTATCTTTACACCATCCGCAAGAACCTTCTTCACCACCATTTTTAGTAAGAGCCTCCCAATAATAATCAGTTTCAGCCTGGTCTTTCGTATTGATTACAAAAGAAACTGCTTCATTAAATTTAAACAGTGGGCCGGCAGCCAATATACTAAACTCCATTCCTGCAATTTCAATTATAGCTGTTTCAATACCTGCATCATTTCCACTTTCATCACTATTGAACCTGCGGAAATCTTTCAGTTTACCGTCCTTAAAAATCGACAGGTAGTAGTCTGCTACGGCTTTGGCATCTTTCTCAACCCACAAATAGGGTGTAATTTTTTGTTTTATCATACCAATGGCTAATAATTATTTATCAATTTTAGAGACTAGTAAACTTCGCAATGGATGAAGCTTTCAGAAGTACAGTATTTTTTGCCCTGTCATTGAATTAAAGATATAAACAATAGAATTCCAAAACCTGGAATCAATTTTACCCTCGGAGGAATGATAACCTTAGGTTTGGCATTCATTTACTTTTTCCTCGCAATGAATATGATGTCTTTCGTTGAATTCGCAACTGGCACCGGCGACAGTCTATAAATGATTTCAATGGTTTCAAAATTGTTTTTTATCATTTCATTTTGCAGGTATTCCTCATCGTAATAATAAACACAAGATTGATCTCCCGTGCTTACAGTTACAAAACCAGAATCATTATACTTACCATTGATTGTGCTAAAGTAAAAAATTCCGCCTGGCTCTAAAAGGGCTTGAACTACTCCCATTTTCTGGTATATTCTAAAGTAGAGTTTTGGGCCTTTTTATGAACTGTTTTATTACTTCTGTTGGCGTTTTCCCTTTCAGAGAACTATGTGGTCTGAACATGTTATACTCTGTTCTCCAGTCTCTGATTTTCTTACAAGCA
>JAEWKK010000037.1 GCA_023386045.1 Bacteroidota bacterium
GAACAGAATCAGAAAAATTATCCATTGCCAAAGAGTACAAAAACTAAATCAACAGGAGTTAAAAAAACGGTCAACGTATTTTAGGCACTTACACTCCAGAGTACTATGAACCATGAACTATGAACCAGGCCTCAATACTGCTGCTTGATCACTCCCATCACAAATACACTCTGAACATTGCCTACATTTTCAATCTCGCTAAGTCTGTTCACATGAAAATTGTAATAGGTATCCATATTCTCTGTAACCACTTTAAGCAAAAAATCAAATTCACCGGAGATCGTGAGACATTCAGTCACTTCATCCATCTCCATAATACTTTTGATAAACTTCGCTCCTGCATTCTTGCTGTGCTGCTTCAGCGAAACATAACAGATCACCATCAGCCCTCTTTTAACCATCGCTCCATTTACAATGGTTGTGTACTGCCGGATCACACCATTTTCTTCCATGCGCCTGATGCGCTCATGTACAGGCGTAGTGCTCAGGTGTACTTTTTCTGAAATTTCCTTGATAGTCATTCTTGAATTGGTGCGCAGCCATTTCAATATTTCGAGGTCCTTGGCATCGGGTAAAGGCATTTCTTCTTTTAAAGGCAGTTGGGTCATGGTCAGAAAGGATTATTTCCTACAAAAGAAGTGAATCTTGTACTTTTATCCTGAAATTTTACTGAAGTGCAGGAAATTATCCTATTCATCCTACATTTGTTCCCGAAAAGTTGAGGCCCATTCCAGGCTTCGATTTTCAGGATTTTCAATTTTAAAACTTAACAGTCAAATATGTCTACGATCACAAAATCGAACATCAATTTTACCCTTCCCTACAAGGTGAAGGATATGAGCCTCGCTGAATGGGGACGTAAGGAAATTCGCCTCGCCGAAGCTGAAATGCCAGGACTGATGTCTATCCGTAAGGAATATGGTGCATCACAACCTTTGAAAGGCGCCCGCATTGCCGGCTGTCTTCACATGACCATCCAGACTGCCGTGCTGATTGAAACCCTGGTAGCCCTGGGTGCTGAGGTAAAATGGAGCTCCTGCAATATCTTCTCTACACAGGACCACGCCGCTGCTGCCATTGCTGCTGCAGGTATTGGTGTATTTGCCTGGAAAGGACAAACACAGGAAGAAGCTGACTGGTGTATCGAGCAGACCCTTTTCTTCGGCGCTGCTGACCGTCCTTTGAATATGATCCTTGATGATGGTGGTGACCTTACCAATATGGTTCTGGATACTTATCCTGAATTGATCCAGCACGTACGTGGCATTTCTGAAGAAACCACTACAGGTGTTCACCGCCTGTACGAAAGAATGGCGAAAGGCACATTGCCTGTTCCTGCTATCAACGTGAATGATTCAGTTACCAAGAGCAAATTCGATAACAAATATGGCTGTAAAGAATCCCTGGTGGATTCTATCCGTCGTGCTACCGATGTGATGCTTGCTGGTAAAGTAGCTGTTGTTGGTGGTTATGGTGATGTGGGCAAGGGTTCCGCTGCATCTCTTGCAGGAGCTGGTTGCCGCGTGATCGTTACCGAGATCGATCCTATCTGCGCTTTGCAGGCTGCTATGGATGGATTCGAAGTGAAGAAAATGAAGGATGCTGTGAAAGAAGCTGACATTATTGTTACCGCTTCTGGTTGCCGCGACCTCATCAAAGGTGATCATTTCAAATCAATGAAGGATAAGGCGATCGTTTGTAACATTGGCCACTTTGATATCGAGATCGATGTTGCCTGGCTGAATGAAAACTATGGCCATACAAAAGATACCATCAAACCACAGGTTGATATTTATAATGTTGATGGAAAAGATATCATCCTTCTGGCTGAAGGCCGTCTCGTGAACCTGGGCTGCGCTACTGGTCACCCTTCATTTGTAATGTCCAACTCTTTCTCTAACCAGACGCTGGCTCAGATCGAACTCTGGACCAATGCGGATAAATATGAGAACAAAGTTTATGTTCTGCCCAAGCATCTTGATGAGAAAGTTGCAAGACTTCACCTCGCCAAGATTGGTGTGGAGCTGGATGAACTGACTCCTGCACAGGCAGAATACCTGGGCATTTCTAAAGAAGGTCCATTCAAGCCCGAGCATTACAGGTATTAATATTCAGTTATTAGTTTCTTTGGGCTTCATGCTTGCGAAATAGAGCTCTGAAATAAAATAAAAAGGCTGTCTCTTGAGGCAGCCTTTTGTTTTAGGTAGTTGAAGAAGTTTAGATCAGTCATTATCTTTCAAACGCGAGAAACACTAAGATTGAAGGAGGACTGATTATAGAATCATTGCATTACAAATAAGGATGCCTGAACTGCGGAAAGTTTTTCTTTCTTTCGTTCAGTGCCTGCATCATCTGCTCATTTTCAGTTGGATCGTATTGGTTGTCCCTGCCAAAGAATAACTGGTTTTCATGATAATAAAATAAGGCCCAGTTGAGTGTGCGGTCAAAGATGACGACATCCTCCTCGAAAAACATCACAGTGCAGTACTTGATCAACATTTTCCATGTCATCAGCACGCCCTGTTTGTATCCTTCAAAGAGTACAAAAATCCAGGTATCAAAAGGAATTCCCCTTTTATAGAGCCATTTTTTCAGAAGGCTGTTGCTTTCATCATAATTGCCGAGATGCGAGCATTCTTCCACCATCTTGAAATTATTTTTGGCAAAAGGGTCCCACTCTCCACCTGTAAAAAGATTGGCAGAAGGACCGGTAAAGCTCCATAGATATTTTGTGGCGGTCTTGTCAAGGAACAGGATCTGTTGCTGATGCGTTTCGGGTAGGGCTTTAAATTCCTGCATATTGCCAAATGTTGACCATCCTTCCAGGTCCACTGTGTAATTCCTGATGTTATCCATGTCAATCATCTTCCCTCGCTTTGTAGTAAATATAATTTAATCTTGTTTTATTCTGACTCCAACTGAACCAAAGCACCTTTCACGATCAACCATTGCGCCAGGGCATAAGTGATCATCACTATCAAACCTAACAATGAAATATTCAAAGCAAAGAGATGAATAGCCAGAACGGAATCAGATATAACAAACGATAAAGCACCAGCAGTAAACAGCGCTGATGCTTTTCTATCTACACGTGAGCGGGAATTGATTGCCAGAAGCAGCATTAAGCCAATGGTCAAACTGTAAATAACAACTGGTATGGCAAGGCTGCCCAGGTAAGGAAACAGAAAGTAAAGCAGGATCAAAATGTAAATTGCTACAGGGAAAACATACAAAGGATGTTTTTGTACCCAGCCTTTTTTGGATCCGCCACTTTTTAAAAAATAAATGATATAAAATACATGGGCTAATAAAAAAGAAATCAACCCAGGAATGAAAAGATCCCTCGCCTGTAAGAGGATATCACCAACCCAGGAAAAAAATATCGCGGACAGGATCAACAAGGAATTACTCTTCACAGGTTTTTGTATTCTCAATAAAAAGCCTGTTGCCAACAAGGGCATTAATAAAGGTTTAGTGAACCAGCGCCACTCATCCCGGAACCAATAAATAAATACCAGGTCTAAAACAACCACAGCCAGGTACAGGTAAAATATAATTCGGCTTGCCTGTTTCATGATGATAAATTGAAGTCCAAAATAGAAAACAAATCAGTCCTTATAGGGCTGTTGCAATAATATTGAGAACATTGATATGATACTTACAATAGACTACCCTGTTTTTTTATTAAATGAACCTTCCCATTGTTCTATATCTTATAAAACTATTTGTCAAATTCAAAGGCACGTGCAACGCCAGGGCAACTTCGCTTGTCAAGCCGGGAAAGAGAGAATATGAAAATTTTCAAGTTAGTATTGACCGGCTTTGTGATAACCATTCCTTTCGCCTGTAAAAAATCAACGAATGATTGTTCACTCATTGAGGCCAAAGTAATCAGGTACGATTGCGACCGTGTAATCCTGCAATTAATGACGACACAGCAAATTGGTGACAGCCAATGGACTGATGCATTTACAGGTCAAACCTACCAGAATGTAGTCTCCTATTACAATACCTGCCAGATCTCAACACTGACCAATGGAGAATTGTCCACGCTGTATGTAAAGCTTGAACCTACAGGGCATGAGCTTAGTGTTCCTGATTGTTATCAATGCCAGGCGATTTCAAATCAGCCTCCCCAGACAAAAATGGTATTGACGGAAATTCAAACAGCGCCATGCGGAAATGACGATTGATCGGACTTTTTTGATTCCTGGAAAGCCATGATTATATTGGGGAATGGCCGTGCATTTCCAAAAGATATCAGATAAGCAATTCCATCCGAAAAAAGATTTTATTGTGAAAGATTCAAAAACAATGAACGTGGTTTTTGGAATTGCCTTCCTGTTCATTGCGCTCATTTTGTCGGCATCCTTTTCTAAGTTGTTTGGTTTGCTGATGATCATCCCTGCCATCTTATTTTTTAGAAAGAGCAATGAAAACAAGATGATCATGGTGGTAAATAAAAATGGCTTTTATTATTACGGCGAACTGCTGACCAATTGGGAAAATTTCATATCCGCCAAATTTATCGATGAGTTGCCCCTTCCTGCACCCAATTCTTATGGCATAAATGACGAGTACTATCTTCTACTCAAATATTTCAAGGATGGAGAATCAGGACATTTTGGGCGAAAGATCAGGTTGACAAACAACCAGGATAAAGCTGAAGAAGAGATCATGGCAGCCATTGCCTTTTATTATAAAGAGTACCAAAAGGCCATTGAACCATCTAGCTCCATTGATCCAGGAATCAAGCCTGAATCTATCTGAAATAAATGCTTCACTTATCACCAGTATGTAATTAGTGTTCGCTGATAAAAATCATCTTTTAATCCAGGAGATAGTCTTCTTTTTGCGCCTTCTGTAAACGCCGCTAAATGGCCTCATTGAAGAACAAAAAGATAGAATTGTTATCACCCGCAGGATCTTTTGAAAGCCTGCAGGCAGCATTGGAAGCTGGAGCCGATGCCGTCTATTTTGGAGTGGAGCAGCTCAATATGCGGGCCCGCTCAATTAATTCTTTTACAATAAATGACCTGGCAGAGATTTTTTCCAAATGCCAAAAATTTGGTGCGAAAGCCTATCTCACACTTAACACGGTCATGTATGACCACGATCTTCAACTGATACGCTCCATTGTTAAGGAAGCAAAACAGCAACAGATAGATGCCGTGATCGCAGCAGATTTTGCAGTGATAGAAATTTGCAGTGAATTGAATATGCCTCTACACATCTCCACCCAGGCCAATGTATCCAATATAGAATCAGTGAAATTTTTTTCACGCTTTGCAGATGTGATCGTATTAGCAAGAGAACTGACTTTAACCCAGGTAGAACAGATCACGAAAGAGATCAGCAGAAAAAATATCACAGGTGTTTCAGGTGACCTGATCAAGATCGAAGTATTTGCCCATGGAGCGCTTTGCATGGCTGTATCTGGAAAATGCTATATCAGTCTGCACGAACAAAATGCTTCCGCCAACAGGGGTGCCTGCACGCAACCCTGCAGGCGACCTTACAAAGTTACCGATGCTGAAACAGGCGAAGAACTACTGATCGATAATGAATACATCATGTCGCCCAAAGACCTTTGTACCATCGACATTTTAGACCAGGTGATAGCAGCTGGTGTTGATGTGATCAAGATCGAAGGACGGAGCAAGCCTGCTGAATATGTTTATACCGTAACGAAATGTTACCGCGAAGCACTGGAAGCCATTGCAGCTGGAACATATACAGCTGAAAAAATAAAAATCTGGAAAGAAGAACTGGCCACTGTATATAACAGAGGCTTCTGGGAAGGTTATTATCTTGGTCGAAAATTAGGCGAATGGACCAGTCATCCTGGTTCTGCAGCCACAGAAAAAAAGATCTATATAGGCAGGCATACCCGTTACTATCCCGCAATAGGAGTTGCAGAATTCCTGGTGGAATCTGGCCAGATAGACAAAGATGATTCTTTGATGGTGACCAGTGGCAAATTCGGCGTTTGGAAAGCAAAGGCTTCTTCATTTCGTGTAAATGGAGAGGAAAGTAATTATGCTTCAGGAAAGGACCTCATCACCTTTCCCATGGAAGTCAAACCAGCCATTGGCGATAAGCTGTATAAAATCATCAAAGATGCCTAAGCTGGTTCAATACAGGGAGCAGTGTATTGGCTGCGGCATCTGCCAGGAAATGCAGCCTGATATTTGGCGCATGTCAAAAAAAGATGGGAAGGCTACGCTAATGAATGCTCAACAAAAAAAGAATGTACATATCCTTTCCATTCCTGATTTCATGCTTGAAATATCCCAAAAACTAATTGAAGCCTGTCCCGCAAGAATTATCAAACTGATGTAAGCTTTAGAGACAATTGGGACTCGCATTGAAATTTATATCTTCATGCCATGTCGAAAAGAACAGATTATATCAGCTGGGATGAATACTTCATGGGGGTGGCCTTATTAAGTGGCAGGAGGAGTAAGGACCCTAATACACAGGTTGGTGCCTGCATTGTAAACAGCCAGAATAAAATTGTAGGTGCAGGATATAATGGTCTTCCCATAGGTTGTGATGATGAAAATTTTCCCTGGGATAAGCAGGGTGAATTTCTCCAGACGAAATATCCCTATGTATGTCATGCGGAATTGAATGCCATTCTTAATAATATTGGCATGGACCTGAAAGGATGCAGGATCTATACAGCCCTTTTTCCCTGTAATGAATGTGCCAAAGCCATTATCCAGGCTGGCATCAGGGAAGTGATCTACCTCAGTGATAAATACGCGGGAACAGATGTTTCCATTGCCAGTAAAAAGATGCTGGATGCATCGGGAATATCCTATCGCAAAGTGGAAGTGAAAAGGAATTCGATTGAACTTTCTTTTGATGAGAAAGAGGTCTAACCTTCGGCGCTTCGCGCCTCAGGTTGACAATAGTTGCTTTTTTTCCTTATTTCCGTATTCCATTGCGCTGCGCCTCGGTTAGACAACAAGTGTTTTCGCATTCTTTCACTCAATGTCTTGTCATCCTGAGGGGCAACGCCCCGAAAGGAACAGGTTAGACAACAAGTGTTTGCGCAATCTTTCTGTCAACCACCTTGTCATCCTGAATGGCAACGCCCCGAAAGAAACAGGTTAACAAGTATACCTATTGAACGCAAACATCTTGTCATCCTGAGGGGCAAAGCCCCGAAGGAAAAATCCCCAAAAATTCAGTTGCATCTCGCAAATCCCAATGCAGCCAACTGATTAGTTTCCATAATGAACTATCAGTTTTATGTTTATATACTAACAAACCTTCGTAGGACAACTTACTACACCGGTGTTACCAATAACCTCAAAAGACGCATTTTGGAACATTATGAAAACAGGGGTAAAAACGAAGGCTTTACAGGCAGGCATCATGCTTATTATCTTCTTTATTTTGAAACATTCCGTTATATCAATAATGCCATCTCTCGTGAAAAAGAAATCAAAGGTTGGCGAAGAGAGAAAAAATTAAAACTCATTCAATCCAAAAATCCTGAATTAAGATTCCTGAACGAAGAACTTTTTGGGAAATGGCCCCCTTCGGCGCAGAGCGCCTCAGGTTGACAACAAATGTTTGTGCATTCTTCCTTAATTTAATACTGCACTCCTTAGGTTGAGTGAAGTTTGTGCACTCTACCATTAACCAAAGACTGAACCTTAGGTTGACAAATATTTTTCACTCATCACACCGCCTTGTCATCCTGAGGGGCAAAGCCCCGAAGGACGGCATCTGAATTGCATAAACACCCCCAAACCATTACCATGTCAATTACAGAATTCATCGTGCTACTGATCATTGCGGCCATTTGTGGTGGCATCGGACAATCCCTTGCAGGTTACGACCTTGGTGGCTGCCTGGTTTCTATAGTCGTTGGTTTTATTGGGGCCTATATCGGTATGTGGATGGCCGGTAAATTTGGCCTTCCGGAACTACTGGCCATTAATATTGGTGGAAAAACATTCCCCATCATTTGGGCGGTAATTGGCTCTGCCATTTTTACCCTCATCGTGGCTTTGTTACGGGGCGCCGTATCCGGACGAAGACGCTTATGATTTCTATAAAATTCCAATAGCAGAAAACCTTGGATTGGGTTTTATTGCCTCTTCATGGAATATTCAGTCCAACCCATTTATTTGAAGCTTTTAAAGAATAAAAATCTCAACCGGGTACTGACTGTACCCGGTTGTTTCTTTACCGGCTTGTTACCATGTGAAAAAACACTCAGGTTTTTTCTTTCTCCTCTTCTCCAAACAGCACATGCTCCAGCGACCATGGTCCATTACCAATAACAAGAAAATAAATGAGCAGCAGAAGTGTCAGCAAGGAAATCATGAAAGCTGAAAAATGCTGCATCATATCCCATCTCACAAAAATGATAGCACCCAACAAAATCGGTATTTGTATCAGACAGGCCATTCTCGTTAGAAGTCCAACGGCTATCAGAAATCCACCCGCGATATGGGCAAATAATACATAGTGTACAATGATCGATTGAAGGAAAGTGTTGAAAGATCCCTGGCCGCTTACCATGAGGGACAGCTGGGCTGTGTTATTGGCAAATTCAATTCCTTTAAATAAAAGGAAGATGCCAAAAGCTATACGCAAAACATCCATATACTTAGGATGGTGATGTTCGCCCCAGAACTCCAGACGTTGCAGGTTGTTCATATAGCTGTGATTTAGGTGAATAAATAAAGACCTGTATTAAAGCTACAACTTCCTTTTAACATCTAACCATTCAAATAACTCACCACTAACTACTCACCACTCACCACTCACCATTCACCTTACCACAATCTCCCCAACTGGTAATTAAAGCTGAGAGTAAATAGCAAATGACCATGAGGATGGGTAAATGATTTTTTTTCAATGAATACAGCTTCGTTTTCGATCCTTGTTTCCAGTTCTTTTCCAAAATGTAGCATGTATTGCGCTGCCAGACTACAATCAAACCGAGGATGAAAACGTAGATGTGTTCCCGCGCCGCCCTGTGTAGCCATACTTAACCTGGAGGCGGCATTGGAAGGATCAGCCTGCGCCTTAACCTGGCTATAATCAAAACAATGCCCAACAATGAAATAGGGCTCCAGCAATTGTTTTCCTTGCATCTTCGAGGTATAAAAAAGAATTGACCATCCAATATGATAATCATTCCTGCTGGTATATCGCTGATTCCTCGAATTGATATAATCAAAGAACCATTCAGAATTTAATCGCCTCGACAATCTAACCCTGAACTGTCCTCCAATCCCCTTCCCTATTCCTTCATCATCATTAAAAAAACTTATAGTGTTTCTTGTACCAATGCTCAACTGACCAGCAGGATTGCTTTCAGTAACCTGCTGTTGAGCGTTTACACAAAAAGGCAGAAAAAGAATCAATAGAAATAAAGTTTTCATGGGCAATGATTTCAACTAACTATTACCCTAAAACGAAAACCGGATGAGATTATTTTGTCATGTTAAAATCCTTTAATTCAATACCGGAAAAACTATAATCTTAAGGCATAATAAAATTTTGAACTGGGTACAATTACTGGCTTCAGCTGCTGTTGTGTCACTCACTTGTACTTTTGTAATTCTATTCGTCAAAGGGGAAGAGTCCAACCTGAATTAAATCATTTCCTTAAAAAATTATAAAAATTACCCTGCCTGACAGACATCAATATTGACAATAGGCGTACACAATACATTTGCAAAAAAATAGAATGAACAGATTATCATTCATCATCATCCTTGGCCTTTCTGTTTTTACTGCAGCTGCCCAACAAAAAAAAGATTACTACAAGGGACTGCCGGTTCTTTATTCCAATACAGATACCCTGACGATTTCTGTTGGTGATTACCGGAGTAAGGGCTGGATCGTCTCACCCCATCTCGAAAAAGACAGCCTGAATTTTTCTTCTCTCCTGCCAATGGAAGCAAAATTCATTTCAGAAAAGGACAGCATTAGTTTCATGACTGGTCCCGGGCAAAGTCACCATTTTTATGTAAAGGCTGGAAATAAAGACTACGCCTATACAGTAATCTATAACCGAACCACTATTTCAAATCTTAAGTATAGCAATAAAAAAAACAAAGAGGATTCATTATCATTTCTCTTCGATAAAAACTATGCTGCCCTGCCTTATTTTTTACAACTGAGAGAACAATATCCCATCGACAGTTGTATCGCCGTATCAAAAGACGATGCTTCAAGGGTTTTGAATCTCTTACATTGGGTGCACCTGCAATGGAAGCACGACGGAGGAAGATCTCCAAAAAAGGATGACGCCATATCAATTTTGGAAGAAGTAATAGAAGGCAAAGGATTTCCTTGTTTTGCTTATGCAGAAGTTTTAAGAGCTGCCCTGAACAGCGTGGGCATTCCAACGAGGCGACTGGCTTTAAAAACAAAAGATGTGGAAACACAACAATATGCTTCCGGTCATGTGGTAAATGAAGTTTGGTTGCGCGACCAAAAGAAATGGGTTTTTGTGGATCCACAGGAAGATGTGATGCCTTACCTGGATGGAAAACCATTGAATGCAGTTGAATTCCAGAAAGCCATCACTCATCATATGAATGAATTGGAACTGAAAAGTCTTTCAACCATTTCCAAACCAGAATACCTGGATTTTGTTTATCCCTATTTATTTTATTTTGACAGTGCTTTTGACCAGCGCTATGGAGCCACAACCAAAAAAATGGTGGATGGTAAAACTTCTTTGATGCTCGTGCCCCTGGGAAGCGGCAATCCTTCTAAAGCCGGATTTTATTCAAACCAGCTAATCAATTATTGCATTTATACCAATGCACTGAAAAGCTTTTATAAAAAACCTTTACTGAATTAAAGATCAAATCCTTTAATAACAGGTTGGTATCTTTTCACTGAGGACCAACCTTTTTTTATGCCCTGTTAATTATACTGCCAATACGGTTCATATTCGTGATCTTATGATCATTGTAAGCATTTCAATTGACCTACCTCATTTTATGCCTTTCTGATCTGGAGTAAGTTGCATAGGCAAAAAAAATTATCATGCTTACCATTCCATCGGATATAGAGATCGCTCAATCGGCCACCATCCAGCCTATCAGGAAAATAGCCGACAAACTGGGCATCGATGAAGAAGACATTGAGTTTTATGGCAAATACAAGGCAAAGCTGCCTTTATCACTCATAGATGAGGAAAAAGCAGCCCAACACCATCTGATTCTTGTAACCGCCATGACTCCCACACCTGCGGGTGAGGGAAAGACCACTATGAGTATTGGCCTTGCAGATGCACTGAACAGGATCGGCAAAAAAGCCATGGCTGTTCTTCGTGAACCTTCACTCGGACCAGTATTTGGGATGAAGGGAGGCGCTGCCGGTGGAGGTTATGCGCAGGTAATTCCCATGGAAGACATCAACCTCCATTTTAATGGAGATTTTGCAGCTATTGAAAGAGCCAACAACCTTTTGTCGGCCATCATTGACAACCACCTGCAACACAAAAATCTTTTAGGCATTGACCCACGAACCATTGTATGGAAAAGAGTGATGGATCTTAATGACAGGTCATTAAGAAACATCATGGTAGGATTGGGTGGCACAGCCAATGGCATACCCAGGCAGGATGGATTTAATATCACCCCAGCCTCCGAGATCATGGCCATACTTTGTCTTTCCAAAGATTTCACTGACCTGAAAAGAAGGTTGGGAAATATTTATGTAGGCAGCAGCTATGAAGGAGAAGCCATCTTCGCGAGAGACCTTAAAGCTGTTGGGGCCATGGCTGTTCTGCTGAAAGATGCTATAAAACCCAATCTTGTCCAGACTTTGGAAGGAACACCAGTGATCCTCCACGGAGGTCCTTTTGCATCCATTGCACAGGGAACCAATTCACTCATCGCAACTAAAATGGGACTCGCGCTTTCTGATTATGTTGTTACGGAAGCAGGATTTGCTGCCGACCTTGGCGCGGAAAAATTCTTCAATATCAAATGTGTTTCAGGAGAACTCAAACCAGAAGCCGTTGTGATTGTTGCTACCATCAGGGCATTAAGGCATCATGGCGGCTGTAAGAAAGACCAGATCAAATTCCCTTCAGTGGAAGCCGTAAGCACCGGGATTGTCAATCTGGAAAAACATATAGAAAATATCCGCAAATACCATTTGCAACCCGTAGTTGCTATCAACTCTTTCCCTGGTGACAGCCAGGAAGAAATTGAATTTGTAAAAGAATATTGTGAGCGACTTGGAGTAAAAGCCATCCTCTCTACCGCATTTGCCGATGGTAGCGAAGGATCAATAGAACTGGCAGAGGAAGTAGTGAAAAGTATTCCAGCAAATAAGAATGCTTTTCAATCATTATACAACTGGAGCCTGAGTATGGAAGAAAAGATCCACATCATAGCAACAGAAATGTATGGAGCTTCTTCAGTTGAATATTCACCAAAAGCCAGGCAGGGTTTGAAACAGATCAGGCAACTTGGTTTTGATGAGATGCCTGTGTGCATGGCCAAAACTCCCAAGAGCCTTAGTGATGATGAAAAGAAACTGGCAAGGCCCGAAGGTTTCGCCATAACGGTCAGGGAATTTGAACTGGCCACAGGAGCTGGCTTCATCGTTCCTATTCTCGGTGAGATCATGCGAATGCCTGGACTTCCATCGGTACCCGCAGCCGAAATGGTAGATATCGATGATGAAGGAAAGATCGTTGGATTGTTTTAATGAATTCTCATAATCTGTATGGTTTAAAAAAAGAAAGGCCTGGTCCCCCAGGCCTTCTTTATTTATTGTCCTTATATTTTTATTTGGCAGGTGTCTTAGCCGTTGTATCCATTGGCATGGTGTTCTGTTGCTGGTTCTGACCCTGGCTCATCATTTTCACCATTTCAGCATACTCCATATAACCCCAATGCTCAATGGCTTTTCCATCACGAAATTTCGAGACCTCGATTGCCTTCATATCATAGGGGCCCGCAGGCATGCCCATTGAACCATCTGAGGTTCCGGTATACCTCATCCATTGAAAAACATGCTCATTGTCTGCCAGTTCCTTGATCGTTTCCATCTTCATATCACCCATTTTGGAATGCATGAATGTGATCATGGCCTTCAGGCTATCACGACCCATGTCTCCCCGGTCAGTATGATCAACAAAATCTTCTGCAACCACGCTGTCAATGGCACTGGTATTCCCGGTTTTGAAGGCATCAGCGATCTTCCTGGCAGCATCCAGGTTTTTTTGCGAGGTATCATCTGTAGCACCGGCAGTTTTAGTATCGTTACAGGAATAGAAACAAATAATAGCAGGCAAAGCCAGCATCAATAATTTTCGCATAAAATTGGTTTTGGTTTACAATCTGAAATACCTATTAAGTTAATCTCTTTGCTGCAATTGAATCCAATTTTCCTTGAAGCCATTGTAATTAAAGAACTTGTAAGGCAGAAAACGCCAAAATCCTCAGTTCAGCTTCAATAATTGCAATTCATCCCTGAGTAATTTTTACAGAGCATTTAGAGTTGATACATTCGTGTATTCTGGTTATCATCAGGCCTGATGATTATCCTTTCATTTTAACAACCAGGGCTAGTTAAAACGATCCTTCATGAAAAAGATCTTGATTCTATGTATTGTTCTTTCAGCCATTCAGGTAAAAGCACAAAAAGCAGACAGCATCCGATTATTTGTTGACAGCTCACTGAACATCATGCAATCGAAATCCCTGCATTCAAAAGATCTGAACTGGAAGATCATCAGGGATTCTGTACACCAACTGGTAAAAAATGCAGGAACTTATGAAGAAACTTTCCCGGCACTTCAATTTGCTTTCAACCTCCTGCAGGATAAACATGGATGGCTTGTGCTTAATGGAAAAAATTATCCCAATCCATTTATGCTGCGAGATGACAGCAGGATCAACCAGGCTACCAAATCTGTTATCACAAAACCTGCTGTCAGATCAAAACTTTTGAAGGATCGCTATGCCTATCTTTCAATTCCTTTTTTCGGAGGACAAACCCTTTCCTCTATGAATGCTTTCGCTCAAAGAATACAGGACTCTTTATGTAAGGTCATATCGCCTGCCGTTAAAGGCATCATCATTGATCTGCGGCTGAATGGAGGTGGTAATATGTATCCCATGATCATCGGTATCAGCAATGTGATAGGTAACGGTAAATTCACTGGATCAGTGAACAGCATGGGAGAAACAGAGGGTTGGCTGGAAATGAAAAATCATACCATCACCCTTCTGGATACCATGGTGATCAAACTTCAAAAAAACTGCGGTAATTTAGAAAAGTTACCAGTTGCTGTTTTAATCGGACCTGCAACCGGAAGCTCCGGCGAACAACTGGCGATCATTCTTTCTCTCCGCAAAAAAACCATACTGATAGGTGAACCAACCGCAGGCTATGTTACCGGCAACAATGGATATTTACTTCCTGGCCATGAAAATGGCATTGTGCTGGCGGAATCTTACACCATCGACAGGAACGGTAAGATCTATTTAAAAGATGTGGAACCTGCAATCAGGTTCAATGGTGGAGATAATTTTTCTGACTTGCCAGGGGATGAAAAAATAAAAGAAGCTATGAAGTGGATCGACAAACAGTAAGTTGCCTGAACAATCTCAAGATTCTTTTAATTATATTTATTGAATGGAGCAAATCAGGCTCCTTCATTTATTCACCCTAAAATTAAAAGAATGCCAACCAAGTCTGCAACTGAAATGGTCAAAGAAGCCAAAGCACAAATTGAAAACCTCAACCCTCAACAGGTCAATGAAGAAATTTCAAAAGGCAATGCCACATTAATTGATATCAGGGAAGCAGAAGAATTGAAACAAAATGGAAGCATACCCGGCTCGGTACATGCACCCAGGGGCATGCTTGAATTTTATGCGGATGATTCCCTGCCCTATCACAAACCTGAATTTGATAAAAATAAAAGGATCATTCTTCACTGTGCTTCAGGAGGAAGATCTGCACTGGCCGCCTCAACCCTTAAGCAAATGGGTTATGAAAATGTAGCCCATATGGATGGAGGTTACAAGGCCTGGAAAGAATCAGGCATGCCGGTATCTGAATAATACTTCATCAACTATTGCCAGGGGTATTGCATTGATTGCAGTACCCTTTTTCATTTGTATATATTGAATTCATTGCATCCTCATTTCAATTAATTCATATAACGAATAGGGTGTAAAGACTCCTTCGTAATGCTACGAAATAATTTGCCCTGGTCAGCGTAGTATTGACCAGTTTTTAACGATGCTGTTTTCTTTAAGAATTACAGGAGTATTTTAGCCTAAACTTTCTAATCTATGAAAACAAAAATCCTTTTCCTCGCCGCCATTAGTGCAGCGGTTTTATTCCTTTATTCCTGCAACAAGGAAAAGAACAGTGTTCCCATCCGCATTCTTTTAACCGACAACCCAGTTGCTTACGATTCTGTGAATATTCACCTGAAAGGCATGCAGGTTAAAGTAAGCAATGAGACCTGGATCGATATTAATGCAAAAGATACCATTGTTAACCTTCTCGATCTGCAGAATGGAGTTACAGAACTGATTGCACAGGATTCCATTCCTCCTGGTGTTTTGAAGGAGATCAGATTTATCCTGGGAGATGATAATACCGTTGTAGTAAACGGAACATCACATCATCTTGTGACGCCGAGTGCAGCTGCCTCTGGTTTAAAGATCAAGATCGATAAAAGCCTGGAAGAAACACTGAATACATTTGTATTGGATTTCGATGCTGCTCTTTCAATAAAAGAAGAACCAGATGGATATAAGCTTTACCCGGTGATCAAAGTAAAATCCTGAAACCTCTAACCTATATTCAAAAAGCCACAACAATTGTGGCTTTTTTTATGATTCTACTGGAATTATTATGAAAACCTACAATAATAATCCTGCTTTATCTGCTAAATTTGAGGGATTGCCAAATGTGAATGATGGAGGAGATCAATACTGAAGCTTACGAAATGTTTGATTTATTTGAAATGACGCCCGACCTGGTTTGTATTGCCGGCAAGGATGGCTATTTCAGGAAAGTGAATCCCTCAGTACTGAATAAATTGGGTTATACTGAAGAAGAACTTTTTTCAAAACCTATTTCTTCCTTCATTCATCCAGAAGACATGGAAATTACCGCACGTGAAAGAGAAAGGCTTTTAGAAGGCAATCCGCTACTCAACTTTCAAAACCGGTATCAAACCAAAAACGGCCATAGCATCTGGCTTGAATGGACCTCCATTTACAATGCAGAAAAAGAAATTGTTTTTGCCATTGCCAAAGATGTAACCATCCGCAAAGTCCTGGAAATCCAGATAGAAGAAAAATATAAAAAATTCAAAGGCCTTACCAGTCATTTTAAAAACTATATCGAGGAAGATAAAAAGCTGCTGGCAGCAGAACTACATGAAGGCCTGGCTCAACTGGCAGCTGTGGTTAAAATGGATATCGACTGGATACGCCAGCACCTGCCAGAGGCAGATGAAAATATGAAATCACGGTTGGATCATGCCCTGAGTGTTTCGGAAGTTCTGATCAATACCATCAAGCGTATTTCTTTCGACATTAGTCCGAATATGATGGATGACCTGGGCCTTGCAGAAGTGATCAAATGGCTGTGCAACCAGTTTACCCACCTTCACCAGATTCCCTGCCAGCTTCGCAGCAGCGTTGATGATACTAAACTGGACAGGGAAATCAAACTGGATATCTTTCGTATATGCCAGGAAGTTCTCGCAAGCCTGGTGGATCATGCTTCTGCAAAAAACATACAGATCCTGATTAAGGATACAGGAAACACTATTAATCTTTCCTTCACCGATGATGCCCTGGGTTTTGATAAAGAAATGCTGCTACTGAACCAGGCATTAAACAATATCAAGGAAAGAGCGGCTACTGTAAATGGAGTTATAAAATTCTTTCCGAATTCTGAACCTGGAACAGGCTTTTCCGTACTGTTTGAAAAATGATATAACGTTTCAGGAGATAATAAGCCTGATATCGATCTTATTCATACCGTCTTCTTTTGTTGCCTCTATAGTACCGCCATAATATTCGATCCTGTATAAAATGTCGCGATGATTCTTGTCTATTTTCAGTAATTGAAAATCCATGTCATCTACCATAAAAACAAGATCCAGCTTTCCATTTTCATATTGAAGTTTAACCCTGATCAGGCTCGCTTCAGCATGGGAATGAATGCTCATTAATAAATCCTGGACGATCCTGAAAACAGAAAGCTTATCATCTACCAGGAGGTCTTCTATTGATTCATCACATTCAAAATAAACTGCCAGGTTGTACCTGCTCCTGAAATTTTCCAGAAATTCTTCCACGCCTGCAATGAAACCGAAGTCCAGTATGGTAAAAGGAATCAGGTTGATGCTAATCGCATTTAGCTCACTAATAGCCTGGTCTATCGCCCTGATCAATTTTTCATCAGCGTTGACAGAGCCTTCTTTTCTCATTTTTTCCTGGAGCATCAATTTGCAGGAAACCAGGTTCTGATTCACATTATCTCTGAGTTTGGCAGCTATTTCCGCTCTTTCTTTTTCCTGGGTTTCAATTACAGTACGCACCATTTCCAGTCTTGATCGGTTTAGCTTTGATTCCAGCTCCTTGATATAGCTTACATCTGCCACGTGCACAAAAAAACCTCTTACCTCTCCATTCACCACATCAGGAAAATAGGTGGCAAGAGACTGTCGGTAATTCCCATCTGGCAAAGGTATTTCCCTTTCAAAAACCTGTTTCTCTCCTTTCAGCACTGCTTTGATGTATGGGAGATTCATGATGTACAAAGGACCAAGGAGTTCTTTCATCGTGATCTTATCGATCATTTCTTCCTTGCTTTTACCAAACCATTCCCTGTAAGCATTGTTGGCAAACCTGCAAACCTGGTTCCTGTCCCAATATGCCAGCATTGCATTAATGTGGTCTGTAACAAGCAAGCCCAGTTCATTTGCATTTATTTCAGGTCGGCCACTGTTCATATAAGTTCTCAAATATGCAGATCAATTAACAATTATGATTTGTACTAAAACTCAATAATAAAGCCCAGTGTCGGAAGCACGGTGGCTTCATCTTCAAACAGGATTAAAGGAATGCCATTGCTTCCATCCTGACGAATGGGCTGTCCATCCGTAGTAAGATAAGCGCCTGTTGTGATATCCTGCTTCAAAGTAAATTTTGGATAGGAAACATTTTTTGCTGCCCACCAGTTAGAAACATCAAGGAAAAGATCAAAGCTGAAATTCCTGATGTTCCATTTTTTATCGATACGAATATCACTTGCAGAAAAAGCACGAAGCCTTTTGGTATTGATCTGTGTATAATCCAGCAATCCCTGTCCTTGTGTTAGAAAATTGCGCTGGCTTTCTACAAGGTCAAGTGGTGTGTAAGGAGCACCGCCCTGGTAACGATACTTAAGCCCCAGTTCCCAATTTCTTCCCAGCTTGTATCCGAGGTTCAGACTAAGAAGGTGGCGGTTATCCCAGGAACTGGCTACCATTTTTTGATCACGGTTGCTAAATCGACTGTAAAAAAATGTATAGCTCAGCATCCCGAAAAACTTTTTTGTCAGTTTTTGCTGGGCAAAAAATTCAAGACCATAAGACTCGCCCCTGCCATCGGGTGTAACAGGTTCATTGCCTACAATCCCAAAATCGGCACCCTGGTTATTGATGTTGATGCCATCTTTTATGGTAACAGGAACGTTATGGTATTTTTTATAAAATGCTTCCAGCGTGAACCTGGTAGTGGACCGGGGTAAAAATTCAACTCCTGTTACATAGTGCACATTGGTGATGTAATCATTATCAAGATTAACCAGTTGTCCATTATTATCACGAAATCCAAGAATGGTATAGGGAGCGATCCTTGCAAAACGACCTACCGTAGCATTTAATTTCCATTGATCTCCCAACACATAGCTAATCGCTATTCTTGGAGAAATAGCCTGAAAAGGATCTGTTCCATCGTTGGTGAGCGTATTAACATCTGTTCTTAAACCTATACTCAAACTGAAACGTTCACCAAAAAATTTCCTTCCTGTTTGCAAAAAAGCACCAAAACGTGCAAAATTGATATCAGATGAAAACAGGAAGCGCTCTTCCGGCTGGGTACCAATTGCAGCCCTTCTTCTTATATTATTGAACACATCATATTCAAGGTATTGTGCCATCGCCCCAAAACTGTAATTCCAGTGCTTACTGTTTTTATTCAGTTCAAAACGCAACTTATTTTCTGTTTCCCTGGCATTAGATCTGAATCTCAGGTTGGAAATATCACTGTCATCATTGAAGTCAAATTTCTCAAGCCTGTTATCCAATGAATTCCTGCTTGCCGAGACCAGGTAAAATCCATTGCCTACAGATTTGCGTATACTTGCTCCAACAGCATATGAGTTTTGTTTGATAGAAGGAACCTGGTTAAGTGTATACAATTTTTCCTGGTCGGGTTCTTTGATCGATCCAAATCCAAACTGGTCAATGGCTCCAATTCCCAGTAACTGTATCGTTGTTTTTTTATCGGGCCTGTAACTGAGTTTGAACTGGTAATCCCAGAAATTAGGCCTGATGGGCAGATCCAAAAGAGAAAACAGCAGTTGCAGGTAACTCCTGCGCACCGAGGCGATATATGTGAGGTCACCATTTTTATGCAGCGGGCCTTCTACCGTACCTGCCAGTTCTGTACCGCTTAATCTTACATTGCCCTGTGTGGCCCTGGTATTTCCTGATTTTTGTTTGAATTCAAATACACTGGAAAGGGCATTATCGAAACGGGTGTGAAAAGCGCTGGTAGATAGTTTCACTTCTTCAATAAAAGCAAGATTCAAAATACCTGTGGGACCACCTCCGCTTCCCTGTGTGGCAAAATGGTTGATCACCGGCAATTCAATTCCATCCAGGTAAAATACATTTTCTCCAGGACCTCCGCCACGAATAATGATATCATTCCTGTAACCACCTACACTTCCTGAAGAACCTCCAACACCGGGCAGTGAATTCACTACGCGACTGATGTCAAAATTGCCTCCGGGATTGGCTTTTATTTCTTCAGCCGTTAGCCTTTGAACACTCAAAGGTGTTTCAGCTGATGTAGCACGGGCTGTGTTCCTGCTGGATCGGATCACCACTTCTGAAAGTGCAGAAGTTGATGGTTGCAATTCAAAAGAAAGTTCCATCACATTACCCGTTGTGATCACAACATTGAATCTGTTTTCTTCTTCAAATCCAATATAAGAAACCTTAACCTGGTAAGCACCTACCGGTATGCCATTGATCCTGTATTGTCCCAACGAATCTGAAACGGCACTCATACCGGAAGGCGACAAAATAATGGTGGCTCCCTGCAAGGCCTGTTTATTGGAAGCATTCCAGACAAAGCCTGAAAGCGAACCTGATGGCTGCGCTAATACTGTTGAACAAAGATTCAGAGCCAATAAGACCATCATTACTCGTAAAAAAGAATATTCTGGTTTCATTAATTTTAAAATTATTCGCATGTTCAACAATTCAGGCATTGAATAGTTCAAAAGTTAATCAGTGCTGGTCGTAAAAAACATGATTTAGCTGGGTTTTAATTCGGATAAAGGTCATTTTTTGAAATGCGGAAGTTTGAATTCTTTTTGTTGACCGGCATTTGTATTTCTATTCAGCTTTTGTTGTGTCACTCACTTCAGGGTTCAGTACTTTAATCAGCTAAGATTGAATTCAGATTCCTGCACAAAAAAACAACCATCAATTTCTCATCACCTGAATTAAAGAACTTAAGATATTTACAAAAACCTTCACCATGACCATCATTGCAGGCATTAAAAACACCATTTCCCAAAACGATATCATCCTGTCCACCAATGGCAATCAAAAATCTATCCAGCTGCCGGTAAAATCAGAAGGAAGAGGTGTTTCAGTAAATGGAGGTGAGCTTTTATTCCTGGCCCTTGCAACCTGTTTCTGCAATGATATTTACAGGGAAGCAGGCAAAAGAAAAATGAATATCATTTCAGTGGATGTAAAAGTAACCGGTGAGTTTGGAAGTGAAGGAGAGCCCGCCAGGAATATCAGTTACAGCGTAACCATAGAGGCACCTGCACACAGCGAGGAAGAAATTCAAATGCTGATCAGGGAAACAGACAGGGTTGCAGAAATTCAGAATACCATTCGAAAGGGAGTTGATGTAAATCTGATCACAACAACTGGCAAATGAACTTCTTTATTTGAGTTCGTAACTTTCATCTCAATTTTTTTCTCATGAGTTATTACAGGCAGGAAATGGAAAGGATCAGGAAAGCTGTGTATCCCAAACAGCCAGTCATGGAAAAGATCATTTTGGCAAGGCAGCTAATGGATCAAAATTGCTGTGATGACATTGACATGAAACTACTGTCTGAAACGGTCTTTCTATCCAGGTTTCATTTTACAAGAACCTTTTCAAGATGTTATGGCTGTAGTCCTTACCAGTATTTAACGAATAAAAGATTGATGGTCGCCAAAAACCTCCTAATACAAAATGGCGTAACAGCTACCTGTTACCAGTTAGGTTTTCAAAGTCCGGCTACATTTTCCTTATTCTTTAAAAAGCACACGGGTCTTTCTCCTTCGGCTTTTAGAAAAAAAGCAATTTTGAATAAGTGATCCTTCCTTTCAGATATCAAATTTGCTGAACAATACATTGCACATGAAAGTCAGACTCACCAGTATTTTAGTAGATAACCAGGACAAGGCATTAAAGTTTTATACAGAGATCCTTGGCTTCATTAAAAAAACAGAAGTGCCCCTGGGAGAGCACCGATGGTTAACCGTGGTTTCAAAAGAAGAACCAGATGGAGTAGAAGTGGTCCTGGAACCCAATAGTTTCCCTCCTGCAAAAACTTTCCAGGAAGCCCTGTTCAATGCAGGAATTCCCTTAACTGCTTTTTATGTGGAAGATGTGGAGCAGGAATACCAAAGGCTTCTTTCTCTTGGAGTCAGCTTTAGCATTGAACCAACCATTATGGGACCAACCAAGATTGCGGTGCTTGATGACACCTGCGGCAATAATATCCAGATCTTTCAGATGCTCTAATAACTTAGCCACGGCCTGATTTTTCATATACCTTGCTGAAAAACCGGGAATGAAGATCTTCTGGACCTATCTCAGGCCCTATAAATGGGTGGCAGTATTATCTATGGTCCTGGCTGCTGTGGCCCAGGCCCTGAACTTCCTTGACCCCATCATTTTTGGTAAGATCATTGACGACTATGCCCTGTCTCCTGGTAATAAAACAGAAGATGAACTGGTTCGGGGTATCATTGGCATGCTCATACTGGCTATTGCTGTTTCTATCGGCGCGAGGCTTGCCAAAAGTTTCCAGGAATATTTTCTCAGGCTGGTGGTTCAAAAATTCGGCAAATCGGTATTTGATGAAGGCCTCAAACAAACCCTGCGTCTTTCCTACCAGGAATTTGAAGAGCAGCGCAGTGGTGAAACATTATCCATTCTTCAAAAAACAAAAAGAGATACCGAAAATTTTTTAAGCTCCTTTATCAATATCCTCTTTTCAACTCTCGTGGGATTAGGCTTTCTCGGTTATTATGCAGTTACAAGGCACTGGGCGCTTATCCCGGTATTTTTTGTAGGTGTGGTTTTGCTTGGCGGACTAACGGGTTTGCTTAGTAAAAAAATAAAGACGGTACAAAGAAGGATCTTCAGGGAGAATGCGGTGATGTCGGGTAATATCACGGAGTCATTACGCAATATTGAACTGGTCAAAAGCCTGGGCCTCACCTATCCAGAGATCAGGAGACTGAAATCCTTTACGCAGAATATTTATGAACTGGAAATGCTCAAAACAAAAAAGGTAAGAACACTGGGTTTTCTGCAGGGCATTACCATAAACCTTTTAAAGCAATCCATTCTTTTTATTTTGCTATGGCTGATCTTCAGAAAGGCATTGACCGCTGGTGAGCTGATCTCCATGCAGTTCATCATGAATTATATGTTTGTTCCTCTACAGGATCTTGGAACTATCATACTGGCATACAGGGAAGCAGAAGCATCGCTGCAGAATTTTGAGAACCTCATGAAAAAACCAGTAGAGTCAAGACCAGAAGAACCAGTTGAACTTGGAAGAATACAGACGCTTGAATTTCGTAATGTGGTTTTCAGGCACAGAACTGCTACAGAAAATTCTGTTGATGATCTTTCTTTCAAAATCAGCTCAGGTGAGTCCATTGCTTTTGTTGGACCAAGTGGTTCAGGAAAATCTACCCTGGTAAAATTGCTCGTGGGTTTATACACTCCGGTTAGTGGTGACATCTTTTTTGATGATGTACCGGTGAAGGATATCCGCTACAACAAAGTGAGAAGGCAGATAGGCTTTGTAACACAGGATACACAGTTGTTTGCAGGTACGGTCAGGCAGAACCTGCAATTCATTAAAGCAAATGCTACTGAAGAAGAAATGCGTGCTGCTCTTGAAAAATCGGCTTCTTATAATCTTTTGAAAAGTCCGAAAGGACTGGATACGATACTTGGTGAAGGAGGTACAAAGCTTTCAGGTGGAGAAAAACAAAGACTTTCCATTGCCCGCGCTCTTTTACGCGACCCGCAACTACTGATTTTTGATGAAGCTACAGCGTCACTTGATTCTTTAACCGAAGAAGCCATTACCGAAACCATTGATAATATTGCAGCAAGTGGCCAGCAGATGATCATTGCCATTGCTCACAGGCTGTCAACCATTATGAAGGCCGACAGGATCTATGTTTTGGAAAAAGGAAGGATCGTTGAAACAGGAACGCATGAAAACCTGTTGCAGCAAAAAGGTTTGTATTATGCCATGTGGAGGCAGCAGGTAGGCGAAAGAGACAAACCACTAACCTATCATCCCGAAGCTGAAAAAGGAATTACTAACCTGCCAGCTTTGGAAGAATGATCCATCAGAAGAATTTCCATAAAAAAACCCCGCAGAGCGGGGATTCTTTTTATTCAAGCAGGCCGTTGACCATACGGACCACCGCATCAGGTACATCTTCAGCATTCAAAATCTTCTTTGAATAATAATTCACCTTGTCCTGGTCCTCCATCCGAAAGTGGAGCACCAGAAGGGCCAGGTCCTTATAATAGACCTTATTTGTTTCATCCGGCTTTAACTGGTAAGCATTAACTATATCCAGCCATTGCTTGCCTTTGTTTTCATCCACAATGGTATTGGTAGCAGAAATGATATTCACTGCCAGGTCAACAACAGGAAGTGAATAAACAGGATTAGTGATCAGTTCCTGCAAGGCTTCCAGGCCCTTTGCATTATTTTGTTGGTCGAGGTATCTTTTTACTTTTAGTTTTTGCGTTTCCAGTAAGGCCGACTGTGGATAATAAGCTTCAACAATTTTTTTGAAAGCTGTAAAATCAGTTATATCGTTTTTGGTAGATTGAGCGTCGGCATAATTAACAACGAGTTGTAGTAATGTATTCTTATAAACATCCGCGGGCACTTCTATCGTTTTAGCCGCAGCTTCACGGTTTTTGTAAAGCTGGTCAAGATAATTTTTGGGTAGCTGTGTACCATGATCCAGTAGCAAAAGAAGCATTTCCTTTTCCATCAGTGGAAAGCTGTTGGATGCTATGTATTTTTTTACAATTTCCTCCACATCAGGATCACTTAATTCTTCAGCGGTATGCACCCATTTGTGAAAATCCGCCGGTATCATTTTCCCCAGATGCGCTTTTTCCTTGATAGTATAAAATTGTGTTGCAGGATTCACAGCATCTTTCCCAAGTGAAATAAAATCATCAGCTTCCATGGCACCTATGGTTTTGTGTACCACTTTGCCATCGCCATTGATAAAAAATAAAGTGGGATAAGAAGCCACACCCAGGTCTTCGGATAACTGGATGCCCTCTCCTTCTTCCATATCCATTTTCACATTGATAAAATTGTCATTGTAATACACACCCACGCTTTCATCAGTGAATACATTTTTTTGAAGGTATTTACAGGGGCCGCACCAGGTAGCATAAGCATCCAGGAAAATCAGCTTGTTTTGCTTTTTGGCAAGCGCCAGTACTTCCTTCCAGGATTTGCCCTGGATGAAGTTGATGCCGGCAAAGCTTTGAATGGTGAACAGGGTTAAAGAAACTAAGAGTACAAGGGAGGATTTTTTCATTGTGTGTAGTTTGGTGGAGTGAATAACGCAAAAAAATTTCAAATGTTTTATTGATCTGCTGATTTGTTTCAAAAGGAAATGCCAATTTTGATTTGCAGTTCCACACCCTTTATTTGCGCATTCACACCGCTCCTTATAAAAGCTCCCTATTTAAGTTTGCAAATCATCAATAAATAATCAATCATGGAAACAGCCAACGCAACAACCATCACAGTTGAAACAACAGTGAACGCACCGGTAGAAAAAGTCTGGAAGTTCTGGAATGAACCCAGCCACATCACCCAATGGTGTCATGCCTCGGATGATTTGCATGCTCCCTTTGCAGAAAATGATTTACAGGAAGGTGGCAAGTACACCACTACCATGGCCGCAAAAGATGGCAGCATGCAATTTGATTTCTGGGGAATTTACGACAGGGTGGAAGAAAATAAATTCATTGCCCACACAATGGGAGATGGAAGAAAGGTTTCGGTCAAATTCATTGCGGATGGAGATGCCACGAAAATAGTGGAGCAGTTTGAAGCAGAAAATACGCACAGTGCCGAAATGCAAAAAACAGGCTGGCAGGCCATCCTGGACAATTTTAAAAAATACGTAGAAACACATTAATATAAGGGCAGCCCTGGGCTGTCCTTTTAAGTTACCTTAATAGAAATAGAATGCCATGAGTTTTCTTTCACTGCAGCCCTTTGTTCCTTCGGGTAAGGATTTTGAAAAAGCCAAATCATTTTTTATTGCTCTTGGCTTTGAATTGCAATGGGAAGTTGCCGGATATGCAGGACTTCAAAAAGATGGTTGTGGTTTTATTCTTCAACATTTTGACAATCCTGAATTCGCGGAAAATTTCATGATCAATATTCGAATAACTGATGCCCATGGTTTTTATAAAGAAGTAATAGAAAAAAAACTGGCAGAATTATATAAGATCAGGATCAGTGAACCCAGGCAACAGCCCTATGGGTTGGAAGTGAACATTATTGATGCGGCAGGAGTATGCTGGCATTTTGTTCAATAGTAAATATCAATATGAGGCCTGGTAACCAGGTAACTCAGGCAAATATTTTTAAATAATTTTCCATCCACTTCAAGCTGACATTCCTGTTCTTTAGTAAATTTTATTTCGACACTAAAATCATTTCCTTCTAATTTTTCAAATCTTTTCAGGTGAATGTGTTTCCTGAAATCTACTTCCCCTTTCCCATACCATTTAAAAACGGCTTCCTTGCATGACCATGCAAGCGTAAGAAATGTGAGTTCATTTGCTTCTTTGTTTTGAAAGATGGCTGCATCTTCAGAAGAAAGAAATTTATGGCGGATGCGCTGCACTTTGTAGGAAGGTTCTTCAATGTCAATCCCCACCCTGTTTTCCGTACTGATGATCACAGCGGCGTAGTCCCCGCAATGAGAGATGGAAAAATGATAAGCTTCATCTTCTAAAAATGGTTTACGGGTATCGGCTATCCTGATCAATGAGAGGGGAAATTCTGGAAAAAGATATTTCATCAGGTATCGTCCGGCAAGGTGCTGCAGGCGCTTGTGCGGATGGGTGATGTTGCGCTGCAGCGGCACCTGTGAAAGAAAGAAAGATTCTGGTTCTTCTATCTTCCAGATGGCAAATTTGGTGCTTCCGTCAATATCCTGTTGAAAAAAAATGGGCATGAAAGCAATTTTCTGAATTATTTTGCCGCATCTCACGCGGACAGATCGCAAAGATGAATATTCGCGCTTAGATTCCATAAATAAGTCACGTTATGATCCTCTCAGATTCCCGCATCCTCGAAGAAATTGAAAAAGGCACCATCAAGATCGAACCATATGACCGCGATTGCCTGGGCAGCAACAGCTATGATGTGCACCTGGGTAAATACCTGGCCACTTACCGCGAGCATATCCTGGATGCAAAAAAGCACAACGAGATCGAACATTTTGAAATTCCCGAAGAAGGATTTGTACTCTACCCGCATATATTTTACCTGGGAGTAACAGAAGAATATACCGAGACACATGCACACGTTCCCTTCCTGGAAGGAAAATCATCAACCGGCAGGCTGGGTATTGACATCCATGCTACAGCAGGAAAGGGTGATGTTGGGTTTTGTGGTAACTGGACTTTGGAGATCTCTGTAAAGCAACCTGTAAAGGTTTATCGTGGCATGCCTATTGGACAATTGATCTACTTCCCTGTAGATGGAAAAATTGAAGTCAGGTACAATGAAAAGAAGAATGCCAAATACAGTGGGCAGCACCATAAGCCGGTGGAAAGCATGATGTGGAAGAATAGGTTCTGATAGTTCACGGGTTCTCGAGTTGGGTCGCTTATCTTAGGATGCCTTGTCACCCTGGAAAGGGTTGTCACCCTGTTAAGGGTCATCGTGTATTCTAAGACTGCCAGACCGTCAAAAAAAAGTTTTTACGCTGCTGGAAGATAGTTTACAATAAAGGGTGTTTGACGGTTTATGACGGCAAACATTCTGTATAAGATCTTATTTCGGACGAT
>JAEWKK010000029.1 GCA_023386045.1 Bacteroidota bacterium
AAGACCTAGTTTGGTTTTAATTAATTTAGTCTCGACTTTCATGATCTGACTTTTTGGGGTTAATGAATAAGTGTGGTTACTTAAAGTTAATCCCAACTGTCAGATTAAATATTGACTAGTACAAATAAAACATTCTATCTGCCATACGCCCCTACTATGAACTATGAACTATGAACCATATGCTATCTGCCATCTGCCTCTACTATGAACTATGATCTATGGTTTATGGACCACTCTCTCAACCTCTCAATACCACATGTTCACCATTATTATTCCATTTGATGATGCGTGATGGTTGTGAGGGAGCGTTTTCATCCTGCCTCCATTTTACAATATGATCTACTCTTTTTTGAATCTCGGGTGAAATATCCCTGAAATTGGCTGGAGAAGCTGTGCCGCTGATATTGGCTGAAGTGGAAACAATGGGATGTCGTAGCCTTTTGATAAGATGCCGGCAAAATTCATCCTTCACCATACGAATGCCGATGGAACCATCAGCAGCTACGAGATTTGCCGGAAGTCCAATAGCATGTTCAAAAATGATGGTGGTGGGTCGATCCTGTCTTTCAATAAAATCAAAAACTTCAGGATGAGGAGCCGCCACATGTGTCAGTATATCTTTTTCCTCTGCCACCAGAATGATCATGCTTTTACTATCCTCTCTTTCCTTGATCTTATAGATCCTGTCGATGGCTTCCTGATTGGTAGCATCACATCCAATTCCCCAGATCGTATCTGTTGGATAAAGGATCACCCCTCCATTTCTCAATACTTCAAGAGCTTTATCAATTTCATTTAAAAAAACATCACCCATGCTGAAAGATTTTTGAATAGACTTTCATGATGTTATCAGAACATTTTTGCAGGGAAAAATTTTGTGCATATTCCCAACCTTCACTGATCATTCTATCTCTTAATCCCTGATCTGCCACCAGTTTTTTCATCGCTGAAGCAATATCATTGCTGCTGGCAGGATCAATATAAATAGATCCAGGTCCTCCTGCTTCCGGCAAACAGGAAGTGTATGAAGTGATCACGGGTACTTTGCTCCACAATGCTTCAAGAACAGGTATCCCGAAACCTTCGAAATAGGAAGGATAAATCAGGGCTGACGACATCTGGTAAATGGCCGCCAGGGTTTCTACCTTTTGTAAGGGATAAGCAGGTGATTCTTTTTTTTCACTAAGAAAGATGACACGGCTTTCAAGGTTGTTCTTAGCAATGTAAGCTTTTACTTTTTGAAGATAAGCGCCACCCCTTCCCACAACTACCAATGGTATTTCGGTTTCCTTCTCCAGGTGAAGCAGAGCACGACAAATATTTAATAGATTTTTTCTTTCAATAACAGAACCAACAGAAAGGAAAAACTTTTCAGGCAATCCATAGCTGGTTCGGATCCGTTCTTTTATTTCCTGGCTTATGCTGCTGGCAAATGCAGGATCACAACTTTGGTAACAGACATCAATCTTTTCTCCATCTATCTTATAAATATCAATGATGTCTTTTTTTGTTTGTTCACTGATGGCAATGATACGATTGGCATTGGCACAGGCATAACGGTATTTCTTTTGGTAGATGCGCACATCAATACGGTTAAACTGACCGGGAAAGCGTTCAAAGATCAGGTCATGTATAGTTACAATAGAAGGAATATTCATGGCATTCAATCCAACAGGTATTTCATTACTCAAACCATGATAAAGTTCGACTCCTGTCTTTTCCAGGTCTTTTCTTACCCAGCTGCTGCGCCATGCCGATGAGAAAAACCGGTCGATAGTTCTATGAGGTTGCACTTCCTTCACATTTTCAAAAGAAGGATGATAGAGGGTTGATGGCCTTGGATTGAATAGAAAGTATTCATGGGAAGGATAATAGGTGGTAAGCCCTTCGATCAGTGTCCTGCTGTAGTTTCCAAGACCTGTATTGTTATGATAAGCCCTCTTGGCATCAAAACCTATTTTCATTCCTGCCGCTTGTGGTATTCAGTTAAGTTTGCAAAAAATTTGCGATGAAGTTAAGAGAGTCCATTGAACAAGCATGGCAAAACCGTGAATTGCTTGCGCAATCCAACATCCAGGATGATATCAGGGCGGTAATCGAAGAGGTGGACAAAGGAAGACTTCGTGTAGCGTCACCCACCGAGAATGGATGGCAGGTGAATGAATGGGTAAAGCAGGCCATATTGCTGTACTTCGCCATACAACCTATGCATACCTATGAAATTGAACCATTCGAGTTTTATGATAAGATGCTTTTGAAAAAAAATTATAAGGCTTTGGGTGTTCGTGCAGTTCCTCATGCAGTTGCCCGTTATGGATCCTACCTGGCAAAAAATGTCGTGCTCATGCCTTCTTATGTCAATATAGGAGCTTATGTTGATGAAGGAACCATGGTGGATACCTGGGCTACAGTAGGAAGCTGCGCACAAATAGGAAGGCATGTACACCTGAGTGGCGGCGTTGGAATAGGTGGTGTTCTTGAGCCCTTACAGGCCGCGCCGGTCATCATTGAAGATGGCTGTTTTATTGGTTCAAGATGCATTGTAGTGGAAGGTGTGCGGGTAGAGAAGGAAGCTGTCCTGGGGGCAAATGTGGTACTAACACAATCCACCAAGATCATAGATGTAAGTGGTGATGCACCTGTAGAAATGAAAGGCCTGATTCCCGCAAGAAGCGTAGTGATTCCCGGCAGTTACTCAAAAAAATTCCCTGCAGGTGAATACAATGTCAGCTGCGCACTGATCATTGGAAAACGCAAGCCCAGCACTGACCTCAAAACGAGCCTGAATGATGCGCTTCGTGACTTTAACGTGGCAGTCTGATGCTTTCAGAGACAGATTTATAAAAGGACTTGTGGTAACTCTTCCACAAGAATGCCCTGGGTTTTCCTGAAAAATAAAAATTCAATGCTTTTTATTTTTATGGCACACTATTCTCAATAGTGTAGAGGAACAACAAATTGAATTTTATGAAACAAGTGATAGAGCGATTATGGTTGAAGGATGAAAACAGGGAGAAATTTCAAATGGGTACTACCATTTTCATGATACTATTATTTCTGACTTTTTGGGGTGTCAGTTTTTATGTGCTGATCAACAGTCTTGCTTAAAAAAACTTTTGTCCTTATAAAAAGCCTTGTCAACAGCAAGGCTTTTATTTTTGCAGGATGGACCCTGCTATTTCTTTCGCTACTAACGATGATCTCCTGGAAATTACCGCATTGGTCAATAGTGCCTACAGGGGAAATGAAGCGAGAAAGGGCTGGACACATGAAGCGGATCTAATAGAAGGATCGCTGAGAACAGATGTAGACTCCCTTAAAGCAGAATTATCCAACCCTAATGCTGTTATTCTTAAATACACTGATCACCAAAAGATCATCGGAACAGTATTCCTTGAAAAAATAGATTCTAAACTTTACCTGGGCATGCTTTCAGTTCTGCCCGATATACAGGCCAGAGGCATCGGTCGCAAATTATTGCAGGCCTCAGAAAATTATGCAAGGGAACAAGGATGCCAAAAAATTGAAATGACGGTCATATCAGTTCGAAAAGAGCTCATTGCCTGGTACGAAAGAAATGGATATCAAATTACTGGTGAAACAAGGCCCTTTCATGATGATGGCCGCTTTGGTATTCCAAGGCAAAAGATTGAATTCATTGTGATGGAGAAGGAAGTTGGGGGTTTGTAGTTCATGGTTCATAGATCATAGTTCATAGCAGCGGCGAAAAGCGAATAGCTTATGACTTATGGCGAATGGAAGCATTGCCGTTTCACGATTGACGTTTGACGAATTAAAGAACCTTAAACCTTAGACCTTAAACTTTAAACAGCAACTCGTGAACTCATAAACCTGTGCTCTCTCCCGCCAGAAGATTTATTTTTGCCACATGCTTACCAAGCTCTCTGTTAACATCAACAAATTTGCAACCCTGCGCAACAGCCGTGGCGGCAACAATCCTGATGTAGTAAAAGCAGCCATCGATGCCCAGCGTTTTGGTGCTGATGGCGTCACAGTACATCCACGTCCGGATGAAAGACATATCCGATACCAGGATGTGAGAGATATTCGTCCCATCATCACCACTGAATTTAATATTGAAGGTAATTCCAGGGAAAAAAAATTTGTAGACCTTGTTTTGGAAGTCAAGCCCCACCAGGTGACACTGGTACCGGATGAATTGAACCAGGTCACTTCTGACCATGGCTGGGATACCATAAAACACCGCGACTATCTCAAAGAAACAATTAAGATCTTCCAGCAGGCAGGCATCCGGGTTTCCATCTTTGTTGATCCGGTCATTGAAATGGTAGAAGGGGCCGCAAAAACTGGTACTGACCGCATCGAATTATATACAGAGCAATTTGCAAAGCAGTTTGCAAAAGGTCACCGCGATGCAGCCATCACTCCCTATGTAGCTGCAGCTAAAAAAGCCAGGGAATTGGAACTGGAGCTGAATGCAGGACATGACCTTGACCTCCACAACCTGAAATTCTTTAAAGAAAATATTCCCTGGCTGGATGAGGTCAGCATAGGACATGCTCTTATCTGCGATGCTCTTTACCTGGGATACGAAAACACCATACAGCTCTACAAGAGACAATTGCAATAATAAATTCCCTTTCCTACAAAGCAGGTATGAGAGGAATTCCAGGCATGGCCGGTGAGGCTGGAGCCGTAGCTCCCAGAGCCCCCAGGGCACTTGCTTTCAATGCGCCACTTAACTGGTCAATAGCTTTCTTTTGAAAAAATCCTTTTGTTGTTTTTCGCTGTCGGGCAATGATATATCCAATTGCAAATAGAGTTACTGCTACCGCCAGTTTCTTCCACATGGTGCCATTACCGGAAGGAATGTGAGTAGCCACACCGTCTTCATTGAATTCAACTGCTTCTTTTACGTATCGACCCGCAGCAGGTATTCCTCTTTTCCAGAATTCCCTGGATAGTTTGTGCAACTCCTTTCTGGCTTCATCGCCATACATCGCATGTCCATGGCCGGTAGCCAGCACATTGGGCTCAAGAACCGCCAGTTCTTTGACTGATCTTGCTGATGCACCCCAGTCGGGTGTAAAATATTTTGGAGGACCGCAAACATATCTTTTCTGTGTAGCAACAGCAAGCAAGGACTCCTGCATGGTAGTTACCACAGCATCCCCGGCAATGAGCACTCCATCTTTTTCGCGGAAAAGACTGATATGACCAGGCGTATGTCCTGGAGTATGGATCCATCTCCAGTCCTGCAATTCATCAATGGTTCCATCATCATTCAATATTTTTAGATAAGTTTCTGCATTGATGGGTCCCTTGGGATAGGCAAAAGACATTAAAGCCATGACACCACCACCAACAGAAGGATCAGCAGGCGGATAAGATGCCTGACCTGTTAAATAAGGTCTTTCCTGGTGATGACAATAAACAGGTACACCCCACTCTTCAGCCAATTCTATCAATGAGCCTCGATGATCAAAATGCGCATGCGTCATGATGATCGCCTTTGGCTTGCTGCCTTTACCAAATAATTCCCCTACTAAAGATCTGATTTTTGATGCAGTGGTTTTCAACCCGGTGTCGATCAGCACATAACCCGTAGCCTCTTCATCCTGAACCAGGTAAACATTGACGAAAATGTCCTTGATCCTCCATACCCCTGGCGCTACAAGCCAGCTATTGCTGCCGACTGATCTTTCCTCAGTAGCAGAAGTTTGTCTTTTATCAACAATGGTCCTGTTCATATTTATATTTATTGATATCGAAACAAATAACATACCACTGGCATGAGCGAGCTGCACCTTGGTTCCCTCTAAAAACTAAGTCTTAACTTGCCCCGCAAATCAGAACAATGAGTGCCAATTCACCTGAATTAAAAAGGATCACTACCAATACGGTTCAAAAAATGAAAGCGGCAGGCAAAAAGATCTCGATGCTGACTGCCTATGATTTTTCCTTTGCAAGGATCTTTGATGCAGCAGGAATAGATGTGATCCTTGTAGGTGATTCGGCTTCCAATGTGATGGCTGGTCATGAAACTACGCTTCCCATAACCCTGGACCAGATGATCTATCATGCATCCTCAGTCATCCGTGGAGCAGCCCGCTGCCTGGTAGTGGTGGATATGCCCTTTGGTTCCTACCAGTCCAACAGTGATATTGCACTTGCCTCAGCTATTCGCATCATGAAAGAAACCGGGGCACATGCCATCAAACTGGAAGGTGGTGAAGAAGTGCTTGAATCTGTAAAGCGCATCATTAGCGCAGGTATTCCAGTAATGGGTCATCTTGGATTAACACCACAGTCCATCTATAAGTTTGGAACGTATAATGTAAGGGCCAAAGAAGAAGCTGAGGCAAATAAACTTCGTGCAGATGCCCGTTTACTCGAAGAGGCAGGCTGCTTTGCCCTTGTTCTGGAAAAAATTCCTTCTGTTCTGGCAAAAGAAGTCTCAGAAAGCCTCCACATTCCTACTATTGGAATTGGTGCTGGTCCGCACTGCGATGGACAGGTGCTTGTGATGCATGACATGCTGGGCATTAACACAGAATTCCGTCCGAGGTTTTTAAGACAATACCTGAACCTGCATGAGCAGGTAACCACTGCCATCAAGCATTATATTGATGATGTGAAAACTAACCAGTTTCCCAACGATTCAGAATCTTACTAACTCCGTTCCTTCAATGATCAGAACATTTACATGCTGCCTTGCAGCTCTTTTAGTTTTTCAGTTTTCAGCTTTATCCCAGGAAAAAGAAGAACTTGATGCTGTTACCATCACAGCCTCTCTTCATCCCCAAAAAATTTCTGAAACCGGCCGTAATCTTTTGGTAATAAAAGGAGAACAGTTTTACGGCCTGCCCATACATTCCATTGATGAATTATTGCGTTTTGTCCCGGGGATCGAAATACAGTCAAGAGGTCCACTTGGAGCCCAGGCGGATATTGTGATGAGAGGAGGAACTTTTCAACAGGTGCTGGTGATCCTTGATGGAGCCCGGCTCAATGATGCCAATACGGGACATTTCTCCGCTTACATTCCTATCTCTCCTTTTGAAATAGAAAGGATCGAGATCCTGAAAGGAGCATCATCAGCCATTTATGGATCAGAGGCTGTTGGCGGTGTAATTCACATTATAACAAAAACATTTGCCTCAAGAATGGGTGCCGGCAAAAAACAGGCATCTGCCATGTTAACTGCAGGTGAATTTGGTTTATTTACTGCTCATGCAGGCGGCTTGTATAGTAATGGTAAAACAAGTGTTAGTGCTGCTTATTCTTCCAATAATCTTTCGGGACAACAACAAAGAGGCATACATGGTTCTATTTATGCCAATACTGCTTCAGCATCCTTCTCGCATTTTATAAATAAAAACTGGCAGCTGAACCTGCGGTATGCTTACGATAACCGGAACTTTAGTGCACAGAATTTTTATACAGGATTTTTATCTGACACCGCACAGGAAAAGGTCGATATGCACTGGGGCCAGCTGGGTATTTCTTATGCAGGGCAAAAACACCAGGTCAAGCTTAACATGGCATATAAGGATCTGGATGATCAATACCGTTACAATCCATCCAGCAGTGCCAACCAAAGCAAAAGTCAGCTTCTTCAATTACTGATGACAGATGAATGGCAACTGGATCAGTCAACTACCATCACTTCAGGTGCGCAATGGCTCAGGAAAAGCATCAGTTCAAACGATCGTGGTGATCATAGCGGAAATACCCTGGCTGCATTTGCCCTGTTAAACAAAAAAATATTCAACAACTTTATTGTAAATCCTGCCATGAGACTTGAATGGAATGAAATGGCAGGATTCGAATTCGTTCCACAACTGAATCTCTCCTATCGCAAAGAAAAATTACAATTACGGGCCAGCGTGGGTAAAACCATCCGTGATGCAGATTATACGGAACGATACAACAATTACAACAAATCCTTTGTTACCGGAGGAAGGATAGGCAATCCCGACCTCGTGGCAGAAACATCTATTAGTTACGAAGCGGGTGGGGACTATTTCTTCAGCAGGGAATTGAAATTATCTGCAGGTTTTTTTCAGCGGCATCATAAAAAGTTAATTGACTATGTTACGACCCCTTACTCTGAAATGCCCCGAAAAGATAACTTATCACCCTTTGGCATGTATGCGCTCGCTAAAAATATTTCCAAAGTAATCACTTCAGGTTTAGAAACAGATTTACAGTTTTCAAAATCATTCAACCCCAAAAAAGAACTGTCCCTCAATGCAGGTCTTGTTTGGATAAATACAAGCAGCAGTGATTCTGTGATCACCCTTTACATATCCTCACACGCAAAGCTGCTTGGAAATTTTACCGCACAATACAGGTTGGGCAAGGTTAAAATCTCAGCGTCCGGACTTTATAAGCAAAGAAAAAAGCAGGAAGCAACTGCCGGCATTACCAAAGTTTCTCCTGAATATTTTACCATGAATTTCAGAACAGAATACTTCCTTATTCAAAATAAGTTAAGTGCATTTATTGAGGGAGATAATATTTTTGACAGCAATTATGCAGATCTTCTTGGAGCCACCATGCCCCGCAGAAGTTTTATGGGAGGAATAAAATTTAATTTTTCAAAATAACAGATATGCAAGACATTTTAAAATCACTCGGGATCACTGATAAAAACGAAGGAAGTTTTACAGGAACCCAATGGATAAACTCTAAGGGAAAAACCATCAGCTCCTATTCTCCAGTTGATGCAAAAAAGATCGCTGATGTAGTTTGTTCAGACAAGGAAACATACGAGCAGGTCATCAACACAGCAGAAAAGGCATTCCTGGAATGGCGCATGTGGCCTTCACCGAGGCGCGGTGATGTAGTAAGACAGGTAGGTGAAGCGCTTAGAAAAAATAAAGAAGCATTGGGAAGACTTGTATCCTATGAAATGGGAAAAAGCCTGCAGGAAGGTTATGGAGAGGTTCAGGAAATGATTGATATCTGTGATTTTGCAGTAGGACTTTCACGCCAGTTACACGGACTCACCATGCATAGTGAAAGGCCTGGTCATCGCATGTATGAGCAATGGCATCCACTGGGTATTGTTGGCGTGATCTCCGCATTTAATTTCCCCGTTGCTGTATGGAGCTGGAATGCAATGCTGGCCTGGGTTTGCGGAGATGTGGTATTATGGAAGCCTTCAGAGAAAACACCTCTTTGCGGAATTGCCTGCATGCAGATCATTAAAGAAGTTTTTGAAAAGAATGAAGTACCCGAAGGTGTTTGCAGTTTGATCACAGGTGAAAGAGAGGTGGGAGAATGGATGTCCAACGACAAGCGTATTCCATTGATATCAGCTACAGGGTCAACCAGGATGGGCAAAGCCGTTGGGGCAGCAGTAGGTGCAAGACTGGGTCGTTCGCTGCTGGAACTGGGAGGCAATAATGCCATCATCATTTCAAAAGATGCCGACCTTGATATGTCCCTGGTGGGATGTGTTTTTGGTGCCGTAGGTACAGCCGGACAACGTTGTACCAGTACCAGGCGGTTGATTATTCACGAATCTGTTTATGATGCTTTCAGGGATAAGCTCGTGAATGCCTATAAGCAGTTGCGCATTGGCGATCCTCTTGATGAAAAAAATCATGTAGGTCCGCTCATTGATAAGGATGCAGTGAAACTTTACCTGGAATCTATCGAGAAATGCAAAAAAGAGGGTGGTCGATTTGTGGTGGAAACAGGTGTTCTTGAAGGGAAAGGATATGAAAGCGGTTGTTATGTAAAACCCTGCATTGCAGAAGTGGAACCTCATTTCAGCATCGTTCAGCATGAAACATTTGCTCCCATTTTATACCTGATGAAATATTCAACACTTGATGAAGCCATAGCTATTCAGAATGGTGTACCTCAGGGTCTTTCATCCGCCATCATGACCCTAAATTTGAGAGAAGCAGAACAATTTCTTTCATCAGCAGGAAGTGATTGCGGCATAGCCAATGTCAATATAGGAACATCCGGTGCGGAGATCGGCGGTGCCTTTGGAGGAGAAAAGGAAACCGGTGGTGGACGTGAAAGCGGCAGCGATGCATGGAGGATTTATATGAGGAGACAAACCAATACCATTAACTATAGTACAAAGCTTCCGCTTGCCCAGGGAATCAAGTTTGATCTATAGTGTTAATTAACAAGTTTCAACCAACCACTTGTCCATATTTTGGCGACTCTGTACAAGTGGTTTATATATTTTTACAGACAGCAAAAAAAATCTGACACATGATGAATTTTCTAAAGAAGCCTGTATTAGCACTGGCTTTTGCAGGAGTAAGTTTGGCCTCGTTTGGACAAACATCTGCCAAGGAATCCGTTCCCAATGGATGGCATTTGAAAGACCAGGCAACCTCCGGCTATTATGGAATCAGCCTTGATAAGGCTTATGAATTTGTGAAAGGGAAAAAAAGTAAAACAGTGATCGTGGCGGTTATAGACTCCGGCATTGACACCCTTCACGAAGACCTGAAACCCATACTATGGACCAATCCAAAAGAAATACCAGGTAATGGTGTTGATGATGATGGTAATGGATATGTTGATGATGTTCATGGCTGGAACTTCCTGGGTGGACGCGATGGCAGGAACGTAAATAAGGATTCTTACGAAGGCGCCCGTGTTTATCACATGTATAAAAGCCGGTTCGAGAACCTGGCAGATGAAAAGGGTTTGAGCAAGGAAGACCAGGAATTGTACAAACTGTGGAATCGCGCCAAAGAAAACGTTGTGGGTGGTGTGAATGTAAATGAGATCGCACAGTTGAAAATGATCTATCCCAATTTCAAGAAAGGAGATTCAGTAATTCGTCAGGAATTGGGTAAGGATGTTTATTCCGGTGAAGACCTGAAAGATTACAATACCACCAATCCTTATGGCCTCGGTACCAGCAAAATGATCCTGGGTATCTGTGCCATGAACAATAATAATTTTGAGATTACTAATGAAGATCTCCTCAATGATATTGAAGGACAGATCCAGAAGGCTGAAGCTGCAGATGTAGCTCCCCCCAACTATCGTGGAGATATTGTTAAGGACAACGAAAATGATATCAATGACAAATTTTATGGCAATAATGATATCATGGCCGGTACATCAATGCATGGTACACACGTATCAGGTATCATAGCTGCAGCACGTGGCAATGGCAAAGGCATTGACGGTATTGCCGACAACGTCAGGATCATGACACTGAGGGCTGTTCCTGATGGTGATGAGCATGACAAGGATATCGCCCTGGCTATCCGTTATGCAGTTGATAATGGTGCGAAGATCATCAACATGAGTTTTGGAAAAAGCTTCTCTCCCCAGAAACAATGGGTGGATGATGCTGTAAAATATGCTGAAAGCAAAGGAGTTCTCCTCGTTCATGCAGCTGGCAATGATGCCAAGAACCTGGACTCAGATTATAACTTTCCTACTCCAATTTTAATTGATGGAACCAAGCCTACTAACTGGCTCACCATCGGCGCCAGTGGTGATCCTAAGAATGGTGGCCTGGTAGCTTCTTTTTCAAATTATGGTAAAAAGGAAGTAGATGTGTTTGCACCTGGTGTGAACATTTACTCTACCGTTCCCGGTGGCAATACTTACCGCAATCTTTCCGGTACAAGTATGGCTTCACCAGTTACGGCCGGCGTAGCAGCTTTTCTCTTAGGCTACTACCCTAATCTCACACCTCAACAACTTAAAAATATTATTGAAAAATCTTCTGTAGCTCCAAAGATCAAGGGAACCAATCCAGCAACAGGTGCGGAAGCAGCCCTTTCTGATCTCAGTAATACAGGCGGATTACTCAATGCTTTTGAAGCTGTAAAAATGGCTGACCAGGTAGCAGGTAAAAAAGGCAAGCCTGTAAAAACCAAGATCAAGGTGAAGGAAAAGAAAAAAGACTAAGCCTTTTAAATAATTCATCCCCGGTTTAACCACCGGGATTTTTTTATTTTGAACCAAAATACAATTATGCTTCATGTTGATCTGACAAGAGTTCCTGAATATTATCACAGATATATTGAACGTGCTTCAATGGACGATTTGCCTACTGCCCTTCAAAAACATTTCAACAATATCAATCCTCTTTTAGAATCCCTGCCACCGGCTAAATGGGATTACCGTTATGCAGAAGGCAAGTGGAGTATCAAGGAAATGGTACAGCACCTGATTGATGCTGAAAGGATTTTTTGCTACAGGGCTTTGTGCTTTGCCCGGCAAGATAAAACTCCCCTGCCTGGCTTCGATGAAAATGAATATGTCATTCATTCCAACGCTGACCGGAGAACCCCTGTTGACCTGGTGAAGGAACTGGCCATGGTAAATCTTTCCACCATGCAGCTTTTTAATTCCTTTGACGAAACGCAGCTTGACCAGGAAGGCCTGGCTAATGGCAAATCGGTATATGTAAAAGGCATCGCTTATATCATTATAGGTCATGTGCTTCACCACAAAGCAGTTTTGGAAGAACGTTACCTACCATAAAAAAAACCACCCTTAAGGTGGTTTTCAAATCAATTCTTTTTTATCAGAAAGTCTTGGATGGCGATTGAGCGCCCTTTGCCAGGTTATACTGGTTGACCATGTCATGGATCACTTTCACTGCTTCATCAACATAACGGTCCTTGCTTACATTATTCAGCCAGTTCTTATACCTTTCTGTTTTATCCTTGTCTTCAGAAACATATCTCTGTTCATCCTGTTTCAGAAAGGAGATATTCATGGCCTCATCCAGCTTGATGAGCTTTTCAATTCTTTTAACCGCGTCACGTGTTATTTTCTGTTCTTCTCTGAACTGGTTGATCTCAAGCGGATATTGCTTGTCATCCTGTTTGGCGATGATGTCTGTTTCTTTTTTGATCATCATGAATACTGAGTCATTGCCGATACGTGCATTGGCGAGATTCTTCACAGTTTCAAAGCTGAAGCCCGGCTGGAAAACCTGGTATTTAGCACGATCGATCTCATCATAGCCCAAGGAAAATTCATTATCACGCTCCCTGAACTTCAGGTATTCATAATAATCAGGGATGATGATATCTGGAACAACACCCTTCAATTGCACTGAACCGCCATTGATCCTGTAATATTTCTGAAGGGTCAGTTTAAGAGAACCAAGTTCTGAATTTGTATTCATAAAATTGGAAGCGGGATCCAGTCCGAAGCTTCTCTGCACGGTTCCTTTTCCATAAGTACTGGTGCTGCCGATCACAATCCCACGACCATAATCCTGGATGGCTGCAGCAAAGATCTCGGAAGCCGAAGCGCTGAATTCATTTACCAGGACTGCAAGTGGTCCATCATACAAAACACCGCCGGCTTTGTCTTTCATAACTTCCGGCTGACGGTTGCCCCTGTCTTTTACCTGTACAATAGGTCCCTGGTCGATAAAGAGGCCAGCAATCTGGATCACATCATACAAAGCACCACCACCATTATTGCGCAGGTCAATTACAATACCATCTACTTTTTCTTCTTTCAGTTTTGTTACTTCATTTGCCACATCCACAGAGCTGCGGTGAGGATCTGTAGGATCATTGAAATTGGCATAGAAGTCAGGGAGGAAAATATAGCCGATCTTGGAAGTACCCTCGTTGATCACGGCGCTTCTTACATAACTTTCATCCTGTACAATTTTATCACGAACGAGTTTCAGCGTTTTGAGAGATCCGTCTTTTTTACGCAAAGTGAGTGTTACCTCAGTTCCCTTCTTACCACGAATGATCTTGACAGCATCTTCCACAGCAAATCCGGCAACTTCAACAGGTGTATCATTACCCTGTCCTACCCTGACAATCACATCACCTACTTCAATTTCTCCTGATTTCTTTGCAGGTCCTCCAGGAAGAACAGAAGCGATTTTTATATTTCCTTCGTCATAAGAAAGCTGGGCTCCAATTCCAAAGAAAGAACCACTAAGCATTTCATCAAATGAACGCTTGTCAACCGGTGCCATGAATTCGGTATGAGGGTCCATCATTTCAGCAATGCTGTTGACAAAAACGCTGAACTTCTCATCTTCATTGAATTTGGTACGATAACGTTCGAATGTCCTGTCCATGGAGGCAAGGACCTTTTCACGCGCTTCTTTTTCCAGTTCAGCATCTGTCCTGGATACAGCACCTTCTTTGCCTTTATTGCTCTCACGTGCTTCTACCAGGTCAACATAACGCTGCAACACTGCATATTTCAGGCGTTTTCTCCAGGCATCTCTGCGCTCGGCTTCACTATTGGCAAATTTGAGTTTGGATGGATCGGTAGTTACTGATTCTTTAACCGTAAAATCAAAAGGCTTCGAAAGAATGTCCTTGTAAATTGCAGCAGCTTCTTCTATGCGCTTATTGTAAATCTTGTTGGCTTCAAAGAAGAATTCAATGGGAGCACCCTTCAATTCATCATCAATTCTTGTAGCATACCTGTTCAACGAATTCAGATCCTGCTGAAGAAAAATATTTTTTTCATTATCAAGTTCCGTAAAGTACTTGTTGAAGATCTTTTTTGAAAATTCATCATTGATTTCTTTGGGACTGTAGTGTCCCTCACTCAACATCTCACCTACCAGTCGAAGGATTTTTTCATATTTGGTGGGAGGATCTTCATTGGTTTTTCCCATCGTATTGAATGCGAGAAATACACCCGTAATCACCATTACGATCACAATTGGAAGTCTTTTCATACTAAACAGATATTTTATTGCCTTAGGCATACCTCTCAAATTTAGGTCAAAAATTATGCTTTAATTTCCTGCTCCTTCCCTTTAACAAACGTTTTTGACGAGCGGAAAATTCACTTATCAAACCCAGATAATATGGCAGAGGAACGATTACGGTACCAAAAAAAACTAAAATTTGCGAGCATCACAATCACATAAACAGATAATTCAATTCAAAATGGGAAAGAAAGATTTTTGTAAGTGGCAATTCATTATTTTTGCCTCCGCAAATGGTGGCTATAGCTCAGTTGGTTAGAGCATCAGATTGTGGTTCTGAGGGTCGCCGGTTCGAGCCCGGTTAGCCACCCCAAAAAGTTCCGTTAAAAACGGAACTTTTTGTTTACCGCTCATCCTTTTCCTTGTTAAATAAAGTTAACGCTCTTTCATTTAGGCAATGACCTGGATTACCTTCGCGCTCAATAATTCTAGCACATGAGGAAATTTATGACGATAACCATTCTTAGCTGGTTATCCATCAACAGTTGGGCACAGATGCCTGGCGGTATGCCGAGAGGCGGAGGCCAGCAAATGACAGGAAGATTTTACGGAAAGGCGGTTGATGTTACCAATAAAGGTATTGAAGCTGCTTCTGTTACACTGGTAACTACCAAAATGGATTCCGTTACCAAAAAACCTAAAGAGATCATTATAGGCGGCATGCTCACCACAGCTTCGGGCGACTTCAGCATTGAAAACGTCCCGGTAATGGGAAAGTACAAACTCCGCATCACTGGTATTGGTTATAAAGGCCATGAGCAAACAGTTGGCTTTGAAATGCCTTCTCGCAATGGTAATTCAGATCCTTCTGCAATGCTAAGTGCTCTTGATAAAGACCTGGGAAATATCAAACTCGAAATCGACAACCAGGTTCTGGGTGGAGTAACCATTTCTGCATCAAGGCCCGCGCTTCAGATGGGTATTGACAGGAAAGTCTTCAGTGTTGATAAGAATATCGTATCGGCCGGTGGTACTGCTGTAGACGTAATGAAAAACGTTCCTTCTATTAACGTGGATATTGATGGCAATGTAACCATGCGCAACGCGGCTCCACAGATATTTGTAGATGGAAGACCTACCAACCTTACGCTGGAGCAAATCCCTGCTGACGCTATTGAGAGTGTGGAGATCATTACCAACCCTTCTGCAAAATTTGATGCATCGGGAGGAACAGCCGGCATACTTAATATCGTTTTAAAGAAGAACAAACGCGTGGGCTATAGTGGCAATGTAAGAGCTAACGTGGATTCAAGAGGAAGATTTGGAGGTGGCGGTGATGTCAATGTGCGCCAGAATAAACTCAACTTCTTTGCAAGTGGTATGTATAACCAGCGTAAATCTCTCAGCACAGGCGCTACCAACCGTCTCGATCGTGGTGGATTCAGTAGTAGTTCTGAACAGAATGACAAGAATACCATGAAGGGTGCTTTTGGTTTTGGACGTTTTGGTATCGACTATTTTATCGACAACCGAAATACGATTACATTAAGCCAGTCCTTCGCGAGAGGAAATATGAATCCTGATTCCAGGTCTTATATCAGTACGGATCTTACCAACAACGGATCATTTGACCTTTTCCAGGAAAGATTTTCCAATTCTGATAATGAATTCAGGAACATGAGTTCCCAGTTAAGTTTCAAGCATAACTTTCCCAAGGCAGGTCGTGAATGGACCGCTGATGCTACATATAACCGCAGCAAAAATCAGAACGACAACATCATCAGGAATAACTATTATTCCCTGCCTGGTAATTACATAAGGTCATATAACCAGCAACAGGCTGGTAGTGGTCAAAATCAGAACCTGATTTTCCAGACAGATTATTCAAACCCGCTGAATGACCGTTCCAAATTTGAAGTGGGCGCCAGGACCTCCATGCGTAAGGTGGAGAGTGCTACCGATTATTTCATTCTGAATGATGATAATACCAAAACGCCGATCACTTCACAGAACATCATTTATAAGAGCACAGACCAGGTACATGCGGCTTATGCAAGCTTTTCAAACAAGGTGAACAATTTTGGATACCAGCTTGGATTGCGTGCGGAAAGTTCGACGTATAAAGGTGACCTGGTGAGCAAGAATCAGAATTTTACCATTGATTTTCCTATCAGCCTTTTCCCCAGTGTGTTTCTGACCAATAAGGTGAATGATAACGATGAATTACAGTTGAACTACAGCAGGAGAATCAATCGTCCCAATTTCTGGCAGTTATTTCCTTTCACAGACATTTCGGATACACTCAATATCAGCAGGGGTAATCCCGGATTGAATCCTGAGTTCACCAATTCCATTGAACTCTCGTACATGAAAATATTCAAGAAGAACAGGGATAACGTGCTTGCTTCTCTTTATTTTAAGAATACCAATGACCTGATCACAAGAATTCAGCAAAGAGAATATGTTCCTGCTTATGATGATTCGCTGCTGGTCTTCAGTTATATCAACGCCAACAGGAGTTATATCACAGGTCTTGAGCTCACCAGCAAAACCAAGATGACCAAGGGCTGGGATCTTACAGCCAATGTGAATTTGTTCACCGCAAAGATTGACCTGAAGGATCAGCCAGATCCGGATCAGTTTTTCAGCTATTTCCTTAAAGTGAACAACAGCTTTAAGCTTCCCAAAAATTTCTCACTGCAACTTTCTGGTGAATACCAGTCAAAGATCATTTCCTCTCCTGGAGGAAGTGGCGGACGTATGGGAGGTGGAATGTTTGGCGGTGGTGGCAATTCGGCTGCGCAGGGTTTTATCAGGCCTAACTTCGGCGTGGATGCAGCCATTCGTTTTGAATTCCTGAAAGAAAAGAAAGCTTCTCTTTCGCTCAACGTCAATGATATTTTCAGAACAAGAAAGTATGATTCACATTCAGAGTCAGCTTATTTTGTTCAGGACAGCTGGCGCAGAAGAGATCCACAGATATTCCGACTGAATTTCAACTACCGCTTTGGTAAGTTCGATCCCAATCTTTTCAAACGCAAATCAACAAAAGCCGAAGGCAATATCAATATGGAAGGAGCCAACTTCTAACCAGCCTTCTTGAAAGAATAGTAAAGCCTTCCATTACATGGGAGGCTTTTTAATTTGATCTGACTATTTTTGGCAACTATAGCCACCGAGTGAAAAAAATCTGCTTTACTGTTACAAATGACCTGAGTTATGACCAGCGGATGATCCGTATCTGTACTTCACTTTCGGCTGCAGGCTTTGATGTGACACTTGTTGGAAGACGACTGAAAAATTCAAGGACATCGTCTGATCGTCCTTTTAAACAGAAAAGACTTCGGTGTTTTTTTAACAGGGGCTTTTTGTTTTACGCAGAATATAACCTGAGGCTTTTCTTTTTCCTGCTAACTAAAAATTTTGATGCTGTTTGTGCCATTGACCTGGATACCATCCTCCCCTGCTTATTTGTTTCACGATTACAAAAGATCCCACGTGTTTATGATGCGCATGAGTACTTCACCGAAATGAAGGAAGTAAGAACCAGGCCGGGTGTTCAGAAATTCTGGCTGGCGGTAGAGCGTTTTTGTCTTCCCCGGTTTGATCATGGCTACACGGTGAGTGAAGGACTGGCCATTGAATTTGAAAAGCAATACCAGCGCCATTACCTGGTGATCCGAAACCTACCGGTACTGAAGCCATTAGATGTTACGATCAAAAAGGAAAAATTTATTCTGTTCCAGGGAGCAGTGAATGAAGCCCGAGGTTTTGAATACCTGGTTCCTGCAATGAAAGAAATACCATATACACTGGTTATTTGCGGTGATGGGAACTACATGACACAATTAAAAAAGCTGATTAAAGAACATAAGGTTGAGGATAAGGTGATATTGAAAGGAATGATGTTGCCCGAAGATATGTGGCCGATTGCACAGAAAGCTGCAATTGGACTTGGACTGGCTGAAAAAGAAGGCATCAACCAATATCATGCCCTCCCTAATAAGTTTACCGATTATATGCATGCAGGATTGCCACAGATCGCCATGGACTTTCCTGAATACCGCAAAATCAATGATCAATATAGAATAGCACTGCTTCTGGATAAGCTTTCGGTGGAAATTGTAGTGAAGGCAATTATTGCATTAATGAATGATGAAAATCTACGCCATGATTTTCATGAAAACGCACTTAAGGCCAGGGAAGTTTATTGCTGGCAGAAGGAAGAATTAAAACTGGTGGATTTTTACAAAAAATTACTGTCTGTTGAATGATGTGCTTCACATAGTTTGCCTTGATGCTCCTGCTCCTCCGGATTATGGTGGAGTATTTGACCTGTATTATAAAATCCCGGAGCTCCATCGCCTGGGCAAAAAGATCATCCTTCACTATTTTGATTACAAGAAAAACAGGAATGCTGATGTATTAAAACCTTATTGCCATGAGATCCATGCGTACAAGAGGTCTTCGTTTCTATTATCGTTACTGAGAAACCAGCCATTTATTGTTTCATCGAGAACTAACAGAGAGTTGATTCAACGGTTGAATGGTGATAGCCATCCAGTGTTGATAGAAGGCATTCATTGTCTCGGGATTCTTAGGCACCTGGATCCATCAAAAAAGGTTATGTTAAGGCTTCATAATGATGAAGCTGCCTATTACCAACAGATGGCAAGAACTGAAAGAAACTGGTTAAAGAGAATTTATTTTCACCGGGAACAGCAACTGCTTCAAAAATTTCAAAGTCTCCTTCCGGGAGATCTTTGTACAGTATCTGTTTCTACGCAGGACATGGATAGTTTTTACACTAAATATGGATTCAGAAGGATCCATTTCCTCCCCTGCTTTCTACCCTGGCAGGAGATCAGTTCATCAACTGGAAGTGGAAGCTTTTGTTTGTATCATGGAAACCTGCAGGTACCGGAAAACAAAGAAGCAGCTTTGTGGCTGGCAAAGGAGGTCTTTTCAAAAACATCACATTCCCTGGTAATCGCAGGAAAAAATGCAGGTGCACTTACCGAATTGGTAAGGATCAATCCGAATATAAGGATTGTGGAAAGTCCTGATGACGCTACGCTGGATCAGTTAATCAGCTCAGCACAAATTCATGTACTGCCTTCAATGAATATTACAGGTGTTAAGATCAAATTGCTTCATGTTCTTTTTAAAGGAAGACATTGCATCACCAATACGGCTGGATTTGCCGGTTGTGGCCTCCACAATGGTGTGCATATTGCTGATGATGAAAATTCAATGATAGAATTGATCAATTCATTGATGATGGTTCCTTTCTCGGAAAAGGATATTGCCATGCGACAGGAAATGCTTACCGTATATAACAACCGAAAAAATGCAGAAAGGCTTAATGAACTATTGAAGCATTGTCAATGACCCTGCCCATTTCTGTTTTCACCATCCTTGCAGGGAATTTTTGTATCACTATATAATCGTGAGTTGCCATCACCACAGCCGTTCCGTAATCCCTGGCAATGTGTATCAGCAGGTTCATGATCTCGTCAGAGGTTTCAGGATCCAGGTTACCGGTTGGTTCATCTGCCAGGATGAGTTTGGGAGAATTCAATAAAGCTCTTGCAATATCCACACGCTGCTGCTCACCACCACTCATTTCAAAAGGCATCTTAAATCCTTTAGATTTCAATCCTACTTTATCCAGAACATCTGCAATCTTTTCATTCATCAATTTATCATCTTTCCATCCGGTAGCTCTTAATACAAACTTGAGATTTTCATTGACGTTCCGATCGGTTAGCAATTGAAAATCCTGGAATACCACGCCCATGTTCCGGCGCAGATAAGGGACAGTTTTCCAGGTCAGCTTTTTTAGATCATAACCCACCACCGTTGCCTCGCCCTGCCTCAATGGCAGTTCACCATACAAAGTTTTCAGGAGACTAGACTTACCAGTTCCGGTCTTTCCAACAAGAAAAACAAACTCTCCTTTGGTAACTGAAAGATTCACATCCTGCAGCACCAAATTATCTCCCTGGTATATATTGGCATTATTGATTCGTATGATTGTCTCAGGCATCCGGAAATTCTTTGCTGCAAAATAAAACAAGAAAAGTCAAGGAATGCATATTATTTGATAAAACTAAAAATTTAGTTGTACGACTAAAATATTAGTTATACTTTGGCGTTTTAGATTTGTAAGATGAAAACATTAACTAAGGCAGAAGAGCAGATCATGCACGCAGTATGGAAGATCCGTGAAGGATTTATCCGTGATGTGATGGATGCGCTTCCAACGCCAAAGCCGCACCAGAACACGGTTGCCACCATAATAAAGATCCTGGTTGAAAAGGAATTTATAGGAATACGTGTATTTGGAAGACAACACCAGTATTACCCTTTGGTTTCGAGAGACGCTTATTCGAAAGCAAGTATCAAAACACTGGTGAAAAGTTATTTCGGAGGATCTTTCAGCGAAGCTGTATCATTTATGGTGAAAGAAAACAGTCTCAGCCTGGAAGATCTTGAATCCCTATTGCTACAATTAAAAAAAGCAAAAAAATGAATTCATTCCTATTTTACCTGCTGCAGGTATTTGCCAGTTCCGGCATTCTTTATCTCTATTATGTACTGGCTTTGAAGAACAGGCTGTTTCATCGTTGGAACAGGTTTTATCTCCTTGCTTCTGTAGTGTTTTCCCTGGTCTGTCCCCTCATACAATTTGAGATCAGTACTGAAAGAATTCCTGCGGATCATACCATCCAATTGTTGCAGGTAGTGCAATCCACAAATACTTATCTGGAAGAGATCACCACCAGCAGCCAAAATAATACTTCAATAGAGATATGGTTTTTATTTAGCTACATCTTTATTGCCCTGCTCCTTCTTGCTTCGTTCATGTATTCATTGATGAGAATATTTTCCATTGCAAAAACCAATTCTGTAAGGAGAATAGAAAAGATCAGGCTAATAGAAACAGAAGTGAATGGTTCACCTTTTTCCTTCCTGGACATGATATTCTGGAACAAGGCCATTGATATCAGTTCACCAGATGGACAAAGAATTTTTAGACATGAACTCGTCCACGTAAAAGAAAAACACAGTATTGATATTATTTTCATGCAGGTCGTACTGATCTTCTTCTGGTGCCTTCCGGTTTTCTGGCTGATACGAAAAGAACTCAAACTCATTCATGAATTTATTGCTGATAAAGAAGCTGTTTCTGATAATGGACCTGAAGTTCTCTCAAGAATGATCCTTCAGGCCAGCTATCCCTGTCAGTTCAATTCCATAGTAAACCCATTTTTCCAAACCTCAATAAAAAGGAGAATTCTTATGATCTCAAAAAATCAGAAATCCAGGATTAATTACCTGGGCCGAATGGCAGTTGTGCCACTGACGGCATTGCTCATTTTTGGCTTTACCATTAAAAACCGTCAACTCCCTGCCTCCCTGGATCTTAAAAAAAATTATACGGTTGTTATTGATGCAGGCCATGGCATCCAGGATGGAAATCCTTCAGGTGCCGGAGTAAAAGAGATTTCGGAGGACGAGATCGTAATGAAAATTGCAGAAAAAATAAAATCGAACAACGGCAATAAAAACATCAATATCATACTTAGCAGAACTTCTTCCCAGTCGGTTCCGCTAGCCAGGCGTGTGGAGATTGCAAAGGAAAACAAGGCTGATCTTTTTTTATCTATCCACCTTTCTGCAACAGAACAGGACCAGGATAAATCTGGAATGAGAATCTATGTTCCTTCAAAAAATGAAACCTTTCAATTCCAGAGCAAGTTATTTGCATCTGCAATTCAAAAGGAAATAAGTCCATCCTATACTATCGATCCAGAATTGAATCAATCACCTTCCACTATTTATGTACTGGATAAAAATATTTGTCCGGCAGCATTGCTCGAGTGTGGTTATATCACCAATACCAGGGATCGTGAATTCATTAGTAAATCAAAAAACCAGGAAACTCTTGCCAGGAATATTTTAGTGGCCATTGAAAAATATGCAGCAAGCATGGAAGATAAAAAAACAGGAAATTAAAACTGGTACGTAATGGTTTCCTCAGGAAGCATTATTTCGAGTTCTCCATTTCCTGCCTCTACCCTTCCAATTACCTGTGCATCTATACCAAATGAATTTGCAATGCTGATCATACGGTCAGCATTTTTTTCATCCGTATAGATCTCCATACGGCATCCCATGTTGAATACCTGGTACATTTCCCTGTTATCCGCACCACTGGATTCCTGGATGATCCTGAATATCTCAGGAGGAGCAAATAAATGATCCTTGATGATCCTCACGCCAGAAGGAATGTACTTCATGCATTTTGTTTGTCCGCCTCCGCTGCAGTGGATCATTCCATTTACAGAATCAAAATCTTCTTCAAGAATTCTTTTGATAACTGGTGCAAAGGTCCTGGTGGGTGAAAGTACCAGCCTTCCTACATCGGTGGTAAAGTTTTGATCTTTGAAGCTGATGTTTGCAGGATCTGTGAGTTTATGCTTACCAATATAAACTACCTCCTGCGAGAGCGAGGGTTCGTATGTTTCTTTATAATGATCCCTGTAATAACCTTCCAGCACATCATGTCTTGCACTGGTCAATCCATTGCTACCTATTCCACTATTGTATTCCTTTTCGTAAACTGATTTTCCAAAACCTGCAAGTCCCACAATTACATTACCTATTGCTATCTTTTCATTGGTAATGATCCGGTCTTTGGGCCAACGGGCCGCCATGGTTCCATTTACTGCTATCGTGCGCACCACATCACCTACATCAGCCGTTTCACCTCCAAGAAAAGCGATCTCCAGCCCCTGGTTAGACATGCTGTCAAAAAATTCCTGGCTTCCTTCAATGATAGCCTGCAATACTTCACCAGGTATCAGTGATTTGTTTCGATCAATAGAAGAAGAAAAAAGCAAACGGTCATAGATTCCAACGCAAAGCAGGTCGTCGAGATTCATCACTATTGCATCCTGGGCAATGCCTTTCCATACATTAAGGTCACCGGTTTCTTTCCAATAGAGATAGGCCAGAATGCTTTTGGTACCTGCCCCATCGGCATGCATCACATTGATCCATTTTTCATCGCCACCCAGTACATCCTTGTAAACCTTGCAGAAAGCCTTTGGGTAAAGACCTTTGTCGATGTTCCTGGTGGCAGCATGAACTTCTTCTTTCTGGGCTGATACGCCGCGTTTCGAATAAAGTGACATGCCGCAAAACTATGGCAAAAGGCAGTTGCAGAAATAAAAACCGCCAATAGTATCTTCGCGCCCATTATGCTGGTTCACCGGAATATAGATTCACTCCCAGAATTTAAAAATGCTGTCATCACCATCGGCACTTTTGATGGCGTACACCTCGGGCATCGGAAAATCATTGATGCACTGCGGGAACAGGCAAGGGCAGTTGAAGGCGAATCAGTTCTGATCACATTTGATCCACATCCTCGGAAAATTGTGCACCCACATGAGTCCCTGCAATTGATCAATACCTTACAGGAAAAAATAGAACTCCTTTCTGCTACCGGTATAGATCATGTGGTGATCGTTCCATTCACCAGGGATTTTTCAGACCAAACGGCAGATCAGTATATTGAAGATTTTCTCATTAGCAAATTTCGGCCGCATACCATCATTATTGGTTACGACCATCATTTTGGAAAAGGAAGAACGGGTAATTTCCTGCTGCTTGCAGAAAAAGCCGACAGGTTTCAATACAAACTTCTTGAAATACCTAAATACCTGATCGATGAAATTGGCGTCAGCTCTACTAAGATCCGCAACGCGCTTTTAAAAACTGATACAGATACTGCCAACAGGTTATTAGGCTATGAATTTTTCTTTGAAGGTCTTGTAGTCCATGGCGACAAGCTGGGTAGAAAGCTGGGTTATCCAACCGCCAATTTAATTTATACCGATGCGGAAAAAATCAGGCTTGGACAGGGAGTTTTTGCTGTTCAGGTAGAAGTGAAAGGAATGATAAGAAAAGGCATGCTCAGTATTGGTAACAGACCAACCCTTAATAATTCAGATGAACGTGTTGAGGTCAATATTTTTGACTGGGATGAGGAGATATATGGAAAAACAATAAGAGTTACTGTGCACAAATTCCTGAGGTCACAGGAAAAATATACTTCACTTGAAGCATTGAAAGATCAACTGGCCCTGGACAAAGAAAACAGTCTTGCCAGCTTCTGATCATGCAGCGATCATCTTGACCACCATTTCCTTTAGCAGCATGGCATCTGTATTTCCCGCATCATTCACTCCAATGCCTTTTAAATTATACTGGTGCAATAAAAGAATCAGTTTTTCAATCTCACCACTGCTGTATTTCATGGCAGTTTGCAGGTAATCCCTGACAAAGAAAGAATGAACACCTATTGCGGCAGCCACCGACTTTTCATCACGCGAAGGAACAGAATAGATCATCTGTACCTTGCTGAAAAAATTATATAAAGAAGGAAAGATCAGCTGAATGGGTGCTGCTTTTGGATTGGCATCAAAATACTGAATGATACGGATGGCCTTGTACAGGTCTTTATGAGCGATGGCCTGCTGAAGTTCAAACACATTAAACTCCTTGCTAACACCAACAAAATTTTCAATATCATCTTCAGTGATATTCTTTGTTGATGAAAGGTTCAATGCCAGCTTATCGATCTCGTTATTTAACCTGCTTAGGTCATTGCCTATATGATCGATCAACAGGAATAAGGCTTTATTAGTAATGGTAAAGCCCTTTGATTTTACAAGGCTTGAGGTCCACTCGGGAAGTTCATTATCATATAGTTTTTTTGTGGTAAGCAGAACTGCTTTTTCCTTCAGCAGCTTGGCCATTTTTGTGCGGCCATCTATTTTTTTATTTTTATATGCTATGAAGAAAATTGTTGAACTCAATGGCTTTTCAATATAGCCTTCAAGCTTTTCAATGTTCTTCATGTCCTGGGCTTCCTTTAATATCACCACCTGCAGGTCTGCAAACATGGGATATTTCCGGCATGCATTGATCACATCAGGCCAGGCGGTATCCCTGCCGTAAAATACAGTAAGGTTAAAACCAGCTTCAGTCTCTGTTAATATATTGTGTTCTGCATGGTTAATTACCTGGTCAATGAAAAATTCTTCATCGCCTTCAAGCCAGTAAACCGGCTTGAAATTGCTTTTCTTAAGGTCTGTGAGTATTTTTTCTAAGTTCATTTACCTTTATAATAGGTTTAACGCGCCCTATTTTTCTGGCACGGTTTTCGAAACAGGGGCAGCGAAACCCAAAAATAAGTTTTAGACCCAACTCTTAGCATTCAAATATCATTAACTAAAAACCTTCAATGATGGCAAATACAAATTATCCTACTGCCGACAGTTCGCAGAATCCCAATCGCCCCGTGAGAAACGGGAATAATACTACCAAGAATATTATTATTGGTGTATTGGCTGCAGGACTTTTGGGAACCTGGGCATATTTTCTTTATGATAAAAATGATTCCAACAAACAAATCCAGGAGAAAACCCTTGCAGTTAATAATGCAATGACTGCACAGGATTCTATCAAGGCTTTATATGACATCACCCTGATCCGCCTGGATTCAATTACAGGTGACAATAATAATAAGGCTGGTGTAATCAGCGAACGCGAAACTGAAATCAACAGGCTGAAAAAAGAAATCAGCAGCGTCCTGAATAAAAGAAACGCCACCCAGGCTGAATTGAACAGGGCAAAAGGACAGATCGCTCAGTTGAATAACCTGATCGCGCAACTGGAAGCAGAAAACGCAAGGCTCACTGGTGAGAACCAGCAACTGGCTTCCAACAATGCACAATTGACGGCAGAAAAGCAGGTACTTGAAACAAACCTGCAAACCACTACGGCCGAAAGAGAAGAGCTGGCATCTACAGTTGATGTAGCCTCTACATTCAGTGCTTCCAACATTCAGATCACTCCAGTGAATGAAAAAAGCAGGGGCAAGGAAAAAACAACAACTACTGCCAAAAAAGTAGACAAGCTTGTGGTATCATTTGACGTAGAGAATCGCGTTGCCAGGTCAGGTCCCGCAGATCTTTATGTAATGGTTACAGCTCCTGATGGAAAAGTGATCAGCGATGGTGCAAGCAACCTTACTACACGTACAGATGGTGACAGGGCCTTTACTTTCAAAACAACAGTAAATTATGAGCAGGGAACCCGCAAATCACTGCAGCTTCCTTTGCGCCAGGATAATTTCCAGACTGGTAATTACAAGATTGAAATCTACCAGAATGGATTCAAAATCGCTGAGGGTGTAAGAACCCTGAAAAAAGGTGGTTTATTCGGTTAATTCTCATTTTCAACTCCTGAAAAGCCGTTCTGTATTCCAGAACGGCTTTCTTTTTTTAATAAATTCAAACAACTAATGATAAACTAAAATAGAATGGATCTTATTCTCAGACCCTGGTCAATGCAGGACCTGGATCAACTTTTAAAATATGCAGACAACGAAAAAATAGCTTCTAATCTGATGGACAGGTTCCCTCACCCTTATAGAAAAGAGAATGGAATTGAATTCATTACTATGGCTTCAAGTCAAAAGCCGACTAATATTTTTGCCATTGAAATAAACGGTGAAGCAGTTGGAAGCATAGGGCTCCATTTACTTAATGATATTTATTGCAAAAATGCCGAACTGGGTTACTGGCTGGCAGAACCCTACTGGGGAAAGGGAATTATGACAGAGGCCATCCTGCAGATGGTGGACTATGGATTCAAAACCTGGGATATTGAAAGAATCTTCGCCAGGCCATTTGGAAGAAATACAGCTTCCCAAAAAGTACTGCAGAAGGCAGGATTTCAGTTGGAAGCTCGGTTTGAAAAAACGATTTTTAAAAATGGAATTTTTGAAGATGAAATGGTTTTTGCCATCAGGAAACCTCATTGATCATTCAAGGGTTTTCTTTAATCCTGATTCAAAACTTGTGGGTTCATAAAATAATAAGCGCCTGGCTTTTGAAATATCAAAGCCAGTCACGGGTGGTCTTTTTGCAGGCTGTTTCAAATCCTTCTCCGTGATCTTTTCTATCAGGTCTGCACTCATTCCCAGGTATTCAGCAACGGCTACTGCCATCTCGTAGGGTGTTCTTACATCTGTTCCCGAGATATGAAAAATACCTGCAGCCTTTTTCTCAACAATGGAAACTATAGCCCTGGCCAGGTCTTCTACAAATGTGGGTGTCCTGGTCTGATCATTAAAAATGCGCGGGCGTTCTCCTTTTTTTAATGACATGGCTGTAGAAGTAACCAGGTTTTGCCTGCTATTGTAAGTTTTTCCATAAACCAGTATGGTGCGAACGATGGACCATGCAAAAGGATATTTCATTACTTCATCTTCTGCCAGCAATTTCGTTTGTCCATAATAGTTAACTGGATTTCTTTCATCATCCTCTTTATAACTAAGGCTTTTACCTTCAAATACAAAATCGGTAGATAGAAATAGAAAGAAGCTTTGTGAAGCCTCAGCAGCGTCAAGCAAATTAAGTGTGCCGGTTACATTGGTCCTGAAGGCGGCTTCCCTGTTTGCTTCGCATTCATCCGGCTTGGAAATGGCACCGCAATGAATCACAAATTCAGGCTGGTGTTTCTGAAATAGAATTTCAACAGCTTCCTTATTGGTAAAGTCCAGGGTTTCAAACAAAAATGATGGATCATTTTGTGGCCATTTTGAACCATCTCTCCCGGTGGCAATCACTTTAAAATTCTTACCAGCCAGTTCCCGAATTATATAATGAGCAACAAATCCATTGGCGCCCGTAATGAGTATTTTTTGCATCTCCAAAAATAAAAAGTCCTGTCAGCATTTGCCGGCAGGACTACCAGATACAACCATAAAAAATCATTCGCTCACGCCTAATAATTTTACAAGCTCATGGTATTTAACTGCAAGTATTGATGTTTTTGTATGACCGATCCTTTGCAAATCCGCTGCTGACAATAGGAAATAGCGCGCAGCTACTCTTGCATCTGGCGGAATCACAGGTTCACCTGAGAAGATATGCCGGTTGGACCTATATTTCACCAGGACATTTCCAGGTGAGGGAATTAAATACCACCTCTGGTCATATGCCGGTCTTCCCTGGTCATGACCATAATAAGGGATCACACTAAATGGAGTCAGTTGTGGTTCAGTTAGAAGTGTATCCACTTTGTATGGAACATTTTTCAAAGCTGCCAGTACAATTCCACTTTCCAGGATCGATGCTGTTAGTTGTGGCATTGGACGGTTGTGACTGAAAACAATAAAATCTGCACTGTCCGAACGGTTCCAGTCATAACCACTCTCCCAACCCGTTATAAATGTTCCCTCTGAACTTTGAGTACCTACAGTATGATCTTCTAGTGTGTGCTTTTTTGAGCAGGCTGCCATTGATAAGGCAACTGCGATGGCTAAAGTAAACTTCAACATTTTCATAACCCACAATTTTGATTAGCTTAAGTAGAAACTCTAATTCTGTGCCATTTCACACAGGATTCTTTCTTTGTAATTATCTTGAGTTATGAATCAGTTATTTGCGATGAAAAAATATTTACGCATACTCCTGGCTATTGTTATTTTATCGTCCTGTTCTTCTACAAAAAATTTACAGGGCAAAAAAGATGATGGAAAGCTGGAGTTGAACCTGATCCTGATTAATGATGTGTATGAGATCGCTCCTTTATCCGGAGGTAGTGAAGGTGGCATGGCAAGGGTGGCCAGTCTAAAGAAAAAATATTTGCAGGAAAACAAAAATACTTTTCTTCTTGTTGCTGGTGATTTTCTGAGTCCTTCTGTTTATAATAGCCTTCTTTACGAGAACAGGCCGATCCGTGGAAGACAGATGGTAGAAGCAATGAGTGCAGCCGGTGTAGACCTGGTAACTTTTGGCAATCATGAGTTTGATATCCGGGAAAATGAATTGCAGGAACGAATTAATGAATCCGGATTTCAATGGATATCCTCCAATGTTTATCACAAAAAAGGAAACAGTTTTTATCCCTTTACCAAAACAAATGGCCAGCCCTTTCCCAGAACCATGATCATGGAACTGCAGGATGAAGACGGCACAAAAGCAAAGATTGGTTTTATTGCGGTCTGTCTTCCATTTAACAGGGCCGATTATGTTCATTATGAAGACCCCATCACTACTGCAAAAACTTTATTCAATCAATTAAAAGATTCTGTTGATGCCGTAGTAGCACTTACACATCAGACAATGGAAGAAGACAGGCATCTGGCAAGGGAAATTCCTGAGCTGGCATTAATTCTCGGTGGTCATGAACATGATGGGCGATTTGATAAAATAGGAAATGTCTACATTACAAAAGCGCTGGCAAATGCCAGGTCTGCTTATGTTGTTGAAATGAAGATCAACACCAGGAAAAACAAGATTAAAGTGGATCCGGAACTTGAGATCATCAATGAAAAAATTTCTCTTGACAGCAGTACCAATCAGGTGGTTCAAAAATGGGTAGCTGTAGCGGATAAGAGTTTTGAAGCTCTTGGTTTTAATGCGGACAATATCGTTCTGGATAAAGGTGAACCATTGGAAGGAAGAGAAGCATTGATACGCAGCAGGCCAACCAACCTTGGAAAATTGATTACGGAAAGCATGCAGTTTGCCAATCCACAAGCTGAGGTTGTGATCTTTAATTCCGGCTCAATCAGGGTTGATGATATTTTGCACATGCCTGTTACAGAATACGACATCATCCGGACGCTTCCCTTTGGAGGAGGAATCAGGGAGGTAGAAATGAAGGGAAGTCTTTTATTACAGTTACTGGATCAGGGAGAGAAAAATATCGGCTCAGGAGGATATCTCATTCATAATGTTGCTAACACCAATGAGGGCTGGAGATTTAAAGGATCGGCAATTGATCCAAACAAAAATTACAGGGTGGCCATGAGTGAATTTCTTTTAACCGGAAAGGAAGTACATCTCGAATTTCTCACAGAGAAAAATAAAGACATTACTAAGGTTTATGAAGCTGCAAAACCTGGAACTCTTTCATCCGACATCAGGTTAGCTCTCATTAAATTTCTTCAAAGGAAATAAGATCAGTTCCTGAATTCCTGGGAGATCATCAATCCATAAGCGCCGCCATCCAGGATGCCAATACCCAGCCTTCCATAAGAAGGATTGAGGATATTTGCCCTATGCCCTGGTGAATTCATAAGTCCTTCATGACAGATCCTCAGCGTTTGTCCGAGTGCTAGGTTCTCTCCTGCTGAATAATATTTGATACCCGCGGCTTTCATGCGATCAAAAGGATCTTTTCCTTCCGGAGTATAGTGAGAAAAATAGCCACGTGAAAACATATCCTGTGAATGTGCTCTTGCTACAGGTGTTATTTCAGGGTCTGGAGCCAATGGATTCAATCCCCGCTGCACTCTTTCAGCATTTACCAATTGTAACATCTTTGCTTCAAGGTCGGGTCTGGGTTTGGCATCAGTGACCTTGAAATTCAGGTCAACAGTTTCGTCTGTTTCAGGTTGTACTGTTTTTCTGCTGAGTGTTTGTTTAACCGCGTCATCAAAAATTGGTGAAAGCTTATCATCGATCCATCCCACATTCACCGCCAGGCTATTCACCAGTTTACTTTCCTTGGCTTTTGATGAAAGCTGGTTCATAAGAGGTATACCCAGCAAAAGCGCGACAACGATAGTAGCATAAATAAGTCCGTTGATTACCCCGGGTATGATACCCAGTGCACGGTTGGCTCCGTGTGAATGGGTTTTGTCTGTTGTACGCCGCAAAAAACTATTGAATACAAGGGAAAGCAGAATTCTCGCGAAAAGTATGGTAATAAAAAAAGAAAGAGGAAGTGTCCATACGCCCAATGCAGGAAAAAATCCCTGGAGCAAGCTGCCTACCTGCTGGTAAAATATAAAGCCTGCTAACAGGCTTCCGATCCATACCAGGAGATTTACAGTACCCAGGATAAAACCTTTTTTCCATCCTGCCCAGATAGCAAGTGCGATCACCACCAGCAGAATCACATCCACATAATTCATACAATTCCTTTCTCTCTTCTCAAAACAAATAGCATGCAGTTTTTAATGATGAAATCGTTAAGAGTGATTGGACCATAGACCATGGATCATGGACAATGGACCATGGACTGTAGTTGCCTGAAATATGTTGACCGTTTTTGAGCTAATTAAATCAACTCAAAAAACGAAGCATATGGCTAAACCAGAACAGTTAAACGCAAAAAGTACAAGAGTCCATCGTTATTTTAGTGAAG
>JAEWKK010000004.1 GCA_023386045.1 Bacteroidota bacterium
AGTTCGACTTTTATGATTTAGTAGCCTCGACAGGAATCCCTGCCTGCGTGACACAGTCAGGCAGGGAACCTGTTGATGAATTTATTAGAGTTGCAGAACTAAAAAGTAAAAGGTCGAACAATTTAAGTTCGACTTTTATGATTTAGTAGAAGCAGAGCGCAGGAAGTCGAACTTTATTAAAGGGCTTAAGCTGATCGAAAGCTTTCTTCAGGCTAGTCAGCTTTAGGCCGATTTCTCTTATAGCTGATACCAACATCGTGCTCTTGTTCATCTAAGATGCCCTTTCCCATCAATATCAAAATTGCTTGGTGATAAATTCGCCTTTTAAAAAATCGTTAGTATAAAAGTTTTTAACTTAATCCTTCAGCTAACTAAACACATCTTAATAGGATTATGGAAAAAGAAATCCTTTCAGAAATAAAACTATTGAAAGCAGCCATTTCCAAGTTGATCGGTACTGCAGATTTGCCTGCTAAAGAACAATTTTCTACAGAAGCCTTAGATAAGGCTGCTAAGCAGTTTCAAAAGCTAAGCATTGAAAGAGGCGAATGGGTAGAAGAATATAATATCGACAGATACATAAAAAATGCCCGGTACCGTGCAGGTGCTTTTATCCGGCAGGAATTTGGGTTTTCTAACTACTTCAAACGTGGCCAGACCTATTACTATAACAAAAAAGACCTAATGGCACTTGCTAAGGAGCTTAAAGCCAGAAACGTGGATTTGGGGAGGTACATGGAGTATATTGAGGATCAGGCAAAATTTAAAAAGTACCTAGAAAATGCCGGAGAAAACAACAAAGGCAAAAGAAAAAAGAAAACCTTTCAACTCCCCTATGATCTAAAGGACATTTCCACATCCCCTGCCAAAGCCCCTTCTCCCGACCTCATACGGGAAGACCTAAAAAGGCTAAAAGAGGAATTCTTTCAGTACAATCTGTCTGATTACATAGATGTTTATAAGGGCAATCATGCCATGATGAAGTTTATCTACCACTATGAAAAATACCTGGAGCCGGAGCTAAAGAAAAGGTGCAAGCGGTGGTGCGAGAACTTCAATTATGCCAACCATGCACTTGAACTAGTGACAAAGAAAAAGGATGTCTTTGTTCCGGTAAAAGAGGACGATATGATCCAGTTATGAGCTTCTCCTCTTCTTTTCTATTTTTAGCACTTCAGATTCCAGGTACATGGCCTTTTTCCTGCCTTTTACTAGCTGAGGCTTTACAATGCCATCATTGATGGCTTTCATGAAAATAGCATTACTGATACCTGCCATTTTTAAAGCGCCTTCTTTGGTGAGGAGTTGGTCCTGTTGCATGGCAAGCTTTATTTCTTCTTTGATAATAGCCCGAAGTCTTTCGAAAAATTCGTCAGTGGCAATTTGATGAAGCAGTATAGATTCCATATAAATGATTTAAATAATCAAATTTAAAATTGGCAGCTCTACCAGTATCAGTACATTATAATTTCACTACAAGGCATTGTTTACTTTTTGTTCAGTATATTTTATTGTTCATATAACTTGTACAACATAAATAAAAAAGAGAGAATAATATTAGATAACGTTTTTATTAATTGCCTACGCTAAAGGGAATTATATTCCAGATACGGATGATAAAAGACCAACGACTTTGGACAAGAGAAGAATTGCTGCACCAGCATTCCAGCTTGGAATTTTTCCCTTATTGCGGGTTACGCTTTAATATGAGCAAGAATTAAAAGCTTTAGTTCAAGAACTTTACAACTCAATATTTAAAGACATTGTAGATAATATTTGCATACAATTGGCAGAGCAAGACTCTTTAGAATTAAAGGGGTTATATAATTAAAATAATTAAATAAGGCATTGGAATGCTTTCTGATGTACAAAACATATAAATGACAGGTCTTAACTGGAACATATTCAAGACAAAATTTCACCAGCGCGAAAGAGCTGCATTCGAATCACTAGCCTACATGCTCTTTTGTTATGAATATGGGATAAGGATAGGCATTTTCCGATTCAAGAATCAAACGGGCATCGAAACCGAACCCATCGAATGCAAAGGAGAGACGGTAGGTTTCCAAGCAAAGTATTTTGATTCGAAGCTTTCGGAGAACAAAGATGATATCATTGACTCCCTTCAGAAAGCCAAAGCAAAAAATCCTGCGCTAGATAAAATTTTGGTCTACACCAACCAGGAACATTCTGAAAGCAGGGATAAAACAAAAAAGAAGCCTGCATACCTAGTAGCTATTGAAGATGCTGCGAAGAAACTGAAGATCAAGATTGAATGGCGTGTAAACAGTCATATCGAGAAACAGCTTTCGGTTCCTGAGAACGCTTATTTGTATGCTTGGTTCTTTGAAACTGGTAAGGGCATCGTTGATTTTTTGGCACGTCTTGGTGCACATACTGAAACTATCCTGTTCCCCATTCATACTGACATTCAGTTTAGTGGCAAACAAATAAAAGTGGATAGGTCTTCGTTGGCACCTTCCCTGATGACCAGTCAGGCACAGGTGATTATTCTATCCGGCGATGGTGGGAGTGGTAAAACCGCTCTTATCAAGGAATGCTGGTCAAAAACACGTCCCTTCTATGTTCTTAAGGCCGCGGAGTTCAATCGGCCTAGTGTGGCTGCGCTACTGGGTGACTTCGGAGAATTTGGATTGAGCGATTTTATTGCTGCCCACGTGGAAGAGTCCGAAAGAACTTTTGTCATTGATTCAGCGGAGAAACTTGCGGACCTAGAAAACCAGGATATATTCATTGAATTTCTTTCAGCTTTGATTGCCAGCGAATGGAAGGTCATCTTCACTACCCGAAACAGCTACTTGGATGATCTGCGCTTCCAGATGCTGGAAGTCTACCGTTTACCCTTTCAAACCCTTTCACTAGAAAACTTAACGGATGAACAGCTGGAACAGCTATCGGTTGCATATCAATTTAAGCTGCCTAAAGATCCGAAGTTGCATATCTTGATCAAGAATCTTTTTTACCTGCAGGAGTACCTTGGTCAATATGATGCCCTTAACGACAAGATGGATTATGCTAAATTCCGTGACCTGCTTTGGCAAAAGCGGATCCTGCATTCAAAAGTAAAAAAGAACAACATCCATCTTGACCGCGAAAAGTGTTTCCTGGAAATGGCAAGAATTAGGAGCGACAGCGGTAACTTTTTCCTGGCTGATCTCCCGTGCTCTGGTGAAGTTCTTTCGTTGCTGGCGCAGGATGAGATCATCAAATATGACGATTCGCAAAACGGATACTTCATTGCCCACGATATTTACGAGGAGTGGGCGCTGGAAAAACTAATCGAAAAAGAGTTTGCCCGGTCCAGTAATTGCACAGATTTTTTCGAAAGGCTCGGATCCGCTCTACCCATGCGAAGGGCATTCCGCTCCTGGTTATCTGATAAGCTGTTGCAGGAGGATCCGGCCATCCGGATGTTTATTGAGAATTCCTTCACCGATAGTGCCATCCCAGGTTTTTGGAAGGATGAGTTACTGGTTAGTATTCTCCTTTCTGATTATTGCGCCTGGTTTTTTGATTCATTTGAGACAACGCTGTTAGATAGTGAAAAGTATTACCTGAAACTGGTCATTTTTCTGTTGCGAACCGCCTGCAAGGAAGTAGACTCTGTGTTGCAAAAGATAATGCAAGCCAAGTCTTCCAATGTGAACCCTGCTATCCTGTTCACCAAACCGAAAGGAAAAGGTTGGGATACGACCATCGCCTTTTTATATAAGCATATATCCTATGTCACGAAGGAAGATTTAGGCATTATTCTTCCCATGCTGAAAGACTGGATCAATCAAAATCCTATAGGGCCAACAGCAAGACTGGCCGGTTTATTTGCCTTGCATTTTTATAAAGATGCAGAGGTAAATAAATCAGCGCACTACCGATCTGAAACTGAAAAGCAATTGCTCAATGTTGTTCTTGGAGCCGCCAGGGAATTAAAGGAAGAACTTAGAGAAATCGCTGAGGGCCTACTTGCTGGTAAATACAATCGGAGAGATGCGTTTGAAAGTCTTCGCGATAAGGTGTTAGGTGATAATCATGATAGCCTACCTTTTATTGTTGCTTTGCCTGAATTGACCATCAGGTTGGCCGATCAAACCTGGCACGAACCAAAGGGGGAGCGGCATCCCTTCAGCGGTGGCATTGGAGTAGAGAAGTATTATCAAATCCGTGATCATGTTCATCATGATTATCATCCAGCCAGCGCGCTGCAGACACCAATTTATTACCTGCTCTTGATAGCTTTTCCACAAACCATTCAGTTTATCTTGGATTTCACCAACCGGGCGACAGCCGCTTATGCCATGTCAGAATACGGAGATACTGTAGAGGAAGTGGAAATAGAAGTTGATGGCGTCAAATCAAAGCAGTTTATCAGCCTTAGTTTATGGTGTATGTACCGAGGATCGGGTTCGCCGGTTACTCCTTACCTTCTACAATCCATTCACATGGCCCTAGAGAAGAAACTCATGGAAATGGCGAAAAACACAGATGGGAAGAACTTGGTCAAATGGATGAAACATCTATTACAACAAAGCCGGTCTGCTTCTATTACGGCTGTCGTGACCAGCGTTGTTCTTGCTTATCCTAACAAATTGTTTGAAGTGGCGCTCGTCTTATTCCGTCAATATGCTTTTTTCCGTTATGATAACCACCGTTTAGCCAGGGAAAGTGAGGCAGAAAGTATTTATTCCATCTGGAGGGGAATGAGTCCTCAACACAAGGAGCTTGAAGATGAAAGGATGGCTACCTGCAAAGAACCTCACCGGAAAAAGACGCTGGAGAATCTCGCCCTTGAATTACAGTTCTTCAGAACCGGTGAAGTAACAGAGGAGGAGGCCAATCAACGACATGATGCGATTCTAGCTATTGTCGATAGTATGTATGCTTCACTGGATGGAGAAGATCCTGAACTTGAGAAAAACAAAATTCTACGGTTATTCCTGGCACGCATTGACAGTAGAAAGATGAGCCCAAAAGTAGAAGTCAAGGACGGCAATTCGATCATTTATTTCAATCCAGAGCTGGCTCCTGATCTTCAACAATTCAGCGAAGAAGGAACTAGGCAGTTCAATGATAAGTTCAAGTATACGCCGCTGAAGATGTGGGGAATAGGCAGGTTTGACATGCGACGTGAGTCTAGTTCTTATCCGCAATACGAAGGAAACCCTCAAGAGGTATTAAAGGATACCAAGCAATTAATCGAAGAATTGAATAAAGGAAATAGAGAACTTTCCTTTTCCGACCAGTGCATCCCGGCATTTACTTGCGCCGCTCTTCTCAAACTTTATAGTCATGATTTGTCCAAAGCTGATCTTAAATATTGCCGTGATATTATCCTTCAATTTGCTGTTAGGCCCTTACAGGAAGGCTATGATTACCAGATCAGCGATGGAGTGGAAGTTGCTATCAGTACATTGCCTTATCTGTATGTGTTATTTCCAAAAGAAAGAAAGGATTATAATTTCATCTTATTATTTGTTCTCTTTGACATTTATCCAATCGGTGAATATAAGAGGGTATGTGATTATGCTGTTGAGGCACTTCGCTTCAAGTTATTTTCGCTTGAACCAAAGCAGGCGAACGAGATTTTATTAGGCTACTTGGTATTTAAACCTCTATTGGATAAAGCTACGAATCCCCGAAAAATGTATCAGCAGCAGGTTTCCCGAATCCAAGCTGTCCAAAAATTTGCAAAAACAAAAGCGAATGCATTGGAGACAATCAGGGGAACTAGAGCCTATTACAATAAGATCAATTTCGGCAAACTATCCATTGACGTTGTGGATACCTTTTTTCAAGCTATGCCGGATGAAACGGAAGATCCAATCCACCTAGACTTTGTGAAGAAGACTCTGGAGAAATTCAGCCAGTATTTGCTGATCGACCGTCGATATGACGGTGATGAAAAGGTGGATCACCGGCTTCGGAGCCGGTTCTTGCGGAAGTATGCACGATTCCTGCTCCACCGTCAGCCGGACACCATAGAAGAATGGCTCATACCTTTTGTCAACCCTTTCATTACCACAGAGAACATGGCCAGCTTTATTTCTGATGTATTGTCAGAACAGGACCGATTGCAGCAGTACGATCAGTTCTGGAAGATTTGGCACACTTTATATCCTTTTGTAAAGAAAGCTGTACAAGGCGACCCTAGCCGTCACTTGGATTCTATCATCCACAATTACCTACTGGCTTGGCCCTGGTGGAACGATACTGCCAAAGAATGGCATACGTTAAAGCCTAAAGATGCTGCATTCTTTAAGAGTGTATGTTCTGAAATGGGTGGTCACCCTGCCGTACTGTATTCCATTTCCAAGCTACTGAATGAAGTGGGTACCCCCTTCCTGAACGAGGGCATCTATTGGATTGCCGATATGATCTCCAACCACAAAAATCTGGCTAATGAAGAAGTGCATCCAAATTGCATCTATTACCTAAATCTTATAGCCCGACGTTTTGTTTACCTCAATCGCACCAAGATAAAAGTCAACTGTATGCTCCGCAACAAGGTGCTCATTTTACTTGATTATCTATTTGCTAAAGGGTCCGTAAGCGGGTACCTGCTACGGGAAGAAGTGTTTTAAACGAAGGCTTAATAAGTCATAAAATTCATATCGGATATTTAAAGTGATGATCTGTCTTTCAAAAAATAGATTTAAACAAAATTGCCTTTTTGTCTGATTATAAATAGCTTCTTTGCTTAAAACAGTATCCTTAAAGGTTTATTTCGTACTATTTATACCACCAATTTTACCCTTTTTCAGCTCATACCGTCTCAATTCGTCTCATTATTTGTATTTAAAATCGTATATTTGCGTCTCAAATCGTCTCACATGAACGGAATGAGAATACATTCTATCACCTTTTCGCCTAAGAATTGGATGGAACTGGCACAGGAGTTAAGCCAACTGGACCGTTTTGATGCCCAATGGCAGGCTATCGAACGGCGTGAACAGAAAACACTAAAGGAATTAAAATCTATCGCTACTGTTCGAAGCATCGGTGCCTCCACCCGGATTGAAGGTTCTCATTTGTCGGATCCAGAAGTCGAAGCGCTCATTGAAAACCTGGATATTTCCAAGCTGACCGATCGTGACCAGCAGGAAGTAGCAGGCTACTATGATGCACTGAATCTAATTGGAGAATCTTATAGGGATATTGCTGTTGCGGAAAGCAGTATCAAGCATCTGCATAACACCTTAATGAAACACAGTACCAAGGACAGTTACCACAAGGGAAATTATAAGATCAATCCCAACCGCGTAGAACGAACTGAAGCCGATGGCAGCAAGACCACTATTTTCGAAACGACAGCACCGGGCTGGCCAACCCAGGATGCAATGGCGCAACTCGTGGATTGGTATAATAACGATTCCAGCACTCACCCGCTAATCCGGGTCGCCATCTTTGTTTACGAATTTCTGAGTATACACCCTTTTCAGGACGGCAATGGACGTCTTAGCAGACTACTAGCCACTTTGTTGCTCATGAAGAGTGGCTATGTATGGATTGAGTACGTGAGTTTCGAGCATGAGATAGAGCACCGTAAAAAAGAGTATTATAAAAAACTAATGGATGCTCAGCGCAATCGCCCCGGTGAGGATGTCACGGAGTGGGTATACTTCTTTTTAGACTGTTTAAAAAACATACAACAACAATTACTACAGAAAATAAAGGAAAAAGAAAAAAGGGAAGCTGTTGGCGTACGGGAACAGGAAATTTATACCGTGGTCGAGAATAATCCCGGGATCAGCAGTGGCGAAATAGCACAGAGATTGAAGATTCCGCCATCTACTGTTAAACGGATTCTGGCAGACCTGGTGGCGACACGTAATCTAATTGTTCATGGTGCAGGGAGAGGTACCAGTTACAGCATTGCAGCCACAGATCTCGTAAAGAGTGATATAACAATCCGATTAACAAATCGGGAAAGGGTTAAAGAATTTACGTTGCCGCAGATGGGGTCATTCATTCGAATTAAAAAAATAGTACTGACACCGCTATTTGACTGGAAACATCCGGATGAATGGAGCAGAAAACTGTCGCAGAATGGACTTTATATTACCATTTATGCTGTAACTGCCCGAGGTGTTGAGTTTCGTCAGCCCTATTCAATTTTTGCATTCAATGACCCTTCTTATTACCAGCCGGTATTTCTTGTAAATCCGAATATTGTTTTGCCAGACCAACTGCGTGCGAATGGCCTCGGTAAAATCAGCTACCCAATTAAATGCAGAATTGAATTATTGGGTAGTGTCGAGAATTTTGAATTTGACGTTATGCTGGTAACAGACGAAGGATAGTACTTTTTATCAAGCAATTGCATCACAATTGTATCATAATTGCATCTTCTTGTAATTAACGGAGATGTCTTAAACTGGTAAAACATGTGCCAACCAGGTATTTGCACCAGACAGATTATCAACCTGTAAGCACGCCTTGACCCTCTTTGCATTTTCTTTCAAGGATACAATTTTCTGATTTTGATTAAATATGTTACCGTTTCTATAAGAAGATAAATTTTCAATAGCCTTGAAAAAATAATCCTCTAATGTGTTGCACCACCAATAATTCATTCTTGCAATTTCTTGTTCCAATGTGTACGATGCAATCGGATATCCGGCTTTCGCATTCCATGCCTTAAGGAGCCTTATTACTTTTTTGATGTTCGATCCATTGGCAGAATTCACTCGTGTTAACTCTGTATTGAAACCATGCGGGTCAGTTGTCATCCAAGAACTCTCAGTTTGAGGTATATAAATTGTTTTTGTTGTAGACCACAGATATGTTTCTTCATAGGCAGGGACTAAATCATATTTGATATGATCTAATTCCAATACTACTGTTGGATTTGATTTATATACTTCTGACCTTGAGTATCTCTTATCAGCAAAATTGATTAAATAGTTTCGATAAGTACCAGGGCTAACCTGCAAACTCGCATGGTTGAAAAATATCATTAAATCAACATCTGAATGCTCATCATAATCTCTTGGAAGAATTGTATCTCTTTTATAAGAGCCAAATTCAACTACGCTGAGGAGGTTTGTTCCAAAATGAAGTTTTAATCTGGATTTCAATGTAGCTACAGAGGCATCAATCTTCTTCTGCTCATTGGTGCCGTAACTAATATAATATTGATTTGCAAGCTGTCCCAGCTTACCATTTAATGAAGATGCCATATGATTATTTGATATTATATCTGATTTTTATTTCATTCCATTCTTGCGTGAGCTTTGGATTCAGCTTTTGGAATACCTTATCTGGTATTCCTGCTTGTATCCGACTGTGAAGGGTCTCATATTGTAACCAATATCTATAAATCGAAGCCCTATAGTTTTCAACATTTTGCTTAAAGTCATTATGTTGAAATAGTCCTATCCATGCATCTCGAATATCATGTAACCTATCAAGGAGAATGCAATGCTTAATGAGGGACCCCAAGATGTTTGTTGAAAAAAGAACCTGCAAAAAAGACAAAGCAAAAGGAACTTGCTTAAATCCGTAAAATGCACTTGCAAATACCGTAAGCATAATCAGAGCGGGCAGTATTAATTTCCGCATTGTTATTGACTTAGCCAGATTGTACGTAAAAAAGCAATTCTCAAATAGATTGCAGGATACCTTGTAAAGACCATTATTAACTTCGTCGTTATCGTAATATCCGATGGAAGGATTAGGGGCAAAAGTTGAACCGAATGAGTTGTCAATAAAATCGTCTCGCCGCATACTATCTGCTTGAGGAACTAATATGTATTCAATCAATAATTCAAGAAGAAGCGTTAACCCTATTGCAATCATATTTATGATACTGATTACATCGTTAGCTTTTAGTTTAAAACCAGCACTTTCTAAAACGATAGGAGAGATGGAAAGTAAAAAGACAAACCAAAATATTCTATTGAGCCAAGTCCTTAAACTATCAATGATTTTAAAGAGATTATATTGAGGAGCAAATTTTGCCATTAATTCTATTGTTTAAAATAATCGTCTTTTGTGCTCTTATTGTTTTTAATCTTCTGACTAAAATTGATTCTGGAAATCTTATCCTTTTCAAAGATATTTTTTAACCCAGTTGAGGTTTTTTCAAAATACATACGGTTGTTGATAGAAATAGAAGAAGCTGTTTTTTCTACATTATGATCAGTGCCAATATAAGAAAAGGTCCAATTCTTAGTTTTAAGATCTTCAATGATTCGCTTAATTGAATGTTGATTAAACTCGTGAGATGCATTTTCCTCGCCATCTGTAAATATTGTTACAAGCACATTGAAATTTGTGTTTTCTTCCAATTCGGTGTTTAACCTACAAATACTAAAACCAATTGCATCAAATAATGGCGTACTAGCATCAGGTCTATAATCTTCTGAATTGATTTGATTTAGATCCTTTACAGCCTCGTTCCAAAGTAACGTTTTTCGTCCAAGGCCATTAAAAGTTATAAATGAAATATAATGTTCCTGGTCAGGGAATTGAATTTCTATGCCCTTAATGGTCTGAACCATTTCATTGAAGCCTCGAACTATATTAGTTTTGATAACCTCCATTGAACCGCTTTCATCTAAAATAATAAGGTTAAATACTTTATGTTTCATTGTGTTAATTAAAAAGTGATTGGTTTTTATGTAAAGTCGTTCTTGCTGCCACTGCATTTGGAAGACAATATCCAGGGTCAGATAATGGAGAGTCCTTTCCACCTAGCATCTGCATACGTTTTTCACCAATTGCTTCAATCAACTTAACTCTCCGCTCATAATTTGATTCCGGCGTTTTGCTTTTTACAAGTACTACGATAAACTCAATACAAAACATCAATACTGTAAGGACCACATAAGCAATACCCATTCCCCAATCGCTAAATACCAGTTGAAACAGCGCTTTTACCCTGATCATCAACCCGTCTTTGTACCCTGCCTTTGCTTCTTCTCTAGCCAAATTCATAGCTGTGGTCTTTGCAAGGATAAGTGAATCATAGGACTGCTGTTCAAGCGCCACTGCTATTTTTCGATTAGCAGCAATATCCAGCTTCTTCTGTGCAATTTTGCCGGCACCCCGCACACCACTTCCTTTACCATCCATTTCATTGATGGCAATTTGCTCTGCAACACCGATATTGCTTTTTCCCTGGCTTATTGATTGCAGCCGTCCCGCCATTCCATTTAACGTATCGAAGCTAACACCGGCTTCATGAGCCCTTTTTTCTGCGTATTGTCCTTTGTTTTTATTTATTTGGTGGTCAATATCACATTTAAATATTACTTCATCCAATGCTAAGGCTCCTAGCAATGCCACACAAACGCCCAAGACAATCCGGAACCGTTTCATTCCTTCACTTGTTGTCGACATAATAATGATTCGTTCAACAAGGAAGATTACGAATGCGCATATAAAACTGGTGAAAAGTGCCACACCCCAGGATGTTTCTAACACCTGTCTGGTTAACAGGTACCCGTTAATTGCCCAAGCAAGGACAGGAAGAAGCAAGGCATTCGCCATCAATGCAACTTTTTGCTTACTCTTAGGGGTATCTTCAACTAACATTGAATACTGGTCACCGGTAATAAAACAATAGAACTTAAGCATAGCGTTAATTTTATAGTTAAAACAATCTGGTACTTCCTGCCAAAAGCTTTTCCTGGCGATATTGCTCGACACCTTTTATAAACCCAATTCGGTAATCATTTAAGGAGCCGGAAATCAACCCTTCGTTCTCTACAGAGAGAATCTTTTGAGTATCCAGTTCGTGTATCAGGTTACCAAGTTCCTGAGCCTTTTGTCTTAATTCCTCCTCCAGCCGCTCTGAAATACCCCTGGTATTGATTTGATGAAGCTTCAGCTCATTAATGGCTGAGCGTTTTTCATCAATTACCTGGTCGACGGCCATGCGGAAATCAGACCGTAGTTTTTTAATATTGGCTTCCATCAATTCTCCGTTAGGATACAAGTAACCATCATGATACCCCATTTTCATGTAGTCTTTACAGAGAAACGCACTGATAGCAGATTGCTTTTTCTCTGTTTCTGCTACCGCAGGCTCCTCTGTATCAACAAACAGGGATTCACTTACAGTGGGCTCCAATGCATGTTCTACCTGGGTTTCTACAGCTTTCTCTGACTTGCGAAAGAAATTGAATAAAGACATAGATAATATATTTAATGTTTAAAAGTTGGAATGGAATATTGTTTATGTCCTGAGGCATGACATGTTTCACAAAGGGTAACCAGAAACCGATTATCATAATCCCAGGGGTCTCGTTTATCACCTGTCACAGGGTGTACATGATATTGGCGATGGTGTACCTGTAATTGTTTCGCTGATCCACAATTGCAGCACCTATTTTTGTCCCTTCTTAGTATTACCTCTCTTTTTCGTCGCCATGGCTCCGAGAGCAACAATTTGTTATATGTTAGGGCTTGTATCATTTTGGTATTGCAATGTTATTTCTCATCAGTCCAATGTATCTGCACTCAACCTTTCCCATTCTGCAAAGCATTTAGCTAGAAAGTGACTTAATTTAAAGAGCTGTGGCAAAGTTGTAAATCAAATATGCAAGCTATTTGCACTCATTAATCCACATTCCAGGTATTCTCCGGATCACCCTCAAAAGCGTCGTCAATAACATCGTCGCTCCAGCCATTATACCATCCATATTTTTCACCACTCCTACCATAATTATCATAGTCATCATCTTCATCTAGCGTGCTGAAATCCTCTTCATCTTCAATATATTCATCATCCTCTTCCTCAACCGAATCGCTTAACTCATTGAATTCAGAATTATTTTCCTCTTTGGAATTTTCAGTGTTTCCAAGGCTTTTAGGGTCAAAATCAATATTTTCCATTTTCATATTTTTTTACTTTGGCAAATTTTTACTTTCTTACTGCAATCTATTTGCACTCATATGCCATTAAATAAAAGTTTTCAAATTAGGGTAGAGATATTGGACGAATTACTAGGTAGCCCGAGGAGAAGGAAGATGCAAGAATTGATGGATGATTTAAATGAAAGGCTTGAGGAAGGAGGCTATAGCCGCATTGGACGTCATACCTTTTATAATGATATTGCACATCTGGAGAATAAAATTGGTGCGCCTATAAAAAGGGCGACAAAATCAGATCCTTACATTTATTATTCTGAAAAGTTCTCAATCAAGAATGTACCTATTGACGAAGAAGATGTCGGTCTTTTAAGGCAGGCTATAGAAATTCTTAAAAAAGCAACAGACTTAAATATTATTAAGGATATCGATGATATTGTAACAAAACTCGAAAATAAAGTACATACCAACGTTCCAAACCGGACCACAATGATTGCTTTTGAAGAGCATACTAAAGCTTTGGGTCAAGAGCATCTTGATAATCTTTTTAATGCCGTTTTGAATAAATGTTCATTAAAAATATTTTACCAGCCGTTTGGTAAAGAAATTAGAGAGTGGATCATAAGCCCATACATGTTAAAAGAATATAGAAATCGGTGGTATGTAATTGGGAGGAGGTCTGGGACAAATATTGCGATTAATATTGCACTAGATCGAATTAAGCGTATCAGTAATTGTATTGAGGATTTTGAAGAAAATGATTTGTTTGACCCAAATACATATTTCAATGATCTTATCGGCGTCACTTTTCCGGATGAAAAGGTGCTTGAAGATGTAGTGATAAAAGTTAGAAAGGAATCTGCTGATTACGTCATTACTAAGCCTATACACAAAAGCCAGGAAGTACTTAAAGAATATGCCGATGGAAGTGTAAAGGTGCAAATGAAAATGTACATCAACTTTGAATTAAAAGCACATCTATTGAGTTATGGCCCGAGAATAGAGGTTGTGAAACCTAAAAATTTAAGAAACTCTATGCTTGAACTTTATGATGAAGGACGGAAAATCTATTCTGGTGAACAGGATACTGAATCTTAAGTACCATATCAAATGGATAGTTTCTTTGCCACCTTATCTAAGAAGTTTGGAAATCTGTCCAAGTCATTTTTTTTGAATTTACCTCTAAATACATCATAAACCTCGATACCAAGTTCTTGACATTTTTCGAAAATGTTTTGAGGAGGGGTGTATTTTGTCACTAGAATTGACTTAGCTATGGCACCTCCATAAGTATCCCTAATTACTTTCATTTTATTGATATCTTCATTCTTTACAGTTCCGGACTTACACTCTATAAATAATAGTTTAGAGCCCAGGTTAACTAATATGTCAATTTCATTTTTGGTTAAGGAGTTGTTTGCTTTGAATGGTAGCTCAGCCTGTAAGAAAATCTCTTTTGCGCCTTTCCACTTATTTGTTTTTGTTGCGACAAATAATTCCCACCACCCTGTTTTAAAGAATAGGTTTTGTATATGCTTTGAGGAATGATTAAATATTTCCTTATCGAAGCTTTTAATGGTAACCGTATTATCTGTCCAGATCACTTTTAAGGATGGATTAATTACATAGGTAGCACTACTGGGTATAGGTCTTTGTTGTTTGTCTAACTGGTACAGAAAATTACTAATCGAAGAATATATTTTCCAATTTTGTAGAGAGAAATTATACAAAGCTTCTGCAGCTTGAAGATCTGCTTCTTCAAAATCTGAAATTTTACGATAAGTTGATAACTGATGCCCTGATAGTCTAAAAAATTCAACTGCGGTTAATGTGGCTGCCAGTTCTTTGACTCTAAATGCTGGTATTTCGATAAGGGAGTTATCTTGATTGATATAAAAACCAGTAACGTTCCTTTCTGTTAGAATCTTCTGAGCAGCTAAAAGCATGATTTTCGTTCCACCTGTCAGATTAATTTTTACTTGATGTGAGTCCGGAATAACATTTAATGAGTTGCTTAAACAAGTATATACCGACTCGAAGTCGAAAGGATTACAAGTTAGCTCCTTCTGTAATCTTTCTTTAACAAAAGGCCTTATGAAGTTTAACTTTGTTTGAGATTCCCTAGTAGAAATTAAGATGATTTTGTCTTGTGGAAACTCTTTCAAACCCAAAGCTACAGGCAAAAGCTGGCCACCCACTAAAACAATTTGAAAACTCTCAGTCATTTGTTATTAATTCAGGCTGATCTCTATTTGGTTCGTACACTAAATTTAGAACTTCGGAACCAGGCATTGGCTTTCGCAATTCCTTAATGTATTCAGTAAAATCTACATAAACGATTTGACAACCATAATCCTTACCGAAAATTGAGGCTGCGGCAACCATTGATTTCTTACCTCCTGTTATATCCAATGTGATTTTCGAAGAAGGATTCAACACTAGCTGCTCCTTTAGTGCCTTATATATTGTCTGAAAGGATTCATCTTCTAAGTATATCATTTCATATTCACTTTCTAAGTACTTTTCTAGGTAGTTCACCCCTTCTGGCTTATTCCCTGTAGTAAAAATTATATGATTATGCGGCTCTAGAGCCTTTGCCGTTAATATAATTGGTTCTGGGGAATACCCTAATATCGAAAATAAAATACCTCCCTTTCGAAGCAAGGGGCCATTAGTATTTTTAAATTTTTCGATTACTTCTTCAAAAAGCTTTTCGTAATAAATTTCTTGTGCTTTTTGGAAGTTGCCTGATTTTGCAAGAGTAAGCCATTCATTTAAATATGGTAGCTGTGTTGTCATTAATTATATACGATTTTCATGTTATTAAATTTAAGTAAATGCTTTTCTATGTTAAAAGCAGGAGGTGCTTTGTCAATTACCTGAATCCGACCCGCATCAAACATGCATTTATAAAATGAATTGCCAGCAATCAAAAAATACTGATCTTCTTTTACTCTACTTAAATAAAGTGGATAATTTTCAAGGTCTTGCTTCGATTTTACAAGTTGGTGGCTTATGAATAACTCTATTTCAGAAGCAAATGCAGGAGAGCTAATATTCTTTTTGGATTCATAAAAAGTGTAAGTGTTATAAAAATCAACTCGCCTTGGGCTTATTGAATATTTGAATAAGCTATATTCTATCAGATACTCGTGAAATTTTAAAAACTCAAGTCTCTTTTTTGCGTCTAAAATGTAGCCGACTTCGAAGCCATTCAAAAGCCCATGATTTCCATCAATATTAGCCGTAAAAATCATACCCCTCGATTCTGAGATAATGCCTTTCGAATGATTAAACATATCACCATAAATGCGGCATCCTAAAGCCGCTAATTGCTTGGTTCCATTTAGATGATCAAGTCTATAATTCATTCCCCGACAAAAAATATCAATCTTTACTCCTCTTTTAATTGCAGCACCTATCTCTTTAACAAGCACATCTAGTTTTTCTAGTCCAACAATACTGTATGAAGAAACTAACAGGAACTCTTTTGAACCTCTGACAATATCGATTATACTTTGGTAAAGGCTATTGTTTAGGGTCTCATATGTGTATTTTAAATTGGAATCAATAGCCTTTGGCAACCACTCCGTTCTGATGTTAACTTCTGATTGAACAATGAATTGTTTATTCTTCTTACCAGCATTTATAAACTTCCGGTATGTGGTGCCGTTTTGGAAAATAACGTCAAACAGTTTTTCGAGCTGACTTACATCCTTAGGCTCTAAATAAAAGCCTGACTCTGTATTGAAAGTTAGTGATGGAGAAGTCAAGTTTGCACTCATTAGCAAAGCTTCTTTTCTGTCAGATATAATGAATTTGGCGTGTGCTGAAGTCGCCGCTCGGACATGAACCCCCTGATCGTAAAGCTCCCGAATACAGTTTATATGTGATTGGCTTGAGTTATCGTTCAACTCTTCATCAGTAATAGTTTGCGAAGAAATTATTTTCGTTTGATCAAGTTGAGTGAGTATGAATATAGCTACCTTCTTTTCTTTCGCTTTATTAAGGATTGCTTCAAATACTTCCCTATCTGTGATTATAAAACTGCAAATTTTAAGAACCTTTTGAGCTTGGCTTATGAGCTTTATAATTTCCAGTTTTAAACCTTGATTACTCTCTTGAGTTAAATACAATTCATTTGAATTAACAAATGGCAGGTACTCTTTATTCGTTGCATTTAAAAGATATGCACCGGTTTCAAGTAGGTCGTTTTGTGTTATTAGCTTAATCATTGATATAAACTTTCCATATACATTTCAATATCAAGTTGTTCAAGGGCTTCGAATTCTCCTCCCGCAATTAACATCCCTCGGAATGAATGTGAGAAATTTTCCTGTTGTTTATGTACCCACTTCATGTTGACACTTCCTTCTTCTTTGGCTTGATTTAATAGTTGTTTAAACTCTAAAACATCTTGCACAAATGGATCGTCAGTTTTATAATATAAGTAAATGAAGTAAACATTACCATTGTCAAAGCCTCCCCAGATGTAATCTCTTTCCCGTAAAAGATCATTCAATAACTTTTGCCGACTAGTAGATTCCAGCAACATCTTCTTATTTATTGAAAGTTCAATTCTATTATCTGTATTAATTACACTTTCGTCAGACACTTCCTTTATATTTAATACGCTTTTGATCAGATTTTTAAGGTCTTCGTTAGTAAAAGAGAAACATTTCTGCTCAGAATTCTTGTAATTATCAATTTCTGACCAATTAGAGACTAGGAGTGGTCTAACTTTTCTATTGTCATTTTCCTCCCATGATCGGGGAGTTATCATCCTAAATTCAAGGTTGCTTATCTTTTGTGCAAGATTTTCGTCTAGGGTTCTTACGTTCTTACGGAGTGTTTCCAAATATTGCTCGTGTAGTGTATAGTTTGCAAATCCGTCTAGAAGAGTCTTTTGGACTCGATTTTCTTTATCTGTACAAACAGATACAAGAACTTGCAAACTCATTTTAGTATAGGATATGTCCTCGATCTTTAACAGCCCTTGCGGAATAGCATAATCATCCCGTTCCTCTTCTTTTACCTCTAAAATGCTCTTTTCGATAACCTCTTTGACAGGTGGAGTATGCACTAAATCAGGCAGAAAAGGGTAACTAACCTTTGATTCGCCTTTCGCATTCGCATAAAACGAATAGTCATGCTCACTAATAAACTTTGAACGGTGGTAGTGTGAATAATATGCTTTGGGAAGTGGTTTAAAAGTGATACCATCAATATAGAAATCATAGGAAAACTTATGGTATCTTAATTGAGTTTGATTTTGAAATACTTCAACAGCTCTAGGTCTTAAATGATATTTGTTTTGTTTTTTTTCAATTAAATCATCTCGTTCTAAAGCATTTAGCCTTAATTCAATTAGCGCTTTCGAGCTTCCTAGTAAACTTCCAATTTGCGATGCAGTGAAATTGGACTTTGCTGCAATCATGCTAACAATTACACTATCTAAGTTGTCTAAAGCATCTGGCGTTGCATCTATGATGTTAGAGTGAATGCAATAGATCGGATATTGGAGATAAAACATACCCTTAAGCTGATTACCACGGTTCGCTTCTTCTAAATAATATCTTTCAATCTCAATTCTAAATATAGCCATGTTAAACTTGGATAGCTTGTAATTGCCTTTTATTGTGATCGATTGCTATGACACTGATATATATATCTTCTGAAAAGTCTGCACCTAAACTTTCAATTTTGCGGAAGTTCCTCATTCTAGCTTTAGGTATAAAAGCCTTTAAGTGTTTTCCATTCAACTCAACTATACAACCAAAGGGCAATACTTTAACAATCTTGGATTTGTAACGTCCGTCTCTTCTTAACCTCACAACTTCTTTATCCCAATTAATAACATTATACAAACTGAGAGTTACCCTTTTTGTAGCTTGGTTTATGGAAAATACTTGTGCAACAAGCTCATCGCCTTGATTAACCCACTCTAATGATTTATATGGGTCAGGAATCTGATTTAGGGGAATAAACGAGTCAAAGCTAGCAACGGTTAGAAAAATACCTTGAGGTTGATTAGTGTCCTTATTATGTAGGATTATTTTAATAATACCTTTGACTAAATCATCTTTTGAGTATCTTGAAATAAAGCTCCTGAAATCAGCTTCTTTTACTTCATCCACTTGCTTTGGCTGTTTGCTTATAACTTCGCTACTTTCTATGAATTTGTAGTAATCAGCTATGTTAACTAGACAACCAATATTTGGCTTTTTACTAAGCTCGACCAAGTTTGTGAAAAGCTCAGTGTAATTAAATATGCCATCGTAATGAGATCTTTTATCTGTTAACGTTTTTGCATTACCAATAAAAACCAATTTCTTTTTAGCCCTACTGAAAGCTACATTCAATCGACGAGCATCATCCAAAAAACCTACTTTAACAAACTTCTTTCTCCCATTTACTACTTCTGGTTTTTGATGGTTTGCAGAGCGAGTAAAGCTAAAAATGATAATATCAAATTCTTTCCCTTGAAACGAGTCTAAAGTTGCAACTTCGATGTTCTTTTGATGACAAACAGCGGAATTTTTTATGAAGCTTTGTATAGTGGAAACCTGAGACTTATATGGTGCGATAATAGCTATATTGGATGCTGACACATTATTCTTAAATAATGTTGGTAAGATATATTCGGAGATCGCCTCGGCTTCCGCAATATTCTTAACTGAGCATCCTTCTTTTTGCTCGTAAGGAGAAAGAAGGTTCGATGTATCGAAGAAAACAACTTCTTTATCAAACGGTGCTGCAAAATGCAACTTATTCATATGGGTGCGTCCCCCCATCTTAACATTGCCTCCATAAAATGAATGTGAGACAAACTCGCCAATACTTGGATGCATCCGATGCTGATAATTAAGCATCTCAAGATTTTCCCTAGGGAATTGTTTGTGTTCTACTCTATTAATTAAAAACTCAAAAAAAGACGTTTTTAAAGCATGGGCAATTTCTTCTTGCAAGAACCCTGCTCCATATGGCGATTTTGGAAAACTCTTTGGATCCTTTTCATCAATCAATGTGCTATCAATATAGGGCGGTAACTGCATTTGGTCTCCTACTAAGATTACCTTTTTACCCAATTCTACTGGAACTAATGTTTCAGCAATGTTGGCCTTCCCAGCTTCATCAATAATTACTGTATGAAATTTAAAACTTGAGTTTCTAAAAATAGGATCCGTTTTCACACCAATACAAGTTGCAAAAACAACATCGACTGAATTATAAATCAATGGTTGCACTAATAGATCAACCTCATTATTACTATGTTGAATCCATTTCTGGTAAGTAGCAATAGTTTCTTCAAGCTCAGCGATAGTAAAGTCTGTCAAGCCGTCTCGTAGGGCGAAGTGACGCTGTTTTAGCACCTCTTTAATCCTTCCATAACCCTCACAGAACTTATCAATCTGTTGGCTAAAAGCGTCCTTAAGCTCCAAAAGGTTCTTATTCTGAATCTTGAACTGGTAGTATACTTTGATAAGTTCTAATTGATTACTAAGAAATGTTGCAAATACATTTTTATAGTCGGCAGTTAAGTTACCAATTGTGTATTGTAAAAGGTCACTGCTTACGCGTTCAGGGTTGCCTACTCGCAACAAATTCAAGTGAGGCAGTTTTGCTATTTTTTCTAAAACATTGTCAACTGCTACATGGTTTTGCCCAGCGACTAATATTCTTTCACCCTTGGCCACTAGCTGTTCAATTATTTCGGCAATAACGGTTGTTTTCCCTGTTCCAGGAGGTCCTTGAACGAGGAATATATTCTGATTTCCAACAGCTTTTTTTACAGCTTTAACTTGATTATTGTCTGGCTGTTCTCTTTCTGTCCTTTCTAGATCAGGATTATTGAATTTAATGTGGGCAGTCATTGGGGTTTTTACCTTATCCTGCTTTACAAGAAGGCTTTCAATGTGATCGATTTTGATTTTCTTTTGTAAGAAATCTTGAATTATTTCACGTTGAACAAGCAGTTGTCTTCTGGAAACTTTCTTCTCAATGTAAAAGCCCTCTCCAAGTAAGTCGATGACCACATCCCTGCTAAAAACTATCTTACAGTAGTCTCCATTATAAATGATTGTAGCGTCTGAATAAAGTATAAACTCTTCTTCCTTATTTTCTTTAAAAGAATTCTGCTTTAGCTTGACATTTATTACACTTTCTTCATCTAACTCCAAACTGTCTGCCACAGTCTTGTCGACCTTGATACATACTCCAGTTGTTTCACTGGGAACTCTCTCAAACTTGCCCACGAAAACTATTCCACCAGATTGCAGGTCCGATAGTCTTAATTGATATTCTAAAAACTTATCAATTATTGTAAGAGTTTTACCAGCAGTACGCAAGATTTCACCAGCGTCTAACTTTAATTTATCTACAATTTCGAAGCATGTATTTTTTCTCAACGTGTACTCTACAATACTTCTATGATCATTATTAAGTGGTAGATTATATAATGGTGTTAGTATCTTAACCGAAGAAGTTAGCAAATAAGAACCTGCTCTTGAATTTCTTTTCTTTTCTTCTGTGGCTTTATGAAAACTTCGGCCAAAACTGAAATTTTCAATTAGAAATGCACATTCTCTTCCATTCTTTGAAAAGATGACCTTTCCAAAGAACCGAATTTCTTCATTAAAAAGAGTAAATTCTATTAATGACTTATTATCACTTGAGCGCTGATTTAAATAAAACCAATATTTCTCTTCAGAAAGTTTCTTAATTACCTTTTCTTCAGCTATTGAACTAAATAGTTCTCCTTCCAAAAAATACGGGATGGCATTATGCTTGAATATATTTTCATAAGCCGAACTATTGAACGTGAACTGAAGATATATTGGACTCTTTCCTAAAACTTCTTTTGAAAAAATATCAGGGTATAAATCGAATGATTCCCGGATGTACTCTAAGTCATCATCAGTAGCATGGTGGCCTAGAATTGATTCTTTAAAAGAATAATAATTAGCCAGGTCCTGATCTGTATTACTGAACCTGTTTATCTTAGATATTTTAACCTCTCTAACCTCAGTACCAGTGTCAAATGAAGCCGGGACTAGAGAAAACACATCATTTTCGTCATTTTTACTCTGGATTCTGAGCTTTGAAGTGAAGTCAAATGTTTCATCTACGAATTTTTTGTTCAATAGCCCGAAAAAGCCTTGCTCTGTCTTTACCAAATACACACTATTGAGTATTTCCACAATACTTCCTTTAGTTTCATCACCCCGTTCAAGTCTGTCCCATGCAATGCTTTCGCTTTGGTGTTTGTAAATGTGGCGCTGGCTCAGAACAACACAATTATTCTCAAAATCAACACTTGCAACTACGCAATTAATTGTTTGGCCGTTCACATAGCTGTTAAAAATTTCAACAGACATTGGCATACAAAAAGAGATGTCTTGGACATACAACTTTCCGTAAAATCCATCGAAATACTTTACAACAATTAACGCAGGTTGAATCTTTTTAATGATAGTTGCCTCAAAGACAGTTCCGGGCCCATACTTTTTTAAAAACTTTTCTTTCGGAGAAATTTCTTTATCGACCTTTTCAACTTTACGGTTAGAAAGAGGTGATCTTCTATTTAAACCTGTGTTTATTTTAATTCTTTTCCTGGGTGCGCTTGGGACAAGTGAGGTTAAGTTTATTGAGTTAGACTCTTTATTGCTTCTGAACTCTGATTGAAGCAATCGATACATCTCTTCTGTCAACACGCTGGATGACCTAAGATTGCTCACATCATATCCTTTACGGACTAAAACATCCAGTATTTTGTCGTTAGTTGTACTGAACTCTGCAGCAGCGGTCATTAGTTTTGGTGTAGTTGACATTTCTGGTATTCAGGTTATTATTGTCAGAGACAATTTATCAAGTCAAATCCTCCTCATATCCCTCACTAAATGATCATACATCGCATTAAACCACATCCGCTTCATAGTGGCATTAGCCTTATCTTCGGAAAGCTTATTATACAGGTCAAGCTTTGTATTAATAAAGTCCAATAATGCCTCATCCAGCTTTTCATTGAACTTATCTCTGATGTTCTCCTTTGAATTCGCTGGATTGAAATAAGAAGCCAATTCTGCATCTGCATTTATCTTTTCCCTCATAACCGTGAAATCTTTTTTATCCTCCTCTTTCAGATTTAACCCGTATGTATCATTCAATGCTTTAATGATATTGGATAACAAATCCTGCTCATCTTCCGGTGGCTTGCCTTCGCCACTCCGATGCATGCCATAAAGTTCTCCTGGCTCAGATACCATGCTCATTTCCGTTTCGAACTGCTTTTGCACTTTATAGGTGGCCAATTCAACTTCGTCCAAAACCTCAGTGGGCAAGCTGAAGCCATTTTTAGGCAACTTTCTTATCAGATGGCTCAGGAATATATAGTGCTTTTCAAGGTCTACATCTTTAAATGTAATAATGAGACTCAGGAAACGATACAGTCTTGTAAAATCATTGGCATTCTTCCTAAACTTTTCTTTTTCGTCATCAGCTAATTCATCAAAAAGAAGTTTGCAGCTATTTAGGATCGGTTGTAACCGTTCCATATTGTCGCCTTTGCGAAACCAGATATCGGCATAGGCCTCCACATCCTGCTTGTTGAAAACAGGAACCGAAGAAAGGCTGGTCAAAATATCATACAACTCATTGGGGTCGGTTTGATTTTCCTCCTTCATGAAGTTGTAGGTATAATAATCTTGGAAGTCCTCCTGTACTTTTTCAGGGTCATTTACAAAGTCCAGGATCATGGTGCTGCTTTTACCAAAGGCGGTACGATTCAGACGACTCAAAGTCTGTACAGTGTTTACATCGCCTAACTTCTTATCTACAAACATGGTATGAAGCAGCGGCTCATCAAATCCGGTTTGAAACTTGTTGGCTACAATTAAAATGCGGTATTGCGGCAGCTTAAAGGCTTCAACAATGCTGTATTTGCCTTGCAGCTCGTTCATACTTGTTTCCGTGTACTCCTGGTCTGTTTCGGCATCATACACACTGCCGGAAAAGGCTACTAATGCTTTATACGGCAAATTCATTTCCCGCATAATATCATCAAACTTTCGCTTGTACCGTACTGCATGCAGGCGGCTTCGTGTTACCAGCATGGCTCGGGCCTTACCTTGTATTTCCTTTGCAGTTTTGGTAGCAAAATGCTCCAGCATGATCCGGCTCTTGGTTTCTATAGCATCATCCTGGAGGTCAACGTAAGAGTTTAATAGCCGAATGGTTTTGCGCTTGTCATATTCCTTATCATCTATATCCGGACGCTTGGCAAGCTTATAATATCTTTTAAAAGAAACGTACGATTTCAAAACATCCTGGATAAATCCTTCTTTGATTGCTTGTTCCATGGTATATTTCTCAATGGCTTGCAGTTCGCCATTGATCATGGAACCAAACAATTCTTTGGTTTTATTCTTGGGTGTGGCAGTAAAGGCAAAAAAGGAAATATTCTTTTGCCTTCCGGTCTTTTCAATTTCTTCCAACACCAATTCATCCAGGGTCTTTTCTCTTTCTTCTTCTACTTCTGCTTCTTTCAGGCTTAGCGCTTTTCGCATTTTCCTACCTGCTTCTCCGGTCTGCGAGCTATGCGCCTCGTCAATAATCACAGCATAGTTACGATTAGGCAGTTGCCTGATGGTTTCCGAAATAACCGGAAACTTTTGAAGAGTGGTGATGATTATGCTCTTGCCTTTTTCAATGGCTTGCTTTAAATCCTGCGCACTTTTTTTATCATCAATGGCTTCTACAACACCTGGCACCTGCTCAAATTGTCGAATGTTATCCCGTAATTGTTTATCCAACACCCTTCTGTCGGTGACAACAATAACACTGTCGTACATCCGGTTCTGATCATCTGCATTTCTGAAGAAGCCGGAAAGCCGATGTGCCAGCCAGCTAATGGTATTACTCTTTCCTGAACCAGCCGAGTGTTGAATCAGGTAGTTGGTACCAACGCCATCCTTCTCTAATTCCTCCAGGAGCTTGTAAACGGCTCTGCGCTGGTGAAAACGTGGGAATATGAATTTTTCCGTTTCTTTTTCCCTTAGTGCTTTAGTGGTTTCGTCGTAAAACTTTTCTTTTTCCTTTTGTGTGTGGAGGAAGTTCTGAATCAGATCGAGCAGGCTGTCCTTACTCCAGACGTCTTCCCACAGGTAAGATGTGGCAAAACCAGTCTCATTCACCGGGTTTTCAATTCCCATATTAAAGGGCAGGAAAAAAGTGGCTTCCTTTGCCAGCTTTGTCGTCATGCTAACTTTTTCAGTACTTACGGCAAAATGAACAAGGCAACGCTTATAGGCGAGCAACGACTCTCTTGGATCCCTGTCCTGTCTATACTGCCGGATGGCATCTATAAGGTATTGACCGGTTAAAGCATTTTTTACTTCAGCGGTGATGATAGGTAAACCATTCAGGAAAAGGACCACATCTATACTTTCTTCTGAACGATCAGAAAAGTACAATTGCCTAATGACTGCAAAGCGATTCTTTTCATACAATTCCTGGTGCTCGGCATTTTTGCTGTTGGCTGGCTTAAAATAACAAAGTTTGATATCCTGACCACGATCACGGAAACCTTTGCGGAGAACATGCAGCGTACCGTAATTTTTTATATTGGTTTCCAGATTTTGTAAAATACGCTGGTCTGTTTGAGCACCGTATTGATCGTGCAGGGCTTTATAGGCTTTAGGCTGTGTATCCTTTATAAAACTTAAAACCTCTTCCGGGACCATACACAAGCTTTTGTCATACTGTTCGGACAAAATAGGTATATAACCACCTTTTGATGGCGCAGACAGATGCTCTACAATATGGCCTTCAAAATCTTTTTCTTTTACACCCGATGCCATTTTACACTACTTTTATTTTACCTGTTACTACTTCGGAAATCAACGACTGCCTATAACCTTTTAATTTCTCAATTTGTTTAACTAAAAGACTATTTAGCTTATCAACTACACCGATCCGTTTCTTAACAACAACAATTATTTCATTTTGCTCGTTAAGTGAAGGAAGTGGGATATGTAAATTGTTCATTGTTCCTAAAGACAGAGCTGGTTGAGCTGTTTCATTAACTATAAGCTTTAGCACTCCCGAAGTCTTTAAGAATAGCAAACAAAAATGAATAAACTCGATATTGCATCTTTCTTTGTCGACTGTCAGCTTCATGGAATTACCTGACACTACTGCTTGTCTTCCTAAATCTGGCAATATTCCCGACATTCCATAGTTAGCGCCAATTTTCGATATTATTATATCTCCTTCTTTACACTCACTTCGTTTTATTGTTTCAAAATGTTCTTGTGAAATTGTTTTGAACTTTTTTTCTATAAATTGTCCTTTTGTTATGAATCCACTTTCAATAACTAATACAGGTCCATCTTCTATAAAGTGTTCTGATTTTAAATTTGATCCAAAAGGACCATCTACAAAAGAATTCTGGGATGGATCTTTAATATGTTTTATTTGCTTTGCATGCCAATGCTCCGGGATATCACCCAACCATTCAACACCAGATGGCTTCATAGGAACATTAGGATTCAATCCTTTGGTTACTGCTTCATTGATAATTGCCTGTCGTTTTGCCTGAAGCTTTTCAAGCAGGAGTTCTTTTTGTTGGATAACTTGATCAATCTTTTGAACTTTCCCTTCTAAATAATCAACAATAACATTTTGTTCTTCGATTTTTGGGAGAATTATGTTGAATATTTTAACATGCCCTAAGTTAAGTCCTGGCTGCGCTGCCCCTTTTATCCAAATTCTAGCATTTGCTTTTCCAATTTCTGATTGAAGTAAAAAGTATACAAATTTGTGATTAGCCTTTTCTTCATTTATTGCGATTCTAGCAGTAGTCTGCGTAAGGTTTGCACCGTCTAACCATTTAGGAACAATTGAAAGGTTGCCAGTTCCTGCTCCAACTATTGTTAGAAGGATATCATTTTCTTTAACTCTGGACCTTTTATATGGTTCTTCAATTTGACTTGATACTCTAAATATCTTCTCAGGGTCGTTCCAGCCAAATGAGTAATCCTGACCCCGAATCATGAATCGTCCATTTGGATCTACTTCTCCCGGCTGGACAATGCCATAAGTAATCTGTCTTTCTTGCTGAATTACCCGTTTGAGTGGTAACACATTCCAACCAGAAGGTATCTCGCCAATCCAATCAATTCCTGAATGTCTATATGCGTCGTATCGCTTCATTAAATAGTTTCCTTTTCTTCTTTATTATCTGTTGATGTTTCTAAGCTAAGAATTGTTACGGGACTGGATTGCTCCGGAGCCTGTGCCACAATTTCTCTTGTTGTTACTTCCAGTGAACTTAGTTCGGGCAATGCCTTTTTTGTATAAGCTTTAGATAAATGTGCAATCCTTCTACCCTGAGGAAGAAAATTGCCTTCCAGACTGCCAATGGCTTTGTTATAATGGTTTACGGTGCTTTTCAAACTGGTACCAACACTACTCATATGCTCCATCAATGTGACACTGCGTTCATATAATTCCACTGCGGCATCCCGTATTTCATCAATGTTCTCAATGGTCTTCATCTGGTTCCAACCATATCCGATGCTACGCAGCATCGTGATTAATGTAGTAGGTGTGGCCATGATAATGCGGTTGTTCAATGCTTCTTCAATCATACCTGGCCAAACCTGCAGGGCAGCACCGAAACTGCTTTCAATCTGCATGAAAAGCACTACAAAATCCGGCGCTTCTTTGAATTGGTCCCAATAGGCTTTACCACTCAGATCTTTCAAGTGTTTTTTAATGGCCATGACGTGTCTATCCATACACTGTTTCTGCACGTCTGTATCCTCCGTTTCAAAAACCTCCAGGTAGGCAGATAGAGGCACTTTACTATCTACCACCACCTTCCGGTTTTCAGGCAGATTCACAATCAAATCAGGGCGCAGCTTTCCAGTCTCGGTTTCAGTACTAACCTGCTCTACAAAATCACAATGTTCTAACATACCTGCAAATTCAACCAATCGGCGCAAGGCAATTTCACCATATCGGCCACGACTGGTGCTGGTTTTTAAGGCACTTACCAGGCTACGTGTCTCTTTATCCAACGCAAGGGTGCTGGCCTTCATCTGATCAAGCAGTGTAGCAATATTGCTGTAGGCACCTTCCCGCTTTGTCTCCAGGGAATTAATCTTTTCATCAATTTTCGACAGGCTTTCAGCCAGAGGTTTCACCACAAGATCAATAGCCTGCTGTTTTTTATCCAGATCTCCTTTTGCTTCTGTCACTTTTTCTTCCAACTTGGCTTTTGCCAGTTCTACAAAAGATTCGTTATTTGATTTCAGCGCTTGAGCTGAAAGATTACCAAAGGCATCTTTCAATTTTTCGTTTGCTTTTTCTATGAACTCTTTTTGATCTTTAATGCTAACAAAGGTTGCTTTTTGCTCTGCTTTCAAACCTTCATTCTCCTTCATCAAAGTCGAGTTTGCTTCACTCAATGATGAGATTGTTGACGTTAATTCAGAAACCTGACTCTCCTTTTCTCTTTTATATTCAGCAAAAGCAGCTTTTTCATTTTCCAAATTAGCTTCGGAAATAGCAGCCTTACGTTCAGCCTCACCTTTTGCTTCGTCTGAAATCTTTTTTTCACTTAAGGTTTGAGTCAAACTATCCCTGGTTTGTTGGTGTAATCCTTTTTCCGTTTGCAGATTGGCTTCGCAAACAGCCAAGGAGGAGGCGGCTTTATTTCTAGCGATCAGCCAGGCAATAGTACCGCCCACAAAAAATGAAATAAAAGCAATTAGTATTGGTTCCATAAAAGCAGATTAATTGTTCAAAACTTCTTTTAACAAGCCCTGTATCTCATCTTCCAACGCAATGATCTCCTGCCTCAATACCGCAGCTTCTACAGGCTTTTGATATTTATAGAAATACTTCGTAAAGTTGATCTCGTAGCCAATCTTGGTTTTGCTCTTATCTATCCAGGCATCCGGCACATGAAGCTTTATTTCTTCGTCAAAATATTGCTCTATATCGGCGGTTAGCGGGATATATTCCGTATCCCTCTTCTTTGAGTCAGCCTTGAGTGAACCATTCTTATCTTTTTTGGCTTTTCCTTTTTCGTCGTACTCAGGCTGCTCCACAGTTACTTTAAAATAGCCAAAAAAGTTATTGTCATAAATTTTGCAACGTTCGCCTTCTTTAAAATCGAGATAGATTTTCTCAATCTCCTTAATATGCTCCGGAGCAATTAGCTTACGCTTATTGCCCAGGCTCTTCTTCATCGCCTTACACAGGTCGGCAGCATTAATCAACTGTACTTTCCCTCTGCGTCTGGTCTCCTTTTTATTGCTAATGATCCAGATATAGGTAGGGATACCGGTATTGTAGAACAAATCTCCCGGCAAGGCAATAATGCAATCCAGCCAGTCATTGGTAATAATCCATTTACGAATTTCGCTTTCGCCGCTCCCGGCGTCTCCCGTAAAAAGAGGGGAGCCATTGGTAACAACTGCCACACGGCTTCCTTTGGGATCCATTTTATGGATCATGTGCTGTAGAAATAACAACTGCCCGTCACTTGTTGCTGGCAATCCGGCAGTGAAACGCCCCATAGGGTTAAGCGCTTCATTCTTTACGTCCAATTCATCTTTCTTCCAGCTTACACCATAAGGAGGATTAGCAAAAAGGTAGTTGAACTTTCGCTCAGCAAATTTGTCTTCAATGAATGTATTTCCGTGACGAATGTTATCCGGGTTTTCACCAGTAATGAGCAGATCCGATTTGGCTACGGCAAAAGATTGCTCATTAATCTCCTGACCAAATATGTTAATAATGGCCGGCGATTTCAGAACATCCTTAACATAGGTTTTAGCAATGGACAACATACCACCGGTTCCACAAGCGCAGTCGTAAACAGTTCTAATAACTCCTTCCTGCTTTAGATCGTCCTTTTCGGTTGAGAAAACGATATGCGCCATCAGGCGAATTACCTCACGTGGCGTAAAGTGTTCACCGGCAGTTTCATTGCTTTGTTCGTTGGCTATCCGTATAATTTCCTCGAAGATGTAGCCCATGTTGTGGTTGTTCACTGCCTCCAGGTGAAGATCTACCTGACTCATGGCATCAACCAGTTTATATAGCAAGGCATTTTTAACCAGGCGGGCCACTACTTTGTCCAACTGAAAATTTTCCAAGATCTCCCGAACATCTTCTGAATAGCCGTTGATATAACTGCGAAAATTGATTTCAATGTTAGCTGCATCCTGCACCAACGTTTTAAGATCGTATTGCGAAGTATTAAAATACGTCAACCCACCAGCAGCCTTCTTCAGAATGGGAGCAAGTTTATCAGGAGCCACCTTATCCTTGAATTGGAGGTACGCATCCCTAACCTTCTTTTTATTGGGTTCCAGCATACAATCCAGGCGCCGAAGCACAATAAAAGGAAGCAATACATCACCTAACTCGTTCTTTTTAAATGTGTTCCAAAGAACATCATTGGTGATACGGTATATAAAATCTATTGTTGGTCTTTGGTCAGACATTTTTGGCTTAGTTCTTTTAAGTTTGTTTGCGAAGATAAAAACTTATGAGTGCAGGGTATTTGCACTAACTATATTTGTAAAATAACCTGTTCTGTTTTTTAGAATAGCTAAAACATCTATCCGGCACTTTTTTATCAACCTTAGGGTCGTACTTGCAATTACCTTTAACATTAGGCATTACAAAATGGAAGTTTTCATTCAAATCATGCAAAAAGCCATGAGAATGCTGGTGCTTGATAAAAGCGAGATTGCCCTTGATTTCAACTTTTTGTCTTTCTTTAACCAAATCAAAATGCTTTTTGTCAAAAGCTTGAAAATTGGTTCCCACTTTTATGGTAAAGTGATTTGTGTTTAAATAACGATCATGAAGATTAGGTCCTTCGTGAAGGATAAATTCCAAATTAAAATCCTTACCCGTTTCTTCTTGAAGTTTAACTATTAACACTTCAAGCCACTTGCTTAAGGTTTCATGGTTGAAAATGTTACTTTTCTTTGTCACTATAGTTAGATCGAAGGCATCTTCATATTTGGGATGAATAAGTGTTTTGACCAAAGACACTACATTTCTAACGCCATTTTCAATTGAATCTTCAAAAATAAACTTATCAAATATAACAGCCGCATTTGTAGTGAAATGACAGGGTGCACAACGATCTTGTTTAATCCAAAATGCTTCCCAACCATCTAAAGACCCGATTTCCTTTTCACCTTTGAAACTTTGTTGAGGTAATAAATTTATTTCATTGGATAAAAACAAATGATTTAATATATCTAAATTCTTTTCCGATAATACTAACACACCTTTCTTATTTCTTATTTCGTCGCAATAATCTGCTTCCTTATTAAGGATAATAATGTCCCTGCACAATCCATCCGAAAGTTGATCTTCAAAATCATCAAAGAAGGATTTGTGATTATCAATTACCCGATTAGCAGCATAATATCGATTCCAAATAGTCTGAAAGTATGGATCGTGCGCTAAAGATTCATAATCGCCTTTAGATAAGTCAAGTATAATTTCAAAGTAATCAAAGACTGCATCAGAAAAGTTTTTATACTTTGAATTGGTCATTATTTCTACTAATGCAGGCCAGGTTGTATAAAGAGTTTGGTATTGAATCATTTCAACTACTTTTTATCACGGTATTGAAAAAGTTCCAAAGCGTTTCTGGTAGCCTCATCGAAGAAGCCTTTTCCAAATTCATCAGATAGCTTTCCATTTGAGGTAATTGATATCTTTCTTGGAGTAATGTTACCAGCTTCCTTCTCTTCGAGATAATATATTAATACTTCCTCTTTAGGCATTTCATCCTTTGCAACTAAAACTTGCCATTTGCGTATAAGATATTCCGAATGGGTTTCAATTATAAACTTTGTCTTATACCTTACTGAAGCTTCATAAAACAATTCCGCGAGTACACTTTGCAGTTTAGGATGCAGGTTGGCTTCCGGTTCTTCTATTAACAAATACGAGTGCTTATTATCACGATTCTTCAAAATAGCAAGCAAGATCGATAATGCTTGTCCAATTCCATATCCTAAATCAGCTAAATCTATTAACTCCGGCTTGTTATCTATTTGCACTTTAACAGTATTAGCCTCCCCTTCTACATCTTGGACAATTAGTTTGCTGCCTATGCCTAAGTTATTCATCCATCTTTCAAAAAAGCCTAAATCCTCACCATCCAAAATAGTTGAAGAATACCAGTCTAGCAATCTTTGAAATTCATCATTTTCATCAAATCGATAATGCAGGCGGGCTTGTCTAGCCCTAATGGGACTCAAATGCTGCACACTTAACCCATTATGACCCTTGAACATGTTCAGAAAGGTTTTTCTAGATCTAGACAATTTCTTCTCAGATTTCATTTTGAAAATCTCTTCATGCAACTCATTTGCATCCTTTTGATTTTCTTCAATGTCAACTTCAATATCTGATAATGAATATTCGGAAATCATTTCTCCTATTATACCGCCAAGTGTAAAATCAAAAGTTTCAGAATCTCTTAGATCAAACTGCTGTTTATACAGAACGCCAAAATCAGAGCTATCCCTAGCTGCTTTGATTTGTTCTTTAATTAGCTCGATATTTCTCTCTAAACCCTGCTCTTGGTTAATGAGTTCCACCAGTTCATTTTTTGATGCACTCTCCTTCTTTTTCCTGATTTGACTAATTTCTTTTTCATAGCTAACTAATTTATTAATCCTGCCGCTAGAAATTATTCGTTTCATTGGGTCATTATAGAATTCAATAAATCCACTTGAAACTTTCAATTCGTAAATCCATGCGCTAAGGAGAGATAATTCTAATTTATCTTTTCTTAAAGGATGAGAAATTGAGAAGTAAGTCAAGAAAGCTTCTGAATCGTTATTATCAGCAATGAATGAAAATGCATATGTAAATCTCTGTTGAGTATATTCTATTGATACCGTTTTATCATTCGTAAACCAACTTTTTACATTTTCCCACTTATTTAACCTGTGCTTTTTTGAATGTGGTCCTAATAAACTTAGTATGGTTTGATTTTTATTACCTTGATCTAAAAAGTCGGCTAAAAGCATCATGCCCTTCATTATTGAAGACTTGCCTATGCTGTTTTGCCCGGTAATTACTGTTATTGGTGCTATATTAATTTCTGTTCGTTCTCTAAAAACCTTAAAATTGTTAAGTATTATTTTGGGCTGAAAATCGACATCCTCAGTATTTTGATCACTGGCTGAAACTGTGGCTTCCTGAATAAAATAACCTTTGAAAAGAGACCACAACAATTGCTGGATTTGTTGCACAGGCTTACTCTCATTAAGTTGCCTTATATCATGCACAGCGCCTCTATTAGGCTTAAAAAAACTTAATTCCTCAGGTGAAATTGTTGGAGATCTTTCTTTTTCTCCCCTGGCAATTACTTTAACTCTTCTTGATACAGGGAAATTTTCTCTTCCTGAATCATTAATTACATCGTCAATTGGAGAAACTAAATGAGTGATATAAGTTTTAGGTTCAACATTGTCCATTTTATCAACTCTTTGAAATAACACGATAATTTCCCCTGCCTTTGCTGTGGATACTGAAGCCTTTTTATGCTTTGAAAAGTGAAGCTCAAATTCTGGTAAATCCGATTCTTCCATATATGCCCATCCAGTTCCATTTTCTCGTTTAATATTTTTTACCCATTTTATATCTGCAGCTGAATACATTTGAAATATGTTTAATTACCTAGTATTTAAAATCGAAAGACCCCTGTTTATCTCACTTGTTAAGGTGCTCCAAAATATTAAAAATCAATAAGAAACAAAATGATTTAATACCACAAATGTCTAAAAACAGAGTGCAATCTATTTGAACTCTGTTATTCTGAAGCGAAAAGGTCTTCGAACTAGGCCACTACAGTTAGCATAATCTTTAATAATAAGCCTAAAAATATTTATCTGTAGACTGTAATTTGTAAAAGAATCATTTATTGGTTGCCATATTATTTCTATGGCATCGCAATGTATTCTCATGCAAATCACATCACTCGCTCATGATTGCATCATTCATATCACATTATATGCAATATGCCTATCACACGACTTTGTCATGACATTTTTGTCAAAAACATGCACTTTGCTATTCTGTCATTGGACTTCGAAAAATAATTTTTGGTATTTATACTTAATCTTTAAACTGGAACAATCATGGCATTTATGGCCATTTTTAACCTTTTTCAACCCTTTGTAACCACTCCCTAATTACTCCGCAATCACTCCCGGTTCTATTAGTGTGTTCGAGTGCTCCGACTGTCATTCATACCTTTTGGCACAGGCGCATTATTTGATGTATAGCCTTCCAAAATCTAATTCTTATGAGTTCAAAAATTACCCAGGAAAAGTATGACCTGGTAAAAATTGAAAGGCTAAAGCACTTTTTGGAATCTGCCTATGAAAAAGGAAAACCGAAGTTTTATGAAGTTTTTGTGGACAACCTTAAGGCTGTAGACAAAACCTCTGACCCTGAGGCCTTTGATGAATATCTGGTATACATGGGAGAAGATACCCGAATGGTTAAAGTATTGATTTACACCAGTACCGAAAACTGCCCGCGCAATGACAAGTTCATTTTTACGGTAACCTCACCGGAAAAAGAACGAGACGAAAGGCGAAAGCAGGAACTATCAGGTATCGAGATCGAAGAGAAGATTCATTCTGTGGTTCAGCAGGAAAGAGAGAAAATGAACACCGAGCTGCTTAAAAAAGAAATTGCCCAGCTAAAGGAGGAACTGGAAGAATCCGATACTTACATTGAACAACTGGAAAAGAAGCTGGAAGAAACCAGAAACACCAAAGTAACTGCTAAAGAAAATCTGGGTGAAGTTTTTTCGCTGGCGCTCGAAAACATGATACGACGAAATACCCATCTTCTGGGTGGCATTCCCCTAGTCGGTCAAGGTCTTGCCGGTGTGGTGGAGCAGGATAACAAAAGATTGGAAGACGCAATTGCCAACTCTCCCCAGGCTATTGAAGAGCGACAGGTAACCTTCAAAAAAATGTTTGAGAGCGAGAAACCCACTTCCGGCAATACCATTTCAAAAGAAGACCAGGAAACGCTTGATTATTTCAACTCTTTAAGACAGGCTTTTACCGAACCCGAACTTTTACAGGTACTGGAGATCATTAGCACACTTTCCTATACCAAAGAATGCATTCCATCCGTGTTAGACCTACTAAAAGAAGAAGGTGAAGGAGAAACAGAAAACTTGCAGGCGACAGACGAAGATTTAAAAGAAAATGCGACCCGTTTCTAATTTTATAACTGCATAACTCAAAAACAAAATAATAACCTATGAAAAAACAATTTACCGTTTCGGTCAAAGTTGAGGCCTACTCCCAGGCAGATGCCCAGGCAAAAGTGGACTTGCTACTACAAATGGGCGCTTTCATAAAAGACTTCAATGTAAATAATCTCGCTGGCTCAGTGCTTAAATCTCTGCTTACTTCAACAGTAGCCAAAGTATCTAATGGAATCGTTGAAAAAAGGCAAAAAGAAAAGGATAAAGAAAGTCTACTGCAGCTTGGCTTTGCCATAATCCCACCAAAGAAGAAAGAGAAGTCTGCTAACTCATAAAAAAAATCTATTTGCATTGATAATCAATATGTTATAAATTTGATTTACCTATGAAAACCAAAAACCAACCAACAAAAACAAAATATGAAGATGTGACAGCAGCCGATGTAAAAGCCTGTAAAGGATACGAGGATATAAGCGAAGAACTGGCGCAGAAAATTGCCGATGCCATCCGGGTCTATACCGAGATTATTTACAACGGATTCCGGGAAGGAAGATTGGAGGAACAGAAGGCAAAGGTTATCTCCTTCGCTAAAAATGAAAACAAAAATGCAGCTTAATAAAACGTGCCCCTATGAGTGAATTAATCATCTTTAATCAATTTGGTAAAGGAACCAAAACTGAAAAAGCCAAAACCGGCAACTGTGTCATCTACACCCGTGTTTCCACCAAGGAGCAGGCAGATAACAATATGAGCCTGCAAACCCAAAGAAGGTATTGCGAGCAGTTTGCGACTAAGAATGGCTATACCATCATGGGTTATTTTGGGGGTACTTACGAAAGTGCCCAGACCGATGAACGAAAGGAGTTTAATAACATGCTTTCTTTTGTGAAAAAAAGCAGGGACAAAATCTCCTACATTATTGTTTATAGCGTAGACCGGTTTTCTAGATCAGGGGCTAATGCGATTTATATTGCCCAGCAATTAAAACAATCAGGTGTTGCTATCATCTCCGTTACGCAGCCCACCGATACCACAACAGCTAATGGAAGCCTTCAACAAAACATCCAATTCATTTTCTCAGAGTACGATAACCAGTTAAGAAGAGAAAAATGTATTACTGGTATTAAAGAGGCATTACTGAGGGGTGAATGGTGCCAGGGTCCGCCCATAGGCTATGAAAGAGGTAAAGTAGCAGGTAAAAAGTCCTGGGTAGTCAATGAACAAGGAAAGCTGCTTCGCAAAGCCTTTATGTGGAAGGCAACGGAGCAAGTCTCTAATGAAGAGGCAAGAGAAAGATTGGCAACCCTTGGGTTAAGGATTTCACATCAACAGATGTCTTCTATTTTCCGTAATCCCTTTTACTGCGGTTTATTATCACATAATCTTTTGGAAGGACAGGTAGTCGAGGGTATCCATGAAAAGCTCATATCAAAGGAAATCTTCCTTAAAGTAAACGAAGTACAAAACCGGAATGCTCACGGATATACTACTACAGAAGAAAATGATGCCATACCCTTAAAGCGGTTTTTAAGATGTGAGACCTGTGGTTCTTTTTTAAGAGGATATATCGTAAAAGCCAAAGGCATTTGGTATTACAAGTGCAATACAAAGGGCTGCAACTGCAATCGGAATGCGGAATCATTACATGATCAATTTGCCGGCATTTTAGAACAATACACGCTGAAATCAGAACCTTTAGTGCCGCTCATTGAAAAGCAAATGCTGGCAACTTACTACAAGTTCAGCGAAGAAGAGGTTGATAATAAATCGGCTTTTGAAGGTAGAATTAAGGAAATTGACAAGGATATAGCATGGCAAAAGGAGCGGCTCAAAAAGGGTGAAATACCCTATGAGCTGTACCTGGATTTTGTAAAGGATTACGAAGACGAAAAGAAGAAAGTAGCTGAAGAATTAGAAAAGGGGTCAAAAGGGGTGTCGAACCCTGAACTCTGTGTAAACTTTGCAGTCAATTATTCCACCAAACTCGCTCCCATGTGGAGTTCTGCGAGTTATAGCAGTCAGCAAAAGCTTCAATTTTTACTCTTTCCTGAAGGAATTTTCTACAATAGGGCAGAAGACAGGTGTCGAACCACGGGGATCAACGAAGCTTTCGCCTACGTTATAGAGCAGGAGCGGCTTTTACAGAAATGTAAAAGCCGCACTCCACTGAAAAATTTTGAGAGTGCGGCTTGGGTAGCCTCGACAGGAATCGAACCTGTATCTGGAGCTTCGGAAACTCTTATACTATCCATTGTACTACGAGGCCATATTATAAAATGATTGCACCTTCTTATTTAAAAAGACCAGGAGCATTAGAGGCAAAGATCTTTACGGCAATGGCCAGCAAAACTACGCCAAAAAACTTGCGCACTGCGATCAACCCTGCAGGTCCCAGGATCCTTTCTATAAGCTTTAAGGATTTTAGCACCAGGTAAACTATCAGCAGGTTGGCAAGTATGGCGATCAAAATAGTAGTATCTGTATAGTTGGCTTTTAATGAAATGATCGTTGTAAGTGTTCCCGAACCCGCAATGAGCGGAAACGCGATCGGCACCACCGTGGCAGCCCTTACATCTTTTTCACTTTTGAAAAATTCAGCACCCAGCACCATCTCAAGACCCAGTATAAAGATCACAATTGAACCACCCACTGCAAAGGAACGAACATCAAGTCCTAACAAGTGGAGAAAGGGTGCTCCCATGTATAGAAAAAGAACCATGAGCAACCCTGCGATCATCGTGGCTCTTCCTTCCCTGATGCCTCCCATTTTTGTTTTCAGGGAAATGAGAATGGGTATGGAACCAATGATATCAATGATCGCAAACAAAGTGAATGTTACCGTTAGTAATTCCTCTATGCGTATGGCCATGACACGAAGATAAGACCTATAGGAAGGCGGTAAATCTAAATAACAATCATTCTGTTCCTGTATCTTGACTACAGTGATTTTGTAAAGATCTTTTTTGGTTGCCAGGCAATTGAAATCCTGTTGGGCTTTCGTTGCGTCGCACTCTTGTACTGTTGTACTTATTTCAGCAATGAGAAAAGTTGAGGATTTCAAATAGGCATGAATTATTTTAAATGCCTGTTTATAATTTTCCCTGAGATCTTTCCAATATTTGTTGAGTAGAAAACCAGACCTACAAGAGTGCGACGCAACGAAAGCTGAATAGAGTTCTACAGCCGGGTACAAAAACTTATTTGCAACATACTTTCATCTTCATTGCTTCTACATATTTCCATTCGTCTTAAATTGAATCTCCAGAAACAGCGCTGAGCGTATACTTCCCGGAATTATACGTTTGAATAGTGAAAGACGGATTGTATTTTACTGGCAAACCCTTATGCGACTGCTGTTGTTTATACTGTTTTTTATGCCTGCTGGCATTCTTTCCGCTCAAACCAATATCAGCGGGATCGTTAACAGCTATCATAAAGTGGTTGAAGTAATTTCCACTAAAGCCTGTGTGAGGGTTGATAATACTTCGGGTCTTACATTCAATGACCTCGTATTGATCATACAGATGAAGGGCGCTACGGTTTCTACTTCCAATTCAAGTGCATTTGGTTCTGTCAGCAATATGCAGAATGCAGGTAACTATGAAATTAGTACCATCTGTTCTATTCGGGGTGATTCTGTTTTTCTTTTTAAGCAGCTGGTTCAATCCTATACTGTAAGCGATAAGGTTCAACTGGTAAGAATTCCTCAATACAGTACCGCCATCGTCACTGATAGTTTAAAGGCCATGTCCTGGGACAGTACAAGCGGCAAAGGAGGTGTACTTGCAATATTAGCTTCTGATGACCTGATCCTGAACGCCCCGTTATCAGCCAATAAAGCAGGCTATAAAGGCGGTGCTTATGTGCTGAGTGACAATACCTGTTTTAATTTTTTTGCTGCCAATAATTACGCTTACGATCCTACCAATACCACTCCGCAGGATGGCGCTTATAAGGGCGAATCCGTCACCTCACTTCCCATTTCACAAAGTGGAGGTAAGGGTGCAGCTGCTAATGGCGGCGGCGGTGGTAACAATCATAACAATGGCGGCGGTGGTGGTGCCAATCTTTCCGCAGGTGGATTGGGTGGAGGCAATTCCAGTGCAGCAGGATGTACTGTTGCCAACGCTGGCAGGGGAGGATATGCACTGAATAGTAACAGCGGTGCGAAGTTTTTTATGGGTGGAGGAGGTGGTGCTGGTCATGCTAATTCGGGTGTGCCTACTACAGGAGGAGGTAATGGTGGTGGAATCATTTTCATTTTTGCCAATAACCTTGTTTCCAACGGATATAAGATCATGGCCAATGGTGGTGATGGTGGTAATACGCTGGGAGATGGAGCTTCTGGAGGTGGCGGTGGCGGAACGATCTTGCTGAATGTAAATAATTATGCAGATGCATTGAATATCGAAGCAAAGGGTGGAAAGGGTGGAGATGAAAATGATGATTTCATTTCGCAAAGATGTTATGCCGAAGGTGGTGGTGGTAGTGGTGGTGCAGTGTATTTAAAAACTTCAACGCCAGGAGGAATCATCAATGTATCGGGAGGCGTAAAAGGATCAAGGCTTAATAGCCTGAATTGTGCAGCGATTGTGGCCGGAACAAATGGAACTATTGGATCTGTTTTTCCCAATTACAGTTATATTCAGTCGTCAACGCTTTCCAGTTTTTGTGGAGGCAATGCGCTGGATGTTCAGCTGAAAAGTTTCATGGTAAAAGCGCGTGGAAACGATGCTTTGATTTCCTGGCAGGTGGATCTGAATGAGACCGTGACAATGAATCTTGAAAGAAAAAAAGAAGGTGGTGCCTGGGAAAAAATTTATTCAATGGTGCCTGTCAGTACAATCCGCGATTATAAATACGATGATCTAAATCTTTCGCCGGGTAATTATCATTACCGGTTGCAATGGATAGAAATGAATGGCAGTAAAAAATATTCTGCAATCAGAACTGTTAGCATTGGCAATGCCGCGATGACAATTTTTCCTAATCCTGCATCACGGATGCTTACCATCAATTATGGATTTCAGAAAGGGAAGAGCTTAAAAATCTACAACTCCATTGGTGAAGTAGTCTTTCAGAAAAAGATATTGAAAGATGAAAATTTTATTGTGATCGACGTCTCCGGATTTAGCAGGGGCATGTATTTCGCTCAGATCGATGGGAGACGGATACGATTCCTGGTCAATAGGGATTAAGAATGATTAGTATCACAGATTACACAGATTGCACAGATTTTTTCCAATAATAAAATGTTTCTGATTTAGCACCTTGTTTCTGAGTTCATCCTTAATCACAGATTACGATAGTGATTAGAAAGATTAGAATTTTTTTTATCACAGATTACACAGATTACACAGATTTTGGAAAGGCAATTAGTTGTATGAGTTGTCGATTTTCTTTTCTGAGTAACATCATTTAATCTATGCCTGAATAGTTTTTGCCAATACGAAAACAATCCACCTCTTAAAAAGTTAATCTGTGAAATCTGTGTAATCTGTGATTTTAATCCGTGTAATCTGTGATAGATCTCATCTGTGTAATCGGTGATTTAATCAGTGTAATCTGTGATTGATTACAATGCAATCCTTATCCCCCCATGAAAATTAATTCCTGCCGCCGTGTATCCATAGATCTCCATATAATCCTCATCCAGGAGATTCCTGATATCGGTGAAGAGCTTTATCTTCTTTTTTGAAAATCCATATTCTGCGTAGAGATTCAATAGCACATATGGATCTAAACTGATGTCGATTGCCTGGAAATTGGATGGATCAAAAAAGATATCCTTTCTTTTGCCTGCAACATTGAGATTAGAGCTGATGTAAAAATTCTTCGTTGCCTGTAAACCTGCAATGAGATTAAAATTGCTTTTGGGTCTTCTTAATAAATTAAAATACGTGGTGTCCTTACCCGATTGTTTTGTTTTCACCTCCCCATTCACATACTGGTACATTGCTTTTACATCCAGTTTATTTAGCAGCCTCGCTGAAGCTTCTACTTCAAACCCATGATCCTTCTGCTCATCCTGGTTTACGTATTGGGCATAAGGAGCATTGTTAGTTGAAATAAATGCAATGACATCCTTTACCACACGATTAAAATATCCTGCTTTTACTGATTGCTTTTGATCAGTACTTAAAATCTGTAATCCTGCTTCGAAATTGATAGAAGTTTCAGGTTGAAGATTTTCATTTCCGTAAAGAGAAAAAAGCTGGTAAAGCCCCGGGGTTTTATATCCACTTGAAATATTGGTAAAAAGCTTGAATCTTTTTTGAATCAGCAATGAAGGATTGAAGTTAAAAGCAAAATTGCTTCCGTATTCTGAATGATGGTTTAATCTTCCGCCGGCTTCAAAGTTCAGCTGATTGATGGTGGCATTTACTGCCGCATAAATTCCAAACTGTTTTTGTCTGATGCTGTCGCTGCCATATGAAGTAGTAGATAATACAGGATTGAATATATTTTTTTCGGTAGTAGTATGATCAGTACCTGAAGCCCTGAAATCGATTCCTGTTGTGATCTTTAAATTCTGGAATGGATAAACAAGAAAGGCTTCTGCGAAATGTTCACCGGCCTTGTATCGTTCATCATCAAAAATATAATAGGCGGATGGATCAAAGTAGAGGCTATCATCTAGGTATCGACGCTTTGTGTTGATGTACTGGTACAATAATGTAACCGAACCCTTTCCTGCATTCAAACGGTTTTTAATGCCCAACTGCAGGTTCTTGTTTTCATTAGTGAAATCTTTTTCATCGCGGGTAGCGTCGAGGTCAAGATCACCTTTAAAGCGACTATACCTGAAGAAGGGCTGCATCGTCAATTTCTTTCCCGCCTGGATATTCAACTGTAACTCAAAGCTGTTCTGCCGGTAGGCATCTTTTTCAAATGCCATATCATTTTTCATATTCCTTGCTTCTGAAAATCCATCAGAAGCCTGGTGAGAAAATCCTGCCCGATAGCCCAGCCATTTTTCCTGGCCACTGATGGAAGTGGCTGACCTGAAACTGTTGTAGCTGCCATAGTTCGTGACATGACTCACAACAGGAGTAGTATTGCCTGAATGTTTTTTAGTGATGATGTTGATCACCCCTGCTATTGCATCGCTTCCATACAAACTACTCTGGCTTCCTTTCAGTATTTCAATCCGTTCAATATTGTCAATAGAGATATTGCGGATGTCGAAATTGCTGCCGATGCCTGAAGCATCATAAACCGGAACTCCATCAATTGTAATCAGTGTGTGATCAACCTTGGCTCCCCGCAGGTAAATATTTTTTTCTTTTCCGTCATTACTGCTGAAGCCATTGATAAAAACGCCACCCAGTTCGGTGATCACCTGTGCAAGGTCCCGGCTTCCGGCTTTTTCAATAGTTTCTGCTGTGATGATAGTTACCCATTTTCCCGTTGCGGTGGTTTTGGTTGAAAACTTTGAAGCGGTTAGAGTCACTTCTTCCATTACCCTGGTACTGTCCTGTGCATGCGTGCGACTGCTGATGATGACTGCAGCCACAACAAAAATTTTTTTCATAACGTTTAAAAATTTTTTGGTGACTGCTTCCGGGAAATAAAAAATAGAGAGATAAACACGGGCCTATCTTCCTGGCTTTTCCTCCGAAAGCATTGAATGAATTTTTCCGCTTTTTTGCGGACTGCAACTGGCAGGTCTTCTGGCTTGGTGTTCTGCTGAAACCTTCCCATCCGCCAATGTGCGGACAGTGGTAATCATCATCAGCATTAAAGTAATGAAGGTCTTGTAAGTCTAAAACTCACTACTGACCACTCACCACTCACACCTTTACAGCTACGGGGATAGCGCCGGAATCTCACCGGCTTCCCTTTTCATCCTCCGCCTGAGGCGGAAGAACCGATTGCGCGGCGAAGATAAGGAAAGGGAAACGGGAAATGGTGAATAGTGAGTGGTCAGTGGTGAGTTGGGGGTGAATGGTGAATAGTGAATAGTGAATAGTGAGTGGTGAGTGGGTGAATGGTGAGTAGAGTGCACAGTGAAATAGTGAATATTGAGTGGTGAGTTGTATTCTATCAACGCCCTATCATGAATCATGCTTTGTCCACAGACGCTGTGATCCGAAGCTCTGCGAAGGTTTAAGCTGCAAAGCAGCGAAGGCGAACTATGAACTATACGCCATACGCCATCTGCCATCTGCTATACGCAATGAACTATGAACCATGAACGCCAAACTTCTGAACTTGCTACCTTTAGTTCATGCATCCTTACACCAATCGTCTTGCAAAAGAATCCAGTCCATACCTGCTACAACATGCCCACAACCCCGTTGACTGGTACCCTTGGGGTGAAGAAGCTTTTGAAAAAGCCATCAAAGAAGACAAACCTGTTTTGGTGAGCATTGGCTATGCTGCCTGCCATTGGTGTCATGTTATGGAACGTGAGAGTTTTGAAGACCCGGCAGTTGCAGCTTTGATGAATGAAAGGTTTGTCAATATAAAAGTTGACCGGGAAGAAAGACCCGATGTGGACCATATTTATATGGATGCAGTACAGGCCATCTCCGGCAGTGGGGGCTGGCCGCTCAATGTTTTTCTGACCCCAGATAAAAGGCCATTTTATGGAGGTACTTATTTCCCGCCAAAAAGAGCGTTTAATCGTGCCTCCTGGACTGAAGTGCTGCTGGCCATGTCGCAAACCTACCAGGAAAAAAAAGAGGAGGTTGAACTGCAGGCCAGTAATCTCACTGAACACCTAAGAACCTCCAATGCATTTGGAATCAATACTGCAGAAAAGCAGATGCCCGGTGAAGAGCAAATACATGAAGCCTTTCAGCAGGTTATGAAAAATGCCGACAGGGAATGGGGTGGTTTTGGCCGGGCACCCAAATTCCCGCAAAGCTTTACCATCAATTTTTTATTAAGATATGCGCACCTCCAGCAAAACAGGGAAGCACTCGACCAGGCCTTACTGAGTCTCGACAAAATGGTACAGGGTGGTATTTATGACCAGGTAGGGGGTGGCTTTGCACGCTATTCCACTGATACTGAATGGCTGGTTCCTCATTTTGAAAAAATGCTTTATGACAATGCCTTGCTGGTCAATACACTTGCAGAAGCATTTCAGCTAACAGGGAATGAAACTTATAAAAAGGTGATAGAAGAGACCCTGGAATTCATCGAGTGTGAACTGATGCAATCAGGTGGAGGATTTTTCAGTGCCCTTGATGCAGATAGTGAAGGAAAGGAAGGGAAATTTTATGTTTGGGAATACGAGGAGGTAGTCAGTCTTTTAGGTGATGAGGCCCAGCTGTTTTGTGATTATTATGATATCAAAGCTAAAGGCAATTGGGAAGGAAAATCTATTCCCTGGATCAGGCAACCACTGAAAGAGTTTGCAAGGGAAAGAGGATTGGAGTTTGAAATGGTGGCGGATCTCCTGGATAAAGGAAGGCAAAAGCTATTGCAAAAAAGGTCGCAAAGAATCAGGCCCCAGCTGGATGATAAGGTTATTTTGGGATGGAATGCGCTGATGAATATTGCCTATTCAAAATCCTTTGCTGCCACTGGCAAACAACATTACCTGGACGTGGCCCTGAAAAATATGGACTTCCTGCTTTCAGCCTATAATGTGGAAGGAGGGATGCTCGCTCATACATGGAAAAACGGGGAAGCCAAACATCCCGCTTTCCTGGATGATTACAGTTACCTGATTGCAGCCCTGATAGAACTGGTTCAGGTATCGGGTCAGTACTTATATCTTGACAAGGCAGTGGAATTTACTAAACTGGTAGAAGCGCATTTTAGTGATACTTCCTCACCCTATTTTTTCTTTACCCATAAGGGGCAGAGCGATATGCCTGTCCGTAAAAAAGAGATCTATGATGGCGCTACCCCTTCGGGGAATGGGATGATGGCTTATAATCTTTATCGTCTTTCCATATTGATGGATCAAAAAGAATGGAGACAAAGAGCCGAAGATATGCTTGTAGGTTTGGGAGAGGCCATCATCAGGTACCCGACTTCCTTTGGAGTATGGCTGATGCTCTTGTTTGAGATCAATAAGGGGACTGCTGAGATCGCGATCATAGGCGGGGAGTGGAAAAAATACCTGGAAAAAATTCTCCGCATTTATATTTCCCATAAATTAGCACTCGCGACAGAAGAACCCTTACCCGGGTACCCTTTACTGGCCGGAAAGGCCGGAACTAGTGAAATCCTCATCTATTTATGTGAAAACTACGCCTGTCGCAAACCTGTAAATACGATACAGGATTTCGTAACCCTGCTACAACGCAAATAATATTTTAAACCACGTACAATAAGCGGTAATTAGCAACCGTTAGTGTATGTACGCCAAAAAAACTATTGGTACTTGGAAATGAGAAAAATTAATTTTAACCTTGTGTTTCCGTTTAACTCAAAACGTTATATTTGCCCAATACCCTCGAGTATGAAAATGAAAAACCAATACTACACTGTCCTGGCACTTGCAGCCTTAGTGCTCGCGAGCTGCGGATCCAGCAAAAAGAAAGGCGGGAGTTTACCAAATGATGGCCAGGTTCACGGCGTTGCACCAGGCGGTCGTTATACTCTGCCCAAGCCTCCAGGAATGGTGTTTATTCCGCAGGGAACCTTTCACATGGGACCCAGCGATGAAGATCCAGCTTATGCATTCAGCGCCCGTAACCGTTCGGTATCAATCAGCGGCTTCTGGATGGACGCTACTGAAATTACCAATAACGAGTACCGCCAGTTCGTATACTGGGTAAGGGATTCGGTTGCTGCCAAGAAAATGGGCTATGTCAAGGCTGATGCCGATGGCAATGAGTACGTTGACTGGAAAAAAATGCAAACCGTTAAATGGAGTGATCCCAAGGTCCTTGAGCAGATGGCTGACCTGATCCTTCCTCCCGAAGATCGCATCTTTGGTAAGAAAGAGATCGACCCTGCCAAGATCGTTTACCAGGTGGAGCGCTTCGATCTGAAAGAAGCAGCTAAAAGAGAGAACGCAGGCAAGCCCCGTTCCCTGTTCATCGAAAGATTCCCTGTTAGCATTTATCCTGACACACTGGTTTGGATACGCGACTTCTCCTATTCTTACAATGAGCCCATGACCAAAAGGTATTTCTCTCACCCTGCTTATGGAAACTATCCTGTAGTAGGTGTGAACTGGAAAATGGCCGAGGCTTTCTGTAACTGGAGAACGCATTACCTGAATTCTTTCCTTGAATCAAAGAAGAGAGTACAGGAGTCTGATTTCCGCCTGCCTACGGAAGCTCAGTGGGAGTACGCAGCCCGCGGCGGCCGTTCACAATCAATGTTCCCATGGGGTAACTATTACCTGAGAAATAAGAAAGGATGTCTGCTGGCCAACTTCAAGCCTGGTCGCGGTAACTATCCTGAAGATGGTGGCTTCTACACTGTACGTGCCGATGCTTACTGGCCAAACGATTTCGGTCTGTATTGCATGAGCGGTAACGTAGCTGAGTGGACCTCATCTATCTACTACGAAGGCTCTTATGTATTCCAGCATGATATGAACCCTGATGTTCGCTGGAACGCAAAGAAGGACGATCCTCCCAAGATGAAGCGTAAGGTGATCCGTGGCGGAAGCTGGAAAGATGTGGGCTATTACCTGCAGACCGGTACACGCACTTATGAGTACATGGATTCCACGAAATCGTACATTGGCTTCCGTACAGTTATTGACTTACCTGCACCTTCAACACGTCGCAAGTAATTTTTAAAAACATATCATTTTTAGAGAGGTTGGACAACAACCTCTCTAAAAATATCTTCCTTGCTCATTACTATTTATTTATAACCAACCATTCTTTTTTAAAACTCAAAGCTTTCATTTTATGGCAGTAGTAATTCCTCCTAAAGTCAGCAAATACGTAGACGTAGCTGTATCATTCGGTGCCTCTCTGGTAATCTGGGGAGCCCTTAGAAAAATCACCCATGCTCCTGATGCGGACACATGGCTGTGGATCGGTCTGACAACTGAGGCCGCCATCTTTGCCCTTTATGGTATCCTGTACCTTATCTATCCAACTGAAGCTTCCTCTTCACATAGCGAAGAAGTGGCTTTCGAAGGAAACAAAGGCGTATTGAAATCCATGGACAAAGCTTTGCTTGAGGCCAATATCACGCCTGACCAGTTGAACCGCCTTGGCGACAACTTCAAAAAACTGAATACCACGATCACTAATATGAACGATATCACTGATGTAGTAGCTGCTACCGGTGACTATACTGCCAAAACACGTGAAGTGACCAATGCACTTACCCAGGTGAAAGACGCTTATGTTGGTGCTGCCAACTCTGTAGGCGCCTTCAACACAGCTTCTGAAAGTGCCAAGCTTTTCCACGACCAGATCCAGGTGCTGACTAAAAACCTGTCTTCACTGAATACGATCTATGAACTGGAACTGCAGGAAAGCAACAACCACCTGAAAACCCTCAATGGTTTCTATGGCAAACTCGCTGAAGCTTCTTCAGTTATGATGGGTACTGCCGAAGATGCCAAGAAAGTACAGGTAGAAGTAGCAGGTTTGGCGAATAACCTCGGCAAACTGAATAATATCTACGGCAATATGCTGAGCGCAATGCAGGGCAGATAATATTTGCTGCAGATCAACGTTATTATCCGATAAACCATTCCTAAAAGCGACTAAAATATTTGAACTTTTATGGCACTACCTAAAGAGCCACGGCAGAAGATGATCAACATTATGTATTTGGTGCTGACCGCAATTTTGGCACTGAATGTATCGGCTGAGATTCTTAATGCCTTCAAAACAGTGGAAAGAAGTCTTACGACTACCAACACCACGATCAATGAATCCACTGAGACTATCATGGCTTCATTCGAAGAAAAGAAACAGGAGCCTCAAAGCAGGGCCAAAGCAGAACACTGGCAGCCAAAGGCAGCTTTGGCAGTTCAATACACTGCAGAACTGAATAAGTACATCGAGGGCCTGAAATCAGAGATCATGAAAGGCGCTGGATTCGACCCTAAGGGTAAAAAAGGAGATTCCAGCTTTAAAGAAGATAACCAGGATGTGGCTACACGTCTCATGGTAGAGCAGGGAAAAGGTAAGGAGCTTAAAGCCAAGCTTGAAGAGTACAAAAAAAGAATGGTTGCTATTGACGATTCCCTGAGTAAGGAAATCGAAGTAAGGCTGAAGCAGATCGATCTTTCCATGCCTCCAACAAAGAACAAAGCCAATAAAAACTGGGAAGATGTTTATTTCAGAATGGTTCCTACTGTAGCGGCTACAACCATGCTGGCTAAATTCCAGAACGACATCAAGACTTCCGAGAACAGGGTAGTATCCCTCTTCCACGAGCAGGTGGGAGCCGTTAAAGTTCGCTTTAACAAGTTCGCGGCTATCGTTGGACAAAGCTCCAACTACCTGATGCCAGGTCAGGAACTTGAGATCAAGGCCGGTATCGGTGCCTTCAGTACCGAAGCCAAGCCTACCATCACCATCGGTGGCGCTGCACAGCCCATTAATGAAGAAGGTATGGCAGTATATAAAACCAATGCCAGTGGCAATGGTGAAAGAAGCGTTCCTATCGTGATCAACTATGTTGACCAGGATGGTAACCCCCAAACCGTAACTCAAACAATCAAATACACTGTTGGATCTGCCAATGCATCGATCGCTCTTGATGACATGAACGTTCTTTACATTGGTATTGAAAACAAACTTACAATTGCTGCCAGTGGTGCCGGGGACGACAAGATCCAGGCTTCCATCAACGGTGGTGGTGGTGCATTGCGTCGCTCAGGCGGTGGCAAATGGATCGCTACTGTAAACAGCATCACCGACAATGCCACGATCACTGTAACAGTGGATGGCAAAGTAATGGGTGCTTCTCAGTTCCGCGTTCGTACCATTCCTCCGGCTTCGGCTTTTGTGGGTGGATATGAATCAGGTTCCAACGTAGCTGCAGGTGCATTCATCGCGCAGGCAGGTGTGGGTGCCGGTATCAAGAACTTCCCTCTTAACCTTTCTTATAAAGTGGTAAGCTTCAGTGTTACCTGCGATAATGACGAAGGTGACGTTGATGTAAGGGATTGCCAGGGTAACCTTTGGAGTGCTGCCGCGTCTACAATGCTGCGTAAGAACGTGAAGCCAGGAAGACTTGTAACCCTTGATAACATCAGGGTACAGGGTCCGGATGGAAGGGTAACTACAGCACCATCATTAGTTTATTATATCAAATAAATAGATAGAACATGAAAAGCCGTATCATAAAGATTTTCTTTTTGTCGGTGTTCCTCTCAGCCCTGGCAGGTTCTGCTGATGCCCAGCGTTCCAGCAAGAAAAAAACTGCCAACCAGCAGGGTAATGAACAGCAACAAACAGAGCAGGTAAATGCCGCGAGGCCTCCTTCGGGATATAACCCTTACGGGAATATTCCTATCGAAAAGGATGAATCAGGCACTGGTTATAATGACTCCGTTCTGCGCAAGTCATGGCGCTCTACCGACGCCTTTGACAAAAGCTTTGTAAGTGACCGTACACCGCTCCCTTATGAACACCTGCGTTGGGATGATGCCCTCTATTCTGAAAAAGTATGGAGAGAGCTTGACCTGCGTGAGAAAATGAACCAGACCTTCCGTTACAGTGCAGAAGATGATAACGGCAGCCAGATGTTTATCGACATCCTGCTTAAAGCAGTGAGAAGAGACAGCATTATGGCCTTTGCAGATGACCGCTTTTCACAACCCTACTCTAAAGAGGAGTTAATGACACTGACTGCAGGTGGCATGCCTGAAACTACGGCGGTAATGGATCCTAACGACATCAATAAGGTGTTGAAATATGTGGTAACACAAAAAAGCTTCGACCCCAAGAGCGTTACAAAGATCCGTATCATGGAACAGTGGATCTTCGACCGCGAGGCCAGCCGCATGTTCAGCCGTATCATCGGTATCGCACCTCTGAAGACCGAATACCTGCCTAATGGACAGGAGAGAGGTCAGTCGGTTATGTTCTGGGTGTATTATCCCGACCTGCGCCCCACAATGGCGAAGTACGAAGTTTACAATCCAAAGAACCTGGGTTATGGCCGTATGACATGGGAAGAGCTGTTTGAAAGCCGCATGTTTGCCAGCTATATCACCAAGTCTACCCTGGATAACTCCTCCAACAGAACTTTCAGGCAAATGTTCCCCAAGGACCAGATCCTGCAGCTGCTTGAAGGCGATAACGTGAGAGAGCGTATTTTCAATTACGAACAGGACCTTTGGTCTTATTGATCAATAAGTTTTTGACAAAAAAGATCCCGCCATCCGGCGGGATTTTTTTGTGCTTTTTATCCTCGTTTCTTTTTTTGGAAATGTGGAAACTACCTATAGGATTTGAACTAATTAGTAGTATTTTTATCTCGGTTTTTCATAGGATATTGGATTTTAAAAACGGGGCTGAATTTCTATTCTGGCCCCATTTTTTTTTGGAGCAGTTCATAGATCATGGTTCATAGATCATAGTTCATGGGTTTTTTGACAAAGCATTTCTCATCCCTGTGATCATCTTGCATAATTGTTCATAACGTTCATACAAACTTTTAAATAGTTCATCGTTAATATAATTTCTTTTTAGTGCAAGAAATAGGCAACAAACTACTTCAATGGCAGACCGTAGCGAAATAGAAAGAAATCTTTTGAATTCAATTTTAGACTGACCTGTAGATCCTTCTGCTATGTTTAATGCAACTGAATCAGCAGCCCTTTTAATTTGGGACGACAGGCTGTAGAGTTCTTTTTTAGGAAAGCATTGGGTGATCAAGTCTACTTCATTTGAAAGATCTGCTGCGAATTGCCAAATTTTCAGTGATTCAAATCTGAAAGGCATTATCAAAACTACGACTGAAGAAATTCGATAGAAGAGTCAAACAACAAAAACACTTGTGATTTTTCTGAAATGAAAGGAAATTTCAAACTGAAATAAATTCAAAATCGAAAACCATTTCATCTGAACGTTGCATCTATTAAATTACTCATTTACATAAATCCATGAACCATGAACCATGAACCATGAACCATGAACTATGAACTAAGTCTCTCCCAGCCCCTCCTTCACCAACCTCGCCTTCGCCATTCCCACCACCTTGGCAATTTCTTCCACCGGGAGCTGGCGGATATTGTTGACGGATTTGAAGGTTTTTAATAAGAGGTCGGCAGTGGTAATGCCAATGCCTTTGATCCCTTCCAGGGAATTTTTGAAGGTTCCCTTGCTTCTTTTATTGCGGTGAAAATTGATACCAAAACGGTGCACCTCATCACGGATACGCCGGATCAATTTATGGCTTTCACTATCATAAGGAAGCTTCAATGATTGCTGGTCGCCGATAAAGAAAATCTCTTCTTCATTTTTCGCTAATCCAATGAGTGTCATCCTGCCTTCCATCTCCAGTTCCCTGATGGCTTCATGTGCAGCGCCCAGCTGTCCCTTGCCGCCATCGATGATCACCAGTTGCGGTAATACCTCACCTTCATCCCGGAGGCGCTTATATCGCCTGTAAACTGCTTCCTTCATGGTGGCGAAGTCATTGATCCCTTCAACTGTCTTTACATTAAACAACCTGTAATCTTTTTTACTGGGTTCACCATTCCTGAAACAAACCATGGCCGATACCGGGAAAGCTCCCTGGAAATTGGAGTTATCAAAACACTCAATATGCACAGGTACAGCAGGCAGCTGAAGATCATCACGAACCTGTATCAATACATTAAACTTATTCGCATTCTTCACACCCAGTTGCAACCGCTCCTTTGTCCTGGTGCTTTCAATAAAATAATGAACATTCTTTTCTGAAAGTTCCAACAGCTTTTTCTTATCACCACCTTTTGGTACAGTTAACAGAACATCAGGTTCATCATACTCAATTTGCATGGGTACCACCACCTCCTTTGCATCGCTATTGAAAGTGGTACGAAGCTGGCCAATCGTAAACGACAGGATCTCTTCCGCGGTTTCATCAAGATGGGTTTCTACCCTGATGGTCTTTGTCTGTATGATGGCACCATTGCGAACCATCAGGAAATTGACATAGGCCAGGTTCTTTTCCTTCTGAATATAAAATGCATCCACATTCCTGAGAGAAGTGTTTACTACAATGGATCGCGACTGGTAATTCTCGAGGTAATCAATTCTTTTTTTGACCAGTGCCGCATTTTCAAAATCAAGTTCCTGGGCATAGGCCTTCATTTCATTTTTGAAATGATGGATCACGGGAGAAAGATTCCCTTTCAGCAGGTTCTTGACCTGGCTGATCTTCTCATCATAATCGGCTTCTGTCTGGTAAGCTTCACAAGGTCCCTTACAGTTACCCAGGTGGTATTCGAGGCAAACCTTGAACTTTCCTTTTTCAATATTTTTTGGTGTAAGATTAAGAGGACAGGTTCTTAGAGGAATGGTTTGCTTGATGAAGTTCAGCAGCTCTCTGACCTTTCCAACTGAAGTGTAGGGACCAAAATATTGCGAGCCATCGTCAATCTTTTGCCTGGTAAGAAACACACGGGGAAAATGCTCATTCCTGATCACTATGTAAGGATAGGTTTTATCATCCTTAAGATTGATATTGAACAGGGGCTGGTATTCCTTGATCAGGGAGTTTTCCAGCAGAAATGCATCCTGTTCCGAATTGACAACAGTAAACTCTATCCTTTGAATTCTTTTAACCAGTTCATGAGTTTTATAACTCGTCAGGTTCTTGGTAAAATAGGAACTTACTCTTTTCCTGATGTTCTTGGCCTTACCCACGTACAGTAATTTGCCAGCATCGAAATATTTATAAATGCCAGGCTGGTTGGGTAAGGTGGGTGCAATATTTTGAAATTCCGCACTCGTCATTTTCTTTCTTAATTCGATTCAAAATCCTGCCAGATGATCTTCAGGTCATGGATCTTTTCGGGTTCGTTGGGTTTATGCGTAATGGTCCTGACCTGGAAATACTGGTTTACTTCCCAGATCATTTTTTTCTCTATCGTGGTTTTGCCTTCTTCTTCTACTTTTTCAATGTAGATCGTTTTTACCTGGTCGTTTCCACCAAAGCTGGGGATCACCTGTACTTCCTGGCGGGGATAATCCAGGTCTTCGTCATCTGCCAGGTAACTCATCACCACCATTCCAAGGGAAGAATCATACATGTTGGTTTCCCTGTAATCACTACCATATTCAGATTTGGTGATATCTGGTACTTCCAGAAAATCCTTTGCATACTTCCTGATCTCACTTCTGTTGATAATGACAGTATCCAAACCTGTTTCTATTTTGGAAAACCTGAATAAGGAAGTATCAAGATGCTTTACCTGGCTTTGGAGGTAGGAGAGCACGGGAAAATATTTTGAAGTGTCCTTCTTTTCCTTTTTTTTCTGCTGGCAACCAATGGAAAGACAGGCGACTAAAGTAACAAAGGCGAAAAATTTCATGTGGCAAAATTAAAGCTGCTGATAAAACGAAACCCTGCAAAGATTGTTGCAGGGTTTCAATAAGCAATTAGCCTTTCTTTTATTGTTTAAGTGAAACACCCACTTTTAAACCAAAATCGAAGAGGTGTTCTTTTACAGGATACTTCTTTTCATAAGATGAAAGCATCTGGTAGCGAACCTGTGGTCCTACCTGCCATTTCATCTTTCCGGTTGAATAAGCTACAAAGGTTTCAAAGCTTGTATTCACATTCCAGCGGCGAACCAGCCAGGGAACTTCCATGTAGTTCTTATAATCCTGGGAAATCAGGTAAGCCTTGTCACCAATGAGATAAGTAGGTTGAAGCGTAGCAGCAATACCCAACTGGGTTTTTTCATTTCCGCTCACTTTCATTTCAAGTCCAACAGGCGCGGCTACCTGGAAGTAAAAATTCTCCAGCCAGTCGGATTTATAACCACTGAAATTATTATAGCTGGTCACAGCATTAAATTCCTCGCGTGTTTGCAGCTGAATGGTAGCCACTTCGTAAGATGAATTGAATGTTTTGATATCGTAGCGGTTGATATTGAATTGCAATCCACCGCGCAATTTGAATCTATTTCCTAAAGGATATTTAGCAAGCACACCTATCTGGAAACCAAAATCAGGCTTGTGTGTAACGGCATTATTGATATTGTATACTCCCTGCTGGAAGCTGTTGCCCGTAGTTCTTGTATAGGCCTTGTTCTCAGAGAGACTGCGATAGCTAACAGTAGGCGTAAAGAAAAACTGTATACCGAGCCTGCCCTTCCGGAGCTTTGGCTTGTAGGAATTAGTAACGCTTTCAATGCTAAGAGGATCTTTTGCTTCTTTTACAGCTTCAGTAGCTTCTGCATTTTGATGATGGTTTTCTGTTCCGGGATAGCCATCAACGATAGTGGCAGTAAAATCATTGACCTCTATTTTTTCAGTCATCAATTCATCCATTACAGTTAAGGACTGGTTTGAAGTCACCATTGATTCCAGAGAAACAGCAGCTGATGGCTGTAAGGATTGACTATTTATCTGCGGTTGACTCTTGATCGTATTGTCAGTTGAATTGGCCGCAATGATCCCGGTTTCTGAGTTAAGCCTGTTTTTATCTGACCTGGTTCCGTTTTGGAAGGATGATTGTTTTGTAGGTGCCGCATTAGGAGCTGCGCCTTCAATCAGGTAATAACCCAAAGAAGTTGAAAGCAGGAGCATGCCTATAAGCAGGAAGCCCATATTGCGGCGTTTCCTGTTCAGTTGTTGATTGATACCCTTCCAAACCTTATCGGAAGGCCTCATTCGCAAACCATCGGCATTTTGTCGAAGGAACCGCTCAAAGTTTTCATTTGTAAAATTACTCTCCATAATCAGTCGTGTTTAAGGGTCGGCTCACCGTCCGGAAGCAATCGCAAGTGGCTGTTCTTTCGGTCTATATAGAATATTCTTTTTTACCAAAACGTCTTCAAGCATGGCCTTGGCCCTGGTATACTGGCTTCGGCTGGTGCTTTCTTCAATATCCAGCATCGATGAGATTTCCTTATGGGAAAAACCTTCGATGGCGTACAGGTTCAGGACAGTGCGATAACCAATCGGCAATAATCGAATACATTCCACCACTTCCTTTGCCTGTATGATGGAAGGAATGCTTTCCTCCCTTACCTGGATACTGTTGGCATGAATGAGATCAACACTTTCATTGAACCGCTTGTTCTTTTTGAGGTTATTGATACAGGTATGAACGATGATCCTTCTGATCCATCCTTCCAGAGCCCCACGGTTTTCAAATGTGTGGATCTGTGAAAAGATCTTGATAAAGCCCTCCTGTAACATATCCTCCGCGTCTTCGCGGCTATGAGCATACCGGTAACAAACCACCAACATTTTGGCACTGAACTTCTCGTACAGCGCTTTTTGTGCTGCAGCATTGTTTTTTAAACAACCTTGCAATATGGCTTCCTCGGTCATAGTTACACTTTGGTTGCCTGTAATTTAGACAATATTTCTGGTTGAATGCTGCACTGATTGTCGGATTGGAGTAAAAAAATAGGGGATTTCCCTGAGGGTAAATGAACCGGGAAGAAAAGAAGCCGGATTTCTAAAAAGCTATTTCCATGGTCGCCAACAACAATTAAGACCAGGTGCTTCCCATTAATTACCAGGGAGACAGGAAGAAGTAAATTCTTGCAATCAATTATTTTACTAAAAAATTCTTCCCGACTCCCCGGTTCATAATCTATCAAAATCCTGAACGCACTGCCACTATGAAATTTCTACCAGGAGCAGAAAACCCTGAAGCAAAATACCTGTAGTTACGGTCCAGAATATTTTCTACTCCCAGCTGCAGTGATATATTCTCATGCAGTCTGAAACTGGATTTAAAATTTATAGTGATCCAGGAAGGACTCCCTTCCGGTGTTGCATATTGGGCATTGTCTTCTCCCGACGGATTGTAGTCTTTGATTTTTTTCCATCCATTGTAAAGTGCATACACTTCCGCGCCAATTTTATTTCCATTATAGCGCAGCGAAGTTTTTCCAAATACGGGTGGAATATGATCCAGCGGTACCTGCGCCGACTGACTAGGCTTCAGTCTTCCATAAGTATAACTTACTGTACTGAAAAAATTCACTGCCTTCGTCAGGTCAACAGAAACAGAAGCATTGAAGCCATAGAGGTAGGCTTTATTGACATTCTGGTTGGCATATACCTTACTCATCATTCCATTGTACAGAACAGAATCCTGTCCGTTCAACCTGAATGGAGCAAGTGCAATGGCATTGCGAAACAAGGTATAGTATCCGCCTAACTCAAAACGGTAACGGTTGCTAAGAGTATAGGAAAGGTTGAGGTCAGCATTATAAGTGTATTCGGGTTTGATATCGGGATTGGAAACAATCAGTTGCCTCGAAGCCGTGTTGGATTCAAATATCCTGGAAAGGTCATCAATATTGGGTGACCTGAAACCTGTTGCGAGTCCGCCTGCGATCCTCAGCTTTTCATCGGGCATGTAAACAAGACCGATGTTGCCAGTAATGCCTTCATTCTTTTGCCTGATCTCTGTAAAAGGGAAATTGAAAAAACTATTGTCCTTTATGGTGGAATGAATCCTGCTGGCCTGAATCCTGATGCCATCATTCAATACCCATTTGCCTTTACCAAATTTTAGCAGGTGCTGTGCGTAAACTCCAAAGGAAGTCATGTTATTATCTCCATTAGGGTAACGGCTGTCAAGAGGTATTGATGCACCTGTGTTCACATTGGTCCTGTTGGCTTTTGAGCGCAGATCATTGATCTGGCCATCGAAGCCAATGGTGAGTTCATTTTGTTTCCAGTTCCTTCTGCCATCCACAGTAAATGCATAAACTCCCAGGTTTTCCATCCTGTTATCCAAACGATCATATCTCCTGTATTCGCGCTGGTGGCGACTTTCCCTGATATGCTGGTAACTCAGAATGGCTTTGAACTCATCGAGGAAGGAGAATTTACGAATGCTGAGTTCATAGGCTGCAAGTTCTCTCAGCTGGGGACCGTAATACCATTCCGCAAACCTTAAGTTACCGTTTCTTAGATCCTGCAGGCGGTCATAACGGGGAACATTAGTTGAATTTGAATATTGCAGGTTTACTAAATGACTGATCCTTTCATTTGGTTTGTACAAAAACTTCTGTGTGATGTCCCACTGCTTATAGCCGGAATATTTCTGCACCTGGCTGTCGGCATTAGCCACGATCGAATCAATTCCGTTGATTCTTTTGATGTAATAAGGCCGGCTTCCAAATGAAGGATATTTGTCGGGATAATTTTTTCCCATTCTCATATCACCAAAATCACTGTAGTTATATGCCTGAAGCCAGGCAAATTTTTTACCGCCTATGCTCACATCGGAATGAGCTGTTCTTTCATCATTTGCGCTGCTGTACCTGATAAAAGCAGACCCGGTGGCAAGTAACTGTTCTGTAGAAGACAGCCTGGGTTGTTTGGTTCGAAAATGCAGAACTCCGCCAAGCGCATCACTTCCGTAAATGGTGGAGGCAGGACCATAAATCACTTCAACTCTTTCCAGCATATTCTGGTCAACAGTGATTACATTTTGTAAATGTCCTGCGCGATAGATAGCATTGTTCATTCTTATGCCATCAACTACCAATAAAACCCTGCTGGCCTCAAAGCCACGGACCACAGGACTGCTGCCACCCTGCTGGCTTTTCTGTACAAAAACATTACCCGTGTTGATCAGCAGATCACCGGTATTCTGTGCATTCATCTCTGCGATCTTCCGGGCTGTGATGACATCAATTTTCTGAACAATATTCTTTTTATGCTCCGCGAATTTGTTGGAATATATGATCACTTCATCCAGGTTCTTATTTGTTGTGTCCTGTGAAAAGGTGGTGATAGAAAGGCAGAGCAAGGCGCCCAGCCCATAAGCTTTTCTCATTTCTGTTGGTTTAAGTAAAAAATGTTTTAAGTCTGCCTGAACAGAAAAAGAAGGGGAGGAGGCGAATGGAGTTCTTTGAAGAAAGAGTAATAGTGGATTTCAAAAAAGCGGTATCTATTTTTAATAATGATGAGCAGGTAACCAAATGACTGGTACCAAATGAAGGCAATAAAAATTTGTCCGAATAGCAGTAAAGATATCAGTGAGTTTTGCGAGCGACCGGAATCGCTGAGCATTTTTTTGATCGCAGTTTCTTTGCGGTCAAACAGGCCTCTAACAATATAATTTCCTTTTTCAGACCTGATTGATTTTACATCAAACAACTCACCATGGATAATGATCTCCTTGTTTTTTTTCTCCCAGATCAGTTGACCATCTGGAATAATGAGGTTTTCAAGCGATTCTTCTTCCAGTCTTTCCAAAGCCAGGTGCTGGAGCTGCCATTGCCGGAGTTGCAGCATCAATATAAACAATACAGGCATGAGCAAAAGACTGCTGAAGAGAATGGCAATGATATGTCGCCTACACCTTATCAAAATTTAAGAAAGCTCTTTTATTTACTGATCAGGATATTGCCGGTCATTTCAGCTGGCACAGGCAGGTCCATCATGGTTAGAATGGTAGGAGCGAGGTCGCCCAGTTTTCCGGGTTGGATCTTTCCCCTCCAGGTTTTGTCGATGATAAAGAAAGGTACAGGGTTGAGTGTATGTGCTGTATTAGGACTACCATCTTCATTGATCATGTAGTCGGCATTACCGTGGTCGGCTGTTAGAAAAACAGTATAGCCATGTTGCAATGCAGCGTTCACAATTTTCTCAACACAAAGATTCACGGTTTCAACTGCTTTGATGGCAGCCTGCCATACACCCGTATGTCCAACCATATCAGCATTGGCATAGTTCAAACAGATGAATGAAGCAGTTTCTTTTTCAATCTCAGGTAAAATGGCCGCAGTGACTTCGTAAGCGCTCATTTCAGGCTGAAGGTCATAAGTAGCTACCTTGGGTGAAGGGATCATGATGCGGCTTTCACCTTCGAAAGGATTTTCCCTGCCGCCGCTGAAAAAGAAAGTAACGTGAGGATATTTTTCTGTTTCTGCGATCCTGATCTGTTTCAGTCCATGCTGCTCCAACACTTCACCAAGCGTTTTGTCAAGATTATCTTTCTGAAAAATGACATGTACATTTTTGAAAGTAACATCATACTCCGTCATGGTTGTATAATGCAATGCTAAGGGATGCATTTCCTGTTGTGGAAATTCCATTTGTGTCAAAGCCTTGGTGATCTCGCGGCAACGATCGGTACGAAAGTTGAAACATATCGCAGCGTCACCATCCTGTATACAAGTCCGGGGAACACCATCTTCTGTAACAACGATGGGATGAATAAATTCATCAGTGATATGGTTGGCATAAGACCTTTCAAGTGCTGCAACAGCGGATGGAACCTGTTCACCTTTACTGTGAACCATGGCATCGTAGGCCAGTTTTATCCTTTCCCACCTGTTGTCGCGATCCATGGCATAATACCTGCCCGTTACGGTTGCGATTTTCCCTACTGATTGTTGCATATGGGCTTCCAGCTCCATTATAAAACCCAATCCGCTTTTGGGATCACAATCCCTCCCATCTGTAAAAGCATGGACAAAAACATTGGAAAGTTCGTGACTGGCACAAATATCCAGAATGGCTTTAAGGTGGTTGATATGTGAATGCACGCCCCCATCGCTCACCAGTCCAAGCAGGTGCAATGGCTTGTTGTTATTTTTTGCATATTGAATGGCATCGAGCAGCGTTTTGTTTTTTGCCAGCTCACCTTCCCTGATGGCAACATTAATACGCTGCAATTCCTGGTAAACAATCCTTCCTGCTCCCAGATTAAGGTGGCCCACTTCTGAATTTCCCATTTGTCCTTCTGGCAAGCCCACTGCTTCACCACAAGTTGTTAATTCTGTATTGGGATATTGGCTATAGAGAGATTGAACAAAAGGAACATGGGCATTTTGAATGGCATCGGAAGCCTTAACCTTTCCCAATCCCCATCCATCCATGATCACCAGGATAACTTTTCTTTTAGACATATTTGGCTATAAAAAGGGCAAATTTATTAAAAGGTGAAGGTTTTGTTTAATTTAGTCGCACCGTCCCCCGTATAGCAATACTATGGCACATTTTTCGATCTTCGGGGGGAAATTATACATATGCAAAAGATGTTAGTTTTTGCTGGTCTTGCATTAATCATGATAACTGCTGCTTTTAAACCGATCAGCGGGCTTGATGATGTAATCAAAGCCCTTCGTACGGGCAATGCACAGGAACTGGCAAAATATATTGATGACAATATTGAAATTTCGCTTCCCGATAAAAGTGAAAGCTATAGCCGTTCACAGGCGGTAATGGTATTAAAGGATTTCTTTTCCACTAATGGGGTGAAAGGTTTTGAGGTGCAGTTCAAAGGAGAAAATGCTGGCAACCAATATTGCGTTGGCAAACTCTTAACGAATTCGGGCAGCTACAGAACTACAGTTTTCATGAAATCGAAAGATGGAAGGCAGTTGGTGAAAGAGATAAGGTTTCAGGCCAATTAGAATTGGTGAATGGTGAGTAGATAGTGGTCAGTGATGGTGAGTAGTGAGTAGTGAGTGGTCAGTAATAGTGAATGTAAAATTTAAGGCCTTTCAATAGTACCAAACCGCTTCGGCGGTTTTTTTTATGCACCCTACATGTGAGTTTTTTAATTTTTAATCGACCACTCATCAACTATGGTCCATTGACTATTATCACCAGCTATGAACCATGAACCATGAACTATGAACCATCCGCCCTCTGCCCCTACCTTTGCTCCATGATTGATTTTGATGCACAATTATATAGGCTGGTGGATATGGCCCTGGAAGAAGACCTGGGAAATGGTGATCACTCTACGCTTTGTTGTATTCCTGCCGATGCTAAAGGAAAAGCCGTTCTGAAGATCAAACAGGAAGGCATACTGGCCGGAGTTGAGGTGGCAGAAAAAATTTTCAAATACCGCAAACCCCAGTCTGTTTTCCTCCGGCACATGAATGATGGTGATCAAATGAAACCTGGAGATGTAGCTTTTGAAGTGGAGAGTTTTATACATACTATTCTTCAACTGGAAAGACTGGTTTTAAACTGCATGCAGAGAATGAGCGGCATTGCAACACTTACAAATTTGTATACCCAAAAACTGGAAGGATATAAAACCAGGCTGCTGGATACCAGGAAAACCACTCCCAATTTCCGTTTGCTTGAAAAAGAAGCGGTACACATTGGTGGAGGCATCAATCATCGTTTTGGCTTGTTTGATATGATCATGCTGAAGGACAATCATATTGATTACTGCGGTGGTATTGAAGAAGCCATCAACAGGGCCCATGATTATGTGGTTCGCTACCAGCCGCATTTGAAAATTGAAGTGGAGACCAGGTCACTTGAAGACGTTAAGAAGGTTTTGAAAAGCGGCCAGGGAAAGGTATTCCGGATTATGCTTGATAATTTTAATCCTGCACAGATTAAAGTAGCGCTGGATCTGATCCAGGGAAGCTTCGAAACCGAAGCCAGTGGAGGTGTGAACCTGGAAAATATTGTTTCCTATGCAGAAACAGGTGTTGATTATGTAAGCGTAGGCGCATTGATCCACCAGGCGCAAAGTCTGGATTTGAGTTTGAAGGCCGTGATCAACAGATAAATCAGATCAATTGTTATGAGCAAAAAAAATAAAAGCGATAAGCATGGATTTGTTTTCAGTACAGATCCGGACTTCAAGTTTGAAAGTGAAGAGCAGGGGGAGCAGGATACATTGGAACCCCGTCAGCAAAAATTAAGGGTGAGGCTGGAAACCAAACACCGTGGCGGGAAAGCCGTTACCCTTGTTACGGGTTTTATAGGAACCGTGGATGACCTGGAGGATCTCGGAAAGAAATTAAAGAATTATTGCGGCACAGGAGGATCGGCTAAAGATGGAGAGATCATTGTTCAGGGCGATCAAAGGCAAAAGGTGATTCAATGGCTTTTGAAAAACGGGTATACTCAAACCAAATAAGGATTGAACACAGATTACACAGATTGATAATCACAGATTACACAGATTAACGCGGATTGATTTTGTTGATTATAAAATAGTTGATTGGTCTCTTCTCAAATAATTTCCGATAAATTGATTAAAAGACAGAATCACAGATTACACAGATTACACAGATTTTTCTACGATGAAAAGACTTATCAACACCGGACCCTCTTAATTGCACAACCTTTATTAATCAGGAGCGCCATCAACGATTTGATGTTTAATCACAGCTAATCTGTGAAATCTGTGTAATCTGTGATCCATGCTAATCTGTGTAATCTGTGATCCAAAAAATCCGAGAAATCCCTATTGGCCCTGGGCAAGACTATAAGCCTTCTTCCCATCCCACATATTCAGTAATTCAAGAGAGCAGATCTTGTAATCGGCGCTTAGACTTACATACAAACCAATTATGTCCTGCTGTGTTAATGGCTGTTCATTCAGTGCTTCGAAACGAAGATTGTACTGGTTGACCAGGTTGGTATATTTGGAACCTGTTGGCCATACCTGTGTGCCCCTGTTGCTGATATTAAGCAGTTTGAACTTGGTGCCTCCATGCAGCAGGCATTTTTCTGCAATAGCAGAAGGCTGGTCAGTGCTTTCAATGAACATATCAACACCAACGATTTTTTCATTCTCTGCTTCCTTAGAAACCAGCATGGGGTTTCTTTCCAGGTGACAAACCGCAGGTGTTTCCGGATCATTGGCCACAAGTGGTTTGGTATTCACTTCGGGTTGCTTTCCAAAGTTGCTGATTATGGCCTCGGCAAACTGGGTTGTGTTCAATGCAGGTTTGGACTTGTCGCCAAAATCACCAGTACGTTGACCCTGCTCCAGTGTATATAATAAGGCGTTTTCAATAACAGCTGCATTTTCTGTAAAGCCCAGGTGCCTTAGCATGGCAAGTCCGCTTAACAATAAGGCAGTAGGATTGGCAATGTTTTTCCCGGCGATGTCGGGTGCTGTTCCATGCACGGCTTCAAAAATGGAGATATGATCACCAATGTTGGCAGAAGGAGCGAAGCCCAATCCTCCAACAAGTCCGGCGCAAAGATCAGAAATGATATCGCCCTGCAGGTTGGTCATAACAATCACATCATATTGGTCAGGCCTGATCACCAGTTGCATGGCCAGGTCATCCACAATCTTGTCATCTGCTTTCAAGTCAGGATAATCTTTCGCTACTTCATAGAAACATTCCAGGAAAAGTCCATCAGTGAGCTTCATGATGTTGGCCTTGTGACCACAGGTAATTCTTCTGGCTCCTTTTTGTCTTGCCATCTCAAAAGCATAACGGATCACCTGCATGCTGCCTGGCCTGGTAATAAATCGGCGGCTCAGTGCCACATCATGTGTGAGCATGTGTTCAATACCTCCATAAGTGTCTTCAATATTCTCACGCACCATGGTGATGTCGATCACAATACCTGCCTTACTGAAAACAGTGTCCACACCATGCAGTGTTTGAAATGTTCTTTTGTTGGCATATGTGTTCCAGGTTTTGCGGGCAGTAACATTTACACTCTTTACACCCTTACCCTTTGGTGTTTCCATTGGGCCTTTGAAGAGAATACCATATTCTTCAATGGTCTGCTGAGCCTCAGGTGTCATGCCATTTGAGAAACCTTTATCGAACACCCATTTACCCATTTCCACAAACTCATATTCAAGGTCAACCTTATTTGCTTCGAAAATTTTCAGTACCGCTTCCATGATTTCCGGACCGATACCATCGCCTTTTGCAACCGCTATCTTCATGTTAACTAATTTATTTTCAACCTTTCACAATCAGATTGCAATTTATGTTGCAATGACTGGATGTTCAGGTCTGGTGAGGTTAATGTGCCGCAAAAATAATTGATGTGGAAACTTTTACTCCAATTAATTCGTTTATAAATTGTGGCAGCAACTTTGTTTTATTCTATGCGTAATCAAAATCGAATTGTATGGTCAGCATGATATCGGAAGGAGTTAAGGTGAGCGTGGAAACTTTCTACCAGCAGGATTATTCAAATCCTTTACAGTCAGAATATATGTTTGCTTATCGTATCACGATAGAAAACCATAATGGTTTCCCGGTGAAACTGCACAGTCGTCACTGGCACATCTTCGACAGTGATGGTTCTTACAGGGAAGTGGAAGGCGAAGGCGTAGTGGGCATGCAACCAGTGATCAGTGCCTCTGAGGATTACCAGTATGTCAGCGGATGTAACCTTCATACAGAGATCGGAAGAATGCATGGTATTTACCTGATGGAAAACCTGCATACCAAAGAATTGTTCGAAGTAAATATTCCGGCTTTTGATATGGTAACGCCGTTTAAATATAACTAGTGAATAGTGAATGGTGAGTGGTGAGTTATTGTGAATGGTGAATGGTGAGTGGTGAGTAGCTTTTGGTTGTTAATCGATCACTGAAAGTGGGTTTTCAATTCTTTAAGGGATATGCAATGATAAAGAACCTTAAACTATTAAACTTTAAACCTTAAATTCTCATAACACCTACTTCGGCTTGTACCTCGCTTCCTGGAAAATTTTAACCGCTGGAGTAGCCAGGATTTGCTGAACAGTCATCCCTTCATTTTTTTCTTCAAATTTTTTGACGATCTGCCATCCGATCCACTGGCCAATATTGCCTGGCGATTCTTCAGGCATATCCATAGTCCGCGGACTTTCTCCTATATAATTCTGTAATCGCTCCTGGTCAAGCGTATAGATGTCGGGCGTGTTCTGCAACACTGATCCCCAGATATTACCTTCATTTTTCCGGCACCATTCCAACTGATTCCTGGTATAGCCTGTTTTTACGCTGTCTGGCGCTTCAGGCAGGAACTTATCCAGTAGCCACCATTGTTTGCCTTTTTCAATCATTAATTCAATGAGCCTGGCGTTATCTGTGGTATCAGGATAAATATCATCTACCACCGCTTTCATTACGTTAGCAGTCATGTATTCCCTGTCAAACCTCCTTGAAATATAATCCGGGAAAACCTGTTGCACCTGTGGATCGCGGTAAGCTGAAAAATTCTTACCCGCATATTGCTGCAGGCCAATGGCCAGATATTGCGGTGTGTATACAATTCCTGGTGCATCAAAGGTTCCAATGAAAGTCATGATGTGCGGCACCTTGTAAGAAGGATAATAAAACTTCACATACTGAAAGGCTTCATCCAGTTCTTTTTTTAACCAGTTGAGGTTGGGATATTTTTCCCTGAGTGAATCATAGACAGGTCGATAGCCGGTGAGGATCTGTTTGAGAACCATCTGCGAAGTATCTCCGGTAACCTGGTTCAATCCCACTAACTGCTTTGTAAAAAAACCGGTGAACTGTGGATAGCTTGCATATAGCTTTTCCAATCCCTCTAACAACTGGTTCGTATCAATGCTGAAAAACCCCTGTTCAAACCTGTCGATCTTTACATCCACTTTAATGTCAGATACATCCGGCCTGTTACCATTGTTGTTACAGGAAGAACTAAGAGAAATCATGAAAATGCATGCTAAAAAAGCAAAGGCATTGAATCTGTTTTCAAAACTCCTGTTATGATTTCTTTCTTTCCTTTCGGTGGAATAATTCGGTGACATAGGCGAATAACGGCTTTATTCTTGATTTATTACTGAACTTTGCAGACGTCAGAATAATTAACGAAGATGAAGATTTTTTTAGCGCAGCAAAATTATCACATTGGTAATTTTGAAGAGAACAGGAAGAAGATCATTGAAGGCATTGAAATGGCCAAAAGTGCAGGTGCTGACCTGGCTCTTTTTTCAGAACTATGTATTTGCGGTTATCCTCCCAGGGACTTTCTTGAATTCAGTGATTTTATCAACCAGTGTTACGAAAGCATTGATCTCATAAAAGAATATGCAGATGATTTGGCTGTATTGATCGGAGCCCCGGCCCGTAATCCACGTAAAGAAGGAAAAGACCTTTTTAATGCTGCCTTCCTGCTTCATGAAAAACAGGTAAAAGCAGAAATTCATAAAACCTTGCTTCCTACCTATGATGTGTTTGATGAATACCGCTATTTTGAACCCGCCTTCGAATGGAAATGTATCAACCTTAAGGGGAAAAAACTGGCGGTTACCATTTGTGAGGATATTTGGAACCTGGGTGATAATCCCCTGTATCGCATTACACCTATGGAAAAGCTGATCACCGAAAAGCCCGATGTGATGCTTAATCTTTCAGCCTCTCCTTACAATTATGCTGCTGATATCGTTCGCCGAAGCATCATTGAAGCACATACACTGAAATATGATCTTCCCATGTTGTATTGCAACACGGTAGGCTCACAAACCGAAATAGTTTTTGATGGCGGAAGTCTTGTGTACGACAGGAATGGCAACATGGTAAAAGAACTTAAGTACTTCCAGGAGGATTATGCATTGGTTGATCTTGACGCCATCTCACAGAAAAAAGATTCTTCACAAGCAACTGTTGTGATTCCTTCCGGTGAAGGAGAATCTTCTAATCCTTCTACCATCACGCCAAAAGAAGCACGCAAATATTTTTATTCTGCAGCTGAAGTAGGCCTTGATTCTGATACCATTCATTATCTCACCGATGAAAAGAACATACAGGAAATTCATGATGCGCTAGTGCTTGGCATCAGTGATTATTTCAGGAAGATGGGTTTCAAGAAAGCTACACTTGGGGCAAGCGGAGGTATTGACAGTGCCGTGGTACAGGCACTTGCTGTTGAAGCACTGGGAAAAGAAAATGTTCATGTGCTGCTGATGCCCTCGTCCTATTCTTCCGGTCATTCCGTAGCAGATGCAAAAGAACTGAGTGAAAACCTGGGCAACCGTTATGATCTTGTGCCGATCAAAGATGTCTATGATTCTTTTTTAAAAACCCTGCAGCCCATTTTTAAGGACCTTCCCTTCAGTGTGGCCGAAGAAAACATTCAAAGCCGTACCAGAGGAAATTTATTGATGGCTGTAGCTAACAAATTCGGATACATTTTGCTCAACACTTCCAATAAAAGTGAGCTGGCAACAGGCTATGGAACACTGTACGGAGATATGGCCGGTGGACTTGGAGTTTTAGGTGATGTATATAAAATGCAGGTCTATGCCCTAGCTAGATACGTCAACCGTGATAAGGAGATCATACCACAAAATATCATCAGCAAGGAACCTTCTGCAGAATTGCGTCCTAATCAAAAAGACAGCGATAGTTTGCCAGAATATCCCATTCTCGACCGTGTATTGTACCAGTACATTGAATTAAGAAAGGGACCTAAAGAGATCATTGCCCAGGGTTTTGATAAGGCACTGGTGGATAGAATTCTCAGGCTTGTCAATACAAATGAATACAAGCGCAACCAGTTTTGTCCAATCATTCGTGTGAGTTCAAAAGCTTTTGGTGTAGGAAGACGCTTGCCAATTGTTGCCAAATATCTTTCCTGATTAGTGTTTCAGGTCAACAATCAAATCAACGGCAAGTGGTGGAGCACCAGGAAAAGCAATGGTTGTATCTTTTGATAAACTGAATTTGGTATCGGTCAGCGTCAGAATTTTAAATTTTCCTCCCAATCCAAACAGTCCTGTACCATTTACTTCGATCTCTGTATCATTATTTAAAAACTTCCAGGTGAAGCTGCTGGTTTGAGGCAGGGCCGGATCACATTTGGTAGGTCCTTCATCCGTGGTACCAGTTCCATCTGTTTTAAAAATGCCTGTATTATCCATCATGCAGGGTAGTAAAAGTCCGGTTGTTGCAAACGGAATATCGATCGTACCATTACGGTCCTGGTCAATTCCTCCATTATCATATTTCCATTCTGCTGAAGTAAGCAATTCTGCTTTGCCCGGGCTGTCATTGTCTTTTTTGCATGCAGTAAGCAGGAGAAGAATTACGAAGCCAGAATAGAAAAATTTCATAAAGCAGCTTTTATCCATCTAATTTAGCTCAATCAACCAGAACCAGCAATTTGTATATTAGTAAAGACAGAATGATTTTTGTTCCAATTTTGCTTTTGCGGCAGAATCTTTGCTAAAGCACAGATTGATTTAAGAAACCTAAACCCCCATTATGGTCAAAACCGCTGAAGATATCAGGCAGCTCAATGAAAAGATCAGTTATTCAGGACGTTTTATTGAAAACCTCAGGCAGGAAGTAGGAAAGGTCATCGTTGGCCAGAGTTACATGCTCGACCGTTTGCTTATTGGTCTTCTGAGCAATGGACACGTACTTCTGGAAGGTGTTCCGGGACTGGCAAAAACGCTAACAATCAAATCCCTTTCACAGGCCATTCACGCGCAGTTCAGTCGGATCCAATTTACGCCTGACCTTTTACCCGCCGACGTGATAGGTACTTTGATCTATAACCAGCAGCGAAATGAATTCGTGGTGCGCAAGGGACCCATCTTCGCCAATTTTATCCTGGCTGATGAGATCAACCGTGCGCCTGCCAAAGTGCAAAGTGCTTTACTTGAAGCCATGCAGGAAAGACAGGTAACCATTGGCGACACAACTTATAAACTGGATGAACCATTTCTGGTATTAGCTACTCAAAACCCACTGGAGCAGGAAGGAACCTATCCTCTTCCGGAGGCACAGGTGGACAGGTTTATCATGAAAGTGGTAGTTGGCTATCCTTCAAGAAATGAAGAGCAGTTGATCATCCGGCAAAATGTTCAGGGGCTAACTGTTCCTCCGGTGAACCAGGTGGTTTCTACAAAAGAAATTATTGATGCCCGGCAGATGGTGAAAGATATTTACATGGATGAAAAAGTGGAGCAATACATTCTTGATATTGTTTTTGCAACACGCCGGCCTGCTGATTTTGGCCTGGATCAACTGACTCCGCTGATCTCTTATGGTTCATCACCAAGAGGAAGTATCAATCTTGCCATTGCTTCAAAAGCCCAGGCATTTTTAAATAAGAGAGGATATGTGATTCCTGAAGACATTCGATCTATTTGTAATGATGTTTTGAGACACAGGATCGGACTGACTTACGAAGCCGAAGCTGAAAACATCAATGTAACAGATGTGATAGAACAGGTTTTGCAAAAAATCGATCTTCCTTAGTATGTTCAATTGAAACCAGGGAATTGCATCCTTCTAAATCATGTAACCGGTGAATTAAAAGACAAGCCATTGCTCACAACAAAGGAAATACTGAAAAAAGTCCGCCTGCTGGAGATCAAAAGCAAGAAGTTGACCAGCGATCTTTTTACTGGCGAATACCACAGTGCCTTCAAGGGCAAGGGTATGTCGTTTAAGGAAGTGCGTGAATATGCTGCGGGTGATGACATCAGGTTTATCGACTGGAATGTATCGGCGAGGTTTGGCCATCCCTTTAGCAAGGTATTTGAAGAAGAAAGAGAGCTTACGGTAATGCTGCTGATAGATGTAAGCGCTTCCTCCCTTTTTGGAACAGTTTACGCTACCAAGAAAGATTTCATGACCGAGATCGCAGCCGTGCTTGCATTTTCGGCTGTGAATAATGGTGATAAGGTTGGAGTGATCTTTTACAGCGATAAAATTGAGAAATACATCCCACCGAAAAAATCCAAACAACATGCCTTGTTTATTGTAAGAGAGCTGCTTTCATACGAACCCAAACAAAAAGGTACAAGACTGAGTTCCGCACTTCTATATTTTAACAGAACCACCAAGCAAAAAAGCATTGCCTTTGTTTTGAGTGATTTCATTGATGCCAACTATGGAGATGCACTGAGGGTATCTGCCAGCAAGCACGATGTGGTGGGCATCAAGATCTATGATCGGATGGACAGGCAGTTGCCACAGGTAGGCATGTTAAGAATAGAAGATGCTGAAACCGGCAAACAAAAATGGGTGAATACGGAAAGTTCACTGGTAAGGTATGAATATGAAAAGGAGTTTTTCAGAATAACGGATTATTGCATCGACATCTTTAAAAAAGCAGGTGCTGACCTGCTTCATGTAAGAACAGATGAAGACTATGTAAAAGTGCTTCAAAGATTTTTTATCAGCAGGAATAAATAATGAAGAACCGGATCCTTTCAGCCCTGGCTATAATTTTATTTCACGCGGCAGCAGCGCAGAAGTTTACTGCAACTGTTGACCGTAATGATATACTGATTGGTGAACAGTTCCGACTGCATTTGCAGGCCAACTTCCTAGGCAATGAGCCTCTCATGTGGAAGAGCATTGATACCATTCCACGATTTGAAATACTTTCTAAGTCTGAAGTGGATACAGTTAAGGTTGAGGAAGGCTTTGCGCTTTCGCAGGATTTTCTTCTTACCAGTTGGGACTCCGGCAAATTGCAGATCCCATCTTTTATACTTTACCGTTGGCAAACCAAACCTATTCCCATCAACGTTGCTTATTCACCTTCGCCATTTGATACAACACAACCCTATCACGAGATCAGGGATATCCTGGAAGTCAGGAAACCCATTGAGGAACAATGGTACTGGTACCTCATCCTGCTCCTGGTGATCGTTGTGCTCTTTCTTTTATTTTTTCCGAAGGGAAAGAAAAAAGACAAAACAGAATTTGTTCCGGATGAAGGAGCTTATAAAACTGCATTAAAAAAACTCGAGAAGCTCAAAGCTGCTGATGCCAGTGATCCGAAACAATTGTATACAGAACTCATACTCGTTTTCAGGGAATACCTGAAGCGTCGCAAGAATATTCATTCTTTTTCCAAAACCACCGATGATCTTGGATTGCAACTGCAGAAGCTGAAAATGGATCGTGATCAGTACGGCGAGCTTTTGCAAACCATGCGACTGAGTGACCTGGTAAAATTCGCGAAGTTTCATCCATCAAGAGAGGAAGATCTGAAGTCGATTGAAACCATTAAAGAAAGTATTATGAACATAGAGAACCTGCCACATGTTGTATAACTGGCTTCAAAATATTGAATTCAAATATGAATGGGTACTTCCATTGCTGCTGGCCCTTCCGGTAATTGCCTGGTTTTATTATCGTACGCCAGGCTGGAGAAAAGCGTCATTAAAAGTAACTACAGCAGAAAAGTTCAGGATACGCACAACTAAAAATGCCTTCGTGCACTTTCCTTTCTGGCTGCGGCTCCTGGCAATTGGCTGTATCATTACCGCACTTGCACGTCCGCAGGTGAAAAATGTAAAAAATAAAAACAGGGGCCAGGGTATCGACATTGTTCTTTGCATGGATGTGAGTGGAAGCATGCTGGCTTCTGATTTTCTTCCAACACGCCTGGAAGTATCCAAGCAAATGGCTGCTGAATTTGTACAGCAAAGACCTATTGACCAGATAGGACTGGTGATATTTTCTGGTGAAAGCTTTACGCAGTTTCCTTTATCAACAGATCATGCTGCATTGATTGAACAGATCCGCGGCATTCGCAGTGGTATGCTGATCGATGGTACTGTGATTGGAGAAGGACTGGCCAAATCTGTAGAGCGACTGACTTCAAGTAAATCCAAGAGCAAGGTCATTATTCTTTTGACAGATGGAAATGAACAGCCACCAGAAACCAGGCTGGTGGATCCTTTAACTGCACTTGAAATTGCAAAAGCAAAAGGTGTGAAGGTGTACACGATAGGAATGGGAACGCTGGGAGGTATTGTTTCCGCCAGCGCCACAGCTCCGGGTAAAGAAAGACAAAGCGGTTATCTTGATGAAACATTATTGAGGAAGATCGCTTCAGAAACCGGAGGTGCTTATTTCAGGGCAACAGACAGGGACAGGTTAAGAGAGGTTTACAAACAGATCGACAAGCTGGAAAAATCTGAAATTGAAGTGGTCACCAAGGTCCGTTATGCCGAATACTATATTTATTTTATCATGGCTGCCTTGTTCTTCCTCGCCCTCGATATAATTTTGAGGTATACTTCATTACGTTCATTTCCCTAATCATGCAAGGAATTGTTTACAGGTCTACAGGCAGCTGGTATCATGTGAAGGACGAATCAGGCAAAAGCTGGAATGCCCGTATCAAAGGTATTTTCAAGCTGGAAGGCATCACTTCTACCAATCCGGTGGCTGTGGGAGATATCGTTGATTTTGAATTGGAAAATGAACAGGAACAATCTGTCATCATCACCCGCATTCATGACCGACGGAATTACATCAACAGGCAGTCACCAAAGGTCAAAAGCCAGCATCATATTGTAGCGGCCAATGTTGACCAGTCAATGATGATCGCTACACTAAGAGAACCACGCACTTCACAGGGCTTTATTGACCGCTTCCTCGTTGCCTGCGAAATGTACCATGTGCCTGCCATCATCATTTTCAATAAGCTGGACCTGTACAGGGAAAAAGAATTGGAGAAATTAAAAACACTAAGCGCTGTTTACGGGCAGATAGGTTATAAGGTAGTTGGCATCAGCCTGAAAAACAGGGACGATATAGGGCCGGTGAAAGAATTGCTGAAAGACAAGACTACGCTGATCAGCGGCCATAGTGGTGTAGGCAAATCAACGCTGATCAATGCCATACTCCCGGGAATGGAAATAAAAACGCAGGATATCAGTGGCTGGAGCGGTAAGGGTCAGCATACCACCACTTTTGCCGAAATGTATGACCTGCCCTTTGGTGGTCGCATTATTGATACACCTGGCATGAAGGAATTTGGACTGGTAGATGTGGAGAGGGGAGAACTATCGGGTTATTTTCCGGAGATGCGTCAAAGATTGCATGACTGCCAGTTCAATAATTGTCTTCATATCAACGAACCAGGTTGCGCCATCAAGGAAGCTGTGATCAATGGCGAGATAGACGAAGACCGCTATGTGAGTTATTATAATATCCTGGAGTCAATTCCAAAAGAGAATTATTGAAACCTGGAATTTCATTTGCTCAAAAATTTGATACAGTACAAGTGTGCGACGCAAGGAACGATGATAGCAGCATTGGCGCCGGGCATCAAAAACAAATCCTCTTGCACTATTAATTTTTTGTTACGGGCTTTAGATCCCTGTTCAGCTGTTGTTGCGTCGCACACTTCAGGGTTCAGTTTTATAATGATCTGGAATCGGAAAGCTTAATAATTCCTGAGAAGAATAGGTGTAGGAAGGTTTTATATACAGAGTTCATGCTTCATTCCGGGGAGGAAGGAAGGAGTTTCACTGATCGGTGAAAGGCGATGGATCAGGCAATATTCCGGTGCATGTCCATAGACATCAGCTTTCCTTCCAGCATATTGGCCAGTTCAACCACCGCATAATTTTCCTTTTTGCGGGCGTCCTTTGTTTTGGTAGGGAAAAGTGAAATGCCGTTGTAGATGCTGTACTGTAAGGTCAGTTCGTGATGACCCATCAAAAAATTCCAGCTGATGGCATCAAAATCATCTTCTTTGCCGGTAAAATTTACCTTGAGGTCATCGCTAAGAATGTCGGCGATCTGGTAGAAACGTTTTAATCCACCATCACCATCAATGACCGCTTCTGTACAACCAAGGGTTGTTCGTAGGGTAAGACTCATATAAACTCCTTTTTTTCAAAATGATCAATCTGTTGATAAGACAATCAACCAGACCGTTATGTTGCATTAAGCAATTGTTATGCCTTGAACTTCCCGGCTTTACGCTGCTCTTTCTTCGACATTTCAAGCACACGTTCAGCGCCTACGTTCTTGCCGTTGGTGGGACAGCCGGAACCTTTCTTGAACAAACTGCAGGATGATACAACAAATGAAAAGCTGAGGAGATAAACAAAATAGCGGACAGTTTTCATTGATAACGGTTTCATATAAAGATAATTTGATTTCCTCATGATTAAAACTGATTTAGGCATTATTTACGGTTTTGAACCATTTTGAATATTCAAGGTAGTTATTGGCAATCCTGTTGATCTCCCCTTCTACTTTTTCAGGGGCAATATTTTTGACTTTTTTGGCAGGAACACCGGCATATACCGAACCTTCCTCGCAAACCGTTCCTTCCAGCACCACAGCTCCTGCCGCAATGATAGTATTACTGTGTACCACTGCGTTATCCATCACTATCGATCCCATTCCGATCAATACATTATCATGAATGGTACAACCATGGACAATGGCATTATGTCCTATTGACACCTGATTGCCTATGATGGCCTTCGTTTTTTTAAAGGTGCAGTGGATCACGGCTCCATCCTGGATATTCACTTTATCGCCTATACGAATACTGTTCACATCTCCTCTTAACACGGCATTAAACCAGATACTGCAATCCTTACCCATGATCACATCACCCACGATGGTAGCATTGGGAGCTATAAAACAACCTTCTCCCCATTTTGGGTAGTTCTCTTCCACTGGTAAGATCAATGCCATTCCTGCTGATATTGATCTGCAGAATTACGAAATTTCGGATAAGTCAGCCCAGGATCCTTCCTAAAAATAAGGTGGCGTTAACTAGATCATTTTTACAAAAGGATTGGTCTTCATCTCATCGCCAATCGTGGTGGAGTCTCCGTGGCCCGGGTGCACAATCACGTCTTCGGGCAGTATGTAAAGTTTTGTCTTGATGCTTTGTTCCAAAGTTTGGAAATCACCACCTGGCAGATCGGTCCTTCCCACGCTGCCCTGGAAAAGAACATCACCACTCACCAGGAATTTATTTTCCCTGCTATAAAAACTCAGGTGGCCAGGAGAATGACCGGGAGTGAACAATACATGCAGTTCATCTTCTCCCAGTTTTATCAGGCTTTTTTCATCAATGAAAACCAGCTCACCATCATAATTTTCGAAGGGCAATTGCCAGCGCTGTCCAGACTCGGGTCCATGATCCAGCACAGGTTTTTCTTCCCTGCTCAGGTGAAGTGGCAGGTTCCAGGTTTTATGTACGAAGCGGTTTCCAAAAATATGATCGAGGTGACAGTGCGTATTGAGCAGGTAAACCGGTTGCAAATGATTTTCTTCTATAAAATTCTTTAAAGCCTGTTCCTCGGAAGCAAAATAACAGCCGGGATCAATAATACAGCATTGGCCTTTTTCGTTGTAAACTACGTATGTATTCTCCTGGACGGGGTTGAAGGTAAATCGTTGAACCGTTAGCATGCCTCTTTTTTGTATTTTTAAATGCAATTTACTTTCCAAAAGTGGGAGTTTATTAATTCAGTAATCACTTCAATAGTTTATGAAAAGATTGATTGGCCGGTCAGCCTGGGTTTTTTTGCTTGTTTTTTTTTCCTTTTTGAGTCATGCACAGGTGAACACCGTGGAGTTTGGAAAGAACCGTGTACAGTATAAAAAGTTCTTTTGGAAATATTACCAGACAGATAATTTCAATACCTATTTTTCACAGGATGGTCTTGAAGTAGGCAAGTACGTGGCCCAGGTGGCGGAAAAAGAATTACCCGGCCTGGAGGAATTCGTAGAATACGGATTGCAACGCCGCGCCAACATTGCTGTTTATAACAGTTTTGATGAAATGCAGCAATCCAATATTGGCCTGGGCATCGACTGGCAAAATACGGGTGGCGTTACAAAGCTGGTGAACAACAAAATGCTCATTTACTTTGATGGCAATCATGAGAACCTGAGAAAACAAATCCGCCAGGGCATCGCGAATGTACTGGTGCAGAATATTTTGTTTGGAGATGACCTGGGAGAATTTGCTGCCAACCAAACCCTGCTCGATCTTCCCAAATGGCTCATTGACGGATATATTGAATATGCTGCGGAAGAATGGAGCACCAGCCTGGACGACCAGTTAAAGAACGCCCTCCTGAGTGGAGAGTATAAGAATTTTTACCAGCTTGCATTCGAGAAACCCAATCTTGCAGGACATGCATTCTGGTACTATATCGGCAATAAATATGGGAAGCCTAAAACAACTTATCTCCTTTATCTCTCCCGCATCTACCGTAACCTGAATAGTGCAACTCAAAAAATTGCCAAGAAAAAATTCAAGGACATACTGAAAGATTTCATGACCGAGGAGCCGCAAAAATATTTTAAGGATGTGCGCGGCCGACGCGTAGCTCCAAGAGGACAGCTGTCGGTTGTTGAAGAAATTGGCAAAAAGGATTTCATCCGCTTTAATGCTAACCCTCAGCCGAGAAGCATGGCTTATGCTTCGGTGGAATTCAAAGGCGGAAAGTACAGCGTGGTATTTCATCCCAATTTTGTTGATAGAAAAGTGTTACTGACTTACGGAACAAGAACCAGGGAAGATGAGATCAATCCCAATTATCCCATTCTTGCCTGGGATGGTAAAGGCACAAGGCTGGCCGTAGTGTATTTTGAAAAAGGTAAAACAAAACTCTTTGTTTATGATGCGGTGAACAGGGTGAAAACAGTGAGGCAGGATCTTGACCAGTTCACGCAGATCCAGGATATGAAATATATGCTGGACGCCAATACACTTTTATTCAGTGCAGTTAAAAGTGGACAGACAGATATATTCGTTTACAAGATCGACAAGCAAACAATGCAGCAGGTTACTGATGATATGTACGATGACCTGGATGCATCTTTTGTTGCCTTTCCTGGAAAAACGGGTATCATCTTTTCAAGTAACAGGCCTTCTGCTGATGCTCCCAATGTAGATACGGCCATTTCAAAAAGCCAGTATAATATTTTCCTGGTCGACAACTGGAACCAGTCGGAATTCAGGCAGATCTCTCAATTGTCTGATCTTGGTTTCGGCAATGCACGCTATCCTTCACAGTACAACACCTCGCATTTTACTTTTGTGAGCGATGAAAATGGTATCGCTAACCGCTATGCAGGATTTTTTAAATCAGAAAGAGCTGGTCTTGATACACTCGTATTCATTGGCGATGAGATCCTGCGCAATCCTCCACTGAAAGAAGTGGATAGTGTATTGAAAGAATGGGACAAGACTGATATAGATTCTGTAGGATATTTTTCTGTAACCAATGATTCAGCCTATGTATTTCCTCTAACTAATTACCAGAGCAGTCTCCTGGAAACAAGGACAGCGGGTGATAATACACTGGTAAGTGAAGTGACAAGGATGGGTGATTTTAAATATCTCTATCGTTTAAGGATAGACGAGAATGCGCTTCGTCGCCGTAATGTATCTGCCAAGCCAACTGAATACATCAAAAAGCTTTCGGAGCAACAAAGAATAGCTGCAAGCAGAGCACAGGAGCTGGAACCTGTTATTAATGACACACTGCAGAAAGCCAAGCAGGATGATTTCTTTAACAGTGAGTTTGAAAATGAAAATAAGGACACAACCAATTCCCAGCTGGGCAAAATTTTCCAGAGCGAAGAGATTACAAAAGAGCCCGTGCTTAAAAAAGCAAAGCTTTATGAATACCGTCCACCGAAGTTCTTCAATGATTACGTGGTGGCCGGACTGAATAATTCAGTTTTTGTAATCAGCAAATATCAGCCCTATCAAAATGGTGCAGGACCTATTGATCCATCCAACGGGAACGACCTTAATGGATTGATCCGTATGGGAACAGTAGATCTGTTTGAAGATTATAAGATCTCCGGTGGCATTCGCATAGCACCCAACCTGCGCGATAATGATGTGTTGTTCGAATTCAACAACCTGCGCAAAATGCTGGACTGGGGATTCACTTATTACAGGAGTTCCATTCAAACACAATTTGATACTTCAGGCGGTGTGGTTCGTGATCCTAATTCTTGGCCTATAGTGAAGCAATTCCAGAGTTATTACCTGGCAAGATTGAAATATCCCATTGACAGGGTCCGCAGCGTACGTTTGAGCATTGGACCCAGGTTTGATAAAGTGATCTTTGGTGGTGATCCTAATATTGGTCCACGCAGCCTGAAAGTTCCTGATATTAAGAAGACCTATGGCCAGTTCAGCTTTGAATATGTTCATGATAACACTATCAATCCTGCGCAGAATATTCTAAATGGATTAAGATGGAAGGCCTATGTAGACTGGTTCACTGAATTAAGCAAGATCAGAAATACGGATGGACGTTATCTTTTCAATTTTGGGTTTGATGCCAGGCATTATCTTCCACTGTACAGGAATGTAACCTGGGCGGTTCGTGCCGCAGGAGATTTTTCATGGGGCAGCCAGAAAGTTGTTTATTACCTGGGTGGCGTTGATGGTTGGCTCAAGCTTCGCGAGAACAGGAAGGAAGATCCTAATACAGGAGATGTCAGTTACCGTTATTTCAATCCCTCACCATCACCCGATCCTGATGGAGACTATGCCTTCCAGGCTTTGGCAGTAAACCTGCGTGGATTCAAACAGAATGCTGCAAATGGTAATAATAATGTTGTAATTAATAGTGAGATCAGGGTTCCTGTATTCAGTACTTTCCTGAACAGGCCAATCAACAATGCCTTCCTGCGAAATTTCCAACTGGTACAGTTCTTCGACCTGGGTACTGCCTGGAATGGAGGTTATGATAAAATTGGCGAGAGGCCCAGCAATATTTATACAGATGTAAATGATCCAACGGTGCAGGTAAAAATAAAAGCAGGCGGTATTGGTCCATTTGCAGGCGGGTACGGATTTGGAGCAAGAAGCACTTTATTGGGTTACTTCGTTCGTTTTGATGTTGCCTGGCAAATGAATACGTTCTTCAAGGGAAAACCTCAAACCTATCTGGCGTTGGGATTGGATTTCTAAGTTTCCATAGATAAAATTTTAAAGATGCGGCAACCTGCCGCATCTTTTTTATGTGAATGAACGACCCAGCTTTTTGATGGCCAGATAGATCAGGGTTAATAAAAGAGTATAACAGATGATCATGCTCCAGTCGAAACGGTTACGCAATGGATGGATAAATAAGTAAATGATATCCTGTGCCAGTTGCAAAGGATTGGTAAGGATATCCCAGCTATTGAACCTGAGATAACGGCCAATATAGATTCCAAGTCCGTTAAGTGCCATCACCGGTAAAAGAAAGAATAGGCCAAGTTTCCTGTTAAGAAAATTTTCCAGAAGCAATTGCATTTGCCTGATTGAAACAATGCCAAGCAAAAGTCCATTCCATGCAAAGGATAGTAATAAAGCCAGGTCATACCATAAAGGAACCTTTTCATTCATGTCCAGATGAAATAGGTCTGTGATGATGTAAAATGAATTGGGAACAAAAGCCAGCCAGCTAAGGAAAACAACAATAAATAAAATCCTGTTTTTGGGTTGATACAATTGCAGCTTCGAAGAGATCAGCAGGGGTATCCAGGCAAGGAAAAGGTTCCAGATCAGGAAAACAAAAAGCCACTGACCGGTATAGATCATTCGAAAGAATTGCAAGCCCAGTGAAAAACCTGTACAAAGAAAAAGTACCTGTCCGGTTTCCGACAATGAAGTGTAATATTTTGAAATCAAATTATTCTGCAGGTTATTCATAGTGCAAGCAATTTTGGAATGAAAATGAAGGCACCGGCCAGTACAGCAGCTGTTGTTGCCACCAACACAGCTCCCGCTGCCATGTCTTTGATTGTTTTGATGTATGGATTTCTTTCAATTGAAATAAAATCCATGGCTCTTTCAATTGCCGTATTGAACATCTCTGTGATCCATACCAGGGCAATTGCAAATACAAGTATTACAGCTTCCGTCCTGTTTATACGAAGCAGCATTGAAAAGCAAATAACAAGAACCGCCGCAGCCAGGTGCACCTGTGCATTTTTTTCTGTTGCAAAGAATTTATGAATGCCAGCCCAGGCATAACCAAAGCTTTTGATTCTTCCTTTAATAAAGGAGAGAGGCTTTCCAGTTTCAACAGACCTTGTCTGATTCATCTCAATAATTTTAGTAACCATATTTTTTGATCTTTTTACCATTGGAATTTTTTTGAAAAATGCATGACTACAGCCAGAGTGAGGAACAAACCAATACTTCCAAGCAATAATGAATAATCCTGCAATTGAAGAATGGTGAAAATATAAGTGTACATGAGCACCATGAGCGAGGCGAAAATCATCGTCAGTCGACCGGATCCAAGTAGTCCTTTTAAAAACCATGCAATCAGGCCAATGGTTAGAACAGAGGCGATGGCATAGGAAATATTAAATCCAATGTATTCTGAAAAAGAAAGCAGCAGGGTATAAAAAAGGATCAGTGCAAGTCCCACCAGGCCATATTGGAAAGGATGAACTGCACGCTTGTTGGAAGTTTCTATCAGGAAGAAGGAAGCAAAAGTTAAGAGCAGGCATAAGGCCGCATATTTAACTGATCTCATGGTTTTTTGATATCCATTTACCGGGATGTATAAATTGGTTCCAAAGGAAGCGGCTGCAAGATTCCTGTTCTGGTATTGGGAAGGAGCTGTGGATTTATAAATGTTGAATGCATTATTCTTCCATTGTTGTGGGAAATTCCTTTTGTGCGCCATGCTTTTCCATGTGGCAGTGAATCCACTGTCCTTTACCTGCGTATTTTGCGGAAGTGTATTCCCGGTAAAACTCGGATGAGGCCAGCCTGAATTCACATGAACAGTTGTGGATCTTCCTGTTGGTGTAAATAACAGTTGATCAGAACCATTCAAACTGATGGATGTAGAAAAGTTGAGATTCTGCAAGTCTTCGATTCCCTTCATTGGAATGGAAGTAATAAGACTTTCTTCTTCAAGACTATCCTCCTGGTATTTTACAGTAAGTGGTAGTTGCTGTCCTTTCCAGTTGATCTTCATTTCTTCATTCAGTCCCCTGACATCTGAAAGATGTATCTGAAGTGAAGCTTCATTCCAGATAATATAGGCAGAATCGATCTGTAATTTCTCAGGTTGTATGTTTTGAAAGGCGCCATTCATGCTGATACTGGAATGATAAAGCATCACTTTATAAATGCCACGGTATTTTTCCTGTGGATTCACCTCGCTATTGATAACCAGATTATCCGGGAGAAAGCTTGCATATTGTTTAGTTTTAGTTATTCCACCTGTATTTTCCCAATAAGGAAGCACGAATATTGGCCCTGTAATCGTCTGTTTCCCGGCCCATTTGCTGCTTACTTCAGTTATGGCTTCTTTTTGCCTGTTTTCTCTTTCTTCTATAAGGTCACGGATGTAGATAGCCGGTATCTGCAATACCAGCACAATGCCTCCGATGATTAAGGCCTTGGCCAGCAACTTTGATTTTGTCCAAACATTTTCAACAATGGTTTCCATGATTATTTTTTTTGGTTGATGATTTTTAATGGTCGGAGTGATTGTCTTGAAGTTTTAAATTCTATTAGTATTTTTATTTAAAAAGTGCTTTGTAATACAAAGTGTACAGGCAAAAAAAATTCACTTAACGCCTTTGATCATTTTTTCCAGTCCCTGTATATGTTCTTTAAATGCTTTTTCACCGGCTTTTGTTATGGAATAAGTTGTATTGGTTTTCTTTCCAATAAATCCTTTGTGGACTTTTATATATCCGCTTTCATCCAGGGTTTGTAAATGCGTTGCCAGGTTTCCATCAGTTACTTCAAGCAGTTGTTTCAGGTCATTGAAGTTGATTTCCTCGTTGACCATCAATATGCTCATGGCACCCAGGCGGATCCTGTTGTCAAAAATTTTATTGAGTCCTGCTATGGGATTATTTACTGCCATTAATTGCTCTCCTGTTTAATAACCGCTTCAGCCGGATTTCGTTCATACTTCCACCACATCATGAAACCATAAATGATATGCAGTAAACCAAATCCCATGGCCCAGAAATAAATTCCATAACCAATAAATTGAGTATTGATCAGTCCAAGCAGGATCTCAAGAAATCCGAGATAACGGATATCACTCAGGGTGTAGCGACTTCCGTTAACCAGTCCGAGACCATAAAATACCAGGCAGGCGGGTGCCACAAAACGCCATTCACTGTATTGAAGCATGGCAATAATAAACAATCCTCCCGTAACCATTGGAATGGCAGTATTGATCACCAGTTGCCTACTGGTATGGTCCCAGAGGGGCATTCTGTTGCGGCCTGCACGTTTCCAGGTAAAATAAATGGCTGAGACAAGCGCCAGCAACATAACTGCTGCAGCCAGGAGAAATAAATTGATTTTAAGCTGGTGAAAGTCCTCGTTGTTGTAACCTCTGGAATTATAATCCTTATAATATTCAGATATCCAGTTTTTAGCGAAGAAAGCGCCGATCAACGCCCAGATACCGGCAGCTACGCCACTTAATCCACTCAGGGAAATAAAACGGCTTGATCGTTGCATCATCCGACGAATATCCTGGAGGGCATCAAGGTGTTGATTTTGCTCAATCATAAAAAGCACTTTGTAGTGCAAAGTAAACACCTGTTTTGGGAACCTCAAAATATTTTTTGAAAAAAGAATCAGTTACCCATTTGCTCTTTTTTTTCTTCTTTGAGGTCAGCCGCCATGGATTCAAGATAAGTTTTGAACTGACTGTCGATCTTATTCTTTTCAAATGCTTCTGTCCAAAAAATTCCCATAGCATCAGGGTAGTTCTGGATTTCTTTTTGATTGAGCGCATAACCACCGGCTATTCCCAGGTAATGCTCACTATCCCCGTCTTCGTATTCATAGCTGACCTTATAGAGGTAAAATTTTTGTCTCTTTCCCATAAATTCAACTACCCTTTCTCCTATAAGACTTACTTTGGCTTCACTTTCCTCACTGGCTATTGAATAGATCTCACTTTGAGCCATCTTTTCCTGGGTGGCGTATTTGGATGGAAAGAGTTGCTGCTTTTTCAGTTTTTTCAGCTCTGAATATAAATAAGCCCTGTAATAGATATCTGCTGCCAGCTTTTCCATTTCTGAAACGGGTACTGGCTGATCATTTTTGATCAGGGCCATAACAACATTGTACCTGAAATCAGAACCACCAATTGAAAGGTATGAGCGAAGGGCTTCATTGGTTTCCCTGTCATTGAATTGAGCGATCAATTCAATCCAGTCTGTATAACGGTACCAGAGATCTTCGTTTTCTTTCAGCAGCTCCATTCTCTTCGCTGCATGCGAGAGAATCAAATTTTTATAGGGCAGGAGGTCGGTAATATTCAAATAATTACTATCAACCAGGGTTTTCATTACCGGCACGATACCATCGATGAAGATGCTGTCCTTTGTTTGTGATAAAATGTCCGGGAAAAGAGTTGCAGTTAATTTGAGTGAATCAGCTAATGCATATTGCAACTGGTTCTTACCTTTTTCAGGTAAATCAGAAATGATATAATTTTTTAAAAGCGAATAGGACTCATTTGTTCTGAAGAGGCCAAGTAAGTAAAGCAGGTCATACCTGAGTTCTTCATCTTTACCTTTCAAACCGGGATAAACTTCTGAAATAAATCGAATAGTTGAACTGTCATTCAGCTGTGCCAGGCACCTGATAATATAGTCCGTTACAGTTGCATAATTGTCTTCATCAAGTACCAGGTATTTCGCCAGCAGAGCTTTGTGCAAATGGGGCAGGTCCTGTTTTTCATATTCAATATATTGAAGCTGATCAAAGAGGGACACCAGTTCAGTAGTATCTGTAGTTTTTAAAGCTTCAAGAACTTCCTGGGATTTGCTCCTGTAAATGGATGGAAGTTTTTCATCCCTTACCCTGAAGTCATCATAAAACTTCTGGATTTCCGGCTGATGAATGTATGGCTTCGGAATATAGGCCACGATGGTATAAAGAGTATCGCCGTTTACGAAATACCTGATCTTTCTTAAAGATTATTATTATTATTCTTTTTCCCGATCAGGATTTCCCTTCCCTTGAGACTGCCGTTAAATGTGGGATTGCTGACAAGCAGCGTGTCATCAGCTTCCAGGTAGCTGGCAGATTTATTTTCCAGGAATAAGCTGTCTGATTTTGTCCAGTAATATTTAGAGAAGATGTCTTTAAAAATTTCGTAAGAGATCGCCTGCTTTACATCATGTGAATAGTAATGGATTTTTTCAGTTCCATTTTCATCTGTGTTTTCAGAAGTATCCTGCACAAAATCAGCAGGAGCGGAAGTTGAAAAACCATAATTGGAAAATGGGCTGTAAGTCACCACCGGGTAATCAACCAGTTTTACTGATTCAAATAATTTATCAGCATCAGACAGATCAACCATGCTGGCGCCACCCACCAGGAAACTATAAACCCTGTTACCTCTCACAATGGTATAATTCCTGTACTTCGCATTTATCTCAGGCATAAAAATATCCATCCTGAAAGCCGGCCAGCCTTTGTAACTGGTAGTATCAATATGATCAATGCTGTAAGACTTGTTCAGGATTTCATTTTTAAAGAATGCCAGGTAAGTCGTATCCCCGTTAAGGAAATAGCCACCTTTCAATTCCCTGGTCTGAAACAGATAATACAAGCCTTTTTCCACATCAAAGAGATCATAGGAGTCGAAATTCCAGTTACTGCCTTCCGCTGCCCTGTTGATTGATTCGTTGACCTTTGGCTTCCTGGGAAGCTTCATGGTAATTCCATGATTTTCGATAGTAAAAATTTCCCAGGCACTTCCTGCTGACTCCTTTGTTTCAAAGGATTTAAAAAATTTATCAGCATCAGCGTTCATTACATTGCTCTTTTTGGCAGAACCGACCATTAACATATACATGGTATTTTTTTTCTGCAACAATTGTATACGATAAAAACCTTCAGGGATTTCCATGGTTGCTTCACCACCTGTTATATCTGCTGTTGAAATATTTTTCGGAACAATTTTCTTGTTGAAGCTTCCAACATTTGATGCATAATTTTGAAACACCCTCACCACATCATCATAGTTACTGATCTGTCCTACAGTATAACCCGACAAATACATTGTCATAGTAGGAAGGTCAAAAAATGCCTTCATGGTCATAGCTTCACCGAACATATTGAACTGTGAAGGTGTTCCTGGCATTTCTATTCTATACAATAGGTTTTCATCTTTTTTCCAGGGTAGCTTCGTTAGTCCGGCAGCATAAGTTTCAGCCGGAATTCCAGTCTTTGATAATACCGGTTCCACTGTTAAGCCATCGGCTTGCAAAAGCCTGATCAGGCCTGAATCACCAGGTAAGTGTGCTACCCCTACTGCAAAGAAGGTGGAGCGGATCTTCATAAGGCTGTCGATCCTCCTTGCCATTTTGATATTACGGTGGATCAACAACAGGTCCCTGACACTGTTGTCAAGCTTTCCTGTAATATATTCTTCTACCTGTTGAAGGTCTTTTTTAATATAGATGCTGATCATCTTTTCGAGATAATGCTTCACATCGGCATCGGGCATGAACACCTGCTCTGGTGTCAGATCTGCACCCAGTTCATCAGGAATATTCAACTGGTCATTTACATCCTCAATACCGGTGATCGTCCTGCCCAGCCTTTGTGCTAGTCCATAGAGATAGCCATCTACAATGGTGGGCATATCGCCCTGTTGAACCATTCGATTAACCTTATAATCCCTGATCTTTTTCAAATCCTTTTTGGTGAGCTTATCGGCTTCAAGTCCAAACTTTCGCAATAAAGCACTGCTGGAACGATCAAGTTTTTTGCCATCAACCCTGACCTCTTCCGAAAGCAGTTCGTTTTCCTTGTCCTTGATGCCCCTGGCAAAAACGCTGTCTAACATTTCCCTGATATCCAGTTCAAGCGCAAAACCTTCAGTGTTTTCAAGGCCCCGGTAAAGCGAATCAGGAAAATTGAATAATCTTTTATCCTGAAGGTGCATGGTACCATATAAATAGGAGGGCTTTTGAAGTCCTTTGCCGGAGATCTTCCATAGAAAAGTGGAAGGCAGGGTTTGTTGTCCCCTGGTCGTAAATGCAAGCAGAGATAAAAAAGATCCCAGGATCAGGGCCGGAAGGCTTTTCAGCATAGTTCTGGTGTGTTTGGCGAAAGATAAAACAAGCCGGCATTAATCGGAATGATCATGAAATAATTTTTTTTAATGCAACAGCTTTCCAGTTTATTTTGTCATTAAAAAAAATTGTCAACCTGAAATAGGGGTTACTACAAAAGCTGGCGTTTCTTGTTTATAACCAAATCAAAACCTCAAAAAAAGTTTATGCGAAAGATCTTAATTCCCCTGGCCGCACTGGTCCTTTTTTATGCCTGTAAGCCCGATCAACCCGAGAATCCGGGAAAGATCAGGCCCGACGATCCCAAAGCAGTTAGTGCTGCTCTCAGGGTATGGCACGGCGCAAGGGTTAATGGAAATCCTCCAGCTTCCTCAGGTAATCCTACATTAATGCTGGAACCTTCTTCCAACAACCAAAGTATTATGGCCATCGCTGGAAAGTATGCCATCATCCAGCCTGAAGTACTGGGAAGTCATCTTGCCGGATATTACGTGAAGGTGAATGGTGCCGCAGATTATTTTAAAGTGGATTATAAAAAGCCATTGGATGGTGGACGCAATGCTTCAAGACTGAGCCGTCACAATAAAGCTCTTTCTAAAGGATTCGGCATTGATTCCACAGGCACTGGTAATCTTGATTCTTCCATCGTGATCGTTATCCCTACGAGTATTCAGCCAGGTCAATTCTGTATGACTTACTGGGCATATGACAGCACAGGCGTAGTGAGCAATCCTATTTCCGTGTGCATTACTGTCTTATCATTTGGTGGTGATGCTGCATCTTCCTACCTGCATGGTACCTGGCAGATGACAGGCTTTAGCGATGATACAACATATGGCTGGGAACAAGTAGTAGGATTGTCTGATACCATGTATAGCCAGGGTTATTGCATCAACAACCAGATCGTTGACAGCTTTGGTATGGGACCAGTAACTTATCCCTCGAGTATTTATACTGTGAACCAGGCAGATCTTGCCTTCAGCAGCACTGGCGGATTGAAATATACTTATGCGGAAACCGACAAGCAATTCAATTACACCCAAAGCAGCTGCAGTAACTATGTGTTCTACACAGATACTTACAGTGATGTACTGAATGGTGCCTGGTCATATAACAGCACCACCGGAAAAATGATCATCATCTTTGATTTTGATGATATGGGTTATGCAGATCCTGAGGCTTATGAATACAAATTGATCAAGTTGAGCAACAATAAGATTTATCTGTACGACCAGGATTATGATGAATACATGCGACTCGAAAAATAACAAAAGAAAAAAGGCTCTCAGGAGCCTTTTTTTATTTCATTGCTTTGTTGATAATGGCGCAGCTTTTTGAGATCTCTTGTTCGGTAATATTTAATGGAGGAGATATTCTCACACAATTGGAAGCAAAAAGGAACCAGTCAGTAAGTAAACCATTTTCGATACAGCCATCTATAATTTTTTTACACTGCTCAAAATTCTCCAGTTCCAGGGCCATCCAAAGCCCGAAGGACCTGATGGAAACAAAGGCTTCACGATTCAATTCTGTTTTGAATTGTTCTTCTTTTTGCCTGACCTGTTCAATGAGTTTTTCTTCATGCAATACCTGGAATGCCGCAAGTCCTGCAGCACAACAAACAGGGTGACCGCCAAAAGTGGTGATATGACCCAGCACAGGATTATCTGTGAGCTGGTTCATGATTTTTTTGTCGGCGATAAATGCACCCAGCGGCATGCCGCCACCTAAAGCTTTACCTAAAAGAAGTATATCAGGGACAATGTCAAAATTTTCAAAACCCCAGCATTTACCAGTCCTTCCAAAGCCTGCCTGTATTTCATCCAGTACCAGCAAAGTGCCAGTTGACTTACATCTTTCATGTAATGCCTTAATCCACTCCTGTTGAGGAACAATGATTCCAGCTTCGGCCTGGATGGTTTCAGCAATCACACATGCTGTGTCTTCAGTGATAAATTGCAGGTCTTCAAAAGAATTATAATTGAGGTGTTCTACTCCCGGAAGCAGTGGCCGGAAAGCATTACGCCAGTATTCATCACCAATAATACTCAGCGCGCCCTGTGTGGATCCGTGATAAGAATTTTTAAAAGCAACAATACCTGTTCTGCCTGTATACTTCTTTGCCAGCTTCATGGCACCTTCAACTGCTTCGGCGCCGGAATTGGTGAAATAAACTGAGTTGAGACCTGCCGGTAAATACTTGGAAAGTAATCTTGCATACTGCACCTGTGGATTTTCAACAAACTCACCATACACCATGATATGGAGGTAGTCATCCACCTGCTTTTTGATGGCTTCCACTACTTTGGTATGTCGATGTCCGGTATTGGCTACACTAATGCCGCCAATCAGGTCAATATAATTTTTCCCCTGCGCATCTGCGAGTGTACTTCCTTCTGCTTTCACTATCTCAAGTGCTAATGGCGCAGATGAGGTTTGTGCTACGTGCTGTAAAAACAGTTGCCTGGGATTCATCATGCTAAAATAAGATAAGATGGGCGAGACAATTTCAATATCGTATGGCTACTTACTTCACAAACTTTCCAATAACTGGAAGTTTTTGCAGTTCTTTTTTTTCAACGAGTCCAATAAACCAGGTAAAAATGCCCAGAAGAATTGTGGCAGTAGCAATACTGAACCATATTTCATGATAAAGCATCAGCAGTCCACGGTGTAAGAGATAGAGCATGGTAACGATGAGTAGATAAGCAATAAGCTTTTTAACCGGGTAAGGAACAGGATAGTATTTCTGTCCAAAAACATAACTGATCACCATCATGAATAGATAACAGAAAAAAGTTGCCAGGGCAGCTCCCAGGTAATGAAGTTGCGGGATCAGCACTATGTTCAACAAGACAGTGATCACTGCACCTGAAATGGTAATGATGGCGCCAAACATATTTTTGTTGGTCAGTTTGTACCAGATGCTCAGGTTATAATATATGCCCAGGAAGATATTTCCCATGGCAAGAATGGGCACAATGTAAATTCCCTCACCCCATGCTTTGGATTTGAGTGTGATCACCCATTCCAGCACATCACGATAGAGACCAATAAATAAAAACATAAAGCAGCAGGCGATCACAAAAAACTTCATCACCCTTGCATAGGTTTTTGGTGCGCTTTCTTCTTTGGAACGGTTGAAGAAAAATGGTTCAGCTGCCATCCGGAAAGCCTGGATCATCACCGTTACCAAAACAGCCAGGCGGTAAAGATTTCCAAATACTCCCAGCTCTTTGTCTGCTTCAGCAGGTGAAACATCCACTACATGGCGGTACACCAGCCTGCTCAGCATATCATTGATCATTCCACCCAACCCAACTATGATAAGAGGGTAACTGTAGTGCATGACCTTCTTCCAGAGCGCTGAATTAAAGGAGAACCTGATATCTTTTAGTTCTTTCCATAAAAGAAGGAAAGTAAAAATGCTGCCGCAAAGATTTCCCAGCAGGTAATAGCTAATGGGATCTTTCGGGTTATAAATGATGCGTACAAAGCTGTTGGGATTTTTTTCGGCGTAAGAAGGCAGGATGCCAAGAAAAAGAATCACAACAAAAATATTCATCAGAATCCCTGATACTCTTACAAAAGCATATTTACGTGGACGGCCTTCCTGTCTTAACCTTGCAAAAGGAAGGGTGGCCAGCGTATCAAAAAAAATGATCCAGCACATCCACGCAACATATTGCGGGTGCTTTTCAAGTCCGGCTGCATCTGCTATATCACCCCTGAAAAACCAGAGAGCAGCCGTGAACAGGAAGGTTGAAAAGAAAAGTGAAACAGAAAGTGTATTGTATAACCGTTGCCGGTCTTCCTCATTTGAAAAACGGAAATAAGCCGTTTCCATTCCATAGGTAAATAATACATTCAGGAAAGGTATGATGGCATAAACCTGTGTAAGATCTGCAGTTGTGGCCGGCTGCTTGAAAATAAAAGGAAGCGAAAGGTTCATCAGGTAGCCAAGAAAGCGACTGGCAATTGTAGGAACGCCGTACCAAATTGTCTGACCTGCTAATTTTTTAATGCCGCTCATTGAGGAACTGAAAGAATTATCGTACGAATTAAGCTAAAAATAAACACGAATTAAGCGAAATAGATTTATTAAAGGAAGATTTCACTTTAATATAGAGGTGCAACTGCTCTGATTCACCCGCACTATTCTATTCTCTGAACCTTGGATTGTTCAAAAAAGAGGAATCAGATAGCGTTCGTAAAAAAGCTACCAGTTGATCTTCTTCTGTATTGGTGAGATTGATACCATTAACCAGCAAAGGATCAAGTGTGGGACTTTGATTGATGCCAAAGCGGTAGTGCTGGATCATATGACGTGGAAGACTTAAACGGCCATCGTGCGTATAATAAGAAGTGAATTCAACATTGCGGAGACTGGGTACCCTGAATTTTAAAGAATCGCTTGCAAGTCCGGTGATCCTCATACGACCATGGTCATTGAGGTGATCATCCACTTCAATTCCAACATTGCGGAAACTAAAATCAGTAAATAATGGTTCTTTATGGCAGCTGGCACATTTGTCTTTGAAAATTGTATAGCCCTGTTGTTCTGCAGCACTAAAGCTTTGTTCTCCACGCACTACCTTATCATATTTTGAATTGAGGGAGACAAGACTGATCACAAATTGCTTCAGCGCATTCAGGATGCGGGCGCTATTAACTTTTTCATCACCAAAGGCTGCTCTGAATTTTTCTTTGTATTGAGGATCACCATTGATCTCTTCACTGATGGAAACAAGATGATCTGCCAATTCTCCGGGATGCATGATGTGTTTTTCGAATAATCGGGCAAGATCATTTTCTCCTCCATCCCAGTTGAAATAGGGATACCAGGCAAGATTAAAAAGTGCAGGTGCATTTCTTAATGTATGTGAATCATTATAGCCATGGCTGCGGTCATGTTCAAATGTGGTAAAAGCAGCAACAGGCTGATGGCATGAAGCACAGGAAAACTGTCCATTGCGTGAGAGCCTGCCATCATAAAAAAGTTTTCTTCCTAGCAAAAAACCTGGTTCAGTTACAGGATTCTGCTCGAAATCGTATTCGAAAGGTGGGAAGCCGGATGGATTATGAAAGGTGATGACTGAAGGAGCTTTGTCATCATTCGCTTTTTTACAACTGTCCAGCAAAAACGATAAAAAGAGTACTGTAATGCAAAGGGTGGTTATGACAAGCCAATGTTTCACTGCAAATATTTCCAGCTAAATCTATGAAAAAATAGGAGTGGCAAAACTGTTAAAAATCACCTGGTCTGAATTTTCTCCGGCCTTCTTTACGCTCCGAGATTTTTTTCTTGCCTTCCAACCTGATCTCTTTTGCTTTTTTGGATGGTCGCGTAGCTATCCTTGCTTTCTTCTTATGCAAGGCTTTTGTCACAAGTTCATTGATCTTGCTGATGGCCTCTTCTTTATTGGCCAGTTGCGTACGATGAGTTTGCGCTTTTACAAAAACTTCACCTTCGGAGTTGATCCTGTTGGATAATTTTTCCAGAACCAGGGCTTTTTGTTCATTACCAAGCAGCTGGCTGCTTTCAACATTAAAATAGGCGATCACCGCCGTTTCCACCTTGTTTACATTTTGTCCGCCTTTGCCACCACTGCGGGTGGTTTGTAACCTGATCTCTGAAGAAACATCCATGATTTCAAAAGTAAAATTTTCCCTGCTTTACTTTTGATGAATGAGGGTAGTAATTCAAAGAGCTTCTTTTGCCAGCGTAAAAGTTGACGATAATATAACTGGATCAATTGGTGAAGGTCTGCTTGTTCTTCTTGGAATTGAAGACGCAGACCAGGAAGAAGACATCCTGTGGTTGAGCAATAAGATCGTGAATCTGCGCATCTTTCCGGATGATGAAGGTGTGATGAACAGATCACTTATTGAAACAAAGGGAGATCTATTGCTGGTTAGCCAGTTTACCCTTCATGCATCAACCAAAAAAGGAAACAGGCCCAGTTATATCAAAGCAAGTAAACCTGAATTTGCAATACCAGTATATGAAAAAATGTGCAGCCAGTTGGAGCTGTTGTTGGGTAAACCCATTGAAAGAGGCATCTTTGGCGCTGATATGAAGGTTGAACTGTTGAACGACGGCCCGGTTACCATCATTATAGATTCAAAGAACAGGGAATGAAAAAAGATATTGCCGACAGGAATGATATTGTTGAATTGCTGGACAGGTTTTACAGAGCCGCTTTCAGGGATGAAATGATTGGCCATTTTTTTACCGAAGTGGTACCGCTAAACCTGGAAACCCATATTCCCGTGATCGCTGATTTTTGGGAAGCCATCATCTTTAATACACAGGCTTACCGCAAAAATGTAATGGAGGTGCATCAGCATATTCACCAGCTTTCTTCCATAAAAAAAGAACATCTTGATCGCTGGCTGGAGATCTTCGCTGCTACCATTGATGAAACCTATGTGGGCAGAAATGCAGAACTGATGAAACAAAGAGCCAGGTCAATTGCCACACTAATGGATATCAAACTAAACCATCGTTCACCAAATTCTTTACAATGACAATTCAGGAAGCCCAGCATCAGGTAGATCAATGGATCAAAACCACCGGCGTCCGTTATTTTAGTGAACTGACGAATATGGCCATACTCACTGAAGAAGTGGGAGAGGTGGCCCGGTTGATGAGCCGTACATATGGCGACCAGTCATTTAAAAAATCAGATGAAGGAAAAGAGCTGGCTGATGAGCTGGCCGATGTACTTTGGGTATTGATCTGCATAGCCAATCAAACCAATATTGATCTCACCCAGGCTTTTCAAAAGAATATGGAGAAAAAAAATAAACGTGATGCCACGCGTCACAGGGATAATGAAAAACTATAGCAATTGTTTTAAGTAAATAGGGTTGAAAGGCTGGCGGCTTTTTTGTAAGTGAATGGGAAAAACTGGTATGAAGAAGTTCTCCCTGAAGCTGGTTTGGCAATCATTAAAAGAAGCATTCAAAGGTTTTTCAGATGATAAGGTGACCAAGCTCAGCGCATCATTATCTTATTACACTGTCTTTTCTCTTGCGCCACTTCTCCTGGTAGTTATATTTATTGCAGGGATCATTCTTGGTCAGGAAGCAGCTCAGGGTACTATTTTCCGTCAGCTTAACAATCTTGTTGGCAATGATACTGCAGCACAGGTACAGGAAATTATTAAGAATGCCTCTTTAAGTGGTAAAAGCGGGATTGCGCTTGTGATTGGGATCATTACTTTATTAATAGGAGCCACCACTGTTTTTGGTGAAATACAGGATTCAATCAATGGTATCTGGGGTTTGAAGCCAAAACCGAAAATGGGCATCATGAAATTATTGCAGACCCGTTTACTTTCTTTTGGTCTGATCGCCACGCTGGGTTTTCTTTTACTTGTATCATTAGCGGCAACTACAGTGGTAGAAAGCATGGGCAACAGGTTACAGGAATATATGCCCGATGTCACTGTTGTCATTTTCTATATAATCAACCTGGTATTGAACCTTGTAATTACAACTCTTCTCTTTGCCATCATATTTAAGGTGTTGCCAGATGCTAAAATCAAATGGAAAGATATCTGGCCTGGTGCCATAACAACATCGCTGCTTTTCCTGATCGGCAAATTCCTGATCTCTTTCTATATCAGTAAGTCAGATCTTGGAACAACCTTTGGTGCGGCGGGATCGCTGGTGATCCTCCTGGTATGGGTTTACTACTCGGCAATGATCCTTTATTTTGGTGCAGAATTCACACAGGCGTATGCGTTTAATAAAGGTGCAAAGATTGTCCCTGATAAATATGCAGAGTGGGATAAATCTGCAATTGTCACAGGAGCTAAACCACATCTCAAAGAACAAATCCCTGCCCCGCAAGTAAAGGCAAGGCCATTGGTTCTTTCACAGCAAGCAGTTTTACCCGTGCAGAAAAAAAAGAAGCAGTCTTCAGGAATGGGTACACTGCTGATTGGCTTGGTTTTATATCTCTTCAAATCTGGTCACAGGCATCACGTCAATCAATAGCTGCATATAATTTTTTAGTTTTGGAAAACAACTGGTTGCATGCATAAAAAGCTGACGCGAAAAGGAATCTGGAATATCATTAAAGAATCCATTCATGGCTTTATAGATCACAGGGTGATCAAGCTCAGTGGTTCGCTGGCTTATTTCACAGTTTTTTCAATTGGACCCATGCTGCTCGTAGCCATTTTTTTTGCGGATATATTTTATGGCCGCCAGGCAATTGAAGGAACTATTTACCACCAGATAAAAGGTTTTGTGGGTTCTGATGCTGCAGCACAAATACAGGAGATCATCAGAAGTGCATCACTTAGCGGCAAAAGCACTTTTACTGCTGTCATTGGTTTTATTGCATTGATCATAGGTGCCACAACTGTTTTTGCTGAAATACAGGATTCCATTAATTATATCTGGAACCTGAAAACCAAACCTGAGAAAGGTTTGATGAAAATGGTCATCAACAGGCTGCTATCTTTTTCAATCGTCATTAGTCTTGGCTTTCTCTCATTGGTCTCACTGCTGGTTAATGGATTGCTGGAAGCACTTGGAGGCAAAATGGAAGAACTGTTTCCGCAGGTAGCTGTTGCACTGATCTATGCCATCAACCTGCTGGTAACTTTCCTGATCATTACACTGCTCTTCGCCATCATTTTTAAGGTACTTCCTGATGCAAGGATCAAATGGAAGGATGTGGGTATCGGTGCTGTTGTGACCACAGTGCTTTTCATGCTAGGTAAGTTCGGTATCACCTTTTATATAGGTAAAAGCAATATAAGTACCGCATATGGTACCGCAGGTTCACTGGTAATACTACTGATCTGGGTTTATTATTCATCTATCATTTTGTATTACGGGGCAGAATTTACCAAAGCTTATGCAGCGGAATTTGGCAGCCGCATTTACCCAAGCCAGTATGCTGTTTGGATCAAGCATGTTGACATTGAAGAAGACAAGGGTACGCTCAAGCAACAGGAACATGAGAAAAAAGTAGAGAACCATCAAAGTGGTGGTGATATAAAAGTAAGTTGAGATCAGTCTACATACGCTTCAACACCTACATCCGCAATTTTGCTTTTGGGATATTTTCTTTTTTTTCTGACACGGTTGATCCACATGATCACTCCCGTAATTGGAAAGCTTACACCAAAAAGACAAACAATAAATGCGATCACTTTGGTAGGTGTACCCCAGATACTTCCTGTGTGTACCGGTTTAAATGTTGATCTCACTCTTGCACCAAGGCTTCTTTGAGCGAAGTCTGTACTTCCAGCAACCTTACCTGTATACTGGTCGATGTAAATGGCATCGGTTGCGTTTTCATGTAAGGCATCTTTGCCAAGCACAGATACTGTATAAGCTTCAGAAGAATCTTTGGGAAGCTGTAAATTATACCAGACACCATTTCCTTTTATGGATTTACCCATCAACAATGCCTGCTCCATGGTGATGCGATCAGCATCACTTGAATAAACAGATTTTGGTGCTGCAATGGGTTTCATGGTTGATCCTGTGACCTTATAGATTCCTTTATTGAACCATTCAAATGACCAGGCCAGTCCTGTAAATGCTATGATAAACAAAAACAATGCGCTGTAAAAACCAAATACGAGGTGAAGGTCATGGTTGATGCGTTTCCAGCCGCTGTTCCATTTGATCCTAAGTCTTTGCTGTAAGATCTTTCTTGTTTTGGGCCACCATAATACAATACCGCTGATCAGTATGAATAAAAAGATGAGTGTTGATATGCCTACAATGTATTTGCCGATACTTCCTTCTCCACCCATCAACCATCGATGCAAGGCAAACACTGAATAAAACCAGGTTTCGCGGTAACTGTATTTATCAAGGATTTGTCCCGTATATGGATTGATGAAAATGGTATAAGATGGCTGGCGTTGCGGAGCACTCTTTTTTTCAATAACAGGAACATCGGATTTCTTTTTATTCTGTTGGGATGAAATGGCAATGTTGATTTCTGCTGACCTTTCAGCATCCTCATACAATTTGATTCCATTGACCTTTGCACCAGGAAAGCTGTCTTTCACCAGTTTTGCCATTGAATCCGCAGAAAGTTTTTTCTCGCCTGCTTCAACAAAATATCGCTCTTTATTCAACGACATCTGGAGGTCTTTCTCAAAAACAAGAATGGCCCCCGTAAGGCAGGCGATAAGTATGACCAGTCCGGCTCCAAGACTTAGATACAAATGAATACGGCGGAAAAATATTTTCATATCGGTGATGATAACAAAAAGAAAGAGGCAAACATTATAGTTTGCCTCTACGATGAATAGGATGATTAAAATTTATACGAAATAGTTGCAACGAACTGTGTTGGAGGAATAGGATTAATGCTGTAGTTTTCGTGTACATGATAATTCAATGTATTGGTAAGATTGGAAACCTTGCCCATCACCATGAATTTTTTAAAGGTATAACCGGCAGAAAGATCAATGGTAGCATAGCCATCTACCGGGAAGATCCTTGTTCTGTACTTGATCGGGTTGGTAGCAGTAATATCAGTATTCCATCCTCCAAACCTTTCTCCAACATACACCACCGTTACACCGGTTTTTAATCCTTTGAAGTGACCATTTTTGAAAGTATAAAAAATGCTTCCATTGGCAGTATGCGCTGGGTTATTGACCAGGCGTTCACCGGTTTTAAAGCTACCTAAAGTAGTATCAGTTTTAGTATAGCGCATGAAATTATAGCTGTAGCCGGCAATGATGTCCAGTCCTTTAATAGGATGACCGGCAAGATCAACTTCAATACCATCGCTGGTGGTTTGACCTGTAAGTTGTTTGATGCTGCTGTTGTTGTTAGGTGTCCCATCTTTCAGGAAGGGAGCTGTCTGTGCCAGGTTATTATTGATGATCCGGTAGGCTGTAACATTTACAGAAAATAATCCATTGAAGAATTCATTCTTCACCCCCAGTTCAAATTGGTCAATGATAGAAGGCTTGAGTGTATTGCCATCAATGTCCTGTGCTGAATTCACTACAAATGAATTAGAGTAGCTTCCAAAAACAGAAGTGGTTTTAAATGGCTTGTAAACAATGCCAAATCGTGGTGAAAAAGCCTGATCATATTTATTTTTGCCGGTAGTCTTTGCACCTGTAAGCAGATTCAATGAATCAATTCCCTTCGTTTCAACATAAGACCATCTTACTCCGGCAAGCACATTGAATTTGGATGACAGCTTGACCAGGTCCTGCAGGTAAACGCCAAAGCGGTTCACAGGAAGTTCTCTTTTCCTGATCATGGTTGCTTCAGGCATGTCAGTACGTTGGGTATATTTCGAAGGATCAAGGATATTGATCTTGTCATAGCTTCCGGAAGGAAGTCCGGCAACTGCAGGAAAGCTGAAGTCCCTGTTGGTGGTTAAGTAACGATCTGCATCTGCTCCAGTTAATAGCGTGTGTTCAAAATTTCCGGTGGTAAAACGTCCATTGAGGTTAACCTGCCCGGTATAATAATTTTCATCTGTTAGGATTCTTCCCAAAGGTCTTGTCCAGTCACCGTTTGCCTGTGCCTGAATTCTTTCCACGCTGAAATAATCTCTTTTATAAAACTGGTAAGAACCGGATGCATTCATCTTCCAGTTTGAATTGAACTGGTGTTTGAAAGTAGCTGTGGTTGTTGCCTGCTGCGTTTCGTTATATTGCCATGACGTTCCTAAAAAGCGTGACCGGGGAACGTCAGGAATTTTGGTATTGTCCAAACTTCCTATGCCGAAATCAGGAGTAAACTGGTGGTTCAAATAATCTCCTTCCAGCACCAGCTCTGATTTTTTACCCAACTTGAAAAGGAAAGAAGGATTTACATAATAACGTTTTGAACTTACCTGGTCGCGAAAGCTGTTGGCAGATTCAAAAGTGCCATTCAAACGGTAAGCAATGGAAGAACTGATTGGGCCATAAATATCAAAAGCGGGTTTGTATAGATCATAACTTCCAATGCGCATGGAAATTTCACCACCTGTTTTGAATTTAGGCTGCTTGGTTACCATATTAAGAATACCACCCGGAGCTACCTGACCAAAAAGAATGGCAGCGCTTCCTTTTAATACTTCAACTTTTTCCAGAGAGCTCATTTCAGGCATTGCACCGGAATTGACCCTGGCGCCGTTCTTGAAAAGATTGCTGGTACCAAAACCATAACCTCTTGCTCCAAAACTTTCCTGTACGCTTCCCCTTGTGGAAGTAACATAAACACCGTTTACATTTTTCACTACATCGCTCAGTCGCTGTGCCTGTTGCTCTCGAATAAGCCCCTGTCCCAAAACACTCAGGCTCTGTGGAAGATCCATGGGGTTCACATCCAGCTTGCTGATAGTAGCAGGTTTGTTGTTCAGTCGTCTTCCGGAGGTAACTACAATAAAAGCCAGTTGCTTGGCATCTTCTTCGAGAACAATGGAGATGCTGCTTGCCTGGTCCTTCCTGATCTCCACAGTTTTTTGCTGTGGTTTTAATCCAACCATGGAAATTTCAAGGGTATAAACTCCTTCCTTCAGGTTTTTAATAGAGAAGAAGCCATTTTGGTCAGTAATGGCAGTCCTGCTATTTTCCCTGATATAAATAGTTACGTAAGCTGCAGCTTGTCCATCAGTGGTTTTAACCTGTCCGCTGATCAGCCCAGCAGGTAATTCATCCACAACATTGGTCTTGCCTGAAAGGCTGGCAATTTCATTCTGGGCCAATCCATCTACACTTAATGCCAGTAAGGTTATGAGCGCTATCTTTTTCACAGAAACAATTTTTTTGCAAAAAGAAGATAGTTTGCCCCCCGGTGCTTGTTGATTCAGGAAAAACCGTTTACGGGATAAGGAAAAACGGCTGATGGTAGTAAAGTGTTCCATTTGGTTTTAATTTCTGAGGCTCAAAAATCTTCGTATATCACGATGATGCTTATGAGCATCGTCAATGACCAAACAGACTTGCATCAACAAATTGCAGTAATGACAATGCGCTGACAAATCCAGATTATTTCGAAAGCTGGAATGTTTTGGTGACCATTTCCTTTCCATTGACAATGATGCCCAGTTGATGCTTTCCGGGGTAATGCCTGCGGGTAGTGAGTTCTTTAAAGCTTTGCCTTTTGCGAATGGAATAGCTCCCTGGCTGAAAAGCTTTTTCTTTCAGACTAAAAATTTTCGGCGATGGCTTTCCATTGGCTTTATTGAAATGGATGACATATTCCAGCCTGAATACTGCTTCTGATTTTGTTTCATTAGTAAGTTGAAATGAAAATTCAAGTTCTTCACCAATCCTGATCTGGCTTGAATGCAATTTCAGTTTGCAGATGCTACAGCCTGGGTTTTGGTTTAAGCCAAAGACCTGGTATGCCTGAGGGTTTGCTTTTTTAAGCAGGGTACGGCATCCATGCCTGATAATCCAGTCTGTTTCCTTTCCCAAACCCTTCCATTTCTGAACCAGGCTTATAACCCGGTCAGGATGATCTTTTGCGATATCATTCAGGTTGTTCGCCACACTTTTTCTTACATATAAGGATTCATCTTTTTTAAGATTGTTGAGTATGGGGAAGAGGGGAGAGGGATCTTTTTTGAAAACCGGAAGTGCCATAGCCCATGGTAAACGTGGGCGGCATCCTTCGCTTGCCAGTCTCCTGACGTGATGGTCAGAGTGTAAACTCCATGACTCCATCTGTTTCATCACTTCTGCTGGATAATGAACAATAAATGGCCTGATGGCAAATTCACAGCTAATAAAGCATGTCAATATTTCCATTGCTTTAAGCGAAGGAGAAAGATGCTCCAAACCATACATTCCAATGAACTCCGGAAAGAACAAATATGGGAAGGAAGACTCCCCATTCTTTTTGATATGTTCTGTCATTTTCTGAATCAGGGAAATCTGTTCAGGATAAGACCCGGGAAGATGTGAATGAAGTGAAGCGGCAATTTGCCTGATCCGTTGCTTGAGTTCCATCTCCTGCCAGTTTCGGTCAAATACCTGGTTCAGAAAAGCCTGTTTTCTAAACTCTGGAATGACCTGTTTGGCAGTATGTGTAAATGCTTCAAAAAAACCTGGATGATATACATTTTTAAGTGGCTCCGGCATGTCTCGCTGGTTTTGGAAATGCGAAGCTAAATGGCCTTACTGACAACCCTATGGCAGTTTCATGCTGAATCCTCATTTTAATATAAGATCGAACAGTTTGAGACCTGACTGCCCACAGTATAATTTCCTACCTTTGCAGCCATTTTTTAAACAAGTAGAAAGCCTTATGGCCAATCGTTATAAAGAGTTCAAAAATCTTAATCTTCCCTCCATTGAAAAAGAAGTGCTTGAAAGATGGGAGAAAGAACAGGCATTTCAGCAAAGTGTCGCTTTGAGAGAAGGCGCAGAACCTTTCGTTTTTTATGAAGGACCGCCAAGTGCCAATGGTATGCCCGGAATCCACCACGTAATTTCCAGGACCCTCAAAGACCTTGTTTGCCGTTATAAAACCATGCAGGGTTTTAAAGTAGAACGAAAGGGTGGATGGGATACGCATGGACTACCCATTGAACTGGGAGTAGAAAAAGAACTGGGCATTACAAAAGAAGATATCGGGAAGAAGATCAGCATAGCGGAATACAATCAGAAATGCCGCGAAGCTGTACTCCGTTACAAGGATAAATGGGATGAACTCACAACCAAGATGGGTTATTGGGTGGATCTGAATGATCCTTACATCACTTTCAAAAACGAATACATTGAAACACTTTGGTGGTGCCTGAAAGAGTTATACAATAAAGGCCTTCTTTATAAAAGTGTTTCAATTCAGCCCTATTCTCCTGCTGCCGGAACAGGTCTGAGCTCTCACGAGTTGAACCAGCCGGGAACTTATCGCAATGTAAAAGATACCAGTGCCGTGGCCATGTTCAAGGCAGTAAGAAATTCCTCGAGTGAGTTTTTATTCAAAGCAGCTGAAGGTTCAGAAGAAGTTTTTTTCCTGGCCTGGACAACTACACCATGGACCCTTCCTTCCAACCTGGGATTGACCGTAGGTCCCAACATTGAATATGTACTTGTCAGAACTTATAATCCCTATACCCACTTACCTGTGAACGTGGTACTGGCAAAAAATCTTCTGGGAAAATATTTCAAGCCGGAAGGTGAAAATGGAGATTTTGACCAGTATTCATCTGAACAAAAATTACTACCCTGGAAAATCCTTACCAGTTTTAAAGGAAAAGAACTCGAAGGCCTGGAATATGAACAATTGATTCCTTCTGAAGCTAATTCTCTCGAAGCCATCAGGGCTATTACTCCTGACGCCAAACCTTTCCGCATTTTGTTGGGAGATTTTGTTACCACAGAAGATGGTACGGGTATCGTTCATACGGCTCCGGCTTTTGGTGCAGACGACTTCAGGGTAGGAAAGAAATATAACATCGGCATATTGACGCTGGTTGATCGTGAAGGAAAATTTGTTGATGGAATGGGAGAGTTCTCCGGGCGTTTCATCAAGGACTATAAGAACGAAGCAAATTATGCTGATGTAAATGTTGACATTTCTGTAAAGCTCAAAAAGGAAAACAGGGCTTTCAGGGTGGAAAAATATGAGCATAGCTATCCTCATTGCTGGAGAACTGATAAGCCCGTGGTTTATTATCCTCTCGATGCCTGGTTCATTAAAACTACCGCCTGCCGCGACAGGATGGTGGAATTGAACAAAACCATCAACTGGAAACCTGAAAGCACGGGTACCGGCCGCTTTGGCAACTGGCTGGAAAATATGGTGGACTGGAACCTGAGTCGTAGCCGTTTTTGGGGAACACCCCTTCCGATCTGGAGAACAGAGGATGGAACTGAGGAAATTTGCATTGGTTCAATTGAAGAACTCAATGCAGGCATCAAAAAAGCAAGTGAAGTGCTGGGCGGAGATGTAAACAAACATTATTTGCACGATGGCATCCTGGACCTGCATAAGCCTTACGTTGATGAAGTGATCCTGGTTTCACCCTCGGGCAAACCCATGCGACGTGAACCCGACCTGATAGATGTGTGGTTTGATAGTGGCGCCATGCCATATGCCCAGTGGCATTATCCATTTGAGAATAAGGACAAGTTCAAAGAAAATTTCCCTGCATCATTTATTGCTGAAGGCGTTGACCAGACCAGAGGCTGGTTCTATACCCTGCATGCGCTGGCCGTTATGCTTTTCGATTCCGTCGCTTATAAAACAGTGGTTTCCAACGGACTGGTTCTGGACAAGAACGGCAATAAAATGAGTAAGAGGCTGGGAAATGTAGTGGATCCGTTCAAAACCATTGAAGACTTTGGAGCCGATGCTACCCGCTGGTATCTCATTACCAATGCTTCTCCCTGGGATAACCTGAAATTTGACCTGGAAGGGATCAGGGAAGTGCAGCGCAAATTTTTCGGCACCTTATATAATACCTACCAGTTTTTCGCCCTTTATGCCAATGTCGACGGGTTCAGATTCGGCGAAGACTACATCCAGGTTGAAAAAAGGCCCGAGATTGACAGATGGATCTTATCCTCACTTCAAACCCTGGTGAAAAAAGCTACAGCTGCCTTTGAAGAATATGAACCCACGCAGGCGGGCCGTTTGATTGAGGATTTTGTTGACGAGCACCTGAGTAACTGGTATGTAAGACTTTGCCGTCGCAGGTTCTGGAAGGGAGAATACGAAGCAGATAAAATTTCAGCTTACCAAACCTTATACGAATGCCTGGAAACCGTGGTCAGGCTGATGGCACCCATCTCTCCATTTTTCAGCGATGAGCTTTTCATCAACCTGAATGCCGTTACAGGAAAGCATAAAGAAGCCTCGGTTCATCATATCAGCTTCCCCAAAGCCAAGGAGGAACTGGTGGATGTTCTCCTGGAAGAAAGGATGCAGCTGGCCCAGGATGTATCCTCGCTGGTGCTTTCCCTTAGAAAAAAAGTGAATATCAAGGTGCGTCAGCCTTTGCAGAAGATCCTGATCCCCGTGTTAAACCCGGCCATGGAACAACAATTGCAGGGTGTAAAGGACCTCATCATGGCAGAAGTGAATGTGAAAGAAATTGAGTACCTGACTGATACAGAAGGCTTCATCAAAAAGAAGATCAGGCCTAATTTCCAGGCCCTCGGTAAAAAGCTGGGTGCTAAAATGAAGACAGTCAGCGAAGCCCTTGGCAAGTTTTCTCAGCATGAAATTTCTTTATTTGAAAAAGAAGGCAGATATTCAATCCCTCTATCAGATGATGAGTTTGTTGAGTTGTCACTTAGCGAAGTGGAGATCACCAGTGAGGACATTCCAGGCTGGACGGTCGCCAATAAAGGCTCTTTAACGGTTGCCCTGGACATCAACATCACCCCCGAATTAATACAGGAAGGTGATGCTCGTGAGTTTGTCAACCGCATCCAGAAAATTCGAAAGGATAGCGGTTTTGATGTGACAGACAGGATTGATGTCAAAGTTGCAGCCAATAATGGGCTCAATCAATCTTTAGCAAGGTATAATGATTATATTTGCGCCGAAATTCTGGCAGACAAACTGGAACTGACTAACGAGCTTGAAGAAGGGACAGAGATTGAAATAAATGACAACCAGTTGAAGGTCATTGTTTTAAAAAAGGGGTAAAAACCGTATGGCTACAAAAAAGCAAACACCCAAAAAGGCTGTAAAGCCCTCAAAGCCGGCCAAGAAGGCTCCGGCTAAAAAGCCAGCTGCTGCAAAAAAAGTTGTCCCTAAAAAGGCTGCGGTTAAAAAACCCAGTCCTAAAAAAGCAGCTCCCAAAAAAGCAGCTCCAAATAAAGCTGCTAAAAAAGCAGCGCCTGCAAAAAAAATGTCTAAACCAGCACCAAAGCCAGTTGTAAAGGCAGTTGCCAAGAAACCAGCTCCGGCAGCCAAGAAACCAGCGGTACCTGCTAAAAAAACGGCTGTTGTTGCCAAGCCTGCAGTTAAATCTGCACCAGCCAAAGCGGCTCCTGCTAAAACTGCCGAGCCAGTTAAAAAACCAGCTATAGCAGCACCAACACATCAGGAAGTAAAGCCTGCCATAAAGCCCCTGGCGCAGCCTCCGGCCAAACCAGTGGCAAAAAAAGAACCGCCAAAACCAACAAAAATTGTAATTCCCAAAACCTCCACCAACAGGTCGGTCAGGTATGATCCTGATTTTACCCGGTCGGTTTTGGATTCACCCCAACACAATGTAAACACCGGCCCAACTATGCGATATTCAGATGCGGAACTTGTAGAGTTTAGAGAATTGATCCAGAAAAAACTGGATACAGCTAAAAAAGAACTGGCTTACCTCCAGGGCCTGATCACCCGTAAAGATGAAGGTGATATGGAAGATGGAAGGTATATGACCATGGAGGATGGAAGCATGAGCATGGAAAGAGAGCAGCTCAGCCAGATGGCCAGCCGCCAGATCCAATTCATTGACCACCTGGAAAAAGCCATCATGAGAATTGAGAACAAGACCTATGGTATTTGTCGTGTCACCGGAAAGCTGATCGACAAAGCCCGTCTTCGTGCTGTGCCTCATGCCACTTTGAGCATTGAAGCCAAGCAGATGATGAATAAATAAAAGTTTTTCAAAAATTACCTGAAAGCCTTCCTAGTGAAGGCTTTTTTCTTTTCAAGCGGACTCTTCATGACGGATTTCAAAACCAGATACGCTATAAAATGCTTGCCTTCACGTCTTAGTCGATAATTTTACAGCATGACTGTTCATTTTTCGTACGATAAAAAACAGGTATTGCAGGCTTTGCGTTATCATTTTCTTTCCAAAAAAGAAATCAGGCTGATGGTGATACTGGTCAATGTTTTTGCATTGGCTTCCGCGGTGCTCTTTTATTTCAAAAAAATCCTGCCCTTTGCTTTCCTGGTCAGTTCACTCCTGTGGTTTGCACTGCTGATCAGTTTCTGGTTCATATTGCCCGGCATGGTTTACCGCAGGGCTGCCACTTTCCAGGATCATTTCACTATGAATTTTGGAGGAGATGGCTTTTCTGTGGGGAATGAGCGTGGCTCAAGGTCCTGGGACTGGAAGGCATTAAAGGAATACCTGGAAACACCTCACTTCTTTCATTTGTACTTTGATAAAGCATCTTTTTTTCTGGTACCCAAAAATGCATTTGAAGACAGCGATGCCGTATATAATTTCAGGCATCTGCTAAAAGAAAAAATAGGAAAGAAATAAATTAAAGTTCTTTTTCCATGACGTAGTGAGGGATGGTGATCTCTTCAAATTCAACACCTTTTTTCCTATAGCCCATTTTTTCGTAAAAGCCGATGGCATTCTTGCGGGCGTGCATGGTGATCTTTTTATAACCGCGGTCGCGGGCCAGGTTTTCTGCAAACTGCATCAGGGCCCTGCCAATACCCTTGCCCTGGAGATCATTGATTACAGCCATCTGGCGAAGGCGCACCATTTCTGGTTCTTCTTCTACCAGCATGCAACATCCAAGCATCTGTTCATCTTCAAAAGCAGCTATATGAAGATTTTGTTTTTCTTCTTCCAGTTCTTCCGTGGTAAAATGCAGGCCCAGTGGCTTACGCAGGATCTCATCTCGCAGCCTAACCATCTGCCTGTATTCTTCTGTCCCATGATCTATGATTTTCAATGCCATCGCCTGTTTTTGATTGGTTCAATTTACAAATATCTGATCACCCGGCAAATTGCAAGTTTTGTTCCTTGATTTCAAACTGCCGGGCAAAAAAAATCAACTTATTTTTTAGCTAAATACTCAAATGGTGAGATAATACAAAAACTTATATTTTTGCACCACTATAACCAAACTTTTACAAAATGTCAGACATCGCAGCAAGAGTAAAAAAGATCATTGTAGACAAACTTGGAGTGGATGAAGCAGAAGTAACCAACGAAGCTTCTTTTACCAATGACTTAGGTGCCGACTCTCTTGACACCGTTGAACTTATTATGGAATTCGAAAAAGAATTCAATATCTCCATTCCGGATGAACAAGCTGAGACAATTACTACTGTAGGTCAGGCTGTTTCCTATCTCGAAGAGCATGCTAAGTAAATAAGAATTGTTCCTTAGTACCGTATAAATAATCCGCCTTCCGGTTGCCATCGCACCAGTGAAGGCGGTTTTATCTTAAAAATCTTTCGCAGCCTATGCAATTAAAACGAGTTGTAGTTACCGGGATGGGCGCACTGACGCCCCTTGGTAATTCCATCACAGAATACTGGAATAATCTCCGCAACGGTGTTAGCGGCTGCGATTTTATTACCGGATTCGACGCTTCCAAATTCAAAACCCGTTTCGCCTGCGAGATCAAGAATTTTGATCCCACAAATTTCATGGACCGCAAGGAGGCACGGAAAATGGACCGCTTTACGCAAACCGCTATTGTTGCCAGCGACCAGGCAGTACTGGATGCCGGTATCGATCAAAACAATGTGAATGTGGACAGGGTAGGAGTTGTTTTTGGAAGTGGAATTGGTGGACTGATCACCTTCCAGGAAGAAGTGATCAATTTCGCGAAAGGAGATGGTACGCCCCGCTTCAATCCTTTTTTCATTCCAAAGATGATCCTGGACATAGCACCAGGTCATATTTCCATGCGCCATGGTTTTCGCGGTCCCAACTTCGCAGTAACCAGCGCCTGTGCTTCTTCTACCAATGCCATGATGGAAGCCTTTAACCTGATTCGCATTGGCAAGGCCGATATCATTCTTACCGGTGGCTCCGAAAGCGTGGTAAGTGAAGCTGGTGTTGGAGGCTTTAATGCCATGAAAGCATTGAGCGAAAGAAACGATGATCCAAAAACCGCTTCAAGACCTTATGACAAAGACCGCGATGGATTTGTGATGGGCGAAGGAGCAGGTGTTCTGGTATTTGAAGAATATGAACACGCCATAAAAAGAGGTGCCAAGATCTACTGCGAAGTAGCAGGTGCAGGCGCTACTGCCGATGCACATCATATTACTGCACCACATCCCGAAGGACTGGGTGCTAAAAATGTAATGATCCAGGCTCTTGCCGATGCAGGCATGCAGCCTACGGATATTCATTACATCAATACACACGGAACTTCAACTCCTCTGGGTGATATTGCCGAAGTAAAAGCAATCATTGATGTTTTCGGAGACCATAGCTATGACCTGAATATCAGTTCTACCAAATCAATGACCGGTCACTGTCTTGGTGCTGCAGGTGTTATTGAAGCCATAGCCTGTATCATGGCTGTTCAGAATGATATAGTGCCTCCAACCATCAATCATTTTACCGATGATCCGGAACTGGATCCCAGGCTGAATTTTACTTTCTGGGAAGCGCAGAAAAGAGAGGTGAATGCAGCATTGAGCAATACTTTTGGATTTGGTGGACACAATGCCTGTGTGATCTTTAAAAAATATTCTGCCTGATCGCCCGGTCCCTTATTGCATAAAAAATTGTAGTTTACAATTTGTGGAGTTTTGGAAAGCATTTTATAAAAAAAAGCAACCCGTCGACCCTTCTTTCAAAAAACAACTGAAGGGAGTATTGGGCTATGCGCCAGGCAATCTCTCTCTTTATAAAACTGCACTCACCCACCGTTCTGTAAAAGATACCATTGATGAAAACAATGAAAGGCTGGAATACCTGGGCGATGCCATTTTGAGCGCACTGGTGGCCGATTACCTTTTCAAGCGTTATCCCTACAAGGAAGAAGGATTTCTTACCGAAATGCGCAGTAAGATGGTGAACAGGCAGCAGCTGAATGACATTGCCGTTAAAATGGGTCTCAAAAAAGTAACGGTTTACAATAAGTCTGATACTTCTCTGAAAACCAGCCAGATCTTTGGTAATACTCTTGAAGCCCTGGTTGGCGCTATTTACCTCGACAAGGGTTATAAAAAAACCAGCAAATGGGTTAATGAGCGCATCGTTATCCCGCATATGTTTGTTGATGACCTGGAACTACTGGAGATCAACCATAAAAACAAACTTTATGGCTGGGCCAACAAAAATGGCAAACACCTTGAGTTTGAGACCATTGACGAAAAAATGGAAAATGGCCGTCGGTTATTTACCATTGGTGCCGTGATCAATGGTAAGGTCATTGCCCAGGCAAAAGCTTTCAATAAAAAGGACGCTTCCCAGATCGCCGCGCAACTGGCGGTAGAAAAGCTGGGTATCATTAATTCCGATTCTCCTTCCGACTTAGGCTGATATTTTAAGTATTCTAAGCGTTTCCTTTATCGGTTCAAAAGACTTCGCAAACCGGCTCAGGCTTCTCCTGCAACTCTTACTCCGTAATATTACTGGCAAATATTTGCAGACATCTTCAAATTCGCTGCCTTTTTCATCTTCCATACTTATAAAATCTAAAGGGATACACTTAGATGATTGGTATTAATAATCAGTTAGTTACGAAGAAATCGTAAAAAAATATGTGGTTTTCCGCAAAAAACAAGTAAAAATACTTGCATTCCGAAAAATGCCAGTATACTTTTGCTCTCGCCAGAAAAACTGCTAAGGACAATCACTTAGGAACTCGTAACGGTTAATCTGGGCAACCCTAAAAAACTAATTAAGATTCCGTACCATGAAAAAGTTCTACTTCTTCCTTCTCTCCCTGTTTACAGCACAATTATTATTTGCAGCCCCCCTGATCAAGGCCATTACTAACGGCAACTGGAACCAGACCTCCACCTGGGACCTGAGCCGCCTGCCACAAGTGGGAGATACAATATTGATTCCGGAAGGAAAAACAGTAATGGTAACGGATGATCAGATCATTAATGGTTTTGCCTACCTCAAATTATATGGAAAGCTTGGCTTTCAGAACAATAATTCCACCCTTCAATTGGGAACCAGCTCTGTTATTTTTGTTTATAGTGGTGGCCAGATAGTAGGTGGTGGTTCTGCCTCCCAAAAGATCAGGCTTGGCGGATTCAGCATTTTCCAGGGAAATGATGCTCCAGTTAATGGTCCTCAAATGGCAACCGCAGCTACCAACGGTTTCCAGGCCTATATGGAATCACCTCTGCCTGTAAAATTCATTGGTTTTACCCTCAGCAGCAGGAACAGCGAGATCATGGTTCAATGGTCTACTTCAGAAGAGATCAATGCTTCACACTATGAGCTGGAACGCAGCACAGATGGTAAAAACTGGCAAATGGCTGCTACTATCAGAGCAAAGGGTAATAGCAATCAGGTGAACAATTATTCTTACACCGATAAAAATCCTGTTGCAACTGCAGTTTATTACCGCATCAGGCAGGTAGACCTGGACGGCCGATTCACTTACACCAGTATCAGATCCATCAAAACAGATAAAACAGCTGATATCAATATCGCTTCCATTGATCATAAGGTCTTGCTGCAATTTTCAAAAGAAATGAAAGGCAGTTTCACGGTAAGATTTGTAAATGCAAACGGACAGGTAGCAGGTCAACAGGTTCTTATGGACCCACTGGGACAGATTGTTTTGAATGCCAGTCTGAAAGGAAATTATATCATCCAGGTTACTAATGGGCAGAATCTCAATATTGCTCGCCAGGTAATTCTATAAACGATTTTTTTAGGCGTTGAGGAATAAGACCCTGGGTTTCTACCCGGGGTTACTTATTTCCTGGCAGAGTTCTACCAGAACGCTATGAGTGGATTTTGGATGAAGAAAGCAAACCAGTTTGTTATCCGCCCCTTTTTTAGGGGTTTCATTCAACAGGATAAAGCCTTCGCTTTTAAGCCGCTGCATTTCAGCAAAAATGTCTTCCACCTCAAAAGCGATATGGTGGATTCCTTCGCCTTTTTTCTCTATAAATTTATTGATCACGCCTTCGGCTGTGGTTGACTCCAGCAATTCGATCTTAGTGTCGCCCAATTGTAAAAAAGCAGTATTAACGGCCTCAGAAGACACGGTTTCCGTTTTATAACATTGGGTATTTAACAATTTTTCAAAGAGAGGGAGGGATTCTTCGAGGGATTTTACGGCTATTCCAATGTGTTCAACTTTTTGAGCCATGGCTTGTTTACGATTTAAGTAAAATTAATCCCTAAAGCTGTACCCTTCCCTTCTATAAAAGGCTTTATTACGGTAAATTTGTGCACTGAAACGAAAATGAAAGGATTATTATGTTGAAACTTCCAATTTATCTCGATCATAATGCTACTACTCCCTGTGACCCAAGAGTGGTAGATGCCATGCTTCCATACTTCACAAACAGTTTTGGTAATGCTGCCAGCCGTAACCATCCTTTTGGATGGCAGGCGGAAGAAGCTGTGGACTATGCACGCGAGCAGGTGGCAAAACTTATTGGCGCAGATTCTAAAGAGATCATCTTTACTTCTGGTGCTACTGAAGCCGATAACCTGGCCATCAAAGGCGTATTTGAAATGTATGCTTCAAAAGGAAATCATATCATCACCTGCAATATTGAACATAAAGCAGTTCTGGATACCTGCAAGCATCTTGAAAAAGAAGGAGCAGAGATCACTTACCTGCAGGTGAACAATGAAGGACTGGTGACACCCGAGCAAGTGGAAGCGGCCATCAAGCCAAATACCATTCTCATTGCCCTGATGTATGCCAATAATGAAGTGGGAACCGTGATGCCCATCCGCGAGATCGGTGCCATTGCCAAAAAGCACGGCGTTCTTTTATTTACCGATGCTACACAGGCAGTAGGAAAAATTCCTGTTGACGTGAAGAAGGATAATATCGACCTTCTTGCCATGACTGCACACAAAATGTATGGTCCCAAAGGTGTTGGTGCTTTATATGTAAGACGTAAAAATCCACGTGTTAAAGTAACCGCGCAGATGGACGGTGGTGGTCATGAAAGAGGCATGCGCAGCGGTACCCTGAATGTTCCTGGTATTGTTGGTTTTGGAAAAGCCTGTGAGCTTTGCATCGCTGAAATGCAGCAGGATGCAGATCGCTTGAGCAAGCTTCGCGATAAACTTGAAAATGCCTTACTCAATCTTGAAGAAGCTTATGTAAATGGAAGCAAGGAACATCGTCTTCCACACGTTTCTAATATCTCATTTAAATACGTGGAAGGTGAAGGACTGATGATGGGCTTTAATAAAGACATAGCCCTTTCTTCAGGCTCAGCCTGTACTTCAGCTTCACTGGAACCTTCCTACGTTTTAAAAGCACTGGGCCTGGGAGATGATCTGGCACACAGTTCGCTCAGATTTGGTTTGGGAAGATATACAACGGAAGAGCAGATAGATTATACAATAGCACAGGTTTCAAAAACAGTGAACAAGCTCAGGGAAATGAGCCCGCTCTGGGAAATGTACAAGGAAGGTGTGGATATGAATTCCATCGAGTGGGCAGCGCACTAAGCTTAACAGCTGATCAGAATGAAATCAATTCATAAAATTAAAATCTTAAATCATGGCATACTCAGATAAAGTCTTAAATCACTATAACAATCCTCAGAACGTTGGAACCCTTGATAAAAGCAAGGCCAATGTAGGTACCGGATTGGTTGGCGCACCAGAGTGCGGCGACGTGATGCGCCTGCAGATAGAGGTGGATGAACAAACCGGTCTTATTAAAGATGCCAAGTTCAAAACTTTTGGCTGCGGTTCTGCAATTGCTTCTTCTTCACTGGCTACTGAATGGCTGAAAGGAAAATCCATCGACGAAGCCGTGAAGATCGACAACATGGAAATTGTGGAAGAACTCAATCTTCCTCCAGTTAAAATCCACTGTTCTGTATTGGCTGAAGACGCCATCAAAGCAGCGATCAACGACTATAGGAAAAAGAACGGACTGGAAGAATTGAAGTTTGAAGAAAGCATTGTTCATTAATTAATTTGGTAGGCTGACCTTATCAGGTCAGCAATATTTCTCAAAGCACGAGGATAAAAATGATAGCAACAGACAACGCGATATACGTTAGCGACAAGGCAAAGCAAAAAGTACAGCAGCTGATGCAGGAAGCCGGCATTGCCAACGATCCTTCTTATTTTGTAAGAGTGGGTGTTGTGGGTGGCGGATGTTCCGGTCTTAGCTACAAGCTCGATTTTGATAATGAGCAAAAACCCATGGACCAGGTGTTTGAAGATAACGGAGTGAAAGTAGTGACGGACCTTAAAAGTTTTCTTTACCTCGTTAATACCATGCTTGATTTTTCCGACGGTTTGAATGGCAAGGGATTTTTCTTTAATAACCCTAATGCCAGTCGCACCTGCGGCTGTGGCGAAAGCTTTGCAGTATAAGAATTGATATAATATATTTCTCCCCTCTTTTTAAGAGGGGATTTTTTTTGCACAGCGGAGATGTAAAACTATTTGATTACTTTTTCGAGACCTAAATCAGGCTACATGGATTCTGTTATTGCAGCATCAGTGATACATCTTGAATGTATTGATGGCCGGGATGACCATTTTAGATTGGAACTGGCGGCCGGTGAAAAAAAGATCTTGGGGGGTTACGAAGATCCTTCCATTATTTTATTAAAAGAACTGGAGAATCAGGGCGGTGTAATTGTAATCACTAACGTTAACGGACAACTTTTTGTTGATGCCAGCGATTGTTCAGTGCCTGTCAAGATCAATGGCGCCATCATTTCAAAAGCCAGTTTAAAGAGCATCGACCTGTTGAAGATCGGCAACAGCATCTGGAAGTCAACAGCGCCGGGTTTTGTTGATCAGAAAGAAGATACTACTGGCAGAAATTCATTCACCAAAAGCTTTGGCAATATGCTGGGCCTTGATGAACTGCGTGATTTTAATATCAGCAATCTTTTTTCAGAAGTATTCAAAAGACATCGTCTGGAAGATACCGAAGAACAACTGGTAACTGGAACATCAAGGAATACACCTGCGCTTACAGATATTGAAATCAGCTGGGCAAAACCCTGGCTGTTCTCAAGACTGATTGTGCTGAGTGTAGTACTTACTTTTCTCCTGGTTGCAGGTTTCAACATGTTCGAAAATCAAAAGCTGATTCCAGGGTTGATATTCATAGGCACCTTTGTGATGCCACTCGCTACCGTGATCTTTTTTATGGAAGTGAATGCACCAAGGAATATTTCAGTTTTCCTCCTCATGCTCATGCTTTTTATTGGTGGTGTTGCTTCTTTGCTCATTACGCTATTAGTGAGTGAAAGAATGCCCTGGCTGTACAATACTTTTGATGCATCTGGTGCAGCCATTATCGAAGAACCGGCAAAGATCCTGATCGTGGTGCTGGTGTTGGGAAAATACATGCGGTATAAATGGATCCTGAATGGTCTTCTCCTGGGTGCTGCTGTAGGCGCAGGCTTTGGTGCTTTTGAAAGTGCCGGTTATGCTTTTGAGTTAGGACTGGCCAATGGCTTCAGCGCCATGGTAGACAATATCATCCTTCGTGGGTTACTGGCTCCTTTCATGCACGTAGTATGGACGGCGAATGCTGCGGCAGCCCTATGGCTGGTAAAAGGTGACAGGCCCTTCTCCTGGAACATGTTGGGCGATGCCAGGTTTCTCAGGGTCTTTATTTTAAGTACAGCTACACATTTTGTCTGGAATGCACAATTTGGTCTGGTAAGACTTCCACTTGTAGTAGATCTGAAGTATTTATTACTGGGCATTCTTTCATGGACTGTCTGCTTTATGCTGATACAGGCCGGCCTGAAACAACTGAACCAGGCAAGGCACGCGGAAATTGAAAGACTGAGTGCTGAATAAAAACCGGAACATCATCAATTAGGGATTTTTCAATTTTACAACAGGGGATTAATTATTTTGCAGCACATGTGGTCCATCTGTAAAAAGGAATTAAGACAGTTCTTCAGCAACCTGACAGGCTATATCGCCATCATTGTTTTTTTACTTGTCAACGGCCTGGTATTATTTGTATTCAGAAATAACATGCTGGAATATGGTTATGCAACCCTTGACCAGTTCTTTTCATTTGCTCCCTGGGTGTTGATGTTTCTTGTTTCTGCCATTACCATGCGCAGTTTTTCAGATGAATTCAAAAGCGGCACTTTCGAGATACTTCAGACAAGACCTGTGAGCAGCTGGCAGATCGTTACCGGAAAATTCCTGGGAAGCCTGATCGTTGCTTTGATAGCTTTGCTTCCCACCCTGGTTTATTATTTTACCATCAACCACCTGGCTTCTACCGAAGGAATAGATGCAGGAGCTGCAGCAGGTTCTTACCTGGGTCTTTTTCTTTTAACTGCTGTATTTACTGCAATTGGTACCTGCATGAGCAGCTTCACTACCAATTCGGTGGTGGCATTTATAATAAGCCTCATTGCTTCCGTACTTTTTTATTTTGGATTTACTGCCATCAGCCAGTTACCTGCTTTTCAGAATGGCCCTGACTATTATATTGAAATGATCGGTATTGATTTTCATTACCAGAGCATCAGTCGTGGTGTGATAGATACAAGAGATGTGATCTATTTTATTACACTCGTTCTTTTCTTTTTATGGGTGACCAGGCAAAACCTGGGCGATCATACCAAAAAAAGAAACCCAGCCTGGTGGCTCGCTCTTACTGCAGGTCTGCTATTGATTAATTTTCTTGCAACACAGGCGCATTCAAGATATGACCTTACGGAAGAAAAAAGATATTCACTCACACCTACCACCAGGCAACTGTTGATGCAACTACAGGAACCTTTGACGATCGATGTTTTTTTAAAAGGTGATTTTCCTTCCGAGTTCAGAAAGCTGGCCAATACTTCACAGGAGTTTCTTGCACTGTTGAAAGATGCCAATCCATCAAAGATCCATTACCGTTTCATAGATCCGCAGGATGATGCAGAACCAGGAAAGAGCTGGGGCGATTCATTGCAAGCCATTGGAGCAAGTCCTATCAACCTCAGTGTACAGGTGAAGGCTGGTGAAGAAAACAAGATCGTATTTCCTTATGCACTGGTGCACTATGGTAATCAGGCAGACCTTGTGAATCTGTTCCAGAGCAGTAAAAGAAATATTTCAGTTGCTGAATTGAACAATGCTGAAGCCATGATGGAATACCAGTATGCTAAAACGGTGGACAGGCTGGTGCACCCGCAAAAAGCTACTGTAGTTTATGCATCAGGAAATGGTGAACCAACAGGACCAGAAACCCTGGACCTTGTTCAAACCGTAAGCACTAATTATAATTTCCATCTCTTTAACCTGCAGCAACAACCTTACATTCCCGGACCAGATACTATTGGAGTGCTGATGATGGTAAAACCATCTACCTCTTTTTCAGATGCTGAAAGACTTAAGATCGACCAGTACTTAATGCGAGGTGGAAAGGTTCTTTGTTTTATCGATAATTTATTTGCAGAGCCGGATAGTCTGAGTTTCAAGGATAAACTGATTGCTTATGAAAGAGGACTGAACCTGCATGATCTCTTGTTTCATTATGGCGTTCGCATTAATCCTGACCTGATCATGGACCTGCAATGCGATTTCCTTCCATTTGCAGTGGGAGGAAGTGCAAGCGATCCCCAGTACGAATACCTGCACTGGAATTATTATCCTTTGTTTGAATCACGTAACAATCATTTGATCAATAAAAACATCGGCCTGGTAGCCGGAAGATTTGTTAACTCCATCGACACCATTGAAGCACCCGGGGTTACCAAAACCATCTTATTGCAAAGCTCTGCTAACTCAAGAACTATCAGCACGCCGGCTCTGATCAGTCCAAACGAAAACAGGAATACACCCCAGGATGCTTTATTCAAACAAAAAGATATCCCCGCTGCAGTTCTTCTTGAAGGAAATTTCACTTCTTTCTTCCGTGGAAGACTGGGAAGCGCACAAAGAGATACACTGGCTGCTTACGGAGGATTCAAAGACAGGGGTGAATCAAAAATGATTGTGGTAGCAGATGGTGATCTTGTATTGAATGATGTTTCTTCCAAAGGACCTCTTCCAATGGGCATGAACCTTTTTACCGCAGGCTCTCAATATGAATACCAGTTTGCCAACCGCGATTTCCTACTCAACTGCCTGGAATACCTCACCAGCAAAACCAGCATCATCCAGACCAGGAATAAGGAGATCGTTTTGCGCTTGCTGGATGTGAAAAAGGTGGAAGCAGAAAAAACCAAATGGCAGCTCATCAATATTGCTGTTCCCATTTTGCTGGTTTTGTTATTTGGATGGATTTACCAGCAAATCAGGCGTTACCAGTTTGCATCTAAATAAGCATCTTTGGCCTATCCTGAATTATCTTTGCTGCTTCAAGAAATGCATGGATTATGACGGTAGACCAGGTGACGTACCTAGTATTTGGAATTGTATTATTGATCGCCATTGTTCTGGATCTTGGACTGCTCAGCAAGAAGTCAGCTGAAATGAGCATGAAAAAGGCCTTGTTCCAGACAGTTTTCTGGGTGAGCCTCGCCGTTGCTTTCTTTGGCTTTCTCTGGTGGTACGAAGGGAAAACTCCTGCAATAGAATACATCAGCGCCTATTTAATGGAATGGAGCCTGAGTATCGACAATATCTTTGTCTTCATTCTCATCTTTACTTTTTTCAATATCAGGGCTGACCATGTTTCAAGGGCCTTATTGATAGGTATCCTGATGGCCATTGTTTTCCGGATCATTTTCATCACTATCGGAGTGGTGATTGTAGAAAGGTTTGACTGGATCCTTTATTTCTTTGGTGCCTTCCTGGTGTATACGGGTTTGAAGATCTTTACCGTAAAGCAGGAAAATGAATTTGATCCTGCAACTAATCCTGTTTATAAATTTCTCAATCGTTTCTTTCCCATTATACATGAAGATGTAAGTGGAAAGATGACCGTGAAGCGAAACGGGAAAAGATTCTATACCAACATGTTTGTGGTAGTGGTGATGCTGGCCACAACCGATATCGTATTTGCTTTGGACAGTATACCTGCAGTATTTGCTATTGTAACTGAATCACCCAATAAGGAACTGATCATTTATACCAGTAATATATTTGCTGTGCTGGGTCTTCGTTCCTTATTTTTTCTCCTGAGGGGTGCTGTAAATAAGTTCTCTTATCTTCAACAGGGTATTGCCATTGTGCTGATATATATAGGTTTGAAAATGCTGGTGAAGTTCTTTGATGTTCATGTGCCTACCTATATTTCACTGATCATCATCATTATTTGCCTGGGTGGGTCCATTCTCTATTCAGTACAGGTATCAAAAAAACCGGAAGACAGAATCTAAAGCGTGTATAGAATAAAAACCATCTGTGATATTATTGGGGGATCATTTATCCGCCAGCATACAGATGATCTTATTGAAAACCTTGTTTTTGACAGCAGGCGACTGCAACAACCCGCGGCTTCTCTCTTCTTTGCCCTTAAAGCAACACATAATAACGGCCATCGTTTTCTGCGAGATGCTTATAAAAAAGGAATCAGGAATTTCATTGTAAGTGAAGAAGTGGACACTGCCTCTTTTACGGATTCCAATTTTATCCTGGTTGCCAATAGTCTTGAAGCATTACAGCAACTAGCCGCGCATCACAGAAGTCGTTTTGCTATTCCCGTGATTGGCATAACTGGTAGTAATGGTAAAACCATTGTCAAAGAATGGCTCTTTCATTTACTGGAAGAAGACCATCATATTGTTCGCAGTCCCAAGAGTTATAATTCGCAAATCGGTGTTCCATTAAGCATCTGGCAGATGAATGAGCAGCATACGCTTGGAATTTTTGAAGCCGGCATTTCCAAACCTGGTGAGATGTCCGACCTGCAGAAGATCATTCAGCCTACAATGGGGATTCTTACCAATATTGGTCTTGCCCATAGTGAAGGATTTGTAGATGAGGCACAAAAGCTTTCAGAGAAACTGTTATTGTTCAAATCCTGCTCCATCGTTTTTGCCCGCAACAGGGATATGGGTGGAAAGAAAGAATTGCTTCCTTCAGGTACAAAAATATTTACATGGGGAAGTGCCGGCACCAATGATCTTGTTGTTGAAGAGATAAAGAAGTTAAAGGATCATACCATCATCAAACTTCGGTACAAGACTTCTGTACAGCAAATCAATTTTCCTTTCACGGATGATGCTTCTATCGAAAATCTGATCACCTGTTGCGCCGTTATGTTTGAATTGGGATATAGTGGTGAGCTGATTCAAAATAGAATAGCCGGAATTCATTCCATAGACATGAGGCTTCAGTTGAATCACAGCATCAATGATTGCCTCGTGATCAACGACAGTTACAGCGCCGATATTACTTCTTTAAGGATCGCCCTGGATTTTTTATCTCAACAGGGAGCAGGTCATTCCCGAACTGTTATCCTTTCAGATTTTTTTGGGAGCGGTAAAGAAAGCAATGATCTCTATACAACGATATCAGGATTTCTCGTCAGTCATAAGATCAATAAGGTTATCGCCATTGGTGAGAAATTAAGCGAAGGCCTTACGGGAAAATTACCTGAGACAACAGGCCTCGAGTCATGGTTGTCAACAGATGATTTTATCAATGAATTCCGAAGCTCGAAATTCAACAAAGAGATCATACTGATAAAAGGCGCGCGCAAATTTGAATTTGAAAGAATAGCCAGGTTATTTGAAAAAAAGCTTCACCAGACCGTGCTCGAGATCAACCTGAATGCGCTGGCACATAACCTCAAGGAATATTCAAAATTATTGCAGCCAAAAACTGCTGTCATGGCCATGGTAAAGGCATTTTCCTATGGCAGTGGTGGTGCCGAAATTGCCAGTGTGCTTCAATACCACCATGTCAATTACCTGGGCGTTGCTTATGCAGATGAAGGTGTTGACCTGGTGAAAGCCGGTATCTCCATCCCCATCATGGTCATGAATGCCGAAGAATCTTCTTTCCAGGCCATCGTTGATGATCATCTTCAACCGGTGATTTATTCATTTCATCTTTTGGAAAGCTTTGGAAATTATCTGAAGAGCCAGGGACTGACTGATTATCCTGTACATATAGAAATAGAAACAGGCATGAACAGGCTTGGTTTTTCATTGAATGAAGTTGAAGCCTTGTCGAAGATGATCGCTGCTTCAAATTTGTTTTCGATCCAGTCGGTTTTTTCTCACCTGGCTGCCAGTGAAGATGAAAGCCAGGATGATTTTACATTACAGCAGGCCAGCACATTTAATGAAGCTGTAAGCATCATCAGTAAGTATATTTCTTATCCTTTCCTGCAACATATTTCCAATTCAGCTGCCATTGTTCGTCATCCGCAACTGCAGATGGATATGGTTCGTCTGGGCATAGGGCTTTATGGTATCGAGATCGATTCTGCACATGCATTGCAATTGCAACCTGTTGCTACCCTTCGCTCCACCATTGCCCAGATAAAACATTTAAAAAAGGGCGAATCTGTGAGTTATAACCGCCGAAGCATTGTGCAAAAAGATTCTGCGATCGCCACGGTTCGGATAGGTTATGCAGATGGATATTCCAGGGCCTTCGGAAATGGAGTGGGCAGGATGCTGGTGAATGGGAAGCTGGCGCCTGTTATCGGAACGGTTTGTATGGACATGACAATGATTGATGTAACTGGCATTGAAGGTGTATCCGAAGGTCTGGACGTCATTGTCTTTGGCCCACAGCTCCCGGTGCAGGAAGTTGCAGGCTGGATCAGAACCATTCCCTACGAGGTGATGACGGGTATATCGCACCGCGTGAAACGGGTCTATTTCCATGAATAGAATTAACTTTTTAAAAAACCAGCCTCCATTTCAACCCTTATCTTTGAGCACTTAATTTTTGACAGTGAAGCTTCGTTTTTCCGTATTGATCATCGCCGTAATTATCATTGCCGACCAGGCATTAAAGATCTGGATCAAAACCAGTTTTCCGCTTGGCCATGTTACCAATATGTTTGGCTTTGATTGGGCTCAATTATATTTTATTGAGAATAAAGGAATGGCCTGGGGATGGGAGTGGGGTGGAACCTGGGGTAAGATGTTATTGACCTTATTCCGTCTGGCTGCTGTCATCTTTGGAACCTGGTACATTGGAAGGATTATCAAGCAGGGATATTCAAGAGGTTTTATCATTTGTGCTTCTCTCATCTATGCAGGAGCACTGGGTAACCTGATCGATTCAATGTTTTATGGGATGATCTTTGACAGGGGCATGCTTTCAGATCCTGTATCAAATGGTACCATCAATTATGCAGGCATCGCACATCTGACTACTGAAGGTGGCTATGCAGGATTTCTTCATGGAAACGTTGTGGACATGCTTTACTTTCCAATGATCGAATCACACTTTCCCAAGTGGATGCCCTTCATTGGCGGAAATGAATTTTTATTCTTTAGTCCGATTTTCAATATTGCTGATGCTTCCATCTCAGTGGGTGTGATCACACTGTTATTATTTCAAAAACGACTCGTTCACAGGAAACATGATGAGGATGAAGCCCAAACCGTAACAACGAACACGGAAATGGGCGACAAAGCGCATGTGATGTGATCATTGATCTTACTAAGCTTTCATTCATAACTTTTAAACCAGTCAACATCCCAGTATTTGGGATCGTCTGCAATATTCAGCCTTGATTGCGCTGGTAAATGAACATTCTTTGATTTGATGATCTTCAGCTTTGAAGGCCTGCTGACTTCCGCTATCTTAAGCGGGTAGCCGCTGAATTGAATGGCATTGCCTGTTCTGTCTTTCATATGGATTGGAGTTTATTGGTAAACTGGTGTTTACACAGGCAGTGTTAAATTAATCATCCTTTCTTCAAAATGCAATAGCCAAATAAAAAAGCCACTGCTGGATGCAGTGGCTTCATGATATTGAGTTTAAAATTAAACGTTTATTTCTCCAACCATATTTTCAGGAATAACCCACTGGTCAAATTCTTCCGGTGTTACATATCCCAGCTTAACGGCCATCTCCTTGAGCGTGGTTCCTTCCTTATGTGCCTTTTGTGCAATTTCAGCTGCTTTGTAATAGCCGATCTTTGTATTCAGTGAGGTTACCAGCATCAATGAATTATCAACGTGTTTTTTGATATTGGCTTCAATAGGTTCGATGCCAACTGCACATTTATCATTAAAGCTTACACATCCATCACCGATCAGTCTTGCACTGTGAAGAAAATTATAGATCATCATCGGCTTGAATACATTCAATTCAAAATGACCCATCGCTCCTCCCATGTTGATGGCAACATCATTTCCCATTACCTGTGCTGCAATCATGGTCAGTGCTTCACACTGTGTTGGATTGACCTTGCCAGGCATGATGGATGATCCTGGCTCATTATCAGGAATGAAGATTTCTCCAATACCTGAACGCGGACCTGAAGAAAGCATGCGGATATCATTGGCAATCTTCATCAGGCTCACTGCAACAGTCTTTAATGCGCCATGCGATTCAACAATGGCGTCATGTGCTGCCAGTGATTCAAATTTATTTTCTGCAGTTACAAATGGAAGTCCCGTAAGTTGAGCTATATGTTTGGCAACATTGGTTGCATAACCTTTTGGTGTATTGATACCCGTACCCACTGCTGTTCCTCCTAGCGCCAGTTCTGCAAGATGCGGCAATGTATTTTTTATGGCCCTGATACCATGATCGAGTTGCGATACATATCCGCTGAATTCCTGTCCCAGCGTCAATGGTGTGGCATCCATGAAATGCGTGCGACCAATCTTTACCACCTTCATGAACGCTTTAGATTTGGCAGCCAGCGTATCACGCAGTTTTTCCAATCCGGGAAGTGTGGTTTCCATCAGCATTTGATAGGCAGCAATGTGCATGGCAGTTGGAAATGTATCATTGGATGATTGTGATTTGTTGACATCATCATTAGGATGAAGTGCTTTTTCCTTGTCGCCCAGCTGCCCCCCGTACAATACATGGCCACGGTAAGCGATCACTTCATTAACATTCATATTGCTTTGGGTACCGCTACCTGTTTGCCATACCACCAGTGGAAAATATTCATCAAGTTGACCTTCAAGAATCTCATCACAAACCCTGCTGATCAGGTCCAGTTTTTCTTTTGGTAATACACCTGCTTCGTGGTTGGTAATAGCAGCTGCTTTTTTGAGATAGGCAAATGCACGGATGATCTCTTTGGGCATTTTATTAATGTCCTGCGCGATCCTGAAATTGTCAATGCTGCGCTGGGTCTGGGCACCATAATACGCATCTGAGGGCACTTTTACCTCGCCCATCGTGTCTTTTTCAATACGGTATACTGACATATGATTTATTTGAATGCCGCAAAGATAAATCAAGGGAGGAAAGCTTCTGTTGGTTTCATTTTTGAAGTACACTGATAATGAATCCTAAAAAACTGATATTACTCATATGCAGCAGTAGCCTATTCCTCTCATCCTGTTTTGACCTCTCTGATGGCAGTGAAAAAAAACCGGATACAGTTCGCATTGTCACTATCGATTCATCGCAGGCAAGGTATCTTGATTCTGTTCGCAGGGATTCGCTTTTACTAATCATCGATACCATTCGCACAGATTCTATTCTCGTGTCAGGAGCGGAGGTGCATACAAAAAATGTAAAACCTGCAGAGGTGGTTGATTTTGCTAAAACACTGATCGGGGTTCCTTATAAATATGCTTCAGCAGATCCAAAATCAGGATTTGACTGTTCCGGTTTCATTACTTATGTTTTTGGACATTTCAAGATTATAGTGCCACGTTCTTCTATTGATTTTACCAATGTGGGAAGGCCCATTCCTGAGGATAGTGCGAGAGTGGGTGACCTGGTGCTGTTTACCGGTACCGACAGCACTGAAAAATTTGTTGGTCATATGGGACTGGTTGTATCAAATAACAATGGAGTCATTGAATTCATTCATTCCACTTCCGGGAAAAAATATGGCGTCACCATCACTCCATTAAATAACTACTATCAAAGCCGCTATGTGAAAACGATCAGGATTTTCCCGGAATAGTTCATGGTTCATAGATCATAGTTCATAGGTAGTTCACGAGTTCACAAGTACACGAGTTCACAAGTACACGAGTTCACGAGTTCACGAGTTGGTTTTTGGTAGAACAGTTCTATGAGCCATCGATCTCTCTACTTTTTCTTTGTGCACTTCGTGGTTCTTCGTGTGCTTCGTGCTCCTAAAACAACTACTATATAAAAAACAGTTTGTAAAAGGAAAGAACAGCCGGATCACAAAGTACACAGAGAAGGCACAAAGGACACAACGCCTGAATAGTTCACAAGTTCACGAGTTGGGACGTTTCTGTATAACTCTCTTGTCACCCTGTAAGGGAGCCGGATCACAAAGTGCACAAAGAAGGCACAAAGGGCACAACGCAGTTCTATTTAGTTCACTCTACCATACAGTATACAATCTGTCATAGATCATGATCTCTCAATCTTTATGAACTATGATCTATGATCCATGAACCACGAACTACCAACCACCTCATCTCCCCTTAAACACCGGCTTTCTCTTCTCCAGGAAAGCCCCGGTTCCTTCTTTCATGTCTTCGGTGGTAAAGCATTCACCAAAAGACCTGATCTCCACTTCATAGCCATTCTCAGTACTGAAAACAGCATTTGCTGAACTGATGCACTTACTAATTGCAAATGGAGCTTTGGCGATGATCTGGTCAAGGATCATTTTTGCTTTTGGTAGCAGGTCATCCTGTGGTACTACATGATTCACCAAACCATATTCAAGCGCGATGCTGGCTTCAATCATATTGCCTGTCATCAATAATTCAAGTGCTCTTCCTTTTCCTATCAGTTGCACCAGTCTTTGTGTGCCACCATAACCAGGTATGATACCAAGGTTGACTTCAGGCTGCCCGAATTTCGCATTATCACTGGCCACCCTGAAATGACAGGCCATGGCTAGTTCACAGCCACCACCCAGTGCAAAGCCATTCACGGCTGCAACAATTGGTTTGGAGGCGTTCTCTATCTTGAAGAATATATCCTGTCCTGTTTTTGCAAGTGCAGCGCCTTCTGAAGGATTCAATCCCACAAATTCACTGATATCAGCACCTGCAACAAAGGCCTTGGTTCCTGAACCGGTAATGATCACCGCTTTGATCTCAGGGTTTTTTTCTATTTCAGCAGTGACCTCATTCAGATCTGCCATCACATCACGATTCAACGCATTTAATTTATCGGGCCTGTTGATGGTTACAGTGAAGATCCCATTCTCAAGTGAGGTCAGTAAGGTCTTATACATGGAGAATTTTTTTTCAAATGTAAGTAGTAAATAAAAAAGGCGAGGGGAGATAGTTTATTAGGACAATGACTTTGATTCTCATCCTTGTTGCACAGGAATTTATTCTGTTGGAGCTGATATGATGACAGGGCCCTTTGGAAGAGGATTGCTTTTTTCTATTAGTTTGATAATGCTTGCAGAATGAATCTTCAACTCCAAATATGTATTGTTTTTTGCTACAAGTATTAAAACACAAATAGGGTATTTAATGAAATTTTGCTGATGCTGTAGGTTTTTATCAAAAGTTAGAAATGCATCAAATCCATCTTTAATCGTCAGGTTTAGAAGATCACCATTTTTGATTCCATTCCAACCCATGTCCCTGACAGTAAAAACCTGGTACCGGGGAAAGTCTTGTTTTAAGCGTTTCGGTAAGTTTTCATCAAGCAGCAGCTTCATAAAGCTTGACGATGTTTTTTGAAGATAAGAGCCGCGCTGCAAGTTCAAGAGCTGCAATGGCCTGTTCCTTTGTTACGCTGGGAAAATCATTCAGGAATTCATCTAAAGTCACTCCTGCTTCCAAATGATCAAATATGGATTCGACGGGTACTCTTGTGCCCTTGAAAACAGGAGTACCTCCTAATACTTCTGGATCAATTAATATGAGTTCACGAACATCCATGAAATAAAGTTACAAACTCTTTTAGCTGATATAAAATTATTCATCCTCTTTGGCAGGATTCAACCTTATCCTATTTGAGCACTTTATTGTTGGAAACTTCTTTAGGTAATAAGTAGTATAGATCAAAATGTCCTGTGCTCTTTTACCCAATCAGTGATATATCCTGCAATTTCCGTTGTGGGTGTACCAGGTGCGAATAATTTACCCGAGCCCTGTTGCTCTAAGGAAAGCATATCCTCTTCTGGTATGATCCCACCGCCGGTGAGTAATACATCATCCAGTCCTTTTTGTTTCATCAATGCAAGTACTTTTGGAAACACCGTCATGTGCGCGCCTGATAATATGCTGATGCCTATTGCGTCAACATCTTCCTGCAGTGCAGCATTGACTACCATTTCCGGTGTTTGTCTCAATCCTGTATAGATCACTTCCATGCCGGCATCACGCAAGGCAGTGGCAATTACTTTAGCGCCCCTGTCATGTCCATCCAATCCTACCTTGGCTACCAGTACACGGATCGGTCTTTTAAGATCTGCATTCATACGGCTCAAAAATAAAGCAATGTTGATTAGAATGTAAAGGCTGATAATGCAGCTTCTATGCGACCAATTGTTTCTTCCTTGCCCAGCACTTCTGCAATGTGAAATACAGGAGGCCCGAACTTGCCACCAACCAGCATGATACGCATTGGCAATTGCAATTCACCCGGTTTGATCTGGTGTTGTTCGGCCATCTGTTTGAAATGATTCTCCAGGTTCTCTGCCGTCCACGCGCTGATGCTGTTCATGGAAGCTGCATAGGCTTCAAAGAATTTCTTTTTCTCTTCACTCCATTTTGTTTTGATAGCCGAGGCATCATAATCTCCCGGGGCTTTGAAAAAGAAATAACTGTGCTCGCAGAAATCTGTCAGTAAGGTGCACCTGTCTTTCACCAGGTCCATTACTTTTTCCATGTATGCTTCATCACTGATTTGAAGTCCTTTTTGAGCAAATAATTCTTTTACCTGCGCGATGTAGTTGGAAGCAGGCAGTTTTTTGATCCATTCATGGTTGAACCATTTTGCTTTCTCAAAATCAAACCTGGCGCCTGCCTTGTGCACTTTTTCTATGGAGAAGTTTTGAACCAGTTCATCCAAACTAAAGAGTTCCTGCTCTGTTCCATCATTCCATCCCAGCATGGCCAGCATATTGATAAATGCTTCGGGTAAAAAACCTCTTTCCCTGAAGCCTTCAGTCAATTCACCAGTCTTTGGGTCTGTCCAGTTCATGGCGAATACAGGGAAGCCATATTTGGCGCCATCGCGTTTGCTTAGCTTTCCGTTTGGTCCTAATATCAGTGGAAGGTGCGCCCACTGGGGCATGAATTCTTCACCAAATAAATACCGCCATAATAAAATATGCACAGGCGCACTTGGAAGCCATTCCTCTCCACGAAATGCATGTGAGATCTGCATCAGCCTGTCGTCAACTACAACGGCAAGATGATAGGTAGGCATGCCATCTGCTTTCAGTAATACTTTATCATCAACAGTTGATGTATCAAAGCTCACTTCACCGCGAATCATGTCTTTGAAACTTACAGTTTCACCTGCAGGCATTTTGATCCTGATCACATGGGGAGTATTATTTTTCAACAAAGACTGAACTTCTTCTTCAGGAAGGGTGAGTGAATTGCGCATCTGCATGCGTACTTCCTTATCATATTGGGGACTAGGATTTTCTTCCGACCTCAATTTTGAACGCATGGCATCCAGTTCTTCCGGTGTATCAAAAGCATAATAAGCATTGCCCTGCTTCACCAGTTGCTCTGCATATTTTCTATAGCTTTCTTTTCTTTCGCTTTGTCTGTATGGACCTGCATCACCTCCATGCTGTGTGCTTTCATCAGGTTGTAAGCCGCACCAGTTCAGGGTTTCAAAGATGTATTCTTCAGCACCTGCTACATAGCGGCTCTGGTCTGTATCTTCAATCCGGAGAATAAAATCTCCGCCATGATGTTTGGCAAAGAGATAATTGTACAGCACTGTTCTCACACCTCCTAAATGCAAACCTCCCGTGGGACTGGGAGCAAAACGTACCCTGACTCTTTTTGACATGCAGCAAAAGTAAAATTTTATTATCTCCTGAAAGGCAGCTGTTGTTGAAAGCAGCCGGAACAAAAACGCAACTGTTATCTTTGAGTCGCATGCACCGCTATTTCATCAAAACACCATGGCTGGCAAAAAAATTCTTCCCGGATTATATCTGGCAATTAGCTGCTGATGAAAAAACAGTCTACCTGAGTTTTGATGACGGACCTCATCCGGAAATTACGCCCTGGGTACTTGATCTGTTGAAGCAATACCATGCAAAAGCAAGCTTCTTTTGTATTGGTGATAACGTCAATAAATATCCATCTGTTTATCAGAGGATCATTGATGAAGGACATGCAGTAGGCAATCATACCTATCATCATCTGAATGGATGGAAAACAGAACCTTCATCCTATATAGAAAATATCAGGCAGGCATCACAGCTCATTCATTCCAATTTATTCCGGCCTCCTTATGGTCGCATCAGGTCTTCGCAGGCAAAACAGATTGCTGTTGCAATGGGCCAGCCTGATGCTCGGGTTATTATGTGGGATGTATTGAGTGGAGATTTTGATCAGTCTTATTCAGGCGAACAATGTTTGATGAATGTGGTGCAGAATATTTCCGCCGGATCGATCATTGTTTTTCATGATAGTGAGAAGGCATATAAAAACCTGGAATATTGTCTGCCAAAACTTTTGCACTACCTGCAAAATGAAAAATACCTGATGAAAAGAATAGAAGTTTGAGAAACCGGGAGGTCTTTACATAATTAGGGCCTGGGTAGAAACCCTGGCCCGTTTTTAATCCGTACCCTATGAAAACTGGTTTAAAGGTAAAAACTTTTTCGGAATATAAAATTCAATTTAATTTTTACAGATTTTCTTAGTGAGGCAGCTGGATGTTGTGTACCACACCATTGATGGTGAGCACCGCAAGGAAGTCACAAGTACCCTGACCAAAATTGAGTGTTGCCACCCATGGCGATGTGTTGGACAGTGTACTTCTCTTGGTCCTGATCACACCTTTTGAGATCCAGGGACAGTTGAATCGCTTGATCAATGGATCAAGGATCTCGCTTGTCCATTCAAACAAAAGATTACCTCTTAGTACTCTGCCGTGTGACTGGCCTGTTATCCTGAATACATCATCCACAGGCACTGGTGTTGCATTTCCTTCCACCTGGGTAATCACTTTATGGCTGTTCCAGCGTATGAAATTGCCACTGGGTTTGGTGAGTTTGGCATCGGTAACCTCAACTGTAAATTGTCGTTGGTTGGAGCCAGCGGCTGTGGTATTTCTGATCTGGTGGGTGCCCGTAACTGCAATGCTGTCAAGGTGAAAGCCATCAAAAGTTGTGGTGGCCATGTTGCCCGGGAAAATGAGCCTGCCGGTATAAACAATTATGACCTTACCATAGCGGGTATGTCCATCAGCACCGGTACAGCCTGTGGTACCAAAGTCGATTACTACTTTTACCGGGAATGGAGCAGGGGCATTCAATTGAGTTTTGGTAACGGTGAAGCAGGTAATTGAATCTGGGTTCAGGAGCTTTCCTCCGGAAGCTTCCCTTCCAAAGACCCCCGTTCCGCCGATCGCTACTTCATTACTTACGCCCATTACATTGTTGAAAACATCATCATAGACCAGGTCTGATTCCGCTTCCGATTCTGTGGAAATGCGGGCGATCTCCTCTTCTTCAGCAGGAGTCAGGTCTCCCGACTGGTCTTTTTTACAGCTGATCAACAATGTGGATGATAGAAAACTGAGCGCAAGGATTCGGGTGAGCAGTGTAGCCTTTTTCATAAAACTGATATTTCAGGTTTAAAATAGCAGCGGTAAGATGAATCAAAAAGCCCTAAGTTTAAAGGTTTCTTAATTTTATTTGTGAGTCCATGGTAAATAGACCATAGACCATGGACAATTGTCTATAGATCAAGCGGTTTAAAGTTTAAAGACTAATGTTTAAGATTTAAAATAAGTTGAAATATCCTTTCACAAACGACCACCTATGATCCATGAACTATGAACTATGAACCAAAAAACCAGGGGACCATCGACGCAATACCTACAGTTATGTACCTAATTGATACTCATACACATATTTACCTGCCCGAATTCGCAGATGACCGGGAGGCCATGATTGGCAGGGCAGAAGAGAAAGGAGTACAGATTATGCTCATGCCGGCCATTGACAGTTCAACCCATGCGGGAATGTTGGAACTGGAGCGGGATTACAAGGGATGCCTATCCATGATCGGGCTTCATCCCTGCTCTGTAAAGAGCGATTATGAAAAGGAGCTGGAACTGGTAAACGATTACCTGAAGCAAAGAAAATTTGTAGCCATCGGGGAGACGGGACTGGATTTTTACTGGGACAAGACCTTTACCAGCGAGCAATACATGGCTTTCAGGCGCCAGGCTGAATGGGCGCTGGAATACGATTTACCGCTTGTGATCCATTCGCGCGAATCCATTGATGAATGTATAGAGGTGGTGAAGTCCTATCCTGGTTTGCGAGGGGTGTTTCATTGTTTTTCTGGGAGTGAGTCGCAGGCCAAGGAAATCCTGGAAACCGGTTTTTACCTGGGTATTGGAGGAGTGGTGAGTTTTAAAAATGCGGGACTGGATAAGGTAGTGGCAAAGACCGGACTTTCAAAGTTGGTATTGGAAACCGATGCGCCCTACCTTGCGCCTGTGCCTTACAGGGGGAAAAGAAATGAACCTGCTTATTTAATGCTGGTAGCGGAAAAACTGGCGATGATTATGGATTGTTCAGTTGAGGAAGTCACCAAAATAACTACAGAAAACGCAAGGAACTTATTCCGGCTATCGATGTAAACCCTAAATTTGCAGCCCTTCATCAAGGGAATGGAGACTTGTCCGAGTGGTTGAAGGAGCACGCCTGGAAAGTGTGTATACCTCTAAAGGGTATCGAGGGTTCGAATCCCTCAGTCTCCGCCTTCGGTCGCTGAAGCGACCTTCGGCGGACGCAGTCCGCAGAAGTTGCGAAAGTGACCTTCGCCCACCGAAGCTTCAGCGTAGGTGGGCTTCGTCTCTGTGGGCTTCGGGCGCCTGCGCCAAAGCTTCAGCGACGGAGCACGGACGTAGTCCGCAGCTTCAACAACTCGAAGCCGTACTACCTAGTATAGATATGGCAGTTTCAGCGTAGGTGGGCTTTTCATTCTGTGGGCTTCGGGCGCCTGCGCCAAAGCTTCAGCGACGGAGCACGGACGCAGTCCGCTCTCCGGTTCGAAATCTCTAATAAATTTTACGGTTGTTAAAAAGTCTTCGAAATAAAAGTTCGAAAGCTGTAAATCATAGCCTGCCTTCGGTGGCTAAAGCGACCTTCGGCGGAGGCAGTCCGCTGCAAGACATTTTTTCTCCGCAGGTATATGTCTTCTGCATTTACAATGAGTTTAAACTATAGATTTTTTGTTTTTATTCTCTTCTCACTGATTGAGCAAACCCCAATTTTTACTACAAAAGATCTAATGTCGACAGTATACATTTTGAAGTGTAATGATGGAACTTATTATACTGGTTGCACATCAGATATCATAGACAGGTTAAGTCGACATAATCATGGCCAAATCAAATACACATCTTCCAGGTTGCCAGTTGAATTAATTGTTACAATCAATTTTGCTGATAAACTCAAGGCCTACGATTTTGAAGTTTATTTGAAATCCGGATCTGGAAAAGCATTCAGGAATAAAAGATTCCTTTGAAAAAATCATATTTAGTTGCATAGTCTACCTATGAGAGCTGGGTATAAATGATGCCTGGTGTTACCTTAAAACATTTCCCCTACGGAACCCCCCAATCCAAATACACCCCCTTTTTAAATCTTCCTCTTCCAAACTTCTTCGCAATCACTATTAAAATGGGATAATCAATATGAGCTCGTAATGACTTAACAAATTTTGTCCTTTCCTCTTTTCTATTAATTGATGGATTGATATCTTTTATTTCAACACCCTCATTCTTCAAAAAATAACTCAAGGCCGCATGATAGGCGCTTTGTCCTTTTTGCGCGATGCTTTTAAAAAATTCTTTCTCTGCTTCATTACTTATAGCGACCCTGGCAAGGGATACGGCTTTGGCAAATTGCTGGCGGCGACTTTGTTGTTGTGCTGTGGGTGGAGGATAAGCACGAGGCAATGAATAAACAACGGTCTTTCCATCACGCTGGCGAAAAACCAGGTTACCGATCCTTCCTCTCAATGACTGGGTGATGATATTGTTTTTCACTATGGCCATGTTGCAATGACCGGGAAGATGGAATTTAGCTTGACTGGAATTTGTTAAAACATGTAAACCATGTGTAATTGACCTGCATGGCTGTATGATGCCTGCATACTGCCTTCGTTCCAGATTCGTTCCGGGTTCGATCGGATGTAGGTGATTGCTGCGTTAGTGCATATGGCGTATAGCATATGGCAGATGCATTTGGCTGATGTCGAATAGCAGTGGCTTCTTGCGAACATCTTGAATGGCTGGTAACATTTAGTTCCAGCTGATGGTTGGGCACTTATTGGATAATCTGCTGTTTAATAAACTTATGGATCTGTAAACTCCAGAATTCTACAGAAGAAATATCTCTAAATGAAGAATCTTAAGTAAGGTGAAACTTAAACTTTACTCCTCCAACGCTAACAAGCACGAAACTTCTGCCATCTACCTTACGCTATATGTTACCTGCCATAAGCTATAAGCCAAATGTATCTGCCATATGCTACCCGCCATACGCCACACGCCATATGCCATATTCCATGAACTATGAACCATGAACTATGAACTCACTCTAATGACTAAAATCCTTTATCCTGATCTTTTCATATTGAAGAGTAACATTTTCGGTGGTACCGATGCCTGTTGAAATAGATGCTACCATTACATTCTGAAGCGTGATCTTATAAACCACTTTTTTCTGATCATAAACCTTGATCTCCATCTTGGAAAATATGGTTCCAAAGGCTGCTGCCTGGAATAACTGCGGCGACATGAGTCCTGTCTCAATTGTAAGATTGATGCTCCCCGGATCACCAAATGAGTAGGAAAGCACAGGCTGTCCCTTTGGTTCATCCGCAGCTACCTGCGGACCAGCATCCAGGTAGATTAATTGAGAAAAGCTGAGGGTAAAGCAAAGCATGAAACTGAAAACCAAAGCAATCTTTTTCATAATAGTTGTTTTGATGAATTGAATGAATGATCAGTCCATTTATGGACAATTAAGAAATAACAGAACCGGTTAAATCAGGAAACAGATTTGGCAGTTGGTAGGATAGATTGCGGGTAAATCAATTACTCTAATTCTAATATAGCAAATTATAGAGACTGTAGGAAATCTTTTTGTTCTGAGTTGGATGACGGATGGCATGTAGCTTATGGCGTATGGCTTATAGCAGTTCATAGATCATAGTTCATGGTTCATAGACCGTCGAAACGCAGAATCTTCTTTGCCTTCTCTCTGTTATCGAACTGTATCAGTAAGTTTATTTTGGAACACGAAGAACCTTTAGATCTCTTTGTACTGTTTTAATTAATCCATTTCTCTAGAATTACTATAAACAGTTCATTGAAATTATTGGTATAGCAGAAAATAAAAGTGAAAGAAATTTGTGGAAAGAAAGTGAGGTGA
>JAEWKK010000007.1 GCA_023386045.1 Bacteroidota bacterium
AAAAAATTAGAGCGGTCATAAATAGACCGCCCTAAAGAGGCTGACATAAAGTCGCCTAAAAAACAAAATTAAAAATATGATCCAATAACTATTGTTATTTAACACAGAATCTTCGTGGTTCTTTGTGCCCTTTGTGATGCTAAAAAACTTTAGAGTGAGAAACAGACTGCGTTCGCCCTAGCTTTAGCAATGGCGAAGCGAGAGCAGAGATGAACAGCCGGAGCACTAAGTTCACGAAGGAGGCACGAAGAACACTACGCTAGTTTACCATAGCATGCAGCTCAAGTGTGCGACGCAACAAAAGTTGAATAGTAGCAATGGCGCCTGGTAACAAATCATTCTCTTCTCAAAAAAACCCTCCTCAAAAAAAATAAAGCATTAATCGGCCGTTGCTGCCATATGCCATAAACCATAAGCTATACGCTAACCCCCATACGCCATAAGCACACCTCTCGTCCCTGATGACAAACAGCGCTTTGAATAATGCCGGTCATTGAATTGCACCTTGCTGCTAAGTTAAGTTTGCACTGATCACAATTTTATTAATTGTAAAACTCAATTGTATGTCAACAAAAGCATTAACCCGGTCTTATCTGTCACCTTCTTTATTTGATGAGTTTTTTAAGCCATGGAATGAAATGTTTGGTCCTTCCTATCCTTCAAGGATGCTGACCATGCCAGCTGTTAATGTTAAGGAAGACAAGGACGGCTATATGGTTTCCCTGGCAGCTCCTGGTTTGATGAAAGAAGATTTCACTATTGACATAGAAGGAAACATGCTTACGATCAGTGCAGAAAAAGAAGAAGAAAAAGAAGAAAATGAAGATATGTACAGCCGCAAGGAATACAACTTCACTTCTTTTTCACGCAGCTTCACCCTGCCGGAAGATGTTAAGCAGGAATTCATAGATGCCAAATACCAGGATGGCGTATTGAATATCAAGCTACCCCGTTCTGAAGAAGCCAAAAAAGCCATGGCAACCAAAAAGATCTCTGTGAAATAAGAGTACTCTCAAGTACGCCGTGAAACAGCCCTGCTGAAAGGCATCGGCAGGGCCTGATCTTTCAGGGAAAAGAAAATCAAAACGAAAATTTAATACCATGTACCCGGATGCTATCATTAAACATTTTCAATTTGAGGAGGAGAGCTGGCGGCGAGAGTTGGTTTTCTTTCAGCAGGAAAATTCAATTCTTAAATCAAGACTGGCAGATATAGTTAACAGGAGCAATGAAGAAAATGCAATTGTAGCTGCTGAAACTTTCCAGGAACAATTCATAGCCCAGGATACCGTATTTGCATTTCTGTTTCATGAACTATCTGATTTGAACCAGTTATTGGAAAAAGAATTGTTTGGCGATGGATTATTATTTGATGAACTGATTGCCAGGCAGGATAAACTCAGAAGAGATATCTACAGAACAGAAATGATCTTTTATGAACAGAAGCGGGAGTTTGGAGAATTTATCAGTGCCTCTGCTATGGAATTGTTTCACTGATCAGGGTTATTAAGACCGCTGACTGCCATCATTGCTCCTGGCTTCCTCACATCTTAGTTTTGACCTGATGTAAAATACCTTTTATGAAACTGTTGAAATATATAACATTGGTGATAGCGCTGGTATTATTTGCCGGTTGCTCTTCAACATACATTACTTCTACCTGGAAGGCCAGTGAGGTTACTGCAAAGAAATATAACAAGGTAATGGTTGTAGGAATTATTCGCGAGGCTGACAGAACAGTGAAGCAGAAAATGGAAGGACATTTGGTTGATGATCTAAAGGCGCTGGGTTACAATGCAGTATCGGCTTTTAATGTGTACGGACCGAGGGCCTTCCAGGATATGGAAGAAAGCATGATCACAAGCAAGCTTGCAAATGAAGATGTTGATGCTGTGCTGACTATTGTTTTACTGGACAAGGAAAAGGAGCGATATTATACACCAGGACGAGTGATCTATTCGCCTTATGTTACTTATCACTACCGTTTTCCTGGTTATTATCGCTCTCTTTATTACAGGATAGATGAACCTGGATATTATAATGTGAGTACAAAATATTTCTGGGAGAGTAATTTTTATGATGTTAAGGAAAATAAGTTGATCTATTCGGTACAAACAGAATCTTTTGATCCGTCTTCTACTGATAACCTGGCGCACCAGTATGGTCAGAAGATTATTGATGTGATGGTAAAGGATAAGGTTTTGGGAAAACAGGAAAATATTATTGCTAAAGCATTATGATTGGTTATTGGTGGCTTGTTCACATTGGCCGCGCTCCATGCGCGGCTTTTTGTTGATTGTAGTGGTCGCATTAGATTGTGAAAAAAACAGCCTGATGCCTGTTGGCTCTACCCGTGATGGTCATCATTTTACATCCAGGATCATTACTATTCTTTTGTAGAATTAATCAACAAAAAAATTGCGCAATGAAAAAGATGACTGTGCTGGTTGGCGCTTTATTGATCATGACTATACTGCATGCGCAGAACCAGAAAAGCAAAATGGAGTTAGGAGTACAATTCGCAGGTATTGGTGTATCTGCGGAAAATAATTCTTCGGTTACTGATGGCGGTGAGATCTATGATTTCAAAACCCGCTTATCATGGAAAGGCGGCATCACTTCCAAATTTTACCTGGGAAGCAGCTTTTATTTTGCACCTGAATTCTCGGTGCTCAGTAAAGGCGGTAAGATCGACCAGTATTACGACTATGGTGATGGAACAAACATTAAGGTAAAAGGAAATGCCAGGTTTACCTTCCTGGAAATGCCATTGAACCTGATGGCTGTAATTCCTGGAAATATGGGTCATTTTTATATTGGCATGGGCCCTAGTTTGAGTTATGGTGTTGATGGAAGGATTCATTTAAAAGCAATGGTTCCTGTGGATAACGGAAATGGTGTACCGGTTTACGTGGAAGCTGCTGAAACATTTGACGTGAAGTTTGATGGTAAAAAGGCAGATGAAGTGGATGATGAATATGTTCACTACAAAGCGTTTGAATTGGGAGGTAACCTGGTAACCGGCTATCAATTGCAAAGTGGCCTGTTTGTAAAAGCCATGGCCAATTATTCTTTTAGTGATATTGATCCCAATGCCGGTTACGAAACAAAGAACTGGTATTTTGGACTTGGACTTGGTTATAACCTAAAACTCAAATAAGTTTTTTTTCATGAGTATTATTTAAAAGGCAGTCCTGAAAAGGACTGCCTTGCTGTAATTACTCTTTAGATTTGTATAAGTTCGATTAGGATCTTTCCACATGTCGAAACAAGGGATGCCTCATCGTGTTCCAGATCAATTCAGGATCTTTTTAGTAAAAAGGTCCAATTCGTTGAATGCGTTGTAATTGATCTTGTAATAAACAAATTTCCCTTTTCGCTCTGTTAATACAAAGCCGGCTTTTCGGAGGATAGCCAGGTGCTGTGACGCTACCGATTGTTCGAGTTTTAGTTTTTCATAGAGTTCTGTTACTGTAATCGACCCGGAGGCGTGAATTAACCTGATCAAATTCTGTCTCAGGTTGTGGTTCACTGCCCGCAGCACCAGGGCTGCTTTTTTGAGTTCATGGGTCTGGAGGTCGAGTTCTTGAGCGGTAGCCTGATCCATGGTTTTTCGTTTTTAATGAAACCAAACTTATCTCTTATATGAGCAGGATTGTGTGATAAAAGTCACGCAAAAAATAATTTACATACAAAATTTCAATAATCAGGACCTGCAGGTCGTTTTAAAGAAAGGTATGGCAGAGCAAAATGCTTATGACTTCTATCATATAATCTATAAATAAACTTCATGCCTCTTTTATAAAATCCAAAATAGATTTGAATTTGTTCGACCTTTGATTACGAATTGAAATGTCTTCCGATGAAAGCGAAATCAAACATCTGATGTGATGAAAAAAGTCCTTGTTATAGAAGACAGCCGCGATATCCTCGATAATATTGCGGAGATACTGGAGCTTTCTAATTACCGCGTTTTAAAAGCAATGAATGGTAAAGAAGGGGTGGAGCAGGCACTGAGCAATAAACCCGACCTGATTCTTTGCGATATCATGATGCCTGAGCTGGATGGTTATGGCGTTTTGCATGTGATCCAGATGAATCCCGAATTGCAGGATACACCATTTATCTTTCTCTCAGCCCTGGCTGAAAAAAATGAAGTAAGAAAAGGTATGTCACTGGGTGCAGATGATTATATCTTAAAGCCTTTCGATCCTACAGATCTTCTGAATGCTATTGAAGTGAGGATCAAAAAATCAGAAGTATTGCTGAGAAGAAAATGTCCGGGTCTGTCGGGGGTTGATGAACTGCACCAGATGATGGGAGGGGAAGAGGCATTAAAACATTTTGTTGAAGGAAGGCACCTGGACAAATACAAAAAAAAGGAAAGGATCTTTTCAGAAGGCAACCATCCGATCCGGCTTTATTATGTTCAAAAAGGCAGGGTTAAAGTATATATGACCAATGAGGATGGGAAGGAACTGATAATTAAAATCGTTAACGAAGGAGAATTTTTTGGTTATATAGGTCTGCTAGAAGACAGCGTGTATAAAGAAAATGCGGAAGCACTGGAAGATTCGGAGATCGCAGCCATTCCAAAATCAGAATTTGACCAGTTGATGCATTCCAATCCCGAGGTGTCAGGGAAGTTCATCAAACTGCTGGCAAGTGATATTTCTGAAACGGAGGCACACCTGATTCATGTGGCTTATAATTCATTGAGGAGAAAAGTGGCAGATGCCTTGCTGACAGTAAATAAAAAGTACAAAGCTACCTCAGATAAATACAGTATCAATTTAAGTCGTGAAAACCTGGCAGCCATTGCAGGAACAGCCACAGAATCTTTGATCAGGACACTCACTGATTTTAAATCGGAGAAGCTGATCGATATACGCGATGGCAGGATCGCCATATTATCTATTGAGAAGCTGAAGAAAATGGTGAATTAATCGGAGAGAATATCGAACAGACGAACAAGAGAATATCGAACAGAAGAACAAGGAATGTCGAATGATGAAGTGAAGGAGATCCCTTCCATGGTGACAACCCTTTGCAGGGTGACAAGGCGTCCTAAGATAAGTGACCCAACTTGTGACCCTATACAGGGTGACAAAACAACTTAAAGTAAGCGACCCAACTCGTGAACTATAAACCCCTGCATTGTGTCCTTCGTGCTTTCTTTGTGGACTTAGTGCTCCGGCTGTTCATGCGCACTCTCGCTCTGTTTCTCATTCTAAAATATCTTAGCACCACAAAGGGCACGAAGAACCACAACGTACACAAAGAATGATAAATCGTTAGGCCTTCGGATTCGTCAAAGATCTGCTGGAATATCGAACAGAAGAACAGGGAATGTCGAATGATGAAGTGAAGGAGTGATCCTGAAAGGTGAACCCTTCTTTGGTTTTTGTCATTTGCTATAAGCCATAAGCCATCTGCCTATGAACTATGAACCATAAACCATGAACTACCTCTGATAACCGTCAGCAAACTTCCTGCGTACCATCATTGCTCCAGGTTTATGCACGGTCTACCTTGCTATTCTAAATCATTGTATATGAAACTGGATAATAAAATGCTCGTAATGGTAACAGCAGGCATTGCTGTAGCAGGACTGGTTGGATATTTACTTTATACAAAAAATGGAAAAAAACTCACTGGCGACATCAAGGTGAAAGGCAGGGAAATGAAAAAAAGGATGGAAGAAATGGTGGGTGATGGCCGCGAAAAACTGGAAGGTTTTAAAAAAGAAATGATCAATACAGGTAAAGAAATGTTGAGTGAAGTTAAGATCTGAAGTTGCTGATCAGGATCACGGGTTGGACTTACCATGATCATTCACCACAATTCTTCGTATCTGGAAATTTACATCGGTTTTTCATAGGACATTGGACAAATAAACGGGGCTGGATTTCTATCCGGCCTTTTCTTTTTTCAGGTGATCTAATATTTTTTTCGCTGATGGCGATCACCATGATTGGCCTGCATGATCATTGGGTGCTTAAACTCTTAGCCATAATTTATACTTCAATTTGATCCGGCATGCGTCACCTTACAAGAAAAAGAACGGTAAGCAAAAGAATAAAGAAAGGTGTGCCTGTATTGCTGGCCATACTGATCATCCTGATCATTTTGTACCTGATGCTGTATCTCTCGCTCTATGATTCATATTGATGGCTTCTACTGATGGCCATCATTGCAGCTTCTAATGCTGATCATTGCAGGAGCAATTCGACTGTTGGAATTTTACTTCATTAAAGAAGAATTATGGAACTCATATTATCAGCAAATACTACCATACAGGAAATAAAAAAACAATTCAGTAAATATTTCCCTTACCTGAAACTTGAATTTTTTACTGGTAAGCATGACAAGGGAGAAGGTTCACCGATGTGGCAAAAAGTATCCGATAAATCAGACCTGATTGAAATTACGGGTGTATTAAAGGAAGGCGTTTTTTATTTTGATCCTTCTATCAATACTGGTGAATTTGAACAAAAGCTGCAGCATGATTTTGGTATTCCTGTACAGGTATTCCGCAAATCAGGGGAACACTGGCTGGAAACACTTCGAACAGATGAACTTTCACTGGAGGAACAAAACAGCATGGGCAAGTCTTCCATGAAGTCCACCAATTATAATATCAATACACTGTTTCTTTAACTACCTGATTGGTTTCATGTGGCAGCATAAAACCACGTCAAATGGCGTGGTTTTATTCATAATGTCACATGCCAGGTTAATTCAATGCTTATAAATGAAGTTCGATTAAAAAATGCACGCTTACTTAGTTTTTGCTTAGATGTATTTTAATGAAAATACTTTTTCCGACAAGAGTCAAGGGGAATCATGGGATCAAAAGCTGAATCGAATTCAAAAGCTGGTTGTTTGGCAAACCTTGTAGGTTATGGGTTACTAATAACTTTGAATTAGTACATCGGTAGGAATACCTAATACCTTGTGCAGTTGTCGAATCATCTCAAGACTAAGTTTACGTTTCCTGTTCAATATTTCGCTAGCCCTGCTCTTCAGTCCAACAACTTCAGCCAGATCATTCTGGTTGTAACCCATTTGTTCCATTCGAAATTTAATGGCTTCTATCGGATCTGGAAAGTCAATTGGGAAATGCGCCTGTTCGTATTTTTCAATTAATAAACCAAGGATCTCCAGTTCGTCTCCTTCCGGACTGCCTGGCTTCGCATCGAAAATGGTTTCCAGCCGCTTCATCGCAATTTGATAGTCTTTCTGATTCCTGATTGGTTTAACTGGCATTTTCATGTTTTTAAATAGTCGTTGCATCAATTTTGTCATACTGAGCATGAGTACCGATAAACCTGATCCAGACTATGCCATAGGCATAGTTGATTCGCACAATTAATCGGTAATGGTTGCCCTTGATATTAAATACTACGCGATTATCAGACAGAAATGAAGCCGATGGATAATCACGTTTTACGTCTCTTGGTCCTTTCCACTTTGCCTGGTCTGCTTCCTGATACCATGCTTTTAACTGCTGTTCGCAATCTGGGTATTTACCCCAAAACGATCGAAGCATTTTCTTGGCAATAACTCTCAAAAAGCATCTATTTTGAGCGAAGATAAGAAATAGTTCCCATTTTGGGAATTTTCGTTAAGTCCAGGTTTAAAGCATTGATACTAAAAAAACCCTGATGTTTATTCATCAGGGCTTCCAGTGAAACCTCCAGGGCCCTCCCGATTAAAATCGGGATGCTCTACCAGCGCTGATCAAATTCTCAATATATTTTCTTGACTTCATTTTCTTGATCTGTAGCTCCCTTTTTTTTGCTTCTGGCAAAGTTTGGTATCCTTCAGTATAAACAATTTGCCACGGTATGCCCAGACTAGTAAATTTTGAATGCCCGATATTATGTTCGTACAAGCGCCTGTCTAAATATATACAGGCACCTACATAGTATTTATCAAGCTTTGCAGAATATATAATGTAAGTAAAGGGCATAAAAAAGCCCCGATGTTTATTCATCAGGGCTTCCAGTGATCCCGCTGGGACTCGAACCCAGGGCCCATACATTAAAAGTGTATTGCTCTACCAGCTGAGCTACGAGATCATCCTTTCAAAGCCAATCAATTAATGATTGATTATTTGGGAGTGCAAAAATAAGGTCTGGAACTTAGCTGCCAAAAATTATTTGAAACGATTCGAAAAATTTCCCAACTATTTAAGAATGCCATCGAGTACCATCAACATCTTTTCCTGCATCTCTGTATTTTCTTCCCCTGTCTCCACCTGTACATAGGGCCTCTTTGTCCTGGCGCAATAAACTGCCAGTCCACCTTTGTTCTCAATCTTTTTCGGATGCATCAGCAATACGTTGTACTGGCTTTCTTTCAGCTTTTCAAAAATGTTTTCATCTGTGGTAAGAAAATAATCTGAGGGCGACTGGGTTGAATTGATGTAAAGCGCTTTTACCTGCCTGTTTAATTTTCTTTTTTCAGAATAATTCCTGATGGAATTTCCCTTGTGTGAATGAACAGAAACAATTGTCTTATCGTATGGGATCTCATTCAGAATAAACTGGGAGAACTGCTCCACCTTCATGTCTATGTATTTGGTCCAGCAATTATTGTCCTTAAGATGTTCCTTTCTTCCCCAGTCGGTATAAATATTATTGGGATCAAAGTTGATGTGTGTGTCAAGGAAATAGCCTTCAATATTTCTTTTGTTGTTATTGACAAGCCTGATGAATAATGCCTCTGAAGTCCTGGTAAAATTGAGTGCTGCAGTAATAGAACTGGTTTCATTGCTGTGCAGGCTTAAAAGCACATAAGATTTGGCCGCAGCGTAACCATGTGATTCAATGGTTACCAGTTGGTCGCCAAACCTGAAGAAATTTTTTTCGGTACGTAGCTCCCTGTTTTCTTTTGTAGTTAAATCATTTGAAGGAGTAAAGTGCAGCAGGGTGCACATAGGTAACAGATAAATAAGTGTTTTCACAAAACCGCGATTTAAAAGACGTCTGCATGATCATGCCTCCACTTCAGCCTTCAGCTTCTGCATTACATCTTTCTCAATCATTTTTTGTGCCAGCAGGATCATGTTCATGAATGCCTTTCCTTTTGAGATGCCATGGCCAATAATCACCGGTTTGGAAATACCCAGTACAGGCGTGCCTCCATAGTTCTCAAAATTGAAACGGTCAAAATATTCGTGCTGGATCTGTTTATTATGTGTGATCTCAAATAAAGATTCGGCCAGTTTGAGGATAATATTTCCTGTAAAACCATCACAAACCATGACGTCTGCCTTATCTACAAGGAGATCACGGCCTTCTACATTACCAATAAAATTGATGTGCTGATTTTCTTTGAGCAGGGGATAGGTGGCCTGTGCAAGGAGATTGCCCTTGCCTTCCTCTTCGCCAATATTGATCAGGGCCACTCTTGGATGATCGATACCCAGAATGTGCTGGGCATATACGGAACCCATGATGGCAAACTGGTTGAGGTGCTCGGGCTTGCAATCGGAATTTAAACCAACGTCAAGTAAAAGTCCCGTCTTGCCATTTTCTTTTGGGATGATTGTGGATATCGTTGGACGCAAAACCCCTTCAATGGGCTTGAGGGCATAAAGAGAGCCTACCAGCATGGCGCCGGTATTGCCGGCACTAATAAAGGCATCTGTCTTTCGGGTTGCCAGCAGATGAAAGCCAATGGCTATGGAAGATTGTTGTTTTTCCTTTAAGGCTTTGGTGGGATGCTCGTGCATGTCAATCACCTGGGGGGCATGCACAAGCGTATAGGCTGCCGTTGGCAGTTGCTGTTCAGAAAGACAAGCTTTGATCTTTTCTTCATCACCAATCAGTACAAGATGTGCTTTTCCTTCTTCCAGATATTGATGAATACCATTTAGTGCTTCTAATGGGGCGAAATCTCCGCCCATCATGTCAATTCCTATCTTCATTGTATTCAAAAATAAAATCCCGCATGAAGCGGGACTGCAAAAAAGATTTCTCGCTTACTTCTTGATGGGAGAATTCTCGACAACCACCTGTCCTTTGTAGTATAATTTTCCTTCACTTACATGGGCACGATGACGAACATGTGTCTCACCAGTCTCTTTATCAGTGGTAAGTGTGGCAGCTACAGCCTTATAGTGTGTCCTGCGCTTTGCGCTTCTTTGCTGCGAATGTCTGCGTTTGGGATTTGGCATAACTTATAATTAAAAAGCTTTTAAATAAAATTTTTTATCCATTTAAGGATCAACTAACTAAAGAATAAAAGAAAGAACAATTAACCTCAGAATTTCTCACCACTCACTACTCACCACTTACCACTCACCATAATAAACCTCTCCAACTCCAGAATACTCACCATTGACCACTCACTACTCACCATCACCCATTCCCTTAAACTTCTCCAAACCTTTCCAAATCGGGTTGGATCCGTTTTGTTCTTCTTTTTTCAGGTTCTTCAGCATTTCCCTGGCGGCAGGGTTGCAGTAAGGACCATCCATATTTTCGTATTCACATGTTTTTTGCATGGGAATACTCAGGTTTACAAATTCGTAGATCCAGTTCTTTACATCAATATGGCTTTCACCACGGGAGATGTAATAAACATCCGGATCTTCCTCCTGCTCATTCATCAGGTCCGGTTCATCGCTGATCTTGATGGTCATCGTGAACTCGTCGAACAACTGCAGGGGCAGGTTGTTATTGCAACGGTCGCAGGTTACCTCGGCTTTGCCGCCGATCTCGAAACGCAGGATCATGAACCCTGTGTTTTTCTCCAGCTTCAGCTTCACCCGGGCTTCTGCATTCCTGAAATCCTGTTCGTTATATTCTTCAAAGAACCGGTCGTTGACCTCGTAACTGAACTCATGAACTCCGGGCTTCAAACCAACAAAAGCGATCTCAAATTCCCTCCGGTTGCTCATCTTACGTAATTAATCCCGCCTTTTGCGGGACGCAAAGGTAAAGGAAATAGGCTTAAAGACTGTATTTTGAGCAAAGATTTTAACGAAATCTCCCTGTTGAAACATGTTTAAAAGCCTGCTTCGGGACCGCAAATTAATCAGTTTATTGGTTTTAGCCCTTTTGATCAAGCTTTTCTCGCTGAAGCCAGAATGGGTAGAATCCCTGTATACCTATGGTTTTTACCCCTGGCTTTCTCGGCTGATGAGGGTCATTCTGGGCTGGATCCCCTTTAGCATCGGCGATATCCTCTATGTTACGGCTTTCATTTTCCTTGTCCTGAAAACATGGAAGCTGCTTCACCTGCTTGCCCGCCGACAGGTAAAGGAATACCTCTCCTGGATCCTTTTCCGTAAATACCTGAAACTCGTGCTCTGGATCTATATCATTTTTAATGTCTCCTGGGGATTGAACTATAACCGCCTGGGGATTGCCAACCAACTCCATCTTGATGTGCAGCCTTACACCATTAGTGACCTGACAAAAATCACTAATCTACTCCAGCAAAGACTGAATTATTATGCGGAGAGAACTGATTCAGTAAAAAGACTGGAACTCAATCGTTCCTCCCGGCTCTTTCAACGAGGGATCAGCAGTTATGATAGCGTATTGAATTCCTATCCCTATCTGAAATACCAGTTTCCTTCTATTAAGCCTTCCATTTTTAGCAGTGTTGGCCATTATTTTGGATTTAGTGGTTATATCAATCCATTTACAGGTGAAGCGCAGATGAATGTTTCTGAACCTGTGTTCCTGAAACCTTTTGTGATCAACCACGAGATCGCCCACCAGCTGGGCTATGGAAAGGAAAATGAAGCCAGCTTTGTTTCTTACCTTGTTATAAAGAATACAACCGATGTTGATTTTAATTATTCGGTTTATTACGAACTTTTCTTCAGTGCTCTATACGAATGCAGGGCCAATGGTGATACTACCATCGGAAAAAAGCTGAGGGAAAGCCTTCACCCAAGAGTAAGGATCGATAAGGCCGAAGAGATCAGCTTCCGTATGAAAAGAAAAAACGCGGTGCAACCCTATGTCACTGATTTTTATAGCAATTACCTGAAGATGAACAACCAGCCCAATGGCATGGCTACTTATAACCAGGTAATAGCCTGGCTGATTGCCTACTGGAAAAAATATGGTGATGAAGTCATCTGAAAACATTTCCATTTGTTATACAAAAAACTAAAGAATGAAAAACGGGTTGAAACTGCTGGTATCACTAGCCATTCCATTGATCGTTGGTTTTTCGGGTTCCTTATGGACAAAGACAGGTCCTGGTACCTGGTTTGAACAGGTTCGCAAACCAGAATGGAATCCACCAGGATGGTTATTTGCACCTGTATGGACCACCCTTTACATCCTGATGGGAATTGCTTTTTACCTGGTTTGGAAAACCAATAGTTCACCCGGCCGGAAAAAAACAGCCATGATTTTATGGTGCATCCAGTTGCTGTTGAATTTTGCCTGGTCCTTTATATTTTTTAACCAGCACCAGATCGGTTTTGCCCTGGCCGATATCATGGTATTATGGGTATTTATCCTCTTAACCATTTTTGCTTTTGCCCGCATCAGTAAAACAGCCGCATGGCTACTCGTTCCCTATATCTGTTGGGTGAGTTTTGCAACGCTGCTGAATTATACGATATGGGTTTTGAATTGAGGGGCGGGTACGGTCCTTAACTGGATGACAACCCTATACAGGGTGACAAAGCATCCTCAACTTGTGAACTTGTGAACTTTTGAACTCGTGAACTTTTAAAACTAGCGTTGTGCCCTTCGTGCCTTCTTCGTGAACTTAGTGCTCCGGCTGTTCATCCCCGCTCTCGGCCTGTTTCTCGCTCCAGATTTTTTTGGATCACCAGGGGCGCAAAGAACCACGAAGTACCTTTAGATCTCTTTGTACTGTTTTAATTAATCCATTTCTCTAGAATTACTATAAACAGTTCATTGAAATTATTGGTATAGCAGAAAATAAAAGTGAAAGAAATTTGTGGAAAGAAAGTGAGGTGA
>JAEWKK010000009.1 GCA_023386045.1 Bacteroidota bacterium
GAACAGAATCAGAAAAATTATCCATTGCCAAAGAGTACAAAAACTAAATCAACAGGAGTTAAAAAAACGGTCAACGTATTTTAGGCACTTACACTCCAGAGTACTATGAACCATGAACTATGAACCATGAACTATGAACTATGAACCATGAACTATGAACCATGAACCACATTAAAAAAATCATTCTTCCTGCTTTGTTGGCTCTCTCCACTTCTGTTTTTTCACAGGAGTCATTGATCACCCTTAAGGCAGGTGATGATATCAGCGAGTTGTACAAATATGTGTACCGTTATGCGCAATTCCAACCGGGCAGGGTTTATTTCCTGGATGGAGATTCCGCTGGTACCAGCATGAACTATAACCTTTACGATGGAGAAATTCACTTTATCAGTAAAGGCGACACCATGCTGATTGATAATAAAGAAAAGGTCAGCTTAATAGTAATAGGTGTTGATAGTTTTACTATGCATGATGGCCAGTTCCTGAGGATCGTTCATGATTACGGTCTTGCCAGGCTGGCTGTGGCTGATAAACTCAGGCTTCATGATGAACAAAGGATCGGCGCAATGGGAGTGGCAAGACCCACACATAATATTGACAGCAAAAGTTCTTTCAATTCATGGCAAACTCTAAAACTACAATTGAGCCGCGACCTCATCTTCTCAAAGGAAAAACATTTTTATTTTTCCAATGGCAAGGGATTTCTTGCAGTTAACAAAAAAAACCTCTCAGGTCTTTTTTCCTTTGCTGGTAAAAAGGCTTTTGAAGACTATGAAAAATCATGTCATCCCAATTTGAAAGATGAAGGGCATCTTGACAAATTGTTTTCCTGCATGGCTGTGCAATATAAAAACATGAATCATTAAAGCCGTTCATCCTGCTCAGTGGATATTTTGTTTTGCTTTAACAAATGATTCAAACAGGTTTCAGCTACTTAAAATAATTATTGACATTAAAATTTTCATTGTTGAACCGGTCATCTTTATGACCGGTTTTTTCATGCACCAAAATGCTTTGCCGTTCTTCTTCTAATTTCTTTTTGCCGGGCTATCCTGTATCTAAATTGTACCATAAAACAATTTATTATGAAAACGATATTGTTCCTTGCCGCTTTTGTTTATTCCATATCAGCGCTTGCGCTTCCTAATGAGAAAGTCTTAAAAAATTTTTCAAATGCTTTCCCGGGAGCTGACAGTATTCAGTGGTACGATGGAGAACAGGAATACAATGTTTATTTTATCATGAATGGTACCAGGTGCAGGGCATGGTACGACCTTGATGGAAATGTAAAGAAGAGCATCAGGTACTATGGCATGGAACAACTGCCGCCAATGGTTATCGGGAATATCAATAAAAAATTTCCCGGTCTGAAAATATTTGGAGTCACCGAATATTCTACACCTGAAGAATTTGTTTACCAGGTTACGCTTGAGGATGATAAAAAATGGTATATGGTCAATTCGGACGCTTCCGGTAATTGCAGCCTGGTGAATAAATTATCAAAAGGCCAGCCCTGACCAGTGGCCAGTAATCATGGTTTAACTAATATGTATCAGGTTTTACAAAGGATATCCAAAATGGCGAAGATGAGATCTGCTAATTTACATTCAACTAGAAAATATTCTCATGTGCTTGTTCAAGGCACTACCGAAGGCAGTATCTACTGCCTTTTTTTCAAAACCTGCAGAAGGCAGTTTGCAGTAATAAAATAAATCCGAAGATCGTCTCGGCCTCTTTTGTCTAATAGGGGCTCTCATTTGTTTTAAATTAGAACGCGGGTAGTTTTCCAGCTTGCCCGCTTTTTTTTAAGTATAGATAAAATGCTGCGTTGGCTTTAAATGCCGATAGTAATTGTTCAATCACCAATTCTCTCGTTTCGCCATTCTTTACAATCATTTTTTCATTTGCATGATTTAATTGCTTTTCTTATCCGGTTGGTGGTGGATGATCAAAAGCAAGTGATTCCTGATTTTTTGCCTGCGAGCTGGATGGCTTGCCGTTTATTGAACAGTAATTCCGTTTATCTAATGATAAATAAAATGAACTGTGTTTGGTTGTCTGTTGATGAAGGAAAAAATGGATCACCGTTTATCATAAAACCGGAATAGGAAATAATAATTTGAATGAATTTAAGTTCCTGTCTGGAGCGTTGATCTTAAATATCATTCTATGCACTTACCAGCAACATTTTTTGAAAAAGGACAGGCTTTGTCAAAACATATGATATCAGTAGCAATCATAGAAGACGACTTTATCAGTGCCGACCATTTAACTTCCATGTTAAAGGACCACAGTGATGAGATAGAAGTAAGAAAAGTGATCAAAACCGTGGATGAGGGCGTGGCTTTTTTCAGATCCAACCCCATGGTGGACCTGATCTTTTCAGATGTCCAGTTGCCTGATGGTCTATCTTTTCAAATTTTTGAGGAAGCATCTATCGATTGCCCGGTGATCTTTGTTTCAGCCTATGACAAATACCTCGTCAATGCTTTTGAATACGGCGGCATTGATTATATACTTAAGCCTGTTGCAAGGGAAGGACTTTACAATGCTGTTCGCAAATACAAAGCGCTGGAAAAACATTTTACCGACAACAGCCAGCTGCTGAGAAAATTCTTTGATGATTATCTTACCAGCAAAAAAACAAGGATCATTGTAAAGAAAGGAGCCTCTAACATCTCTCTGCTTCTTTCAGAAGTGGTTTTTTTCTATACCGAAAACCTGGTGGTTTATGTATATGATAACAGGGGTAATAAATACCTGATCGATAAAAGCCTGAACAGCCTTGAAAACGAACTTGATCCAAGAACCTTCTTTCGTGTGAACAGGCAATACATCCTGAATATCAATTTTGTCCAGGGATACAAGACTTATGAAAGAGTCAAGCTCATGGTTTCCCTCACCATGAAAGAACTGGATCACCTGATCATCGTTGGCCAGGAAAAAGCGCGAAACTTCCGCCAGTGGCTTGCAGAAGCTTAGGAGTTTAGGTTCCAGTCAATCAATTTTTACTGATCATACTTACCAGGCTTCAATTGATTTGAATTGAGAGCAGACTAATGATATTTGATTCAATCAGGGTTACTCATGAACGGTGTTTGCCAACATGATTTCATTCTTCACGGACTCTTTTTCACGCATCGCTAAAAAAACAGTTTTTTAAAAATCATTGTGGCGAATATTTATGTCTTGTAAAGAATAAAAACTGAAAACTGATATGAGAAGACTAGCTTATTTAATGCTAGGCCTGCTGTTTATGAGTATGCAGGTGCTGGCACAAAACCGGACAATTACAGGAAGGGTAACAGATCCAAATGGTAATGCAATACCTGGAGCTACAATTACAGTTACGGGTACCAATACAAGAACAGTGGCAGGTGCCAATGGGAATTTTTCAATCACTGTTCCATCAGGGGCACGTTCGCTGACTGTTAGCTCGGTGGGTTATAGTACGCAAACCATCGAGATTGGTGCTTCCAGCGTTATGAATATTTCAATGGTGGTAGCTGCCACAGAATTGCAGACTGTAGTTGTTTCTACAGGTTATAAGAATGTAGAGCGGTCAAAATATGCCGGAGCAGCTTCCAAGGTCAGTGAAAAAGAAATTCGTAATGTACCTATCGGTTCATTTGAGCAGATCCTGCAGGGTCGTGCTCCGGGACTGGTAGTACTCAGTGGAAGCGGACAGCCAGGAAATGCTGCCAATGTGATCCTGCGTGGACCTACTTCCATTGAAGGTGGTAGTCTGCCTTTATATGTTGTTGATGGCATTCCAGTTGAAGCTTCGGTTTTTCAAAGCATCAATCCAAACGACATTGCATCAGTAGATGTACTCAAGGATGCCAGTGCAGCAGCTATGTATGGTAGTCGTGGTGCTGCAGGTGTAATAGTAGTTACAACAAAGCGTGGCAAAAGCGGCAAAATGAAGCTTGGTTACAGCACGCAGTATGGTGTAAAATTCAGGCCTGAATTTGGTTACACTCCAATGACCACCGAGCAATTGCTGATGGCCCAGGAAAGACTGGGAACTGTTCTTTCAACCAGTACGCTGAATGAATGGGGAAGTTTTCCCGCCTTACCAGGCTGGCAGTATTCGCCCAATAATCCAAACAAACTTGTTGGTGGTGTTGTAGTTCCTAAGACAGCGGCAGACATTGCCTTTGGCAACAGCCAGCTTGATAGTCTTAAAGCCATCCGCACCAACTGGCTGGATGAATTCATGCAGAGAGGTACGTTCAGTAATAATGAGATCAGCTTATCAGGAGGTGAAGGAAGAACACGCATCTATACCAACCTGGGTTATTATAAAGAAGAAGGCATACTGAAACCAACTGATATGAAAAGGATCACATTGCGAACCAATGCAGATTACAGGGATGAAAAACTTACGCTTTCACTTTCTTCTATTATTGGTTATACCAGGAGAAATCTTCAGACAGAACAGCTGAATGGCTTTAATTCTTTCATCAATCCTTTTGGTGTGGCGCAGTTCACTCCTCAATATATTACACCAACACTGCCTAACGGTAAATACAATACTGGTGTAGGCTTCGCCTTCTTTGCACCTACAATGCTTGAAAAAAGAGCCTATGACAAAGTCTACAACGATCAGGCAAAGGCTACCATTTCATTATCCATGAACTATGATTTCACTAAAAACATTTACGCAGGACTTCTTGCTGGTGTGGATTTCAGAGAAACACAAAACACTACCTACCGCGATCCCAGGCCATTCAATACTTCCCAGCAGCCAGGACTTACAGTAAGAGTAAGAAGTGGTTCAATGGCAGAATCTTTAACCAGGTTTCTTCAGCCCAATGCCAGGGGTTATGTTGGATATAAAACAGTTTTCAACCAGGATCATTCACTTGATGTAACAGCTTATGCGGAAGTGTTGAATACCTACCAGAAAACTTTTTCAGCCCAGGGATTTGGTATTGATACTCTTAGGCCAAATACCATTGCAGCAGTTACAACCGGCAATGCCGCCAACCAGTTGTTCCAGGTAGTTGGCGGTGGAAAGAGTCAAAGATCATTGCAGTCATTGCTGGGTGTTGTTAACTACAATTTCAAACAGAAATATTCATTAACTGGTAGCTACCGTTACGATGGTGTTTCCAGCCTTCCTGAAAAAAATCGCTTCCATGGATTTTACAGCATTGGTGGCGTATGGGATATCAGGCGAGAAGATTTCATGAGCCGTGTGAACTTTGTAAATGCATTGAGGTTGAAAATAAGTTATGGCCAATCTGCTAATGTTGACAATTTCCCCTTTGGTGATTTTGGCTACCTGGCTCAATACAATACCAATATTAACCTGACTTCTGGTAACACAGGTATTTCAGTTGCCAGTCCTGGTAATCCCGAAGGAGACTGGGAGTTTACCAATACAGCCAATATCGGGATTGAGTTCGCTTTACTGCGCAACAGGCTATATGGCGATATACAACTGTATGACAAGAGAACTAAAAACCTTTTTGCATCACTTTCACTTTCATCAACCAGTGGCTTTGGTGAGCAGGATGTGAATGCGGGAGAGATGTTCAACAAGGGTATTGAATACAACCTGAATTATGACATCGTCAGCAACAGGAATTTGGTATGGACTGTTACAGCCAATGGAGCCTATAATAAAAATGAAATAACCAGCCTGGGAAATGTCAACTCTTATGAGCAGGGTACGGAATTGGTGACAGTTGGCCTGCCTCTGGGTTCTCATTATGAAGTGAAGTGGGCCGGTGTGGATGCTGCTACTGGCGCACCGCTTTATTATACGAAGGATGGAAAGATCACCACACAATATTCAGCTGATAACAGGATACAGGATTATGGTACATGGATCCCTGCTGTAACAGGTGGATTTGGTACTTCACTGCGTTTCAAAAATTTTGAAGCATCGGCCTTCTTTAACTATGCAGCCAAAACCAGGCGTGTCAACAATATGGAATTCTTCCTGCAAAATCCTGGTTTCCTGCAACAGGGTGTTAACCAGGATGCTGGTTATACATTCTGGGTGAAGCCTGGTGATGTTGCTACAGTGCAGAGTCCTTTATACCAGATGAATTTTACTTCCAAACTAATCCAGGATGCTTCATGGCTGCGATTGAGAAATGTACAGTTGTCCTATTCGTTGCCACAATCTGTATTGGGAAGGATCAGGCATATTTCAGAAGCAAGGTTTTATGTGCTGGGACAAAATCTCATGACATGGACCAAGTGGAGAGGATTGGATCCTGAAGACAGCAATAATATTTCAAGCACCGAATATCCAAATCCTCGTGCCCTTACTGTAGGTCTGGAACTAAGGTTTTAAAATCATCAAGTACAAGCAAACTATAATAGAATATGATAACTAAGAAAATAATAACTGGCCTGTTTGCGCTCTATGTAGTGCTCACTGGTTGTAAAAAAGATCTTGACCTGAGGCCAACAGATACCGTGGATGAAGAAGTGGCCTTCAACAGCGTTGCAGCTCTTGACAAAGGATTGAATACAGCTTATGCAAGATATGGAAATGCAAGAGTAGCTACCATGCTTGCCAATTCACTCACATCTGATGAATTGAAATTTGGTCCCAATAACGGTGGCTTCGGACAGTTTGGATTCAGGCTGCAATACAATTCGGACAATTCTACCGGCAGCGATGTGATCGCGATGTTCTATACTTATTATCCCATGCTGGACCAGGTGAACCGCGTGTTGTCAAAGGTGGATGGCGTACCTGCATCGGGAGCTGAGATCGCACAGCGTGATTATATAAAGGGACAATTACTGGCTTTGCGAGCCATGGGACATTTTGAATTGCTGGAAGCTTACAGCAAAAAATATGATCCCGCCGATCCCTTAGGCATTCCCGTAATGACGGCCAGCTGTTTAACCTGCCAGCCTCCAAGAAATACAGTTGCTGAAGTGATCACCCAGGTTGAAAAGGACCTTGCTGATGCAAAAGCTTTAATGCCGGCAGTTACTGTAGCCAATTACAATGACCTTGATCTTAATCCAGTATCGGTAACAGCTTACCAGGCAAGAATTGCACTATACAAAGGTGAATGGCAGAAGGCTGCTGACCTGGCAACTACTGTGATCAATTCTGGTATCAAGCCTTTAGTATCAGGAACAGCATTCGCTGGTATATGGACTGATGCCAATACCAATGAAATCCTGTTCAGGTCGAGGTTTGAGAACAGCACTACGGTGGGAGCGCAGTGGAACAATGCAGGTATCATTTTCTCGCCATCGGATAAGCTGACCAATAGCTACAGCACTGATGATATCAGGTTGTCATCCTACATTGGCAACACTTCCATTGGACGCTATGTGAAAAAATTCTCGCAGTCATCCAGGGGCCCCAATGTTGTGGATGTAAAAGGTATCCGCACCGTTGAGATGTACCTTATCCGGGCCGAAGCAAGGGCAGAACTGAATGACCTGGTAGGTGCTGCAGCAGACATCAACAGCATCAGGAGCATGCGCATTACAGGTTATACTCCCATATCAGCCTATGCGAACAAAGCTGCTGCCATTGCAGATATCTTTCTTGAAAGATTCAGAGAGCTCGCATTTGAAGGATTCCGTTTTTATGATCTGAAAAGAAAAGGAATGAATCTTCAGCGTGATGCCTCTGATGTAGACAGTCCATTATGGCAAACATTGCAGTCAACGGATCCAAGATTTGTATATCCTATTCCTGCCGATGAATTGCTGGCCAATCGCAACATGGTACAGAATGAAGGATATTAATCAACTAAAACTAAATACTAATGATAAAAAAATATTATCACCTGCTGCTTTTCTTTATGGCAGCCATTGTACTGGCTACGGGTTGTAAGAAAACTGACTCGCTTTCCATTCCTCCTGAATTTGCCAGCTTTGCCAATCAAACCTCTGGAAGGTATGAGATCACTGGCCCTGCTGTTATTTATAAATTACCAGTGGGATTGTCAACTATTTCGGCACAGGATAGAACTGTTACCATTAACATCAGTTCTCCTACCGGTGCAGTTGAAGGAACACATTACACTGTCAGCACAAAAAACCTGACCATACCTGCCGGAAAAGCCCTCGATTCCATCACCATCCAGGGAAATTATACGCAATACCTGTCCGGAAGAAAAGATACACTGGTATTTACAATTGTAGATCCAGGTGCAAAGCCTGCTGATTACAACAGCACGTTTACGCTCTTTATGCGCGGACCATGCTTTGCTTCCGACCTTGATGCCGGCACTGTGCAGGAATTGCTGGGAACCTATAACGACACAAGAGAAACCAATAGCACTGGAGGTAATCCTTATGGTCCTTACACCTCCAGCATCAAAAGTTACCAGGCATTGACTGCAACAACAGCCAAAGTGAAAATTGGCAATATCTATGATGATGGCTGGAGTGATATAGAAGCTACTCTTGACTGGACGGATGTCAACAACCCTAAAGTGACCATCGCCAGGCAGCCTACGGGAACCAATTATGCAGCGGGAATGCCAATGGATGTGCGTACCAATCTTACCAATCCCAGCACATTTAATTATTGTACCCAAACTTTCAATCTTTCAGTTGATATTATCGTGAATAATTATCCTGCTCCAGGTTCTGCAGCTTTCCTCGCGCAGAACTATAAAGTGAACATGAAAAGGTGAGAGGAAGTTTTAAAAGGTAAAAGCAACCCTGAGTGGTTGCTTTTTTATTTTAGGCATGAAGTTTTAAATAGTAAGGAAAACGTTATGAACGAGAATAAAAACCAGTCTCATGATCAGGACAGGCCGGGTATGGGCAATGCATCTAATCCTGGTCCAGCAGGACTTCAGTCGCAGGAAAAGCAGTTGATCAATGAAAAAGGCGAGAAGTATTTAAGAGAAGCAGGCAATATTGAGGATATGCCTGATGCCCATGATCAGCAGGAAGCAGAAAGGATAGAAGAGAATATGAATAAAAAAAATGATTGAAGGAAATATATTCTTTAATCCGAAGAAACTATGTTACGAGTGTTGATCTCTGCCCTGAGTTCATGGATCTTTTCCCTGATCATGTTCAGGGTTGATGCATCTGCCCCATCTCTGAAGGCTTCAGCATAGAGGTCTTCCCATTCCCTAATCTTCAATTCAAGCTGGAGGGTGTCCATGTTTTTGAATTCTTTGGTACTGAACATATGGCGGGTTATTTGACAAATTTATATGCCGGCGAAAAGTTTAGGTTGAAGTTTTCATTAATAAAAGATTAAAATTGGGCTAACGTTAAGACCTATACGTTGAATTTTGAATTTTCATTCTACAAAAAAGTAAATTATAAATCCGGTTCACTATGTACAATTCGAACCAACATGATAAAAATCATTTTAGGTGAAATTCATTAGGCCGCGGTACAAAAGCCCTTTTGTTACTTTTTTCCTGATAGATTTTGCGGAAATGAGGATGGCTTTAATGGCTTGATTAATTTCTATTATTTTTATTGGATGACCGCTGCAGTTGACCTGGAAAAAGAATACCATCCTGTTTCCTTCACTCTTGATGATTATGACAGGATGAAAGAACTTTTTTCTGCATCTTTTGGCATTGCACTTTCACATAATCAGTTTTTAAAAAGGTATGATACTTCAGCCCTTGGTTCAGAACTGATCGGATTTATAGCCATTCACAGGGAAACAGGAACGCCTGCAGCCTATTATGGAGTTTTCCCTTTAAAAATTTCCTGGAAGGGAAGGATAATGCTTTCAGCGCAATCGGGTGATACCATGACGCATCCACTTCATCGCAAAAAAGGACTCTTCATCTGGCTGGCTAAAATGACTTATGAAAAATGTGCAGAAAAAGGAATGCAACTGGTCTTCGGTCTTCCTAATGAAAATTCATACCCGGGATTTATCAATAGGCTGGGATGGAAGGAAATTGATCGTGTGATCCGCTATGATATCAAACTGTCCATTAAAACCATTCCGCTTCCCAAATGGAGCCACAAGCTGAAAGCTTTCAACAGCTATAGTCAACTGGCAAAAAAAATTCTGGGTAATAAAAAAATATCAGTCGTCAACGAAATGATCAACCCTCAACCTTCTGCAATGGCAAAGGTTTGGCGGGATAAAGCTTACCTGGATTATAAAAACGAAGCTGATAAAATTTTTATAGAGATAGATGGTATCCTGCTCTGGATAAAGCTTTCAGATGTATTATGGATTGGTGAGCTGAGTGATTACCAAGCTGTCGATGATCAACTGATCCGCAAGTTAAAAAGGCTGGCTTTTTTTCTTGGTTACAATACCATCAGTTTTCATTTAAATGCAGGGACACCATCACCAGGCTTTCTCCGGTATTTTAAAAAATACAATGAAGTACCTTCCTGCTTTCTCGATCTTTCGGGAAATAACTCCGATTTCAATATATTATTAACAGCGGCTGATTTTGATACCTGGTAATGAAGTCTAAAAAATTAAAGATCGGTTTTCTAATTAACAGCGATGGACTTATGCCTGCCTGGTATGCTGAAACCATTCAATCGGTGATTGCAGAGGGTGTGCATGAAATATTTTTTATTGAATGCCGACTGCCACAACAAGAGTCTAAAAAAAACTGGCCGTGGGCTTATAAAGCTTTCAAGCATTTTGAAAATGCCTGGTTCGGACCAAAATTCGATGCTTCAGAAAAAATTTCTTTAAATTCTTTTACTCAGGTACAAAAAATAGGATCAGAAGCTCCCGGCTTCATTCTCAATAAAGATGCAAGTTCCCGGGTTTTGGAGCTTTCACTGGACCTGATCTATACAATTGATTACGATGGAAGCGGCGAAGAAAATCTTTCAGGCCTTGCCAGCTTTGGTTTATGGTATCTCAGCTTTGGTAATTCAGATTCACCTGGTCCCACTGCTTTTTGGGAAGTGATGCGCAGTGATCCTGTAACCTGCAGCCGCCTGCTGATGAAAACAAAGGACCAGCATTATTTATTGTATGATGGCGCCACTGCAACCGTCCCTCATTCTGTGAAAAATAATTTCAATTCCATTGCCTGGAAGTCCTCATCTTACCTGGTTCATCGTCTTCGTTCCCTTTCTCTATTGCACGATCAATTTTCAGATCATTTTTCAATCGTTAAGACTAAAAAAACAGAAGAGATCCTGCCAGGCAGTCTGGATATGCTCTCACTGTTCTTTAAAAACAACCTTCGATATCTTGCTCACAGGAAAAGATTGAAAAATAAAGACCGCTTTACGCTTCTTTATGCTTTTGAAGATTTTCAAATCGGCAAAAATCTGCCGGCACATTTTCAATCTTTGTCACTGCCTCCCGGATGTTTTTTTGCAGATCCGTTTCTCGTTAAAGAAAACAACGTTCATTATGTTTTTTTTGAGCGGTGGTACGACAAGGAAGAAAAGGCTTCGATTGCCATGATGAAATGGAATGGTGATGAATGGAGCAGTCCTGAAACCGTGCTTGAAGAATCTTATCATCTTTCTTATCCCTTTGTTTTTAAATGGAATGATGATTATTATTTGTTGCCTGAATCTTCTTCAGGGCAAAACCTGGTATTGTATAAGGCGAAATCTTTTCCCTATCAATGGGAACCGGTCAGGAAAATTTTTGATAAGGGTGTGTGGATCGATGCCAGTCTTCATTACTATGAAAACAAGTGGTGGCTTTTTGCCAGTAGTGTCAATCATCCTTTTGTATCCACCAACGATCAACTCTTCCTTTATTTTACGGATGATTTATTAAATGGCAGCTGGCAGGCTCATCCCAAGAATCCTTTGGTCACGCATGCTGGTAATTGCCGACCTGCAGGAAGGCTGTTTGAAATGAATGGCCAACTATATCGTCCTGCACAAAACAATGCTTCACAGCAATATGGTTATGGATTAAAGATCAACCGTGTTGATGTCATGAATGAAACTGAATACCGCGAAAAAGAAGTTAGGGATTTCACTCCTGAACCATGGCATTTAAAAGCTATCCATCACCTTGATTTCACAGAAGGACTGGTGATGATTGATGGCATCCTGAAATCTGGTGTATAGCTCCGTTTAAGGGCATGCGATTTGAATCAATACCACCATGCAGCATGAAAAAGATCATTTACATGATGGCTTTGTGCACGTTAGGGGGGCACGAGAGCATAACCTGAAAAATGTCAGTCTTCAAATTCCAAGGGATGCACTGGTGGTTTTTACAGGAGTATCAGGTTCCGGGAAATCTTCCCTTGCATTTGGTACACTATACGCTGAAGCCCAGCGCCGATATCTTGAATCGGTTTCTCCCTATGCCCGTCGCCTGTTCCACCAGATGCCTGTTCCTGTTGTTGATGAAGTGGAGGGACTTCCACCCGCTGTTGCCTTGCAGCAACAAAGAGGCGGTAGTTCTACAAGGTCTTCAGTGGGTTCGGTAACTACTATTTCCAACTTATTGCGCATGTTGTATTCCCGTGCTGGTGATTATCCGAAAGGCCCGTCCATCATTTATGCAGAAGCTTTTTCGCCTAATACCGCTGAAGGCGCCTGCCAGCAATGTCATGGACTGGGAAAGGTTTATGAGGTCACGGAAAAGTCCATGGTTCATGATGACTCCCTGACCATACGTGAGCGTGCCATTGCAGCATGGCCTTCGGCATGGCAGGGACAAAACCTGAGAGATATACTAACTACATTGGGATATGATGTTGATCTACCCTGGAAAAAAATTCCTAAGAAAGATCGTGACTGGATCCTTTTTACAGAAGAAACACCAACGGTTCCCGTATATGCAGGGTTTACACGCGAAGAAGTACAAAAAGCCATCAAAAGAAAAATGGAGCCCAGTTATATGGGCACCTTCACTTCAGCTAAACGTTATGTGCTGCACACTTTTGCCAACACGCAAAGTGCTTTGATGAAAAAGCGTGTATCGCAATACATGATCAGCAGCGAATGCCCCTCCTGTAAAGGGAAACGCCTACGACCTGAATCCTTATCTGTAAAATTCGCAGGTTATGATATTGCAGACATGTCGCGATTGCCTTTAAAAAAACTGCTGCAGATATTCCAGCCTTATGCCGATGGATCTGCTGATGGCATCACAAGACTGGCTAAAGATCACCAGGAAAAAGCCATGGTAGCGCAAAGGATTGCTGAAGACCTGGTGGCAAGGTTAAAAGTATTGCTTGACCTTGGGTTGGGCTATTTATCCTTGGAAAGAAGCACACCCTCTTTGTCACCAGGAGAATTGCAAAGGCTGAGACTTGCTACACAGGTGAGAAGTAACCTGTTTGGTGTGGTATATGTGCTTGATGAACCATCAGCGGGTTTGCATCCTTCAGATACAGAGGCCTTGCTTCGTGCGCTGGATAAATTAAAAGCTTCCGGGAATTCTCTTTTTGTAGTGGAGCATGAACTGGATGTAATCAGGCATGCTGACTGGATCGTTGACGTAGGTCCTGCAGCTGGAGAAAAAGGAGGAGAAGTATTGTATAGCGGTCCTGCAGCAGGTTTACGCCAGGTAGAAGCATCAAAAACAAGAAAGCATTTGTTTCATGAAGGTTCATTGCCGGTGAGGGCAACTCGTCAGCCAAAAGGCTGGCTGGAATTAAAAGGTGTTACACGTAATAACCTGCAGCAGCTCGATGCTTCATTTCCACTTGGTGTGCTGACTTCTATAACAGGGATTTCAGGTTCGGGCAAATCCAGTCTTGTGAGCCAGGTGCTGGTTGAACTGGTAGCCGAACATTTAGGACATGATATTTCAATTGAAGAGGAAGAAGGAGATCCGCTTCAACAGGAAACTGTTCAAACACTTGGAGGAAAGATCATTGCCGGTATGGAAAATATTAAAAGAATGGTGCGTGTTGATCAGAAACCCATAGGTCGTACTCCAAGATCCAACCTGGCCACTTACACAGGTTTGTTTGATGATGTAAGAAAATTGTTTGCTTCAACACCCATGGCGCGGTCACGTCATTATGATGCAGGGAGATTTTCATTTAACGTGGGTAAGGGAAGATGTGGTAATTGCGAAGGCGAAGGTTTTGTGATGGTGGAGCTGCTATTTCTGCCCAGTGTTTATGCACCTTGTCCTGTTTGCAGTGGCACCCGTTACAATTCAAAAACCCTGGAAGTAAAATACAGGGATAAGAACATTGCAGAAGTTTTGAAGATGACTGTTGATGAAGCGCTGGATTTTTTTTCAGATGTACCGAATATCAACAGGGCTTTGGAAATGCTGCATGAAGTGGGATTGGGTTATTTGCGACTCGGTCAACCAGCCACAGAGCTTTCTGGTGGTGAAGCGCAAAGGATCAAGTTGGCAACGGAACTGCAAAGAGTAGGTAAGGGCAACACGCTTTACATCCTTGATGAACCTACTACAGGCCTGCATCCTTCAGATGTAGAGAAGCTGGTAGTGCAGATGAACCGACTGGTAGATGCTGGCAATACTGTAATCGTTGTTGAGCATGATATGCACGTGATAGCAGGTTCAGACTGGGTGATTGATATGGGACCGGGAGCAGGAGAGGAAGGAGGAAACATTGTTGCCTCAGGAACACCATCTGCCATAGCCGATGTTAAAAAAAGCCGGACCGCTCCTTATTTGAAGCGAACACTTGAAGGTTCTGGCAATTTTAAAAAATAATAGTTAGTTTTATCACGCCTCCCAGCCTAACCATACATGTTAATAGCCTCTTTTAGCATTCAGAGAACAACCCGGTAAGGGTGGTTCGTTTCAGGTTTATTGTCTTTGCAGTTCAGTTAAAAGTTAATCGGTAGTGTATCTGGTAACCTTTTAAAACAAGTACTATGAGACTTTCTGATTTTATCCTGCTAAATGAAGAAGAAAAAAAACTGACCGTACTTCATGAAGGCGTTTTGATTGCCAAGAGGAACGATGTGCAATCCATGATCTTTTTATTCCACCTCGGCAGTTTTTACGTAGAAACATTTTGTAATCTTAGCAACAAGGCCATAGAAGAATACAGGGTCTTTGATACCACCAAGCCCTTATTCCCTTACCTTGATGCTATTCCTATTGATGATCTTTTGAATTAAGAGTCGAAGGTCATTGTGCCGGATGATGAATTCTTCCATGTATTTATAATGATTTCTGTTTATTGAAATGGAATCATTAGATTGTCCGCATGCAGGGAAAGCACCGCTATTTTGTTTTGCACAAGCCATACGGGATGGAATCACAATTCATCAGTCCTTACCCTGGTCCATTACTGGGTGATCTTGATTTTGATTTTCCTGAAGGAACGCATGCCATCGGCAGACTGGATAAATATTCGGAAGGTTTGCTTTTGCTGACGACGAACAAGAAAATCACTGCACTACTGTTTCAAAGTACGGAGCCGCACAAAAGAACTTACCTCGTACAGGTCAAACATATTGTGAGCCAGGAAAGCCTGGAGCGGTTGAAAAATGGAGTGGACATCCGGATCACTGGAGAAAATTTTTATACCACTCCTCCCTGTGAGGCAAGCATAGCAACTGCACCGGCATTTCCTTCACCAAGGGATTTCCCGGCCTATGTAGAAAACACCTGGTTGAAGATTACACTTACTGAAGGCAAGTTCAGGCAGGTAAGAAAAATGGTAGCTGCCATTCGTCATCGCACCATGCGTTTGATCAGGATCAGTATCGAAGATCTTTATCTCGATGACCTGCAACCGGGAAAGATCAGGGAACTCGAGGAAGCAACCTTCTTTGAATTGCTGAAACTCGATACTTCATCTATTCAGTAAGAGATTCTTTATTTAAATGTAAGATGCAGGGAAAGACTGTTAGCATTCAGGCCTTCTGATCTTGTATAGTGTCCGCCTCTTAATTCCGCACTGCTGAAACGTTGAATGCCAAAGACTCCATTTGGTGGGATAATCCTTACGCCAGCCCCAAAAAAATGACTGTTGAATTTAGAAAGATCATAATCGCTTGTATAATTGACTGCATTGACATGATGCATTTCAAACGGAGCAAAATAGTCGGATGCTGATTGACTGTAAAACCGGTAGAATGGTGAGAGTGAAAGGAAAGCTGTGATCTTAACAGGCAATTCCAGTTCAATAGAATGTGCTTTTACACCCCAGTTATCCATGTAATAACGATAGAAGGACCGCAGAATGAATCGGTCGCCAGCAAAATAATTGGCCCTGATGCCAACAGGAATTTTAAAACGGCTTTCCGGCAGTGTTTCAGTCTTTACGCTGCCATCAGTAAAATATACCCTTTGATATTTTGTCGCCAGCAATCCTTCCTGGTAAGTCGGATCAGCAATCACAGAGAACTGTAGTTTCTCATTGATCACCCTTGAGAAAGATAATGATGCAGTAAAAGAATTCCTGGGCGAAGAGCCGGCAGATTTTTCATTACCAGGACCTCTTAGTTCAATAGGATAAATCACCTTCCACCTGTCAAAATATGCCTGCGCTTTAACGGTGAATTCATTGTTATTATCAGGAGTAGCTTTTGTGTAACTGCCGGCAATGCCTATGGAATTGTAATCATATTCATGTGAAAATGATCCGGTGAGTCCTACAGTTGTTCCTTTTTTCAGGTCCTGGATGGTCCAGCCAACAGTAGGATAGATGCGTGTATCGGAATAAGATGCAGAACTGATGGTTGATGGATCTATCTTGTCAGAAGAAGCAGAGGAATAATGGTCGATTCCTAATTCTAAATTGAGACCGTGTTTTCTTGATTTGCCATCATAGCCAGTGAGTTTGAGTTCGATGGTATTGGCAAAATCTGTGAGTTCTTCAGTTCCTATTCCTCCTGTAACAGCTGAATGGTTTCCATCCTGGTTATAATATCCGGAAACAAAATTGACTTCCTCCAGTGATAGTTTTTTGTTTTTATAAGAAGAATCCTGGCTTTGAGAAAACGATGCCAGTATGCCCAGGTAAAATCCAATAACTGTTAGGGATAACTTTTTCATTTCTGTCCATTAATTTAGTTACAGCCACAGCCACCACCGGTTTTTCCTCCATTTGCACCGGATGCAGCTTCCCTGTATGATTGAAAACTCATTTCAAATTTTTGGGATTTGCGCGCTGATAATTGCATTTCTGCATCATTCAGTTTATTCTTCTGGTATTCCTTAACCGTAGTGCAGCTAAAGAATGCAAAGACCAGGATGATTCCTATAACTGGCAGAATCTTCTTCATGAAGTTTTAATTAAAATGTTTCGGGAAGTATGCAGGTGGCCGTCATCATCAATGATAATACATGCCATTCCTTTCATTTGATTGACAAGATGAAGACCGGCTTCAACACCCATTACTGTAACTGGTGTGGCCATAGCATCGGCAAGTTCTGCACTGGGACAGATAATAGTTGCGCTTTTGATGCCAGTAACAGGAAAACCGGTTTTAGGATCAATGGTGTGAGAGTATCTTTTGCCATTGATGTAAACAAATTTTTCATAGGAGCCTGAAGTGGCGATGGCAGCGTTGCTGATATTGAGGCTGGAGAAAGCCTGTTGCCTTGTATCAGGATCAGCAATGCCAATGGTCCAGGGATTTCCGCCTGGTTGCGATCCCCAGGTCACCAGGTCGCCGGAAGCGTTCACAATTCCGCTTTCTATACCCATATTAATTAGTAATTGTTTAGCCTTGTCGGCAGCATAACCTTTTCCTATGCCACCAAAACCAATACGCATACCTTTTTCTCTTAAAAAAACCGTTCCATTGCCAGGATCCAGAATGATATTACGGTAATTAATCAGCCGTATCATTTCTTTCGCTTTCGCTTTATCTGGCAAAGACTTCATGGTCGTATCGAAATTCCATAGAGTTTTATCAATGGAACCATAGCTGATATCAAAAGCGCCCTGTGTGAGCTGCGAGATTTTAATTGAACGGCTGATGAGTTCATAAACTTCTTTGTCAACCTGAACAGGACTGATGCCCGCATTTCGATTGATGAGTGCTGTCTGGCTTTCTTCGTTAAAGGTGGTGAGAAGTTTTTCTATCCGTTGAATTTCTTCCACTGCTTTATCAATGCAGTGATGGGCATAAGCTTCATTACTTGTAACCACTGTAATGACAAAGCGGTTGCCCATTAATTTCATGCTCCTGTGATGAGCCTTCATGATGAAAAATTACTTCAACCTTGCGAAAGATTTTATTTCCTCGACAAATTGACTGGCATTGCTGGCAGGCAGGCCGTCCCAAACCTTCAGAACTTTACCACCTTCATCTACAAGAACCGTGTAAGGGAAGTTGCCATGAGGATTGTAAGCTTCAGCCAGCTGCTCATTCAGCTTTGTCTGTTCTTTTGATAATTTATTTTTTTTGAGACGGGGAAAATCGGCTTTTACCAAAACCAGGTCTTTGGTTGCATAGCTGGTAAACTGATCAGCTTCAAAGATCTGTTTCTCCATTTTGATACAGGGGACGCACCAGTCGGATCCTGAAAAGGATATGAGAATGTTCTTGTGAGATTTGGAAGCTTCAACTTTGGCCTGATCAAAATCTGTATTCCACATTGGTGTGGATGTAAATAAAGAAAGTGCAAGACTTAATAAAAGGATTTTCATAAAAATAATTTGGACTGTTGTTTAAATATCGGCCAATTTGATCATACTGAAATCTTGCGGAGTAATAATATTTATATTTTAAACGTTCGCCAACATATCCTTAGTATTTATTTATGAATCATAGATTATAAGGATTGGATCACAGATTAATAGGGATTATTTGATCACAGATTACACAGATTACACAGATTGTACTGACGCCAGAGATTATACTGATCAGGTTTATAACACATCCATGAAATCATTGTCAAATCTTTATCATCATTAATACAAGAAATAATCTGTGTTAATCTGTGTAATCTGTGATTGATCGCTGATAACACAGATTAAAAATGATTAGGATTCTTTTATTAATTCATCTTTTCTTCTTACAGAAAATAATCTGTGTAATCTGTGATTGATCGTTGATAACACAGATTAAAAATGATTAGGATTCTTTTATTAATCCAACTTTTCTTCTTAAAAGAAATAGTTTGTGTTAATCTGTGATTCTCTCAAGTATCTAATCTGCGTTAATCCTTGTAATCTGTGATTCAGTAGAATCTATGATAATCAGCCTAATCTGTGTTTTAGGCTTGCTTACGCACATATTTCGTAAGAACAACGATCATTTGCCCGTCAATTTTTCCTTCGATCTGCTCTGTATTATCAGGTACCAGCCTGATATTCCTGATCACGGTTCCCATTCTTGCATTCACGGAAGAACCTTTAACATCCAGCGATTGGGTAAGTATAACGGTATCGCCTGTTTGCAGTAAAACACCATAAGCATCTTTGTGCAGATCTACCCTGGCATCATTCACATGATCTCCTGTAGCCTTTGCCCAGGCCAGCTTTTCATCATCCAGATAGAGCATATCCAGATTGTCTGCCGCCCAGCTTTCCTGCCGCAAGCGGTTCAGCATTCTCCAGGAAAGAACCTGTACACCGGGCACTTCGCTCCACATGCTTTCTGATAATACCTTCCAGTGACTACTATCCAGTTCTTCTTTTTTATCTATCTGGGCAATGCATTTATTACAAAGTAAAACGCAGTTGTCTGAATTGCGACTGTCCTGTGGCTTCACTTCATACAGAGAAAGTTGCGAAGTGCTTCCGCATAATTCACATTTGTTGCCACTTCTTTCAATAAGGATATCTTCCAGCTTCATGTTAAAATGATTTGAGCCGCAAAGTTAAGATCTTGTTTTGTGGTCTGTGTTCAAAACCTGAAAACGTAATAGTATTTATTGTATCGGCATCAAATAAAAACGGTGGTTATCATTCAAATAATAACCACCGTTCCTAAAATAAAATCTCTTATTGTTTGATCAACTGTTTTGACAACTGATAATCTTTCATGGAGATGGTAATGATGTACTGGCCCGCGGGCAGTTCACCCAGCGACAGGTAGGTCTGCATGGTTCCCTTGCTGGCTTTGTTAAGAGCAAATTGTTTTACACTCGCACCTTTCAGGTCTTTTACTTCCACCATCATGCGTCCTGTGAGTTCGTTGCTCACCTTCAGCATCACCCTGTCCTTAACCGGGTTGGGATAGAGTTGCAGTCCTGCAGAAGTAGAAGGAGTGTTAGCCACTACTTCCTCCACACTTGCGCTGCCACCTCTTGCCGAAGTAGTTCCGGAGAGGATCTCCCACCAGTTGATGTTCCATCCGCCATTGGCATTGGAAGTATAGAGGCGAAGCGTCTGTTGTCCTGCAGGTAGTGATGCCTGTGCAGATACAGTCTGCCAGCTTTGGAAAGAACCTGTATTAGGAACTGTTACGGTAGTGAGGACTGCACCAGCCGAGTTTCTCAGCTGGAACTGAGCTCCCGAAAAGAAGGAAGCCACACGGAAGTTCACGGTATAAGTTCCTGCTGTTGCAATGTTCACGGAATAATCCATCCAGTCACCATTATCCTGCCAGCCTACATTAAGTCCACCACCTACGTCCTGGGTATTCTCTGTCTGCACACCACTCATCTGGGTAAAGTTCTCTGCTTCTATTTTCAGTGAAGGAGAAGTAGAAGGTGTGGGATCAGGTGAAGTAGGAGGAGGCGTTGTAGTGCCTGAGGAAGCACCCGTTACTTCCCACCAGTTGATGTTCCATCCGCCATTGGCATTGGTGGTGACGATGCGCAGGTTCTGCTGTCCTGCAGCCAGGGGCACCTGTGCAGCCACGGTCTGCC
>JAEWKK010000021.1 GCA_023386045.1 Bacteroidota bacterium
CTTCGTGAGAACATGTCTAATTGACTGCTTGGACACAAAAGGCTCTCACTCTTTTTCACTTTATAGCATCAAAACTATTGGTATAAAAAAAGAAAAAACAAGGTCTTTGCAAACATAGGAGGACACAGTGAAAACGGCAAACGAGAAACGTCAATGGAAACCCAAACCGCTACAGAAAGAATCTTCCATCTCAAGAACCTTAAACTTTAAACTCTTAAACTTTAAACGGAACTTGTGAACTCGTGAACTCTGAATAACAGCTCCGTGTTCTCTGTGCTTTCTTTGTGCGCTTTGTGTTCCGGCTGTTTTTTTTAGAGAAGGAGCACTAAGCACACAAAGAACCACGAAGAACACAGTGAAAACGGCAACCGAGAAACGGCAATGGAAACCCAAACCGCTACTGAAAGAATCTTTCACCTCAAGAACCTTAAACCTTAAACTCTTAAACTTTAAACAGAACTCATGAACTCGTGAACTAAAGAACCAAAGAACTATCTCTTCAACCCCACTCTTCCAGTTTCATTCCCTGTTCTGTCCACAGCCGTTACGCTTACTGAATAAACAGGCTGAGTGGCCTGTCTTGCATCTTTCATAAAAAGGTGAAGATCAATAAACCTGTCGTTGCGGTTCAGGATGGTATAGGAAGTAGTTTGACCATAACTATAATAAACCACCCATCTGAATACATCTTTTTCATCAGGATGCGTCCAGTGAAATCTTGTTATAGTATCATTGATCTTTTCTTCTTTTCCTGCAATGGGTAGCGCTGGTGGCATCTTATCAAGCCAGGGGCTGGCGGGAACGAGCGCTCCGTTTCTATACGGGCCATTCAGCAAAGCTTTTTGCAAATTTTCATTCCTGTATACCTGGCCAATACTCCAGTGGATCACTCCCTTGCTATCAGGCACCATGGCTCTTGTGATCATGAGCTGGTTCAATACTTCGCGGATGCTGGCCGTACTGGTATCTCCTATATTGATGCCGGGCCAGAGATGTCTTTGCTTGGTATTTTCTTTTTGCCACCATCCCAGCAAGATTGGAAAACTTGCATTCATACGTGAAATAGGCCAGTACAGCTGTGGTGAAAAATAATCGATCCAACCCTTATTCAGCCAAAGCTTCGCATCTGCAAACAAAACATCATACTGATCAAAGCAACAGATACCTTCCGGGTAACCAGGACGCCACATACCAAAAGGACTCAACCCAAACTTCACCTGCTTTTTTTCTTTTTTGATTTTTTCATAGAGAGTGGAAATGAAATCATTTACTGATTCCCTTCTCCAGTCATTTCTTGAAAGCTGACCTCCATTGGCTTTATAAATGGCCCAGCTTAAACTGTCAGGAAAATCTTCACCACCATTGTATTCGCGGTAGGGATAAAAATAATCATCGAAATGAACGCCATCAATATCGTATCGCTTTACGATATCCATTACAACGTCGGTGGAATGTTGCTTTGTTTCCTCAAGTGAAGGATCAAACCACCAGTAACCTTCTTTGAGGTGAAGCACCAGCCCGGGTTTTCTTTTTACAATCGAAGAATCCGTTACAGGTCCGCCCGAAATATGGTGGGCACGATAAGGATTCAGCCACACATGAAGTTCAAGCCCGCGGTCATGGGCTGCTTCTGTCCAGAATTGCAGGGGATCATAGTATGGTTCAGGTGCCTTTCCCTGTGTCCCTGTTAGAAAATAGCTCCATGGTTCCAGGGAACTCTGGTAAAGTGCATCAGCCTGTGGACGCACCTGCAGCACCACGGCATTAAAATTCATGGTCTTCAAAAAATCCAGCAGATCCAGTGCTTCCTTTTGCTGGCTGTCAACCGGCAGTCCCGGCCTGCTGGGCCAGTTGATGTTGGCAACCGTAGCAACCCAGGCGGCCCGGAATTCCCTCTCGGCTCCCTGCGATACTACCTGGGCCGATGTCCTTGGTTTGGAGCTGGTGCAGGAGAAAAACAGGATCATAAAAAGAAAAGAAACATAATGTGTGACTCTGAACATAAGGCTCATTTTGATAGAGGTACAAACATAAACTGTTTCAAATGAGAAAGCAGGCACATATTAGAAAAGGACATCTTACTTCTACCAACATTTTCATGAACTTTCTCATATGAAGAATCTAACGGTCAACCATAAGCTGCAATTCATTTTAAAAGAATTTTCAATGCCAAAAAACTTATGCACATTTTGGCGAACACGACGATGGTATTTGGTAAAATCATAGCTTAGAATTTCCAATCTGCTACCCCTTCGTACCCCTGAATTGCCTCAAGCCGCTTATTAGCAAACAACCTGACTGTTTATGTTTACTTGTCTGATTTCCTTCAAAGGAAAAAGAAGTTTCTTTTTCCTTTTTGCAACTGTAATTGTATCAAGCCAATTGCTGGCACAATCTATTATAGGCCGGCAAATAGTTGATCAGTTCAACTACACATCATGGGGTGCTACTACCTATGGATTAACATGGCTTCCCGTGGATTATTCAACCAATACAAGTCAGAAATATCCTCTCATTATTTTTCTTCATGGAAAAGGAGAAACTGGTGATGGTATAAGTGGTTTGAATACGCTGATCACAACAGCGCTTCCTCAAACCATTGCCAATGGATGGAATCCTGAAGCAATTAATCCAGCTGATGGACAGTTGTACCGATTCATTGTTGTTTCACCACAGGCATCTACAGCAACACAATGGTCTTATCAATGGAACAGCATTCAATATATTTTGAATGATGTCATTGCTAAATACCGTGTGGATCTTTCGAGAATTTATATCACAGGTCTTTCTGCTGGAGGTAATGGTGCATGGACCTGTCTCACCAACGGACCTGATGCAGCAAAAAAATTTGCAGCTGCTGTACCCATTGCACCCGCAGGCATCCTGATGGATTCTGTTCCAAATGTTGGAAGTCGTGATAAAGTAAAACTCTGGCAAATATGCGGCGACCAGGATGCTCTTTATAGTTTTACACTTAATGCTACTAACAGTTATAACAGCACTTCGCCCAATCCTTTGGCAGTGCTTACAACAATGACCGGACTTGGTCATACATCAGCAGTGTGGAATACTGCTTACAATCCTAACTGGAGAAGTAATATTCACGGCAAGAATATTTACGAATGGATGTTGCAATACCAGCGTCCTGAACTTGCTGGTACATCACCTGCTCCGATTCCATTTAATCAACCACCTGTTGTAAGTGCAGGAACTGACCAAACCATCACACTTCCCACATCATCTGTAACCCTTGGTGGTTCTGCTTCTGATGTGGATGGATGGATCTCTTCTCTTGCCTGGTCACAGGTTTCAGGTCCTTCACAGGCACTGATCTCTTCACCTACTTCGGCTTCTACACTGGTATCATCACTGGTGCAGGGAACCTATAGCTTTAAACTCACCGCTACCGATAACAGCAATGC
>JAEWKK010000026.1 GCA_023386045.1 Bacteroidota bacterium
AGATAATTTTTGCAACTTTACTACCACTATTGAACAGAATCAGAAAAATTATCCATTGCCAAAGAGTACAAAAACTAAATCAACAGGAGTTAAAAAAACGGTCAACGTATTTTAGGCACTTACAAACCATGAACTATGAACCATGAACTATGAACCATGAACTATCAACCCAACTACTCCCCCATCTGATTCACCACTGCTTCGCTTACTCCTGTGAGACTGAATCCTCCATCATGGAAAAGATTCTGCATGGTTACATATTTTGTGAGATCGCTGAAAAGACTTACGCAGTAATCTGCACAGGCTTCTGCGCTGGCATTGCCCAAAGGGCTCATTTTCTCTGCATAGTCAATAAAGGCATCAAAACCTTTTACACCACTACCCGCAGTAGTTCTTGTTGGTGATTGGGAGATGGTATTCACCCGGACTTTTTTACGAACGCCATAATGATATCCAAAGCTCCTGGCAATGCTTTCAAGCAGGGCCTTTGCATCCGCCATTTCATTGTAATCAGGAAAAACCCTTTGGGCGGCAATATAAGTAAGGGCCACAACGCTGCCCCATTCGTTCATAGCATCCATATCCCAGGCCGTGCGTAAAACTCTGTGCAGGCTGGTGGAAGAGATATCAAGTGTCTTCTGGTTCCATTCATAATTCATCTCCGTGTAGTGCTTGCCCTTGCGTACGTTCAGGCTCATGCCAATTGAATGCAGGATAAAATCAACACCACCATTAAAATGCTTTTGAGATTCCTCAAATAATTTTTTGAGGTCGTCCATATTAGTGACATCGGCTCCAATAACAGGTGCCTGCACCGCTTCAGCCAGTTTATTGATCTCACCCATGCGCAATGCAACTGGTGCATTGGTCAATACAATTTGCGCACCTTGTGCATGACAGGCAAGTGCTGTTTTCCAGGCTATAGATTTTTCATCAAGCGCTCCGAAGATGATCCCTTTCTTTCCGGCTAAAAGATTCGTAGACATATTGTTGATTTTGGGGTGGTAAAAATAAATGTTTATCGCTTTGGATGTTGAAACAAACCGGAAATGATCAATACCAGCAGAAATGTATAAATAAAAACCAGGGCAAAAACACTTAGAATATAAATCATCAATGAAAGAAAATTCTTCCTTGGTTGTATCAGCTTCTGCAACCATTTATTAATGTAAAATGCCGGTACCAGTGAAGCTAGAATAAATAAAATGATCGCGAGTTTCTGCAGCTTTTCCACATTCAAATTTGTTAGCGCCTAAGTTCTCAGCATACTATAAACCCTGAGAAACAAAAGCAAACTACCGAAAAATAAAACCAGGTTGGCAATGATCAATAAGAAGGTATAGGCCAGTAACTGCCACCCCGTTACACTTTTCCTGATCCTTGCATTAAAAAACTGGTAAGATCTATAGCCAATAAATGCCGCAAAAAAGAAAAATAAAAAGAAGAATAGAAATTTTAGAACAGGTTCCATGATTAGTTCAGTTCATGACCATTTCCCTGGCATTCTCCAGCGCTGCTGCAGTTGGCTTTTCACCACCAAGCATTTTGGCTATGGCCACGATCCTTTCATCTTTTTCCAACAGTTTCACACCAGTGGTGATCTTATTGTCTTTAGAGAATTTATACACCAGGTAATGGGCATCAGCTTTTCCTGCAATTTGTGGCTGATGTGTTATACAGATTACCTGTCTCGCTGCGGCCAGTTCTTTCATGATAGCCCCTACCTGCCTGGCAGCCTCCCCGGAAATACCGGTATCTATTTCATCAAATATCAGTGTGGGAAGATTCATGGAACTGGCAACAAGAGATTTGATGCAGAGCATCAACCTGCTCAACTCACCACCACTGGCAACTTTTCTTAACGGATTGAACTGGCTGTTCTTTCCTGCCTGGCCAGAGGAAACATTAGCATTAAAAAGAAACTCGATCTCGTCCAACCCATGCTCTCCAAGGTTTCCTTTTTGGATTTCCACCTTCAGCCTGGCATTGGGCATGCCTACCTGGGCCAGCATTTTATTAACCTGGGTCTCCAGCGGCTTCACCTGCTTTTTTCTTGCTTCTGAAATTTTTTCAGCCTGCTGTCCCGCCTTTTCTAATAATTGCTGCAATTCTTTTTCAATAGCCACAATAGCATCATCGATGTCCAGCACAGCCTGCAATTTTTGCTCAAGGGCTTTTTTGATTTCGAGTAGTTCAGCCGTTGTTTTTACACCATGTTTCTTCAGGAATTTATAACCAAGAGAAAGTCTTTCATTGATGCGTTCAATTTCGCTGGCATCCGCAGATATATGATTGCCGATACGTTCGGTTTCACCTGCTATATCCTGCAGTTCAATATAAGTTGACTGTAGTCTTTGAACAAGTGAAGGAAGATCAGGCTGAAGCTCCATGAAAGGCTGCAGACCATTGATCATATTCTTTAACTGGCGGGTAATGGGTTCTTCACTTTCTTCGAGATCATAAGTGGCCTTAGTCAAAGCATTTTTAATTCCTTCCGCATTGCTCTGGATCTTTAATTCCTGGTCAAGTTCTTCAAGTTCATTTTCCCTGAAACCTGCTTCCTCCAACTCATTGAATTGGAACTGGTGATAATCCAATTCCTTATTGAATTGTTCTTTTTGCTCTTTCAGTTTTTCCCATTTGTTCTTTGCTTTTTGAGCTTCATGGAAAACCTGCCTGTAAGATTTCAATGCCGGGAAATTATTGGCCATCGCATCCAGCACGTCGCGCTGAAACCCGGTATCACCAAGTTCCAGTGTATCAAATTGCTGGTGAAGGTCTACCAAAAGTGAGCTTAGCTGGTTGAGCTGGGAAAGATTAACCGGTGTATCATTGATAAAGGCTCTTGATTTACCACTGCTGGCGATCTCTCTTCTTACCACCAGTTCATCAAGAATATCCAGCTCATTGCCTTTCAGAAACGCCAGCACCTGTTCATCTCCTGCTTCATCTTTAAAGCATCCTTCCACAATACATTTCTTTTCCCTGTTCAACAAAACATTGCTCTCTGCTCTTTGACCGAGTATCAAACCAAGTGCACCGACAATAATGGATTTACCAGCACCGGTTTCGCCAGTGATGATGTTCAGTTGAGAAGAAAAATCAACCTCAAGTTGGTCGATGATGGCATAATTCTGAATAGATAACCGGCTCAGCATAATCAGGCGACAAATTACTCCTTTCCAATTTCAATAAATAAAAAAAGACAGGGATTTAACAAAGGTTATCATTGTTTTTTTACACTGTAATCACTGTGGAATTTCCCTATTGGAAACAATAAAAAAACCCTGCGATTGCAGGGTTTGAAAAAATAAATTCTTTTCTATTATTTAATGTCGATGGAATCTACAAGATCAGAATCAACGAGGATCCTGCCGCAGTTCTCGCATACCATTACTTTCTTGCGTTGCTTGATCTCGCTTTGCTTTTGTGGAGGAATGTAATAGAAGCATCCACCGCAGGCATCCCTTTCTACAGGAACAACAGCAAGACCATTACGGTAGTTCTTACGAATCTTTTCATAACTGGTCAGCAGGCGCGGATCTACATGCTCGCGGGCTTCTTCTGCCAGTTTATTGAATTGCTTTTCTTCTTTTTCAGTTGATGCAATGATCTTTTCGAGCTCACCCTTTTTAGTATTCAAAACACCTTCCTTACTGGAAAGGGCTTTCTTAGCTTTTTCAAGGGCAACTGCTTTTTCCGCGATCTCTTCGTTGGCATCCTTGATATGTTTTTCACAAAGCTTCACTTCCAGCTGCTGCATTTCGATCTCTTTGTTGATCGCTTCAAACTCACGGTTATTCTTTACGTTTTCGCTCTGCTTTTCGTATTTCTTGATCAGCGCTTCCGCTTCTTTAATCGCTTCCTGCTTCTGAGACATGAATTCAGTGATGCCATTGATCTCCTCTTCAATACGGAGCTGGCGGGCATGCAAACCCTGGATCTCATCCTCGAGATCAGCAACCTCCATGGGAAGCTCACCTTTGAGGATATGAATTTCATCCAGTTTTGATTCTACTTTCTGAAGCTGCACCAGTGATGACAGCTTTTCTTCAACTGAATACTCTTTTACGTTTGCCATTATTAGTTTGCTTTAAATAGGCTGTGAGCTTTGAGTTGGGCGTGAGATCCGGTCTCACCGCCAGGGCTCTGGGCTCAAGCTTCATCTTTAAAATATCTGACAGGATTGGTATTGACTGCCGTTTTAAGGACGGCAAAAGTAGTGAATTTTTCCACTAAAAGGTCATGAAGAAGGTCTATAGTAAACTGTTCGCTCTCGTAATGACCAATATCCGCAATGACCAGCTTTCCCTCCGCATCAAAGAATTCGTGGTATTTAACATCGGCTGTAATATAAAAATCAGCTCCCATCCTGGCGGCTTTGCTGATCAGGAAGCTTCCTGCCCCTCCGCATACAGCCACTTTTTTTACTTTTTTGCCTAATAGTTCCGTATGCCTAATTCCTTCAGCACCAAAGTTTTGAGCGAGTAATTTTAAGAATTCTTTTTCGCTTACAGCGGTTTCTAATTCTCCAATCATACCGGCACCGATCCCAAAATGTACATTCTCCATGGTAAAAATATCATAGGCCACTTCCTCGTAAGGATGACTGTCTACAAGCGCCTTTACCACCTGGTCTTCCAGGTAAAATGGGTAAACGATCTCAATTTTGGTTTCCTTTTCATGGTGGCGTTCACCGATATTTCCTACATAAGGGTCAGTTCCCGGACCAGCCTTGAAAGTCCCTGTGCCCTCGCTGTTAAAGCTGCATTCAGAATATTTTCCAATATGACCGGCACCTGCCGCAAAAACTGCGTCCCTTACTTTTTCAGCCTGGTCCACCGGCGCAAAACTGATCAGCCTTCGCAGCATTTTGTTTTTGGGTTCAAGGATCCTGGTTTGCTTCAGACCAAGTTTTTCAGCGATCCTTCCATTTACACCAAGGAGAATATTATCCAGGTTGGTGTGAGCAGCATAAATGGCAATGTCATTCTTAATGGCTTCTATGAGGACCTGCTCCACGTAATTTTTTCCATTAATCTTTTTAAGCCCGCGAAAAATAATAGGGTGATGAGCTATCACAAGGTTGCAGTTTTTTTCCCTGGCTTCTTTGATGATGGCAGGTGTAACATCCAGGCTGCATAAAACGCCACTGCATTCCCAACCAGGCATCCCTGTGATCAGGCCTGCATTATCATAATCTTCCTGTAGCTCAGGCGCAGCAAATCTTTCTATCACAGAAATTAATTCGGCAATTTTCATCAGCGAAAGTTAGTGCATTAGTAGTTTTGGCTGAACTTGCATTGAGTTATTTATCCATTGAATAAAATTCTTGAAAACATAAAGCAATCATCAGAAACCCGTGGCCGCACTATTGCCAGCCTGCAAAAGAGACGTGCCGCCAAAAAATTAAGACTGAGGATCCAGTATCAGTTCCGTGATATCAGCTTTTTGATCATGGGTGTAGTATCTGCTGGCCTGGGACTCAAAGGCTTCCTCATCCCTAACGGATTTATTGATGGAGGTGTAATGGGCATTTCACTGCTCACCAGCAGCCAGCAACAGGCCGTGCCACTTTCCGTATTGATCATAGTTTTCAATTTTCCTTTTCTATTACTGGCATACAAACAGTTGGGAAAAATTTTCAGCTTAAAAAGCATGATCGCTATTTCACTCCTGGCTCTTGCAGTGGCTTTCATACCCTATCCTGTAATTACACAGGATAAGATCCTGATCGCTGTTTTCGGAGGTTTTTTTCTGGGTGCAGGAATAGGACTTACCATACGAGGTGGTGGAGTTATTGACGGAACAGAAGTGCTGGCCATCTACCTGAGTAGGAAAAAAAGATTAAGTGTTGGTGATTTCATTCTCCTGTTCAACATTTTGATCTTTTCAGTGGCTGCCTATCTTTTATCCTATGAGATAGCATTGTATTCCATCCTAACCTACCTTGCGGCCAGCAAGACAGTTGATTTTATACTGGAGGGCATTGAAGAATTTACCGGTGTTACCATCATTTCTACCCGGAGTAAACAGATCATGGACATGATCAAGAATACTCTTGGTTATGGATTGACAGTATATTCGGGAAGAAAGGGCTTCGGGAAAACAGGTTCGAGCGATCAGCAGATAGATATTATATTCACCGTGATCACCAGGCTTGAGATCAACCGGCTGACCACCGAAATCGACAAGATCGATCCCAAAGCTTTCATCACCATGCAATCCATAAAGGATACGCATGGCGGTATGGTCAAAAAAAGAACATTGAAGGAACGATAGATGATCGTAACTTTTCAATGTCTTCTATTAACAACCAAAACCATTTCCATGCTTAAAAGAACAAAAAGCTATTTGTTGCTTACGATGGTAGTGCTTACTGGTTTCGCCGGAAGTATAGATGTGGGTTCACTGTCACCAAAAGAAAGAAGGGTGCTGGTAAACCAGCTAAAAGATTCAAAGAAGTCGATATTGGAATCTCTGGAAGGATTGAATGATGCTCAGGTTAATTTCAAACCTTCTGCTGATATAGCTTCCATTCGTGAAAATTTGGATCAGGTAATCAATTATGAACAAAATATTTTGAAACTCACACAGAACAGGCTGAATCACCCTATCAATATTGAGGAAAGAAGAATGCTGACGGTTCCAGATGAAAAACTCTTGCAGTTAAGCACAAATAATCAGCATTATTGTTGCCTGGAAAAGCCTGCCTTTAAAGATATAGAGGAGACAGTCAAAGAATTCAAAACAGGAAGGGTTGCAATGGTAAAGTTTGTAAAGACAACAACCGACGACCTTCGTAACTCAGTTCTGCGAATCAATAACCAGCATGTTGACGCTTACCAGGCTTTGCTGATACTCTCCAATCACGCCAACCAACATTTACAGGCAATAGAAAAAATTAAACTACACCCGAACTTTCCGAAATAAGAACACCCTTTTGTGGATAGAAAGGCCCGGGAACTTCCGGGCTTTTCATTTTCATTAGTTTTGATCGATGAATGAATCAGCCCAGCTTTATGAAAATTACAGGCGTAAAATGCGTCTGATCGCCGACGTTAAAAACGCCAATGCGGTTTTACAGTGGGACCAGGAAACCGGTCTGCCTCCGAAGGGTGCCTTTTTTCGTGGACAGCAGATCAGCACACTCTCAGAGATCAGCCATAAATTATTCAGCGAAGAGGAACTGGGAAATCTCCTGGAACAACTTTTACAAAAAGAGGACTTAACTCCCGGGCAGAAGCGTAATGTGGAAAGAACCCATGAAGACTATACCAGGAACAAAAAATACACCTCTGAATTTGTAAGGGCTTTATCAGAGCAGATCAACAAAGCTTTTCATTCATGGATTGAAGCAAGGAAAAAAAATGATTTCCGTGTATTTGAAAAGGACCTTGATGCGCTTGTTGCACTCAAAAAACAGGAAACAGAAATTCTCGGTTACGAAGTGCATCCTTACAACGCACTGCTGGATGAATTTGAAAAAGGCGCAACAGTTAGTTTAATCGACAAAACATTCACCAACCTCCTGCCTGCACTGGAAGAAATCCTGAAAAAAATAATGAACCGTCCGCAGGTGGATGATAGTTTCCTGAAACAATTATTTCCAAAGGACAGGCAATGGAGCTGGGGCATGGAACTGGTCAGGCATTTGAATTTTGATTTTGAGGCAGGAAGGCAGGACATCAGCGAACATCCATTTAGTACCAGCTTTAACTGCAGGGATGTACGCATTACCACAAGGATAGACGAAAATGACTTTGGCAATATGACCTGGAGCTGCATTCATGAAACCGGACATGGACTTTATGAACAGGGTTTACCCGAAGAAGAATATGGTTTGCCACTTGGAGAAGCATGTTCTTACAGCATACATGAATCACAATCAAGATTGTGGGAAAATAATGTGGGAAGAAGCAGGAGTTTCTGGAAACATTTCTATCCTTTGTTGCAGGGTTATTTCCCTGAACAGCTTAATAAAATTGGTCTGGATGATTTTTACAAAGGCATTAACCAGGTGTCGCCTTCCCTGGTCCGGACAGAGGCAGACGAGATCACCTATCATTTTCATGTATTTATCCGCTATGAGATCGAAAAAAAACTGATTGAGGGCAGTTTGAAAACTGCAGACATCCCGGCTTACTGGAATGAGCAGTATCAAAAACACCTGGGTATTATTGTGCCTGATGATAAAAGAGGATGCCTCCAGGATGTGCACTGGAGTCATGGAAGCTTTGGTTATTTTCCTACATATAGCCTTGGTAGTTTTTACGCAGCCCAGTTTTATGCTGTGGCAGATAAGGAGTTGAATGGTATAGAGACGAGCCTGGAAAACGGAAATACTTCTCTTCTTTTAGAATGGCTAAGGACACGCATTCACCAGAAAGGAAGGTTTCATACCAGTGAATCCCTGTGCAGGGAGGTGACCGGTGAGGGGCTTGAAGTTTCGTATTTTATCAGCTACTTATTGCAGAAGTACGATTCTATTTATACCTTGTAGCAAACCATTTCTATGAAAAAGCTGACCCTGTACCTTTTTTTGCTTCTTTTTATTTCCTGTAATAAAAATGGAGATCGCCCCTCCATATTTGTAATAAAGGCCATGACCGATGGCCAGTGGAAAGTGACCAATTTTGACAAGGCCGGCGTCAATAAAACTGCAGATTTTTCTACTTATACTTTTCAGTTTAAAGTTAACCTTACCGTAGATGCCCTGAACGGAGGCTCGGTAGAAAAAACGGGCACCTGGACAGCAGACGGAAATGCCCAAACCATCAGTTCAAATTTCGTAAATGCTTCAAATACACTGACTTTACTCAATGGTACCTGGAAAATCCTGAACACAACCTGGACCTCTGTAGATGCAAATCAAACGGTAAATGGTGAGGTTCTCACCCTGCACCTTGAAAAACTCTAATCCAAAGGAATTACCCGGAAAGGCCGGGCATTTTTCAAAAAGGAAGAAAGCAGGAATAATTTTTGCTGGTAATTGCCGTTTTATAAACCGCCTTTTAGAAAACTGCCTAAACCATAAAGAAGAGAAATTGAGAAGGAAAACCACCATCGTACTAATTGCTTCGATTTTTTACAGCCTTTTTTCATTTGCCCAAACTCCAAATTTTACTGCGCAGACAACCTCAGGCTGTTCCCCGCTGGTGGTCAATTTCCAGGATCAGTCAACAGGAAATATAACCAGCTGGTTCTGGGATTTTGGTAACGGTGGTACATCAACGCTGCAGCATCCTTCAGCTACCTATTTTACACCTGGCACCTATACGGTAAAACTTACAGTTACGGGTACTTCAGGACCTAAGACCACCACCAAAACCAATTACATTACTGTATACGGAAAACCAACTGTCAATTTTAAAGTAAGCGACAGCACCGGATGTTATCCTTTATACGCGCAGTTCACAGATCTTTCTACTCCCAGTGCAGGCACTGTAAATACATCATGGGTTTGGGATTTTGGTGATGGTACCCAGTCAACCCAGCAAAATCCTTTGCACGTCTATACAGCCAGCGGAAATTATACGGTTTCACTTAAGGTGACAAATGACAAGGGATGTACAGCAGTCATCCCTAAAATTTCCTATATCCAGATCAGCGGAGGCGTTGAATCCAATTTTACCAGCACCCAGCCTACTGTATGCCGGCCACCATTTAATATAAGCTTTACCAATAGTTCAACAGGTCCCGGTACTTTGACCTGGACATGGGATTTTGGCGATGGTAATAATTCCAATGCACAAAACCCAGTGCATACCTATACCAGTCCTGGTAATTATACTGTTTCATTGATAACCACCAGCAGCAGCGGATGCATTGATACCATGACGGTTTCCAACATGCTGAACATTCAAAACATCAATACAGCCTTTACGGCTCCGGACAGTGTTTGTGTAAATGCTCCTGCCAACATGTTGAATACTTCATCTCCAACGCCTTCTTCTTCAATCTGGGATTTTGGTGATGGCACAACAGATAATACCATCGATGCAATAAAAACTTTTTCAACTGTAGGCACCTACAATATCAAATTGTACAACACTTACAGCTATTGTTCTGACTCGGCTTCGAAAACCATCATTGTATTACCAAGACCTGTTGCAGCTTTTGCCACCAATGATACCTTCAAATGTCAGCCCAGCCTGACCGCATCTTTCCAGGACCAGTCCACCAATGCCGTTTCATGGCAATGGAGTTTTGGCGATGGTGGAAATTCAACTCAGCAAAATCCAACACATACCTATTCCAGCTTTGGTAGTTATGATGTACAACTGATTGTCACTAATGCTTCCGGATGTACAGATACTTTGAAAAAAACAAATTATGTAAGGATCACAAAACCTGTGATCAGCTTTGCAGGACTTCCGGCCAGGGGTTGTCTCCCTTTCACGCTTTCGCCTGTAGCTAATATTGTTACTGAAGATGTAGTCACTTCCTGGAGCTGGAATTTTGGTGATGGTTTCTTTTCAAATCTTCCCAACCCTTCACATACCTATACTGTACAAGGAACCTATGATCTGACGCTCACCATTACTACGAGCACTGGTTGCACTGAAACTTATACTTTACAGGGAGCTATTAAGGTTGGCAGAAAACCCATCGTTAATTTTACCGCTGCACCAAACCCCGTATGTGCCTTTCAAAACGTTCAGTTCACTGATCTTACCAATGAAGCAGATGAATGGTTGTGGCAATTTGGAGATGGCAGTTCTTCCAACCAGCAAAATCCTTTACACCAGTATTCAGATACAGGCCTGTTCCATGTAGTTTTGATTGCCACCAATAATGGTTGTGCTGATTCCTTACGCATCAATAATTTGATCAGGGTAAAACCACCCATTGCAGATTTCACCTTTCAGACAAATTGCAATAACCGTCTTCAGTTTAATTTTATTGACTCCTCAATTGGTGCTACCACCTGGTACTGGGATTTTGGCGATGGCACCAATTCAAACGTGCAGAATCCTGTTCATTTTTTCCCTGCACTCGGATCTTATACGGTAAGCCTTACGGTCACAAACGATACCTGTTCGCATACCTTTTCAAGGTTGATTAAAGTGATTGATGAATCACCTGATTTTACAGCCAATTTCACCAGCGCATGCAAGCCTTCAACTTTCCAGTTCAGTGCCATTACAGCTGATTTTTCAAATATTGCACAATACCTCTGGGATTTTGGTAATGGAGTTCAATATACTGGTGTTGGTATTCCTGGCGCTACGGCTTCTCATTACTATACTCTTTCGGGCTATTATACCATTTCTGTGATCACAACGGATATTTATGGTTGTAAGGATACAGTGGTCAAGAATAATTATATCAGGGTAAATGGACCCGAAGCGGATTTCTCCGCAACCAATACCAGCGGATGTAAAGGCCTTACAACAACTTTCAATGATCTTTCCACCAATGATGGCATTTCAAATATCGTCAGCTGGAAATGGGATTTTGGTGATGGCAATGTGCAAACTTATTCAGGTGGACCTTTCCAGCATACCTATGTCAATGCAGGAACTTATACAGTTAAGCTGACCGTAACTGATGCAGGAGGTTGCGTTGATAGTATCATTAAAACAAACCTGATCATCGCTACGGATCCCAATCCATCATTTACAGCCGATACGCTTGGCTGTCCTGGAAGCACTATAAATTTTTACAACAATTCAACAGGTGCCAATATCACCAGTGTATGGTATTTTGGTGATGGCGCTAATTCAAATCTTACAGCGCCATCGCACCAATTTGCAGATACCGGAAGGTATACGATCAAGCTGGTGATCACCGATCAATATGGTTGCAAGGATTCACTCATACGAAATAGCTATGTAAAAATCGCGAGGCCTGTTGCCAGCTATACAGTAAATGATTCCATCAGTTCGTGTACGCCATTCGAGGTACATTTTACCAATACCTCCGATTATTATTACACTTATGTATGGAACCTGAGTGGAGGAACTTCTTCCGTATTGCATCCTGTTCAGTTTTATACGGTACCCGGAGTTTACCAAATCTCACTGGTTGTTGCCAGTCCTGGTGGCTGTCTTGATACTGCCAGGAGTACCATTACTGTTTATGATACTTCCGGAGCAAGGGTAACCTACACTCCATTGGATGGATGCAAACCTCTCACTGTTTCGCTTACTGCTTATACACCCGGACCAATGGATTTGTATACCTGGGATTTTGGTGATGGTATACTTATATCAGATACCTCCAACACCATAACTCACGTGTACAATTTCTTTGGAAAATTTGTTCCCAAGGTGATCCTCACAGATCCTACAGGTTGTATTATTCCAGTTTCTGGAATTGATACAATAAGGATCAAGGGTGCAACGGCCAAATTCGGTCTTGATAAACAATTCTTCTGCGACAGCGGATGGGTAAGCTTTTCTGATTCTACTATTTATAATGATTCCCTGTCCTTATATAACTGGGACTTTGGTGATGGAATAACTTCCAATCTTCAAAATCCAACCCACCAGTATACCAGTCCCGGATTATATACGGTTACATTGAATGTGCAAACCGAGTTTGCCTGTGTGGATACATTCAGGATAGTTGAAGCTGTAAAAGTGGTAGAAAGCCCGCTGATCAGCATTGGAGGGGATTCCATTATTTGCGTCAACGATTTTATCGACCACCTTGGTCTTTTCCAGAGACCTGACAGTTCAGTGGTGCAATGGTCATGGCAGTTCCCTAATGGCAACACTTCAAATTTGCAGAACCCATTCCCACAACAATATCTTTCCGCAGGAAATTTTACAGTAAATACCATTGCTGTAAATAGTAGTGGTTGCAGGGATAGTGCTACTAAAAATATCCTTGTTCATCCATTGCCAACAGTGAGTCTTCCATCAACCATTACCAAGCAGGCTGGGTTCCCGGTTACCATTCCGGCTACTTATACTTCCAATGTCATGAATTGGGAATGGACTCCGGGCGAAACACTTGACTGTCCCAGCTGTCCTCAACCCATCGCTACACCAAAATTCAATACCAAATACCTGGTTTCATTTGTGGACAGCAATGGCTGTAAGAATACTGGTGAAGTTCAGATCATTGTCATCTGCAAGGACGCCAATGTTTTTGTTCCGAATACTTTCTCTCCCAATAATGATGGAAGCAATGATATTTTCTATGTGCGTGGCAAAGGACTCGAGCGAGTTAAATCACTTCGCATATTTAATCGCTGGGGTGAAATAGTTTTTGAGCAACAGAACTTCCCTGTTAATAATCCTGGTTATGGATGGAACGGAACTTATAAAGGCAACAAGCCGGTGCCTGATGTATACGTTTACCAGGTGGAAGTATTTTGTGAGAATAGCCAGGTGATTCGATTTGAAGGAAACATAGCCCTAATTCAGTAAGATGAAAAAATTATCCGCGATAGTATTTTTTGTTGTGATGGCCCAATTTGCGGGAGGATGGAAACTTGCTGCGCAGGATATTCATTTTTCGCAGTTTTTTGAAGCACCCTTATTGAGAAATCCTTCACTGGCAGGCATATTTACTGGAGATATCCGTGTGCAGGCAGTTTACCGTGACCAATGGAACAGTGTAACACAGGCATATAAAACAGCTTCTCTCAACGCCGAATACAAAATGCCCGTAGGTAAGGCCAATGATTTTGTTACTGTTGGTATCCAGACATTGTACGACAGGGCGGGCACTGTTGCCTGGGTTTCCACTCATATTCTTCCCGCAGTTAATTATCACAAATCGCTTAGCGTTGACCGTAACAGTTATCTTTCTTTAGGTTTCATGGGTGGACCTGTTCAAAGAAGTTTCGACAGGTCCAAGATGACCACCAACAGCATGTATGATGGCATGGGCGATGGTGAAACTTTTGTAGAACCGAAAGTGAATTATATAGATGCTGCCGTGGGCATGAGTTATAACACGCAGCTGGGAGAAAACCAGGATAATAATATTTTCCTGGGACTTGCCTATCATCATTTCAACAAACCCAATAATTCATTTTACAGGGAAGCATCGGCGCAGGTTCAACCCAAATGGGTGGGTTCAGCAGGTGTTCGTTTTAGTGTAACTCCTGCCAGCTACCTCACCATACAGGCCGACCATTCGCGCCAGGCCAAATTTGTAGAAACAGTTGCAGGTGCTTTGTATGGAATCAAGATCGGTCCTGAACTGGATAAACCACTCTATACCTTACATGGAGGCGCTTTTCTTCGCTGGAATGATGCAATTATCCCGGTGATCAAAGTGGATTATCATCCTTTCTCTGCTTCTTTCAGCTATGATGTCAATATATCCAAATTAAAAACTTCCAGTCTTGGACGCGGAGGATTTGAACTGGCCATTTCTTATATCGGCTTTACGCAAAAAAACAACTCCAGCATTAACGCCGTCCTTTGTCCAAAATTCTGATTGTATTTTCTTGTAAGGATTGCTGAAGAACCTGGACTATTTTCTTTTCTTCATCATTTTCAACCTTATTAACCATTATTTGTTTTCAGAAAAAAACAGAATGAAGATTGACATAGGCCAGGAAGCTCCGGATTTTGCTTTATACAATACAGAAAAGGAACTGGTAAAACTTTCAGATCTGAGAGGTGAAAATGTGTTGCTTTTGTTTTTCCCACTCGCATTCACCAGTGTGTGCACGGCTGAATTATGTTCAGTGAGAGACAACCTTGGGATGTATAGCCAGCTGGAAGTAAAGCCCCTGGGCATATCAGTGGATTCATTGTATACGCTTAAAAAATATAAGGAGGAACAGCACCTTAACTTTCCTTTGTTAAGCGACTTCAATAAAGAAGTATCTGAAGCCTACAGCTCTTTGTACGAGAATTTTGGTTTTGGAATGAAAGGCGTTTCCAAACGCTCGGCCTTCCTGATCGATAAAAATGGAATAGTTCAGTACGCTGAAGTGCTTGAAAATGCTGGCTTACAGCCCAATTTCGAAGCAATTCAGGTAAAATTACGAGGCCTGGCCGGGTAGTTTTGACAAATTATTGCCATTTATCGGCAAGGCCTTTGCACTTATTTCAAAATCGATTATTATTGTGTACGTAATTGTTAAAATCTAATTATTTGAAGAAACTTCTACTAATACTGTCTGTTTTCCTGTTTACCATTCAAACTGAGGCGCAGAACCGATCTGCTACCCCGGCCGGGATTACTGTACAGGCTCCCATTCTGAAGTTTTACCCCAACCCCGCTACCACGGTCATCACATTTGATTTCCAGAAAAGTTTTGAAAAAGGTTATTCATTACAGGTTTATAATTTCCTGGGAAGAAAAATGATCGAGCAGCCAATTGTTGCCGACCAGACCACGATCAACCTTACAGATTTTACCCGTGGCGTTTACATCTTCAAGCTGTTTGATAAAAATGGCAAACTGGTAGAAACAGGTAAGTTCACTGTTTCTAAATAACCCTCAACTTTCTATTAATTACTGAACCTGCACAATCAGGAATTTCAGGTAATGTGTGTTTTCCATATTCCAGATAATGGGATGGTCCTGTGATTGTGTCTGAAAGGTTACCTGCCTGATCTTACGCCTTGCATCCTTCGCAGCCATATCAATGATCTGTAGAAACAATTCCGGCTGAACCAGGTTGGTGCAGGAAGAAGTGACCAGGAATCCTCCCGGTTTAACCAGTTTCATTCCCCTTAAATTGATCTCCTTATAACCTGTAATAGCTTTCTGGATAGTAGCCCTGCTTTTTGTAAATGCGGGAGGATCAAGCATGACCACATCATATCTTTTTTCTTCTTTTGTCCATTGCTTAAGCACATCAAAAGCATTGGCTGTTTCAAATTTTACAATATGGTCCAGGCCATTTAATGCTGCATTCCGGTTGGCCTGCTGTACTGCATTTTCGGATATATCCAATCCCAGGACTGATTTGGCGCCGTAATGAGCTGCATGAATTTCAAAGGTTCCGGTGTAAGTAAATGCACCCAGCACTTCAGCACCCTTCACAATTTGGCTGATGGCCCGCCGGTTATCCTGCTGGTCAAGAAAATAGCCTGTCTTCTGACCGTTTTCAATATCTACATGGAACTTCAGACCGTTTTCATTGATAATGATCTTTGTATCAAAAGGCTCTGATAAAAATCCCTTTTGTTGGGGCAGGCCTTCAAGTTCCCTGACCGGCACATCATTTCTTTCATAAATGCCCTTTGGTTTGAAGATGGTCTGCAGGGCTTTTACAATAGCCGGCTTCCACTGATCAATTCCAAGAGCCAGGGTCTGAATCACAAAATAATCATTGAATTTATCGATGATCAGTTGTGGCAACCCATCCGCCTCACCAAAAACCAGGCGGCAGTTTTCAATATATCCTATCTGCTGGCGGTATTTCCAGCATTCTTTCAGCTTGTTTAAAAAGAATTCATCATTGACCTCAGCCTTCCTGTCTGTAGTAAGCAATCTTACGTTGATCTGCGACTGGGGATTATAATATCCCTTACCTGCATATTTCCCATCAAAGAAAAAAACATCAACAATATCTCCCGCAACAGGATCACCTTCCGCTTTTTCCACCTCGTTGGCAAAGATCCCGGGATGTCCATTTGCGATTCTTTGGGCGATCTTTCTTTTTAAATGAAGTTTTTTCATACAAGTGGCGCAAGCTACTTAAATTATGACACGCCCATTCTGCAAAGCCTTGTTAATCCCGACTTTCGAGACATTTTGTCCCTTAATTGCCCGTTGGCAATATTCTTGTCAGCCCTACCTTTGCACACAATTTTGTCTGGATATGAAGAAAAATGATTTGCAAGATAAAGGCATGGAACAGGAAGCAGTTAATATCAATGCCGATGAAAACATGGCGGGTGACCAGCACCTGAATGAGCCTGTAGCTGAAGAATCTGAAATTGAAAACCTGAAGCAGCAGTTGGATGAGTGGAACGATAAATATTTAAGGCAGGCGGCTGAATTTGATAACTTCAGAAGGCGCACAGCCAGGGAAAGAGTAGAATTAATTCAGACTGCAGGAAAGGATGTGATCACCGATCTTCTTGATGTTCTGGATGACAGCGACCGGGCGCAAAAACAAATGGAAAGCACAGAAGATATTGCACAGATCAGGGAAGGTATTCAGCTGGTATTTTCCAAGCTTCGCCAGACCCTGGCCGGAAAAGGTCTCAAGCCTATGGAAGCTGTAGGTGTTGAATTCAACCCTGACCTGCATGAAGCAATCACTGAAATTGAAGCAGGTGAAGAAATGAAAGGTAAAGTGGTGGCCGAAGTTCAGAAAGGTTATTACCTCAATGACAAGATCATTCGTTTTGCAAAAGTTGTAGTTGGAAAATAACAAAGGATGGCTCTGTGCTGATTGGCTATAAGCACAAGCTCTATTGATCAAATTAGTCAGAGCAAAAATTAAAATGGCAAAAAGAGATTATTACGAAATACTGGGTCTGTCCAAAGGCGCTTCCGCAGATGAGATCAAAAAATCTTACCGCAAAGTGGCCATGCAATACCATCCCGACCGTAACCCCGGAGACAAGAATGCTGAAGAAAAATTCAAGGAAGCTGCTGAAGCTTACGAGATCCTAAGTGACCAGGAAAAAAGATCACAGTATGACCGCTTTGGTCATGCAGGAGTAAGTGGCAATGGCCGCGGCGGACCACATCCTGGCGGAATGAATATGGAAGACATCTTCAGCCAGTTTGGAGATATTTTCGGTGAAGACATCTTTGGTAGCTTTTTTGGCGGTCAGGGTGGTGGACAAAGAACCAGGGGCGGTCAGAGAATGCGTGGCACGAGAGGCAGCAACCTGCGTATTAAACTAAAACTTACTTACGAAGAAATTGCCAAAGGTGTTACCAAGAATATCAAGGTTAAAAAATATGTTCCCTGCAGCGTTTGTAGTGGCAGTGGAGCAAAAGATAAAGGAAGCATCCAAACCTGTTCCACCTGTGGTGGAAGTGGCCAGGTAAGAAAAGTAACTAATACCTTCCTGGGCCAGATGCAAACTGTTACTACCTGTCCTACCTGCAATGGTGAAGGAAGTACCATCACTGCAAAATGTGGCCACTGCCGTGGTGAAGGAAGGGTTTATGGCGAAGAAACAGTAACCATTGATATACCTGCAGGTGTACAGGAAGGCATGCAGCTTAATATCAGTGGCAAAGGAAATGCAGGTGAACGTGGTGGCTCTGCTGGTGACCTCATCATCCTCATTGAAGAAGAAACACACAGCGAACTGCAACGCGATGGTTTGAATGTTGCTTATGACCTGCATATCTCATTTACAGACGCGGTTTTTGGAACACAGATAGAGGTTCCTACGATCGATGGAAGGGCCAAGATCAAAATTCCACCGGGCACGCAGAGTGGAAAGATCTTCAGGTTGAAGGGAAAAGGTTTTCCTGCCATCAATAGTTATGAAAAAGGCGACCAGCTGGTTCATATCAACATCTGGACACCTCAGCACCTGAGCTCAGAAGAAAAATCATTACTGGAAAAGTTAAGTAACTCACCCAATTTCAAACCCAACCCCGATAAGAATCAGAAAACTTTTTTTGATAAGGTAAGGGAGATGTTTTCCTAAACTGAGAAGGCTATTTGTTTTGTTCTTTTTCTTTTTTTCTTTTTTTACCGTAAAGATTTTTTGCCTGCTGCACCAAGGTGATGAATTCTTTTTGTGAGAAGTTTTCCAAGTCTGCAGATTCCTGTGCGATCACAAGTATCTCATTCCAGGAAACATCTTTTACATATTTGGATTTACTCAATAAAGATCCAAACATGATCACTGCACTTGCAAATTTGTGGCAGGGTGAAAGCCTGGAAAAGGAAGTGAATTGAAGTGGCGGTGCTTCATTGTATTCCATAACACTATCCTTTCCTGGCAACTTGTATTTTAATGAGAAGTTCAGTGGCTGGCAATGACAGATATCCTTGCTCCTGGCAAAAAGAATTCCCTGTTGTGTAGGTACAATCTCAAAGGCGATCAGTGTTGAATAAGCGGAACCGATCTCTCCTCCTTCAATACCGGAATCCTTGTCTTTGATTGCCCCCAGTTTATTATCAAATCCTATCAGCCTGTACTCTTTAACGTAATCAGGATCAAATTCTATTTCCAGGTAAGCATCATCTGCAACGGTATACAATGTTTGTGCAAACTCTTTCAGCAGAACCTTTTCCATTTCAGCGTAATTATCAATGTAGGCAAAATTTCCATTTCCCTTTTCTGCCAGGGTCTGGATCTTGGAGTCCTTGTAATTTCCCATGCCTATACCCAGGCAGGTAAGGTAAATGCCTGCTTTCTGTTGTTTTATAATCATTTCCTCCAGCTCTTCATCAGTTGAAATCCCAACATTAAAATCACCATCAGTAGCAAGAATGATCCTGTTATTGCCATTCTGAATGAAGTGATTTCTTGCAACACTGTAAGCCAGCTTGATCCCTGATTCTCCAGGAGTGGAGCCTCCCGGCTGAAGACTATCAATTCTGCGGAGAATCTTTTCCTTGTCGTCACCACCGGAAGTTTCAAGTGCAATTCCAACCGTGCCGCCATAGACAATGATGGAAACAGAATCCATTGCCCTCATATTATGCACCAGGCTTTTGAATCCGGATTTAAGCAGGGGCAATCTTTCGGGCTTGTCCATGGAAGCAGAAATATCGATCAGGAAGACGAGGTGTGTTGGAGGAAGGCTATCCAGGCAAAGCTTTTTAGATGTAACCTGTGCAAACAGTAATTGATTGTGCTTATTCCATGGGCAATCAGTAAGTGTGGCATTGATGTCAAAAATGGAATCCACCGCCGGTTCACGATAGTTGAAATTAAAATAGTTGATCATTTCCTCTATGCGCACGGCATCTTCCGGTACCATTGCATTCATGGTTAAAAACCTGCGGACATTGCTGTAAGAGGCCCTGTCCACATCCAGGGTAAGTCCGGTTTTAGGATAAGCAGTGGTATTAATGAACTGGTTCTCTACAGTGCTTGCATAGGTTTCATCCCCATTTATCCATTGCTGTTGTATCTCTCTTTTTAAATTGAGCGTTAGCGAGGAAAGCTTAAAACCCGGTGCCGACCTGGTGCCTGAATTCTTCTTCAGCTTCACTTCAATGGTGCTGCCAGAACTGATGATGAGTTTTTGTTTCTGGAATCCTTCAAGCTGAAAACTTAATGTATCAATGGATCTGGAATTCAGTATCCCAAAGCTCCCGTCGTTACCGGAATAAAAAACATAACCGGAGCTGTGTACAAGAATGCTGACATTCTGCAAAGGACTGCCCCATTCATCCCTGACAGTGCCTGTGATATAATGCTGCGCAGAGGCAAGCAAAGGATAAAAGACGATGAGGATGATATTTATAAAATGCTTCAAGACAATCCTAAGGAATGTACGAAACTTCAGGCAATCCATCAAGGATGCTGATCAGCAAGCTGATAGATTTCTTTTAGGTTTCTTCCCAGCCCATCATAATCCAGTCCATAACCAACTACAAACTTGTTCGGAATGCGAAAGCCTACATAATCAATGCGGAGGGGGAATTGGGTGGCTTCGGGTTTGTGCAGCAGGGCAGCGATCTTCAGGGATTTGGGTTGCTGGTGTTCCAGCTTTGGCAGAAACTGGTGGAGGGTTTTACCAGTATCAACAATATCTTCAACAATTACTACTTCTCTTTCAAATACATCCTGGTCCAGGCCAATGGCTGTAATTACGTTTCCTGATGACTTCACTCCTTTGTATGATGCCAGCTTGATGAAACAAACTTCTGCATCAATTGTAAGGTGTTTGAAAAGATCTGCTGCAAACATGAATGAGCCATTCAAAATGGCAATAAAAAGTGGGCGTTTGTTTTTATAATCCTGGTTCAGTTGCTCAGCAATGTCTTTGATCTTTGCCTGGATCTCCTGTTCAGAAAGGTAAGTGTCAAAGCTTTTATCATGCAATTGTATGGATGTCATCATTTGGTTTTTTGAATGCGCAATTCCTGTCCTACTCTCAAAACATTAGTCTTGAGATTATTCCATTTCGTGATTTCTTCTATGGTAACTCCATATTTTTTGGAGATCGCATAAACTGTTTCTTTTGGCTGAACCTTATGTTTGATAATAACTGTTTCTTTTACGGGTTCTGTTTTTACAGGAACCTGTTGAACTGCAACCGCCTGAACTGCCATATCATTCTTCTCTTCTTCGCGGATCTTTGGCAATTCAGGAGCTTCATCCTGCAGGTAAATTTTTTCTCCGGCCTTTGGCTCCATGCCAGATTCAAGAGAATTATAAGCCATCAGGATGTCAAGCCTGATCCCTTCTTTTTGTGCGATCTCATAAATGGTCTCGCCTTCTTCCACCACATGAAATTCAGTAGCACCAAGTTTTCTTTTACGCTGGATGTAAATCAGCCTGTCTTCGGCAGTTACATCTTCTTCCTTCATATCATTGAAATCAAAAAGCTTTGAAAGATCCAGGCGATGTTCTTCAGCGATCTTCAAATAAGAAGTGCCCTTGGGTACCAAGATTACTTTTGTGCGATTGATCTTAAAAACACCTGTTGGATAAACCAGCTTCAGATCTTTTTGAGGCTGCTTTGCCAGCTGTGAAGTTTCAGATTTTACAACAGTGGTATTGCTGGCCCAGACAAGTCCATTTTCATCAGGTGCTTTTTTATTCATGGCGATCAATGAATAATCCTGGAGATTATAATCTTCAATGAGCTTGATCAGGATCTGGGGATACTTTGGGTTGGTGGCATAACCTGCTTTTTTCAAACCATAAGCCCAGGCCTTGTAATCCAGCGGGTCCAGTTTAAAAAGCGAAGCATAGTAAGGACGATATTTCAGAAAATCTGAATGGTCCTTGTATGACTGAATCGGATCATCGTATTTGCGGAAGCATTCTCCCCTGGCATCATCATCATGATAAACTTTTTCACCAGTCCACTCGGTTTTGCATTTGATGCCAAAATGATTGTTTGATTTTGTAACAAGGTCACTGGTACCGGCTCCTGTTTCATGAATGCCCTGGGCCAGCGTGATGGATGCAGGAACACCGGTGCGCTGCATTTCTTCCATCGCTATGTCCTTGTATTTGCTGATATAATTCCTGATGACTTCTGAACTCTGGGCATAGAGTTGCTGTCCTGTAACAGCCAGAAGTAAGGTGGTTGAGAGAATGAGTTTTTTCATGGATTGTTAAGCTTTTCTTCCTTCACGGTCAACATTTCCTTATCAAAAGCAATCCGTCTCTTACTGGCAACAATACTTTTTCAATATCGGTTCTTGATTGCACAAAATCATTGAATGCCTGAATTGCTTTTGCGTTCTTTCCCTTTATTTCAGGGGTCAGCACCTGTCCGTGAAAGAGCACGTTGTCCGCTAAAATAAAGCCATTTGGCCTTAGTTTCGGGAAAACGAGGTTAAAATAACTGATATAATTTTCCTTATCTGCGTCTATAAAAACTAAATCCCAACATTCTTCGAGTTCACCGATAATTTTCAACGCGTCACCGATATGTATTATTATTTTTTTTGAGAAAATACTTCGGTCAAAATAGTCTTTTGCCCTTTGTGCATCATCCTCCCTCAATTCAATCGTATGCAGCATTCCTTCTTCTTCGAGGCCTTTTGCCAGGCACAGGGCACTGTACCCTGTAAATGTTCCTATCTCAAGTATGCGCCGCGGTTTGATCATGGCGCTGATCATGGCCAGAAGTTGCCCCTGCAAATGGCCGCTCAGCATATGCGCATGAGCGTGATGAAGATAGGTTTCTTCAGCAATTTCTTTCAGCAACCCGTCTTCTGCCGTAGTATAATGTTCGGCATATTGTTGTGCCAGTGGGTGAATGATATCCATTAGTTTTTCCCGGGAATAGTGGCAGGTCCTTCCGTGCGTTCGGCATCCATGGCTATTGGTCCACCCTTGTCAGATGAGATTAGGAACAGCCCAAGATAAACAAGAAGACCATTGATGATGATGAGTTCCAGACCTATTTCAAAGTTTCCAAAAATCTCTTTCTGGTATTTGTCAAGAAGGAAACAAATCAACGGTGCAGCAATAGCAATAATGGGCACATATTTATCCTGCACTCTTCTTTTTGTAAGGATGCCAAAAGCAAACAATCCTAACAAAGGTCCATACGTATAGCCGGCCACTTTAAGGATCACCCCAATCATACTTCCGCTATTGATCCAGTAAAAGACCATTACAAAAACCAAAAACACAAAAGCAAAAACAAGATGCACAGTTTTCCTGATCCTGTTTTTATCCTTATCTGTCCAGTCTTCCCTTCTTTTTAATCCAAGTATATCAATACAGAAAGAGGAGGTCAGCGCAGTGATGGCTCCATCAGCGCTGGGAAAGAGTGCCGATATCAAGGCTATAATGAAGATGACTGAAATTACCGTGGGTACGCCTTCTCCCAATGCAATAGTGGGGAATAACCGGTCGGGACGAGCTGTAATGCCATTTTGCGTGGCATAGAGATATAGCAATCCACCCAGAAAAAGGAAGAGCAAAACCACCACGGCCTGAATCAGGGAAAAAGTGATCATGTTCTTCTGTGAATCCTTTAATGTACGTACACTGATGTTCTTCTGCATCATCTCCTGGTCCATACCAGTCATGGTAATGGTGATGAAAGCACCCGCAAGCACCTGTTTGAAGAAAAACAAACTGCTGTTTGGATTTGAAATAAACATCCTGGTGAATCCCGAATCTGTCATTTGTGAAAGTCCTTCCCCGAAACCAAGGTTAAGAGAACTCAGGATCCAGATCACGCATATCACCAGTCCTATTAGCATACCTGTGGTTTGTAGCATGTCGGTCCACACAATGGTTTTTACACCTCCTTCATAAGTATACAAAAGGATCATTAACAGAATGATGAGCGTAGTGACCCAGAAAGGAATTCCATAGCTGGCAAGAATGGAATCCTGGAGAATGGCCACTACCAGGTACAAACGTGCTGTAGCACCCAGGGTTCTTGAAAGGATAAAGAAAGAAGCGCCTGTTTTATAGGAAACAAATCCCAATCTTTTACTCAGGTAATTATAAATAGACGTCAGGTTGAGCCGGTAATAAAGAGGCAGCAAAACAAAAGCGATAATAAAATAACCGATCACATAACCGATCACGATCTGGAAATAGGTAAATGCTTCGAAGCCACCATGAAAAGGTTTTCCAACAGCACCGGGAACGCTTACAAAGGTGACACCACTAAGTGAAGTACCGATCATCCCAAACGCAACTACCATCCAGTTGGAACTCTTATTGCCAATGAAAAAAGATTCATTGTTGGCATTACGGGAGGTATAATAGGCAACTACCAGGAGGATCACGAAATATCCAACAACAAAGGACAACAAAAGGGCTGGCGACATAAATTATCTTTTGGTAAAGAATGAACTGCAAACATCAGTATTTTTTGAAGATAGAAAAATTTGACTTCCTTTTGCGGAAATCATATGTATGAACCCAATTAAAAGAGTGGCCATATTCTGCGGATCAAAAACAGGTGAGAAAGAAATCTATGCACAACATGCAGTTGAATTTGCTTCACTGCTTGCAAAATATAAAATTGAACTGGTGTATGGTGGCGGTAAAAAAGGTCTCATGGGCATTGTAGCAGACACAGTAATGCAACAGGATGGTATAGTTAGAGGAGTCATACCTAAAGTGCTTACCGAATGGGAACACCAGCACGACAGTCTGAGTGAATTACTGGTGGTGGATGACATGCACATCCGCAAAAGAAAAATGTATGAGCTTTGTGATGCGGCGATGATTCTTCCCGGAGGTTTTGGTACGCTGGATGAATTGTTTGAAATACTGACATGGAACCAGCTTTCCATTCACGATAAACAGGTCTTCATGCTGAACAGCGGTGGGTTTTATGATCTTCTGCTCAAGCATATGAATTTTCTGGCAGCAGAAGGTTTTTTATGGGGTGAATTAGAAAACCAGGTGACTGTTATTGACTCCCCATCAGCATTTGAAAAATACATCAGCTGATTATCGTTGCCTTCCCTGGAATAAGGGAACATTGATACCAGCCCTGATGAGTGGTAATGATCTTCCCAAATTATCAGTGTAAGGAGAGTTTTCGTTTTTCAGAATATCGAACAATATAGCGATATAGGCATAGGGTGATTTGTTATCGGGATCCCTGCCAGTTGTATAACCGCCACCAACCAGCAAACTGGTAGCAGAAACTTTATTGGTTTCGGAAAGGCCACTATTTGGAGGTGGTATGTATTTTAACCTGATCCAGTTGTACTCTACTTGTCCCTGGGCAAAAAGAAAGCGCACCGGGAAGAGCCTGAGAAATACACCTCCACCATAAATGGTTTGCCTCAACTTATCATTGACATAATAATAATCACGGTAAGAAGTATAGGTATAATTGCCAAGAATGCCGGCATCGGCCCAGCGGTTAAGACTGTAACCAAAGACAGGGTTGGCACCCACCAGGAAAGCATTATTGAAAAAAGAAAGAGAGATGCTTCCTCCTGTAAATAAATTTTCTTTCTTAAATCCTTTTTTCTCTTCTTCAGCAGGTTCCTCCTGTGCCAGGGCTTGAAAAGCCATCAATACAGGAACTACAAACAGGAAAAGTTTTTTCATTGCTAACGTATTAAATAAAGTCTTTCAAACCCATTCTATCAAAGATTCAAATCTAAATCGCTCTCCATCATGCATCGAATATTTTACCGGCATTGAGGATGTTATTTGGATCAAATATTTTTTTGATCTCCCGCATCAGGCGCATCTGCACTTCATCGAAAACTATGGGCAGGTATTCTTTCTGCACCAAACCTATCCCATGTTCACCACTGATAGTGCCTCCCAGTTTTTTTACCAGTTCAAAAATTTCTATAATGCCATTTTTAAGAGAACCATTCCATTGTTCTTCTGTTAGATCTCCCCTGATAATGTTGACATGAAGATTGCCATCACCAGCATGCCCATAACAAACAGAATGAAATCCATATTTTTTACCGATCTCTTTAACGCCCTTCAATAATACCGGAAGTTCTGCACGGGGCACTACAGTATCCTCTTCTTTATAAACCGAATGAGACTTAACCGCTTCCCCCACTCTTCTCCGAAGTTTCCATAATTCAGCCTTTTGTTGCGCATCATCAGCAAACAGGATCTCTCCGCAATCAAAACGCATAACCTGTTCGGCGATGCCTTCGATATCTTTCATCAGCACATCCATATCATTACCATCCACTTCAATCAACAGGTGAGCCTGGATATCATCTTCAATGGCTACAATGGAGTTGTCAACAAATCGCATCACCCAATCAAGTGCATCACGTTCCATGAATTCCATGGCACTAGGCACATAGCCTGCTGTGAATATGGCGCTCACGGCGGCACAGGCATTTTCTGCTTTCCTGAAAGGAACCAGCATCAGCAGGTCATACTTTGGCAATGGAATCAGTTTCAAAACTGCCTTGGTTACAATGCCAAGCGTACCCTCACTTCCTACTATTAACTGTGTAAGATTATAACCGGTAGCATTCTTTAAAACATTCGCACCTGTCCAGGTGATCTCGCCTGTAGGGAGCACTACTTCAAGGTTGAGCACATAATCTTTTACAACACCATATTTCACTGCTTTGGGGCCACCACTGTTTTCAGCAATATTGCCCCCGATCATACAGGAACCTCTGCTGCTTGGATCAGGAGGATAAAACAAACCTTTGGCTTTTACAGCATCCTGTAATACTTCGGTGATTACACCAGGCTCGGTTATTACCTGCAGGTTGCGATCATCAATATCAATAATTCGGTTCAGCCTTTCTATTGAAAGAAGTACACCTCCCAAATGTGGAAGTGCTCCACCACTAAGTCCCGTACCTGCACCACGGGGTGTAACTGGTATGAGATGCTGGTTGCAAATTTTCAATATCTCACTGATCTCCCGGGCACTTCCCGGCCTGATCACCACATCGGGTAAATAATGCAGGTCTTCGGTTTCATCATGCGCATACTGATTCAGAACTTCTTCATCAACAAATACATTTTCCTTTCCGGAAATTAAAATAAAAGCTTCCAGATGTTCGATAGCTAGAGAAGTCCTGGCAGCACTGATCATTGTAAAAATTGTTTGTGTAAAAATCGGTGAAAGTTGAGAAGTGAGCAAGTTTGATTCTATGTTGATCTCTCATTTCAATTGCAATGGCGGTGTATAAACAACCTGCTATTCAATCTTTCATAGTAAGATCTGTAACCAAATTTTTATTTCCAAACCTCAATAAGAAGTACGGAATGTAGGACAAGGCGTTACTCTTTTCACGTTGGGATTCAGCACACCCTGCTTGATCAGGGAAAATTCAAACGCACCTCGAGAGTTATTGTAATTTTTCAGTGTGGACATGGTGGCATCATAACTGAAGGTGAAAGTATAATCGTTATAACCCAGACCTACCATTGGAATGATGGCCTCTTTGTGACGATAATACGCTCCGCCTATGAGTTGGTATGTACCATCGCCTGAAAGATTGTAATGCGCAGTTAATCCACCTACAAGTTCAGAAACATTGGCCTGCCTGGTGTAATAAACATTGGGGTTGATGATCACCTGGTCATTCAGCTTGATGCTTGCGTTCATAAATCCGATGTAACGCCTGGGAACACGGTTGCTGATGCTGTCATTGGAAAAAAATGATTCCTGCGGCATGTTCACATGGTGAACAGAAAAGCCGGTATTCAGGTAAATATTTTCTGTTGGAAAATAAGCATAGTTCATTCCTACCTGCAAATCAAGATAACTGGTGCTGGTATTATTGAGCACTGCGGAAGTAGGTAGTTTGTTATCAAAGAATTTACCATCAAACTGGTCGGGGAATTTAAGATTAGCCGTATTGATCTGTTTATTGGCATAACCAGCATTAAAACCCAGGCTTAATAAACTGGAATAGCCCAGCATCTGGTGATAGGCTATGGAACCATAAACTTTTGTAGAAGTAAGATTTCCACTTCCTGCCACGTCGCGAAGAATAACAGCACCCAGTCCTACCCAGCCATTCTCGATCCTGTCCTTCATAAGCTGAACATCACCAAAAGCACTCATGGTTTTGTAAGGAACAGTCATGATGGAAGACCACTGGTTGCGGTAATTGATACCAAGCCTGTAATCTCCATCCGGAATAAATCCCGTATTGGCAGGATTGGTGGTTAATGGCGAATTAAAGAACTGCGAAAAATGAAGGTCCTGGGAATAGCTGCTGGCAGCAATTACAAAACTGCTGGCAAGAACTACTAATTTTTTATATCGTTTGATCAGACCCATTTGTAAATTTTCATCATTCCGGGAATCATTTTACTGATCCCCAAAGTGGTTTTACCTGATTAAGGTTATGTCGCCGGTTTTAGTTGTTTTAGTTCCATCACTGAATTCCACATCAAGGGTGTAGGCATATACATCCATTGGAAGCAGCTTACCTTTATAATATCCATTCCAGCCCATGTTCTTTGTTGTTGATTCAAAGACCTTCTCTCCCCACCGGGCGTAGATGGTAAATTTCATCTTTGCAATTCCAAAGCCACGCACATACACCACGCTGTTCGGACCCGCCTGCCCTGGCGTAAATGCATTAGGCACATCTACCGCAGCATCTATCAGTGCCTGCACTGGCTTACAGATGGTATCAGCACAACCTGCTGTATTGTAAGCAATGAGACAGGCATTGAAAGTTCCCGTAGCATTGTATTCGTGTTGAACAATTTCTCTTGTAGTGGTGATCAGGGAATCGCCATCACCAAACAGCAATTTGAAACGAATAGCGTCAGCACTTGATAAATTGGTAAAAGATATCGGTGTATTCACTGAAGGCGGTTGTGGTGCAGCAGAGAAATCAGCCACAGGAATATCATATACCGTGATGGTCATCCTGGTGGTATCTGTTATGTTGCAGGTACCGGAATCAATAGCGATCAGTGTGATGGTATATGTTCCAGGATTATTATAAAGATGTGTAGGGCTTACTACATTGGACGGTGCAGAGCCATCACCAAAATCCCAGATAAACTGCCCGCCGGCATCACTGGTATTGTTGAATTGCGCGTTGTATGGTGTACATCCGTTAGGTGGTGTTTCGAATTTGGCTTTCACCAGGGCTGCTACCCTAAGCTGCTTCGTAATGGTATCAGGTGAATTACAATAACGATCATCGTTTAATACCAGTTTTACATTGTAAGTACCGGCAGAAGCATAATTATGGAATACACTCGCTGTACTGGTGGTTACAGGCGCTGATCCATCTCCAAAGATCCAGGTGAAAGATTGCGGTCCAAAAGGAAAGCCTGATGGAGGTACTGAAATATTATCAAAGCGGTATTTGAATGAATCGCAGGGATTCAGCTTTACCATATTGAAATCAACCACTGCCCGAAGGTCTCCTACATTAATACGGATATAAGATGTATCCCGCATATTGCAGGTAGTGGAGTCAACCGATACCAGCATAACCTGGTAGGTTCCAATATTAGTAAACGTATGATTAACTGTTGGTGCAGTTGTGATAACAGGATTGGGAGTAGAGTTATCACCGAAGTACCATTCGTAGGTAACACCTGCAGCAATGGTGTCTACAAAATTTACAGTCAGCGGAACACATCCTGCCGTATCTCTTACCTTACCATCAATGATGGATTGAAGTCCGGCTTTTACACCGGCAAGGTTGAATGCGATCTTCACCATAGCCAGGTTGCAATTGGCAGATGTTGGCTTGTTCACACTCCATACGCCCGGAGTAGTAAAAGGAAGTCCGCCTGCGGATCCACAGCTGGCGCAAATGGCCTGATAGATCACTCCATCCCTGTCAAACCTGCTCGTACCGCCATCCACGTGATCGCCATAAGGACCACCTACCTTTCCATAATAGCTTCCGAATAGTTGAGCAGTGGCATTCTTCTTCAATACAAAAAAGTAAAAGTCTTCACCCAGTCCATTAGCAGGATTAATATCAGCTGTCGATTTTATTGCATCAGGAGTAACCGGTAGTCCCTGAACACCAGCATTAGGATAAATATCAAGCACCTTACCTCCCCATCCTGAAACATAAACATTCTCGCAACGGTCAACGAGGAAGGCTACCGGTGAAATATCAGGAGCGGGATCACCCTTACCGAATTTTGTTGAATACACATAAGCGGAAAGGTCTGGTTGTAGTTTGGCGATGAACTGACGGCCATTGGGCTGGTTCCATACACCCGAAGGAGTTACAGGCCAGTTGCCCAGCGTTTGTCCCATCACGTATGGAAATCCCATCCTGTCGAACTGTATGCCATATATCTGGTCAATGGCATTAGTGCCGAGATAAGTAGTTTTGATAATGGCCGAACCATTATTGGCAATTATAGAAACAAAACCATCTGCAGCTCCCTGGTTAGTTGATCCAATGGTACCTGTTGTAGATCCCGGAAGATTGGTGCTTTCGGTTCCACCTGCTATATAAATATTTCCGTTAGGTGCGATGGAAACCACATAGGCGGCATCGTTAGCAGAGCCACCAAAATAGCTGCTGAAATTCAGTACTGATAAATTGGAATTGAACTTCAGGACAACACCATCCTGCAATCCACCTCCCGAAGTTGCCTGGAAAGGAGCCACCATAGGGAAATTGGTAGACTGGGTGCAGGAGGATAAATAAATATTTCCTGCGGCATCTATATTCACTTCACTTCTTGATTCATCACCATAGTTTCTTTGAAGTGAAAGGGATCCATTGGGCGCACCGCAGGGAGCGATATTGGCTCCGTCATCTCCTGAACCACCAATACGCACGGAGTTGATGATATCATCTCCATTCGCATTCAACTTGGTAATGGTAATATCCCAGGTGCCGGCTGAATTATTCACTAACTGACCAACAGGACCTCTTACAGGATAACCGGATGCACTGGGTGCCAGTGGACTGTTGGTCCTTCCGGCAACAATCAAATTGCCCTGCGGATCAACAATCAGGCTTTGTGGCATTTCATTAGCTGATCCTCCGATATAAGTAGCATAAACCCTGTTGGATCCATCGGGTGTCAGCTTGATCACACCAATATCAAATCCGTTCACAAAACAACCACTGACGCCGCCACCATAACTGGTTTGGAAAGCACCCGTAGAAACAGGGAATCCGCCACCAAATACAATACCTCCGCCAAACATGCTGCCATCGGGACCATAAGTAGCTGTAAAACCCCAGTTGTCTACCTGGCTGCCAGAGAAAGAACAAAAAACAAGCGTTGGATCAATGATCAGCGTAGCATTGGGATCGTATTCTTTTACATTAAAACGAACTACCTGGTCTTTTAAAGAATAAGCTGCTTTGATTTCTGTTTTCCCTTTGTCGTTGAATTGATAGGTGTAGGGCGCCAGTTCTTTTAATTCTCCCACTGAGGTACCGATCACAAGTTCTTTATTCTTTATGCTTAACCGGTCAGCCCCTTCATAACGGAGAGCAATATCTGCAACATTTCCACCAGGTCTTACGATCAGGTCATATTTTAAGGTACCACGATCTGAATAATAACGCATATCAATACCCGGGTAAATGTCCTTTACTGTAATGCCCTGGTAAATGCGGCAATGAGATCCCCATTTAGATGAATCTGCTCCAATGAAATAATTATTGTAAGTAGGAAGAGGTTTGTCAGCTTCTATTTTGGAGCGAGGACTGGCTCCCAGCAACTCCACTCTATACGCATGTGATCTTACAACTATAGGCTCATCTTCGTTTCCTATTTTTCCTCTCTTATGAAATGCATTTTGCAGGCGTTCCATATCAGAGGCCTGGTGTTGCAATACAGTGAAGCCATTATTATGAATATAAAAAGCACCATTGGAAACAGGTCCCATAAAAAGGACCTTCTGGTCCCATTGACCCTTGTTCTCAATAAATTCAATATTCTGGGAGAATGCACCCAGAGAGATCAGGCAAAACAGGAGGGCAGGTATGAAGCTTCGGATTTTCAATTGATTTTGAAGTTAAACTAAATAAAGCGAAAATTGTTGTGCAAACTAATGTTAAGAAATCCTGCTCCACGGTGTTTTACCATGCAATGACATTAGGTATTGCTTCAACTGCAAATTATCGGCCGAAACCAGCTCAGGATCTTCTTCAATTATTGTTTCTGCTATTTTTTTTGCAGCTTCCAGGATCACCTTATCCCTGACGATGTCTGCCAGCCTGAAATTGAGTGAGCCACTTTGCCGGGTACCTTCAATTTCTCCGGGTCCACGTAGTTCGAGATCTTTTTCAGCGATCTCGAAACCATTATTGGTGGATGTCATGATCTTTATTCTTTCCCTTGCATCATTACTGAGCTGGGAGCCGGTCATGAGGACGCAGTAACTCTTATCTGATCCCCTACCCACCCTTCCTCTTAACTGGTGCAATTGTGAAAGCCCGAATTTCTCCGTACTCTCAATCACCATAACCGTTGCATTGGGCACATTCACACCTACTTCAATCACAGTAGTACTCACCATGATCTGAGTATCGCCATTTACAAAACGCTGCATATTGGTTTCTTTCTGTGCTGCCGGCTGGCGGCCATGCACCATACTGATCCAGTATTTTGGTTCGGGAAAAAATGCTTTTACATTTTCATAACCCGTCATCAGGTTTTCATAATCCAGCTTGGCACTTTCTTCTATCAAAGGAAAGATGATGTATGCCTGACGGCCTGCATCAATTTCAGAGCGGATAAAATCCATGACTTGCGCCCTCTTGCTATCATAACGGTGAACGGTAGCCACTGGTTGTCTTCCTGGTGGTAATTCATCCATAATGCTGTAATCAAGATCGCCATAGGCAGTCATGGCCAGGGTTCTTGGAATGGGTGTTGCCGTCATAACGAGTATGTGTGGTGGCAGTTTTCCTTTCTTCCAAAGGCTGGCTCTTTGGGCTACACCAAAACGGTGCTGTTCATCAATAACTGCGAGGCCAAGATTTTTGAATTTCACTACTTCTTCTATCAGGGCATGCGTACCCACCAGCAGGTGAAGTGAACCTTCTTCAAGACTTTGCAAAATTTTCTTTCTTTCCTTGGTGGGTGTAGAACCTGTAAGCAGTTTGATTTCAACCGGTAATTTTTCAAGCAGGGAACTTAAGGTAGCAAAATGTTGCTGCGCCAGTATCTCCGTAGGTGCCATCATACAGGCCTGGAAGCCGTTGTCTATAGCAAGCAGCATGGCCATCAGGGCTACGATTGTTTTACCACTGCCAACATCACCCTGCAGCAACCTATTCATCTGGTGATGACTTGCCGTATCCTGCCTGATCTCCTTCAGCACTCTTTTTTGTGCACCTGTTAATTCAAAAGGAAGGTGTTCCTGGAAAAAGCTATTAAAAAGATCACCCACTTTTTCAAAAACAACTCCTTTGGATTTTCTGTGCCTTTCAGATCGCACCATTGCCAGTCGCAACTGGGTGATGAAAAGCTCTTCAAACTTCAACCGTCTCAGGGCCTGATCATAATTTTCCTGTGTTGAAGGAAAATGAATTTGCCTGAAGGCTTCGAACCTGGGCATCAATCTTAATTTATTCAGCATGGATGCCGGAAGATTTTCAGGTATGTCGCGAGCTGATAAAATTGCGAAGAGTGTTTCCGTTAGTTTGCCTATTTGTCTACCACCCAGGTTTCTTGCCTTCAGTTTTTCTGTGGCGGGATAAATGGGCTCCAGGTGGTTTTTAGCACCATTGACCTGGGATTTTACCAGTTCCAGTTCGGGATGAACGATCTGTGGCTTACCCATGAAAAAACTTACCCTTCCAAAAGCAGTGTAATTTTCATGCTCCTGCAATGTTTTTTCGATCCAGTTCCATCCTTTAAACCAGGTCAGTTCCAGAACGCCGGTATCATCCTTTATATATGCCACCATTCTTTTGGAGCTGCGTTCTCCCAGGGTTTCAACAGACATCAGTCTTCCCTGTACCTGCGCAAAGTCGGAAGCAGCATTGAGATCCCTGATCTTCGTAATTTTTGTTTTATCAAGATGCCTGTAGGGAAAATGGTGAAGCAGGTCATGAAATGTAAAAATGGCCAGCTCTTTTTTCAGTAGCTCGCCCCGCTGGGGCCCCACACCTTTCAGGTATTCAATAGGATTGGCAAGTATATTAGGAGATGTTGAGATGTTTCAAGTTTGAACAAAAATAATTCTTAGCAGGAAGAGTAAAAGGAGATTACCAACTGAACTCTCCGGGTTTGCCACTTGACACTATAAGCATAATTACCTATTTTGCTCCAGTCTTATGAAACCAATATGCTGAAACTATTACTGCAGGTAGATCTTGAATACGCACAATTCAAACTGGGAACCCTAGCTTTTCTTACTGCTTTTGTTGTTGCCATGATCGTAATGCCTTTCCTGATTAAAATAATCAATCGCTTCAAACTATTTGATCATCCCGACCTTCGCAAGGAACATACAACACCCATCCCTACCATGGGAGGACTTGCTTCCGGATTGGGTATGTTTGTTGGTGCTGCTCTCTGGTTTCAATTTTCAAGAGACATCTTTGTCATCTCCTTTTTCTTTTCAATAGCTGTATTGCTTACAGTGGGCATTATGGACGATCTCAGAAATACACCCGCTCGTTATAAGCTGGCCATCCAGGTTGCAGTAGCTTTTCTCATTGCTTTCAGTGGTGTGCGCATCAACAGCTTTAACGGCATGCTTGGCATACATGAACTGCCCATATCTGCACAGTATACATTTACTGTCATCGCCATTACGGGAATCACCAATGCATTTAACCTGATTGATGGCATTGACGGACTGGCCGGAGGACTGGGTTTTATGAGCCTGGTGATTCTTGGTCTTTTTCTTACACTTTCAGGTGATGGCAATACAGCCATCATAGCCTTTGCCCTGGGAGGTGGACTGCTGGGATTTCTTTATTATAATTTTAATCCGGCACGCATCTTCATGGGCGATACCGGATCACTTGTACTTGGTTTTGTAGTTTCCGTTCTTTGTGTCAAGCTTATTCAACTAAACACCAGCGGACCATCCATCGTGATCAGCAATGCACCCATTTTTACACTTGGCATTGTTGCCATACCAGTTTTTGATACCCTCAGGGTTTTTGCCATTCGCATCTGGGAAGGCCGTTCTCCTTTTGATCCCGACAAAAATCACATCCATCATATACTCACCAACAATGGATGGAGTCATCGCTTTACAGCAAAAATGATTTGCGGCCTGCATGCGATAGTCTTGGTGGTTTGTTATTTTCTAAAAAACCTTCCGCAGTTTGCAGGTTTTTGCATTCTCCTTGCCATGATGCTGCTCATGGTGTTGCTTTTTCAAAAAATGAAACTGCCCGCACCATCAGCCAAAACCATTCCGGCCAATCCTTAATTCAATACCACTACCAGGTCATCAGTTTTTACCATGGTTCCCGGTTCCAGCAAAACCTGTTCAACCTTTCCATCGTCAGTTGCAGCAATGGTGGTTTCCATTTTCATGGCTTCAATTACAAAAAGAGGCTGGTTTCTTTTCACCGGCTCACCTTTGCTGATCAGGAGTTGCGAGATCTTTCCCTGTAAAGGCGCACCAATATGCTTTTTGTTGGCTTTATCGGCCTTCTGATTTTCTTTTACTGCATTTTTTACCGAGTGATCTTTTACTTCAATGATCCTTGTTTGCCCGTTCAGCCTCATGAAAACCTTTCGTTTTCCTTCTTCATCAGGATCACCCCAGGTGAGTAATCGTACCAGGATGCTTTTACCCTTAGCGATCTCGATCAAAACCTCTTCATCCTGCTGTAGTCCATAAAAAAAATTCAATGTGGGAATATGCCAGATCTCACCGTATTCTTTTCTCTTGTGATAAAATTCTTCAAAAACTTTTGGATACAACAGGTAGGATAAGAGGTCGGTAAATCCGAGCGTATTATCAAATTTCTCTCTCAGGCTTTTCAGCTCCTTATCAAAATCTATTGGCGCCAGGTGTTCGTTGGGCCGCTCAGTATAAGGTTTCACATTTTTCAGGATGATGCTTTGCAATTCGGGATCAAATCCACCTACGGGCTGGCCAATATCACCCCTGAAAAGAGAGATCACAGACTCAGGAAAAGATAGAGTCTGGCCTTTCTGCCTGATGTCTTCCTTGGTGAGGTTATTGGTGACCATGAACAGCGCCATATCTCCCACCACTTTTGAGCTGGGTGTTACTTTAATGATATCACCAAACAATTCATTCACCTCACGGTAAGCTTTCTTGATGTCTTCGATCTTATCGCCAAGACCCAGTCCCTCAGCCTGTGGTTTCAGGTTGGAATATTGTCCTCCCGGAATCTCATGATAAAAAACTTCAGCACTGCTGGCCTTCATTCCACTTTCGAAAGGATAATAATACTCACGTACGGTTTCCCAATAAGTAGAATGCTGGTTCAGCACCTCAATATTGTAAGGATTTTCCCTTTCATGAAATTTCATCATCTCCACAATAGCATTCAGGTTGGGCTGAGAAGTCAGTCCGGACATGGCGCCCAGGCAACAGTCCACAACATCCACCCCGGCTTCAATGGCTTTGAGATAGGTTGCCGGTTGCAGGGAGGAAGTATCATGAGTGTGAAGATGGATGGGCAATTTGGTATGCTGTTTCAATTCACTGATCAATTCATAGGCAGCCCATGGTTTGAGCAGCCCGCTCATGTCCTTAATGGCAAGAATGTGAGCGCCGCTATTTTCAATGTCCTTTGCAAACTGCTTATAGTACTGAAGCGTGTATTTTGTTCTTTTGGGATCCTGGATATCACCCGAATAACACATGGAAACTTCAGCGATGCCCTTTGTTCTTTTTCTTACCGCCTCGATGCTTTTTTCCATGTTGGGCATCCAGTTCAGGGAATCAAAAATGCGGAAGACATCAACGCCATGTTCCCAGCTCTTGAAAACAAATTCTTCCACCAGGTTGTCGGGATAAGCTTTGTAACCCACAGCATTGGCTCCGCGAAGCAGCATCTGTAATAATATATTGGGTATGGCCTTCCTTAGCAATTGCAATCTCTTCCAGGGATCTTCGTATAAAAAGCGCATACACACATCAAAGGTGGCACCGCCCCAGACTTCCATGCTGAAAGTTTGAGGGAAGTTCTGTGCAAAGGAAGAAGCCACTTTCAGCATGTCAATAGTGCGAACCCTGGTTGCAAGTAGCGATTGATGGGCATCCCTGAAAGTAGTATCCGTGTAATAGATCATTTTTTCCTGGCTAAGCCAACGGGAAAATTCTTCAGGACCTTTTTCCAAAAGAAGCTGCCTGGTTCCATTTGGAAATGGCTTTCCATGGTCAAAAGGAGGCAACAGGGGTTTTTCAAATCTTTTATGGAGGTCTTTTCTTTTCACATCGGGGTGACCGTTAATGGAAATCTCTGCCAGGTACTTCAGGATCTTGGTGCCGCTGTCCTGCTCTTTATTAATATTGAAGAGGTCAGGATGCTGTTGAAGGAAGTTGACCGTAGCGTTACCCTTTATGAATTCCGGGTGGTTGATGATATTTAATAGGAAGCGGATATTGGTCTTTACACCGCGGATGCGGAATTCAGCCAAAGCTCTTTTGAGTTTACGGACAGTGTCCTCAACCGAGGAAGAATGGGCAGTAACTTTTACCAGCAGGGAATCAAAGAAGGGCGAGATCTTTACACCATTATATACACTGCCTTCGTCCAGGCGAATACCAAAGCCCTCGGCGCTTCTATAAGCCAGCACGGTGCCGTAATCGGGCATGAATTCATTCTCGGGATCTTCGGTGGTGATGCGGCACTGGATGGCAAAGCCATTTTTCTTAACGGCATCCTGCAAGGGCAGGCCAATAACGGCATCATGCAGTTCATGGCCTTCGGCGACGTGGATCTGTGTTTTCACCAGGTCAATGCCAGTGATCATTTCGGTAACGGTATGCTCCACCTGGATCCTGGGATTTACTTCAATGAAGTAAACCTTATTGTCCTTGTCCACCAGGAATTCAACCGTACCTATATTATTATAGTGTACTTCCTTACAGATGGCAACGGCATAGCGGTAAACTTCATGCTTGACATCTTCGGGCAGGTTAAAGGAAGGCGCCACCTCGACGATCTTCTGGAAACGGCGCTGGAGGCTGCAGTCTCTTTCAAAAAGGTGCATCACATGACCATGGCGGTCGGCCACGATCTGTACTTCGATATGTTTGGGCTGGTCAATGAATATTTCAAAAAACACCGTATCATCACCAAAGGCATTAGCTGCTTCTCTCCTGGCTTCCGTGAAGGATTTTTCCAGTTCGGCATCTGTTCTTATCACTCTCATTCCCCTGCCACCGCCACCGGCAGCTGCTTTGAGCATGAGTGGAAAGCCAATGCGTTGTGCTTCTTTTTTGGCTATGGAAATATCGGTAAGCGGTTCGCGGCTGCTTTCGATCAGGGGAACATTGCAGCGCGATGCAATCTGTTTGGCGAGCACTTTATCCCCCAGTTGTTGCATAACTTCCGCATCTGGTCCTACAAAAATGATGTTGTTCTCGCGGCACTTTCTTGCAAACTCAAAATTTTCAGATAGAAATCCATAACCGGGGTGAATGGCCTCCGCGCCGCTTTCTTTGGCGATGTCGATGATGGCGTCTATGTCCAGATAGGGTTTCAGAGGATCCTGGTCGGAACCCACCTGGTAGGATTCATCGGCTTTGTAGCGGTGAAGTGAATACCTGTCTTCATAGGTGAAAATAGCTACAGTTCTGATCTCCAGCTCATTACAAGCTCTGAGGATACGAATGGCAATCTCGCCACGGTTGGCAACGAGCAACTTGGTAATCTTTCTGAGGGGCATGAACGAATAGGTTTTAGAAAAGGAGAAAAAAGGGTTTCGGTCTCTGCATTATGAAAATAACATGCCTCGCCAGATAATCGAACAATAAACGGGTAAGATGATAAAATTGCAGCGGCCAAACCAACCATGGCACGAGATTTTAATCTTAGCTAACTGTCTGATTTCAAATTAAATTTCGATAAATCATTGTGAGCTATGACTAATTGTGTTACTTTAGAACCGAATTTAAACGAAAACCGTCCCCCTGAATACCTTAAGAATAACCTCCAAGCCTTGAGCCGCGTTGTTCCAATCCTTACTGAAATTTCCTGAAACAAGTTTTTCGTACTAATCCATTGCTTAGCCCAGGTTAATCAATTGGACTTCCAATGCCATGAATGCCATAGTTCCGTAGCTAGTGAAAACGATCATGAGAAAAAGTAATCAAACCCTATTGTACTATGAGCAAGAGCATTGTCAGTGTGAATGGCAACAAAGCCATGAACTATCTGCTTCAAACTATTCTTGAAACGGAATACGATTTTGTACCCGCATTTGATGTTTTCCAGGCCGTGCGCCATTTGAAAAACAACAGTGAGATCAGTGCCATCATTATTGATCTGGATTATCAGCCGCAACAGGGCTGGGAACTGATCGAGCACATTAAAAGCAGTATCCTTTACCGGATACCGGTTATTGTCCTTACCACTGAAAATGATGAAACACTCAGACAAAAATGTTACATGTTCGAAGTTGACGAAATATTTTTCAAACCCTTTAATCCACTGGATTTGATTGCTGCTATCAAGAGTATGATGACGATAAGTGTATTGAATGATTAGGCATCAAACCAAAAACCCTGAAGATTATGCAAACTGAAACACTAAAAAATGTACCCGGCTTCGAGATCAAACAATACCTGCGGGTAGCTTCGATCTCCAACAAAACTGCTTATTCCTTTTTGTACATAGGTAATGACGACAGTAACCTCCATTTTCTATCAGACAGTTTTGAGAATGGCGTTTCTGTTTTGAATTTTGATGGTGCAAAAAAACTGCTGCGCCCTCAAAGCCTGGAGCGCACGGATGTTATCATCATCGACCTTCCCTATAGCGAAAAAGAACTCAACGAATTTCATTCCTTTTTAAAGAACAGGGAACTGGTTTCCATTCCGGTTCTTTTCAATGCCCAACAGGTAAAGAATATCCAGACAGCCAAAACACATCCCCTGGTTGATGATGTAATTGACCTGAAGAACTGGCAATTTGATTTCTCCAGCAAGGTTGCTTTCCTGAAAAAGATCAAGGAACAGGATGTGGCTGCCGGTAAAAAGCAAAAAATTCAACCGGAAAGATCCATTAGCAAAAGGTTATTTGACATCCTGGTTGCTTCTATGCTGCTCATTTTATTGCTTCCCGTTTTACTCCTCGTGGCTATTGCCATCAGGATAGAGTCCAGAGGTCCTATTTTCTATAATTCAAAAAGAGCTGGAAGAGGATTCCGCATCTTTAATTTTTACAAATTCAGGACTATGGAGGTCAATGCCGATAAAAAGGTAGAGGCCCTCCAGCACCTGAATCAGTACGCACAGCAGTCCAGTGGTGCCAATTTCTTCAAGATCACCAATGATCCCCGTATTACAAAAGTGGGCAGGTTCCTCAGGAATACCAGCCTTGATGAATTGCCTCAGCTTTTCAACGTGCTGAAAGGTGATATGTCCCTCGTAGGCAACAGGCCTTTGCCTCTTTATGAAGCCTCAACACTGACTACCAATGAATTTGTAGAGCGTTTCATGGCACCTGCAGGCATTACCGGTCTCTGGCAGATCAAGAAAAGAGGCCAGGCAGAAATGTCATGTGAAGAGCGCATCAGCCTTGATATTTCTTATGCCCGCAAATGCAGCATGCTCTATGATCTGTGGATCATGGCCAATACACCCAAAGCCTTACTCCAAAAAAGCGATGTCTGAGATTTAGCTGTAAATCTTTAATTTTAGTCCGAACCCCTTATGCCCACTGTACAGCCATTGGTATCTGTCATTACCCTTAACTGGAATGGCCTGGAAGTCACAACTGAACTCCTGCGCTCTATCCAAAAGCACAATACTTATCCCAATATCGAGGTCATTGTAGTGGACAACGCCTCTACAGTTGACCCTACACCTGCTCTTACCAGTGTTTATCCTGGCCTGAAAGTGATCCGCAACCAACAAAACCTGGGTTTCAGTGCCGGTAACAATGTGGGCATCAGGGCTGCCAAAGGCGATTATCTTTTTATTATCAATAACGATACTGAATTCACACCAGGACTGATTGAAGGCCTGCTGGATGTTTTCACCAAATACCCGGATGCGGGCATCGCCAGTCCCAAATTCCATTACTTTTTCCACAAAGGCACGATTGAATATGCCGGATACCAGTCGGTAAATATTTTTACGGGCAGGAATGGCATGATCGGATGCAAGGAAAAAGATGAAGGCCAGTATAATGAGATCACACCCACGTATTATGCTCATGGTGGTGCAATGATGGTCCCCCGGAAAGTAGTGGAAGAAGTGGGCCTGCTCCACGAGGGATTTTTCCTTTATTATGAAGAATTTGACTGGTGTAACCAGATCAAAAAAAAGGGCTACAAGGTCTATTACCAGCCTGACTCGCTGATCTATCACAAAGAGTCAATGACAACAGGAAAAGAAAGTCCGCTTAAAACCTATTATATCACCCGTAATCGCATCCTGTATATGCGCAGGAATGTACCACTGCCGGGGCTTTTGGTTTTTCTTGCTTATTTTGCCCTGTTTACGATACCAAAAAATACCCTGCAATTTGTTCTGAAAAAACAAAAGGATCATTTGAGGTCATTCTGGAAAGGTATCCTGTGGCATTTTAATTCTAAAATCACTTTTAACTAAGAGATATGTGTGGCATTGCCGGATTTATTGATTTCAACAAGAGGGGTTCCGAAGAACTGCTGCGGAAGATGACAGATGCCATGATCCATCGTGGTCCTGATGATGCGGGTTACGAAGTTTATGAGTCACCATCAGCCCGTATAGGTTTCGGACAGAGAAGGTTGTCCATTCTTGACCTCTCGCCTCTCGGTCACCAGCCCATGCATTACAAGGAACTGACAGTTGATTTTAATGGTGAGATCTATAATTTTAAAGAGATACGCAAAGAACTGGAAGATAAAGGTTACCAGTTTAAATCCTGGTCAGATACGGAAGTGATCCTGAAAGGATATGAATGCTGGGGACTGGATGTGGTGCACAAATTCGTGGGTATGTTTGCCATTGCTCTTTTTGATAAAGAGAAGCAAGAGGTGATCTTCATCCGCGACCGTGCGGGAGTAAAGCCCTTATATTATTACTGGAACAACGATCTTTTCCTTTTTGGCTCGGAGCTGAAAGCTTTTTACCAGCACCCGGAGTTTGAAAAGAAAATTGATGTAAACAGTCTGGCGCTTTTTCTTCAATACAGTTATATCCCCGCTCCGCATACCATCTTTCATAATACATATAAATTATTGCCCGGCCACATGCTGGTGCTGGACCTCAAAAACAAATCCCGCGAGATCAAAAAATACTGGGATGTTTTTGATCATTACAATAAACCCAAGATCAGCATCACAGATGAAGATGCCATTGATGAAACTGACCGTCTTTTGAAGAAGGCTTACGAATACAGGATGGTGGCTGATGTACCCGTAGGCATTTTTCTAAGTGGTGGTTATGACAGCTCCAGTGTGGCTGCCCTTCTTCAAACAGGAAGAACCGAAAAGCTGAAAACTTTCACCATCGGGTTTCATGAAAATGAATTCAATGAAGCGCCTGAAGCCAAAAAGATCGCCGATTACCTGGGAACCGATCATACAGAATGGTACCTCACTGCAAACGAAGCAGCTGGTGTGCTGCATCATTTGCCGGAGATCTATGATGAACCCTTTGCCGATAATTCAACAGTGCCCACGGTATTGGTGAGCAAATTAGCCAGGCAACAGGTAACGGTGGCATTGAGCGCCGATGGCGGAGACGAGATCTTTGGAGGATATAATAAATTCAACCAGGCGGAAAAATATACTACCAAATTGCCGGCAGCACTGCAATCGGTACTTAGTGGAACCATGTCGCTCATCAACCCCGAGCACATTCCGTATTTTAATAAGAAGTATAATTTCCCCACACGTTATGAAAAAATGAAGCTGATATGGAAATCACATGATCCGATATCAGCAGTGAAATACATCAGTCAGTACATCACCGAATCAGAAGTAGAATCTTTCCTGGGCAAGCCTTTTGAACGTTACCATACACATTTTGATGATGGAGCAAGGCTGATCAAAAATGATGGAATTACCAACAGGCTGCTGGCGGTGGATTACAAAACTTTTTTGGTAGATAATAACCTGGTGAAAGTAGATCGTGCTACCATGTCGGTAAGTCTTGAAGGCAGGGAACCCATGCTCGATCATAAAGTGATCGAATACCTTTCGCAGCTGCCTTCATCTTTCAAGATCCGCGATGGAGTGAATAAATGGTTGCTGAAACAGGTGGTGCATCGCTATATTCCCAAAGAACTGATGGAGCGACCCAAGCGTCCCTTCATTGCACCTCTTATGGTCTGGTTCAGGGATGACCTGAGTGAACAGTTGAAATATTATCTGAGCGAAAGGGCTCTGTCAAAGACCAATATGTTTGATCACGAACCTATCATCCGCCTGCGTGATCAATACCTGGCCGGAAGAAAAGTGAATTACCAGAAGCTCTGGCAGGTGCTGGTTTTCCAGCTATGGTATAATCAGTGGATCGAAAAACTATAACCGACATTTTATTGTTTGAGGAATGAGTGTAATGACCAAAGAAATGCCTGTAACAAAAGTGGCTGAAGGAAAAAAGATTAGGATACTTGAAGGCATCCGCCAGGGAAAGATTGGTGGTGGAGAAAGTTATTTATTAAGCCTGGTAGAAAATCTTGACCGCACTGTTTTTGAACCTGTGGTACTTTCTTTCACAGATGGTCCGATGGTTGACCGATTGAGATCACTTAACATTACTACGCATGTCATCTACACAGAAAAGCCTTTTGACTTCAGGGTATGGAAGAAAGTAAAGCAGCTGATGATTGATGAAGACATTGACATTGTTCATGCTCATGGAACAAGGGCTAATTCCAATATGTTCTGGTCAGCAAAACAATTGAAGCTTCCACTGATCTATACCTGTCATGCCTGGTCGTTTCACCTGGACCAAAACCCTGTTGTAAAGAAAATCAGGATACTGAGTGAAAGATTTCTTACCAGCAAAACTGATGTGAATATTTGTGGCTGTATTGCCAATAAAGAAACAGGGAAAAAACTTCTTGGGAATTTTGATGCCGTAGTGATCAATAATTCTGTTGATGCCAAAAAGTTCAACCCTTATAGCAATTATAAAGATCTCAGGCCAGAACTGGGTCTGAAGAAAGATGATATAGTGATTGCTTCCATTGCAAGGTTTACTTTACAAAAGCAGCCGCTCAAACTGATTGCGGCATTTGCTGAAGTAGCGAAACGTATTCCCAATGCAAGACTGCTAATGGTGGGTGATGGCGAGCAAAAAGAAAAAGCAATCACTTTAATAAAAGAACTGGGAATTGACAGCAAAGTAATATTGCAGCCATTTCGTAATGATGTTCCCGACCTGCTGGCGAATGTTGACATATTTGTATTGCCTTCTTTATGGGAAGCTTTTCCTATTGCATTACTGGAAGCCATGTCCATGGGTAAGGCAGTAATAGGCACAAATGTTGACGGAACACCTGAAATTATTGAAGCCGGACAGAATGGTTTGTTGATAGAGATTGATGAACTTGAAAAGAACCTGGCAAAAGCCATGATCCAACTTTGTGAAGATGGATCTCTAAGAGAAAAATTGCAGCAGAATGCTTTGAAAAGTATTTACAACAGGTACAATGTTGAAACACTTGCACGCCGGAACGAAGAAGTTTATCGTTCCCTGATAAAATAATTATGGTTATGACGATGGAATACAACAGGATCGCAGACATCAAGCGCTTGCAGTTTATTGTGAGCACATTGAAAAAACACCTGCCGCCGGGTGCTACCGTGCTTGATGTAGGTTGTGGTAATGGAATTATCTCAAGAGGAATCGGGAAAGAAGGATTTAATGTTTTTGGTATCGACATCAGTGACAAGGCCATTGAAAAAGCAAAGTCACTCACTACTCTTCCCAATGTAAGATTTGAACAGGTGAGCGCTGAGCAGTTGGTGGCTGATGGAAAAAAATATGATGCAGTGATCTGCAGTGAAGTGCTGGAACACCTGAACCAACCGGAGAAATTATTGAAAGTACTTTACCAGTCGCTTACCGACCAGGGAATACTGATAGTTACAGTTCCCAATGGTAAGGGTCCAAGGGAAAGCTTTGTTACCAAACCTGTGATCCGTATGCAACGCAACAATAGTTTCATGTGGCGCATGTTGCCCAAGGTTAAAAAAGCATTGGGATATACCGGCACAACTGTGCAATCAGATGCGGATGACCTCACGCATGTGCAGTTTTTTACCAAAAAGTCTTTGGAACAACTGGCTGAAGCAAATCAATTTAAAATCGTACGTTTTGGCGTGACCAATTTTATTGATGATGTGTTTCCGTTCTCATTACTGACCAAGCGCATGCGGTTTTTACAAAAGGCCGATGCAGCACTGGCGGACCGGCTGCCACACAGCTTTGCCGGAAGCTTTGTTACGGTATGGCAAAAAAAGAACTGAAGTATTGAAAAATAAAAAAGGTGGGCATAACCCACCTTTTTTTATGAATTGACAGGATTAATGCTTGATGAATTTTAATCCGGTTTGTGTATCAATATCAACTTTAACTACAATCACATAAGTTCCCTGCACAAGATTAGAAACATTGATCTTTCTTTCCATGATCTTTTGTGTTCTAACAAAATCTTCTGCGTAAACCAGTGATCCTCTTGAATCATAGATCCTGATACCCGACTGGCTTTTTTCTGTTTGTGCTACAATTCTGACATTGACCTCTGTGGTGGCAGGATTTGGATATAAGGTTGTATTGGTAAATATTCTTGCATTATTAACCACCATTACTTTAATGGTATCACGTCCCACAGCACCCCAATTATCAGTGACCCTTAATTCAAATTCATAAGTACCTTCCACCAGGTTGCTCAACTCTGTTGAAGCCATGTTAGGTGTAAGAATATTGTATTGTATCGGTCCGCTGATCTTAGTCCATTTATAAGATGTAATAGTTCCATCCGGGTCAGTTCCATCACCTGCAATACTGGCTGTATCCTGTGGCCATAGGATGGTCCTGTCCTGTCCTGCATGTGCATGTGGTGGCATATTTGCTGATGCCGGGCTAACGGTTATCAGGACAGTATCTTTCCCTGTTGCGCCATCATCATCTGTTACGGTTAATTCAAAACCATATACAGATCCCTGCAGTAATCCGGAAACCATGGTCTGCGCCTGGTTGTTATCAGCAATATTATAAACTACCGGCCCGCTGATCTTCGTCCACTTGTAAGAAACAATACTTCCATCAGTATCAGTTCCGCTTCCAGACAAAAGTGCTGAAGTGGTTGGGAAAATGATCTGCTGGTCATTGCCGGCATTGGCAACAGGGGGATTGTTTACAGATGGAACAGCAGCATTTACCGTCACCATCACAGTATCTTTTCCAGTTGCTCCATTATTATCCGTAACTACCAGTTCAAACTGATAAACACCCTGCACAAGGCTGCTGATCATTGTTTGTGGTTGCGTGGATGATACGATCACAAAAGAAGCTGGTCCCGATATCTTATTCCACACATAACTAACAACGGTACCATCAGCATCTGAGCCGCTTCCGTTCAGCATCACATTGTCCACCGGAAGTGTTATGGTAATATCAGTACCAGCATTAGCCACTGGAACCTGATTAACAGGAGTTACCGAATTCACAGTGATCATTACTGTGTCCATATCAACTGCACCTCCATTATCTGTTACTTTCAATTCAAAATAATATACTCCCTGTACCAGTGTGGTAACCGTGGTTTGTGCCTGGCTGGCATTCAGAATATTGAATGAGGAAGGTCCTGCTATTTTAGTCCACTGATAAGAGGCAATTGTTCCATCCTGGTCAGTTGCGCTTCCATTCAATGGAACACTGTTCACTGGTAATGTAATCACAACATCAGTCCCGGCATTGGCAACAGGTGGAAGATTTACTGCAGCCAGCACAGTCACCTGAACCACATCAACAGCTGTTGCGGCTCCATTATCTGTTACCGTTAACTGAAACTCATACACACCTGCCTGCAGACCGGTGATTGCCGTCTGAGCCTGTGTGGGCGATGTAATAACAAATGAGGCAGGTCCACTGATCTTTGTCCAGCTATATGAATTGATGGTTCCATCACTGTCTGTACCGCTACCATTTAATTGGGTACTGTTAACAGGAAGCTGAATAGTGATGTCATTTCCTGCATTAGCAACAGGAGGCAGGTTTTGACCTGGCAATACCGTGATCATCAAAGTGTCCCTTGCAGGTGCATCAAAATTATCTGTGACTTTAAATTCAAAAAGGTAAACACCCTGGGCCAGGTTGGTAATGCTGGTCTGTGGGTTATTGGGAGATGCAATAGTAAACTGTGAAGGCCCGCTTATTTTAGTCCAGGTGAATGTAGATAAGGTTCCATCAACATCAGAAGCAATACCATTTACATTCACAGAATTTACAGGCAGCGTGATGGTTTGATCAGGACCTGCATTGGCCGTAGGTGCAATGTTCACGTCAACCCTTGTCGTATCCTTATCAACAGCACCATGTTGGTCAGTTACCTTCAATTCAAAAAGATAGATACCTGGAACCAGGTTGCTGGCAGTTGTTACGGGTTGATTAGCACTGGAGAATGAATAATTCGCCGGTCCCTGGATCTTAGTCCAACTGAAACTCAGCGTATCACCATCAGGATCAATAGCACTTCCATTCAATGTTAAAGATGTAACCGGCAGCGTGATCACTTTATAAGGACCTGCATTGGTGATTGGAGGATTATTAGGTGTATTGAAGAATACCTGTACATCATCCGAGGCTGTCATTCCATTATTATCAGTTACTGTCAGCCTGAGTGTATAAGTTCCCGGCAGCAGGCTGGTTAACATTGTGTGTGCACTGTCGGCATGAACAATATTAAATGAGGAAGGTCCTCCAATTTTTTCCCAATGAAAAGCTACGATGGAGCCATCATGATCAGTACCTGAACCCAAAAGCATCACACTATCAATTGTTATGGTAGTATCATTACCTGCATTTGCAGAAGGAGGCATATTGGGAACAGGACTGGTGCAAAGACTATCAAACACCGGCCAGTACTGGTTAAGAGTTGTATACCAGAACGGATCAATTTTAGCAGGTGAGCCGTTCAATTTCGTGTTATTACAAATCTTGTTATTGGTTGTCCAATCTTCTGCAGGACCCCACCATCCGATCTGGATGATACCATCCGGAGCTATGGTTGATGCATTGACACCTACTTTATTATCCTTATAAAATATGGTCTTTGTATAATGAGGAATGCTGTTCCTTGTTGTTGCCTGGATATTTCCTGGAAGCGACATGGTGTTCTTCAACCAGTGACCCGGCAATGCAGTTGTATTGGTAGAAGCAGCAAGTGCGTTGATGTCCACTGTAGGATCGATCTTCAGATAACCACTCGAATCGATCACATTGTTATAAACAAATGAACTGTCGGCACCCAAATCAAAAATTCCATAGAGGAAAGTATTGCGAACGACATTGTTATACACATAACAGTTGCGCGTCATTCCACCAATGGAGATACCTGTCCCCTGCCATTGGTTGTATTCATATCCGCAGTTGGTCACAATATTATCAGAGATGCGGTTGATGCCAGCATCTGCACCACTCAGCTGAATACCAGTTCTTCCGCAACTGTCAATGATCAGGTGATGAATATTCACATTGGACATACGCATGGGTATGGGATGTGTTTCCACACCATTACACCAAACAATCCTGTCGCCCAAAGGATCGGTATTACCAGCATAGATACAATCCTGCCAGATTCTTTTAAAACGGCTGTGATGAATTTCAATGCTGTCCATTACATAGTTGGGGTAATTGAAGGACTGATCGCACTGGGGATCCTGCTTAGCCCATACGCCATATCCCTTGTGCAACACATCCACTCTTTCCACTTCAACATTTTTTGTTTTGCCGGAAATGCCGATGGCTACACTGTATCCGTCAAATACAGGATTGTAAACTTTAAATCCATAATAAGTATTCGCAGCACCGCTACCTGTGATCTTCAAATGATGCACATTGGTGGCATCAATACCATCTCTCATCCATACCTGTCCGCCTTCATTCATCACTACAATGGGACATGCAGATGTTCCATAATAATTTTCCATCCTCAGGTAAGTCCATGAATGTTGCGACTGAAGCACCAGTGTATCACCTGCATTTACCTGCATATACCACCATGAGGTGCTGTCACCACTGATCTGCTTTCCATGATCACCACTGTTAGGGATCAGGTAGCGCTTCACTCCATTACAGATTGAAGCTGATGGTGCATTCACGATCACTACCATTGTATCCTTTGCCACTGCTCCCAGGTTATCTGTTACTGTGAGTTCAAATTTATAAGTACCCTGCACCAGGCTGTCAACAACTGTCTGGGCATTATTGGCTTGCTGTATAAAATAATTGGATGGCCCTGTGATCTTTGTCCACTGGTAAGAACTGATGCTTCCATCATTATCGATACCACTACCATTGAGAAAAATGCTGTCAACCGGAAGCGTGATCACCATATCACTACCAGCATTGGCCGTTGGTGGAATATTTTGTGCTGCCAGTACAGTGATGGATACCGTATCCATCGCTATTGCGCCACTGTCATCCGTTACCTGCAACTGGAAAAGGTAAATACCTTGTGTAAGATTTGTAACTACATTTTGTTGCTGTGAAGCATTATTAAAAGTATAGGCAGCAGGTCCGGAGATCTTGCTCCATAAATAATTGGTAATTGTTCCATCAGCATCACTTCCAGATCCGTTCAATAATACGCTGTCCAAAGGAAGCGTGATGGAAGTATCTAATCCAGCATTTGCGGTTGGTGGAATATTGGTAACCGCAGCCTGGTTTACCGTGATCATTACCGTATCATAATCCGAAGCACCATTATTATCTGTGGCCATCAATTCAAACTGGTAAATTCCCGGAACCAGACCATTGACTATGGTTTGTGGCTGAGAGGAGGAAACAATAACAAAGGAAGCAGGTCCAGATACCTTGCTCCACTGGTAAGCATTGATGGTTCCGTCACTATCGATGGCAGTTCCATTTAATTGAACACTATCAACAGGGAGTTGAATCACCTGGTCATTTCCGGCATTTACAACAGGCAATGTATTGGGCGCCTGGTTCACTGTTACTTGCATGCTTGCTGATGCGGTATCATTTGCGCTGCTGATCACTGTAAGCTGGTAGGTATAAATTCCCTGAACCAGGTTGTTTACCTGGGTTGACATCGCATTCTGATTTGCAATAACATCTCCTGCTGGTCCTGATAACTTTGACCATGCATAGGAAGTAATGGTGTCTCCCGCAGGTGTAGATACGCTACCATTCAATACAACGGTGGAAACCGGAAGAGTGATGTTCTGGTTGCTTCCAGCATTAACAGTAAGCGGGGTAGTTGTGGAAGTTCTTTTGTACTGCAACATCCACTGGTAAATATTTTTATTGTGCACATTGCTGGTCCATGCTGGATCATACGAAGTGTCCCATACACTTGGCCAATGTCCCTGCCCTGGAAAAACAGTAAGCGTTGCAGATGGATTAGGTACAGGTGTACCTGAATTATAAGAAGCGGTTGAACTGGTTGAAAAATTATAAAATGCATCCTGGTCGCCGCAGATCTGCCACAGTTTCACGCCGTATTGCGAACCGGTAAGAGGAATGGAATCCAGAGGCAGCGGAGCACTTGCAATAGGAACTGCTGCCGCGAACTTTTTTGCAGCATCAGGACCGCTGGTGAGACAGGTCCATGTTCCATTACCACCAGCCGATAGTCCTGTAACATAGATCCTGGTTGTATCCACACGGTAGCGGTTGATCACATCAGGCAAAATGTATTGGATGCTGTTCCATTGATAAGACCATCCAACGGAAGTAGAAGCCTGTGGTGAAACAACGATGAATTTATAATTCTGTCCATCCACCGGATTGATGGCCTCAGGGTCCCATCCCTGCGAAATGGTTTTGGGAAGACCAGCATTGAGCATGGTATACAGTCCACTTACACCATTACCTGTTTCACCAACACCATGCAGAAAAATGATCAGCGGATATTTTTGCGAAAGATTGGTTGAGTAATCATTGGGAAGCCATGTAAGACCATATGTCATCGTTCCCCACCAGGTGGTAGGATACTGATCAACATTCTGCCGTCCAATAATTGTTTGGGTAAAAGAAGAAATAGAAAGCGTAGCACATAGGATCGTCAAAAGCAGCAACCTTTTGGCTTTCATAGAATCGGATTTTCTGTAGGATTTGGATATTGTTTTTGCAGGCTTCCTTTCGGAAGTCACAAATCATTGATATACTGTCTTTCTTCTATCTATTCAATGCCCTGAATAAAGGAACAAGGCTACTGAAAGTAAAAGATCTACAAGCATATCATTCACGGTTCATTCTCACTGCTTCAAAGATAAATATAGTTGCAATCTTAAAAAGAGTACAAACACAGGATATTTAATACCGGAACATAGGTATTTTATTCGGGAAGACCCTAAGTAAAAACACTAGCATTATTGCCGTCTTGCCAGGTCAGGCAACCAATAACCCGATAGTGAAATCTATATATTTAATGTATGTTTGATCTTTTATAATGATCAAAGCCCTTGAAAAAATATTTTTCTTCATATTGGATACGCTCGGCTTTTTATACCGTTCTGCAAAGGTTTTCACTTACGCTTTTCGGATTCATCAGCATCATTATAATTTTCAGGGAATTCCATTCAGACAAGGCCAAGATGGGTATATGGTCGCTTTTTCTCATTGCGATCGGAATATTTGAGCAGATCAAGACCAATCTTTTAAAAAACGCACAGATAAAATTTGTGAGTGCCAGTTCTGATGCGCAGGAAAGATCTGTAATTGCTTCTTCCAGCCTGTTGATCAATATTGCAGTATCTTTTATTTTTATCCTGCTTGTACTTACGGTTAGTGATCCCTTCAGTCGCTGGCTGGTCAACAGCAATGAGCTGGCTTACATGCTCAAATGGTTCATCCCCGGAGTGCTTTGCATGATCTTCTTTTCTCACTTCGAAGCGGTTCAGCAATCACACCTGGATTTTAAAGGCGTGTTCGCCGGATATTTCGTAAGACAGCTTCTTTTTCTCGCCATCCTGCTTTTTCACAAACTGGCACATATTCCATTCACCCTTACCGACCTGGTAATGTATCAATCGGTAAGTCTCCTTTTTGGAACGCTGGTCTTATATGCATTTAGCCGCAGGTATCTCCATCATATTTTCAGCCCTGCCAAAATATGGATCAGGAAAATCATCGGTTATGGCGGTTACATATTTGGCTCAGGAACTGTAGCCTCAATTTTTCAAAACCTTGACCAGTTGATGATCGCAAGGTTTGGTGCCAACTATGTTGCTTCCTACAACGTAGCCTTCCGCATCAACAGTCTTGTTGATATTCCTTCTTATGCCGCTGCAGAAGTTCTTTTCCCAAAGGCTTCAGCAGCATCTGCCGAGGAAGGCCCGCAAAAAATAAAATATTTGTATGAGCGAATGGTAGCCATCCTGCTTTCATTTACTATTCCTGCAGCCATTTTTATCATTCTGTTTCCTGGCTTATTCATCACAGTTATTGCTGGTCCCAATTACCTTGATGCTGCACCGATATTACAATTGTATATGATCGCGGGAATTCTGCGGCCGGCTCAGAACCAGGCAGCCAACCTGCTGAATTCAATTGGAAGGGCGAAGCTTTGTTTTTATATCAACACAGGTTACCTGATCGTTAACCTGGTGATGAACTATGTCTTTCTTTATTACTTCGGAATGCCTCAATATGGTGCCGCACTCGGTACTCTCATCACCTTTCTTTTAGGAGTAGTTTTCTGGTATTTTGTGATGAAGAAACTCATAGGACTGGAATTGTCAAAGATTTTCGAACACGGACTCGGTGTTTACAAAATGATATTTGGCAAAATGGCTGGTGCGCTCCAAAAGTTTCAAACCAATTCTAAGGCCGCCTGATCTCTTTACTGATTGTGCTCGTTGAATAAGGGATTACTTACGTCTGTTTTTGTATGAACCGTATGGATGAAAGTTTTGTTGGATTCTTTCATGCCCAGCAGTGTTCCCAGCATGATGCCAATGGCTTTGGGTAATTTAAGAATGGCCTGCCAAAGTTCCCTGTTCATCAACTCCTGAGGTATGGCTATGAAGAGCGCAAGGAGGTAAGCCAGCCAAAGCACAAGCGATGCAACAAACCAGGCTTTCACAAAAATTAATGCAATGATGGCAAGCAGGGGAAGGATCATAAAAAGAAAAGCTCTTGGCAATACCAGGTTGTTGCCTACCGCCAAATTGAAATAACTAAGATTTCCTTTCACTAATTGTCCGAATGATGGCAGGAAAAATTTTCTCAGGTAGATGAACTGGCTCGATACCCAGCGTTTCCTTTGTTGTTTGAAAGCCTGTGAAGAATCCACTTTTTCATCAAAAACAAGTGCATCATCAAGGTATTCGATGCGGATCCCTTTTTTCACAATGTCAAGTTGAAGCGGCTTGTCAAAACCTCCTACTGCATCGATGCGGGAAAGAATATCTTTTACCAGGTCAAAATCAAAGGCCATTCCTGATCCAATCACGGCGGAAGAAAGTCCGGCTGCATTGGTTCCCTTCCTGAAAATATGGTTGTTGATGCCTTCACTGCAGGCATCCAGAATGGCAAAAGATGTATTGAGGTTCTTGGCCACTCTTCTTCCCTGCACTGCACGCGCACCTTTTACAAAGGCATTGTTTATTTTTTGAAGAAAATCCTTCGCAAGTAAATTATCGGCATCAAGTATCAGCGCTACATCATAAGCTTTATTTATCCTTCCAAATGCCTCGTTAAGCGATTTTGTTTTCGTGCTTTTTTCAAAAGAAACTTCAAAGACTTCAACCGGCAATTGTTTTAAATCACTGATGGTGGAAGGCTGAAATGAATCAGCAATGATGTAGACATCATAGAGCGAAGTGGGGTAATTGAGCGCCATCAGATTTTTAGCTGTGGAAACAATAATGCCATCTTCTTTATAAGCGGGAACCAGTACGGCTATCTTTTTCTGAGGTTCTGCATAATTGCCACTGAATTTATTGCGGTAAAATAATCTGCCAGCCAGTGATAGAAAAAAAAGATAAGCTACAGACAATGCACAGTAAATAAAAACAACAAGGAACAATATATATAAAATGTTATCCAACATTGTAAAAGCTTGAGTAAACATAAAATCAACAACCTTAACCAATAACCTGTTCAAAATGATCCGCAGCCTGATGATTCATTTTAATCCCCAGGCTGCAGCGAAAGGATGTTGATTGTAAAAAACTATGCCTGTCTTGCTTGCATGCCCCCAAATTTAAATTTCAGGGCAAGGAATACATCTCATTGGTTTTTAAGCTCCCAAAATAGAAATAATAATTTAATCTTGCGATAATTTGGCTCAAATGCTGGTGTGGAAAATCATTTTTTGGATAAGCTGTTTCATCATTTTTTATAATTACCTCGGCTATGCACTGCTGATCTTTATGATCAATAAATTAAAAGGCAGGGGTAAAAAGAATAAAGAGGAATTTTTTCCAACAGTTTCCTTTATTGTTGCCGCCTATAATGAGGAAGATTGTATTGAGAAGAAAATTCTGAATTCCTTCGACCAGGATTATCCACCGGAAAAGATCGAATTTCTCTTTATTACTGATGGCTCTACCGATCGCACCAATGAAATTATAAGCCGTTATCCCCAGGTCAAGCTTCTGTATGAACAACAGCGTCGAGGAAAATCCGCCGCTCTGAACCGCGTGGTAAGCCATGCATTAAATGACATTCTCATTTTTAGTGATGCCAATACCATTTTGAACAGAGAAGCCACGAGGTTTATTGCCAGGCATTATCTACATCCCTCGGTAGGTGGGGTTGCCGGTGAAAAAAAAGTGATCCCGGCTACAGAGAAGACCGACCAGGTTGGAGCCGGAGAAGGCTTGTACTGGAAATATGAATCCTTTCTCAAGCAGTTGGATTCAGACTTTTATTCGGTTGTGGGTGCTGCAGGTGAATTATTCTCACTCAGAAAAGAATTATATGAAGCGGTAGATGACAGTGTGATACTTGATGATTTTGTAATATCCATGAAGGTAGCTGCCAAAGGTTATCGCGTGATCTATGAACCAGAAGCCTTTGCGATGGAGCTGCCCTCCTTTTCTATGAAGGATGAGCAGAAAAGAAAGATCAGGATTGCAGCAGGTGGCTTCCAGGCCATGACCATCCTTGCTCCCCTGATATCTTTCTGGAAACAGCCTGCACTTGGTTTTCTTTATTTTTCCCACCGCGTACTTCGCTGGACGCTGAGTCCCTTAGGTTTCATTCTCGCCTTTGTTTCCAACGCCATCATTTTTTTTGGTACCGGTGAATTGATCTATAAGATTTTATTTATAGGTCAACTGGTTTTTTATGCGATGGCTTTAGTTGCAGCCTTCTTCACATTAAAAACCGGGATATTCAAACTATTCAGACTTGCTTATTATTTTGTATTCATGAATCTCTCCGTAGTCCAGGGATTTTTACGCTTCCTGCGTGGCAAACAACCTGCAGCCTGGGAAAAAGCAAAAAGGTCTCAGTGAACTGAAAATATTTATACCCAGAAGAAACCACTCCGATTATAGAATTATTCCCTTAACTTGTTATTCCTTCAGGTCTTCTCAATAACCAATGAAAAATATGTCCAATCCCTGATCATTTTTTGACCCTTACCGTTTTTGAATCTGGTTATGGATATTTTTTTTATTGTCTGGTATATCTTTCAAGCCTGGATAGCTATTTATCTTTCAATGCCCTTTGTTTTACTGATGATCTATTTATTTAAAAAGATCACTCACAACAGGTTTAACATACATAAGAAAAAGACTCTTTACAATAAGGATTTTGATTTTGGTGTGATCATTACGGCCCATAAGGAGGCTGAGCTGGTTCCTGCCCTGATCGACTCACTTATTAAACAACGTTATCACAACTACCGGGTATATGTAATCGCCGACAGGTGTGAAATCCCCGAAGACAATTTACCAGATCACAGGGTCAGTATCCTGCAGCCACCTGATTCGCTGGATTCAAAGATCAGATCCATACAATATGCTATTGATCATTTCAGCAGGCAGCACGATGCAATAGTGATACTGGATTCCGATAACCTGGTTCATCCTGATTTTTTAGGGAAATTGAATCTTTATTTCAGTAAAGGCTTTAAAGTTGTCCAGGCCAATCTTCTTCCCAAGAATTCAGACTCCATGTATGCAAGACTTGATTCTATCGGGAATGTATTTTACAATTTTACCGAGCGCGAGGCAAGAATGGAGATCGGACTTTCTTCTGCTATATGGGGACTTGGAGTTGCCATTGATACGGAGTTGTATAAAGAAATTGTTTATGAGAACCATCTCGGAGGATTTGATAAAAAAATGCAGGCCTGTCTTGTTCAGAAAGCAAACCAGATGGCCTTTGCAAGAGAAGCCATTGTTTATGATGAGAAGGTAACAACAGGACCCGCGCTGGAAAAACAGAGAACCCGTTGGATCCATGCTTATTTCAAATATCTTAAGCTGAACTGGATTGTTTTTAAAAATGGTATCATCAAGGGAGATCCAGATTCTGTTCTTTTTGGTTTTCTGAATATCAGGCCCCCGTTTTTTATTTTGATTTTCCTGGTACTCATTTCCTGTTTTGTAAATTATTTTATCCATATACACCTTTTCATTGCCTGGATGGTGTTGCTGGTTCTCTTCTGCATTTCGTTTACCGTTATTGTTAGCATGAAGGCCAATGATAAAAAAATGGTCCAATCCATCCTGTTTTTACCTTTGCTCATCATCAGGCAGGTCTTTGCGCTTCTGAAGATGAAAAGAGCGGATAAATCATTCCTGAAAACAGAACATACCAAATTAGTTTATATAGAAGACCTGATTGTAAAATGATCTCAGTTAAAAAAGCCTTCATCTCCTTTTCTTCTTTGTTTCCATTGCCAGGCTTACTGAAGTTTTCAGGACTGAAGGTTCTATTACCCTACCATCACGTTGTCAGTAATGATTACCTGCCTCATATCAAAAACCTGTATGACTATAAATCAACTTTAGCTTTCGAAAAAGATCTGGACTGGCTTCTGAAAAATTTCAACCCCATTTCTGCGCATGATCTTTATGATCATTGTTTTCAAAATGCACCGCTTCCTGCAGGGTCCTTTCTTCTGAGTTTTGATGATGGCTTCAGGGAAGTGTATGATATAATTGCTCCCATGCTGAAAAAAAAAGGTGTTCCGGCCATTTTTTTTATCAACCCGGCATTCATTGATAACAAGGAATTGTTTTACCGATGTAAACTAAGCCTCGTTATTGAAAAGCTTCGTGGAAATCCAAAACTCCTTTCACTATTTCATTCAAAATATTTTCCGCAGGCGCAAAGAAATTTTTTATCAATTCGCCAAAGTTTGTTGCAATTGCAATACACGGATAGAAAGTTGGCAGACGAATGGGGCGCAGCATGCGAAATTGATTTTGACCAATACCTGGAAGATCAGCAGCCCTTCATGACTTCTTCCCAGATAAAAGAACTTTCATCGCAGGGTTTTACTATTGGCGCTCATAGCTGGGATCATCCCAATTATAAATTTCTGTCACTGAACGAACAATTGGAACAAACTGCAGCCTCGCTTCATTTCATTTCATCTTTTCAGGACCTCAAAACATTTTCTTTCCCACACGAAGACAAAAACCTGACTCAATCTTTTTTTGATGAACAAAAGAAAAAGGAGGATCGCATTTTGTTTTTTGGAGTGCAGAATCAGAAATCAGAGACCGGCAATGTTGTATGGCATCGGTTCAATGCAGAAAATCCAAATCTGGATCTTGCTTCACTGGTGAAAGGAATGCTTGTTTATAATGGAATGCTTCGAACTGCCGGCAGATCAGCCGTTTCGAGATCTATTACATGAGATGAAAATAAGTCTCAAGCGAAAAATATCCGATCGCCATGGCAATAATAAATCTCAGCAGTCTACCTAAGGTTGGTCTGTCATAGCCCGGGAATATCATGACAAAGAAAGGAGCTGCCTGTGCTACATACCTTGTACTGAACAAATGAGTGACCTTGAAGCTGGAAGCCAGTATCAGCATACCTGCCAGCAATAAAAAAATAAATACCGGTCTTTTGCGATTTAACCAACCCTGCCATGCAGAGCTAAAAATAAAATAGAGTGATAGCGTGGCAAGTAATGGTGAGATCATCAACGGATAAATCTTCATGAAGGCCTGGGGTAAAACCTTGGCAAGAGTTCTGTCCAATGGCGCATATTCATAACGCACCAGCATCATGTTCATCATCAAAAGAAGCACATAACAGACCACCATATAAAGAATGATGCGCTTATTAAAATAAAACCATCGCGGTGCTATGAATACTGTAAGCAGTGCACCATAAGCATAAGCCAGTATGCCATGCCAGAAACTGAAACCTCTTCCCACAAATGCCTGTTGCGGTGGTACCAGTCCATCCCAGATAATGAAAACAGGAACTGCAATGGCCAGCGCACAAACACCGTAAATAATAAGTGTTCGCCATCTTTTACCATCATTCAAATGATACAAAAGCAAAGAAGCGGAAGCCAGGCCCAGGGTAAGAAATGGTGAACGGCCCAGTATGGAAAGTCCAAGAGTAACTCCTGCCAGCAAGGCAAGAAGACAACTTTTTAAAACAAATGCTTCTGTTTTTATAGCCAACAAGAGTAGTAAAACAGACAGAACGGAAAAGAACATGGTAGGCATTTCCGTCAGGGCTAAACCTGTAACCTGCCAGACCATTGGTACGGCAATCAGGGCAATGGACCAGGAAAGGCTGCTGCCAGACACATCTTTTTTAATAAGGGTGATGATGCGCGCCAATAGCAGGATGGTCATTCCCAAAAGAAATACATTGACCAGCCGGATACCTGGCGTGGTGAGTCCGGTCAGCGGCTTGAAAGCAAAGTGTACCAGTTCATACAATGGACCGGGAGCCTGGTTGTCCATGCGTAATAGAAACTCCTTTGAAAGACCATAGGTCCGGAAAAGCTCAAAATTCTTTACAAAATAGGCCTCATCAAATAAAGGAGGCTGTTGATGAAAAAAGGTGAGCAGCAGGATCACCAGAAATCCAAGGATCCCTGCTAATAATATGAGTTTTTCCGAGATTTCTTTTTTCATGAATGGTAGCGGCACAGGCATGTCTTGTTGAAAGCGCACTAAAGTAGAAAGTTTTGTTTATAAGGTTGGAATTTTTAAAAATGGCTGTGGATCACTGACAAGCAGGCTGTTGTGTTTTTTACCCAATTATTGCGACTGAGATCGCAAATCAATAGCTTAGCTAACAATAGTTTAACAGTAAAAATCTTATTTTAACCGGGCTTACTTATTGCTAAAATTAGCTCTACTTTTGACTTTTTAAAGAATACCATTAATGGACTTTATTTATTTAATGAGGGTTTTGCTGAAGCGCAAATGGATCATCCTGGCTTCAGGAATTCTCGCCGCTGCCCTAGCTTTTCTTTTAACCCAGAACCAGGAAAAACAATACCGTTCTTCTGCCCAGGTAGCTACGGGCTATACTGCTACTCAACAAATTACAGTGGGAGAACAAAATCCCGGGGGTTACCTTGAATCTGAAAATAAATTTAATAATGCCATCGTTGGCCTTACCTCACAACAGGTCCTGAGTCTTGTGGCTTACAACCTGATGCTGAATGATCTTACCAGCTCTACTCCTTTCAGGAAACTTACTGAAGAAGATAAACATACCGATGTTTATAAGTCTGTGAACCAGGAAGAAGCTAAGAAACTGCTTCGAGAAAAACTCTCCAATATGGCTGTTTTAAATTCTTCAAAGCCCGAAGAAAAAAAGCTGCTGGAGTACCTGAAGCTTTATGGCTATGATATCAAGACCCTGAAAAAACACCTGAACGTTTATCGCTATGAGCGTTCCGACTATATCCAGATCGATTACAATTCAGAACACCCCGAGCTTTCCGCTTTTGTGGTAAATGATGTATTCCAGCAGTTCATGCGTTACAATGGTGAGGTGAACAGGGTATATTCCAAGGAAGCCATCGATACCTTAAAAAGTATCATGGATAAGAAAAAGGAAGATCTGGACCTCAAAGTACTTGCCGCCAGGAACCAGGGTTATAATTATGATGTGGAAGGAGTTGATGCCACCCTGGCCACTGTTGGCGAACTGGAGAAAAGTCTTGCTGACGAAAAAGCCAAGAAAACGCAGAATGAAATAGAATTAAAAAAGGTAAACCAGAGACTTAATTCACTCTCCAATGAACCTGATAACAGTGCCGGCAGTAATAACGAAGAGATCATCAGGGCGCAAAAAGCCAGGACCGAAGCTTATGATGCCTATCTTAAAAATCCGGCTGACCAGGCCTTGTACAACAGATACCTGCAATTGAAAAAAGAATATGAGGACCTCGTACGTAATTCCTCCACAGGACAGAGTACGGTACGAAACGATAATAAACTGGATAGAAATGCTTTGCTCGACAGAAAGAGTGACCTGGATTTTGATATTCAGGCCAATAACAGGATCATCAGCTCCCTGCAACAAAAAATTAATGTCCTGAAAAACGAAGCATCTGCTATCAGCTTCCAGGGAAGAAATGCCGAAACCATCAAGAATGAACTTGACATGGCGCAAAAAGATTACCTGGCTGCAAAGCAGAATTACAATAACGCCACCGATATCAGAAGCAGCCAGTCCATCAATAATTTCAAACAGGTATTAATGGGACAGCCGGCCATTGATCCGGAGCCATCAAAAAGACCATTGATTATTGCACTGGCAGCCATTGCAGCCATGGTCACCACCATGCTGATCATCATCTTCCTTACTTACCTTGATTCGTCCATCAAAACACCGATCATCTTTTCAAAATCAGTGAATCTGAAATTGATGAGCATGGTGAACTTCATGGACATGAAGAACAAGAACCTGGCGGACATTGTGGCCAACAGGGATAGCAGCGATAATACTCACGACCGCAGCAGGTTCAATGCCTTCAGGGAAAGTATTCGCAAACTGAGATATGAGATTGAAAGCACGGGTAAAAAAGTATTTCTTTTCACCAGCACCAAAAAAGGCCAGGGTAAAACCACTTTGATCCAGGCTTTGTCTTACAGCATGAGCCTGAGTAAAAAGAAGATCCTGATTATTGATACCAATTTTTGTAATAATGACCTTACGGTACAACTGAATGCCAATCCCATTTTGGAAAAGATCGTTCCGCAATCCGCGATGAATGGAAAGAATCTCGTTGACCAGATCAAGGGTTATTCAAAAGATATTGGTGTAGGCAGCGTATTCGCGATAGGCTCCGAAGGCGGTGATTATACTCCTTCTGAAATCCTGCCGAGGGAAAACCTGCTTCATCATTTGCAGGAACTTACTTCTGAGTTTGATTATATTTTCCTGGAAGGTCCGCCACTCAATGATTTCTCAGATAGCAAAGAGCTCGCTCAGTATGTTGAAGGAGTGATCGCTGTATTTTCTGCACAGCATATTATTAAGCAGATCGACAAGCAATCCATTGGTTTCTTCAAGGAACTCAATGGTAAATTCTGCGGTTCCATCCTCAACATGGTAGACCTGAAGAATGTTACGCTTGTATAAATAGTAAATCAAGAAATGTCCTGCTAAAAAACATTATAAATAAAATTGATTTTAAGCAGGACATTAATTATTCTTGCATTTCGTCTGGATCCCGGAAAGCCACTCTTTAATCAACCCTTATCAATATTCAATCAATTCAGTTATGACGTCCGTTTTTGCCTATTTGAAAAAAAATCCTTTTTTCTTTTCCTTCTTTTTTGTTCTTCTGTTTTCTCTGAGTGCATCAGCACAGATCACTCCTATAAAAAGAGATACAGCCAAGCGTATTAATTCAGACACCGCATCACTTGTTGAAGAAAGACTGGTTGAACTGGCCATGGAAGGACCGATGGTAAAAGCAGCAGGTCACCAGGACAAGATCAATGAATACCAGTTGATCGCTGCAAAAAACAACTGGATCAATCTTCTTACGCTTTCTTATAACTACAACGACCAGAGTTTTAAAAATAATGTGCAGAATGTTTACCCTAAATTCTTCGTTGGAGTAACCGTACCCCTTGGCACACTTCTTTCACGTACACAGGTGAAGGCTGCCAACGAAGCTGTTTCAATCAGCAGGGAAAATCACGAACAATTAAGGCGCACAGTAAAAGCCGAGGTGATAGGAAAATACCGACAGTATAAGGCTTATGGAGAGATGATCGCCATGCAAAGTGAGTTGCTGAATAATGTACAGGCAGCGTTACTGCAAGCAGAAGATAATTTCAGGAAAGGAACTGTGAAGATTGAAGAATACAACATGGCGCAGCGATTGAAAAATGAAGAAGCAACAAAACTGGTCAATCTGCAATTGCAGCAGGATCTTGTGAAACTGGATATTGAGAAATGGATAGGCACCAGCCTGGAATCTGTGATCAGATAAAAAAATAACTAAACAGCGAAGCCGGTTCTTCTAATATTATTTGATGAAACCAATTGCGGAGAGCATAAGAGGTTTTTTTTATACCGGCTTTAATGTTCCGGTGATGCAGAAGAGCAGGCTGCAATGGGTGGACTACCTCCGCGGCATCGCCATAATCCTGATCGTTTACAGGCATGTACTCATTGGCATTCAAAAAGGAAATATTCCAGTACCGGAGATCCTGGTACATGCCAATATGATCTTTTACAGCTTCAGAATGCCTCTGTTCTTTATTCTCTCAGGAATTTTTATCAGCCGAAGTCTTGCTAAAAAATCGCTCAGGGAACTTATTGGAATCAAATTCGAAAAACTCCTGTATCCTTATTTCATCTGGACGGTGATCCAGATCAGCCTGCAAATCCTTTTTTCCGGTGTAACCAACTCCAACCGTAGTTTGATCGACTACACCTATATTTTTTACCAGACAAGGTACCTGGACCAGTTCTGGTACCTGCCGGCGCTGTTTAATACAACCATTATTTATTTACTGATCAAAACAAAACTCAAAGCCAATACAGGTGTTCAGCTGATCATTGGCCTGGGACTTTATTTTCTTTCACCCTATTTCCAGGCAGTGAGTATGATGTCGGACTGGATGGCTTTTTATTTTTTCTTTGCCCTGGGCGATGCTTTTTCTTCTATTTTCTTCCAGGATCAGACACAGAAATTTTTTAAAAGCTGGATTTCACTGCTGCTGATCATTCCCATATTTATTTTAGCGCAGCGATATTACCTGGATCATGATCTTGGAAATATAGGTGCAACTGATAAACTCTATCTTTCCAAACCTGATTATTTCAGGCATATTAAAGACCAGGTGGATTTTTTATTTATCGCGTTGGTTGGCTGCCTGGCCATGTTTATTCTTGCCTTTCATCTTCAAATGCTGAAGATCCTATCTTTTCTACGCGTCCTTGGTTATCATTCCCTTCATATTTATGTGATGCACGTGATCATTACAGCTGCTGTAAGATTATCACTGATCATCGTATTTCACATCACCAATCCAATTCCATTGCTGCTCATCAGCATCTTTTTTGGAATTACACTGCCTGTACTCTTTTATAATTTCCTGGTGAAGGATGGCCCTTTCTGGTTTCTTTTTTCTTACAAAAAGAAAAAGAATGAACCCGTGGTTGTTGCGGAAAAAACTGCGGTAGCGAGTTATGGTGGGGTGAGTGGTGAGTGATAGTGAGGGGTGAGTGATAGTGAGTGGTGAGTGGTGAGTTGTGAGTATTCTTTGTTCACGAGTTCACAAGTTCACAAGTTGCCGTTGCCTTTTTCAGATACGTCCATGGTCCATAGTCTATCGTCCATAGACCAACAGCTATCTGCCATCTGCCATCTGCCATGAACCATGAACTATGAACTATGAACTATGAACTCACCTTATCCTTCAACCTGATAAACTTTACTTCGTAAAATCTGTAACTGAGCTCGGAAAAAACATAAACAACAATAACGTAGGGAATAAATAATAAAAGATTAGCCTCAAAAGAAGTTACAGGAACATAGCGATGGAAAAAATAAACCAGTATGGCCCAGTGAAAAATATACATGCCATAAGACACACGGCCGATACGTACAAGCCAGTTGGCCGATAGCCATTTTCCAATAACCGTCTCTCCACTTACAAGAAGTAGAACCAAGGCTGCAAATACAAAATTCAACAGGCTATAATACCATACATGCTCATAATGCAGCGATAAGCCATGAGCATAACCGAGGTTGGATAAATAAGAACCCTGCTGGGGGAAACTGAAATAATTGATCATGCCTGCCCCAATAGCCAGGCAAAAAAAGACAAGCAGCCAAAGCCCTGGCTTTTTTATTTTTTTATTGAGAGAAAGTATGGTAATAAGTCCTCCCATAAAAAATGCATCGAGGTGACTCAATGTATGCCAGTAAACCGTATCAGCTACAACAAAAGCAGAATGCCCCTGTGAAGCATAGAACTCGCCAAGAAAATATCTTGTTAGTGGTGCCAAGATCACTACCATGATCATAAAATATTTTATGAATCGTGCAGGCGCAAGAAAAATTATAAAAGGAAAGAAAAAATAAAACTGCTCCTCAATGGAAAGCGACCATAAATGAGTAAAGAGCGGTGTCACTTCCCAACCTTCAAAAGTCCGGGTATAGTTGAATGTGTATGTTGACAAATAAGGTATGAACCGTGCATAATAAGAAGGGAAATTAAAAAGCAGATAAGTGATGCCGAGAAAAATAAGAAAGCCAAAATACAAAGGGAAAATGCGCAAAGACCTTCTGATCCAAAATTTCTTAAACTTATGTCCAAGTGAATTGTCATTAGTTTTTTCGTTCCATAAAATCCTGGTGATCAGGAAACCGGAAAGAACAAAAAAGAGTTGTACACCCATCCAGCCAAAATGATTCAGGCCAGCATGAAAACTCATGACCAGCAATATGGCCAGGGCCCTGACACCGTCCAGACTTTTTACATAGCCTTTATTCATCTCTTTTATTCATAAGTAACCGATACTGTGGCCGGCAATGAAGGTTGAAATAACTGAAGCCTGTTTTTCAGTGTTGTAAGGCCCGCTGAATCTATGGCATAAAAGCTGACATGATCATCACCACACACTACATTATTACTGATCTTCCACTCTCCTGCTTTCTTCCATTCTTTGGGCAATGACTGATCTATCCAGCTATCATACACAATTGCGATTGAAGCACCTTTCTTTCTGCTCACACTATCCAGGAACTGGCTTGTCCAATACCCGCCCTTTTTGCTCCTTGCTATGTCAACATCACCCAATCCCCAGAGGTCAACAATGCCTGAATTTGTAAAATAAGCAATCGCACCAATATCATTTGCAGCCACAATGGAGTTGTTGTACTGGGATGAAAGGAACCTGCTCATCTGGTATTGCTGTTCATAGATATTGATTCCTGCACGTGAGAGCTTCGCGTTGGCAGTGATGGCACGTAATACAAGCGGCAGGAAAAGAAAAAAAGAAATCACCAGTACCAAAGCTTTTACCAATAAAGTTTGAACTGAAAAAAAATCTTTTCCATACCTGTAAACCAATAATGAAATCACAGCAAGTGAACAGAAAACCAGATAGCCTTCATACCTGTAAAACTTGCCCGTATCAGCAAGTGTCACCTGGAGAAAAGATGCACCCGTTAAAGCCAGCAGCAAAAAACGGAAAGACCTGTTGACTGATGAGTATTTCAAAAACACCAGGAACGTGAGAGGAAGGATCAGCAACAATCTCTGTACTGTTAGTAGGGCGACCCCTGATTTGGAAAATGCAAGTCGCTCTGCAAGAATATTTCCAAATGCATGCAGCAATCCTCCAGCAGAAAATTGTGCTGCCTCGGATTTTACCAGTACGGAGTTAGGAAGAAAATAACTTCCTTTCGATACCGAATAAATTCCAAAGATGATCAGTGGAATAACAGCAATTATTCCCAATAAAAATGCTGTAGGTATCTTTCTCCAATATAAAAGAGCAAGGCAGGCCATACCAACCAGGAACAGTCCTTCATACCTGATAGTTGCAGTCAGCACAGCATAAATCAAAACAGGAAGAGGTATTTTCAAGGTAGATAATCCAGTCTCTTTATTTTTTTGTATCCAGTCAGCAAAGGAAAATAAGAACAGGAAGGAGAAAAGACATTGAAGTGTATGCTCCATGCCTGTCATGATCAGCAATGGCAATGGAGTGAAAAGGATCAGCAATATCAGGATGATCAATTGCGAGAAAGGTTTGACACCATGCTTTACCAGCCATCGCCAGGTTATAAATAAAAGAAGCAATCCCGCCACCGCGTTAATTAGAAAAGGCAAATACAAACTATCTCCAAACAAACGAAAACTTCCTGCCAGCAACACGGTATATAATAAGGAGGAAGAAGCAGAACTGAATTCACCCGCATTGATGCCCCAGGTTCCGTGAAAAGCAAGGTTCTTTGCGATCTGCATATGTATGTAAGCGTCATCTACCACATAAGAGAACATGCCGTTAGTATGTTGCATGATCCTGTAAATGGTAAACCATAATAAAAGAGTACAGAATATGACCGCAAGAAAAAATGCGATGCTACTACCCTTAAAAGCCTTGCTTTGTTCTTTCATCATCGTCTAATAGGGAATAAATGTAATTATAAGCCCGGCAAGGTCAAACAGAGGCTTCTTTTTCCTCTGCTTTTTGATCGAGGTTGCGCAATCTTACCAGTAATGCAATGAAAGGATAGTAGATCACCATGTCAGTGATCTGGCCCAGGGCTTCCTGTGCAAATTCAGCCACGTAAAAAGAAAATAATGAAGCAAGGATCGCAGCATATAGCAATTTCCTTCTCTCGCTGTTCGAATTAAAATATCCCCTCAGGGCTGTTTTCAACGTGACAAAATATAGAACAAAGATGAAGATGAGACCTATCCATCCTGTTTCCAGTGCTTTCCTGAGATAACCACTATCTGGTGGAAAACCTGCGAGATAATGTCCGGGGTTGAAGCGCTTGCCGGGCTCTCCTGTAGTACAAAGTCCTCCACCTATCGGATGGCTATAAATATAAGGTTGAATGAATTTCCTGTTGTCTTCTCTTACGTTATAAGAAGCATCCCTGTTGGCTCTAAAGCTCGTGCGGAACCTGTTAAGCGGACCGTTGGAATATATAGGAACATATAGCAGGAAGAGAAAGATCAGGGTGGCAAGTACTGCAAAAATCTTTGTCGATTTTCTGTCAATGGTGAGCAGTGTGTACAATCCCAATCCGACCACCAGCATTACATTACCGGTTCTTGTTCCTGAATAAACAATGCCAAGGATCATAAAAAGACTTCCACCAAAAAGAATCCATTTGTACTTCAACCTGTCAAGATTGGTGCCGATGATCAGGAAAAAAACAGCGCAGGCAGCCATGATGGTACCGAAGGACATGGGATCCGATAAGGTTGAAAACTTTCTAAGATCTCCACCATTAATATATACCACTCCATAACTGTTACTGAAGATGGCATTCAATTCAAATTTGAAGAAGCCATGCCATTGCTGGATACAGCCATAAAGTCCGGTTAGAAAACACAAAACAAAAAGTACGACCACAAATTTCTTAATCGCCTTGTAATTATTAAGAACGTTGTAGGATATAAAAAGCAGAAGCACGCAAACCAGGAATCGCCTGAAGGTCTGAAACCATCCTTCTACAGAATGTGCATAAGGATTAAAAACTTCTACCATCAGGTAAGATGAATATAAAAGTATGGCGATGATGACAGGAGCTTTTATAAACTCATTGAAATTCTTTTTGATCTCCGTATGCCTGATAAAAAGACTTAGAAAAGTTGCATAGATCAATATATCAGACACAATACCCACCTGGAACTGTTCTTTAAATACCAGTCGATTCAGGGCGTAAGCAAAAAAAGAATAAAGTACCGTAATATAAAACCCCGCTTCTGTTGAGAGCAGGCAGGCAAGAATGACAAAAAAACCGAGAATGATTCCAAACAATTCCAGACCCACCAGTGTTTCTTCCGCGAGCAGGTAACCAAAAGTTCCGGCTACGAGAAAAGCAAGAAAATAGCCCAGTGGATTATTAAGCTTTTGCTCAATAAATAGTTTTTCAAAAAAACTGCTGGGACGCGCAGGCTTATTTCTTTTTACACTGTATACTCTTTCCATATCACACTAAAAAAACATGATCTTGATGAAGATCAGGAAAAACACAAACACAATTACGGCGATCATGAACTTCTCATGAAACGAAAGCTTATTTTCCACCAATTAAAGTTTTAATTAAAGCGGCTATTCTACCGTTCAACAATATTATCAATTTTAAGGGGAAATCCCTGCTGCAGGCTCATTTTAACAGCTCCGCCCTTATTGATAAAAAAAATTATGCCCCTGCTGAAAGGGGCAAATTATTATTGTTTGATGATCCGGATCACTTCTGCATATTGCTTTTTGGACAAAGAAACCTTTAATATGTAGACGCCGCTCGCCATTTGATACGAAGGCCTTAGCTCTACCCTGTTCTGCCCTTCTGGTAAATTATTGAACTGTTGCTGGTGAACCATTCTTCCTGCCAGGTCATAAATACCAACATTCACTTTTTCACCCGCCATGGTTTGCAATTCCAGACTTATGGTTTGTTTAAATGGATTGGGATAGGCTTTGATATGATTTGTTGTGATTGCCGGAGTGATTGGCTTTACTTCATCTGAATAATCAACCCCTTTAGCAGCAGGCTGCGGATTGGAGCCATTGGAAGGGGTGAATGATTCGATGACCATGGCCCCCACCAATCCAAGTTGCGAGGTTAATGTGCCGGCTTTTACTGTGATTTCAACTTCACCATTTTCATCTGGCACTACATCATAAATGGTGATGGTATTGGTTTTATTGAGTGAAGCATTAAACAGACTGGTGCGGCCATTCACCGTATATGCAACTGTGATATCATTGTAATCATTGGCGCTGGCAAAGAAACTCAGATTGTACCTCATGCTCACATTCAAACCAGTAAGCTTCATTCTGCCGGTTTCCCCGGGGAAGAGCCCATAGCTTTCGATCATTACATGATCCGGGAAGATGCCAGAATTATTACCTGTATTGATACCATTGGTATAAAGACCCGACCAGGTATTGGTCTGATACAAAGAAAGACTGGTTGGTTGACCTGATTCATTCAGAAGATTACTCCACACATTGTTGATTTGTGGTGGTGAATTCAAATTGTTCCAAGGATTGCCAGCTGCAAAATGCTCATTAAAGTTGATGTACACTGCATCCGCAAGCGTATTGGCTGTTGCTACATTACTGTATGCTGAATAAGCATTACCATTTGCCCTGGCCCGAACTGTATAATAATAAGTTCTGTTAGCAACGAGATTGATATCTGTAAAGCTGTTGACATTCGCATTCACAGTTGCCACCTGGGTGAATGATGGGTTGAGATCATCTGCACGATAGATCACAAATCCTCCTGTAGCCGTTTCATTATTCGACCTGTCCTGCCATTCCAGGTTCACTGTTGTTCTTGTGGTTGACTTTACCATGAGGTTTGCAGGACTTACAATGCTCACTGAAGCTGTTTCATAGCTTTGGATGATCATGGCATTTAATGCAGCATATTCAGCTGTAGCATCTTTGGCAATGGTGATATATACTTTTCCATTTGCATCAGGACTGATGCCATTGATCTGAACCGTATGACTGGTATTATACCTTGCTTCAAGTGAAACAGTTTGACCATTGATGGTAAAATCGGTCAGCAAATTCCTTCCCTGGTCGTAACTATTGAAGAATATAAAATTGTACTTGCGTCCACTCAATGCCAAACCTGAAACCTCAATGGTGCGGGTTCCTGAAGAGGGCTCAATAATTCCTGCTCTTACAACGGATTCCGGGTAGATCTCTTTACCGTTGCGGCTACGCATGCCTGTAATAGTTGTCCAACCAAAAGCATCCACCATTTTTACCGAAATGCTACTTGCATTATCGTTATCATCTTTCAGATTGCCATAAACCGTTCCCGGTGTAGAAGCGTTCACCAGGTTATTCCAGGGCTTTCCCGCCAAATTCACTGCATCAGTGAAATTGAGGTATACCTGCACCATATCTCTATCGACTATGCTGATAGTAAAGCTGGCAGTTCCGGTTGCGCCAAATTCATCTCTGGCTATGATGGTAACAGGATACACACCGGTCGATCCTGTTTTAGGAATGATATTGATCTGTCCTGTGCCATTGCCATAATCAGAAAGTGTAGCAAATGAGGGAAGACCTTCAGCTTCCAGGAACAAAACATTGTTCACATCATCTGTTGCTGCCAGGTTGATGATCGAAGTCTGGTTATTCTTCAACAAAACGTTGGCAATAGAACTGACTACAGGTGTTCGGTTTGTAAAAACAGCAACAGTGTTTGAAAACTCAGAAACATCCACAGTATTCTTTGATTTTATCCTGTAATAATATTTTGTATTGCCGGTAACTGTATTATCGGTGAAGTTGGTGGCATCAACTGTGTTCGCAGTACCCACCAATGCATAAGGTCCTGCTTCATTTGTTGATCTCCAATTTTCAAACCCTGTTTCGTTATTGGATTGATCCTGCCAGTTCAGCTGAACACCGTTGCCATAATTGAATTGTGCTGAAACAAGTACCGGAATAGCAGGTGCCGCATCTATAACCGTCAGATCAAATCCTGCAGTGCTGATACCTCCAGCACCATCGGTTGCTGTAACTAAAACATGATACATGCCGGAAGAAGAATAGCCAGGATTAATGGAAAGATTAGCCGATCCATTTGCTCCGGGCGTGAGGTTATATCCAGCAGGCAAATTGACCACTGACCAGCTGATGATATCAGAAGGATTCTGATCTGTTGCTGATAAGGAAATATTCAGGCTTCCATTTTCTACAACCTGCTGGTTATTGATATTGCTGATAACAGGATCATAATTATCATTTACAGTAAGATCAAATTGAGTGAAATCCATTCCACCATGAGCATCCGTTGCTATAATTCGAATACTATTGAATACGCCCTGTTGCGATGCTGATGGATTCAAGCTAAGAGTGGCTGTTCTATTACCATGATCCACGAGGCTAGCAAAAGCAGGAAGGTTCATTCCGGTAAAAATAATGGCATCACCATCTGCGTCTGATGCAGAAATTTCAATCACCGTTGTTGAACCATACCTCGCTGTGCGGTTATTGATCACAGAAATGACAGGGTTACTGTTTTTAGTTTTTGCACTATCCTGCCCGGTAAATGCGGACAAGCTTGCTGCACCTTTCGCCCTAACCTTGTAATAATAAATGGCATTGGCAAAAAGACCATTATCATTTAATGAAGTACTGTTGGCCGGCACCGTTGCGAAGAGAATATAATTGTTGCTGTTGTTAGCCGATCGATAAATTTCAAATCCTGTTTCATTGTTGGACCTATCCTGCCAGCTAATTTCAATAGACGAAGTGGATACGCCTGTTGCTACTAAACTGGAAGGAGCAAGTGGTGCTGTTGGCAGGGCAAAAGTGGTGGAACTTGCATTAGGTGTTCCAAGCCAGGCATCCTGGATCTTTTGTTTGGGCAGGCCCGGAGCTGCAATGCTCACAGTTAATTCTTCCGGACCATAGCTTTCCATATAGGCGATATAAATGGTATGTGGTCCTTTGGTAAGACTTTTTGATGCTGATTTTTCTGTAGCCACATGCATGCCATCATGGTCTATCAGCATGTTTGGAGGGTTGCTGCCATCGATGTACAATTTGGAACCATCATCTGATTTCAGATAGAAAGTATAAACCCCTGCTTTGGGTATATCTATCGTACTGCTGAACCACAACTGGAAATTATCATTCCTGTCCTGCATACCAAGGTCAAAATTTGGCTGACGCGATGTTTTGTAAGGTGTCAGCGAATTAAAATTGTTGGGAAGCTGGGGAATGTCAGCGAGTTGATAATAGGAATAATCTACTCCCTGTCCTGCCCTGTCAAAATCTGATTCACCATATTGGTTGATGGCTTTGATGCGATAATAATAAGTAGAGTTTTGCTTGAGAGTGGTATCGGCAAATGCAGTGATGTTTGAACTTGTTCTTGCAATCGGCAGGAAATCATAATAAGGTTTGGAAGATCGGTAGATCTCGAAGCCGGTTTCATTATTACTGTTGTCATTCCAGGTAAGATTGATTTGCCTGTATGAAACCGCAACAGCTTTGAGGTTGGAAGGTTTGGACGGAACATTTCCGGGGATGGGCTGATCTGAAAAATAAATATTCGGGATCGGCTCAAAATTATTACCGGTAAGAGGTGTTTTCCAGGAAACTTCCATCACCTCATCACCCCATCTTTCAAAAAAACTAAATGCAATAGGATAAATACCAGCCGTTAAATATTTTGGACTACTGGTCTCGGGATAATTTCCATGTAATCCATCATTATTGACAACAGCGGTAGCTGAAAAACTGTAAGGAGAACCTACCGCACCTGCAGTGCCCAGGTACATCTTGCTGCCATCGTCTGAACTGGTTCTGAAATAATAGGTTCCCGAAACAGGTATCCTGATATAACCTTCCCAGAGGAAGGCAAAATTATCATCCCTTGTACGTGGCTCCATACTTACATTCTGAACCTTGCCAGTTAATAAGGGCGTTAGCGTATTAAAATCAGGAAGCGTATTCCACTCGCCATGATAATATTTATAGTTCAAGCCAAATGAAGGAGTAACCGTCAGCTGGTTACTGAAAGCAGATAAATTGCCACCAAAATCCTTTGCTCTTACTGAAAAATTATAAGTATTGCCTGTAGTTAAATTGGAAACAATGAAGCTGGTATCAGTAGTGATGTAACTCTTCGCTCCATTTACATAGATCTCGTAATTGGAAAGACCCGCATCATCGGTAGACTTCTTCCATGAAAGGCTGACCGTGGTACTGGTGACATCTACAAGCCTTAGCAAAGGAGAAGTTGGTAAAATATTATCAGCGAAAGTCGTGCTGCTGGCTTCATTGGAAGGAGCGGCAGCACCGGTATTGTTGAATGCCCTGATGCGGTAATAGAATTTTTTATTGGGACCCAGTCCGCTATGAATAAAACTGCGTATATCCTGGCTGGTGATGGCAATCAATTGATAAGGTCCGCCAGAAATAGTTGCCTGGTAAACTTCGAAACCTGTTTCATTGTATTGCGGTGAAGGATTATCACTCCAGTCAAGCCTGATGGATGAATTGGAAAGCGTAGTTGCAATCAGGTTGATTGCAGGATCAGGCTTTGGATTTCCATTTGCATCCACTACTTTGAAAAGGGGTGAAAAATCACTATTACAGGAATAAGGTTCTGTAACCTTTACCTTATAATCACCAGGCGTTGTAACATTCAAAAATCTTGTTGTGCTAATGATAGCAGACTGTCCATCTTTCTGCCAGTCGTAGCTTGAATAACCTTCGGGTACTTCCAACATTACACTCGTACTGCCATCCAATGCAGGCAAAACAGCACTGTGCATTCCACTAACGATAATATTGGGAGAAACAGTAGTTGATTTGATCTTGATAACAACCGGCATCGGAGACCACTGAGACCAGAGAGAACCTTTTCTTACCCTTGCTGAATAAGTTCCCAGTTGTGTAGCTTGTATCGTATGATTAGTGGCACCCTGTATCAATATGCCATCTTTTTTCCACTCATATTCATCAAAGCCATCCACCAGGCCAATGGTTACATTGATAGTTTCACCAGGGCAAAATTCTGTTCTTCCAAATAAGGGCCAGGGATTGGAACTGTAAGCCTTATTGAAAAAGGGCCAGAAACCTGGTTCCGTCCAAACCCTGTTCCATGTACCATGTCCCAGGTCATCATAAAGAGTGTTGATATAATTAGCGCCTTTATTCAAAAACGAATCTCTTACAAACAAAGCGGTATAAGGAGTGGGATTGTTATCAAGTCCGCCATGAAAATTCCAGTAAGGTGTGAATTTGATCTTGTCGATCACCGATGAACTGGCAAGTCCAGAACCTGTTGATGACATAGGTATCCCAGAAGCGATATAGGTAGGATAGGTCAGGAACATATCCCAGGCAGAGGCGCCTCCTGCAGAAAGACCATTGGTGACCACCCTGAAGGGATCAACTTTATTGTTTGCTACCATGTAGTCAACCAGTTCTTTCATGGCCGCGTAATTACCGCCATTGAAATAACCACTTGAATTCTGCATCATGATCACATAGCCATCAAATGTTCCATTCTTTACAGAGTTATTGAAAAAAGCACCGCCATGCAGAAGATGGTATTCATTATCAGTTATCGTATCTCTCTCTCCCACGCCATGCCAGAAGATGAGCATGGGATATTTTTTATTATCGTTTGATGCTGGCTGATAGCTTGCAGGATAGAGCAACCTGAATGGAATACCCTTATAGATATAGCATTTAAAATCAGAGGTATTCCAGTTAACCCGGGGTGTGCGCACCCATTTCCCGATCTGTCCCCATGATGGTTGTACCGGCGGATTGGCCGTATCGTAAGTAATTACTGGATCGGTTGGATCCAATACATTCTGGGAATGGGATGCACTATGGAAAATGATGGCAGATACTACCGTCAATAAGGTACGTTTCAAGCGGGATGTCATGGCCTTGCTTAGTAATTTAGGGATGAACAGATCAGCTGTTTTCGTGTACGGAGTTACGTGGCGGGAGTTCGAAAGGATAAGGGAACGGATGTTATCAGTTGGCTATCAGCCTTTAATGGCCAGAGATACCAGTAAATTCAATGGAAAAGGATGTTTTGGTTTGTTTCCAGGAAATCAGCAATGAAGCTCACGGGGGAGTGATTCGTGCACAAAATAATTAAGTTTTTGATTGCCTGTATGTTTTTAATTAATATATCTCCATTTTTTTAAACTCTGCTTCTTAAAAAAACAAAACTTCGAAACCCGGCATATCTTAAATTTGACACCAGCTCTGTTTTTTAGTTTTTATATTTGAACGCCTATCCACTCCTTTGTCAAGACCCTATCCAGTCCTTCTCCCTAAACAAAATTGATAACTCAAAAATTAACCCATGCGAAAGTTTTACTTTCTTAGCCGCAGCCTGCAACAGACTGCAAAACTCCTCTGCCTTTTATTAGGCATGTCCCTTGTCCAGCAAACAACAGCACAGGGTTTTGGTACAGCACTTTCTTACAATGCAACTACCATCAATCCTGTAAATAGTTTACAAAACCAGGAGTACCTGAACATGCCTGCCGGTGTTGTTCAAAGCCTGTCTCAAAGCTTTACCATTGAAGCCTGGATCTACTGGAGAGGAATTTATGACAACTCCATTCCTACCAGTGATGAAAATCAAAGGGTCTTTGATTTTGGTACCAGCATCAATGACAACATGTGGCTCACACCCAAAAGCAACTGGAATGGGGAAGATGGGGTGATGTTCGCCTTCATCACAACTGCCTCCGGTGTACAGGTCATACAATCAACTGACCCATTGCCAACAAATACCTGGGTGCATGTTGCCATAACACTTGATCACGCTACTAATACAGGTAAATTATTTGTAAACGGCGTACTGGATACAACTACAACCATTACCATCAGGCCTTCATCTCTGGGATCTACTACAAACAATTACCTGGGTCGTTCACAGTTTCTCAACGATCCTTATTTCAACGGTATCATTGATGAATTCAGGATTTCCAATAACGTGAGATATACTTCCAACTTTACGCCGGCCACCAGTCCATTTACTTCTGATGCCAACACAGTGTTGCTGTATCATTTCAGTGAAGGATCGGGACAAACAACCGCTGATGCTTCTTCAAATGGCTTTAATGCCATACTTGGCTTAACCACAGCTCTTGAAGAAGACCTGGATCCTGACTGGATTGCCAATTCCATTCTTCCTGTCAAGCTAGAATCATTTACTGCTCAAAGAGCCAGCAATGCCATAGATCTTAAATGGAGTGCCACCATTACAGGCGAAGGCGGCCAGTTTGTTATTGAAAGAAGCTTTAACGGTTCCAGCTTCGAACCAATCGGCGAAGTGGAAATGAACGCAAATGCTGGCAGCGTTGTCTACTCTTTCCGTGACGCAGCACCTGCTGCTTCCAAAAACTTCTATCGCCTGCGTATACTTGAAACTAATGCTGCTCCAAAACTCAGTGGCATCATCTGGATTGATATGAGTGGCAGGGATGTTTATTCAGTTCATCCTACAGCAACCTACAATGGTTTATTCATCAACATTCCATCTGCAGACCAGGTTTCTATCTACAATGCAAGTGGCATATTGGTAAAAAGAATACAGATGCAGTCATCTCAACAAATATCCGTTCAGGAATTGCCAAAGGGAATGTATCATCTGCAATTTGAAAAAGGAAATAAGACAGTGCGATTCATCAGGCTCTGATCTTGTAAACGATATACGAACAAGGCCGCCGAAAGGTGGCTTTGTCGTTTATGGATCATGATCTTATATCTATGATAACCTGTCCAATAGCCTTCATACAATTTTCCCAGGTATGTGTGTGGGCAAATGCTATTCGTTTTTCTATTAAGTCTTTATTGTTTTCCTTCCAGGCTTTTTCAATCAGTGCGGGGTAATCTTCCGGAACCTTGGCGAGGTAAGTATGTTCTGCAAACAATTCCATGGTTTTTGTAGCAGTAGCAACAACAGGTTTGCCCATGGCCAGGTATTCATCTACCTTCAAAGGATAATTTCCAATGGTGATCTCATTGATCAATTGGGGATTGATGCAAACATCAAAGCTTTTGACATAAGCAGGCAATTGCTCCAGTGGTTTTCTGCCGGTAAAATGAACGTTGGGCAAATCATGAAGAACACTTTTCTGAAAAGCTTCATCTTCAGGTCCAACCAGCACCACGTTCCAGTTTGTATTTGCTTTTGCAATCAATTCAATGATTCCGATATCAAGCCTTTCAGTAGTAAGTGCTCCTACGTATCCAATAATGGGTGATGAAATGTGCTCCAGTTCAACAGGCTTTGAATAATTCTTTTGTACATCAAACAGATCAAGGTTGCAACCCTGTCCAATATAAAATGATTGCGGGTTGAAGCCTGCACAATAATCTCTCAGGTAAAGTGAATTAGCTAGTGCTGCATCAGCTTTAGTGATCATTGCCGGCTCAAGAGCATCTCCATGTTTTTTCCAGTAAGAAAAACCTCTCAGGTAATCCCTGCAATAATAGAGATAAGCCGATGGCTTTAAAAGTTGCTTGAGATCGTAACCATTAAAGAAATCATTGTCATTGAATAAAATAATATCGCTGAAGCCTAATTGCTCAATTGCCTTTTGTATATCGGAAGCAAAGCGTTTGTTATTGATAGCGTTGATGGCTTTAAAGATCATGGTTGAAGGAAGCCAGTTGATGGACTCCACGATACTCCCCGGGTATAACTGCCATAGGTTTTCCTGAACAGGCTTTAGTGTTTCTCCATGATTCCTGATGATATCGCAATGCTGCCTGATGCCCGCATTCTGTTCTTTGGAGTAATAGGTTTTCCGGTTGATGGGTGTGTTTACATAAAGCACTCTGTTGTGCCGGGCAAATTCAAGGGCAATGTTTTTACAGTTGCTGCCAATTTCGTAATACCAGGGTTGCAGGCCAATGATCACTATGTCTCTTCCTTTCACCAGCATCAATTCCTGAATGGTTTAAAGAATGGATGTGTCGCAAGTTTCAGCATGGGTTTATCTCCTCCTGTATCTCCATAAGCATGTATAATGGAATAATCGGTCACTACATATTTCTCCAGTATCCTTCTCACCTTTTCATCACCATGGCAATTTTTTCCTTCGATCTTACCAGTGATCTTTCCATCACGAACTTCCAGCCTGCTGGCGATCAGTTCAACTCCTGTTTCTGCTGCCCATTCTTTGATCCAGTTCTCTGGCGAAGCAGAAACCACTACGACCACATAACCCTGTTGTTTTAATTTTTGAATTTCTTCAATGGCTCTGGGACGTATCAATTGTGGCAATGCCTGCTTTTTAAATTCCCTGCACTGTTGTTCAAATGATTCTGCAGTAGTACCATTAAAAAAATACTGAAGTACTTTTTCCTTGGCCAGCTGGTTGGAGATGAGCTTACTCTTAAAAGCAACCAGGTAATGGCTGTTAAGAAGGAAGCCTTTGTAAAAAGCTGTAGTGCCTTTACAGAACTTGATAAATTCCAACAGTGTATCTTTTGTGGTGATGGTACCATCAAAATCAAAAAAAGCAATACCCTTCTTCACAGTTTCTTCTTTTTGAACATGGGCTCAGGAATATTGGTGATGATCTTCATGATATATTTCCAGAACCATTTTACGTAAATAACATCTTTCTTTTTTTTCACCCCATTGTATACAGCCTCGCCTACTTCCTCGGGTTGCGCAGTAAGTGCAGCAGGCAGTTTCAGGTTTTCGGTCATTTTAGTGTTGACAAAACCCGGCAATACGGTCATCACATGAACACCGTTATGGTATAATTTATTTCTGAGTCCTGATAGATAAGCAGTGAAAGCAGCCTTCGCACTTCCATAGATATAATTGCTTTGTCTTCCACGGTTCCCGGCCACTGAACTGATACCTACAATGGTACCCTTGCCTTTTTTTGCATAATCAGCAGCTACGATATTCAGAATGGAAACAGCACCGCTGTAATTGGTCTGGATGGTTCTGAGACTTTCATTCCAGTCGCTGATCACCTTTTCATTATCATTCATGTACCCGATCACGTAAATGGTAACATCGGGTTTTGGTGAAAGCGATTCATAAAAAGAAGCATGAGTTGAAAAGTCCATGGCATCAAATGAATGCAGCGTACAGTTTACCTGGTATCTTACCTGCAGGTCCGACTGGTGCGCTTTCAATGATTCAACTGATCTCCCTGCAAGTTGTACGTCATATTTTTCCGATGCAAATTTTTTGGCGATAGCAAACCCTATATCAGAGCTGGCACCCAATATTAAAACAGTAGACATGGTGGTTATTGTGTGATGTTCAATCTGCGGGCCTGGATCGAATTGAACCTGAACCTGGGATTGTATTTTTTAATGATGTCCACGAAGCGGTTGGCATTTTCATAACTGCGCCAGAAAATTTCCGGTCGCATGCGTGCATCCTTAGAAAGATAAAGACGGCCACCATACTTCAGAACTATTTCATCCAGTTCATCAAGGAACTCAAATAAGCCCTTGCGCACAGGAAAGTCAAGTGCAAGCGTATAGCCTTCTTTTGGGAAAGAGATCAGGTCATCCTGTTTACCAAAAACTTTCAATACTGCAAGGAATGATCCCAATCCTTCATCGCTGATTCTTTTTAAGATTTCTATCAGTCCCTGTTTGCTTTCAAGAGGAAGAACAAACTGGTATTGCACAAATCCTTTCTTCCCATAACCACGGTTCCAGTGAAGAACAGCGTCTAAAGGATAGAAGAAAGGTTCGTAGGAAACAATGTTATTGATCTCTCTTTTAAAATTCTTACCGTAGTACAAAAAATTAAAGGCCTTGACAGTAAACTGATTCAGTACAAATGAAGGCAGGTTGAAAGGGAATGTGATCTGTCTTTTTTTAGGTAAAGCCAGTGGATCCTTCTTTTTATCTTCTGGCAGATCCTGCAGGGTTGCATGTTCACCCAATATCAGGATGCTCCTTCCAAATTCAGCACCTTTTTTCAGACAATCGATCCAGGCAACTGAATAAGTATAATGCTTGTATTCTTCAAAAAGGCGAATCACTTCTTCCAGGTTCTTTGCCTTCACCTGCTTTTGTTTGATATAGGAGCTTTCTATTTTTTTGAGGTCGAACTTCACGCGCATGATCACCCCTGTTAGACCCATGCCGCCGCAGGTAGCCCAGAAAAGGTCTGCATATTCAGTTGTGGAGCAGGTTACCGTGCTGCCATCAGCAAGAAGGATATCCATTTCAATTACGTGTGCTGAAAATGCACCATCAACGTGATGGTTTTTTCCATGCACATCACTGGCGACAGCACCACCGATAGTAATGAATTTTGTTCCGGGAGTAACAGGAAGAAACCATCCTTTGGGAACGATAACCTCAAGCACTTTGTCCAGCGTTATTCCTGACTGGCATTCAAAAATGCCATTAACCGTATCAAAGGAAAGTACCTTATCATATTTGAGCGTAGAGATGGTGTTCTTTTCTAGCGAAGCATCGCCATAACATCTTCCATTACCGCGTGCAATTATTCCTTCGTTTTGCAATAAGGTATCGTTGAGTTGTTCTTTAAATGAAAAACTCTTCTCATCGGATTCTACCACCGGGTAATTTCCCCAGTTGGCTATATTCTTTTTCATCATTTAAAAATTGTTACGTCCTTCATATAGATGATCAGATAAAAACTCGCGATCCAAAGGATAATGGTAACCTGTATAAAGCGGTCCCTGTACAGAATCTTGGTGGGAGAGCCAGATGCCGCCTGTACAAATATGATCTGAAGGTAGCGCATGATTCCCGCCAATACAAAAAGACAGGTGTAATAAAGCCTGTAAGCATTGCCGATGCCTGTTTTATCTCCCATGTTGGCGATCCTTTCCTTTACTTCAGGCGACATGGTATACATGAAATAGGCAACAATGATCACTGCGCACACAAGCGCGAGGATCACATTCAGGAACTCCAGGTTGTATCCCTTAATGGCTTTGCGCATGTCGGTTCCTGATGAAAGTTTCAGAAGCACATCATCCCTCCTTTTCCCAATGGCCATGAAAAGTGCCAGAAGGAAGATCATGATGTTCAGCCATTCCGATACCGGCAGATGGGCAATGACAGCACCACCTTTTACACGTAATACAAAACCTGCAGCTACAATTACTATGTCGAGGATGGGAATGTTTTTGAGGCCGAAGGAATATCCCAGGTTTAGTAAAAAATAGATCCCGATCACCATGAGGAACTTGTAACCAAGAAAATAGGCGATCCCAAAACCTGTTAATAAAAGAAATATGCAAATGATGACTGCAGAATTTTTTGAAACCGCTCCTGATGCCAGTGGTCTTTTTGATTTTACAGGATGTTTACGGTCGTCTTCAATATCATTGTAATCATTGATGATATAGATACTGCTGGCGATGCAGCAAAAAGCAATGAAGCCAAGAAATAAATGAGGATAGATAGACCAGTCGAACAGTTGCCCGGCAAAAAACAGTGGAATAAAAAGGAACAGGTTTTTAGCCCAATCCTTGGGACGGAGTAATTTAATGTAAGCCAAAGTCTCGTAGTTTATTCGGGCTGTAAAATTAAACCTTAAACGCCAAAACGCATAATGTATAAATATTCCAGCCTACGGTGCTTATAAAGGGTTTTTGAATTTATCTTGTTGTCCAATTCATATGAACGGCATCCTCCCTGCACAAAACAGACCAAAGATTTTTTCTTTCATCGAAATCACCATCATTGTTGTACTGGCGATGATACCCCTGTTCATGAGTTTCCCTTACAGGGTCAATATTTTCCTCTCATGGGAAGGGGCTTATCGCATCAGCAATGGAGAACTCCCGTACCGGGATTTTGGAATGCCTCTGGGTTATATGTACTGGGTAATTCCTTCCCTGTTTTTTAAAATCTTTGGCGCCAATATGCTGGCGCTGGTGAAGGCACAGGTATTGATCAATATCCTCTCCGGCTTTGCTTTTCGGGCAATTTTGAAAAATATTGATCTTCATCCGGGCATCAGGATGCTTTCCGTTTTTCTTTATTGCATTTCTTTTTCTTTTTTCAACTTCTGGCCCTGGTACAATCATACTGTTATCGTTTATGAAATGATAGGCCTTGCCTTTCTTACCCGGTATATTTTTAGTGAAAAAAGAAACTGGCTTGATTTATCCTTAACAGCGCTTTTTGTTTTCTTTTCCTTTTTTACAAAACAGGATGGCGGCGGACTTGCACTGATATTATGTCTTGCACTGCTGGCACATACCTGCTTTTATGAGAAAAACTGGAAGCCATTTTTGATCTTCACCCTCAGCTTCATCATTGTTTGCTTTGCAGTGATAGCGCCCCTGCTTCGCTTTAATTTCAGCTACTGGTTCAACCACGGGCAGCCTCCTCATACAGCAAGAATCTCATTCATGGAGATCCTTGATGAATTTTTATACAATTCACAATGGATCAAATTTTATCTGTTTATTATCCTGCTGATCTTTATCGCGAGATACAGGTCATGGAAAGATTTTATTGCTGAAAAGAAAGCATCATTTTTCTTAGTGCTCACATTAGGAATCCTGGCAGAAGCAGCCATTCTTCAGGTAACCAGCTATACGCCGCCCGATAACAATATCTTTTTTCACAGCTTCGCTTTTGCATTCATACTTGCCAACCTGGCTTCTTTTTTCAAACTGGATTTTTTGAGAACCAAAACATTACTGGTAGCCGGACTGGGATTAACCTTATGGTGGAGTTCTGTTTTCTGGAAATATTTGCAAAGAGTAGTGCAAAGAGCAATGCCTGTAGCTGAATCAACTTCGGGCCACCAGGAAAATATCGTGAACCGTAAAACTTACCTGATCCACCAGGGCCCGGAGGAAATTCCAATGTCGGAATGGAAATTCACCGGATTGCAATCTTTCAAAGGAATTTATATGCCTTCGCCAACAGTTGATGGCATCAATCGCCTGTTAAAAAATTATCAAGGTCAGAAAGGACTAAAGGTTTTAAATATGACCGAATTAACTCCTCTTGCTGTTGAATTACCCTATGAAACTGAAAAAGGCGAAAACATTCCTCTATGGCATCACCTGGGAGTTGGAATGTTCAACAAGGAAGCGGCAATGTATGAGCAAAAGATTGCAGCAAGGAAGTATGATCTGGTATTGTTTGAATATATTCCTTCACTGAATAATTTTTTCCCATTCAGGGTAAGGGATTCGCTCAAAATCCATTATAAAATGGTAGATTCATTCCCGGCGCCAAGAAGAGGCGAAACGCAGGGCTTGATTGAAGTTTACAGATAATCCAATATTGAAAACAATCTCTTCCAGAGATTAAATGACCTTGATCAATTTTATTAGATTTTCACCGATTAAATTCACTTAATTATCTAAGCATTGATTGTTAGTTTTCAAAATACCTTTTTTTTGTTCTTTCTGTAAAATTTCCCAGCTATTACATTGGCACAGTTTTAGTTAAGCAGAACCAATCCCATCCCTAATTAAGCTGATCCGGACCTCATTTGTAGAATTTTGACATCATTTAAAAAAAGCTAACCGTCCAGTTATGCAAAACCTTACTCCCTTACGTGCGCTACTTCTTGTAGTGGTGTTGACTTTATGTAATTTTTATAACCAGGCTGATGCACAGGTTCATACTCCAAGGTCTATTTCTACCGGCCCTAATTCAAATGGGTTCTATGAATATCTTCCACAGGGTTATGATCCTAACGGTTCTGCTACTTACCCTCTGATTGTTTTTGTTCATGGTATTGGTGAATTGGGAAATGGTACATCCGACCTTGGAAAATTATTATGGGCTGGTATTCCCAGTGCCATTAACACCGGCCAGTTCCCTGTGAGCCTTACGGTAAATGGTCAAACTCACAAATTCATTGTTATCTCCCCACAGTTCATTAACTGGCCTTCTCCTTCAGATATTGACATGGTGATCAACTATGCCACTTCTCATTATAAGGTGAACCTGAGTCGCGTTTATCTTACAGGTTTGAGTATGGGCGGAGGTGCCGTTTGGGAATATGCAGGATCGGGTGGCACTTATCTTAATCGACTGGCTGCCATCTCTCCTATTTGCGGTGCTTCATGGCCTGACTATACACGTGCAAGAAATATCGCCAATGGCAATCTTCCTGTATGGGCTTTCCATAATGATGGAGATGGAACGGTTCCTGTTTCTTACACCAATGACTATATCAGCCAGATCAACCAGGCGCCTGCTCCCAATCCAAATGCTAAAAAAACGATCTTCTGGGTAGGTGGACATGATGCATGGACCAACGTTTATAATTCCAGTTATTCAGAAAATGGTCTTACTGTTTACCAGTGGATGCTTCAATACCAGAAAGGAAGCACTCCTCCTGCTTATAATAACCAGACACCAACAGCCAATGCAGGTCCTGACCAGATTGTAGCTCCTGGTTCATCAGTGCAGTTGAACGGCAGTGGCAGCGATCCTGATGGCACTATTGCCTCTTATGCATGGACAAAGGTTTCTGGCCCCGCTCAATTTAACTTTAACAACAGCGCTATAGCTAATCCTTCACTTAGTAATCTTACTGCTGGCATTTATACCTTCAGGCTTACCGTTACAGATAACCTGGGAAGTACAGCAAGCGATGATGTGATCATCAATGTACCAGTTAGTCTTCCTGCAAAAATTGAAGCAGAGAATTACTGGACGATGTCAGGCATTCAAACAGAAGGCACACTTGATATTGGTGGTGGCTTCAACGTGGGATGGCAGGACAATGGTGACTGGATGGATTATGCAGTATATGTGCCCCAGGCCGGAACTTATACAGTTAACTTCAGGGTAGCTGCTGTATTTAATGGTCCACAATTCCAGGTTCGTAAATCTGATGGAACTGTTCTGGCAACAGTTACTGTTCCTGCTACATTAAATGTGCAGACCTGGACAAATGTATCTGCCCAGGTAACACTGCCTGCAGGACAACAACTTTTAAGAATTGTTACTACCAATGCCAATGGCGGTTGGAATTTTAACTGGATGGAATTTACTGGGGGACAGGCTCCGGCCAACCAGGCGCCAACCGTAAATGCTGGAACCGCTCAAACCATCACACTTCCCACATCATCTGTAACCCTGGGTGGTTCTGCTTCTGATGTGGATGGATGGATCTCTTCTCTTTCCTGGTCACAGGTTTCAGGTCCTTCACAGGCACTGATCTCTTCACCTACTTCGGCTTCTACACTGGTATCATCACTGGTGCAGGGAACCTATAGCTTTAAACTCACCGCTACCGATAACAGCAATGC
>JAEWKK010000033.1 GCA_023386045.1 Bacteroidota bacterium
TTTGCAACTTTACTACCACTATTGAACAGAATCAGAAAAATTATCCATTGCCAAAGAGTACAAAAACTAAATCAACAGGAGTTAAAAAAACGGTCAACGTATTTTAGGCACTTACAACTTACAAACCTTAAACTTTAAACCTTAAACCTTAAACAAACCAACTTCAAAACTCTATCTAATCACATAGCTAGTTATCGAACGCGCTTCCGCTACCACATCCGCAGCTTTGTTCTGCATCCATAATTTATAATTCATTTTTTCATCACTGCCATTCATCACCACCACTACTACAGATCCGTCAGGATTCAGGAAGGCCGTCGTCAACAACTTGTCCCTGTTCGAAGAAGCGGCAATTCTTTTTGCCCCTTCCTTAATGAACCTGGAAAAATGACCGATGTAATAATAGATGTTGGTGTAATGCAGCTCACCCGTCCTGGTATCAGCAATCACAGGTGCAAAACAAAAATTATCCGCATGGTTGGGTCCTCCTCTTTCATCCAGCAATACATTCCAGTCTGTCCATCCCACCGCCCCACTATTGAAATCATTGATCATCGACCTGCCATACTTTTCGCCCAGCCACCACTCATTCAGCTTTTCAAAATCAAACTTCTCTATGCAGCCTTCCGTGAAGATCAGGTTGGCAGAAGGATAGGCATCCTTTACCTTCTTTACATTCTCATGCTGCATCTCGCTGCCTGTCCATGTTTCATACCAGTGAAAACCTATGCCCCATACATATTTTGCGGCTTCTCCATCATCCAGGATGGTACTGGCCCTGTGATAAACCAGATCCCTGTTATGATCCCAGGCGATCAGTTTTTTATTTTCCATCTTCGCCCTGTACAGAGTAGGTCCGAGATACTTGCTGATGAAATCCCTTTCTTCTTCAGCAGTAAATAAACAGGACTCCCACTTCTGCCTGGCCATGGGTTCATTTTGAACAGATAAACCCCACAAAGGAATACCCTCGGCTTCATACTCCCTGATGAATCTAATATAATAATCAGCCCAGGTCTGCCTGAACTCATGCAGCAATTTTCCTCCCTGCATCATGCTGTGGTTGTCCTTCATCCATGCCGGCGGGCTCCAGGGACTTGCATAGAGTTTCAACCTTCCTCCAGATGCAGTCATGGCTTTTTTAATCAATGGAATCTTATACTTCCTGTCGGGCTCAATCGAAAAACTTTTCAAGCTGGCATCACCGTCTTTTACATAGGTATAACTTGATGAAGAAAAATCACAGCTGTTGATATTTGTTCTTGCAAGGGAATAGCCCAATCCTTTCTCAGCATCATAACAGGCCCTGAGAAACTCCTCCTGCTTTTCCGCGGGCAGCTTCGCAAAAGTCTCCGCCGATGCATCTGTGAGCGCCCCTCCTATTCCAACAAAGGACTGGTAATTTGTTTTGGGATCTACAAATACACAGACCTCCGTTTCCATGGGCTGGTCAAAAGCGTGAAATTCAACTGTCCCCGACAGTGAGAGACGTTGCTTTGTATGCATGGCCGTTGTGTACACCGATGCTTTTTTTTGTTCAATGGAAAAAATAGCAGGCTCCGGGCTCATAGCTGGAGATACGGCGCCACAGCCGGCCAGCAACACACACACACTGAATGGGATCGTTTTCATAGCGCAATTATTTCAATTCAAATTTTTCCCTGAGCCTGATGTCAGATGATGAAGATCCTATCATGAGCTCAAATCCTCCGGGTTCTGCTGTCCACTTCAAATCCTGGTTGTAAAAACCCAGCTTCTTCCTGTCAATAATAAAGCGGACTGTTTTTGTTTCTCCTGGTTCAAGCATCAGTTTTTTAAAATCCTTTAATTCTTTCACAGGTCTTACCACAGATGCAAATTCATCCCTGATGTAGAGTTGCACCACTTCCTCGCCTTTGTATTTTCCTGTATTGGTGATGGTGAAGGAAACTTCTAACGACTCATTCTGAGTAATTGATTTTTTATTCAGCTTCAGGTTCTCATATCGGAATTGCGTATAGCTCAAACCATGTCCAAATGCATACCGTGGGCTTTTCACCAGGTCTATATAACCCGAAGTATAGATCTGCATGGAGTCATTCTCGGGCGCCGGCCTTCCGGTGTTCAGGTAATTGTAATAAATAGGTACCTGTCCTACAGACCGTGGAAAACTCATCGGAAGTTTCCCTGAAGGATTAAATTTCCCTGTCAGCACATTGGCAATAGCATTACCTGCTTCAGAACCCAGCCACCAGGTATAAAGGATCGCGGGTGCGTGATCTGCTGTCCAGTTAAATACCAGCGGTCTGCCTGCATTGATAATGACAACAACAGGCTTTCCTGTTGTTAGTAATGCCTGAATCAATTCTTCCTGTACCCCAGGTAGGGTGATGTCAGCGCGGCTCTTGGCTTCTCCACTCATGTCCCTTTTTTCTCCCACGCTTACGATCACAATATCCGACTGACTTGCTATTGCTAAGGCTTCCTGAAATCCTTCTCTTGATGTATCTGCAATTTCACAACCTTTTGCATACAATAACTTTGACTGTCCACCCACTGCCTTTCCCAATCCTTCATACAGACTTATTACATCTTCATTATCGGGCCACTCCACATTCCAGAAACCCAGCATGTCGATCTTTGATTTTGCGAGAGGACCAATAACCGCAATTGTTTTTTGTGAAGTTGTTAAAGGAAGGATTCCATTTTCATTTTTCAGTAATACAATGCTTCTTTCTGCCATCTCCCGGGCAGCAGTTCTGTGAGATGGATCATTCAGCGCAGCTTTCTCTCTTTCTTCATTGCAGAACCTGTAAGGATCATCAAACAATCCCAGCTCGAATTTTTTTCGCAACACCCTTCTCACTGCATCATCAATGAGTGCAACAGGCACCTTCCCTGATTTAACCAGACTGGATAAATGTTGAATATAACTCCTGCTTTCCATGTCCATATCACTGCCGGCTGTGATGGCTTTGTAGGCAGCATCCGCACCATCTTTTGCATATCCATGATTCACCATTTCGCCAATAGATCCCCAGTCGCTGACCACAAAACCTTTGAATTTCCATTGCTGTTTTAAAATTTCCCTTTGGAGGTAACGACTACCAGTAGCCGGAATTCCATTCAAGTCATTAAATGAATTCATGAAGGTAGCAGCACCTGCATCCAGAGCTGCTTTGAATGGTGGCAGATACACTTCAAACAAAGTACGTTCGCTCATGTCCACCGAATTATAATCACGGCCACCAATGGCAGCTCCATAAGCAGCAAAATGTTTGGCACAGGCCATCACCGCATCTGTATTTCCTAAACCTTTCCCCTGGAAACCCCTGACCCTTGCTGCTGCAATGAGTGAAGCCAGGTAGGTATCTTCTCCTGCTCCTTCCATCACACGGCCCCAGCGCGGATCACGTCCTATATCTACCATCGGGGCAAAGGTCCAGTGTATCCCTGCTGCAGCGGCTTCAATAGCTGCTATCCTTGCAGATCTTTCAATTTGTTCGAGGTCCCAGGATGCTGCTTCAGCAAGTGGAATAGGGAAAGTGGTTTTATAACCATGGATCACGTCCAGGCCAAAGATCAATGGAATACGCAACCTCGACTGCATGGCCACATCCTGCATGGCCCTGGTTTTGGAAGCACCTTTTACATTGAGCAGGGAACCGATCTTTCCTTCGCGTAATTGCTGCAGCTTATTGGTTTCAGGTGAAACAGGACCCGTAGCCCATGAACTCGTGTACTGGTTCAGCTGCCCGATCTTTTCCTCGAGCGTCATCAGCTTCAACACTGAGTCCACTCTCTTCTCAATCCGTCCCTGTGCCCTCACCTCATGCACCATCAACATCGCTGCAATGACAAGACTGAATTGTAGTTTTATTAAAATTCTCATCTTTCTTTTTTGAATTTGTCTATGGGAGCATGGTCGATAGTCCATAGACGATGGACCATGGACTAATCGTCAAACGTGAAACGGCAAACGTGATAGTAATTTCAACTACTATCAGCCATAAGCCATACGCTACATGCTATACGCCATGAACTATGAACCATGAACTATGAACCATATGCTATCTACCATATGCTATATGCTATACGCTATGAACTATGAACTTCCCCTAATTCCAAACCCTCACATAATCCACTTCCATGCTCGCATTGCTGAAAGCTGGATCTACTGGACCGCCGAAACTGCCGCCCATAGCCACATTCAGGATAAGAAAGAAATTCTGGTTGAAAGGCAGGTTGCTGTTATTGGGGAAAGAATAAAATACATTCCCATTCACTGAAAATTTGATCACCGATGCATTCCACTCCATAGAATAAATATTGAAATCAGTGGTTGCATTTGAAATCACAGTGGTACCTCCATCACCATTGGCACCAGAATGACCAGGATGGTGCAATGTTCCATACACACGGTTCTGGTCACTGCCCTTATGTTCCATGATGTCGATCTCGCCGCAGGCAGGCCATCCCACTGCATCAATATTATTTCCCAGCATCCATATCGCAGGCCAGGTGCCCGTACCCGCAGGAAGCTTGGCCCTAACTTCTACCTTGCCATACTTGGTGGAAAATTTATTTTTCGTCAGCAGCCTTGCGGAAGTATAAGCACTACCGCTAAAGCTTTCTTTTTTAGCAGTGATCTTGAGTGTTCCATTTGATACGATGGAGTTATCAGAGCTGTTGGTATAATACTGCAGTTCATTATTGCCCCAGCCTCCATTGCCGGTGCCAATATCATAACCCCATTTTGAAGGGTCAGGTGCTCCTGCGGTGTTGAATTCATCTGAAAACACCAGTGTGAGGCTGACTGATACTGCTACATCAATGGATTTGGAAATGGTTTGACCACTGGAGCTTTTTGCAGTCACCTTCACCATATAATTCCCGGATGAAGGATAAGCATAAGTTAAAGCGCCGGATGCTACTGTCTGGTAAATACCATTCCCAAAATCATAATCATAGGAAACAGCATTGGTGGCTGTTGATGTAAAATTTACTTTACCACTGTTGTCTGTACTCACTGCGGCATTTACTACAAGGTTGGACGGAACAATATCATTGGGTGCGTCATTTCCTTTGCTACATCCAAAGAATGACAGGATAGATAAAAACAGGATGAGGGGCATACACTTCATAATTTATTTTTTTCCTACTCGTTCTAATTTCTATTACTCTACGATTAGCTTCTGGTACCAGGCATTACCATCAGCTCCTATATTCCTTAATTGCAGGGTGGTATCGGTATATTTCAGAATTTCATAAGTAGTACCGCCAGTACCGAAGATCATGATACCATTACCAGGAACATTGAACTGAATGCCTGATGAAACAGCAGGCGTACTTCCGGATGTAGCATTCATGAAGGCCAGCTGCTTGCTTCCTCCGGTACTGATGGCATAACAGCCATCGCCACCGCTAAATCCATAAAAACCTGTGGCTGCTCCAATGGAAAATGAAGTACCCTTATTATCAATACTCATGGATATCCTGTTATTGGCACCAAGCGTGAAGGTGATCTCGTCATCATAAGCACAGGCTTCCCTTGTATTAGGGGCTGCTTCATACCATATAGGGGTGAACTGGTCATTAGGACCCACACCAAAATGTCCTACCGAACCCTTATCGCTTACCCATTTACGTGAAGAACCATTGGTTAGCGCGGCAATGATGGCAGCTGGTATCTCAAACTGCACATATACTTTCACTGTTTTACTGATAGTAGAAATAGCTCCACCTGTACCGATGGCATTCACCGTAATGGTGTACTCCGACGTTCCGGGATTGGTGTATTTATAAGTGAGATAACCCGAAGGCACTACTCGTTTGGTACCGTCACCAAAATCTATATTATAGGTCAGTGCATTTTGAGCGCTTGCCGAGATCACCACGCTGCCACTGCCATCTCCATTTGGATTAGTGGCATCTACTCCTACAACCGTTGCGGTGAGCGCCAGGTCTGAAGGCGCTTTGAGCTCACCAAATGAATATTTTTCTTTTTTACAGCTGCCGGCAAAAAGCAGGAGCCCTATAAAAGAAAGGACAGGAATGATATTTTTGATCATAAACTGGTTTTTAAAATTTAATTAAGCTTGATGTCATCCACCAGGAAAGTGAAATTGGCCGAACCATCACCCATGATGCCATTATCGAAGATCATGATCACCTTCTGGTAACTATTTGCCGTGTTGATCAAAGAATAGTCAAAACTGAGTTCTTCCCATGCATTGGCAACTGTAGTCAGCACTTCCTTTTCATAAAACTGACCGCTGTTGGTCAGGTTCTCCACCTTCAGTAAAACCTTGGCACCTACCCTGGGAGAATAAACTTTCATCTTGAAAATCTTGTTAGCAGGAAAAACGATCGGCGACGCAAGCGTGATATAACTTCCTCCCCAGGTCTGACCTGCATTCTTAACCATCTTTGCTACCCTGCTGCTGGTGTTGATACCGTTGATCTGCGGATTGCTGATCACTGTAAGATTACCTCCATCAAAATCCGTGATATTATAATTAAGCGTGGTAGATTCAAAAGTCAGTGGCAGCGTGAGTGTTGCTGGAGCTGTTACAAATGTGACATCATCCCAGTAAAAGATCTTTCCGCTTCCTCCCACATTGAAATCAAAAAAGATAGAGAGCATGTTGTAAGTAGCCGAGAGATTCAATGCCTGTGTGCCCGATACATGATTGGTAAAATCAAACTCCAGTGTCTCCCATGCATTGGCCACGGTGGTTACTGCATCGGTTTCTACCGACACACTGCTATTGGCCTGGTTCTCTGCCTTAAGCCTGATTGTTAATCCAATGGCAGGTGAATAAACCTTCACACTGATCTTGGTATTGGAAGCTGTAAATGGAATGGCAGCAGCCAGCTGTCCCATGGTGGTTCCTGCCCAGGTCTGCGCACCATTGGGCTTGGTAGTTTTCTTTACATGATTCGTTGCTACTACAGGGTCAATTGCATCCACGGTTACATTGCCTCCGAAATCTGTAAAAGCATAATTCGCATTGGGATCTTCAAAATTGATCGGGAAGCTCAATAAACTATTGGGCATAACATTGGTGAGACGAATATCATCAAACAAAAAAGTAAAATTGGCTGAGCCATCACCCATAATACCATTATCAAAGATCAAAACAATGTTGTGGTAAGAATTGGCGGTATTGATGGCTGAATAATCAAAGGCCAGGTCTTCCCATGCATTGGCAACAGTTGTCAGAACTTCTTTCTCATAGAACTGGCTGCCATCAGATGAATTCTCAACTTTCAATAAAACCTTGGCACCCACCCTTGGAGAATACACCTTCATCCTGAAAACCTTGTTCGTTGAAAAATCCATGGCACCACCCAGAGGAAGCACACTACCTCCCCAGGTTTGCCCTGCTGATTTTACCATGAGTCCTACTTTGCTGCTGGTGTTGATTCCATTCGCCTGTGGATTACTGATCACAGTTGAATTACCTCCATCGAAATTGGAAAATGCATAATTCAGTGTGGATGATTCAAAGGTTACCGGCAATAATACAGGGTTCACGATGGTGATACTCTTGATCACCTGTGAAGTAGCTGCACCACCACTGAAAGCAACTACCGTTACCTGGTAATTGCCAACTATTGCATATGTATGTGTAACTACATCTCCTTCAAGAAATGTGACTGGAATTTCATTCGGCACATCTCCGAAATAAACTTTGAAATTGGTTTCGTACAATGCTGATGCGGTAACATTTACCTTCAAGCTATTGGAAGGATCTACAGTTACCGTGGCATCCAGGTTTTCCGGTGCCCTGAATGAAACAGTAAGTTGCTTTGTGGCTTCAGTGGTTTTGCCGTTGATGCCATATCCAACCAGCTTTACATTGTATACGCCTTCTGCATATTGATGAACCGTGTTTTTACCTGCATCCACTTTTGAGGGACTGGCTGTACCATCACCAAAATAAACATCATAATAACTAGCACCAGTTCCATTAGGTGTAATGGTCACCATGCCGGTATTATCCTGGGTGATGTCAAACAATGCGGAGAGGCTCGCTGGCGCATCTCCTGAAGTGGCAAAGGCCGTATCGTCAAATTTATCCTTATTGCATCCCGTGCTGATGGCAAACAAAAAGGCAATGACCAGAAAATATTTGAAGTTGTGCATAGATTGATTTTGAATGATCATGGAATTAATAATTCGGATTTTGTTCCAAACCTGAGATGTCCACTTCTTCCTGCGGAATGGGAAATACTTCATGCTTTCCTACTACAAATCCCTGGATCTTGCTGGCTGCCTGGCCTGTTCTTACCAGGTCAAAAAACCGGTGTCCTTCCATGGCCAGTTCCAGTCTTCTTTCTTCCCAGATAGCCTGCAGAAGTGTAGCCCCTGTTGCCGAAATATTATGAGAAGTATTTCCAAATGCTCTTTCTCTTACCTTGTTGAGATAAAGTTGCGCTTTAGTATCATTTGGTGCAGTAGCGCGATTGTAAGCTTCTGCAGCCATCAGCAATACATCCGCATAACGGATCATCCTGAAATTGTTTCCATAATTCAATTCCAGTTGTCCTGAAGTTTCACCCTTACGTGGCAGATATTTTTGATTATACAATCCTGTGTTTTTATAAGGTGCTACCTGGTAAGTGATATTGAAAGATGGATTGGCAGCCTTGTATTTTTCAATATCAAGTACAGTTACATCTTTTCTTTGATCACCGGCTGCATAAGCATCGGATAGATTTTTTGTAGGCAGGTTGGTGCTCCATCCTGGTGCATAGGGCATGGCTGCTGTTCCATTCAGTCCACGAATACCGGTTTGCTGAACTGCATAATTACCCTGCCCACGATTGTAACCGCCCCAGTTATAATAAGGTGATACATTGGAATACTGAATTTCAAATACAGATTCAGGGCCATTCTCTCCTGATGCCAGGAAGATGGATCCAAAATCAGATACCAGTGAAAAAGCATTGCTGTTGATCACATTATCCAGCATGAGTGCTGCTGCATCAAACTTGTTCTGGTAAAGCAACACCTTTCCAAGAAGCGCCTGTGCTGCATGTTTGGTAACCCTGCCCTTTTGCACCTGGGTGGGTGGCAAAACACCAATGGCTGCATTGAGATCGATTTCGATCTGCTTGTAAACTTCAGCCTTTGCAGTGCGAGTAAGGGTCTTTGAATCACTAAGACTTAAACGCCTGTCAACAAACAAAGGCACGTCTCCAAACATGCGTACGAGATGGAAATAATAATAAGCCCTCAGGAAATAAACTTCTCCATACAAACTTTCCTTCCCTGCAAAATCCACTACGGCTCCTGCAGGATTTTTTTCCCTGAACTGTGTAAGATAGTTGGCGCGGTTGATGCCTTCGTAAGCTGCCTTCCACAATTCAGTGAGCGTTGAATTTACAGGTGTATGCGTATAGTCATCTATCTGTTGTAAAGACAATACATCCGAAGCATTTTCTCCGCCACTTACCGCATTATCTGAAGCGATATCACCAACCGGAACTTCCTGGTTTAGCCATTGCATGGGTGTGTAAACACTTACCGCCATGGTTCGGTAATCGGTTTCAGAACGCAGGTAATCCAGCTCTGTTATTTTATAATCTTCATGGGGATCATAGTCTACCCATTTTTTACACGCAGAAAATAGTGAAACTATCAACAGCAGTGTGAAGATCTTGATGATGCGATTGTTCATGTAATTATTTTTAATGCGTTATAGTTTGATGTCAAGTCCTACTGCATAAGTACGTGGCTGCGGATAAGCACCTCTATCAATGCCAGTATTTAAAATACCTCCGGCGATCTCAGGATCAAATCCTGTGTACTTTGTCAGTGTGATCGCATTCTTCACCTGCGCATAAACCCTGATGGAGTTAAATACATTTCGTGTAAGAGTCTTTGGCAGTGAATAGCCGAGCTGGATGTTTTTTAACTTCACAAAGGATCCATCTTCTACATAACGATCACTTACGCGGATATTGCTGTTGGCATCAGTGAAAGAATACCTCGGATACCTTGCATCATTGGTGGAACCTGGTCCTGTCCAGCGTGCCAGCACCATACGGTCCTTATTCGAAAAGTTCGCGTTCCTTTCGTAAGCACGATAGATATCATTTCCTACAGAAGCATAGGTGAATGCAGACAAATCAAAATTGCCAACTGTAACATTGAGTGTCCAGCCCATGGTGAAATCCGGGAAAGGATCACCAATCTTGGTCTGGTCAGAAGCATTGATCACACCATCATTATTGATATCAACAAAGCGGATATCGCCTGGCACTGCTCCGGTTTGTACAGCACTTTTTGAGATCTCATCATAACTCTGGAAAAGTCCGTTTGTCTGATAGCCATAAAAATATCCGGGAGTGAATCCTTTTTCAAAAACAGTAACGTTTTGCGACTGCCCGTTAAAATAACTTCCACCCAGTATCCTCGCTGTACCATCACTGTTAGTGGCAGTGACAAGATTTTTGGAAGTAGTGAATGTCAGGCTGGTATTGAGCTTGACCTTTTGGGAAAAGCTTTCAGTATAACCAAGCGTGGCATCAAAGCCCGTGCTTTTTGTTGCACCAATATTAGCGGTTGGGATAGGAACAGTTCCCAGGTATAAAGATGCTGAAGGTGTAAAGAGAAGTCCGTCAACTTTCTTCTGGAAATAATCTGCCGATAGTGTGAACTTCCTTTTGTGGAAGGTCAGGTCAAATCCAATATTTGACTGCAGCTGTTTTTCCCAGCGCAATGAATTGTTGGCTGTTGACGCAACAGTTGATCCGGGATAAAACACATTGTCGAAAGTATAACCATTGCTGTTGGCTGTTGGTCCATAACTCGGACCACCGGTTTCAATTCCAACAAACTGAGGGTTTACATTTTCATTTCCGATGGAACCATAGCTACCGCGGATCTTCAGGTAATCAATAAAGTTGGACTGGAAGAAGCTTTCGCTGCTGACCACCCAGCCCAGGGAACCTGAGAAGAAATTGGCATATTTATTTTCCGTACCAAAAGCATAGGACCCATCCCTGCGTGCAGTGAAGGAAGCCAGGTACCTGTTTTTGAAATCATAATTGATCCTGGAGAAATAGGAAAGATTCCTGCGGAAATACTGGTAATAATATCCAGTAAGTGCATTGGTATTAGTTGGTGTGTTGGTACCCGTGGCAGCAGTGAAATCTGCAAACTCCCAGGAGTTAAATGGTACGTCCTGGCGCGTAGCTCCTGCAGCATTGCCTGAAGTTTTAGCGAGTGAGAAACCAAGAACGGTTTCAAAATTATGATCGTTCGCCACCCTGAAATTATAGTTACCAAAGGTTTCCCAGGTGTAATTGAAATTGCTTCCCTTTTCATGAGCCACGCTATTGAATTTACCTGTCACCTGCGAACCATCGGCATTCAAAGTATTCTCAACATTATTAGGTCCATAAAATACAAGTGGAGTGAATGACCTGCTTTCTCCATCATATTTTGTATAACCAAACCTGGAAGTGAGCTTGAGGTTTTTGATGACATCATACTGCATTTCAAATTTCCCATACAGCTTGTTGCCCAGGTTTTTATTATAAGTGTTTTCGAGCTTGGTAAGTGGATTGAATATCTCAGATAAAATCAAATTGCTGAATCCATAGCTGCCCGGCATGTTGAACGAAGTATCAAATTTGGGAACAGTAGGATCAAAATTGATGGCGCTGCCGATGATACTGTTGAAAGAGTTTTCCTGGATTCCTTTTGAATTCAGGATCACGCCTGTTGTGTTCAGGATGAATTTTAACCTGGGAGCAAGTGAGAAATCCAGGTTGGCGGTGAAGTTGCCTCTTCTGAACTGTGATTTATCAATTCCTCCCACGATGCCTCCCTGATTCAGGTAACCTGCCGATAAGAAATATCCCAGTTTATCACTTCCGCCGCGTGCTGAAATATTGTGCGACTGAAAGCCCGCCGGACGAAATACTTCATCCTGCCAGTTGGTACCAACACCAAGGCTGGAAAGATCCTTGAAAATTATTGGTCCTCCGCTTACTGTGCTGCCCTCATTAATAATGGCAGCATATTCAGTGGCATTCAGCACTCCTATCGTATTCATCACCTCCTGTTGTCCGAAATTGGTATTGAAGCTGATCTCTGTTTTACCATTCCTGCGGCCTCCTTTTGTGGTTACTACTATCACACCATTTCCACCCTTTACACCATAGATAGCTGTAGTGGCAGCATCTTTCAGCACATTAATGGATTCTATATCGGAAGGATTGATGGAATTAAAATCTGTTAGTGTTTGAGGAACGCCATCTATAATTACTACAGGATCTGTTCCTGTAAAAGAAGGAATACCCCTGATCAGCACTGTGGGTTTGGATCCGGGAGAACCTCCCTGAATCACATTGACCCCGGCCGCTTTACCCTGTAAGGCTTCTTCTGCCCTTACCGGTACCAGCTTCTCAATATCAACCGCCCTGACCGTGGAAATGGAACCCGAAACCTTGGTGACTTTCTGGGTTCCATATCCTACTACCACCACCTCCTCGAGGCTGGCTACAGCAGGAACCATGGAAAAATTAAAATCACCTTCATTTAATATGGTGACCTCCCGCGGCTCCATGCCACTATAGGTAACCACCAGCACGGAACCCCGCCGGGGAACCGAGATGCTGAAAACGCCAGCCTCGTTGGTGGTGGTAACAACCGAAGTGCCTTTAACCGAAACCGTGGCGCCGGAAAGAGGTTCATTATTAGGTCCCGTTACCTTACCTGTGACCGCCAGGTTTTGCGCATTAAGATTAAAGAAAAGACCCTGGAACAGGAATAGCGTCCAGAGTAATAGCAGTACTTTGATTTTCATACACAAGCTTTAGTTGATGCTGGAGGAAGCAGTAGATTTTTGACATTTTAAAAGTACTGCCAAACCCATTCAATAAACATGATTTATACTACATCACTACTACATCATCCCCTGAAAAACCCCGTTTTATAAGCTTTTTATCCTCATCATCACTACATCAGCGTATTTTTTCTACTTTCACATGGCTCATGCTGAGGACTGTCTTACTGCTGATTATGACCCTTGCTTTTTCGGGCTTGAAAAGTCAGAATACCATCGGCTTGCCCGACATAACCAATTTCTACAAGCTTAGTTACAAGGCCGGGGCACAGAACCGCCAGATTAGGCAGGACAAGAACGGCATCCTTTATTTCGCCAACAACGAAGGGGTGCTGACCTACGATGGCAAATACTGGAAGGTTTATCCTCTTCCCAATAAAAGCATTGTCCGTTCCATTGAATTTGGTCCTGATAACCGCCTGTATGTGGGTGGACAGGATGAGATAGGATACCTGGCAACAGCTGCCAATGGGGACCTTCAATACCATAGTCTCAAGGATCGCATACCCGAAAAGGACCGGTCATTTACCGATGTCTGGAATATTGTTTTTTCGAACGGCAGCCTGTTTTTTCAAACCAGTAATAAAATATATGAGCTGGGCTCCAAACAGGTGCAGGTTTATGAAACGGGTAACTGGCGTTTCATGGCTGGCGTGGAAGAAGGCATACTGGCCCAGGATGCTGACAAAGGATTGCTCTTGTATAACCAGGGAAGATGGACACCACTGAAAACGCCACTGCCGGATGATTTCCTGATCACCGCCGCTTATCCATCTGAATCCGGAACCCTCCTTTCCAGCCGCAAGCATGGACTATATATTCTAAATCGTGGAGTGCTTCAACCCTTGCAATCTGCTTTCCTGAGCCAGATAGCAGCGAGAGATATTACTGCCGCACTTCCTGTTCATGAAGATTATATCGCCATCACTACCAATCTCGATGGCTGCTATATTATCGACAGGCAGGGCCACCATATACAAAGCTTTTCTACGAAGGAAGGACTTCAGAATAACAATATCATTTCCGTATTTCTTGACAAGGAAAAAAATATCTGGCTGGGCCTGGAGAACGGCATCGACTTTATTGCCTATAATAATGCCATTAAACATATCAACCCCGAAGAATTCAATTCCAGTTCGGGTTATGCCTCACTGATCCATGACAACCAGCTTTATATCGGCACATCAAACGGTTTATATAAAACCCCATTGAATGATCAGAAGGACCTGAGTTATGTAAAAGGGTTTTTTGAGAAGATTGAAAATACCAACGGACAGGTTTGGAATCTTTCTGAAGTGAATGGAGAAGTCTTTATGGGTCACCACGACGGCAGTTATATCGTCAATGGTAATAAGGCCATTCCTGTTGATCACTCCACGGGCTTCTGGAACTTCAATCCACTTTCAAACGAGTTTCCTTCATCCATCATGCTGGCCGGCAATTATGAAGGAATCAATTTTTATCGATATGATCGCGGAAGCGTTACAAAACTTCCCTTCAATGCACCTTTTGAATCGGCAAGATTTATTGTGGTAAAGAACAGGACCATTTGGTCATCGCATCCATACAAAGGCGTTTATAAGATTACTTTTAATGAAAATCAGCAACCCCGCGTAACGAGGTATACCGCTCGTGAAGGCGTGAACTCACCTATTGGTAATTATATCTTTCTTATCCGCAACAGGATCGTTCTTACTACTTCGCAGGGTGTTTTTGAGTACAATGAATCGAAAGAAATTTTTGAACCTTCGGAATACTATAATTCCTTTTTCAAAAACCTCAATGTACGCTATCTAAAAGAGGACAACAGCGGCAATATGTGGTTTGTATTTGACAAGAAGCTGGGCGTGGTTGATTTTTCTTCACCCAAACCACAGGTCATTTATTTTCCTGAGCTCACCAACAAAATGGTAAGCGGTTTTGAGCAGGTGAATCCTGTTAATGAACAAAATATTTTACTGGGAGGAGAAAAAGGTTTTTATCATATCAATTACAAACGTTACAAGCAGAATAGTTTTCCATTACAGGTGCAGCTGAGAACAGTGAAGGCTTTTGGGAAAACCGACAGCCTTTTGTTTGGAGGTTATTTTAACGAGATCAATACCATTGCTGAAAATGAAAAATGGAAAGATATCAGGCTGGATCATTCATGGAACTCCATTCATTTTGAATATGCTTCTCCCAGCTTCGCGCAGCAGTCGAATATTGAGTACAGTTATTATCTCGAAGGTTTTGACAGCAAATGGTCTGAGTTCTCATCAAAAACTGAAAAAGAATACACCAATCTTTCTGCCGGAGAATATGTATTTCATGTGAAGGTCAGGAATAACCTGGGCAATGAATCTGCAGTTTCCAGCTTCAGTTTTAAAGTACTGCCGCCCTGGTACCAGACAGCCTGGGCCTACCTGCTGTATGCCCTGATGTTTGCTTTTTTCCTGCTCTTTCTTTACCGTAAGCAGCATCGCAAATTTCAGAAGCAGCGAATTGAATTTGAGGAAAAGCAGAAACAGATGCTTTACCTGCACCAGCTGGAGCTGGAAAAGAATGAAAAGGAGATCATTCAGCTGAAGAATGAAAAACTAGAGGGCGAGATCCAGCATAAAAATACGGAATTGGCTTCCTCAGCCATGCACCTGGTACAAAAAGGTGAACTGCTCTCCAGGATTAAGGATGAACTGCAACGTCTCAACAAAAGCCGTAAGCATGATGGCGAAATAGAAGAACTCAAAAAACTCATTCGCATTCTTACAGAAGAAGAAAAAATGAATGAGGACTGGGAACATTTTACCGTGCATTTCAATAAGGTGCACAGCGATTTCCTGGTGACGCTAAAAGAGATCTATCCGCAGCTCAGTGCTCATGAATTAAAACTTTGTGCTTACCTCAGGATGAATCTTTCAAGCAAGGAGATCGCGCAGCTGATGAATATTTCTGTTCGTGGCGTTGATATCGGCCGCTACCGCCTTCGTAAAAAACTGGCCATTCCATCCAAGGTCAATTTATTCCAGTTTCTTTTTGATTTAAAGACAAGCCCGCAGGAGACGGAGGGAAGTTGATGGTTCATGGCTGATGGCGTATGGCAGATGGCGTATGACGAATAGCAAATAGCTTATGGTTCATAGTTCATAGCTGATGGCGGGTGGCAGGTGGCAGATGGCAGATGGCGGATGGCTAATAGCAAATTGCATTTGCCGTTTTTCGTTTGCCGTTTCCCGATGAAGAACCTTTGTGGCCTTTCCTTACAGGATGACAAGGCGAAGTATTTAAAGCAATTAAAGAGACTCAGAATAAGGAACAACTAGTAAACTTGTGAACTCGTGAACTCGTGAACTCGTGAACTTGTGAACTTGTGAACTTTAATAAGCCTAACTAAACTATATTTATCGCCATGAAAACTTTTTCAATCCTGCTTCTTTCACTTTGCATTTCACTGATTTCTTACTCTCAGAAGAGTATCGAACTTTCAGAAGTCCCTGATCATATTGGCGACAGCGTGGAAGTAAAAGGAAAAATATTCGGCGTTAAGTTTCTAGCCAATGCACGTAATACTCCAACATTTATCAATATTGGAGCCGACTATCCCAACCAACTATTAACGGTGGTGATTTGGGGCAACGTCAAAGAGAAACTGGGTTATGATCCTTCGGATAAAAAATACATTGGTAGCATGGCAAAAATCAAAGGGAAGCTGGAGCTGTTTAAGAATAAGCCACAGATTGTCATCCTCGATCCCTCGCAGCTTTTGATTTTGATAGATGAAGAAGTTCCAATTTCCCAAATTCCGCCAATTGATCAGAAATGAGTGAAGACCTGACACTTGAACTCAGTTACAATGGAAAAGAATTATCCCTCCCTATCCAGCTGATTCGCTGGGGATATACTTACCGCCTTCAGGTGATCATCAACGGAACTCCAGTCATTTTTGAACGAGATGAAGAAAGAAACTGGCGTGCCATGATAGAAGAAAACAATAATCTTCATCAACCACCCGATAAAAATTTACTGGAAGCTATTTCCAAAGAGATTGAAAAATCTTTAGAGTAGTTTGACTAGACAACTAGTTCATAGTTCATGGTTCATAGTTCATGGTTCATAGTTCTGTAAGTGCCTAAAATACGTTGACCGTTTTTTTAACTCCTGTTGATTTAGTTTTTGTACTCTTTGGCAATGGATAATTTTTCTGATTCTGTTCAATAGTGGTAGTAAAGTTGCAAAAATTATCTAT
>JAEWKK010000034.1 GCA_023386045.1 Bacteroidota bacterium
GTGGTGAGTGGTGAGTTATTGTGAGTGGTGAGTGGTGAGTGGTAAAGTGAGTAGTGAGTGGTGAGTGGTGAGTGGTGAGTATTCTTGATTGATGATGAGTAAAAGGATGTCAGTTTTTCGATAACTCTCACATGTCATAAGTCATTCCCTTGCAATAAGCTATATGCCAAATGCCTGGCCATGAACTATGACCCTTACCATAAGCCATTAGCTATTTGCAATATGCCATATGCAATGAACCATGAACCATGAACCATGAACTATGAACTATGAACAACCATGAACAATAAAATATAATTATGGCTTTACAAGCAGGAATCGTGGGCTTGCCCAATGTAGGAAAATCAACTTTATTTAATGCCGTTAGTAATAGCGCCAAGGCACAGGCCAGCAATTACCGCTTCTGTACCATCGATCCAAATGTGGGTCTGGTAGATGTGCCTGACGAAAGACTGGATAAGCTGGCCGAACTGGTGCTGCCTAATCGCACTGTACCCACCCAGATAGAGATCGTGGACATTGCCGGGCTGGTAAGAGGTGCCAGTAAGGGTGAAGGACTGGGAAATAAATTCCTGGCTAATATCCGTGAAGTGGATGCTATCATTCATGTGATCCGCTGCTTTGAAGATGAAAATATCCTCCGCGATGAAGGTGCCATCAACCCCATTGGCGACAAGGAGATCATTGATACGGAACTGCAATTGAAAGACCTGGACAGCGTTGAGAAAAAATTAAGCCGTACGGAAAAGATGGCCAAAACCGATCCGAAGGCCAAAGTTGAAATGGAGATCCTGCAACGCTGTAAATCACACCTGGAGCAGGGCAAAAGCATTAGGGAACTGAATCTGTCAAAAGAAGAATTACCTGCCATTGCGGACCTGTTTCTCCTTACATCAAAACCTGTTTTGTATGTAGCCAACGTGGATGAAGCTTCCATGCATACAGGTAATCAATATTCAGACAGCCTGAAAGAAGCTGTAAAGAATGAAGATGCGCAGGTGATCATCATGAACAATAACCTGGAAGCGCAAATTGCTGAAATGGAAAATAAAGAAGACCAGCAGATGTTCATGGAAGAATATTCCATGAAGGAGCCGGCTTTGAACCGCTTGATCCAGTCGGCTTACAAATTATTAAGACTGCAAACTTATTTCACTGCAGGCGTTCAGGAAGTTCGTGCCTGGACCATTCATGAGGGATGGAAAGCACCACAGGCAGCAAGCGTGATCCACACGGATTTTGAAAAAGGGTTTATCAAGGCTGAAGTTATTTCCTACGATGATTTTGTAAAATATGGCTCTGAAGCTGCAGCCAGGGATGCAGGCAGACTGCGAATTGAAGGAAAGGAATATGTGGTGAAGGATGGTGACGTGATGCATTTCCGGTTCAATGTATAATTGTAAATACTTACGATAATCTAAGAGTCCTTGGAGGACTCTTTTTTTATTCTTGCTGATGTGAAAAATTAATCTGCATTAAATAATTATTCATTTGAATTTGTAAAAAATGGAATTTATTTTGGCCACCTAATCAAAATTTTACACTGCTCATGAAAAAAGTTTTTCTTTCGTTTTTTGCTTTGTCTGCTATGTATGTAGCCTCTGCACAGATCTCCGTTGGTTTAAATACCAACTATACCATGTACAAACAGGAGTTCCAGAAAAACACACCTGGTGTGGGAATCAGGGTTTTATATGAAGTATCAGAAAAACAAAGCGCTGGTCTTTCTTTCACTTATGGAATGCCGATTAAGTACGCCAGTTCTACTACAATTATCCATTCTTCTACAGGAAATCTGGAAAATGTACCATCAGAGATCAAGTACAATTTTAAAACGATCAACCTGATGGGTAACTTTACCTTCATTGGTAATTCAGAAACCACAGGTAAATTCTATGGTTCATTTGGAGCCGGCCTGGTATTGGTAAGTTACAAGGAAGCCATCACTGGCAATTATGACAAAACCATTTACGAAGCTCCCGAACCATTCAAAGGAAGTGAGAACGGTTTTACGATCAATTTGGGTATTGGTGGAGAATATAAACTGGGTACCCCTTCCATTTTTGGTGAAGCTGGCATAGCTTTTCCTGCTAACAAGGTTGGTGATTCCTATGTTCAAAATTATATTCCAACCCATTTAACTATGAACCTCGGCATAAGATTACCACTCGGAGGCAGCGATTTTTAATCGTTCAACTGATTATAAAAAAAGAGCCTTCACGGCTCTTTTTTTATTGGGTATGATGATAACTCAATTAAATAAAAAAACAGCCGTGTGGAAACACAGCTGTGAAACTTACTGCTAATAATTGCTTGCTTAGGAAATTTTACAAGGCAAAAAAACAAAGGAACATTCAGATCGATAACTTAGAAATGAATGAATTGAATGATCGGGTGGATGAAATGTTTCTACGAAACGATAGTTTTATACAAGACAAGGCAATGTTTATTTCGCCTTTGCTGCTTTCAATTCTACACCATGTAAGCCATGAAGCTTGTCCAGGCAGAGACCCAGGTTTTCTTTGGGAATCCCAATGACCATCCTGCAGAACAACTGCATTTCATTTTCGATGACCTGGCAACCAAATCGCTTGACCACCATCATCACTTCATTAACAAGCGTATAATCAAATTGCAGCTCATACAAACCCAGTACAGGTTTTTGAACAACAGGTGCTAACTGAAGGGCAAAGGAGGCAGCTGTTTTATAAGCATTGATCAATCCGGGAACACCCAGTAAAGTGCCTCCGAAATATCGCACAACAATAACGGCTGTATTGGTAAGCATCTTGCTGTCTATTTGTCCTAAAATTGGCTTTCCTGCAGTTCCGGAAGGTTCTCCATCATCACTAGAACGGAAGTTATTGCCATCCGTTCCAAGTCGGTAAGCAAAGCAATGATGCACTGCTTTTGGATGTTCTTCTTTAAGCGCTTTCAAAAACTTTTTGAATTCATCCGCAGTTGATACCGGATAAGCATAGGCAAGGAATTTACTTCCCCTGTCCCTGAATTCTGCTGTGGAAGCTTTTTCAATTGTATAGTAATGATTCATTAGGGATTCCTGGTCTTTCACTGCTGGTGTTTATAATATGCAATATGATCTGAAAAGATTTTTTCAGATCCTGTTAATTCATGTTCTGAAATCTGTGGCGCCGGTAACCCTTTACCAATATTTAATTGCAGGTTGGTGATCACCCTGGCTTCATCCCAAATTCCTTCATCAATAAAGGACTGGAGCATCCTGGCTCCTCCTTCCACCATTAATGATTGAACCTTCATTTGATAAAGTGCATTCATCACCTGGTGCACAAGGGAAGCATCATTGCCAACCTGGTAATATTGCAAACCGGATTTTTCAAAATCATTCCAATTCTGTTCCGTTAATGTGTGTCTGTGAAGATTAAACACAATAGTAGGCTGCTCTCCGCTTAGCAGGTTCAATGAATCGGGAAGACGCAAATCCAGGTCAATAACCAGGCGCAAAGGAGATTTACCAGGCCATAATCTTGAGGTCAGCTTAGGATCATCGAGTAAAGCAGTTTGCGTTCCAACGAGAATGCCCATTGATTCTGTTCTCCAGCGATGAACAATCCTGTTAGTGTATTCATTGGTGATCATCAGGCGATTTTCACCTGTTCCCGCAATTTTACCATCTGCTGTCTGTGCCCATTTTAAAATAACATAGGGCCGATGGACTGTATGATAAATGAAAAAAGCTTTATTGGCCTTGATACATTCTTCTTCCAACACTCCGGAGATCACCTCTATACCAGCCGCCTGCATTTTTTCTATACCCTTCCCATTCACCTCCATGAAAGGATCACGACAACCAACAACAACTTTCTGAATTTTATTTTGAATGATGAGATCTGCACAGGGAGGGGTTTTACCAAAATGTGCACAGGGTTCAAGAGAAACATACAAAGTAGAATACGGGATCAGTGCTTTGTCTTCATCTTGCACAGAGGCCAGGCAATTTACTTCTGCATGGGGACCTCCATATTTTTTGTGATAGCCTTCGCCAATAATCCTGTCCTGGTGCACGAGTACAGATCCCACCATGGGATTGGGAGCCACCTGTCCTTTTCCAAGCTGCGACAGCTCAATACATCGATGCATGAAACCCCTATGTTCATTCATTGCAGACAAGCGTCAAAAATAAAGAAAGGTTTAAGTTTGCCCTTATGAAAATATGGGAAGCTGAAAGACAGGTCAAAAATGCATTGTCTGAAATCTATGATGAAGGAGAAGCTGCCGGCATCGCTGACCTGGCCATTGAACACCTTACTTCCCACAATGTAAAACAAAGAATGCTTTATCGTGATGAAATGCTTTCATCGGTACAATTAGCAGAATTGGGAAAGATCATTGAAAGGTTGAAGCAGCATGAACCCATTCAATACATCATGAACAAGGCCTGGTTTTACGGGATGGAACTTTATATAGACAGGGATGTATTGATACCAAGACCTGAAACAGAAGAACTGGTGGATTGGATCGTAAAAGATATGAAGATCCAACATCCTGATGTTTTTGAAATTCCCCAGGCGGAAGCAGACCTCACTTCAAAACTCAAGATACTTGATGTAGGCACTGGCAGCGGATGCATCGCCCTTGCACTTAAGAAAGCCATGCCCAGGGCTGAAGTCTGGGGATGTGATATCAGTGACCGCGCCTTGAATATCGCCAGGAGAAATGGAGCGCAACTGGATATCCGTGTCGATTTTCAATCAGTAGATTACCTGGACCCTGCACAACAAAAGCACCTTCCTTCTGTTGATGTCCTGGTGAGCAATCCACCCTATGTTCCCTTGAAAGATAAAAATGAAATGCGTCCCAACGTGGTTCAGTATGAGCCTCACACCGCACTGTTTGTAAATAATGATGACCCGCTTTTATTTTACAGGGCCCTGGTCATGTTTGGAAAACATCGTTTACATGAAGATGCTGTGATCTATATGGAAATACATGAAGAACTGGGCGGCCAGGTAAAGACGCTATTTGAAGAAGAAGGATATGCTGTGGAAATCAGGAAAGATATGCAGGGTAAGGAAAGAATGGTGCGGGCGGGCAGAATATCGAGCAATAGAACAAGGGGTTGAATATCGAATAATAGAACAAGGAGTTGAATATCGAATAATAGAACAAGGATATAAGAATGAAGAAGGGAATGGTAAATTAATTTTCAGATAATCCGATCACTTCTACATTCCCTGTTCATCTGTTCTTCTGTTCGACATTCCCTGAAGATTTTAGGGATGATGTAGCAATCAAAGATTTAATTTTCAGATAATCCGATCACTTCGATATTCCCTGTTCATCTGTTCTTCTGTTCGACATTCTCCAGGCCTACTTCACCAGTGCCGCCACTTTCGCCCCGTTTCTTTTGGCAACACGCATGATGCGAAAAACTTCACCATAATAAGCAGAGGTATCTGCATTGATCACGACTGATGGTGTATCCACTTTTTCCTTTGCCATCCTGATGGATTCTGTTAACATGGAATCAATCATGAATTCCTCGATTGCTGAAGAACCGATAAAAAAATTCTGGTCCTTGTCAATGGAAACTACTATGTCCTGCTTGGCTCTTGAATCTTTTGTTCCCTTGGGATTGTTAACCTTAACCAGGTTGGGATTGGCAAGAGTGGAAGTGATCAAAAAGAACAAAAGCAGGATGAACAGGATATCGTTCAACGGTCCCGTGTGAACTTCGGTATGCGCTTTTAATTTTCTTCTGATGTTCATGCTTTACAATTAATGGTTGGCAATCCTTATCTCGTTGGCTCCTGAAGTATGTCAAGGAACTCTGAACTGGCCGCTTCCATTTTATAAGCAGCTTTATCTACCTGGGTAGTTAAGTAATTATGAGCGATATAAGCCAGCAGACCAATGATCAAACCTGCGGCTGATGTAATCACCTTGGTATAAATACCGTTTGCCATGGTCTGGATCGTGAAATCGCCACCTGTTGCCAGGCTGTAAAACAACTGGAACATACCGATGATAGTTCCAAGAAATCCCAGCAGCGGTGCAATACCTGCTGACAATGACAATACAGAAAGATTTTTTTCAAGACTGTATAATTCCAGCTTGCCTACATTCTCCATACTGCGTTCAATATTTTCTATCGGCTTGCCAATGCGTTGCACGCCCTTGTCAATAATGCGTGCCACCGGGTTGTTGGTGTTTTTTGCAAAACTTCTTGCAGCGCTCACATTACCATTCATGATATGATCACGAATGATATTCATGAAATTATTATCAAGATTGGCAGCTTTTCTTACAGCTATTAATCTTTCAATAAAAACATAAATGGTAACAACAAATAAAAGCGCCAGCGGGATCATGATCCATCCCCCGAGTTGAAGCAATTCTATAAGGCTGATCTGGCCATCTTTATTGGAATCAGAAAGATTTACGGCCTTAGTTGCAGTATCTACAATTTGTAGCAGGTTGATCATACAGATTTGTCTTTTACGCGGTAAATGTAAATGAATTGTTCAATAACGAGAATGGCTGCCTGTTATTTTATCCCCAAACAACTTTAACAGGAACGGCCTCAAAAAAGTAGATGAGGCAGTAGTAATTTACTGCCTCATCTTGCTATGATATAAAAAAAATGATTCAGTAAGATGAGCCATTATCCTATTATTCTTTTGCTCCGGCAGGCTTTAGCATCAATGCCTGGATTTGTCGCATTGTATTTTCCATACCCTGAGAACTGCCATCAAGGAAAATTACATTGCCCTTACCGTATTCAGCAAAGTTCTTGATCGCTTCAGTCCACATACTGAATAATATCACATTGGTATCCAGGTTGGCCTGCTTCATTTGTTCTGCAGCTTCAGTCATACCCCTGGCAACTTCCTGGCGGAAGAGTGCCACACCCTGTCCTCTCAATCTTGCTGCTTCTCTTTCTGCTTCCGCAGCGATTTTGATGGCGTTTCCTTCTGCTTCAGCGTTCTTGGTTTTTGTGATCAGTGTAGCCTGGCCTTCGTTTTCAGCAGCAGCTTTCAAATTATTCGAAGCCACTACCTTGCTCATGGAATCCAGGATGGCCTTGTCGAATGTGATATCATTGATCTGAAGGTCCATGAGATGATAACCCCATTCTTCCAGTGTATGATCGATTTCCACTTTTACATAATCGACAATCTCCTTACGTAGGCCCAGTACTTCGGCCTGTTTCCTGGTAGCAACAAAGGAACGGATATTGCCTTCGATGGTACGTACCAATGCCTGCATCAGGTCGCGGTCGCTGATAAATTTAAAAGCCACCTTCTTAATGGTTTCTTCATTTGCATTCTGAACAGAGTAAAGAAGCATGCTCTTGAAATAAACATTGGCCTGGTCCTGCGTTACGGCCTGAAACTCCAGCTCTACCGAACGGTTCTGGATCGATAATTTTTTATAAACCTGCTCGAGCACGGGGATCTTGATGTTCAATCCTGGACGAACGATGCGCTGGTATTTTCCAAACATGGTGATCACTCCAATATATCCCTGGTTAATGGTGAATAAACCGCTGAATACAATAAATAAAACCAGTATCAGCCACCAGTAGTGGGATATAAAGTTTATGATTGGATTGGTATCTGCCTGCAAAAAAAACATATCAGTGAGTTTTTGGTTTTGATTAAAGATAGAGAAGATGAATCATTTTAAGCAACGCCTTCTTCCCATATGTTTGCCAGGTGAACGATGGTTTCAACCGCCTTGTTCATATCCTGCACACTAATGAATTCCAGTTTGGAATGAATGGCCTGTTCGCCAGCGAAAAGATTGGGACAGGGCAGGCCCATAAAAGACAGTCTGCTTCCGTCAGTACCACCACGAATGCTTTCCATTTTCAATTCCAATCCTGAACGCCTGATGGCTTCCTTTGCATTGTCCACCACCTGGGGATTCTGATCCAGGATCTCTTTCATGTTCCGGTATTGCTCCATCACATTAAAAGCAAAACTGGCAGCCGGATAATTTTTCATCACTCCTTCAACCAGCCCCAATAAAAATTCTTCTTTCTTTTTGAGTTCTTCAGTAACAAAATCCCGGATGATAAAATCGATCACGGCTTTTTCTGCAATTCCTTCTACCCTCACAGGATGAATAAATCCCTGCTTTCCTTCGGTAGTCTCTGGTGACAATTGGTCTTTTGGTAGTGCAGCAAGAACATCAGCAGCAATTTTCAAAGCATTCACCATTTTGTCTTTTGCATAACCTGGATGCGTGATCACACCATTGATCACTAGTTGAACACCATCTGCGCTAAAGGTTTCATCTTCCAGGGAACCTGCATCTCCTCCATCCAATGTATAGCCAAAATCAGCACCGAGTTTCTGCATGTCTACTTTCGCAGTGCCTTTGCCTACTTCTTCATCCGGAGTAAAAAGTATCCTGATCTTTCCATGTTTTACTTCGGGATGATTCATGAGAAAATGTGCAGCATCCATGATCTCTGCCACGCCTGCCTTGTCATCAGAGCCAAGCAAAGTGGTTCCACTGGCAGTAATAATATCATGTCCCAAAAGTTTTTCCAGGTAAGGGAAATCTTTTTTCTTCAATACCTGTTTGGGATCATCTGGTAATTCAATATCCTGTCCCTGGTAATTTTTATGTAGAAGGGGTTTCACACCAGTGCCACTGGCATCAGGAGCTGTATCTACGTGTGCGCAAAAACAAAGAACCGGTACTTTTTTATTACTATTGGAAGGAATGGTAGCATAAACATATCCATGTTCATCCATATGCGCATCACTGATGCCCATGGATTTCAATTCTTCAACAAGGATCAGGGAAAGATCTTTTTGTTTTTCAGTGGTAGGCTGTTTGTCGGAAAGTGGATCACTTTGTGTGTCTACCTGTACATATCGCATAAAGCGTTCTGCTGCTGTAAAATTATATTGCTGAAACATGCCCAAATGTACGGCCTGCAAACAAGACTCAACATTATGGTGGATGGCAATTGTGAAACTTGTAATCTTCTTTTCTTTTTTCTACCTTAACCCGAACCAAAAACTCAACCAATGAAAAAGAGTCTTATCGGTGCCATCGTTGGTGCCATCATCATTTTTATCTGGCAGTTTCTTTCATTTGGCATGATCAACTTCCACAGGCCTGCAATGGATTATACAGAAAAGCAGGATGCCATCATGAGCTTCCTGAACAGCCAGGGACTGAAAGATGGAGGATATTATCTTCCCAATTATCCTGAATCCGCAAGCCGTGAAGATGTTAAGAATTACATGAAGAATGCTGAGGGAAAACCTTGGGCTTTTGTACAGTATCACAGCAGTATGGAAATGGACATGACTATGAATATGATCCGGGGGTTTTTGGTGAATGTGGTCATTGTATTTTTATTTATCTGGTTGCTGCAGAAAATGAATATGGCCACAGCAGGCAGTATCATAACGGCGGCACTGGCAGTTGGTTTGATCAGCTTTTTCAATCAGCCATACACAGGACATATCTGGTATAAAAGTTTTGATATCTGGGCTTATTTCATGGATGCCATCGTAAGCTGGGGATTAACAGGATTATGGCTTTCCTGGTGGATGAGAAGAGGAACTACCAACCGTAGCAGGTACAGCGTAGCTGAAAGCCAGCAGCAGGTAGCTTAAACAAACAATTTATAAGAAAGCCCCCACAAAATTGCGGGGGCTTTTTAATGATATCAGTACATCTTTAATAGATGTTTTATCAGGGCATGATGATCCTGGAAGTTGGAACAATCTCCACCAGCTCAATATCAAAGATCAGGTCCTGGCCGGCAAGAGGATGATTCGCATCCAGCAAAACTGATTCTTCTTTCACTTCTACAACTGTAACAGGAAATGATTGTCCTGAGCCATTGCTCATCATGAGTTGCTGGCCCACTTCAGGATTCATATCAGGCGGAAACTGGTTTTTGGGAAATTCAACCACCATCTCCTGGCTTTTTTCACCATAGGCATCACCAACAGCTATTTCAACCGTTTTTTTATCGCCCACCTGCATACCTACAACCCCGTCATCAAAACCTTTAATGACCTGGCCTGTTCCTAATGTGAATTCCAAAGGTTCCCGACCATTGGAACTGTCAAAAGTTTCTCCACTGCGTAATTTGCCGTGATAATGGACTTTTACCTTATCACCATTCTGTGCTTGTTGCATGATTCAATTTTTTTGTGTCAAAATTCTATTCAGACTTCTGTTCAATAACCCCTGGACTAAATTGTGAGCTTGCTCAGCATACCGGGAATTTGTTACTGCATGACCAGGTGGGGTAAAGCAGGATCAGATGTTAAGAAGCTGCGGCAAGGTACTAATCTTTCACATTTGGATTAGCAATTTTTCAGCAAATTTGGGAAATGAAGTCCTTCCTTATATTATCACTTGTCTTAATCAATTTCTCCTGCACCGCACAAAAAACTTCAGTAGCGAAAGAGCCATTAATCCAGGCCGGCGCTGAAAGAATGGAAGTTTACCTGCCCCTGCTGAAGGGTAAAAGAGTTGGCATTTTTGCTAACCAGACTTCCACGGTAGGCAAAACTCACCTGGTTGATACGCTTCAGAAATCAGGTGTGGAGATCAAGGTCATCTTTGGTCCTGAACATGGCTTCAGGGGTACGGCAGATGCGGGTGAGAAGGTGGGCAATTATGTTGATCAAAAAACAGGGATTCCTGTTGTTTCTTTATACGGAAGCAAAAGAAGGCCTTCAGCAGAAGATGTGAAAGATGTGGACATTTTGATCTTCGACATACAGGATGTTGGGGTGAGGTTCTATACATTTATTTCTTCACTCGAAGAATATATGAATGCAGCTTTTGAATACAGCAAGCCGCTGCTGATCCTTGACAGGCCCAATCCCAATGGATTTTATGTAGATGGACCGGTATTGGAACCTGCGTTCAAATCTTTTGTTGGCATGCAACCCGTGCCTATAGTTTATGGAATGACCATGGGTGAATACGCCATGATGTTGGCAGGCGAAAAATGGCTTTCAGAAAAAGCCAATGAAAAAGCAGGATATTACCAGGTGGCTAAAAACAGCGAAGACACAGCCTTTCATTTCCTGGTGATCAAATGTGGCAACTACACACATAAAAGCAAGTATACCTTACCGGTAAAACCTTCACCGAACCTGCCTGAGATCCAGTCTATCTACTGGTATCCTTCCACCTGTTTCTTTGAAGGCACTGTATTGAGTGAGGGCCGTGGTACGGATAAACCTTTCCAGATCTTTGGTCATCCTTCTTTGCCCAAAACGCTTTATAAATTTACTCCGGTGTCCAGGGAAGGTGCCAAAGAGCCAAAGTTAAAAGACCAACTATGCTATGGCTGGAATATCAGCGGAACTCCTTCACAGGTGTTAAAACAAGTAAACAACCAGATCCAGTTAAAATATCTTTTGCAGGCTTACAAGCTGTTTCCCGACAAAGAAAAATTCTTCATCCTGCCAAAATCAGGTGATCCTGAATTGTCCTTTTTCAACAAGCTGGCAGGTAATTCCAGTTTAATGAAACAATTAAAAGCAGGAGCATCAGAGGCAGAGATCCGCAAAAGCTGGGAACCAGGACTGGCCAAATTCAAAGCCATCCGCAAAAAATATTTGTTGTATACTGATTTCGAATGAACAAACGGTTGATGTATCTCCACTGAATTCATTTTAATGATGGTTCCCCTGCATCTCTATTTGAAAACTGTCTTTATTATCATGTGAATGATTCATTTTTGCAATCATGGATTACAGGGATATCAGGATCGTTTTCATGGGCACACCCGAATTTGCAGTAGCTTCTCTTGATGCGCTGGTGAAAGCAGGATGCACAATTGTGGGCGTGATCACGGCACCGGACAAGCCGGCAGGAAGGGGAATGAGAATGCAGGAAAGCGCCGTAAAAAAATACGCAGTAGAGAAAGGTCTTCCTGTTCTGCAACCAGAGAAATTAAAGAACCCCGAATTTCTGGATACTTTACGTTCATTAAAAGCCGACCTGCAGGTGGTAGTTGCTTTTAGAATGTTACCAGAACTGGTCTGGAATATGCCACCCATGGGAACCGTGAATGTGCATGGCTCATTGCTGCCACAATACAGAGGTGCAGCTCCCATCAATTGGGCCATCATCAATGGCGAAAATGAAACCGGCGTTACTACTTTTAAACTTCAACACGAGATAGATACAGGGCATATCCTGATGCAGGAAAAAATTACGATTGGTGATGATGAAACTGCAGGTGAAGTTCATGACAGGATGAAGGAAACAGGAGCCCAATTACTGGTTAGAACCATACAGGCATTGGCTACAGGAAGCCTGGAAGAGAAACCACAATCAGAATTTTCATCTTCGTCAGGCATCGAAATAAAACATGCTCCCAAGATCTTTAATGAAACCTGCAAAATCAACTGGGACAGTTCAGTTCATGATATTCATAATCTAATAAGGGGCCTCTCTCCTTTTCCTGGTGCTTTCACACAGTTAAATGGAAAGATGCTGAAGATCTATAGATCTGCGAAAGAGGTAAAAATGCCTTCACAAAAAACAGGGGAATTTGAAACAGATCATAAGAGCTATTTAAAATTTGCTGCTCATGATGGTTACATAATGGTGAAGGAACTACAGATGGAAGGAAAAAAAAGAATGCAGGTTGAAGATTTTCTTAGAGGCTATCGCTTTGAATAAGATAGTCTGCAGACAGGAAAGAACCTGCCTGCAGAAAATGATTAATAATTTACCCTTACCACGAATTTTTCTGTGTCGCTGATCTCCAGGGCTGAAGCTGCTGCGTTACTGATACGTGCATCATAACCCTGGTTCTGGCGAATGCCACTCATCTCTCCCAAGACTTTTGCATAGATTACTTTGCTATTGGAAGGATTTACAATTTTTACAATTGTTCCAGGTTCCACATTATCCATCAGTGCATAATATTTTCCATCCTGCCATCCGCTTGCTGTTTTAAATATTCCTGTGGATGCAGTCAACTCTGATTTTGCAGGTTGTGTTCTGATTTGTGCTTCATAGTGAGATTTAAAAAAACCTCCCTTACCATCTGTAAGTGCTACCTGAACAGGTTTTGGAGCTTGCTGGATCTTTGGCTCTTCCCTGTTCACCACCTCTTCTTTTTTCTCTAGTACAGGTTCTTTTTTGATCTCAGTCTTTTTTTCCAGTGCAGTTTCATTGACCACATTTTCCTTCTTTGGTTCTTCGGTTGGATTTTGAACGATGTTTGCAGTTTCAGGTGCAACGAGGTAACCTACGATCAGCTTCTGTCCTGCTGAAATATTATCCTTCGTCAGTTTATTCCATTTGCGAAGGCTGGCCATTAAAACATTATTGTTATTCTGACTTACACGGTAGAGACCTTCTTTTTGTCCAACCACGTAATACACCGGCTTACCCTTACTGTTTTCCTGTGAAAAATTAGAAGCATTCAGTGGGATTTTAATTACCTGGTCTATGACAAGGCCTTTATTCATATCAAGACCATTAAAGGAAGCAATATCCTGTGGCGCCAGGTGATAAAGACGGCCAATGGAATAAAAACTTTCTTTGGGAACTACTTTGTGCTGTAGATAAAGTCCTTTGTCGTTGTGCTGTACCAGCAACTGGTTCTGGGCAAAGACGGAAGCAAAGCAAAGCAGGATAGCGGCGAGCAAGATTGATTTTTTCATTTGGATATATTTATTCAACAATCACAGAGAATTGCCGGAGGCGTTCATCAGGATTGGTTAGCCTTACAAATATGCTGATTATTTCTTAAAACTAGAATCGTTTTGTTGTTTTAATATGCGCAATTCCTTTGGATAATAATTGTTTACCCTGTTGGCCAGGACATTGACCCAGCCTAAATTCTGTCCTTCATACCTAACCAGCTGCCATCCCCTGCTTTCTGTTTCCAAATGTATTTCTGCTCTTTGAAGATAGCGGATGGCATCATCATAAGAGAGCTCATTACAAGGAATGTTTTCAGAGACCAGGTAACTCAAAGCAAGTGCATGTGATGGCACAAGCCTGTCTTTCATGATTTGTCCCAGTTCCGTACCCCAATAAACAACACGTAAAGAAGAAGCAAGTAATGAGTAAGCTTCCAAATGGGCAGGATTCAGGGCAAAGTACTTCTCCTCATTTCTGATCACCAGCAAATCTTCCTGCTTCAACCATTTCTGAATAACATTTAATTCTTTTGAATTTGCCTTTTCAATTTTTGCCTGCCGCATACGAGGCGTTTTTGATGGTTCTGTCTTTCTGAAGCAGGAAAGAAAAAAACCTTCACCTTTAATTTGATCAGGATAAAATCGATAACCCTCAGAATGAGTTGTAGAAGAATAAGTAGTAACAATCTTCCACTCCGGATGAACCTCCAGTGGTAAATTTTCCATCTTCATTTCTTCCACCAGCCAGTCCATGATACATTCATCTTCCTCCTTTGAATAAGAACAGGTGGAATAAACCAGTATACCGTTTTGTTTGAGACAGGGCAGGGCATCGGCAAGTATCCTTTGTTGCCGCTGGCTGCACAATTGTACATTACCAGTACTCCATTCATCAATAGCATCTTCATCCCTGCGGAAAAGCCCACTGCCACTGCAGGGAGCATCTACTACCATCACATCAAAAAATCCTTCCAGCTTTTGAAATGCAGAAGGATCATTATTGGTGACCATTACATTATTGCATCCCCACTTAATGATATTGTCCACCAGGATGTGGCTGCGGCTTTTGATCACTTCATTACTTACCAGCAGGCTGTTTTTTGAGATCAGCGACTGGATATGGGTAGACTTGCCGCCCGGGGCTGCGCAAAGATCAAGCAGCTTCAGATCCTGAACTTTAGGAAGGAGCTGTTTCAATGCCTGTTCAAGAAACATACTGGATGCTTCCTGCACATAATACAAACCGGCATGAAAAAAAGGATCAAAGGTGAATGAAGGTCGTTCAGAAAGAAAATAGCCAAATTCAGACCAGGGTACAGGACCTGAGTTTTGAAATGGAAAATCAACAGTAGTATTAAATTGTTGCGGAGCTTTCAATGGATTAAAACGAATGGAAGTAATGGAAGCTCCTTCTTCATGAGACTTCACAAAACTATTTCTGTTAAAGCCGGGTAAACCTTCCAGTGATTCCAATAATTTTTCAGGTAATTGTTTCATGGCTCCCATTCTTTCAAAGGTAACTGCCTAATCAATAGTTCTATTGGATCTTCGTGACCAGCATATTATGGTGGTGGCCTGCTTGTACAGTAATACCCTTAGCTTTGTTGCTCTTAACCTAATAATTTAATTATGATACGTCATGCAACTGCCGTTTGGAACGGCTCCGGAAAAGAAGGCAATGGCCAGATGACCACTGCCAGCACGGCTTTGAACAATGCGCAATACAGTTACAAAACAAGATTTGAAAATGGCGTGGGAACCAATCCCGAAGAGCTTGTAGCTGCTGCACATGCAGGATGCTTTACCATGAAGCTGAGTTTTGTTCTGGGTGAAATGGGATTCACTCCTGAAAAACTGGAAACAAAATGCGAAATCAGTTTTGAAGGTGGTGTGGTGACCAAGTCTCATCTGACTGTGAATGGTAAAGTACCAGGAATAGACCAGGCAAAATTTAATGAAGCTGTGAAAAATGCAGAACAGAATTGTCCTATTTCAAAACTATTGAAAGCGGAAATCTCTGCGGAAGGAACACTGGCATAAATAAATGTTTCGAACAGGAACAAAAAAGCCACCGCAAGGTGGCTTTCTCATTTTCAGGAGTATTATAATCCGGGATAACCACCGCCATTATCATCAAATGAATAGCGCCTGGTTAATTTGTTGTTTTCATGAAGCTGTGGATAGATTTCCAAATCGGCACGGGTCTGTGGATTCTGAGATTTAGCATTTTTTGAAAGAGACTTATCCTGGGTCTCTGACCTGCTTTCCCTGTTTTGGAATTTGTTTTCTTTCATAAAAGACATTTTAAGAGATTAGGCAAAATGTCTAAAAGGTTCTGCATCTACGGTCCTTAGATACCTTTCAGCACCTAATAAAGTTATGACCCGTAATCTTGCGACTGAAGTCCATTCGTAAGAGAATTCCGTATGGCTAAACTGTTAAAAAAATGCCTAAACCCTTGCCTATAGTGGGTTTGAGCACATCCATCCATGCATGTTCAATGCAGGTACAGGAAGATTAAATCTGCTGAATTTCAGTCAACCTTAACAATTATATGACTGCTTGATATAGCCCGTAACGTAATTCTACGAGTCGGATGATAGAAGTTTACCTAGGTAATTATTGAGTGATTTACGAAGCGATAAGTAAATACCATAAAAATAAAATAGGGCATTTATACAATTGTACAGGACGCCTGTATCCATTAGTTTTGTTGCAGAAGTTGATTGATATGTATCAATCGTTCCAGTATCCAAGAAAACCAAAACCAATCCTTTGAAAACTAAATCGTCCAAACAAGAATTTTAAATCCAGATCCTTAGAAAAAACAAACGATAAATCCAGTATCGATCAACTTCTTCTTAATCTGTACTAATATCCAATCCGAAAGAAAGCCCGTTTTAAATCCGTATCCAGAAAAATGTATCCAATCCTCTGAAAATCCAAAGGCGTCCGTTTCCGATGAAACTTAACTAAAAAACCAACCGCGCCTTACATAATTAATCCCCTCTTTTGAGGGGATTTTTTTTTATTTCACTTTGAACAAATGATCAATGTTGATGATGGTGAGGTAAGGTTCAAGCAGTTTTAAATTCCTGAATGCCTTAAGATATAAAGGTTCATCCGTCTTCCTGTCGAAAAACACTTCTACATAAAAACCCTCCAGGGCATATAATTCCACTTCGAGCTTGGTAGTTTGCCGGATCATTTCCAAAAAAACGCCATGCTCAAGAAGTATATCTGCCTGTTCGCTTTGTGGAAGTGATTTGTATTTTTTGAAACTTATCATGCTGCCTCATTGATACTTCATTTATAAAAAATATTGTGCCGATTATTTTTTTGTAGAATCTGAGCCATAAATAAGCGGCTTTGCTTTTTTTTGCGCATGATCAGCTATAATCCAAAGAATTGGTTCCAGTTTATATTTAATTTTCATAAGGCCGATACGGTTCGCAAACTTTTCCCCCTGATGGTGGTAATGGCCATTTATTCCTGGGGAATCGCCTGGTTAGAAGTTGATTATCTTGCACTTAGCGATAAAAGCGCTGTCAAGAACCTTTCCCTCCTTCACACCCTCCTGGGCTTTGCCATCTCCATGCTCCTGGTTTTTAGAACCAATACTGCTTATGACCGCTGGTGGGAAGGACGAAAATTATGGGGAAGCCTGGTTAATAATAGCCGCAATCTTGCCATTAAACTCAATTCCATGTTGCCCCAGGGAGAAGATAACCACAGGAATTTTTTCCGGCAGCTGATCCCCCGTTTTGCATTTGAGCTAATGGTGCACCTGCAGTCAGAGGAAACACGCTTTCTTTTGGATGATAAGCCTCATCCCGAAATCCCGGATTTTGACAAAAGCAAACATGTTCCTAACCAGGTGGCACTGCTTATCTTCAACCGAATGCATCTTCTTCATAAACAGGGTATAATTTCTGGCGAACAGTTATTGATGCTGAATAATGAAACCAGTTCTTTCCTTGACATCTGCGGTGCCTGCGAAAGGATCAAGAATACACCTATTCCTTATAGTTACAGCAGCTTTATCAAAAAGTTCATTTTCTTTTATGTCATTACCCTTCCTATAGGTTATGTATTTAACCTGAGCTACTGGGTGATCCCCGTAGTGGTTTTTGTATTTTATGTTCTTGCATCACTGGAGATCATTGCTGAAGAAATAGAAGATCCATTTGGCAAAGACAGCAATGACCTCCCGATGCAAAGGATGTCGGAAAACATCAGGAAGAATGTTTCCGACATCCTGTCTTAATTTAGGTTGATGGCTTTGTCTTTAGGATACTTAACACTGTAAGCAAACCTGATCTTCTTTGATTCACCAGGTAAGAGTTCCAGTTTCCATGTCAATACGCCCACATCGGCATTATTCATAGCACCTCCGTCTTCCAGCAAGTTCACTTCAATTTCTTTATTGGTAGATAAGGGATACTGGTCTTTCAACAACATTCTCACCGTATCTTTTTTATTGTTTTTAACCGTCAGCTCGTAAGTAATTTTTTGGAGTTTGTTAGAGCCGAGGAATTTTACGCTGCTATAATCCACCAGTTTTTCTTTTTTCACTACTACTCTTTTATCCCGGCCCAGTGTAAGATTCAGCGTATCAAAAGTTGAAGCAGGGTCAATAAAAGATTTGCCTACATAGGTTCCTTCGAAAATAATATTGGCATCACCCGGAAGGAGGTTCAGTTTTTCCCAGTCCGCCACCTCTGCAAGCAGGTATGCATCCTTATCCAGTTTGGGTACTGCATAATATTTATACGCTGCAGGTACGGCATATTCTTTTAGCAGTGCCGTTTGTTCTTTACCGTTGGTAGGCACATCATAAGGAAGATCTATGTCAAAGGTTACATTCAGCTCATTATCAGAAACGGTGATGTAATCATCCAGACCATCCTTCAATGTAACAACTATTGCTCCATTGCTAGCCATGGCTCCATAGATGGATGTAGCAGTAGCGGCATTTAAAACCTGGGTTGACTGGATGGCTGAAGGATTGATTCTTGCAAAATCTTCTGCCGACATGATCGAACCATTCACTACATAAACCGGTTTGTTTTCACCACTCACGTTGGCATAGCCCCTGATCTTTACGGATTCAACTTCTTCAACATTCACTCCGGGCACCCTGCCTGCGAGGTCATAGCTTTGAATCCTATTGGTAGAGAGCCTTTTCTCCATCACAGCAACTGGGTTAATATAGCTAAGGAACCATGATTTCAATACAGGTGCATTTCCCCACTGGTTGGGAACTGAGGTGGATAATGAAAGTTTCACTTTTTTCCAGTCAATACCGGTTGTCTGCGCAATCTTAGCCTTGTAAACTACTTTCAAAGGTGATTTGATATTTTCTACGCGAATGTCATAATAGGGCGACCACCATGCATTGGGTGTGATGTAAGAAATGGCGAAATCATACTTGCCCCATGCGGCAATTGACAATTGTAATCGAAGCTGACCTGTATTGCGTGTATTCCTGCTTTCTTCTTCTCTTACCTGTGACCTTAAACGATTGAGTATTTGATTCAGCTTTTTTTGTTTTTCTTTTTGAAATGAAAGTTCATTTTGCAATTCAGCTGACTTGCTTTTATAATAATCCATCAGCTTCATCAGTTCTGCCACACTCAAACCATTTTGCTGGCCTTTGATCTCCCTGTTGGCTTTCAGAACTTCAATCAGGTCCATTGTAGTTTGCACCTGTACCTGAACGCGTTCAACTTCCTTCTGTACTTTTTCTACTGAATCCTGCAACAACTTTATCCTGGCACTTACTTCAGGAGAGACCAAAAAATTATTGGAAAATTCTACTCCCATAATGGTAACTGCTGAAGGACAGTTGATCTGAATGCTATTGATATCGATTTTGTTGCTGATACCTTCAATGATCACATCCTGTGGTCCGGAGGCAAGCTGAATGGAACTGCTATGGCTCATCTCGGCCCCCGTTCTATAAACTGTTACTGTCTTTAATGTGGAAGGAATTAATAATGGCTGATCGGCGGCTTTCAATTGGGAGACTGTCATCAACAGGATGGCAGCGAGGGTTCTGATCTTCATTTTCATTAAGTTTTCCTACCGATGCCCTGTTTCAAAAAATTACACAAACCATTGCTTATGGTATGAAAATGGTAAATTAGCCTCAAAAGGTTTATCATGGACGTTATTATACAGTCGTTAGGCTTTAAAGCAGGAGAAGAATTAGAAAATTATGTACGCGAGAAGCTGGAAAAACTTTCCCCAAAGGACCATATCGTCAGGGCCAATGTGACCCTTTTCCTGGGTCCGGATAAGGCTACACCCAATACATATTGCGAGATCAGGCTGGAGGTTCCGGGCAATGATCTTTTCATCAAAGAAAACAGTCCTGAGTTCGAACAATCAATAGACGCGGCGGTGAACAAGTTGCAATCCATCATGCGCAAAAACAGGGAAAAACAGCAGGACCAGTGGCAGGGAAAATGACCCTGATCTGTTTTTGATCCAATCCTGTTTAGCCGGAAATTATTTTTTTGTGGGGATTCTCATGCCAAAAAAATGATGATGCAGGTCAAACCCGCTACAGAAAAGGAATTTCACTAAATTGCCGCCATGTCTTTACAACTGGCGGCGCTGGCTTCAGGGAGCAATGGGAATTGTTATTATATCGGCAATGAGAAAGAGGCAGTTCTTGTGGATGTAGGCATTTCTGCCCGAGAAGTGGAAAGAAGGATGAAAAGACTCTCTCTTGATCCATTACGCATCAGGGCCATTTTTATTTCTCATGAACATACTGATCATATTTGCGGCCTGCAGGTATTTTCAAAACGCCACCAGGTCCCGGTTTACATCACGCCTTCCACTTTGAGTAACAGCCGTCTGAAGATTGATCGTAGTCTGCTCAGAAATTTTACTACTTCAGAACCTGTCTCTATCGGCAATATTTCTGTAATTGCTTTTTCCAAATTGCATGATGCGATTGATCCTTACAGTTTCATCATTCAATACCAGGACACCAGGGTTGGTGTATTTACAGATATCGGCATGCCCTGCCAGCAGGTGGTGAAACATTTCAGCCAGTGCCATGCTGCCTTTCTCGAAACCAATTATGATGAGGAAATGCTGATGAATGGTTCTTATCCTTTTCACCTCAAGAGAAGGATCAGTAGTGAAAGAGGTCACCTCTCGAACAAACAGGCTCTTGAATTATTCAGGAGGCACAGGCCTTCCTATATGAGTCATCTGGTGCTATCACATTTATCTAAAAACAATAATTGCCCTCAGCTGGTTCAGGAACTTTTTACGCAACATGCTGAAGGGGTGAACATGATCGTGGCTTCAAGGTACGAGCCTACTGCATTGTATCAACTGTCAACAAATACTTCTCACATACTCCCACTGGCCCAGGCGAACATTCCCCTACAAATGGAGCTTTCTTTTTAAAAACTTTTTAGGGATTAGCTTATTTCCTTCAATGAAAACTAATGCTGCATACCTCAATAGAGTAACTTAGATGAAAGGCAATGCAGCCAATGAGAACCGAAAACCTTCAGCCAAACGAAAAGATCAGTGATTATGTTCATGACATCCTTGTCATAGAATACGAAGGGCTTGTTCAACCTTTTACACTTCCGCTTTTTGCCAATGGCTCACCCACTCTTCTTTTTAATTCAACAAAAGGAAAGCTGGGCAAAAATTCAGGTTCACATCTTACCCTGTTTGGACAAACAGTTCAACCCGAAGACCTGCATATTTCAGAAAGCTTTACACTGATCGCTTATTTCTTTAAGCCCTTTGCCCTGATGTCATTATTCAATATTGCGGCTCCTGAACTCACTGATCAACCCATTGATCTGAAACTGATCTCTCCACTACAAACCGGTTTACTTGAGGAACAGTTGCTGAATGCAAAATCCATTAAAGAAAGAATCTGCTTTCTGGATGATTATATCATTGGTTTAATCAACAGGATGAATGTCGAAAATATGGCGTTGCGATACGCAACATCGGTAATAGCAAATCATCATGAAAAGGAAGTGTTAGTGAAGCTGCAAAAAGAATTAAGGATCACGGAAAGGTCTTTTCAAAGAATGTTTGAAAAGAATATTGGGCTTTCACCCAATCTTTTCAGAAGGGTTTGCCAGTTCAATGCAGCCTTTATACAACTGAATCAAAGAAAGTTTGTGAAACTTTCAGACATAGCTTTTGATCATGGCTATGCAGATCAAAGCCATTATATCCGTGCCTTCAAAGAATTTACCCGCCTTTCACCCTCTGATTACCTGAACTACGGCTCCTGAAAAGGATTGTCGGTTTTGTTCTATTCTGGTTTTAAGTACCCTGATATTTTTGCCAGACATTCATCATTTAAAAAACTTAGAAATGTCAACTACAATGTATCCCTGTTTATGGTTCGACGGCAAAGCAAAAGAAGCCGCGGAATTTTACTGCTCTGTATTTAAAAACTCAAAGATCACTGCCGAAAATCCAATGGTAGTCAGATTTGAACTGAATGGAAATCCTTTCATGGCATTGAATGGAGGACCTCAATACCAGTTCACACCGGCTACTTCTTTTGTGATTGAATGCCAGAACCAGGAGGAAATCGATTATTACTGGGAAAAACTGGGGAAGGATGGTCGTTACGACAAGTGTGGATGGTTACAGGATCAATATGGCCTTTCCTGGCAGGTTGTTCCAGTTGTTCTAGGTAAGCTGATGTCTGATCCTGATAAAGCTCCAAGAGTGGTTGAAGCATTTATGAAGATGTCAAAATTTGAAATACAAAAACTGGTAGATGCTTAATAGAATTTCTTGTGTTGATTTGATACATAAAAAAACAGGTATCTCTTTGGATACCTGTTTCGATTTTTTATTCTAAACATCAGATCATTCCAAGTGCTCCCTCTGAAGCCAGTTCTTTTGCCAGCTTGTTTTCAATGGCGGTATCATACATATCTTTCCAGTTCTCAATATGCCCCCAGTCCTCACCATTAATTTTGATCTGTCCCGAAGTAACAGATCCCAGCAAACTATAAGCAATACCTGAAGTACGGATCACTTCCATGAAATGATCAAAATTTTCCTTGGATACAGAGACCACTATCCTGCTTTGTGCTTCACCAAAAAGAAAGGCATCTTTCCTGATTCCTTCGGCTGTTGTAATGTCAAAGCCAAATGAACGGGTAAAGCCTGATTCTGCAAGCGTGGTAAACAAACCACCTTCACTGACATCATGAGCACTGCTGATCGCATTCTCTGCAATCAGTTGCTTTATCAATTCCTGCAGTCTGAATTCTTCCTCCAGGTCAAAATGTGGAGCAGGTGAAAGAGAAACTCCTGCGATCTTACTCAGGTATTGAGAGCTGCTGATATCATTCCTGCTGTTTCCGATCAAAAATATCTGGTTGCCTTCTTCTTTAAAATGAAGCGTCATCCTTTTATTAAATTTCTCCAGCAATCCCACCATACCAATCGTTGGTGTCGGGAATACAGGACCATCAGGATTCTGGTTGTAAAAACTTACGTTTCCACCGGTTACCGGTGTATCAAAACGTCGGCAGGCTTCACCCATTCCTTTTACTGCATGAACAAACTGGTAATAGACCTGTGGATCAAAAGGATTTCCAAAATTGAGACAGTTAGTAACGCCCAGGGGCTGTCCTCCACTGCATACAATATTTCTCGCTGCTTCTGCCACTGCGATCATTGCACCTTTATAAGGATCTGCATGAACATAACGGCTGTTGCAATCTACAGTCACAGCCAGAGCAGTTCCTGTTTCTCTCACCAGTACAATCGCTGCATCTGTTGGATTGTTGGTAGAAGCATTGTTAGTTCCCACCATACTGTCATACTGAGTGGTGATCCATCTTTTTGAAGCAATGCTTGGAAGCTGGATGATCTTTTCTGCTACTGATCTGATGTCTTTAGGTTCCTGAACCTGGCTGATGTCAAATTTTTTGACCTCGTTGAAATAAGAAGGCTCCCTGTATTCCCTGTCGTATTGAGGTGCACCGCCACCCAGAACCAATTCCTGTGCAGGGATCTGTGCTTCCAGGTTTCCGGCAATATAAAAACTCAGCAAACCATCATCTGTGACTTCACCAATAACTGCGCTTTCCAGGTCCCATTTATCAAATACTTTTTTTACTTCTGCTTCTTTGCCTTTTTGTACTACCAGCAACATCCTTTCCTGGCTTTCACTCAACAGCAGTTCCCATGCTTTCATGTTCTGCTGTCGCGTAGGTACCTTATCAAGATCAATACGCATACCCACTTCTCCTTTCGCACTCATTTCCGCTGTTGAACAAATGATCCCGGCAGCACCCATATCCTGCATACCAACTACGGCGCCGGTTTCAATGACTTCGAGACAGGCTTCAAGTAATTTCTTTTCCTGGAAAGGATCACCTACCTGCACAGCCGGTAATTCTTCCGTGCTTTCTTCAGTAATATCAGCTGAAGCAAATGAAGCACCACCAATACCATCCTTACCGGTTGCACTGCCCACATACATCACGGGATTGCCCAACCCTTCCGCTGTTGCGGAAACTGTTTTGCCCACTTTCACAATACCCACACTCATGGCATTTACCAGTGGATTGGTATGATAACATTCATCAAAATAAATTTCACCACCCACAGTTGGTACGCCAAAGCAATTCCCATAATGACCAATGCCATGAACAACGCCTGCAAGAAGGTGTTGCGTTTTGGCTTCATCCAGGTTACCAAATCTGAGTGAATTCAATGCCGCAATAGGACGTGCACCCATGGTAAAGATGTCGCGGTGAATACCACCAACACCAGTTGCTGCTCCCTGGAAAGGCTCGATGGCAGAAGGGTGATTGTGTGATTCGATCTTAAATACTACGCCATAACCACCGCCAATATCCATCAGGCCAGCATTTTCCTCACCTGCTTTTACCAGCATCCTGCCACCTTCCCTTGGAAGTGTCTTGAGCCATTTGATGCTGTTCTTATAACTGCAATGCTCACTCCACATTCCAGAAAAAGCACATAGCTCGTTGAAGTTGGGTGTTCTTCCGAGTTTTTGTTTGATCAGTTCAAATTCTTCTTCGGTAAGACGTAACTGTTGCGCGGTTTTAACTGTGATCTCCATAATTAATCAAAGAAATTCAAAATGAATGGCAAAGCTAAGAACTCACTCCCGAGTGACAGTGATTTTTTATAAGGAAGAGTGTGGATAAGATTTTCTATTTTGTGCCGATTAAATCAGGAACTGCTTGGAGCATTTGTTGTTTGCCGGATATCTTGTTCTTTTTGCCTGGATCATTACCAAAATAAAATTCTTTACGAATTCAGGACTTACCCACTCGCAACTGATCCTTCTTTTTTTACTTAAGGTCATGGCCGGGATTTTCTATGGCTGGATCGGAGTGTATTATGGACAGATGGCTCAAATGATCGATACCTGGGGATATCATTATGAAAGTCTGCGTGAATATGAAGTCCTACGCCAGCATCCCTTTGATTTTTTCACGAATATCTTTCGTTCGGGTTATGATCACGGCTATTCCAATTTTTTCTCTACACATAATTCCTGGTGGAATGATATCAAAGGGACCTTCCTCATTAAATTGATGGCCCTTTTTAATATGTTCACATTTGGTCATTATTATGTGAATGTGATCTTTATCTGCTTCCTGACTTTTTTTGGACCGGTGGCTATTTATCGTGTCATGAAACATATTTTTCCAGGAAGGAAGATCCAGGTTTTGATCGCCACCTTTCTCCTGCCTTCATTTTTGTACTGGACCAGCGGATTACATAAGGAGGGATTGATCTTCACCGGCCTGGCCCTGATGATTTATGCGATTTATTTCGGATTCAGGGACGGCCATTTTTCATGGAAACACTATCTCGTTATCCTGCTCGGATTCCTGCTGGTACTGGTGTTGCGGAATTTTCTGATCATCACCATTCTGCCTGCGCTTCTTGCATGGATCCTCTCAGAAAAATTGAAAAACAAATGGAAACCTTTGGGAGTTTATGCTGTTGTCACCCTGGTTTTTATCGCACTGTTTTTTTCGACGAGATTCGTTAGTGGAAAATTTGACCTGCCACAGGCTACGGTCAATAAGCAGGAGGAATTCCTGAAATTAGGTGGAGGATCGGCAGTTGAGGTAAAGAGACTGGAACCGAATTTCACCAGTTTTGTTTCCAACGCACCACAGGCCCTTGCCCTGAGCCTGATCAGGCCTTATCCTTCCGATGTAAAACACCTTCTTTCCCTGGCAGCAGCTTTGGAAATCAACCTGCTCCTGGTCCTTTTTCTTTGTTTTCTGATCTGGAGAAAAAATGGTGTTCCTCTTTCTCCTTTTTTATTATTCTGTCTTTTACTCTCCTTCAGCATCCTCATGATGATCGGCTATACCGTCAATATCCTGGGTGCCATTGTTCGTTACAGGAGCATCATCCTGCCTTTTTTAGCCATTCCAATGATCGCTATGATCAACTGGCAAAGAATTGGACAGGTTTTGGCAGGAAATATTATAGATAAAAATAATTAATGATTTTTTCTTGAGAACCCCCATCTTAACTCAACTATAGGGCAAAATTTTTCAATTATTTTCCACTTTCCATGTATTTTTCTGCACATTTGAACTATTTTTTTAAAAGTTTCCCTGACAAAATCTTTTATTTGCATCAAATTAAATTTTATGTCCCTTCGCTTTAATGCCCTCAAAAACCTGCTGAACGCGGAAAGGGTTCAACCAGAGAGCTGTACCAAGATCACTCCCATTTTTGCTGAAAATGTATTTACCCACCAGGTTGCCCGACAATTCCTGAGTGATGAAGCTTATAAAAGTTTGATGGGTTCTATCAGGTCCGGACAGAAGATTGACCGTGGCATGGCCGCACAAATTGCCAATGGAATCAGGGCATGGGCAGAAAGCAAGGGTGTTACCCACTTTACACATTGGTTCCAGCCACTTACCGGCACAACGGCTGAAAAACATGATTCTTTTTTCACGCTTAAAAGCGATGGAACACCCATAGAACAATTTGAAGGTGATGCACTCATCCAACAGGAACCAGATGCTTCTTCTTTCCCAAGCGGTGGTTTGCGTGCTACTTTTGAAGCCCGCGGCTATACAGCCTGGGATCCTTCTTCACCCGCCTTTATCATGGACATTGGACTTGGAAAAACACTTTGCATTCCTACCCTTTTCATTTCATATACCGGTGAATCCCTTGACTATAAAGCTCCATTGCTCAAAGCCCTCGAAGCGGTGAACAATGCAGCGGTTGACGTTTGTAATTATTTTGACAGGAATGTTACCCGCGTTACTCCAACCCTTGGCTGGGAACAGGAATATTTTGTAGTGGATGAAGGATTGTTCAATGCCCGCCCCGACCTGATTGCCTGCGGAAGAACTGTTTTTGGACACAATCCTGCTAAAGGACAACAACTGGAAGACCATTATTTTGGTTCTATTCCTGAAAGAGTATATGCCTTCATGCGTGATTTCGAAACAGAATCCTATCGCCTGGGTATTCCTCTGCGCACCCGTCATAACGAGGTAGCACCAGCGCAGTTTGAGTGTGCTCCCATTTTTGAAGAAGCCAACCTCGCCGTTGACCACAATACTTTATTGATGGATGTGATGACCCGCGTGGCAGCACGTCACCGCCTCAGGGTATTGCTCCACGAAAAACCATTTGCAGGCATCAATGGCAGCGGAAAGCACAATAACTGGAGCCTGGCAACAGATACCGGTGTGAACCTGCTGGCTCCCGGCAAAACGCCAAAGACCAACCTGATGTTCCTGGCATTCTTTGTCAATGCCATCAAAGCCGTTCATGATTATGCAGACCTGCTGAGAGCAGCCATCGCCTCTGCCAGCAATGATTTCCGCCTGGGTGCCAACGAAGCGCCACCCGCTATCATTTCTGTTTTCATCGGACAGTATCTTACCAAGGTGTTGAATGATGTGAAGCAAAGAGTAACAGAAAGCATGGACGAAACAGATGAAAGCATGCTTAAGATGGACATTCACAGGAGCATTCCAGAATTGCTGCTTGACAATACCGATCGTAACCGTACATCACCATTTGCCTTCACTGGGAATAAATTTGAATTCCGTGCTGTGGGTTCCTCAGCCAATTGCGCTAATGCCATGACGGTATTGAATACAATTATGGCCGAAACTCTCAAGACATTTAAAAAAGATGTGGACGCGCATATTGAGAAAGGTGAAAAGAAAGAGATCGCCATCATGCACACCATTCGCGAATACATTGTAAGCAGTGAAAAGATCCTTTTTGAAGGTGATGGCTACAGCGAAGAGTGGGAAAAAGAAGCTGCACGCCGTGGGCTGCCTAATGTAAAAACCACTCCATTGGCTCTTGATGCAATGGTTACCAGCAAGGCAAAGCAGTTATTTGAAGGCAATAACATTTACACGCATGCAGAACTCGAAGCAAGGCACGAGATTGAGCTCGAGAAATACATCAAGAAAGTACAGATCGAAAGCCGTCTGATGGTAGAATTGGCATCTACACATGTAATGCCCGCTGCGATCAATTACCAGAACAAACTGATCGCGAATATCCGTGGCCTGAAAGAGGTAGGACTTGCAGAAGGCGCCTGTACACAAAGAACACAGATGCTCACAAAGCTATCAGAGCATATCAATAAGGTAAGTGAACTGACAGAAGCCATGACCGAAGCAAGAAAGGTAGCTAACAATATCTCAGATAACAGGGAGAAAGCCATTGCTTATTGCAGTGATGTCAAGGAGAAGTATTTTGATACACTTCGTTACCATGTAGATAAGCTGGAACAACTGGTAGATGATAATGACTGGAATCTTCCCAAGTACAGGGAACTGGTTTTCCTGCGCTGATAAAATTTAAAAATCCTCTTCACCCCGAAGAGGATTTTTTTTGCCTGCACATTTCAAGTGCATTAGTAAAACAGCACCGTAAGTATGATCACGGTTGCTACCAAAGCTGAAATGGCCAATACGCTTTGGTTCGTTTCATCCTGGAGTAAAGAATTGATTCGTTTCATAACACAGATTTTTAAGGTGAAGAAATAGCCTCCGTAGTTTACGGATTTTAACCTGTGTCTTCTTAAGGAAGGATCATCACAAAAGAAATAAAAGCTTTCGGTATTTGCAATAGGCAGGACTATTGAGCTATTTCACTGAGTTCCAGCCACCTCATTTCCTTTTCATCTATGAGTGAACTGATCTCTCCTATTCTTAGTGAGAGTTGCTGCAATTCTTCAAATGGAAGACTGGTATCTGAAAGTTTTTGACTGATTTCGCTTTTTTCTTTTTCCAGTGCCCTGATATCTTTTTCAAGCATCTCAAATTCCCTTTGCTCCTTGAATGAAAGTTTCTTTTTAACCGGAGCAGCTGTCACCGGCAAGGGCTCTGATTTTTTTTCTTCTATACGTACTGCTTCCTGTTGTTTTTGCCATTCGCGGAATTGTGCATAATTGCCTGGGAAATCCCTGATCTCGCCACCTCCTTCAAAAACAAATAAATGATCAACCAGGCGGTCCATAAAATACCTGTCGTGACTCACAATCACCAGGCACCCTGGAAATTCAAGCAGGAAATTTTCAAGAACAGAAAGTGTGGGAAGATCAAGGTCATTGGTCGGCTCATCGAGTATTAAAAAATTAGGATTACGAAAAAGTATGGTCAGCAAATGAAGCCTTCTTTTTTCACCACCACTTAGTTTACTGATGTAGGTATACTGTTGATCGGGTGGAAATAAAAATAGATTCAGAAATTGGGCTGCACTTAATGAACCGCCGTTGGCCAGAGGAAAATTTTCAGCAATGCCTTTCACGTATTCTATCACACGCATGTCTTCCTTTACCTGGAGACCCATCTGTGAATAATTACCAAATACTACAGTATCCCCTATGTTCACCTTACCACTATCAGCTTTTTCAAGACCTTGTATAATATTGATAAAAGTGGATTTGCCTGCTCCGTTCTTACCTACAATTCCAACCCTTTCACCTTTTTTGAATGTATAATCAAAGCCTTTTAAAATCACTTTATCGCCAAAGCTCTTATAGACTTTTTTCAGTTCAACTGTCTTTCCACCCAAACGACTCATCTTGCTTTGCAATTCCAGCTGTTGTTCCTGCAACTGCTGCTTTGCTTTTTTTTCTACCTCATAAAAATTATCAATGCGGCTTTTTGATTTGGTGGTTCTTGCCTTGGGTTGCTTGCGCATCCACTCGAGTTCTTTGCGGTATAAATTTCTGGCCTTGTCAATACTCGCTGCTTCACTTTCTTCCCGCTGCGCTTTTTTCTCCAGGAAATTGGCATAGTCGCCTTTATGAAAATAAAGCACACTGTTTTCCAGTTCCCACACTTCATCACAAACTGCATCGAGGAAATACCGGTCATGCGTTACCAGCAAAAGCGTGACATTTTCTTTGTTCAGGTAATGTTCCAGCCATTCCACCATTTCAACATCCAGGTGGTTGGTAGGTTCGTCCATGATGAGCAGCACATGCTTGTGTTCAAAGCCAATATCAATCAGTGTTTTTGCCAGCGCAACCCTTTTTTTCTGGCCCCCGCTCAGTGTGGAAACCTTTTGATTGAGTTGATGAATATTCAGTTTGCCCAAAATCTGCTTCACCTTGGCATCAAAGTCCCAGGCTCTGGCTTCATCCATTTTTACCAGCAACTCAGAAACCTTTTCATCATTTCCTTCATCAACAGCAGCTTCGTACTGCTTGATCACATGAATGACAGGATGTGAAATATGAAAAATATTATCCAGCACGGTTGCCTGCTCATCCAGCCTGGGATCCTGTTCAAAGAAAGCCGTATCAACATCCTTGTTGATCCAGATCTTTCCTTCATCGGCGATTTCTTTACCGGCAACAATTTTAAGCAGTGTTGATTTACCAGACCCGTTTCTTGCTACCAGTGCGATCTTGTCGCCTTCTGAAATATGAAAAGAGATATGATCAAAAAGTGGTTTTATTCCGTAAGACTTTCCCAGGTTCTCTGCAGACACATAATGCATGCGGCAAAGGAAAGGAATATGAGAGAGATGAACAAGGAATCAAAATGTCCAGCTTTTACAATTGAATTATAGATAAAAAAACAGGACCGGAAATTTCCGGTCCTGAATCTGCACCATAAAATGGTTCTATTTCTGTTCGGTGACATTAATCCCTGTCGCGATCCAGACCCTTGATCCAATCGATTACCTGCTCTCTTGTTTTTCCAAGCCTGGTCTGCAATCGTCCATACAATTCATCTTCCTTTCCATCTTCATAACGAAGATCGTCATCCGTAAGGTCACCATGAGCCTGCTTGGCCTTGCCCTTCAGCTCATTCCATCTTCCTTTTAATTCAAGTCTGTCCATAACGATTAATTTCTTCAGTAAATAAAAAAATAGTGCCAGTTATGCAGTCTGTGCAGGAACCACCACATGCAGAACTCCGGCAAGTACGCGGGCTTTAACAAGAGCTGTCTTTCCTTCAAACTCACCATCAACCTGGAAATAAGCTTTACGATGGATGCGAATTTCGGCTTCCGTAGCCGGAATCACTTCTATTCTTTTGGGATGAAAGGACCTGTCGGTAAAAATTGCTTTAAGAATCTCTAACACATTTAATTTTCTAAGGATCACGATTTCAAAACGACCATCGGCAATATCACCTTCCGGATTGATATTGGCACCAGTTCCATATTTGCGGGCATTGGCCATTACCACCATGTATGCTTTTCGCTGGTAGCTGGCTGATTCGGTTTGAATGGACACACGCATTTTTTGTTTTTGCCACAATACCCGGAAAACTGCTTTGCCATAACTCCACATCCCTCTTTTTTTTGATTGTTCAAAATATTTTACCAGCATGGCATTGAGGCCAACATCGCAAAGGTGAATGCAGATCTGCTCTTCATTAATACGCAGCAGGTCTATTTTTTTAATGCTGCCGTGAATCACCACATCAAGAGCTTCTTCCATATTCACAGGCAAGCCCAGTTCTGTGGCCATGCCATTGGCTGAACCGGCTGGCAGAATTCCAAGAACAAGGGGTGTTTCCTTAAGTATGCCTGCCACCATTTTTACTGTACCATCACCACCAACTGCTACAACACGATCCGGTTTGAAGAGGTCTATATGGTGCATCACGGAACGCTTGTCATCCTGTCCTGTAAGGAGATAGAACTCCATGCGATGAGGCTTATCCCTGAAATATTCCCGGATGGCAGCCTCCCAGTTATTTTTTTCCTTTCCACCCGAAACAGGATTGATAATAAACAATACTTTTAATCCTTCACCCTTCTGCATGCTTATTGTATAGTATTTTTCATGCCAACACAAAAAAGCATAAAAGCCAGGATCATGCGATGGCTGGGTCTCACTGATAATATTACCATCAGGGTATATCACGGTTATGGACATGCCAAACAAATGAATATTTACGGGCACGTTTTCAGGTTAAGTCCACTACCCCGGAAGAGATACCGCAAAAGCTTTATCAGGAATACACTGGCGCTGCTTCGCTTATTTATCGTAAAGCCTTTTTCAAATATCCAGGTAGAGCTGCAATGGGAAAATTTCAGCATGCAATGCCAAACGGATGATGATGGCTTTTTTCATTTCGGCTGGAAAGATGAGCCGCCCCTGCCCCAGGGATGGCAGGAAGTGACCATTAGAGCCAAAATAAGGGAAGAGGTCCTGGCAACATCCACAGGAAAAATCTACATCCCTTACAATACTCAATATGGTTTCATCTCTGATATAGACGACACTTTCCTTATTTCACATTCTTCCAAACTCAGGAAAAGACTTTTTGTGCTTTTTACACAAAATGCAAGGACGCGCAAACCCTTTGAAGGAGTGGTCAAACATTACCAGCTCTTGTCTTTAAGTAATACAACACCCGAAGCACCGAATCCTTTTTTTTATGTTTCCAGCAGTGAATGGAATTTATATGATTACATCCTTGAATTCACCCGCGTGAATGAAATACCGGAAGGTGTGTTTCTGCTTAACCAGCTGAAAAGGTTCAGCCAGTTGCTGAAGACCGGACAAAACCACCACATGACCAAGTTCACAAGGATAGCCAGGATACTTGAATCCTATCCCCAGCAACGGTTTGTATTACTGGGCGACAGTTCTCAACAGGACCCTTATATCTATGAGGCGATTGTTTCACATTTCCCAAAACAGATTCATGCAGTATATATCCGTGATGTTTATGAAAAGAATAAAAAAAAGGCAGCCGATGTTCTGGAAAAGATCGAATCACATGGTGTACCCTGTTGCTTTTTCAGTCACAGCACCGATGCCATTCTTCATTCAAGAAAGATCGGGTTGATAGCGGATACCGAGGTTGCCAGAGAAAAATTAAACAAAACCTGAATGGCACAATGTTTAGGATAGTTGGATGTAAACAATCAGTTATGCAAAAGAACCTCGAACAAACACAGGCGCTTGAAAAATTCAGGAAGCTCGTCAATGATATTAATATTTGCATGTTCATCACCAATCATGCAGGTGGCGATGGTCATGACCATGATCACACGCGGCCAATGGCTACCATAGATGTTGAAGAAGATGGCACTCTATGGTTTTATACAGACATCAGGTCTATTAAGGTTGAAGAAGTGAGCAGGGAAAAAACAGTACACCTAGCTTATGCCCATCCTGGCAAGGAAAGCTACCTGGATGTTTGGGGTAGTGCATCTGTTGTAACGGACCGTTCTGTCATAAAAGAAAAATGGTCGCCCATTGTAAAGGCCTGGTTTCCGGATGGTGTGGATGATCCCAATCTTGCCTTATTAAAAGTACAGCCACGCGATATGTATTACTGGGATGCTGAAACCGGAAAGATGATCGCCTTTCTTAAGATCGCTGCTTCTGTGGTCACTGGTAAAAAACTCGCAGAAGGTAAGGAAGGAAAATTATATGTATGAGCCTGGAAGAATTGGTTCCAGAGAATACTGAAGGGGCAGCTTCCAATACGCAGTCACATTCAGAGTTTGAAAGCATGGAAGAGGCAGCCTCTTTTTATCAACTGGCCAGGGAAAGATTATTAAATGTAAACAACTGGCATCAGCTGGCAGGAAAGGCAACAGCGCAATTTCAGCTGAGGGATGGCAATGGAAATGCAGTAGGTCGCAAAGCCAGGAAAGGAGATTACTTCCAGATCGATATTCCCGCACCTGGTTCTGTAACAGGTGATGGTTGCGACTGGGTTAAAATTGAAGATATCAGGGAGGATGAAAATTTCCTTGTCATCACCGTACGCCCCTGTTCCAATCCACAAAACAACAAGGAAGACACAGCACATTTTTTCAGCAGCGATTCCAGTTCTTCTTTTCTTGTAAAAAGAGAAGGCAGAAAAGTCACTGCCGGTGTGCATGGACGTAATGAAAAGCCTAATGCAGATGCAGATAAATTGGTTGACAAAATCAGGAACACAGTTGTTGCCATAGGTGCCATCACAGGTTTTTCAAAGCTGCAATGGAAAAGCCTTGTCAACGGAATTGTAAAAAAGGAAGAATAATACTCAGGCTGTTTTTTCTTCAAACAGTTGATTGTAAGAAGGACTTTCTGTTTTTTTCCATTTATCCCACCAGGTAAAATAAAGCCCATAATTATACCTGAACTGTTTGTGATGCAATGAATGATGCGTGGCGCCAATGAGCCATTTTCCTAAAAAATGCCTGTGAAAATTTTTAGGATATATCTCTATGTCCAGGTGGTTAACCACGCTGCTGAAAGTCATGATGGTTAATTGTAAAAGCAAAACATAAATATGCATGGGCAACACAAGTAAAAGTGCGGGAAGAAATATTGCCTGCAAAAATCCTTCAAGCGGATGAAATGAAAATGCCGTCCAGGGAGAAGTGATATTGCTATCATGGTGAACTTTATGAACGATCCGAAAAATGCGGGGATGATGCATCCATCGATGCAGCCAGTAATAATAGGTTTCATGCAATCCCATTGATATGATCAAACTGGCGATCAGCCACCACCATGGATAGTCATTGATATCTGTATATAATTTTGTCCATCCCTTTTGCCACATAAGTAACATGAATGCACCTGAAACCGCAAAGATCAGGGCCGTGAGTGTACTCCAGGAAACCTCTTTCCTGAACTGATCTTTTTTATATTCCCTATTATTGATCTTCCTCGATTTCCATTTTGATGGAAACCAGACATAAAAAACAAAAAAGAAAATCCCAGCTATCAAAAAGTAACGTCCAATAACCACAGCGAAGACAATGGCTATCGTTATTAAAAACCAGAGAGGGTCTGAAACATCAGGAAATGACATATGTTAAGGTAAAGATTTGCAATTGCATCTGCTTCAATCAGAAGCCTGCAAATCATAAACAATGAAACTTCCTTTTTGGTTGCCTCTGTGCCGATGAATTATTTGTTATTGGGCGGCAATTTCAGTGTATAGGTTTTTCCTTTGTTCACAGTAAGTGATTTTCCTTTTAACCAGGGATTCATATTACGCAACATCTTATAACTGGTTCCATTGGCTATTGCAAAACTTGCAAGGTTTGGAATAGAACTATTCACAACAACTTCCCGGTAAGGCACTTCATCATATTTTTCTTCATCCTGTACTACAAATCCAAGTGAAGCTGCATTTTCCATGAGGTATTTAAAAGCAAGGATGCGGTAAATGTATTTATTGGTTTCTTCCGGCAATTGAAGATCATAATAGTTTTTAGTTTGCTGAAAACTAGCGTGGTTGTTATAACCAGCCATACCACAGTTATAAGATGCTGCAGCGGCTGTCCAGTTGCCAAACCTGGCATAGGCCTGCTTCAGGTATTTACAGGCCGCATCTGTTGATCTTTCAAGGTCCTGGCGCTGATCTACCTGTGAAGAAGTTTCGAGCCCATAGCCAGGCGCTGTTCCGTTCATAAACTGCCAGTATCCTACGGCACCGGATTTTGAAACAGCCCAGCTTTGCATATTGCTTTCAGCAATGCATAGATATTTGAAATCGTCTGGAACACCATTGGCTTTTAATCTTTCAGAAATCACAGGAAAATTCCGGTTTGCCAGCTTCAGTAAATAAATGATGGCTCCCTGGTTATAATAATTCAGCAAAAGTTCACGGTCGAATTTTTCATAAACATCCCACCTTTCCAACGGTACTTTTTCTCCCGCAAAAGATAATTGATCAGGATGCGCGGGTGCATGCCACTGCAGTTTTACATTCTGCTTTTCCTTAAAGGCAACCTGGGATAAAACAAATAAGCTCAAAAGAGCTCCAACCAGGAATGACAACATATTCTTAACGGATCTCATGGCCAGTGTTTTAAGGGTGAACCATAACAGTCACAAAAAAAGTGCCCTTCAGTTTTAGCTGGTATAGCCGTTTATTCAGAAGGTCTTGTGAAAACAAATTCCCTTTAACATTTCCTTCCATAGCCAGATGAGCTTTGGCATCATCTTCGAAGTATTGCAATGAACTTAAAATAAGCTACTATGAAAAAAATCATTACACTTTTAATCGCTGCTGGAGCTTTTGCCAGTGTGAATGCTCAAAGCACAAAGGATGAAGCCCGCAAGGTAATCCTGGGTGGAGATAAAAAAACAGGAAGTGATAATACTACAAGAGGCAGAGATGTGATCCTGGGAGGAGACAATGGAACAACCCGCTATCCTGGTTCTTCCACATCAAAACAGGCGGAAATTGATCGGGTCAATCGTGAATATGATGCAAAGATTATTTCTATCAGGAACAATCCCAATTTAAGTACAGAGGAAAAAGACAGGATCATCAGGGATCTTGAAAACCAAAGGAAAAGAGAGATCAAAAAGATCAATGGCCGTTACGATGGTGATGACAATGATCGTAAGACTCACAAGAATAAGAAAGCAAAGTCTGATAATGGAAAACATTTAGGCTGGGAAAAAGGAAAAGGCAATCCCCATAAAAATGGTGGAACACCCGGAAAAGGAAAAGGTAAAGGAAGAAAAGGCTAATTTAAAAATCACAATGTCCAAAATAAAACCCCTTCATTTTTGAAGGGGTTTCTTATTATTTCATCTTGAAGGTTTCAAGGAATTTGGTGGTAAAATCACCTTCCCTGAATTTCTCATTCTGCATCAGCTGCAAATGGAAGGGAATGGTTGTCTTCACTCCTTCAATCACATATTCGCTCAAAGCTCTGTACATGGTATCAATAGCTTCCTGCCTGGTTTGTGCAACCGTGATCAGTTTTCCGATCATGGAATCATAATATGGAGGAATCACATAACCTGCATACACATGGCTGTCCACTCTCACCCCATGGCCTCCTGGCTGGTGGAGAACCGTAATTCTGCCAGGTGAAGGTCTGAAATCATTATAGGGATCTTCTGCATTGATCCTGCATTCAATGGCATGCAACTGTGGTTCATAGTCGCGGCCCGAAATGCGTTCTCCCATAGCTATCTTGATCTGTTCCTTGATCAGGTCATAATTGATTACCTCTTCGGTTACGCAATGTTCTACCTGGATACGTGTGTTCATTTCCATAAAGTAAAAATTGCGGTGTTTATCAACCAGGAATTCGATGGTGCCTACGCTTTCATAGTTAATGGCCTGCGCTGCTTTCTTGGCCGCCTCTCCCATTCTATGTCGCAGTTCAGCTGTCATGAAAGGTGAGGGTGATTCTTCCACCAGTTTCTGGTGTCTTCTCTGGATAGAGCAGTCGCGTTCACTCAGGTGGCAAATAGTACCATACCTGTCGCCTGCTACCTGTATCTCGATATGACGTGGCTCTTCCACGAATTTCTCCATGTAAATACCATCATTCTTGAAAGAAGCAGCTGCTTCCGCCTTGGCATTATTGTAGGCACGCTCCATTTCACTCTCTTCCCAAACTACGCGCATACCCTTTCCACCACCACCTGCAGTTGCTTTGAGGATGACAGGAAATCCCATATCCTTAGCAAGACTGATAGCTTCTTCCAGGCTGCCCAGCAGGCCATCACTTCCCGGAATAACGGGAACTCCGGCCTTGATCATTGTTTCCTTGGCCGTCATCTTATCGCCCATGGAATTGATCATCTCGGGAGTGGGACCGATAAATTTAATACCGTGATCGGCACAGATCTGCGAGAACTTGGCATTCTCAGCAAGGAAACCATAACCTGGATGCACAGCATCGGCATTAGTGATCTCCACGGCAGCCATGATGTGAGGAATATTGAGATAGGAATCACTACTTTGAGCCTTTCCTATACAAACTGCTTCATCAGCAAATTTCACGTGAAGGCTGTCCCTGTCGGCTGTTGAATAAACAGCAACGGTTTTGATACCCATTTCACGTGCCGTACGAATCACACGTAAGGCGATCTCTCCCCTGTTGGCAATTAATATTTTCTTGAACATTTTTTAATTAGAAGATTAGCCATTGTGCTGATGATAAACCGGGCACAAAGCAGTTAACAATGGAAAATTTTTCAGAAAATTTTTCGGAACAGTTCTACCAACATGCCTGACGCCAGATGCAAGGTAGATACTAACCGCTTTATTATGAAAGCAGTCATATACTACAACTTCATGCTTGTCTATAACTAATTTTTGCATATCAGGAATGAAGAAGCCTGCAGATCATTCGATCAAAACAATTAGCTGGGCTCTACCAGGAATAAGGGCTGATCATATTCAACTGGTGAAGCATCGTCTACCAGGATCTTTACGATCTTTCCTTTAACCTCGCTTTCAATTTCATTAAAAAGCTTCATGGCTTCAATAATACAAACCACTTTGCCCGGAGCTACATCATCGCCCACTTCTACAAAATTTGGTTTGTCAGGAGATGGCCTCCTGTAAAATGTACCGATCATAGGACTTTTAATGGTAACAGTATTGGATGGAGCTGCCGTGGCTGCCTTGGGTTCAGATCCCTGTGGCATGGCAGGAGGAAGGCTTTGCTGAGGAGCCTGTGGCGGTAACTGGCCGTAACCTGCAGGCATAGAGGCCGCAACAACCTGGGTGATATTTTCTTCTTTTTGCCTGATCGTTATCTTAAAATCCTTTTGCTCTATTGATACTTCACCAATATTCGAATCATTGACCATTTTGATCAACTCCTGAATTTGTTTGAAATCCATTTGTTTCAATTTATTATGATTTTGGTTAATACAGGTGGGCTAAGATAGGAATTAAAGCAGTTCAAAGTCTTTTAGTTCCAACTATGCATATTTGTGAAATCAAAATGCATACAGCCCCCATACATTTCTTGTTATTGTTTTGCCCGAAATAAAATGGCGTTCACTGAACGCCACTTTGTATTTCTTTGTCTGGGGTGAAACATCATTTTAAAATGATTATTCCTTTACCCTTTCAACGTATTCGCCAGTTTTTGTATTCACGCGAATCAGTTCACCTTCATTCACAAATAAGGGAACCATCACCGTAGCACCTGTTTCAACAGTTGCCGGCTTCAGCGTGCGGGTAGCTGTATCACCTCTTAATCCCGGTTCGCTATAAGTAACCAGAACAACAATTTTATCGGGAAGCTCCACACTCATCGGTGTTTCTGTTTCGGTATTGAAAAGTACAGAAACCATCTGCCCATCCTTGAGGAACTGTGGTGCATCAATGGAAGTTTCAGGAACTGCCACCTGTTCAAAGGTTTCATTGTCCATGAAGTTATAGCCTGTCTCGTCTTTATATAAATATTGATATTCCTTTCTCTCCACCCTTACAGGAAAGATATTATCTCCACTGTTCCAGGTTTTTTCGATAGAGCGTTTATTGTCTACCCCTGTAAGTTTAGCCCAAACCTTTGCCGCAGCGCGGGCAGTTTTATTTTCACCAAATTCAACAACCTTGTAAAGGCTGCCGTCCAGCTTGATGATCAACCCACGGCTGATATCTGATGTTGTTGCCATAAAGAATGTAATCGTTTAATCCCGGATATTCGGGGACGCAAATGTAAAGGAAAACGGCCATCGGCCAAAAGTTGATCAATGAATTAGCCCCAATGTAAAGGTCTGCAATTCATGAAGAGGAATTAGAGTTCAAGGGGTTTACATGTTATAATGGAAAAACATAAGCAGTGGCACTATTTTTTATCTTAACTGGAGGAAATTATCCCGTTTCAAGATGAAAAGATCCATTGCTTTGGTATGCTTAGGCTTAGTCTTCCATAATCTGTCTTTTTCACAAAAAAGCCTGATAGTTGACAGCAGCCAGAAGGATTACAGGATCATTATTCCCGGCAAACAATACCAGAGAAGTTCCTTCTACACCTTCCTTTGGGGCAGGCATTACCGTAAAGAATGGGCAACGGCTGTCAAAGTTCCTGTCATTAATCTGGATACTGTTAAAGGAGGACTCACCCCGGTTGAACAGGGCGGCGGCAGGCAAACCAAAACATTGAGATTGAAAGATGCCAAAGGCAAACAATATGTTTTAAGAAGCATTGATAAAACCTATAAAGGTGCACTCCCACCGGAAATTGCAGGCACATTCATCGAAGACCTGGCTAATGACCAGGTTTCAACAGCACATCCTTTTGCAGCTATTACTATTCCAGGTATGATCTCAGCTGCTGGTGTTTACCATACCAACCCACAAATTGTTTTTGTGCCCTGGTCAGCAAGACTGGGTTCATTCAATGAAGTTTTTGCCAACAGGGTTTGCCTTTTTGAAGAAAGACCCGATGATGACCAGTCTGATGCTCCCTACTTTGGAAATTCAAAAAACGTTATTGGCACTCCTAAAATGCTGGAAAAAACAAGAGAAGAAAATGATCATAAGGTAGACCAGCCTTCTTTTGTAAGGGCAAGGCTTTTCGATATGTTTCTGGGTGACTGGGGCCGGCATGAAGACCAGTGGAGATGGGCCAGCTTTGATTCAGCAGGATTCAAGGTCTACAACCCTGTACCCAGGGACAGGGATCAAACTTATACCAAATTCGATGGCTTATTGATCAATATTGTTTCAAGTCTCGCCAACCTTGATCACCTGCAAAGCTTTGATAAAACTATTGATGATATTGAAACCTATAATTTCCCTGCCAGAAATCTCGACCGCCGTTTCACCAATGAAGTGCCCAAACAAACCTGGCTGGATATTGCAGCTTCTTTACAAAAAGCTTTAACCGATAGTGTGATTGAAACCAGTGTAAAAGCACTTCCTCCTGAAATGTTTGCCATTTCCGGTCAGAAGATCATTGACAACCTCAAAAGAAGGCGCAATGACCTCAAGGAGTACGCTTCGGACTATTATGATTTTATCACCAGAGAAGTGGAAGTAGTAGGCTCGGAGCAGAATGAACTCTTTGTGATCAACAGGCTGAATAAAAATGAAACCAGCATCATCATTTATGACCTTAATAAAAAGAATGAACCAAAGGATCATGCTTTTTATTCCCGGACTTTTAATAATAATGAAACGAAGGAAATCCGCATTTACGGTTTGAAAGGAAATGACCGTTATTCGATCAATGGCAAAGCCAATGATATCAAATTAAGGATCATTGGAGGCATAGACAGGGACTCCGTGGTAAATGCCTCTGGAACAACGGCTGGTCTGAAGTATTATGATAGTGGTGAGAATGATGTTGTGGGTCGAATCAGGGAAAGTTTTTCCAGTGACACTTCGATCAATAGTTATAACTATGGAGGATTTAAATATAGTTCGGGTGGATTGATTGTGTTGCCCAGCTATAGTAACCGCAGAGGAATTTTTTTCAACCTGGGTTATAAATTCACAAAACAACAATGGAGAAAAGAGCCTTTTGGCTGGAAGCAATCCATCAAAGCTTATTATTCCATCACCAATAATTCTTTTGGCGGCAATTATGAAGGTCAGTTCATGGAATTACTGGGAAAATGGAACCTCCTGCTGAATGGTAGTTACGACCAGCTGCTGGACAATTATTTCCTGGGCATAGGCAATGAAACACATTTCAATGATACCAGGCTTTTCTATAAAATGTTTACCAACGAAGCCAACTTCACCATGGATCTGAACAGGAAGCTGGGTAAGGGCCACGAGTTCGGTATTCGGGGATTGTATGATATGGTGAAAGTGGAAAAAGATGATGGTAAGTTTTTTCAGTCGGTAGTTGGATTGAATGATCCATCAGTTTTTAACCGTAAACATTTTGCCGGTGGCGAAATATATTATTCCTACCGCCACTTCAACGATGAAATAGTGCCTACAAAAGGCATGCGATTCACAGCAACGGCCAACCAGATTATGAACCTGAAGGAAAATAGTCGCCGCTTCAACCGCTATACAGGATTCTTTGGCTTCTATCTTCCACTTACAAAAGCTTTCTCTTTTGCTTCCAGAAACGGGGCTGCTACCGTAACAGGCGAACCGGAATTTTACCAGTTGAATACTCTTGGTGGAGGACAAACCCTGAGAGGTTATTTCAGACAACGCTTTTATGGCAAAACCAGTTTCTTCAATAACAATGACCTGCGCTGGATCTTTAATGTCCGAAGCAAGTTATTCAATGGCAAGATGGGAATCATTGCTTTTGAAGACAATGGCAGGATATGGCAGCCCGGAGAAGAATCAAATAAATGGCACCTGGGGTATGGTGGAGGCATTATGATTGCACCCTTTAATAAATTATCGGCTACTGTTTATTATGGCACCTCGGAAGAACTGGGAAAATTCCATATTCGCCTGGGTGGATTCTTCTGATTTCCTGCTTTCAATCATTCATGATACTGCTGTATGACGAAACTCAGTAGCTGGTCATTTCATGTTTTCAACTATTCTCCTACCTTCGCACCGCAAATTATTGATCACAATAAATAAAAATCATCAATGAAAATTACAGTTGTAGGTGCAGGTGCGGTTGGTGCAACCGTTGCTGATAACATTGCCCGCAAAGAACTGTGTGAAGAGCTGGTGTTGCTTGACATTAAGGAAGGACTGGCAGAAGGCAAGGCACTTGATATGACACAAACGGCCGCTCTTCTTGGCTTTGACACCAGGATCACCGGCAGTACAAACGATTACAGCAAAACTGCAGGATCTAAAGTAGTAGTTATCACTTCAGGCATTCCACGCAAACCGGGAATGACACGTGAAGAGCTGATAGGAACGAATGCCAATATCGTAAAAGGTGTTGCGCAAAATATCCTGAAGTATTCTCCTGATGCCATCATCATCGTGATCTCCAATCCAATGGATACCATGACCTACCTTGCCCTGCAATCAACCGGATTGCCCAAGAACAGGATCATTGGCATGGGTGGCATACTTGACAGTGCCCGCTTCAAATGTTACCTGAGCCAGGCTTTGAACTGCAGCCCTAACGACCTCAATGCAATTGTAATTGGCGGCCATGGTGATACTACCATGATCCCATTGATCCGTTTTGCTACCTGGAACAGTGTTCCTGTAAGTAATTTCCTTAGCGCTGAACAACAAAAACAGGTGGTTGCTGATACCATGGTAGGCGGAGCTACTCTAACAAAACTGATTGGCACTTCTGCATGGTATGCACCAGGTGCTGCTGGCGCAGCATTGGTTGAAAGCATCGTAAGAGATGAGAAACGCTTGTTTGCCTGCTGTGTGGCTCTTGATGGCGAATATGGCCTGAAAGATATCTGCCTCGGTGTTCCTGTAGTGATTGGAAGCAATGGCTGGGAAAAAGTAGTGGATTACCAGTTGAACGATGAAGAAAAAGCAATGTTCAATAAAAGCGCTGACGCCGTAAGAGGTATGAATGATGTTTTAAAGACTTTGTAATCAAACAGAGATAATTAGAAAAGCGAAGCATTGGCTTCGCTTTTCTAATTTAGTAGATCACAATTTTGTCGGAGTAGATGTTTTTGTTTCGGTCGCGGATCCTCACCATGTACAAGCCCCTTGATAAAAGCAATGCAGGGATCTCTTCATAATTATTCAACAAGTGCCGGCGATACACCATTTTACCAGAGGCATCAAAGATCTCAATATCAAATTCATCAAAATCAGCTGCGATCATTCTTACAGGTTCGCCCTGTTTCGCAGGATTTGGATAAAAGATGACGCTACGATCTGTGAAATAGTAAATGCTTTGAGGTTCACTATAAAGGCTCAGGCCATTGTTTAATACGATCATCACCTTATAGGTATTGACGCCTCTTGTCAAAAAAGAATCTGTAAACTGTATCATTGTAGATGCAGGCTGAACGGAATAAATATTTACAAAACCATTTGCAGTCTGTTTTAAAAAACTCACCTGGTTGATCTCATGTAATGAACCCAGTTGGGTTGAAAGCATTCCATAATTGTTTTGCAACTGCGCAAGGAAATTTAAGAAATAACATCCCACTCCCTGGTTCCGGTAATCGATCGTGAGGCTTCTTTTGCCAGTCCAGTTGTCAAGTACCGGAGCCACACTATAATGTAACGATGGATTGGTATTTTTTGCCAGTACAATGAAGCTATCACCAATTTGAGAAAATGGTTCCATATAGAAGCCGCCCAACCTGTATAGCCTGTATTCATCCGCTCCTGTTTTGTTCCAATACAGAAGAAAAGAATCCTTACAATTAAAACCCACTTTGATCTGCAATGGATCCGCAATTACAAAACTGTCTGAATAAAATGTTTCATTGGTGCTTAACACCATTCTAAGCCTGTAAGTTCCTTCTTCACCAGGTGTAATCCAGGAGAAATATTCTTTTTGCAGGTCAGCAGTATTGGTGATGGTTTGCCACTGTCCGTTCTTTTCATATTGAATGGTAGCATTCCCTGTAAAACTGTTATTCCAACGCAAAACAATTTTGGTATTAGTCCACGCAGGATCCTGAAGGGTTGGATAGGTCCAGTTGAAGATTCCTGCGGTATCTGCCTGCCAGGCAATGGCGAATGACTGGTCAGCAGTTGCAAGTTCAGATCCAAGAACTTCAATCATGTAATTACCAGGAGGTGGGAGATCGATCGTCACCTGCTCGGAATTGTTCAGGGTATCCACTTTTCTCTGGGCTTGTAAGGCTAGTGAATCTTTATGAGGTTTTTTATTCAGTACCCAGGGAAGCCAGGTTTCTCCCGTTACAGTATTTCTCAAAACAAGATCGAGATCATTCACCAGCGCTTTTGCAGCATTGGCTGTTGCTGCAGGATCTGTCCAGCTAAGTGTAACCTTAAAAGAAGCAAGATTTGATGAAAGAGTTATAGGAAAGGACAACTGCTGCCCCTGAACAATGCTTCCTGTAACATACCTGTTTTGCAGGATGGTAGTAACCGCATTGATGGCATTCAGGCTACCAAAACCAGATGCATAATCTATCTGTTTGTTGCCAATATCATCGGCACTGTTGATCAATACAGCTTTTACAAGTTCGGCCCTGGGGAAACTGTCGGCATGAGCCTGTTGATAGGCCTGCTGAATCAACAATGCTGTTCCTGAAACCAAAGCGGCAGCGCCAGAAGTACCATCTTCACCAAATGCTACCAGTTCAGGTTTGACCCTGCCATCATAAGCAGGTCCTTTGGAACTGGCCGACATAATGTTATAAAATGAATCAATGGCACCCACTGTGATGATATTCTTGGCCATCTTGAAACTTCCCGAAAGATTGGCATAACCGGTTATACCTGCGTAAGTACCTGCATTTGATGTGTTGTTGCCAATGTTTCCTGCTGAAAATACATGAAGAAGAGCAGGATTCTGTTGCACGCTTTTATCATAGGCAGCTGCATCAGATCCATAATAATTTTCAATACCTACACCATATGAATGATTTTGAACAAAGAGCCTGAATTTTCTATATACAGAATCTGCATCGGGCAAAAGGGTGAAATAGCTGGAAGAGCTCAAAACAGAAGCAGGTGCCGCTCCCCTGGCAAATTCAGAAGAGTTACCGCCACCCGCTACCATGGTTGCCATGATGGAAGCATGACTGGATGATAATGGATCTGCCATACCACTGTTCACCCAGCGTCCCTTCAGATCAATATCTGTTGTATCAAAAGATAGCTCCTTGATGGAAGCTCTTAGATTCATTCCGTTCAGCGATGGAAAGGTTCGATGTAAATAATTCAGCTGGTTACAACTCAGGTCATAAGCACCTGTGGTTAATTCTTCAAAAGGTTTGCGTAACAGGTCAATAAATACCACTTCCCTGGCAATGGCAAGTATTTTTAGATTTTGAAAAGTGGTCCTTATAACAAGGATACCCGATGGTGGATATTCATATAGTACTACAATTGCATCTTTCCTTTCATTTTTAAATGCTTCCGGGAGACCAGTTGTAAGAACAAGGTTGATGCTGTCGGTTCCTTTTAAATTGTAGGTAATGAGGGATTGAAGTGCAGGGGAAATTTTGCCTGGAATACTGTCTTTTTCCTGGGCATGGGTAAGCATGAAAATGCCAGGCAAGAGCTTCAGGAATAACATAACCATCAATTTCCGCATAAAGCAATTTAGTGATTAGACTTTAGATACACATTGGTGCTACCCTGTATTTAATCTTAGTAAAAATCCCATAGAAACATAAATGCAACAATGTTGTGCAAATTTTTTTAGCCGAATTACAAAACAGTAGTATCTTAATTATTAACAAACCCTTTACACACACTAAATGATTTCTCACATGAAAAAAACAATGAACTACCTTTTGATTGCATCAGTTGCTACACTTTCTTTTACTGCCTGCAAAAAAGATGCAAGAGAAACACCGCAGGATGAGATCTCACAGGAGACATTAGCCAAAATCGCTGATCTTGGATTCAGTAAAAACAATGTTCAAAAAACTGATGATGGTTACCTGGTAGAAGGTGATATCATTCTTTCTGAAGACCAACTGAATGAAAAGCCCACATCACCTAATCTGCGCATTGCGGGTGAAGAACAGTACCGTACTTTCAACCTGGTGAATGGCCCTCGCAACATTTCTGTTAGTGTAAGCGGAACTGTTAGCACAACATTCTCAAGTGCAGTAGATGCTGCTATTGCCAGATACAATGCAGAAAATCTTTCACTCAGCTTCTCACGTGCTGCCGCTGGTACAGGTGATATCGATATCAAAATCGTGAACACAGGCCAGTACATCGCTTCAGGTGGTTTTCCAACAAGTAGTGGTGATCCTTACAACCAGATCAAGTATGCCAAGAAGTATACAACATACAGCCTGAATTTCATGACAACAGTAATTGCGCATGAAATCGGCCATTGCATTGGTTTCCGTCATACCGACTATATGAACCGTGCTTACAGCTGTGGTTCAGGTGGAAATGAAGGCCAGGAAACAACTGGTGTTGGCGCTATCAACATTCCAGGAACTCCAACAGGACCTGATCCCAATTCATGGATGCTTGCCTGTTTGAGCAGCACTACCAACAGGCCATTTAACGCTAATGATAAAGTTGCGTTGAACTACCTGTATTAAGATTTATAAATAATTTTTAAGCCGTCCTTGAATGGGCGGCTTTTTTATTAATGGCTGATCCTGAAACATTGCCTTTTTAATTTCCCTTCAAAATCAAAAGGCGTGGTTTGCCTGGTGATGTCTTTTATTGATGAAGCCTTAATATGCTTACTACTGATCTGGAATTTCGAATAATTGGTGCTGAAGAATAGCTCTCCTTTTTTGTCCAGTACCCGAAGGCAATCATTGATCAGGTGTACATGATCCCGCTGGATGTCGAGAATGTTTTCCATTCTTTTACTATTGCTGAAAGTTGGGGGATCCATGATAATGAGATCAAAGGAGGAGGAAGGCAATTCTTTCAGGTAATGCATTACATCGGCATGTACGAGGTGGTGCTGTTGGTAAGATGGAAAATTTTCCAGCATGTTTTTTTGAGCCCAGGTAAGATAAGTTTTAGATAGATCAACAGAGGTAACCTGTGAGGCCTGACCTGCCACAGCATACACTGAAAAAGATCCTGTATAGCAAAATAAATTCAGCACCCGCTTACCAGCTGACATTTCTCTCACCATTTGCCTGGTGATGCGATGATCCAGAAATAAACCCGTATCCAGGTAATCACTCAGGTTCACAATGAATTTCAGTCCGTTTTCATGAACAATGAATTCATTTTTTTCTTCCTGGATGCGCTGGTACTGATCAAGGCGATTTTCTTTTCTTTTCCTGAGCTTCATAAAAATCTTTGCCTCTTCTACCCCCATTACTTCAGCCATGACCTGCTTTGCACCCTGCAGCCAGTTATCATGTTCCTCTTCGGACATATGGTGCATTCTTTTGTATTCCGAAACATAAAGCCGGTCTTCATACAATTCAATGATAAAAGGAAATTCAGGCATATCATGATCATAAACCCTGAAACAGCTGATGCCCTGCTTCCTGGCCATCTTTCCCAAATGCCTTGACACTTTTACCAGCCTGTTCCTGAACATTAAAAATTTGTCAAAAGCTTGTTGCATTACTAAAATTTTTAGACCTTCGATCCCCGGCAAAGGTGGCAGTAAAAATTTAAACCTGGCGTTCATCTTTTTCTATCATCCTGTTGTTTGACAAGCTTAAATCAATCCTTCTTTACACCATTTGCAATTATGACTTATGCCATCGTTGATATAGAAACAACAGGAGGCTTTGCTTCGGCAAATGGTATCATAGAGATCGCCATCAGGATTTTTGATGGTGAGAAAGTGATCGAAAGCTTTGAATCCCTCGTGAATCCCCATCAGCATATACCTAAATACATCCAGGCTTTCACGGGAATCTCCAATAAAATGGTAGCTGATGCACCTTCATTTGAAGTGATCGCCGAAAAAGTTTTTACTATTCTGGAGGGTAATGTATTTGTGGCTCACAATGTGAACTTTGATTATTCATTCATCAAGAATCACCTGGAGTTCTACGGCTACAGTCTTCATACAAAAAAATTATGTAAGGTAAGACTGGCGAGGCAGATCTTTCCTGGCCTCCCCTCCTACAGCCTTGGCAATCTTTGTCAGTCATTAGGCATTGAACTAATCAACCGGCACAGGGCAGGTGGAGACGCCGAAGCAACTGTTGTACTATTTAAAAAGATACTGGCCAATGATACAAAAGGCACAATAGGCTCAAGTCTTCACAGAAATTCCAAAGAACAGATCCTGCCGCCTCATGTACCCAAATCGCATTTTGATGCCCTTCCCTCCCTACCTGGTGTATATTATTTCCATGATGGCAAAGGCAAGGTGGTGTATGTTGGTAAAGCAAAGAATATCAGGACAAGAGTCAACAGTCATTTCAGCAATAATTCTGCAAGCCGGCAAAAACAGAATTTTATTAAAAATATCCATGCCATCAGCTTTCAGCCAACAGCAACCGAGTTAATGGCCGCCATATTGGAATCAACAGAGATCCGAAGGTTATGGCCACTCTTCAACACTTCACAGAAACGACAGGAAGAAGTGTATGGGATCTTTGTTTATGAAGACCAGAATGGATACATGCGCCTTGCGATTGAAAAGAAAAGAAAGGGCAATCATCCTGTTTGCACCTTTCATTATAAGGTTGATGGATATGGAGTTCTTAGAAAGCTGATGAAGGAATTTTTCCTTTGTCCTAAGCTTTGCTTTATACAAACAGACAATGACCCCTGTGTTGGTATTAAAGAAGAACATTGCCACGGTGCCTGTGAAAAGAAAGAAGCTGCATCTATCTACAATGAGCGACTGATGCAGGCCATTGCTTCACTCACGCACAAACCATCATACCTGGTTGTGGACAAGGGCCTGGGCGATGATGAGATCTCCTGCATCATGGTAGAAAAAGGAAGTTTTTTTGGAATGGGCTACCTGCCAAAGAAGCTTGATATGGCCAATAGAGAGATGCTCCTGGAATACATCAAACCTTATAAAGAGAACAGTTATATAAGGACTCTGCTTTTATCACACGCCAGCTCAAACCCTTCCCAGATCAGGCTTTTAGAGGATGAAACCCTGGCTGGCATTGAGTAAAATCAATTTATCTTCTATCTCCCGCCTACGATCATTTTATAAAATGTTAATTGGATTTCATTAACAACCAGGGCAAAAATTTGAAAATAATATTGCTTCTCAAAATTCAATCATCCAATGACAAAAACCACGAAACTGGGTTTCAATGCTCTTGCATTTTTATCCCTTGCAGTATTAATGATAGCCGGTCAGTCATGTAAAAAAAATGACCTTACAGAATCTTCTCCGGTAAATAACCAGGAAATCACACAGTTAAAATCCTTTGTTGCCAGTTCCACCGGTCTTTCCACTTCACAGGTAGAATACAATGCTGCAGGCAGGTATTTTGTTGCCGGGAAAGATTTGCGTATCAGTCTTGCCGATGCAAAGCTGCGTATGAAAAATGATACGATGCCTTCTGGTGTCAGTGCCAATCAAAGGCGTTACGTTTATCTTGTTCAACCAACGAAGGTATCAACGATCACCATTTATGCTGATAACAGCGTACCAGCCGACTGGATCACTGCTCTGGATCAATCCATTGCCAATTGGAACAGCACCAATAGTCATGTTTATATGAAACGCGTAACGGCTACCACCACAACCACCACTACTACCAACCCTGGAAAAAAGAAAAAACAGAATACCACCACTACCACCACTGTTCCTTCTTATAATATCCTGGTAACTACATTGTATGATAACACAACTTCTATGGTGGCCCAGGCTTACATGCCTGATTATTATGGAAACGTTGGTAATGAAGTAGACATCAATACCTACTACAATTATCTCAATGCATCCTACAAAACTTTTGCACTTACCCATGAACTGGGACATTCCATTGGGTTCACCCATACTGATGGTACCTATGGAGATTTGATCCCTGGTACCCCTGAGACAGATGCCAATTCAGTAATGAATTCATTTGTATTGCCCTGGAACGGATTTACTGGTTACGACCTGCTGGCAGTGAATACTATTTATCCTAAATAGTTTTAACCCCTACCTTAGGAAGGCCATTGCAATTGCAGTGGCTTTTTTTATAACCATTCAAAATCAGTTGCCTTGGGCATCTGTTCAAATACTTCGTGTACTTTATCAGGTGGTGAAGCAAGTTTACGCTTTCCAACATCCATCCAGGCACCATCAACTGTAAGAACGGCGCAAACAGTTCCATCTGATTTTAATATCTGGTGACGAATGCTCCAGCGTGAAAAATCTTTTTTTGCCTTTGTGATCTCGAGACTGATTTTAATGTCATCTCCAGATCTTATTTCTCTTCGGAAAATACATTCCTCCCGGAAAAGTATCGGGCCAAATCCCAATTGTTGCATCAGGTGATAAGTCAGGCCGAATTCATTCAAAAATTCAATCCTGCAAAAAGCTCCCCAATCGTAATACACAGAATGCCGTGTATGAAAATTTGGATCCAGGTCTGACCATCTTAGCTGTATAGGACGACTGAAATCATTCATGCGACATACGTTTTTTTAATAAAAGGTAACCTACTGAAGCCAGGCAACAAACCAGGCAGTTGATCATCCACAACGCTGGAAACCCCAGCCAGGTGGCAATCTGCGAAGCAAATGTAGGCGCTAATACAATGGCTGCAGAGAAAGACATAGTATAAATACCGGCGTATTGCCCCCTGTTGCTGTCATCACTTCTGTTGACCCAGAAATTATTCATGAAAGGAAATAACAACATCTCACCGAAAGTAATGACGATCATACTGCTCACTGCAACTATCAGCAAGGGTGCAATATCAAGCATTAAAAAAGCCAGTCCAATGAGCAGGGAACCCAACATCATATATTGAACTGCCCTCCCCCGGTTTTCCAGTTTGTATACAAGCACCATTTCAATTAGTACGATGATCAGTCCATTCATGGCAAGGAGCCAGCCTATGGTGGTTTCGTCCAGCTTCAGATAATCTTTATAATAAACAGGGAGAATGCTGAACATCTGGAAAAAGCAAATTCCTACAAGAAAGATGTAAAACATACCCCAGAGAAAAATGGAATCACGATAAGCATTCCTGGTTTTAGGACTTTGTGATTGAATCTTTTTCTGGTTGCTCATTTCTTTCGATGAAGGAAGTATCACCAAAAGAAAGAGGGAAGCAAAAATGCAGGTGAGTCCATCAGCCCAGAACAACAAGGAATAACTTCTATGAGCGAGGAAACCGCCAACAGCAGGTCCAACAGCCCAACCGGCATTGATTGCCAGCCGGTTCAGGGAATAACACCTGGTACGGTTGGTCTCATCGCTATAAGCCGCGATGGCAGCAGAATTAGCCGGCCTGAATGCTTCACCAAGGCTGCTTAGTACAAAAATGCAGATGGTGATCTGCCAGAAATTTTGCATTTGCCCAAGGATGATAAAGAGGATGCCATTCAACAAAAGACTGAACACCTGTACGTAGTGAAATCCAAACCTGTCAGTAAGCCTGCCACCCAGATAACCCCCGAGGATAGAACCTGATCCAAAAGCCGCCATTACATAACCTGCCTGGGCCAGGGTATATCCTTTTGTAGTAAGGTAAACGGTAAGAAATGGAATGACCATGGTTCCGCTACGGTTGATGAACATCACCAACGCAAGCCACCACATTGAAAGAGGGAGGCCGCTATAGGCATTCCTGTATAACCGTATGGAACTTCGGATCATGCGCTAAATTAATTTATCATTCACATCCATTTGGTTCGGGAAAGCTATTTTTGATCTCTAATAAAAAAATATGAAAAAGTTCCTTTTTGCCGTAACCCTGCTTACAACAGTAGTCGCACAGGCACAAAAAACCGCAGTAAAACCCAAAACTCCAGTGAAGCCGGTAGCTGCTGTAAATCCACTTAAAAACCAGAACGATTCGGTGAGTTATGCCATTGGTTCCATGGTGGCGAATTTTTACAAACAACAGGGAGTTACAAAGCTCAATGCAAACCTTGTGGCAAAAGCAGTCAATGATGTCTATGGCAATAAAAAAGCTTTGTTGAATGAAGAACAGTGCAACACTACCGTGATGCGATATTTGAATCCAGAACTTTCAAAACATGTAAGCGAGAGTGAAGCTTTCCTGGCGGAAAATCTGAAAAAACCCGGAATCAAAACCACGCCATCCGGCTTACAATATGAAGTAATTACTGAAGGAACAGGCATAAAGCCCACGGCTGCTGATACAGTAACCGTTCATTACAGGGGCACCCTGATCAACGGTACTGAATTTGACAACTCATTCAAAAGGGGACAGCCCATTTCATTTCCTCTTGGAAATGTAATTGCCGGCTGGACTGAAGGTCTTCAACTGATGTCTGTTGGCTCAAAATATAAATTATACATCCCTGCGCAACTTGGATATGGTATGAATGGAACAGGCCCTATTCCCGGCGGTGCTGCTTTGATCTTTGAAGTGGAACTGCTACAGGTAAATGGAAAGCAATAAAACAGCATAAATAATGAAGGGATGATCAAAAGATCATCCCTTTTTTTTGAGTAACCAACCTTAAACTATCGACCTTTTAACACCAGGCTTGTTCAAAACCATGCTGCGTTATTGAATATGTTTTGGTTTCTATGGCAGGTTATCAAAGAAATTTATTGTACCATGATTTTTTTAGAAACAGTAGATTCCGTGTTTTTATTGGTAACCATTACAAGGTACTGACCGCGGGTAAGGCCACTCACCTCCTGTCCTGTTTTCACACCAGCCAATTGTTTTATGGTTCTTCCGGACATATCGATAATCTTCACATCATACATGGCTGTCTGCTCTTCAAACAATAAAGAGATCTGGCCTTTTGAAGGATTAGGGAATACAGTAACCCCGCCCATTTCATCATTCAGCTTTACTGAGCGGATCTCGCTATATCCATATTTACCATCAAGGTCTACCTGCTTCAGGCGGTATTGAATAATGCCATTAAAGGAAGTGAGATCTGCGTAAGAGTAGTCAATGGCTTTGGAACTAAAACCAGTACCGGATTGAGAAGGAACAAAACCAAGGCTGGTCCATTCTGAAGTTCCCAGCTTTCTTTCTACAAAAAATCCGGAATTGTTTTCTTCAGTAGCTGTTTCCCATTTCAGCATAATGCCCCTGGAAGATTTTTCCAGTGAAAAAGAAGAAAACTTAACAGGAAGAATAGGTGATCCCTGCATGATGGGATTACAAACTTGTGGCGCCAGTCCATCATACTGAAGCGTAAATACGTACGATACATTTGCACCATTAAACAGGTTATTGTTCGTTAAAGAATAGAAACAGTATTCAACAATTTTCCTGTCTGCAGAAATGGATTTGACCATATATTTCAGATTAATCGGAGATCCCAGAACTCCATTCACCATTTTTTGTACTGTAAGTAAAGTGGGTACTTCAACAGATACACCAATTGGGCTTTTAAAATTTACCCTCAGCGTACCATCCCTTAAATACGATGGATTATCGGGATGAGTGGAAGGACATCCCTGGCCGCCATTTCCATTATTAACGACGTCAAAAGAAAGTGTACAGGGATAAGAAGTTTGGGAGAAGCATGAAAGTGATAGCAATACAATGCCCACTGAAAAAAACAACTTTTTCATTTTCGATAGAGTTTACGGTTAAAATAAATTGGTTACCTGTGGTTACAACAGATAAATAGACAAGACAGCCTTTAGATAGGAATCAGGACTTATTAACTCCGTAAAGAGAAAATAGATAAATGAATTGTTGTGCGGAAAATGTAGTTGTAGCTTTTCTAAAGAGGTTTGGAACGGATGTAGTACAGAGGATGTTGATGCAAATCTATGTTGAATTAGTTACATATGCAAGATCCTTTAAAAAAAATTTGAAAAATTATATCAGGCATGTTGGTGAATATGTTCTTCCGCCCATTTTAATGCCTGTTCAAATTGCTGCTTTTCAGTTATGTACGTATTGTCCAGAAGCAAGGCATCATCGGCTTTTCTCAAGGGACTAACCTCCCGGTTAGAATCTATATAATCCCTCATTTCAAGATTGGCTTTTACTTCATCCAGGGTGATGTTGGGGTTTTTTTCATAGAGCTCCTGGAACCTTCTTTCTACACGAACCGCATTATCTGCGGTCATGAAAATTTTTAATTCGGCGTCAGGAAAAACAACCGTACCTATATCACGACCATCCATTACGATCCCACGACGGTTGCCCATGCGTTGCTGCTGCGCCACTGCAAATTTTCTCACTTCCTTGATCGCCGCAACATCACTTACCTTTTCGGCAACGACCAGGTCACGAATGACATATTCAACATTCTCTCCATTAAGAAAGATCTCGGATTGATGACTATTTGGATTGTATACAAATTCAAGTGAGATATCTTTTAATGCCTTTTTCACTTCTTCTGTATTAGTCCAGTCGATGTGATTTCTTAGAAAATAAAGCGTGATAGCCCTGTACATGGCTCCACTGTCAACATAAATATATCCAAGAGCTTTTGCCAGCTGTTTGGCCAGCGTACTCTTTCCACAGGAAGACCATCCGTCAATAGTGATGATGATTTTTTTCTTAGCCATTGCATTGCAAAAATGTGGACTTTCAATGGAACAAAAAAAGCTGATTTATAAAATGATCGTCCTTCTTTATAATAAAAAAAATCCCCTCGCATGGAGGGGATTGTATTAGTTCTGAATGATCAGGCTTTTGATTCTTCTGTTATTTCTTTCTTTAACTGGAAAATGAGTTTTCCATTTTCCTTGTCAAGATCGGCCTCCAGTACATCTCCTGCCTTGATACTCATATTCAATATCTCTTCGGCCAGAGGATCTTCCAGGTATTTCTGGATAGCCCTGTGCAAAGGCCTTGCTCCAAATTGCTGATCATATCCTTTTTCTGCAATGAAGCTTTTAGCACCTTCGGTCAGCTCAAGGCTGAAACCAAGATTATTCAAACGCTTCATCACACCCTTCATCAAAATATCAATGATCTCAAATATGTTTTCCTTCGTCAGCGTATTAAAGATGATCACATCATCAATACGGTTAAGGAATTCAGGAGAGAAGGTACGCTTCAACGCTTTTTCGATCACTGCCTTGTTGGCTTCATCCTGGTTCTGAACCCTGCTTTGCGTGGCAAAACCCACACCTTCACCAAAATCCTTCAATTGGCGTACACCAATATTGGAAGTCATAATGATCAGTGTATTTTTAAAATCCACCTTACGTCCCAGGCCATCTGTCAACTGTCCATCATCCAGCACCTGGAGCAGGATGTTATAAATATCAGGGTGTGCTTTTTCTATTTCATCAAGAAGAATTACACTGTAAGGCTTGCGACGTACTCTTTCAGTAAGCTGTCCACCTTCTTCATAACCCACATATCCCGGAGGCGCACCAATCAATCTTGATACCGTGAATTTTTCCATGTATTCACTCATATCGATCCTGATCAGGGCATCTTCACTATCAAACATATGACGGGCAAGGGCGCGTGCCAGCTCGGTTTTACCAACACCTGTCGGTCCCAGGAAAATAAAAGTACCAATCGGCTTCTTGGGATCTTTCAATCCAACACGGTTACGCTGGATGGCCTTAACCACTTTTACAATGGCTTCATCCTGACCAACAACCATGGCTTTCATTTCTTCTGACATCTTTCTCAGCTTCTGCGTTTCGGCTTCCACCATACGCTTAACCGGAATTCCCGTCATCATGCTGATCACTTCCGCGATCTCTTCTTCACCAATTGGGAAGCGTTTGTGCTTACTCTCTTCTTCCCATTGAGCCTTGGCTTTTTCGAGCTCTTCACCCAAACGCTTTTCAGTATCTCGCAGGGCAGCAGCTTCTTCAAACTTCTGGCTCTTGACCACCCTGTTCTTTTCTACCTTGATATCTTCTATTTTCTTTTCCAGTTCCAGAATGTTCTGTGGTACGTTGATATTTTTAAGGTGAACGCGGGCTCCCACTTCATCCATTACGTCAATTGCCTTATCGGGCAGCAGACGATCGGTAATGTAACGGTCGCTGAGTTTCACGCAGGCATCAATGGCCTGGTCATCATAATCCACATTGTGATATTCTTCATACTTGGGTTTGATATTGTTCAGGATCTGGATGGTATCTTCCACTGATGGCGGATCTATCATCACCTTTTGAAAGCGACGGTCAAGGGCACCATCTTTTTCAATATACATCCTGTATTCATCCAGCGTGGAAGCACCAATGCACTGGAGTTCTCCACGGGCAAGCGCAGGCTTGAAGATGTTGGAAGCGTCCAGTGAACCAGAAGCGCCACCGGCACCAACGATGGTATGGATCTCGTCGATGAAAAGAATGACATCACGATTTTTTTCAAGTTCATTCATGATCGCTTTCATTCTTTCTTCAAACTGGCCGCGGTACTTGGTACCTGCTACAAGAGCTGCCAGGTCAAGAGAGATCACTCTCTTGTCAAAAAGCACCCTCGATACTTTTCTTTGAACGATGCGAAGTGCAAGGCCTTCAACGATAGCTGTTTTACCAACACCTGGTTCACCGATCAATATGGGGTTATTCTTTTTACGACGGGAAAGGATCTGCGAAACCCTTTCAATTTCTTTTTCACGACCAATAATCGGATCAAGCTGACCTGTTTCTGCCAACTTGGTAATGTCGCGGCCAAAATTATCCAGCACGGGTGTTTTGCTTTTAGCTGTGCCACCCTGCTTGGACCTTGATGACTGAGCATATTTTTTCTCTTCATCAAATTCCTCATCGCCCTCGTCCTGGTATTCGGCGCGGGGATCATTAGATTTCATGACCCCAAGTTCCTGTCTGAATAAATCGTAATCCACGTCAAATTGATTTAAGATTTGAGTTGCTATATTCTCTTTGTTTTTGAGGATCGAAAGCATCAGGTGTTCTGTTTCAACCGTAGGACTTTTCAGTGCTTTGGCTTCAAGTACTGTTACCCTGATCACTTTCTCTGCCTGCTTAGTTAATGGAAGGCTATTGATATTTGCAATATTCTTACCAGTCTTGTCCTTTACTGCCAGTTCTATCTCTTTCCTTAATTCGTAGAGGTCAACATTAAAGCTTTTCAAAATTCGAATCGCCATATTATCACCCTCACGAATCAGTCCCAGCAATAAATGTTCCGTCCCGATAAAATCATTACCTAACCTGAGGGCTTCTTCCCTGCTGTAGGAAATGATCTCTTTTACTTGTGAGGAAAAATTATTGTCCATTTGATTGATTGTGCTTTATACAATTATAAAAAATATTTTTGAGCGATTGTAAGACCAGGTTTATAAGTCTTACTTTAGTCACTATGGAAGTCAAAACTGATACCAAAGAGCGTTTTCATGTCATTCGGGTGGAAACCCAGGAATTATCTGCTAATCTGGCAGCAGAATTGAGTCGTCGCTTATTAGAACTGCTTAAAGATACAATAAAGAATGTTGTTTTAAATCTGTCTGGTGTTAAGAGTATGCAAGAAGAAGCCGCGGAAATGCTGGTCAGAACACAACAAAAATTTTATGAAGAAAACGCTTCTTTTGTGATCTGTGAATTATCCGCAGAAGTGGAAAGCATACTGGACCAACAGGAGCTTCTGGAACTGATGAATGTTACGCCCACGGAAAGTGAAGCCTATGATATTGTACAGATGGAAGAAATTGAACGGGAACTATTGGGTGACGAGGACCAGGGGGGCAGCTAAACCTGCTGCCTATAACTAAGATCATGGATGCTGACACCCGCCATGTTATCCGGCAAAAATTGGATTTACCACAACTATCCTCTGAGCAGCTGATTCCCGTAGGAGGTGGTTCAATCAATGAATGCTACAGCATCCATCATGAGAACCGTATTTATTTCTGCAAGATCAATTCTGCCACCAAATTTCCCCAATTATTTCATAGTGAAACAAAAGGCCTTGAATTGCTGGCCTCCATGCAGGTTATCAAAACACCAGTTGTAATTGATTGTTTTGAATCTGGCAACCGGCAATTTCTTTTGCTGGAATGGTTGACGGAGGGAGAAAGAACAAAAAAATTCTGGAGTTCTTTTGGTACCGAACTGGCGATGCTTCATCAAAAAAAGCATGAACTATTTGGACTGGAAGCAAACAATTATATGGGCAGCGTGGAACAGCTGAATGGATGGTCACCTCAATGGATAGATTTTTTTATCAGGAGCCGGTTGGAACCACTTAAGGAAAAATGCCTGAGTGCCGGACTGCTGTCTTCACGTCATATCAATGACCTCAATCATTTTTATTCAAGACTGCACCAGATATTTGATCCTTTACAAAAAGCATCAGTGGTTCATGGAGATCTTTGGAGTGGAAATTTCATCTGCAATACAAATAGCCAGGCGGTGTTGATTGATCCTGCAGCTTATTATGGCCACCCCTCCGTTGACCTTGGAATGAGCCGGCTCTTTGGAGGATTTGATCCGGTATTTTATGATGCTTATCATTACCATTCACCATTTCCTGGAAATTATGAGGAACAGTGGAAGGCCTGCAATCTCTATCCCCTGATGATCCATCTTTTGCTTTTTGGCCGCAGCTACCTGCCACAAATTGAAAGCACATTGCAACAATTTGCATGAGGTTTGCTATGCTGCACTTAATTTTATTGCATGTTATCAGTGACGATACTGGGAAATAATTCAGCTGTTCCCGCATTTAACAGGCATCCTACCAGCCAGGTTGTTTCCCATGATGGCAACAATTACCTGGTAGATTGTGGTGAAGGCACGCAGATACAAATGATCAAGTACAAGATCCGCAGAGGAAAGATCTCCCATATATTCATTTCCCATCTACACGGCGATCACTATTTTGGTTTGGTGGGATTGCTGAATACTTTTGGGCTTCTCTCGCACAAACAGGAACTGCATGTATTTGGACCATCACCCTTGCAACAGATAGTAGAAATGCAATTGAAAGTGGCTGATACCATTCTTCCCTATCCCCTCCACTTCCATACACTTACCCAACATGAGGTGTTGGTAGATGATGAGGACATCCGCATCACTGCTTTCCCCACCACGCATCGCATCGAATGTTATGGTTTTTTGTTTGAAGAAAAGGAAGGAAAAAGAAAACTGCTGATTGAGAAGATCAGGAAACTGAACATCCCTGTTTCTTTTTACACCAGTTTACAAAATGGTCTTGATTATATCACACCTCGCGGACAGGTGATCAAAAATGCAGATGTTACTACTGATCCGCAAAGAGGAAAAAAATATGCTTTCTGCGCAGACACCAGGTATGATGAGAACATGATCCGCTATGTTTACGGAGCTGACATGATCTATCATGAAACCACTTACCTGGATAATATGCGGGAAAAGGCTTTTGAAAGATTTCATTCTACTACCAGGCAGGCAGCAGAGATCGCGAAAAAAGCCATGGCCAAGAAACTGCTGATCGGCCATTTCAGTTCCAAGTACAGTACACTGGAACAATTTGAACAGGAAGCAAAGGAAATTTTTCCAGCCACAGAACTGGCGGTGGAAGGAACCACTTACGAAATAATTTAAGCATTCTTAAGAAAGGAAAAAATCAAAACTATTTTTTCACGATCCACCTGTAAAAGCCGGGGAACTCAGCACGCCAGGTGGCTTCATTATGCCTGCCTTCACCACGGATCACGGTTTTTAATCTTGCTTTGGAAAAGCGACGCATTTGTTCAAATACATACAACATGTCAGGTACCATCTCGTCACTCTCCTGCTGTCCGGCATAAAAAAAGATCTTACCCTTTATTTTTTTTGCCTTTTTAGGATCGATATTTTTTAGTTGCGGGTTGATCCAGAATGCCGGTGAAAAAACTCCGGCTCCACCAAAAACCTTTGGATATTTTAGAATCGCGTAAAAGGAGATCAATCCTCCCATAGAACTTCCTGCTACGTAAGTGAACTTCTCTCCTTTTTTTGTACGAAAATGCCTGTCGATATATGGCTTCAGCGTTTTAGCAAGAAAGTTAACATACTGTTCACCTTCGCCTTTTCCATATTTCTCCATATCAAATGGCGCATATTCATTCAATCTTTTTTCTCCACCATTATCTACTGCCACTACAATGGCCTCCCGATGCAGGGAACCCAGGCTATCCAGTGCTTCATCAACACCCCATTCGCCATAAGCAGAAGTAGCTTCGTCAAAAATATTCTGACCATCATGCATATACAGGACAGGGTATTTATGTCTCGAGGTACGGTAGCTTTTCGGCAAATAGATCCAGACGCGCCTGTAACGATTCAGCTGAGGTATGTAAAAAGCCGTATCTATAACATGAACATTGCTGCTTGCCGTGCTTTTTCTTTCGGTCTTTGGGAAACGCCAGGCCCAGTCCTGGATGTCTGAGACGATGGTGGTATCCGATTCAACCTGCAACAACCTGTTTTCTGATGGAAACCCCTTTTCCAAAGTTTCAACCTTATCCCATCCTCCTTCAGTAAACTTGTAATGATACATGCCCTTTTGCAATTCAATAGTGATGCCGGGTTTGCCATGGATCATTTTTAAAGCCATCTTAGAGTCATGCGGGTTCCAGTTGTTGAAGCTTCCTGCAAGAAAGATGGTGTCAGAAAACTTATGGTAAGAAGGCAAACGATTGATGATAAAACTTACCTTATACTGAGCATAAGGACTTTCGGAAAGAAGAAAAATGCAAAGTATGAAAATGAATTTCCTTAAAGGCATTTGATTATTTAAGTGAAGAAAGATAGGCTTTAAGCGGACCATAATAGTTTTCGCTCAATGGTACAAGAGGAAGCCTCAGGTTGTTTTCAATGATCCCCAATTCAGTTAAAAATGCCTTGACACCGGCAGGATTATTTTCAGCAAACAACAGGTCATATCCTTCAAGGAGGGCGTTGTTCAGGATTCTTGCCGTATGAAAATCCCCGGATAAAGCGCTGCTGACCATTGAAGAAAAATCCTTTGGAAAACAATTGGCGGCAACACTGATCACTCCTTCCATACCACAGGCAATTTGCGCAAGTGCCAGGTTATCATCTCCGCTCACTACCAGAAAATCCTGTGGCTTATCACGAATGATCTGCATGCACTGGTTCATATTGCCACTTGCTTCCTTAATACCATTGATATTGCTGATTTCTTTTGCCAGCCTGATAGTTGTAGCCGCGTTGATATTGCTACCTGTGCGACCTGGAACATTATAAAGTATAATGGGTTTTGCAGTAGCAGCTGCAAGTTGTTTGTAATGCTGGTAAATTCCTTCCTGTGATGGCTTGTTGTAATAGGGACTTGCAGAAAGAATAGCAGCAGCATTTTCAACCGGGAAGGTTTCCATATCCTTCACTACCGATGCTGTATTGTTTCCGCCAATTCCAACTACAACGGGAACCCTTGCTGAAACAATGGAAAAAGTAGCTTTTATCAGTTCAATCTTTTCTTCTCTGGATAAAGTTGGAGTTTCACCTGTTGTACCTAAAGTGACGAGATAATTAACTCCACCTTCAATCACAAAATCGATCAGCTTTTCGTAGCTGTCAAAATCAATGCTTTTATCCTCTTTGAAAGGCGTCACCAGCGCAACACCAGTTCCTTTTAGCAGGTCTCTTAATGACATGGTAGTAGTATTACTGCATTGCTTTCAATTATCATTCCTCTGCGGTCACCTTCTCTGCGTTATTATTTACTTCAACGGGTAGCTCTTCCCAGAAGCCCATTTTTCCAAATTTCTCAATACGCTCGTTGATGCGTTGTTCAGGTGATAAAGGTTTTAATTCGTTCAATACCCGAAGCAGGTGTTTTTTCAGGATCTGGGCAGCTTCCACATAATCCCAGTGTGCACCGCCTGCCGGCTCTGGAATGATTTCATCCACCAGTCCAAAGCTTTTCATATGATCAGCAGTCAGCTTTAATTGTTCGGCTGCCACTTCTTTTTTATCCCAGCTGCGCCAAAGAATGGAAGAACAGCTTTCGGGAGAGATCACAGTGTACCAGGTATTCTCCATCATATATACCCTGTCTCCAACACCAATTCCGAGCGCACCGCCTGATGCACCTTCACCAATGATCACGCAAATGACGGGCACTTTGAGACGGATCATTTCATAAATATTCCTGGCGATGGCTTCACCCTGGCCGCGCTCCTCAGCTTCAAGTCCGGGATAAGCACCAGGTGTATCTATCAGTGTGATGATGGGCTTATTAAATTTTTCTGCCAGCTTCATCAAACGCAGGGCTTTACGGTAACCTTCAGGATTGGCCATCCCAAAATTCCGAAGCTGCCTGGTTTTTGTATTGATGCCTTTTTGCTGGCCAATCATCATTACAGTCTGGCCGTCCAGCTGCGCAAATCCTCCTACCATGGCCTTATCATCCTTCACATTGCGGTCACCAAACAATTCAACAAAGTTGGTAGTCATGTTCTGGATATATTTCATGGTATAGGGCCGGTCTGGATGACGACTTAGCTGTACCTTCTGCCAGCTGGTAAGCGATTTAGTGATCTCTTTTCTTCGCTCAATGATCAATTGTTCCAGTTCCAGGATCTTGTCTTCATAATTGATCTTCTTATGTTCCTGTGCATGCTTCAGTTTCTCGATCTCGTCAATCAGCTCTTTGATCGGTCTCTCAAAATCCAGGAATTGTCTGTTTGCATTTGAGGGCATAGTTCAGTTTAGATTGGCGGTAAAATTAGGGAATTTGCTATTGAAGGCTAAAGTTTCAGCATATACACTTATTCTTCCAGCTTTTTTTCATCCCTGAGATCTCTGTTTTGAATCAATAGCTTAATAAAAAAAACGCCTTCCCTGGGGAAGACGCTTTTTAATTATTAAACCAACAAACAAAATTACTGGCGCACTTCTGCCACCTGCTCAACCGGCCTGCGGTAGGAATAAGGCATTTTCTCTGAATAACCGATCCTGAGCAAAAGCAAAGGTGCTTCATCATGATTCAGGTCCATCAGATGTGCCAGCTTCTGCCGTACGGAAGGCACTTCACATGGCATGTTGATATGGGCATGACTGATGTTGAGTGAAGTAGCTGTAAGAGCAAATCTTTCAAAACTTCTACCGAGGTTGATCCAGGCTTTTACATCATTTCTTTTGCCGATAAAAAATACAAGAGCAGAAGAGCTGCGAATCAATTCCTCAATCTGGTCGGCCTGTTTTTTTGGAGATGTGCTGCCCAGGATGAATTTTCCCAGCCATCCGGGGACAGAAGGTTTCCCACTGGAAGCACTGTTAATGCCATCGAGTGTTTTAACGGCTCCTGATTCATTAAACCTTACCCACTGGAGCATTTCATCAACAAAAGCTTCATCGGAATACTGGCGGATGCAGGCTTCTTTTACCAGTTCAATCACAGTACCTATTTCATCATAACCGGTAAAAAATTTACACTTCACATCATCTCTCATGGCTGAAGAGCGCAATACTTCGAGGTGATTTTCAGGAATGGGTTTTCCATTGTAATGGTTCCTGGTTGTCTGGCGTACTACGATCTGGTCGAACAAACCATCATCCTTGCTTTGAGTTAGCGCTTTGAGGCTTACTTCAATATAAATTTCACCTTCACTATGAATCGTAGCTGATGGCGCGTAATCCATTTGCCTGGCAGCGATCATGAGGTTTTCCAACGCGCATCCAAGACTGATAAATAACTCGTGCTGGTCTGCATCAGCAATGGTGAGTGAACGGCTGTAATCGGGAAAAATCAGGATACGGTCATCTTCCACCATGAATTTCCAGGGCTGTGTATTATGGCTTGAAGGAGCCTGGGTTGCGTAATAAACTATTCTTTGTAGATCTTTTTTCATATGCTGTGATATTTCCACAAAGATTTCAACAAAAGCGGCCGCAACAACTGATGCAGGTTATAACATCAGCTGAGTTTTAACAGGTATCTACCCATACCAATGTCATACTCCATTTGCTAACAGGAATGCATAATTGATTTTCATAGTAACCGCAGATTGGCCTCCGCTTTCGTTCTCTTTCCCGCTCCTAAAATGACTCCCATATTTCAGAAGCTCAATCCTATTATGATCCTTGCTTCTGCCCTTTCGTGATCTTTCAGCACTTTTTTCCCAGGTGAGTTGGAAGTCTTATGAAGGTTGACCAGTTGCGGAAGATAATTGGCAACGATAAACCATTTATGAATGCTGTAGTTGATGGTAGGACCTGCGAAAAGAATTGAATTATTCCATTTTTTATCAGCCAGGTCGTTGCAGTTAATCAGTTCAATACCTGCCCCCAGGCAATGATTCAGATGATACATATAGGCAAGGTCCAGTTCAAGTGGAGCTCTTATTTGTTCTTCAGGAGTTTCTTCTTCATGAAGTATGGATTTTTCCCATTCGTAACCCAGGTTAAAAGCAAAAAGGTGTTTTCCATAATTATGATCCGCAATGAACCTGGCTTCCAGACCAAGATCAGAACCTTTGAGGCCTGCATCTCCAAATAGAGCGAACCCTGTTTTTTTCTCAGGATCATTCAGTCTCCACTTCCATTCTGTATTAAAACCATTTTCGGAATACTGATGTTCCGAGTTTTCAAGATGGTCAGAATTGACCTGGTAGCGGCTCAATCCAAATGCAGCCTGAAGGCGGTGATTGAGACCGATCTCAAATTCGAGATACTGGTCCATGGCGTGATAGGATTCACCAGAATGGCCGAATCTTGAAGTGTGTAACAGTTCTATTGTTCGGGTTCCCGGGTGAATAATATTAGCAGCAAAAGTTCGGGCGAATGGCCTTTCCTGGGAGTAAGAAACAGAGAAGCACAGGGCAATGATGGATAGCAGAAATATTCTTTTCATAAACAAACGGTTTGGCTGAACAAAAGAGAAGCCCGCTTTTTCATCACGGGCTTCATTATATCCAGGCACATGGCCGCTTGCATTTACCTTACGGTGTCTTCCGACCTTTATCCTGCAGATTTATCTGCATTGACTGTTACCAGTAAACAGCTCTTTCGACCTATTGGCCCGGGTCTTTCAAAAATCAATATCAATGCTCGCCTTTGAGGCGGAACAGTTCATATATGATCACGATATAGTGACCCCATACTGTACCCATAAGAATGATGAAGGTGATCAGCATCCACATGGGCGGATGAGGACTCCAAAGTGCTCTTGGCATTTCTTTCATTTCCTCTGAAACCGGCTGTCCCCATTTCTGAACAACTGTAGTTTCAATATTTCCAAAATCCTCGTTATCCTGCACTCTTGCTATCAGCGTTAGGTTTCCATTCACGTCGCCCGGAAGATTACCAGGAACTTCAATATTCACTTCACCTGTTTCATCAGTAGCACCTTCACCAATTTTCAATGGATTGAATAATCTTTTCACATAGATGGCCAGGTCGGCTGCATCTACCGGAGTTTCAGTACCGGTACTCAGGTCAACCAGTTTTACCTGCAAAGACATCACGGAATCTTCCTTCATAGGCGTTACCTCAAGTCTTGCTCTTTTAATGGCAAGAACTTCTTCAGCAGCATCATATTTATCATTACCAGGGTAACTGACTTTGAAGTTCAGTTTACCTTCCGCATCTGGAGTCAAACCATCTGCTTTTACATTCAGTAAAGCCAATCCGTTTTTATTGGTAACTGCTTCGCCTAATTTGGTTTCACCATTATCACTAACCGCAAAGAATTCAACTTTAAAACCTTCAAGCTTTGTCAGAGCACCATCGATCTTTGCTTTGAAAATGCCTTTGAGATCAATTGTATTATCAGACTTCTGCATGCTGATGAATTCAACAAGAGGACTGATGGTCTCTGGTTCTTCAGCAGCCGCAGTGCTGTCCTCCTGACTGAAGGCCATGAAAGGAAGGAAGCCTATTACCAGCAGGAAGCACCTGGATAATAATCTTTTGCGGAATGTAATGAACATGCTTGTTCTATTGCTTTTCATATAATTCGTTTTATGCTGGTATAATTTCTTTTTCTACTTTTTTCACTTCCACCTGCTTTTGTTCATCGGTTTCCTTGTCACCAAATTCAGAGATCGGCACAATGGTTACAAATTTTGACATGAGTGTGAAGAACAAAAGGAAAGTGGCAATACCTGCTCCGGTGAGTGCCCATTCTACCCATGTTGGAGAATAATGCACATATTCTGCTCTTGTGTCCTGCATTGGCAACAGTGGTGATTCCAGTGTAGGCACAATGATCAGGTAACGTTTCACCCACAACGCTGCTACCATGAAGAGTGAAGCAAGTGTGATCCAGTTGGGTTTTCTTGTGGCAGGAATCGCAACAATAGCTATGGGAAGAATGATACCTGCAAGGTTGGTGAATAAGAACCACCAGCCATATTCAGAAGGACTGAATAATTTATGCAGTAATTCATTTTCCCATTTTTCTGAACCATACCATCCTGTGAAATATTCAGAGAAAGTAAAGTAACCATAGGCAGCAGCAAGGATCATCATGATGTAGCCCAGGTAAATAAAATGTTTGTCTTCGATATAGCTGTGCAGCTTGTACATTCTACGATATACCCACATGGCCATGATCAGCACACCTGTACCAGAGAAGATGGCAGCAAGAACGAAGTAAGGACCAAAGATGGTGCTATGCCAGCCGGGGCGCAGTGTCATACCAAAAATCCATGACAACACAGAGTGAACGATGATGGCAAGAGGCACGATCATGATGGCCATAAGGTTGGTGGAAACCCTGATGTGTTTTTTCTGGCTGGGTGTTCCCCTGTAACCAAGGGCCAGGAATTTGTAAACCTTTTGTTGCCATTTAGGAACCTTCATATTGGCATCGCGGTAGATGGCAAAATCCTTGATCAGGGCAAGATAAAGGAAGAGACAACTACCCATGAAATAAGTACTGATAGCCAGCACGTCCCAGATAATCGGAGACTGAAGTCTTGGATAAATGAAGAGGTGATGCAGGCGGTCCAGTCTTCCCACGCAGAGAAGAATATAAACAGGTCCGATGATGGTTGCGATCACGGTGATCATCTCCGCCACGCGGATGATGGGTTTACGCCATTCAACTTTTAATAAGTGAAGGATACCGGAGATAACCGCGCCGGCATAACTGATACCGATAAAGAATATAAAATTGGCAATGAACAAACCCCAGACCACATTATCTCGCATACCTGTAACCACGTGTCCTTTGGCGATCTGCAGGTAAAGTGCATAACCGCCCAGTAAAATCCAAAGAAGATAAAATATGGTCCAGAACCTTGTTTTAGCCCCGAATTTTTCTATGTGGGACCTTTGTTCCTCGAAAGCTTTTTGCTGAAATGCGTTCAGTTTCATAAGAAGTAAGTTTTGATCAAAATGATCCTGATGAATTATTTTTTACCCTCCATGACGTCCTTGAAGCGGGCTTTGATATTTTCCGGCAGGTCGTTATAACCTCTTTCTACAGGGAACATCCTGTCTTTTGGTGGCAAATAATATAACCTTGGCTGGGTTCCCAGTTCTTCCATGAAACGATACCCACTCCTGTCTTTCAACAACTGAGAAAGACTCACGGTTTCATCACCGTTAGTAACAGTATCTTCATTTTCATCACCGAAATAGAAAGTACCATTTGGACAGGCAGTCACGCAATCAGGCAGCATACCCTGTCTTACCATATCAGGACAGAAGTCACATTTTTCCACAGTACCCACTTTACTTGGAGTACTTGTTTCTGGTGAGTAAGGAACAGTAACATGCTGATCGGCTGGTTCCTGCCAGTTGAATACCCTTGTAGAATAAGGACAGGCAGCCATACAGAATTTACAACCTATGCAACGGTCATTGTCGATCAGCACAAGGCCATCCTGGCGTTTGAAGGTTGCATCCACCGGACAAACCTTCACACAGGGTGGGTTATCACAATGGAAACAGGTTTTGGGCATCCAGTAAGGAGCACCTTTATCATTATCCTTCATCAGCTTCACAGAAAGCCATTCTTTTTCTTCAGGAAGATGGTGCATCTTCTGACAGGCGGTTACACATTTTCTTGCATTTTTGCAACGTGCAAGGTCAACCACCATTACGAATTTTTTTCCCGGAATTCCACGTCTTATTTCTTCACGTGTGGCCATTCCCATATGATCATGCGTACCTGTATGCAGGTGTGTTGAATCAATCTCTACGATCTCCCCATCCTGGGTCAGCAATTTTACTTTTTCGCCATGTCCCTGGTGTCCGGATCCTTTGGAATTACATCCGCAGGCAAGACTACCACAGGCAACTGCAGCAGCAGTAACAGTGGTGAACTTGAGGAAATCCCTCCGTGATTGATCAAATTTCTCTTCTTGTTTCATGAGTCAATTTTATGAGTTGAAGGATCAGTCTTTTTTTGAAGGATTTTTCATCCAATGGAAAATCTCTTTATTGGCGGCTTTTTTACCTTTCGTTACCGAGGCAAGTACGGCTTCATCTACTTCCACCAGTTTGCCATCGGAGGTCAGCATTTTTACCATTTTACCTTTAGGAGCAGGTTTGCTCTTTTGTCCAAATAAAGCAGAAGGAACTGCTAACAGGGCACCGATGCCGAAACCCCATCCCAGGAATTTCTTTCTTGTCAGTTTGTTTTTTTCGTTTTCCATATACTGTTAATTAGTGTGAAAGTATACCAGCAGTTAAACAGTATTGAAAACATTCCTCAATTAATAAGATGATTAATGTCAGGAAACATTATAAAAAAAACCGGGCTTAGAAAAGCCCGGCGACACACCAATGTTGGAAATTGAAAGTTGTATATAAACTCGATTAAAAATCTATATGGTGCAAAATAAGGGACTGCATTTTTTTACTCAGGTGATAAAAGTTATTGTGATTAGTGAGATTGATCAGCTTATTTACCAGCAGTTGTAGAAAAGACGCCTGTATCAGTTTTTACTGAAGCCTGGTTGCCTTTCTTTTTATAGAACAATAAAAGCAGCACAGGAAGCATGGTCAGGTCAAGAAGCATGGCAAATGAAAGACAGATGCTGATCAGCAGTCCAATATAAAAAGCACCACCAAAGCTTGAAGTCAGGAGTGTCAGAAAACCTGTAAGCAAAACCAGTGTCGTAATAATAATTGCCTTACCGGTGGATAGATAAGTTCTTTTAATTGCATAAGGTAATGACCTCCCCTTGTCAAGTTCTATTCTTACACTGCTCAGAAAGTGTATCGTATCATCAACTGCGATACCAAATGCGATGGCAAAAATGACAGAAGTATCTGCTTTAAGGTTGATGCCCAATATGCCCATGGCAGCTCCCATGATCAGTAAGGGAATCAGGTTGGGAATGAGCACAATAAAGACCATGCGCCAGTATCTTAAAATTAAAAGCGCAATCAGTGCCGTAATAATGGCATCGATCCAGATCCCTGTAAAAAGATTTTCAGTGAGATAGTATACGATCTTGTCAAGCAACACTGCAGAACCAGTAAGATGATAAGAAAAAGAAGCTTCATATCCTTTTTGAGCGAAGTATTGTTCCAGCCTGTCTTCCAGTACCTTGAATTCTTTGATGCTTAAATCAGGCAAACGCCCGCTGATCCTCAACTTGCTGCCATCAGCAAGAAGGTAATGTTCCATTTCTCCTGCATGTTCTGTTTGCATGATACCTTCGTACAACCTGGCAACATGTGCACTGGTAGTTGGCAAACTGAAATGGTTAAGGCTATCTCCATGAAAGGCCTTATTGGCCCCTTTGAACATGGAAAGCGGAGAAATAATATATCCCACACCACAACTATCACTAAGAAAGTTCTGAAGTTCCTCCACTTTTTTCATTAATTCAGGATCAAAAAATGTGTTAGCATCCTCCTTCATGGATAAAAGCATTTCAAAAGGTCGCGTTCCTGCAAAATCTTTTTCCATGAACCGGTAATCATCGAGCATGGGATTGCCCTTCGGAATCTCCTGCAGTACTCTTGAATTGATCTCGATCTTCCTGATAAAATAAATAGATCCTATGGACATGATAGCGACCACAATCAGTACCAGATATTTATAACGGATCACCTTGCGCAAGCTAAAAGCCAGGAATTTTTTCCATTGAATGTCGGAGCTGGTCTTATAAACAATTTTAGGAACAGGAGAAAGACTGTAATACGCATGTAATAAAAGCATGCTTACAATAAACCCCAGGACAATACCGGCAGCGGCAAAGAAGCCAAAATTTTGAATAGGAATGATATTGATGACGCCCAGCGATATAAATCCAACTGCTACTGTAATACAGGTGAAGAAAGTTGCCAGGCCTACTTCCCTGTAGGTTTTCTTTAACGCATCTTTTTTAGAAAGACCGGAACGTAACTCTTCAACGTATTTAGAAGAGATATGTATGATGTCAGACATACAGATCGCAGCAAGTATTGGAGGCAGCAGGCTGGAAATGATGTCCAGGGAATTATTCGTAACAGCGATCAGCGACATGGTCCAGATCAGAGAAATGGCGATGATCACCAGCGGTACCAGGATCTGTTTGATGGACCTGAACATCAGGTAAAGAGAAAGGCTGATCATTCCCAGCGAAACCAATAAATAAATACTCAGGTTTTTCTCAATCTCTTTTACATACATCCGCTCCATCCTGATCTTGGCGGTAAGATGGGTTTTGTCAAAGCCAAGCTCCTTCATCTTCTTTTCAATACAAGCCAGTAGAAAGTCTTTTTGTTTGTCGGTTAAATTCTGTTCATTAAAGGCAGCAACTGCAACTGACCTTCCATCTTTTGAAACTAAGAGATCACGGTATTCAGGAGAACGGAAAAGGTAAACAGAATCTTTTTCATACAACTCAGGCTGGTATACATGTATCAGCGGATGGGCATTAATAGAACTGTCCCTGAAATAGATCACATTGGAAGAAGTGAGAGAATAGACCTTTAGGATATGAGGTTGCCTCTGAATAAACCTGGTAAGACTGTCGATTTTTACCAGGAAGTCATGATGAAAGATCCCCTTATCATTCTCAAGTCCTATGAAAATGAATTCATCATCTATCTGTGATTGAAATTGGTGCTGGAATTCCTGGAATAAAACAAGGTCTGGATCTTTGGCAGGGAAAAGTTTTTCAATATTGAACTCAAACTTCAGCGAACGAAGTGGAACCAGGCTAATGGTTGTGATCAATAAAATAGCATAGATGGTTAGCCAGCTGTAATTTCTCTTCATTCATCTGAACTTTATCCGGTATAAAATACACTAAAATCAAAACAGCTCACCCTTGATCATCATATTTTTTGTATCACGCAGGGATTGCATGATCTTTTCGTGCTGTTCAACGGGAACCAGGTATTTCACTGCTTTCTTCGCGTACCTGTCGCAATAGTTGCAAAGCTTGCAGTCTCTTTCGCAATGGCCCTTGTGAAAGAAATCCATAAAGCCATTGAGTTTTTTATTGTCGATATAGAGGTCAAAGCTTTCATTGAATTCTTTTTCCTTACGGGCAACATTCAGCTGGTTTACGAGCTTATAGGCTTTGAATACATTCAGCTTGGAAGGCTGCAGCAGGTATTTCATGCCTTTGAGGTAATGCTTTTTCTTATTGTAAATGATGTATTTGGAAAGACCGTGGATCAGGTCCATCATATTGCCATCATAAGATCTTTCTGTATAGGCTTTTACGATCCTCGCGAGAGCTTCAGTCGTCATGCTTCTTTCAACCAGCTTCATATTGTGCACACCCGCTTCTTCATAATAGTGAAGGTCTTCCGGTCGGATAAATGCAGACTTCAGGATCTCCACCGGATTGGAAAGCAGCTTTTCAGCACAGCTAAACAGATAATAATCGAAGCTGAAATTATCCATCACATGATTCTTTTGCGAAGCATGTGCGTTATAGTTAGCATGTAAGGTCACCATAGGACATTTACTCATGCACATCAGGTTTGCAATGGTCTGTATCTTGACCGTTGTCTTCTCCCTGATCTTCCTGATCTCATCAAAGTTCTTATTGATGTCTACGTAAGAAATATTCACCTTGTCGGCACCAAGTTCCTGCCAGTACCTGGCTTTTTCAAAACTGTCAATACGCACCTGTACGGAAGCTGATATTGAAAAATTGGGGTAATTCTTTTTAATGATCTCCAACACCATGGGAAGTGAAACAGAAATGCCATCTACACCAGATTCCGAAAGCCAGTCGAGAGTCTGGCGAAGATCACGGTAGCCTTTTTTGCTGATCTCCAGGTTATCGAAACAGGTTCCGTTCAAGAGGTAATTGAACTTCAGGTTTCTCCTGTGCGCCTCTTTTACAAACTCACCTACCTTTTCTTTTTTTACCTCTGGCATTGTAAGCGTAGGCCTTCCGCCTCCAATCAGGCCTACATTCAATTTACCATAGATTTCTTCTGTCTGTGAAAAATCAATTTTTTCGAAGTAATCATCTTCCCAGTTAACAGGTATGGTAAGTTTCATACGAATGATTTTTATCTAAGCAATCAGGTTTTGAAAGACAAGTAAAATAATTATAATTAAAGCCGATAAGAGTTGACTTTACTCAGTCCTGCACATGAGTATTGCCTTAAGTTGCGCGAAATGTTTGAACAAAAAAGACATAAAAAAACCGGGCAGGTGCCCGGTTGTATTGTATCAAGTGTAGTTATTTTTTGAATGTTCTCATGTAGTTTACTACAGCCCAGATATCTTCCTGGTCAGTAATTTTCTTTTTGTAAGAAGGCATGTCATCGCGTCCTTCAAAAGTTTTATAGAACAAAGCACCATCAGGTTGTTTTTGAAAATCTGCCTTTGTCATGTCATTGGGCAGGGTTTTCAGTTGTTCTGCTTTAGAACCATCACCTTTACCACTCTTACCATGGCAGGACTGGCAATGCTTGGCCCATATTTGTTTACCGGTTGTAAGAGATGCTGCGTCGTCTTTCAGCGGATTGGCCATTTTATTGTATTTCTCAGGAACGGGCCATGGGTCCTGGCCTACTGTAAAGCTTACCAGGGCGATTGCAATCACTGAAAGTCCTATGATATTCTTTCTCATAACGATGTTTTTTATTGATGATTGATTCTGTGAACTTGTTTGATTCAGACACAAAACTAAACGTATACAGATGACAACCGGATGACACACGTCATTATAAAATATGATTTTATTCAGTTGGGTTATTATTAACAAAATACCTTGGAACTACGGTTTCTATATTCATCATGTCAACAAGGGCTGGGTTGTGAACGCCATCAAAAAGAAAGAGACCTGATGGATCGTGGAGGTTTAGGTCTTCAATATGGATGCTTCCATCTTTTTTTCTGAAAAGCAGAAACCTGGCATCGTGGGTATCAATAATTTCCAATGCAGGTCTGTTCTTTTTCAGATAGATTTTGCTGTTCCTCGTCTGGTAAAAATATTCATGCATGGTGCTTTCAAAAATTTTATCACCAGTTACTGCTTTGATCTTTTCACGCTGAATTGAATCGGGTTGGTAAAAAACAGCAGCTGCTTTACTAATCACCAGTGTATCATTTGAAGTGGAACCAGGCTTCAATGTCCTGGTTTTCTTTTCTTGTTCTGCAGTAGCAGGTTTATTCTCTGAAGAGGGAGCTGCACAGGATGAAAACATGAAGTACAGCACCGCAGGTATCAGCAGGAATTTTTTAAATTTTATCATGGTCATCTTTTCAAAATAATTGAGCCCCAAGTATTACTCAGGGCTCAAGATAAGCAGCAATTGTTCAGATCAATAGTTCCACAAACGTGTAACGTTAAATCCGATCAAGAACTGACGAAGACTTACAGCACCCTTATCGTTTTTGAAGAAATTATCGTTTTCAAGACTGTTCCTTTGAGGACTCAGGAAAAAATAGTTACCCAAAAATACCTGGAAGGCGTGGTTGCTGGTAGTGAATTCAAGTCCCAGGGCAATATTGGGGCTTGGGTTGTTTGTTTTATGCTTGGTAATAGGCTGATCATAATTAAAGATCACCGCTGTTACTTCTGTAAGCTTATACCTACCTGCTACAGATACGCCTATATGGTCGTGCTTCATTTCACCCCTGATCACCTTTGTAACACTGTCTACCCTTTTGTAATAACCATTCACTGCATTCTGGTGCGTCCAGCTTGGAGCTACCTGGAAGGAAAGCTTATCAGTGAATTTCCGTGCAATGATGATCTGGTTGAAATATTTGATCCTGTCGGAAGAGATATTAAAGTTCTTGGCCAGGAAGTCATCTTTTTCCTTCATGTAACTGGTCCTGAACAGACTTCCATCGGGATCCTTCCTTGTATCATAACTCATATTTCCATAGTAAGTAACGCTTACAGGATAGACACCTTTAGTTTGTTTGATGATGGCATATTTGGCACTGAAATCCCAAAGCATGTTGTCTTTGGTTATTCCCAGACCCACATTCAGTTTATCGATGGGTGCATAGCTGAATCCCAACCTGATATTAGAAGGAGCAAACATTCCCCAGAAGTTTTCATATCCTTTGCCAACTGTACCAAAGCGGTGCATGATATCCATTTCAAAGGTCTTTTTCTGGTTTACCATTACTGTTTGGTTGTCGATGATCCAGACACTTGGAAAGGTATTTTTAACCGGCTTCACCTTTGTGACCTTTGGCATTTCCACTTCATCCGCAGCGGTAGCTTCGGTAGAATCGGTCTGGGTAAATGCCGATGCACTGATAAACATCGTCATTGCCAGAAGGGCTGCCCGGTTCATTAATTTAAGATTATACTTTCTCATCTTGATTAGTTTTAGTGGAATTAATTATTAGGGGCGCCGTTCCTGATCCAGTCGTAAACTTTACGTTTGTCAAGCGGAGATGGCATGTAGGTGCCCATTTCACCGTTTACTTCCAGGTAGAGTTTACTTTGCTTTGGCATCAGGGTATTTACATAAATACCGTTGTTGAGTGCTGAGTAAGCTTTTGCTTCAGTCAGCTCAGGTGCGTGAGCTCCTGTACCATGACATCCTGAAAGCGCGCAGTTCTTGGTGAACACAGGAAGCAGTTCATCCTTGAAGCTCACCTGCATGGCCGGCCCATCGGGGTCAGACTGCGTGATGATGTCCTTGTAGCAACCGGTCAATGCTGATCCAAGTGCTATAAACAAGATCACACCGAGATATTTTGAAACCTTTTTCATAAAATCTTCTTTAGGAGGTAATTATTTATTGTTGAAATTGGCATTGCACTCAATCTCGATCTTGTCTGCAACACTGGTACTATTGACGCCAAAATCACGGCAGTTGAACTGGAATTTCAGTTGCAGTCCAAATACATCATACGCAGCTGCAGTTCCAAACTGAACGGTTTTCCTTGGAACATAAGTCAGGTAACCAGGGATGCTGATTGTTTTTGGAGCAGCAAGCAAACCTTTGTAAGTAAGGTTCATGGTAACCAGATAACCAGGACCGGCAGGATCAAACTCGATCTTTGTTGTCTGAATCTTTGCCAAATTGGTTGGTGTCAGATTTTGAGTACCATTGACAATGGCTACGGTGCCCATTCCGGCAATATTGCAACCTGCATCACGCCCTGGCTCACCAGTATTAGAGGTGTTGATCAGCACATAACCATTAAAGAATGACTTTGAAGGTTCATTTTCATAAAACGCCCAGTCTTTGTCTGGTAATGCTTGACCTGTTGTTGCATAATTGATGGCTTTAGCATCTGTAACATCAGCAAGTCCGAATTGGTTGAAACGGCCGGTAAGCAAACCCGCTGCGCCCACATAAGCAGTCTGCCACAACACGCTGGAGTGTGTTTTATCAAACTTCCACTCATTAGTATTTCCTCCGGTGAGATTTCCTGGAAGAAGCACCTCTGTACCATGTGTATATTTTATAGCTGCTGATTCAATGGCGTCATCATCATGCTTACAGGAAACGATAATGCCCATGCTGAGGATCAGAGAACCTATGATCAGGTATGGGGCTTTGCTAAATCTTCTCATAAAAATCAGTTTGAATTAAAAAATTATGAGTGCAAGCTACCCATGGAAACATGACATTGTGATGACGTTCCTCAAAACAATACATGATAAATGTCATGAGCATAATATATTACCAGAGATTGAAAATCATCTCATTAAAGAAGACAAGTTTATCCTTTAACATGCCAAACCAAGCATCAATTCTTTTGCTAAATGAATAGATACAAAGTGTAGAAAGATTAGAGAGGATTAAGACGCATCGGTCTTCAAATAAAAAAAGCGCAGGGAAATCTTCACCTGCGCTTTGACCTTTTTTATAATTGAATCAATAGGCTCTTGCAAACAATACTCTTTCCTTTGAAGGATTTCCTGTGAGTATACATTTGCCTTCTTCCTGTGGATTGTCAATTGGAATACAACGGATGGTAGCTTTTGTTTTTTCTTTGATCCTGTCTTCTGTTTCAGCACTGCCATCCCAATGTGCAGAAACGAAACCGCCTTTTTCATCAAGCACTTTTTCAAACTCTTCCCAGCTGTCCACCTTCGTGATGTGTTCATCACGATAAGATTTAGCCTTATTAAAAAGATTGAGCTGTATTTCTTCAAGCATGGAACTAATACGATCCGTGATGCCATCCAAAGAAATGGTTTGTTTTTCTTTTGTATCCCTGCGTGCTACTTCAACTACATTATTTTGAAGATCACGGGCACCAATAGCAATTCTGATAGGAACACCTTTCAATTCATACTCAGCGAACTTCCATCCTGGTCTTGCATTCTCATTATCATCATATTTCACTCTTACTCCCATGCCTTTCAACTGTTGCATGATCTCCTTTACTTTAGTATTGATCTGTTCCTTTTGTTCATCACCTTTGTAAATGGGGACGATCACAACCTGTACAGGCGCGATCCTTGGTGGTAAGATCAATCCGTCATCATCACTGTGTGCCATCACCAGGGCACCGATCAATCTTGTACTCACACCCCAACTGGTGGCCCAAACATATTCCTGCTTGTTTTCACTGCTCAGAAACTTCACATCAAAAGCTTTGGCAAAATTTTGCCCCAGGAAATGTGAAGTGCCTGCCTGCAAGGCCTTACCATCCTGCATCAATGCCTCTATACAATAAGTATCTTCAGCACCGGCAAATCTTTCATTGGCAGTTTTCACCCCACGTATTACTGGCATGGCCATGTATTCTTCGGCAAATTGCGCATAAACCTCCAGCATTTGTTTTGTTTCCGCAATAGCTTCTTCAGAAGTAGCATGTGCAGTATGTCCTTCCTGCCAGAGAAATTCTGCTGTCCTTAGAAATAGGCGAGTACGCATTTCCCATCGCACCACGTTCGCCCACTGGTTGATAAGAAGTGGGAGATCGCGGTAGGACTGGATCCAATCCTTATAAGTATTCCAGATGATCGCTTCACTGGTAGGACGAACCACCAATTCTTCTTCCAGTCTTGCTTCAGGATCAACCATCAGTTTTCCTTTTGCATTTGGATCAGCCTTAAGCCTGTAATGGGTGACCACAGCACATTCCTTGGCAAAACCTTCGGCATTTTTTTCTTCAGCTTCAAATAAACTCTTGGGAACAAATAAAGGGAAGTAAGCATTCTGATGTCCAGTATCCTTGAACATCCTGTCCAGCACATCTCTCATGTTTTCCCAAAGACCATAACCATAAGGTTTAATGACCATGCACCCTCTCACTGCTGAATAGTCAGCCAATCCTCCTTTAATAACCAGGTCGTTATACCATTGTGAATAATCCTGTTCTCTTGATGTGATCTCTTTACCCATTCTATTAAAAGTTTAAACCCCGGCGATGCAGTCCTGTAAAGCTTTTCCAGCCCGTATTGGTTTTTTTGAGACCTTTGAGGAACAGAAGCCACTGCCGGGTACAATTATATTTTACTTAACAGCAAAAAGTGGAAATTTACTGTGAGATGGCAAAAGTAACATTAACCTCTAAATTTTCTGCCATGAAATCAACCTTAGCTTTTTTAGTTGCTGCTTTATTCCTTACAAGTTGTACAACTGCATATAAATCCGGCCAAACTCCAGATGATGTTTATTATTCTCCCGAGCGTCCACAGGATGAATATGTAAGAATGGATAAAAAGAATGACCGCCAGTACCGCTACCAGGATGAAGGCGAATATCGTGACGACCGTTACCTGCGCATGAAAGTCCGCGACCGCCGATACTCAGGTCTGTACGACGATTATTATTCCTACAATCCTTATTATTACCACTATTATAATAGCTCATTGTATTATAACAGTCCCTGGAGCACCTACAGTTACTGGAATTATTATTACAATCCCTATTGTTCCTATTGCATCAGCTGTGGCACCTACCCTGTAAGAACTACGGTTAAAAATACCAGGACCTTTGATCTTTCTGTTTACAATCCCTCACAGGACACCAAAACAGTAAAGGGTGTTAACATCAAGGGTAATATGCCAACCAGCTATGGCTCTACCAACAATCCGGTGAGCAGGAGTTATGGAACAGGAAGAAGTAATACGGATAGTTACCGGGGCAGCAACAGAAACGCCGGAGACTTTCTCAGGGATGTTTTCAGCGGATCGAATAATTCATCTTCTTCTGGTTCTTCCAAGGGCAACTCCAGTTCTTCCTCCAACAGTTCTTCTTCCGGCTCCTCAAGCGGAAAGAGCACCAATGCCGGTACAAGAAAATTTTAGTCAACCAATCATCTATACATCAGTATTGGATGTTTTAAGACATCCAATACTACCTCTCATTGTGGGGAGCGAGGCTTCACCGTAAAAAAATCTTTATGAAAAAAATTCTATTCATCATATTCAGTTCCATAACAGCCATGAATGTTCAGGCCCAGGAACCAGCCGATGCCCTTCGTTATTCCTGGTATGTTCCCGGGGGAACAGCAAGGGTGAAGGCAGTAGGAGGTGCTATGGGTTCCTTGGGTGGCGATATTACAGCCACATTTGTCAATCCTGCAGGTATTGCATTCTTTAGAACAGGGGATTTTTTGATTTCACCCAATTACCAGTTCCGCAATACCAGCGGCAGATATCTTGATAACAAAGAAAAATCTAAGGGGGATAAATTTACCTGGGGAACAACAGGTTTGGTACTTGGCGGAGGACAGGAAGGACGTAATGTACGCAATACCTCTTTCAGTATTGCTTACAACAGAACTGCTGATTTTAATTCTGATATTCTTTACAGGGGTATCAATCACCAAAGCTCCTATTCACAGAAATTTTTGGAAGAGATCCAAAGAAATGGAGATAAAGATGCGAACGTTGTTTCCGGAAATCTCGATGTGAATGATCCTCGCTACAATGCAAGTTATGCCAATGGAACCAGCCTTGCCTTCAATACTTACTGGATTGATACCGTAGGCGGAAGTACAAATGGAAACTTCCAGTTCCAAAGCAGGGCGCAGAACATACTTGCTTCAGGACTTATTCAGCAGAACAGGGTGAATACGAGAGGTGGCATCGACGAATTTGCATTAGGATTAGCAGTAAATCTTAAAGATAAGATCATGATAGGTGGGTCAATAGGTGTACCTATTTTGCATTTTAGAAAAACAACAGAATTCATTGAGGCCGATGCAACTCAGAATACAAACAACCAGTTTAATTATGCTATCGTAGATGAAACCCTGCGTACAACAGGTGTTGGATTTAATTTGAAAGCTGGTGTGATTTACAAGCCTTCAGAATTCTGGCGCCTGGGACTGGCCATTCATTCGCCCAGCTTTTTTGTTTTGAATGATGAATATGATGTTTCAATTACAACTGATCGTGACCGCCCTGATTCAGTGCTTAGCGATTATTCAATTGATTATAACAATGGCAGTCCTGCTGAATTCAAATATGATCACTTCACACCTTACCGGGTAATGGGAAGTGTTTCTTACGTGATCCGCGAGATACAGGATGTTACCAAACAAAGAGGATTTCTTACTGCAGATGTGGAATATGTAAATTATAAAGCCTCATCATTCTCGCCCCACGAAGACGAAAACACCGTAACAGACGCAGGAACCAAGGCCTATTTGAAACAGCTGAACAAAGCCATCGACAAAGCCTATAAGGGTGCTTTCAATTTCCGTGTTGGCGGAGAATTAAAATTCACAACTGTGATGGTAAGACTGGGTGCTGCTTATTACGGAAATCCTTACAAAAATATCAATGGTGAAAAGGGAAGCAAGCTGAATTTAAGTGGTGGTCTGGGATACAGGAACAAAGGCTTCTTTATTGATGCCACTTATGTTCATGCGATCAATAAGGATGTGCAATTCGCTTACAGGCTTGCCAATGGTCCTTATTATGGCGCCAATATTAAAAACACAACAGGACAGGTATATTTGACTATAGGAGTAAAAATATAAACCTATCGAAAGATTAAACTCAAGAACCTGCAATGGCTTTGATATTTTGCTCTAAACCATTGCAGGTTGTTTTTTTATAGTATAAATCACTATGAATAACACCAATGCTTAACTCATATTGCCTGTTGATATGAAATTTATTTTCCGGCTTCTTTTACTATGCAGTTTCCTGATGGTTTCTTTTGCATCAGAAATAATTGGCCAGACCATTCAAAAAATTGATGGCACCAGTGTGGAAGCTGATAGCCTGGATTTAAAGATTCAAATGCTAATGACTGAGGCCAAAATTCCCGGGCTTACCATTACAGTATTTAACGAAAACAAGCCCATTTATAGCCGGGCATTTGGTTATGCCCATTTTGAAAAGCAAATACCATTACAGAAAAGCAGTGTGATGTATGCTGCGTCTTTTGCGAAAATTGTTTTTACCTGTATTGTTCTACAGTTGGTTGAAGAACAATTGCTTGACCTGGACAAGCCGCTCGTACAATATCTTGATCAACCACTGACCGAATATGTTTTTGAAAACAAAAGGAAAGGATTTGGTGATCTTGCAAACGATAACCGTTACAAGAAAATCACTGCACGAATGTGCCTAACACATACAACGGGATTTCCCAATTGGCGCTGGTTTGAGCCGGATAACAAGCTTCGCATCCGATTTGAGCCAGGTAGTCGTTATGGTTATTCCGGTGAAGGATTGAACCTGCTCCAGTTTATCATTGAAAAAATAACTAACAAGGACCTGGAAACCCTTTCACGGGAAAGGATCTTATACCACTAGGAATGAATACAAGCAGCCAGTTATGGCAGCCAGAATTTGACCGACAGATAGCATATGGTCATAACCAAAATGGCAAGGCATATCCTCCAAACAAATGGAAAGAAGCCAATGCGGCTGGCTCAATGAGTACTACACAAGCTGATTTTGAAAAATTTTATACAGCATTGATCAACGGTGAGTTGTTGAAGAAAGAAAGCTTTGAGCAAATGACAAAGTTGCAAACGCGAATAAAATCCTTGCGTCAGTTTGGACCACTTTCCTTAATTGACAGCAGCCTCAATGAAAATATTCAACTTGGCTATGGATTTGGTGTTGGTGTATTTCAAAGTCCTTATGGCCCTGCATTTTTTAAAGAAGGTAATGATGATGGCTGGCAGCATTATTCCATTTGTTTTCCAGAGAAAAAGATAGCAGTCTTCATCATGACAAACAGTGACAATGGAAGCGGCATTTTTAAGGACCTTCTGGAGTTCTCCATTGGTGATTCATTTACACCATGGCAATGGGAAGACTATATACCTTATTATCTAAAGAAATCTAATTAGAATTTACTCTGAAGTGAATCTTCTTTATGGATGTTAAACACGACTTAAACCTGTTCATTGCTTTCCCGGGCTATTTCTCTTTTATTCAAAGGCTTCCAGGAAAAATCCTGCTTTAAAAGGGAAAAGATCACAGAATCTTCAAACCTTCCATTGGTAAAATAATGCTCCCTTAAAACCCCTTCCTGTACAAAACCCATGGAATGCACAAGTTTTAAGGAAGGCACATTGTCCGGTCCTATGAGTGCTTCCACTCTTTGCAATTTCATTTCATTAAAACCAAAATCAAGTACAAAGGGAAGAGCTTCTTTCATATATCCCAGGCCTTTTTTACTTTCATCACTGATCATATAACCTATTTCAGCGCGGTGGTGAGGGAGATACCAGGTATGATATCCACACCAGCCAATGATTTGGCCTGATGATTTTTCGATCATTTGAAAGATCAGCAGGGATTTCCGGTACATTGACAGACCCTGCTCGTATTTTTTTCTTTCCTCCCCCAGTTCTGCATCATTGCGGCAACCAAAGAATTCCCTGAGTTCTGCTTCGGATAAGGATGTAAAGACTTTTTTATAGACCTCAGGTGTCAGTGCCCGGAGCAGCAGTCTTGGAGTTTCAACTGTTCTCATCATGATGAATTTTATAGTTCAAGATCGAAGAAGGATAAATACTTAAGGTCCGAAATGCTGTTGAGTAAAACTGAATTTGCGTCCTTTTTGTTTCACTACAAAAAGATCTCCATATGCAGTTTCAGGTAGATCGCCAGGAACAACCTTTTGACCAACCAGTTTGTTTACGATATCATCCACAGTGTTGGAATGTCCTACTATGAGCATGTTCCCTTCCTTGTCTTTATTACCGGTATGGATGATGCGATTGATAAAAGTTGAATCCCTGGGATCATAAATCTGCAGGGTAATGCCAATAGCATCAGCCAGGGGCTTTGCAGTAGAACGGGTACGCAAATAGTCTGTGGAATAAATGGTTCCTATCTTTTTATTCTTTAATTTTTCTTTCAATGCCTCGGCCCTTTGCATGCCAGCCTCTGATAATGGCACATCAGTTGTCATTGTATTTTCAGCCTTCTCCGCATGCCGCACTACAAAATAAGTGGTGGTCTTGCAGGAAAGCAGGAAGACACAAATTGTAATTAGCAGAATTGGTTTATACATAACTGAAATATTAACAGACTAAAGATAAACAGGTATATGTTTTGAATTGAGTATTTATTAAATTAGGTCTGGTAAAATTCACGGGCTATGAAAAAATTATCCGAAACCTGGTTTGCTGAAGGTTATATTGATTTTGAATTGAAGAAGTACACCCTGCTTTCTTACCTGCAGGAGATCAATAAATATTTCAATGAGAGCAAATTATACCCGCTGCTCTCTGATCTTATTTTTCATTACAATAATATTGTTGCCTTCAGGGAGAATAAGAAATACCTGCAGGAACATTTCCCCAAAAAATTAACTGGTTTACAGATAGAAAAACTGCAGGTCCTCTATGAACAAATGATCCAGGACGGAGAGTTGATGCAGGAATTGGAAGAGATTATTAATTATTCTGCCGGTGAAATGAAAACAACCATCAGCAACGGCGCTGAGATCTACGAATTTGTCGAAGATAAACTTACCATCATGCCCATTGGCCTGGTGCCGCTTGATATCAATGAAGGATATTTCTTTTTAAGTGCCGGCAACAGCAGGGATACAAGGGTCTATCATTACAGGCTATCTATTTTTGAAAAACACAATGAAGACTTCAGAAGCATCAGGACTTCCTACCTGCACCAGATGCAAAGAAGCATGGCTAATACTTATGAGAATATCAAATCTGAACTGATCAAATACCGCAGCGACCTTCCCAATCCAGCAGTGTATAGCATTGAAACGGGTTTGAATTTCCCGGTGGAAGAAACCCTGCTACCCATAGCAAAAAGAACGCTGGTGAAGTTCATTTCGCAACCTGGTTAGCCATAGGCCATAGACCAGGGACCATGGTCCACTCCTTACTGAAACGACTCAACTTGTGAACGATGCAAGATCTGCGTTGTGTCCTGCGTGCCTCTCTTTGTGCTTTGTGATCAGGCTCCCTTACAGGGTGACAAGTGTGTATGTATGAACGCCTGTTCATCCCGCTCTCGCTCTGTTTCTCGCTCTATATTTTTTTAGGAGCACCAAGCGCCTTTAGATCTCTTTGTACTGTTTTAATTAATCCATTTCTCTAGAATTACTATAAACAGTTCATTGAAATTATTGGTATAGCAGAAAATAAAAGTGAAAGAAATTTGTGGAAAGAAAGTGAGGTGAACTTTACGAAGTCATAGACTTGAGGTCTATTTAGTGTATCAGTCCTCACTCTCTATCCACGGTCGCAGGAGGCCCAATTAGAATAGTAAGTCCTTAAAGACTAAATAAAGGTCTTAGGCTACTGCGGCTTTTTTTGTAAGTCTTAAAAACAAAGCTATGCAAAATCTCCAGCACATCATCGGGGCGGACCTCTCCAAGAAAACCATCGATCTGTTCTGCCAGTCGCATTTTCAGATTGAAAACAACCTGCGTGGTTTTAAGCAAATGCTGAAGTGGCTCAAAGAACAGAAAATCAATGCGTTTGAAGTAATGATCGTGATGGAACACACTGGTTTATACAGCTATTGTTTTGAAGACTTCCTCCATAAGCATCAAATTGCGTTTAGCAAGGTCAATGCATTGGTGGTGAAACGTTCTCTTGGCCTGGTTCGAGGAAAGTCTGACAAGGTAGACGCCAGGCGACTTGCGGATTATGGTTTTGAAAAGCGAACAAAGCTGACTATTGAAACCCAGGTCAGCAAAGAACTTCAACGGCTGCAATTACTGCACTCAACCAGGGAAAGACTGGTGAGACAAAAAGCAGCACTTTTGAACTCTTTGAAAGAATACCAAAACATTGGGCTTACTAAGGTAGATTCGATTGTAAGAACTCAAACAACACTGATCCGGCAGTTCGAAACAGAAATTAGAAAATTGCAAGTCGAGATGGATGCTATCATAGAGAAAAGTCCATCCATCAGACAAAACCAAAGTCTGCTCCAAAGCATTATCGGGGTTGGCAAAGTGTTATCGATTGCTACAATTATCAAGACCAGGAATTTTACCAGATTCCTCAATGCAAGGAAATTTGCCTGCTATTGCGGAACCGCACCATTTGAACATACATCGGGGACCAGTATTAGAGGCAAAACCAGGGTTAGTCACCTGGCTGACAAAACCATGAAAACGCTTCTTGATCTATCTGCAAAATCTGCTATCCAATATGATAAAGAACTTCGGGAATATTACTTAAGACGTACTGCTAGTGGTAAGTCCAAAATGAGCACTATTAACATCGTCCGAAATAAGATCTTATACAGAATGTTTGCCGTCATAAACCGTCAAACACCCTTTATTGTAAACTATCTTCCAGCAGCGTAAAAACTTTTTTTTGACGGTCTGGCAGTCTTAGAATACAC
>JAEWKK010000040.1 GCA_023386045.1 Bacteroidota bacterium
CGCGATCAGGAAGGACGCCAATGTCCAGATCCTCGAGCAGCCCGGCCTGAATATCGGCTATCTCGCCTACAACACCACCAAGAAGCCCTTCGACGACGTCAAGGTGCGCCACGCCATCAACAAGGCGATCAACAAGCAGGCGATCATCGATGCGGTCTACCTGACCAGCGGCGTCGCGGCGATCAATCCGATCCCGCCGTCGCTCTGGTCCTACAACGACGCGGTCAAGGATGATCCCTTCGATCCGGAAGCCGCCAAGAAGGAGCTGGCCGAGGCCGGCTATCCGAACGGCTTCGAGATCGACCTCTGGGCCATGCCGGTGCAGCGCCCCTACAACCCCAATGCCAAGCGCATCGCCGAGCTGATGCAGGCCGACCTCGCCAAGGTCGGGGTCAAGGCCGAGATCAAGACCTTCGAATGGGGTGAGTACCGCAAGCGCCTGCAGGCGGGCGAGCACCAGACCGGCATGTTCGGCTGGACCGGCGACAATGGCGACCCGGACAACTTCCTGCACACGCTGCTGGGCTGCGACGCCGCCAAGAACAACGGCGGCAACGTCGCCAAGTTCTGCTACCAGCCCTTCGACGAGCTGGTGCGCAAGGCCAAGACGATTACCGACCAGGCCGAGCGCGAGAAGCTCTACAAGCAGGCTCAGGTGATCTTCAAGGAGCAGTCCCCCTGGTTCACCATTGCGCATGCGGTGCAGCTGAAGCCGGTCCGCAAGGAAGTGAAGGACTTCAAGCTCTCGCCCTTCGGCCGTCACGTCTTCTACGGCGTCGATATCGCCAACTGAGCCGGCACGGCTGATGCATCGATAACGGATGCGGCCCTGAGGGGCCGCATCCTTTCAGAGCGGGAGACGACGAGGCAGCTCCGCCTCGCGCCAGATTCCGCTCCTTAAAGCGTTCGAGAGAATTGCCATGGCCGTTCGCGCATATACCGCTGCCCTCGCCCTCGGGCTGAGTGCCCTCCTGCTGCCCGCCGCAGCCAGCGCCCAGGCGCTCGTCGTCTGCACCGAGGCCAGTCCGGACTTCCTCAACCCACAGTTCAGCAGCCAGAACACGGCCTATGACGTTGCGGCCCAGGTCTATGAGCGCCTGACGGCGACGGAGCGCGGCGGCTCGCAGATCATCCCGAGCCTCGCTGAATCCTGGACCATCTCCGACGACGGGCTCACCTACACCTTCAAGCTGCGCAAGGGCGTGAAGTGGCATGCGAGCCGGACCTTCACGCCGACGCGTGAACTCAACGCCGACGACGTGCTCTTCTCGTTCCAGCGCATGTCCGACGCGAGCCACCCCTTCAACAAGGTCGGCAGCGGCAACTACCAGTTCTTCACCGAGATCGTGAAGCCGAGCTTCAAGTCGATCGAGAAGCTCGACGACTACACGGTGAAACTCACCCTCTCCAAGCCCAACGCCCCGCTGCTCTCGGCTCTTTCGGTCGAGCCGATGTCGATCTTGTCGGCCGAGTATGCCGCGGCGATGAGCAAGGCCGGCACACCCGAGCAGGTCGACCTCGCACCGATCGGCACCGGGCCCTTCTCCTTCGTTACCTACCAGAAGGACGCGACGATCCGTTTCAAGGCCGTGCCGGACCATTGGACGAAGGCTGTCGGCAACCGTGACCGCATGGCGCTGGTGAGCGACCTGATCTTCGTCATCACGCCGGATGCCGCTGTGCGCTACGCCAAGGTGAAGTCCGGCGAATGCCAGATCGCGCGTTATCCCAACCCCGGCGATCTCGCGGCGATGAAGGCCGACGCCAACCTCAACCTCCTGCAGGGCAGCATCGCCGACCAGAGCTTCCTCGCCTTCAATCAACGCAAGAAGCCCTTCGACGACCAGCGCGTGCGCGAGGCTCTCGCCTACGCGACCAACATTCCGGCCATTCTCGACGCGGTCTACCAGGGCACCGGAAAGGCTGCCGCCGCCGCCGTGCCGCCAGCACTGTGGTCGCATGACGAGGAGCTGAAGCCCCGCGCTTACGATCCCGAGAAGGCGAAGGCGCTGCTCAAGGAGGCGGGTCTCCCCAACGGCTTCGAGACGACGCTGTGGGCGATCCCCGTGGTACGCGCCTATATGCCGAACGGTCGCCGCGCAGCTGAGCTGATCCAGGCCGACTGGGCCAAGATCGGCGTCAAGGCGACGATCCAGACCTTCGAATGGGGCGAGTACCTCAAGCGCGGCCGCGCCGGCGAGCATGAGGTCGGTATGTTCGGCTATACCTGGGACTATCCGGACCCGAGCCAGATCCTGCTGTCGGGCTGGACCTGCGAAGGCGTGAAGACCGGTGGCAATCGCGCCGGCTGGTGTAACCAGGAGGCTTCGGACGCGCTCGCCAAGGCGAACACGATCACCGACCAGGGCGAACGCACCAAGCTCTACAAGCGCTTCCAGGAGCTGTTCCACCAGGACGTGGCGGGCCTCCTCTTCGCCAATGCACAGGCCTTCACGCCGGTGCGCAAGGAAGTAAAGGACTACAAGATCCACTTCTTCGGGGGCCAGCCGTTCTACGGCGTGTCGATTGCCAAGTAAGGCTCTGCGCGGCTGATCACCCAG
>JAEWKK010000043.1 GCA_023386045.1 Bacteroidota bacterium
AGGTATAAAAAATTAGAGCGGTCATAAATAGACCGCCCTAAAGAGGCTGACATAAAGTCGCCTAAAAAACAAAATTAAAAATATGATCCAATAACTATTGTTATTTAACACAGAATCTTCGTGCTCCCTTCCTGTCCTCTGTGTTCCCGGCTTCCTTACAGGATGCCAAAATGTTCGTCTGTTCGATATTCCTTAACTCTCATTCTGTTTTTCCGCTCCAAGTTTTTTTGGAACACGGGAGGACACAAAGAACCACGGAGGACATCGCCCTTACAGGGTGACAAATGGAACCTTGGCTCGACATTCATCTTTCATTGTTCTTTGTGCACTTTGTGCCTCCTTTGTGTCCTCCGTGTTCCGGCTGTTTTTTGCATGAAAAACACTTTAATTAAATCAGTAAAAAACTTAACAATTACCTTTATTGATTTTCTCCGATCAACAAGATTTTAATTCATAAAGACATTCATTCATGACAAAGCCTTCCATACCACAGGGCACCAGGGATTTTGGTCCTGAAGTGGTTCGCAAGCGCCAGTATATTTTCAATACCATCCGCCAGGTATTTGAGCTCTTTGGCTTTCAGCCACTGGAAACACCCGCCATGGAAAACCTGGAAACCCTCATGGGCAAGTATGGCGATGAAGGTGATAAACTGATCTTCAAGATCCTGAACAATGGTCTTGACCATCCATCAAAAGAAAAACAGGTTCGCGAAGACTTCGAAAAAATATTGCAGGGAAAGAACAACAAGGGCATTACGGAAAGAGCACTCAAATATGATCTTACCATTCCCTTTGCCCGTTATGTTGCCATGAACCATGGACAACTGAATTTCCCTTTCAAGCGTTACCAGATCCAGCCCGTATGGCGCGCCGACCGGCCACAGAAAGGACGCTACCGTGAGTTTTACCAGTGCGATGCCGATGTGGTAGGCAGCCATTCACTTCTCAACGAAATAGAACTGGCCAATATCTACGCCATGGTCTTCCGCCAACTTGGTATCGATGTGGAGATCAGGATCAACAGTCGCAAAATATTATCTGCCCTGGCAACAAAAGCAGGTGTTCCCAACCAGATGATGGAGATCACCATTGCCATCGACAAACTGGATAAGATCGGACTGGAAAAAGTAAAGGAAGAACTGCTGCAAAGAGGTCTCAATGAATCACAGATCAATACCATTGAATCCTTCCTTTTGATCAATGGCAGCAATGAAGAAAAGCTGGCTCGTGTGAGTGAACTGCTCAGAGATACAGAAGAAGGCAAGAAAGGAATCGCAGAGCTGGAATTCTTATTAAAAGGAAGTGATCAGAATTCACTGGTGATTGACTTTACCCTGGCCAGGGGACTGAATTATTACACTGGGATCATCTTTGAAGTGAAGGCAAAGAATGTGCAGATGGGATCCATTGGTGGCGGCGGCCGTTATGATGACCTCACGGGATTGTTTGGCGTTCCCAATATACCGGGTGTGGGCATTTCCTTTGGCGTAGACCGCATTTATGATGTGATGGAAGAACTGAATCTCTTTCCTGCCACCGTGGAAACAGGAACCAGGGTCCTTTTCTTTAACCTGGGAGCAGAAGAAAGCAGCACAGCTTACAAATTACTGCAGGATCTGCGCAGTCGCGGCGTACCTTCCGAGATCTACCACGAAACCGCCAAATTCGACAAGCAGTTCAAATACGCAGAGAAAAAAAACATCCCCTTTATCATTATTATCGGCTCTAAGGAACTTGAGCTGAAAGCCTGCGTGGTTAAGGATTTGCGAAAAGGCGAACAAAAATCAGTGGCATTCGAAAATATCTGTGATTTTTTGTTTATTTGAGCCCTCATTAAAAAACAAATATGAAACGTACACCAATTCTGACTGTTGCGGCAATTGCTGCATCAATGTTTCTTGTATCCTGTAAGAACAATTCCACTTCAGGACTGGCCATCCCCAAAGATGCCGCCATGGTACTGCAGGTGAACACTTCTTCACTCACTTCCAAGTTGAGCTGGGAAGAGATCAAAGCCACCAACTGGTTCAGGGAAATGGCAAAAGATGCCAATGATTCCCTCGCCAAGAAAATGCTGGAAAATCCTGAGAATTCGGGCATCGACCTGAAGGGCGACCTGGTTTATTTCATGAAAAAGCAGGGCAAGGGTGGTTATATGGTGCTTGAAGGCAAGCTGAAAGATGCTGCTGCTTTTGAAGCCATGGTAAAGCAGATCAAGACAGGCGCTACCACTCAAAAAGATGGTGACCTTAGCTACATCGTAACAGACGATAACAATATCGTTAGCTGGACCAGCAACCAGTTCTTTGCCATGTCCGACGCTCCTTTCTTTGCCATGAATCCTTATGGCATGGACGAAAACAGTGATGTAAAATTCCCTACCGACAGCCTGAAGAAATTCACAAAAGACCTGCTGGCACTGAAAAGCGATGATGCGCTGACAAAAGACGATCGTTTCAATGACCTCGTTAAAGCAGATGGTGATGTTCATTTCTGGATAAACTCAGACCAGACCCTTTCAAACATGGGCAGCTATCTTTCCATGCTGAAAGTTGGTTCTCTTCTGAAAGGCAATGCACTTGCTTACTCACTCAATTTTGAAAATGGCAAGATCGCCGTTAAGGCAAAGTCCTATTTTGGTGAAGAGATGTCGAAGCTGATGGACAAATATGCCTCACGCAACGTGGACAAGGACCTGATCAACCGCATCCCTTCTCAAAATGTTGTAGGTGTCATGGCCATGAATTTTGACCCCGCGATTATTAAAGAATTCCTGGTAGCCGCCGGTGTTGATGGCATGCTCAATGGCATGCTGGGAAAACAGGGTCTTTCTGTTGATGACCTGGTGAATGCTTCCAAGGGCCAGTTCCTGGTTTCCATTTCAGATGTGACCGTTACAAAAAAAGAAAAAGTAATTCCTGCTTTTTATGAAGGCGGCGAACCCTATACTTATACTACCACAGAGCCTGAAATGAATTTCCTTTTCGCTACTTCAGTGAACAACAAAGCTACCTTTGACAAGATCCTTGGTTTGGCTAAAGAAGAAATGGGTAACTCCATGGAAGATACCAGCAAGCTGAATTTCAAAGCCAACAACGAATGGTTTGCTGTGAGCAACCGCAATAGTACAGTTGACCAGTTCATGGCCGGTGGCAATAATAAATTTGCTTTTGCCGACAAGATCAGCGGTCATCCTTTTGGTTTGTATATTGATCTTCAGAAAGCCATGAAAGCCGGTGCTTCTACCATGGAAAACGCCGGTGACAGTGCTGCCTTTGATGCTTCTCTTAAAATGTGGGAAGATGTAGTGGCTACAGGTGGTGAATACAAGAAAGGTGTAGCTACCATGGAATTCGTGGTGAACCTGGTTGACAAAAGCAAGAACAGCCTGAAGCAGATCAATGAATACGGTGATAAGATCTTTGCTGCCAAACAACTGAGAAGGAAAAACAATGAGGGTTTTGAAAGTGCTGATACCACTGCTGTTGTTCCCCCGGTAATGGAAGTTGAACCTAAATAATGAGCCTCTGAACTTAAAAGCCACGGTCTCATGAAGGGCCGTGGCTTTCAATTTATAACCATGTACCTGCAGCTAAACAACCTGCTTCCGGATTATTTTCCTGAACAAAGAAAACAGAACTCCGAGATCTGGGGCAAGGACCTGCGCTTTGATAAGGGCGAGATGATCAAGATCGTAGCACCCTCAGGCAGTGGCAAGACCTCACTCACACATTTTCTGTATGGCATCAGGCAGGAATACCTGGGTGATATCTTTTACGCAGAACAAAATATTGCTGGATTAAATGCTGAAGGCTTTGCACGATACCGTAAGGACCAGGTGAGTATCGTGTTCCAGGACTTAAGATTGTTCCCTGAACAAACAGTTCATGAGAATTTCGAACTGAAAAGACAATTGAATCCCTATCATACCGAAGCAAAAGCCAGGGAAATGGCGGAGCGACTGGGCATTGGAGACAAGATGAATTCCCAATGCAGGACCTGTTCCTATGGAGAGCAGCAGCGCGTGGCCATCATCCGTTCATTATTGCAACCCTTTGATTTTTTATTGCTGGATGAACCCTTCAGTCACCTCGATAACCGCAACTCTGAAATCGCCATGGAACTGATGCTGGAAGAAGCCAATAATCGAGGCGCTGCCATCATCTTTGCTGACCTCGAACGCATTGATTATTTTCCCTTCACCCGCATCTTTCATCTTTAAATCAACGCTGTGTCTTTATCCTTTCAACCAGTAAGGCCTTTATTACAAACCGGTACCAGCGCTTCCTCCCGCTGGTTCTCCTACCTGGGACTGGGCATAGGCGTGCTGCTGCTTTTGTGTTCACTGCAGATGTACATCAATATACAGGCGCTGATGGGCAAGGACAGTATCAGGAAGAATGGCTTTGATTTCATCTCCATCACCAAGACCATCACCAATGCCACCATGGGGCAGGTGAAAAAGAATTCCTTCCAGCCAGAGGAGATCGCGGACCTGAGAAAGCAGCCCTTTATCGAAGACCTCTCACCCCTTGTTGCCAACCGCTTCCGCGTGCAGTTGGGTGGTGGTGAAGCCATCCCCTTCCGCACGGATTTTGTGCTCGAAAGCATCGATGACCAGTTCCTCGATACACTGCCACCCAATTTCAGCTGGCAGCCCGGCCAGGCCGCTGTGCCGCTGATCATTTCATCAGATTACCTCGAGATATTCAACCTGTTTGCACCCACTCATGGCATCAGCCAGATCTCCCCACAAACTGCTTCCGTGGTGCAGGCCATCATTACTATTTCCGGTAATGGAGAACAGGAAGACTACCAGGGATCCATAGCAGCTTTCAGCGACAGGATCAATTCCATACTGGTGCCAAAAGCCTTCCTTGACTGGGCCAATGAACGCTTTGCCGAAGAACCTTTCCAGGGTTATTCAAGAATCTATATTAAAACAAAGGATGCCAACGATCCTGACCTGATCAGCTATTTGGACCAGCACCAGTACAAGGTGAACAAGGAAAAGATCCGCTTTGGCAGGGCCAAGCAAACCTTGCAGGGCATCTTCAGTGGACTGGGTGTATTTGGATTGCTGGTAGTGATCATGGCGCTCATGCTTTTTTCTTTTTACCTGCAATTAGTGATCGCCAGGAGTCGCGACAACCTGCAGCTGCTGCTCTTATTGGGTTATTCGCCCCGATGGCTGGGAAACAGGCTTTCCAGGCAGTTCATCCCCGTTTATTTCTTTATCGTGTTGGGAGCTCTAGGACTCACACAGCTGATGCAGTGGCTCTTTCATCATTACGTGATGTATGACCGGCCGGAACTTAGCACCCTGCTGCATTGGTCGGTATTCCTGACCGCGCTGGTACTGATTCTGCTTTCTATATATACCAACCAGCGGCTGGTGAACAAGCTACTTCGAAAGTTGTATTGAATCCGGAGGAATACGCAGGCTAAAGTAATTGAGGGCCGAGTCAAATCGCCATTCATCTCCCGCAGCGGCTTTTATATAACCGATCTTGTAATCTCCCACACGGTTTTCACGCCAATAATAACTATAGGTGGAATCGATACCCTTGTAGAAGAGGGCATGGTATAATTCCTTTGGCATATTGACCTGGTAGTTGATGGGCTGGTATTGATAAGCCGTATCGGTAACGTGAGCGAAGTACAAAACAGCACCTCCCGGATAGTGGTAATAGATTTCCTGGTTGCCCGTGGCACCGGTGATCTTTTCCTTTTGATTATAGCCTTTTGGAACTACCACCCGGTAATTCTTCTGCAGGCCATTTTCAGTAAAGTTGATCTGGTCCTTACGGAATTTGGGGAAGAGGAAGCAGGACTGGCAGGCCAGTAAGAGCAATAGGTAGAAATATTTCATCTAGGCCATGCCTTCAAAAACTATGCTGGCACCCTGGCCCACTCCCACGCACATGGAAGCAAGTCCGTATTTGGACTTCCTTCTTTTCATTTCGTGGAGCAGGGTGGTTGCTAACCTTACTCCACTGCAACCCAGGGGATGACCCAGGGCTATGGCGCCTCCATTGACGTTGACCTTTGCTGGATCTAGTCCCAGGTCATGGATGCAGGCAAGGGATTGGGAAGCAAAGGCCTCGTTCAGTTCTACCAGGTCCAGGTTGTCCACCGTCAATCCGGCTCTTTTCAGTGCTTTTTGAGTAGCCGGAATGGGACCAATGCCCATGATGGCCGGGTCCACTCCTGCTACGGCCATGGAACTGATCTTTGCCAGGGGCTTGAGTTTGTATTTCTTAACCATGGCCTCACTTGCCAGAAACAGTGCTGCAGCGCCGTCATTGATGCCGGAAGAGTTGCCAGCGGTAACGGTGCCGTCCTTCACAAAGGCAGGTTTCAGTGAAGCCAATTTATCCAAAGAGGTTTTGCGCGGATGTTCGTCAATATCCACCATTGTTTTAGCGCCTTTCGCACCTTCAATTGGAACGGGGATGATCTCATCTTTCCAGGTCCCTTTTTCAAGGGCTGCAAAATATTTTTCCTGTGAATTGAGGGCAAAGGCATCCTGGGCTTCGCGGCCGATATGCCAGCGGCGGGCCACGTTCTCGGCGGTCTCGCCCATGCTGTAGGGATAATGAAGGTCTGCGAGTTTATTATTGACAAAGCGCCAGCCGAGCGTAGTGTCCATCACTTCGGCAGTCCGCTGGAAGGGCGTGGTGGATTTAGAGAGCACAAATGGTGCGCGGCTCATGCTTTCCACGCCACAGGCGATCACCAGTTCGGCGTCTTCGCACATGATCTGGCGGGAGCCGTCCATGATGGCCTGGAGACCAGAAGCACAAAGACGGTTGACTGTATTTCCTGCCACCGTTACCGGCAAACCAGCTAAAAGCGCCGCCATGCGGGCCACATTACGGTTGTCCTCCCCTGCCTGGTTGGCATCACCGGCAATCACATCTTCGATATCGGCAGGATCTACGGAAGGATTTCTTGACAGCAACTCTTTGATGACCAGGGCAAGGAGGTCATCGGGTCTGACAGAACTCAGACTGCCGCCGTATTTACCAATGGGTGTACGCACGGCATTTATAACATAAACATCTCTCATAAAAAGAATTTAACCGGAATGTTCAGACGAAGGATTCCCGGCTGTTAAAGAGTTCGCAAGATACGGCCTTCCCTTTATTCGACTCCCCTCTTTAAACTATCTTTGCACGATGGCTGAAACAGCAACACTCAGGGAGAAAAGCACCCGCAATATCAGGCAATTGAGTCTGCCCGACCTGGAGAAATTCTTTGAAGGACTGGGCGAGAAAAAATTCCGCACCAAGCAAGTATGGGAATGGCTCTGGCAGAAGCATGCCCATTCTTTCGCAGACATGACCAACCTGAGTAAAGAGCTGCGCCAGAAGCTGGGTGAGAATTTTTCCCTGCCTGCACTTTCCATTGATGCCACGCAGCTTAGTTCCGATGGCACGGTGAAGTCGCGCTTCAAGACCCATGATGGTCATTTGTGCGAAGGTGTGCTGATCCCTACCGAGCACCGTTATACCGCCTGTGTGTCTTCGCAGATCGGCTGTTCTTTAAGCTGTAAGTTTTGTGCTACCGGCTATATTGAAAAACAAAGGAACCTGGATTTTGACGAGATCTATGACGAGGTGGTGCTGATCAACCAGCAGTGCGAGAAGACCTATGGCAAGAAGCTGAGTAATATCGTGTTCATGGGCATGGGCGAGCCTTTGCTGAATTATAAAAACATGATGAGGGCCATTGACAGGATCACGGCGGAAGACGGACTGGCCATGAGTCCGCGGAGGATCACGGTCTCTACTGCCGGTGTGGCCAAGATGATCAAACAGCTGGGAACAGACAAGGTGAGGTTCAAGCTGGCGCTCTCGCTTCATGCGGCTACGGATGAAAAGCGGAATGAGATCATGCCGATCAACGAAACGAACAATTTAAAGGCACTGGTTGATGCGCTGAATTATTTTTATAAAGAGACCAAGAACGAGATCACGCTGGAATATATTCTCTTCAACAATTTCAATGACAGCCAGAAGGATGCCGATGAGCTGATCAAGATCTACAGGCAGGTACCGGCGGACCTGGTGAACATCATTGAATACAATCCCATCGACTTCGCGAAATTTGAAAAGCCCTCCTACGAGCGGATGGAAGAATTCATTGCTTACCTGACCAAGAACAAGGTAAACGCCCGCCTCAGGCGCAGTCGCGGCAAGGACATCGATGCAGCGTGTGGGCAGTTGGCGAATAAGAGCACGGTTTAAGGCTCTGAGTAGTTCACGAGTTCACAAGTTCACAAGTTCACGAGTTGTTTAAGGTTTAAAGTTTAAGGTTCTTTAGTTCACAGGTTTCCTCCTACGCTGCGCGCTTGTCACCCTGGTAAGGGACCCTGGTAAGGATTGTCACCCTGTAAGGGATTGAGCGAGAAACAGGGCGAGAGCGGGATGAACAGCCGGAACACAAAGGCCACGAAGGAAACACAGAGTACACAACGCAGGTTTTTTCACTAGTTAGGTCGTTTCTTAAAGGATTAGTCCATGGTCTATGGTCCATTGTCTATGGACTATTTCTTTCATTCCCCTACCGGGATGCTTTTTCATTATTACTAACAACCAATCTCTATTTATTAAAACTGACAGGAGGAAAGAGAGAAACGCCGGTTTCTACTCCATCCCAAAAAGTTTTTACACTCCAGCTGCCGGTAATACTGATGGTTCCGGAGCCGCTATAGGCTTTTCTGAAGGTAGCAGTAAAGGTTTTGCTGTTACCCGGAAAGGCCGATGTTTCTTCCCATGTAAGGACTGAAATGGAATAGGGACCACTTCCAGTTGCCAGTTGATAACCGGAAGTTGCCTGAGCCACGCCTGAAGCTGCCATGATGCTGCCCTGAAGTTTGAGCTTATTATAGTTGCGAGCACAGGCTGAAACCGTATAGTTTACCGTAAAATCATACATGCCAGGCGCATCGAGACAAGGACTGCCTGATACAGAACCGGTAAGTGTGAGACCTGTGCATGCCTGTCCTACAGAGAGGAAGTAGCTGTTGGATGCCTGCGAAATAAAACGTTCGCAGCCAGTCCTGACATAATTGACACTGAATTCGTAAACGTCAGTACCATTTATTGCAGGAACAAAGCTCCAATTGACCGATTTAACGGTGCCGGTAACCGTAACAACAGGGCTCACCGCTACCCAGCCATCTGCCAGTTTCTGGAAGAGTTGGAGGGTGCCACATTCGGGAACAGGCACGCCGGAGGCCGTATTAAATGTACCTGTAACTGTAACCGGCTGGTTCATAGTTGCAGGCGCATGGTCAAAAGTTACGATCAGGGATGGGGTAATTTCCGTACTTGCTGAAGAGAGCCCATGTTTTATTGAAGATCCATCAGCTGGTAAATCAGAATTGTCTTTGGTGCAGGATGAGAAAATGCAAAGAAGCATAAAGGCCAGACTGCCTTTGATCAAAGCTTTCATCAGGGTTTGTTTTAATGTTTAATACGGATTCCAGAGGATCAGGAGAAAAATGAGTAAGCTTCTTTCAAAGGATGAGGGAGGTTTTCTCAGAGGATGAAGGGTGTTCTTTCAGAGGATGAAGGAGAGAAAAAACCAAATCAGGGGGTGAAGATAATAGGCAGATTTAAGATTTGCAAGTTGTATAGCCGGGAAAGGGCAACTCAGGTCGGACATAGTTCACGAGATCAGAAGTTCACGAGTTGGGTCGTTCTGAATAGGCTTAACGAAATTGATATTGACGTTTCCCATTTCCCGATTCCCCTTGTCATCCTGTAAGGACCCCCCTAAGATTGCCGCAATCCCACCCTGTTTAGATGCAGCAGAAGAATCAATTTTGTGGTGAAAACTGGTTGTTCATCCTAAAAAATAAATTATGGCAGACAATAGCGTAACCCTACACAGGGTATTGAAAGCAACACCTGAAAAAGTTTTCCGTGCCTTCACCGAAGCCGGCGCCATGGCCTCATGGTTGCCACCCTATGGATTTGTTTGTACGGTTCATGAAATGAACGTCACCGTAGGAGGAAGCTTCCGTATGAGTTTCCAGAACTTCAGTACGGGCAACAGCCATTCTTTTGGTGGTAAGTATGTGGAGATCCAGCCAGGTGCGTTCTTAAAGTACACAGACAAGTTTGATGATCCCAATCTTCCGGGAGAGATGACTACTTCTGTTTGGCTGCTCAAGGTTTCTGTAGGTACGGACATCCGTATCGAACAAACCGGCATACCCCCACAGATACCCGCAGAGATGTGCTACCTGGGCTGGCAGGAGTCTTTGGAAAAACTCGCTAAGCTCGTAGAACCTGAGATACCAGATGCGTAGGGGGTTCATGGTTCATAGTTCATAGTCCTCTTGAGTTCACGAGTTTCCACCTTCGCTGCTCTGCAGCTTCGGAGGACAAAGCACGAGTTGAGTCGTTTCTTTGTCACCCTGATAAGGGTTGTCATCCAGGAAGGAACCCTGTAAGGACCTTGTTCGATGTTCTTCTGTTCGATATTCCTGGTGGCCTTGGTGGTTCTTGGTGCCCTTTGTGCTCCTAAAAAACCATAGAGCGAGAAACAGAGCAGGAGCGGGGAAACATGCCTGAACGGAAAGCTACAATTTACGTTTGCCGTTTGCCGATCCTCTTGTAACCTTGTAAGGGACTCCGGTAAGGGCGACTTTTTACCAATAAGGATCATTAATTCAATTAACCATGTTACTTCAATCCCTGATCACTGAGTTTGAGCACGAAGCTGGCAATACGCGAAGGCTGCTGCAGGCTGTGCCGCAGAAAGACCTGGCTTTTAAACCTTCACCTATCTCTTGGAACATGGGCGAACTGGCTCAGCACATTGCTACCATCTATTACTGGTATGTAGGTGCTTTAACGAAGGAAGTTTATGATATCGGTGCTGATCATTTGGAGAGATGCGATCCTGGTGATATCCAGGCTACACTAAATCTTTTTGAAAGCAATGTTGAAAAAGCAAGACAGGCTTTATTATCTATTTCCGAAGAAAACCTTCAGCAACCCTGGACCATGAAGAATGGAGACCAAACCATCCTCGGTCCCATGCCCAGGGGAATCATAACCCGTGGATTTCTTTTCAACCATATCTACCACCATCGTGGTGAAATGATTGTCTACCTCCGGTCAACCGGCAACAAAGTACCCGGACTGTATGGACCAACGTACGAAGGACGTTCATAGATCATGGTTCATAGATCATAGTTCTCTTGAGTTCACAAGTTCACAAGTTGGGTCGTTTGTGCTCGAAGCATTGTCATCCTGGTAAGGATGTCATCCTGTAAGGGGTCACCCTGGCAAGGGTTAGAGCGAGAAACAGAGTGAGAGCGGGGATGAAGAACAGCCAGATCACTAAGAATACAACGCATGTGCTTCAAGGACTATGGGCTATGAACCATGAACTATGAACTACTCCTCCCTACCTCAACCTCCTCACATGCTCCACCAGCCTTCTTACTTTTACATCCTTTGCTAGTGTATCAGAAGCATTCATCACAATACGACTCACGACAGTAGTGGATAGAAATCGTGCGAGCGGGAAATTGAAGCTGCTGTCCCTTCGCCTGGCATCTCCCCGGGTAATGAGCAGGTCTTCAAAAACATCACCCTCCATGCAGGTGCAAGCCTTGCCTTCATAGATGGCACAATTGGCCGCATGAAATTTTTTATAGTTCAGGAACAAAGGAATGTAGTGATCCCCTTCTTTACTAATAGTCTGTTTGAAAGATGATTCAAAATAACTGGTATGTCCTGAAAAAGGCACCGTAGTTAAAGCAGACAATGGTTGAAAGAATGGTACGCTCAGCTTGAAATAATCATTATACAGTTCCTTATCCTCCGACCCGTTCTTTAAATAGAAAATGTATATATCATAGATACTGTCCAGTTTTTTGTTTTTGAGATAAATCTTGATCTGGTTGTACAATTCTGCTGTTGTTTTTAATCCAGAATTTTCATGATAACCACCATCTACAAAAAAGCCCAGGTCACCCACATAAGCAGGCGCGCTGAAAAATGGGAAGAGCTCACTGAGGTTGCAGGCAGCTGCCAGTGTAATATTGGCACCCAGTCCGGGTAACTTACCCAGGGAATCGGTGAAAGGAGTATAAATGTATCTCGACACATCCAGCGCTTCGATATAGTTGCTGTCCAATCTCACCGGTGAAAGAATCCCACGCTTGCCATCACCACTGCGACAGGTATTGGAAAAGAGCAAGGGCAGTTCAGCTTTGATCCTTCCATGATCATCGTAATAAAGACTCATAAAATCCTTCATGCAGAAATCTATCTCTCCCCTGTTGGTCTTTGACCTGGGCTTGATGACATTGCGGGTACCACAGGCGCCGGGATGTCTGAGGCAGTAGAGTGAATTATGAATGGCATAGGCTTCCTGTTCCTGCAGAATGCTGTTGCGGTCAAAATTATTGGCTTCAATGATCCGCAGGAAGGCCCACCAGTCCTTGGTGAGCAGGGAGAAGATGCCACCCGAGATAAAATTGTTTTTAAAAACATCGGCAGGGTAAGATTGCGGGTCTACGCCATTCAATGAATCCTGGTATTGCCAGTAGGCCAGCATGGCTTCCGCACCAATAGTGCTTCCGGATACCGTGGACATGCTAAAGACCAGGTCCTTCATGCGATTGCCCGATTGACGATCTATATCCATCATCACCTGCGAGAACCAGAGGCCTGCACGAGAACCACCGCCTTCACCACTCACCAGGATCAGTGGTCTGTGGATGGAGGTATCGGGATACAATCTTGCAAGCTTTTGAGTAAAGGCATCCAGGTGTGCTTCCAGGGAAAGCGGCTGGTAACGCTGGTTTGATTCCAGGTAATCTATTTCATAAGCCCTGTAATTGAATCCACCCTTGTAATTGAGGTTGATAAAAAATCCAATGACCACCAGCGTTGCCAACAAACGGAAGAAGATGGAAACGCGAAACAGGTAAAAAACCAGGTCGACCATGAACACGTAAAAAGCAAAGAGAAAGAGCAGGATGGACTCTGGAGCAATGCCACGGTAATCGACAACCGAAAAAAGGATCCACATGATGGCCAGGTTGCTTCCAAAAACAAAAGTATAGAGCTGGCTGTTTCTTTTGAAGATGTTGAATGGATTGCCCCGCTTCTCGCATTTATTTAAGAGGGAAACATCATGGCGGTAGTAGAGGCAATAGAATTCGTAGGCCATGAGGAGGAGTGAGATGGAGAAAATAAACTTGCCTCCGAAATAACTATAACTCCAGCCAAACCAACCCAGGTAAGCACTGAAGGCATAGGCCCAGAGCAGAACCAGTAGAACGAAACAGAAGATGCGGATTCGCTCTACAGGTTTCAGCAAACAGAGAAAGCCAAAGATCCCAATGAGTACGAGGATGATCATCCTTCCCAGTTCTGAGTGGTGTACTATGAAGGCCATTCCCCAGAAGGGCAGCATGGCCAGGAAGCGGTGGATGAAGAAGTAGTGTGTTTCAAAGCTGTTGCCTTTTCCTGCTTCGATATTGCGGCGACGCACATTATCGCGCCAGGCAAAGATGCCCGCGGGGATGATCCACATGCAAACCGAATAATGGCAGATGGCCAGGGTGGTATAGATAAATCTTACCCAGCTGTAAAGCGAGCCTTTTTCGAACATGCCGATGGTAATATCCTTTCCCTGGCTCATGAGATAAAGTGTCAGGAAATAACCCACCAGCAAGACCAGCTCAATAAAGGCATCGGAGACCACGTGCCATACCAGTCGGTTGATGGCTGCCATGTGGCGGCTGCTCCTGATCAGCAGTCGGCGCAGTCCATTGAAACGTGGGTTCCAGTTTTGTGTAAGGTTGAGCAGTTGCTTGCCGGTGGTATAGTTATTCACCGTGCGTTTGTAGTATTCGGCGAAGTGTAGATGGTTCATATGAAGCAGTTAGTAGTTCCTTGATAGTTCATGGTTCATGGTTCATGGTTCATAGTTCATAGTAGTTCAAAAGTTTCCACCTTCGCTGATCTGCAGCTTGAACCTTCTAGGAGCTTTGGATGCAGCTTGATCCTTCTCAGAGTTTCGGATCACAGAGTCGACGGACAAAGCACGAGGTGGGTCGTATTTAATTGAATCTCTTGTCACCCTGTAAGGGGCACGAGTTGGGGTCGTTTCGATAGGTGCGAGTTTCCACCTTCGCAGCTCTGCAGCTTGAGCCTTCGCAGAGCTTCGGATCACAAAGTTGGTGGACGAAGTAGAAGCTCAGTAGTTGATTCGTCTTAATTGAAGTTCTTCTATTGTTTTGTGACTGGAGCTAGCGGCTACGTTCGAATGAGTAACTAAACCTAAACCATCTGTATAGGAAAAACAACCGTGGAAACACGGTATTTATGCTAGTTCATAGTTCATGGTTCATGGTTCATAGTTCATTGTAAAGGCAGAGTGAGATCGGTCTCTTACAGGGTGACAAAAGAATCATTCATAAACGAACCAACTCTTGAAAAAGCCTGCGTTGTGTTCTTCGTGTTTCCTCCTATGTTTGCAAAGACCTTGTTTTTTCTTTTTTTATACCAATAGTTTTGATGCTATAAAGTGAAAAAGAGTGAGAGCCTTTTGTGTCCAAGCAGTCAATTAGACATGTTCTCACGAAGAGATT
>JAEWKK010000031.1 GCA_023386045.1 Bacteroidota bacterium
GAAGGTATAAAAAATTAGAGCGGTCATAAATAGACCGCCCTAAAGAGGCTGACATAAAGTCGCCTAAAAAACAAAATTAAAAATATGATCCAATAACTATTGTTATTTAACACAGAATCTTCGTGCATTCTTTATGGACTTTGTGTTCCGGCTGTTCTCTATGAAAGAATTTTTCAGGAACACGAAGAGCGCAAAGGACCACGGAGGACAGGAAGAAGATCGAATAAGGAACAAATGAACAAGGAATGATGAAGGGATTGAAAGTAGGAAGGGAAATAAAAAAGCAGGAGAAAGCTCTCCTGCTTTGATATAATTACCAGGCTACTTCTTCCAGTTGTGCCATATCCCTGATATAAGGTTGTGGACCACGGCTTCGGGAAGACTGAGCTACCAGTTCGTTGAAAGAATCACTTCCTGGTTTGATTAGTCCATTCTCACTGTCGTAACCGTAATACATCTGGAAACCAATGATGGCATTGAGAGTTTTGGTACCATATAAGCCATCTACTACCAGTTTAATATCAACACCACCTTCACCAGCGGGCACCTTGTTCAACAAACTCTGAATGGTCTTTACATCATCCTTCCTGTTGCTGCCGCCTTTACCTACAGAAGCTGAAATAGAAATAGTTTCCTCACTTGAAGGTGTAGGCTGATCGGCAGGAGTAGGTTGATCAGCAGGCGTCGGCTGGTCAACAGGTGTTACTGCTTCTTCCACCAGGTCAAAAAATGGAGCAACTGTATAATCCTTATCCCAGAAAGAGATCTTGAAATTGCCCCAGTTGTTGTCAGAAGCTGAACCAATGCGGTAATACAGCCTGCTGGCTCCTTTCAGGCATTGCCAGGCACCCTCAGGTAGCTGGAATGGTGAAGAGGTTCTGAGCCTCATACCATTCTCAAAAGCATTGGGATCCACATAAGAGCAATAATAATTGAATTCGGATCTTGATCCTCCGAATTGCTGTTTATAAAAATATTTTGGATCTGTTGCCAGCTCCACATAATAGTACTCATTACCGCCCTTATTCACCTGGAACACAGGTGCACCGTCTGATTTTTTCCATTGCGAAGAGATCTGCAACGATGGTGTTGAAGAACTGGCTGCTGGTGTTGAAGTTCCTGTACCACTTGTTGTGCCATTGCCTGTTACCAGCGAAGCAACAAAAGGTTTTTCCTTTTCATAGTTCATGTTGATCGTACCGAGCTTCATATAATTGGGTGATTGGTTAGAAGGCATCAATCCACAGATCCTTGTATAGAAGCTCATATAGTCGCCACTATAGCTTCCATTATTCCATACTTTTTTCAAGGTTCCAGTGAATCGTCCATTTGAACCCGGACCATCACCACTGGTTTGGTTGTCCTGGCATCCGGAGATGTACAAAACCGTAGCCGTAATAGCGATGTCTCTTTTATTGCCTGCAAGCAACATCACATTTCGATAGAGCTCGCGATTCCTTACATAATTTTCCAAACTGGTTGCCGGATCCAGTAAACGGTTTCTTACTTCCAGTTCAGCAGTTTCTCTTTGTGAAAATTTGAGGTCGCGATTTAGTTCACGCAATTGGCTGATCACCGATTCCTTGGTTGGTGTTTCCATGCCTCTTGCCTTATCTGCCTTTTTAAAATTCCTGCTTAAGGGTGATAAGCTCCTGATAGCCGGAGCCACCTGCATCATGAATGGACGCATTAGTGTTCCGCTATGACAACTGTCGGAGATCACAAATATTTTAACGCCTGGCTTGAAGTTTCCCCACATGCGATAGATCTCATTGTCTACCATCTGCCTGTCATATAATACCCAGGTTTCGTTCATGCCATCTATTTCTTCGTTGTCCTCATCCGGAACCTGGGAACCATGACCTGCATAGGTGACCAGGAAGTAATCGCCACTGCCAAGAGCAGCAGCAGCTTTTGAAAATTCAGAAGTGATCCTTGCACTTGTAGCATCACCGTCTTTTAATACAGTGGGCATGAAGCCATTGTCCGTGGCGATCTTTTTATAATCGTCACAGTCGTTCCAGCAATTTTGCAGTTCACCGTCATCGCCATAAGCGGCAGGATCAATGTGGTTCAATCCAATGTGAAGCGATAGTCGTTTCATAATTTTTATTTTTTAAGTAGGAAATAAAGTTTCAGATGTAAGGTTGATGATGCTTCCCTGGTCTTTCACTGACCATTGTTTCCATTCGGAAAATTCAGTTGTGCCGGATGATGAAACAACACGATGGCGATAGCTCACCATACGTGGACCTGCGATTTTGGTTAGAGAAATCACAGATTCGAATTCAGCTGCAGGATCTGCAGGCGTTAACTGTCCGGAATAGATCTTTACAGGTCCGTCAACAAAACTGGCTTCCACTTCAATGGAACTTATGTTGCGTTGGACAAAATCAATATCAGTGGAGAAGATCACCTGGCATCCAAGGTCGTCAATGAACACCCAGCTTTCATCCAGTGGTGCTGATTTTTCTTCAACTGCATAAGCAGGAATGAATTTTACTCCTCCCTGTGCAGGTTGCAGGTTCAATGAAGCACCTGGCAACAGGCTGGCATTAACAGTTATGTTTTCAATTTCAGTGTCATCTTTATCTAATACCATCACCTTGTTCAACTGCACTGATTTTTCTGTTTTGTTATTTACCTGAATTCCTGTTCCTGTATCGACAAACTCAAGGCATCCAGTTTCCCATGGACCAGTGATATGTGCTGTATCCGGATTGATGTTGACCTGGAAAGTGGTTTTGTCAGCCATATTATAAATGGCTTTTCCATTGAGGATACCATTCTTCAGCATTGCTTGCAGTGTCAGCACCTCCATAATATTCACGGTGATGGTTAGCTGAATCACTCTGCCAAGATTCAGTGTGTTGACCTGCGTTCCTGCAGGAAGCGACCATTCAAAACTTGCAGATTCCACCACTTCTCCCAGGAATTCAATGACAGGCTTTTTATTACACAGCTTTTTTAATTCCTGCTTCAGCTTGAAGAATTCATATGGAGGAATATCAGGCTCCAGTGAAAGGTCCAATACGGAAAGTGATTTGCTGAAATCATTTTCACTGTCCAGCACTCCATATAAATGCACGCAGGCTTTGAAGGCCATTTCTGCATGTGAGGAACTGAACCTTGTGATTCGGTACATGGCAGGCTGAATCAAAAAATGATCTGGACTTTGCAAGGAACGGTGCACTTTATAAAAAGGAGTGGAGAGTTCCTGGATTTCTTCATAAAGCCTGAAACGGATCTCGCCAATACGATAGGGTTCAAAGCAGCCTATAGCCTTGGTTCCTTCAGTTGCAGTGATCTCGGTATAAAATTGTCCAAACTGGCTGCAGGAGAAGAACAAGGGAGCTGCTTGTTCCCTGCCAAAACTTCTTTCCACCAGTTGCTCTTCCGTATCTATTTTATCGGGCAGTTTATGTCCTGGCTTTGCTACCATGATATTAGCTGCCGAAGCTTTTGATACCATGGCAACCTTATTGGCCATGTTGATTTTGGTAACAGGCCCCCGGCTTTTTTCTACATCGGGATAACGTAATTGTGTATCGCCGATGATCATGGTGCGGCTTGACATATCAAATGCAGGCTTTCCTGGTTCTGCATTTCTTTTAACCATTTCCAGTTTCAGAAAACTGGCCGCCGCCAGCAGGTGCAGGTTTTTTTTCTGCACACTGCCCAGGCCGGGGAAGGTGGAATACACCCTGATCTTTGCCTGTGTGGGTTGGAAATTTTCTATGGAGAGTACACCATAACAATTACGGATCCAGTCGTTGGTAAGCTGGAACCTGAGTATAGTAAGATTATTACTTGTAAGAATTTCAGAAGGACTAATATCAGTTGTTTTGGCAATGCTTCCTTCCATGAATGGCAGCTGTAATGACCAGGTCTGATGACTGATATTTACAGGTATCAATTGAGAGCCGGTAATTGTTGCTGCCTTGTTTTTGGCAGCAGCAGGAATAGAAGCAGTTAAACTCACTTTTAATTCTCCCTTTAGTACTGGTCTTCCATTAGTATCTGAGCCGATTTTTTCAAATGAAAGCAGGAAGGGACTTGCAGCAGTGGTATCTGTTTGTTTAGGTGTTGCAATGATGTATTCGGGCAGGTACCAAAGCTTAGCGGAATTATTTGAATCCACCCATACCATTTCTGTTTCTTCCTTTATAACAGGAAGGGAAGGCTTGAGCACTCCAGTAGCGATCTTGATATCGTCAAAATACCAAAGCTTGTTTTTTGTATTGAGCGCAACACCAGGATTGTTCAGTTTAGTCATTTTTGCAGTTGCAGGTTGCACAACCATGGCAGGGTTGACCAACTGATCTTTTAGCTTGATCATTTTGGTAGATGCATTTGAAGGAGCACGGGAAGTTTGGGCACGGTTGGTAATAAAAACAGGAGCGTCTTTATAAGTAGATGAAAAAGCATCGAAATACTGGATGAAAATCAGTTTGTTTTTTTCTTCCTGTATCAGTGAGCCAATTTTTTGCTGCATTACAGCACGTATTGGAACAAGAAACCGGATCTCTGTTTCTTTTTCAATTTGATGAAAGAAAAAAGAACCTTTAAAATGAAGGGCTGAGGATTCATTAATGATGGCTTTTTGTGCTTCTCTGCATTCTGCAGAATTCAGTATTGCATTGAATTCGAAAAGCGGCTCTTCACCTGATTTTTCTAGTGTATGAATCAGCCTGCCAGTTTGATCATTGAGGATGGATAATTTTGTTTTCACCAGTTTTGCACCGTCTTCAGGTAACAAAAGACCTGGATTTTTTATTTGGATGGATGCATGCAAAACAGCTTTTTCAATCAATTCCGTGAAGGATTCCATATAGGGATTAGGCTGACTGCTCAATAGTATGGAGAGCTTTATTGATGGCAGGCCATCATAATCTACCAGGCTGAAAATTTTTGCCAGTTCTTTTTCTTTGGCTGCTGGTATTGACCTTGCTTTTTTACCAGGAAGTAAGATTGTTTCCATGATCGCTGTTAGCGTGGTGAAGGAGGAAGGGAAAATTTCCCTTCCTCTTATAGATTAATTATGGATCGGCTCTTCGTTTCTTTTAGTCAGGTATTCCAATGCCGATCTTTCTTCGCTGGATACCGGAGCATCAGTCACTACTCTTTCCGTTGGAGCAGCAGAAGGAGTGGAGGGAGCTGCAGCAGGAGCTTCTGGTTGTCTTGCAGCAAAGTCTCTTTTTGCCTGCAGTTCTCTCATTTTATAACTGCGGATGATCTGTATGCCGCGGTCTTCAGGTGTGGGCACTGAAATAGTGATCGGTCCATTTCCCAGTGAATTCATCCATGGTCCGGCCCATTCCATTCCCTTGGTAGTAAGTGTACCTTTTACGATCACTTTTACCTGGTACCTGAAATAGGGACGTACTGCTGTATCCTGCGTGTAGATGGCCCAGAACCTGTTGGTATTCTGATCATCATATTTCCAGCTGAACTTCACGGGCTCATAACCATCCAGCACCTTGAAGTTTTCATCAGTCACCTGGAATACCACTTCAACAATCTGTTTGGAATTTTCCAGTTCAACTCCAAGACCAATGGGACCTACTCTTAGTTTGCCTGCATCATCAGCTCTTACTTCCACCGTAGTATCATTGATCAGCGTACCATTGGGTGCAGGATCAAGATCGATCTTGTTGTCTTTGATGATCACCCTGTCATATAGATTGGTAAAAGGATTGGCATCTTCCTTCATATGCACGCTGCGTTTCAGGAAGGTGAGGTCGGGTTTCCAGTTCTTGGGCGGATTGGCCACATCATCTTTTTGTTTTTGTACGAAATCAAAGATGCCTGTTGCATCAGGTTCTGTTTTACTGAAAGTTCTTCCTACCCAGTTGATCTCACCTTTGGTATTGGGATATCCATGTTGAACAGAAAGGAAGGCAATAGGCATTGATTCAAAATCAGCAACTGGTTTGGTGATCCTGGAAAGTTTTTTTGGCCAGTCGTCGAGGTAAACAGTCTGGAAATATTTCTTTTCTGCTTCCGGATTTTTCTTGATCTCTTCATACACGCCTTCGAGCGAACCACTGATGGGTACATCCTGCAAATATGCGATCTGCCTTGTCTCATGGTAATAAAGATCCAGCTTGGTGGAATCCCTTCTGTATTTCAGTGCAAGACCGGCACTGTATGGAGAGAAGAGGGAGACAGGACTGCTTTTGGCTTCAGCGGCTTCCACGTTAGGTTGTGGTGGATCGAAGATCACTTTCTTGGCTTCTTCCATGAATTTTTCAATGATCAGGTCTGAGCGCTTTTCAATTTTTTCAATGATGGCCTCACCATTTGGAATGGAAGAATCCACTTTGATATCCACTTCAAGCGAACCATTGATGCGCATGTTATTGATTTCGGCCTTGATGTCGGCACTGAACCACAAATAACGTCCGGTAGCATGGGCAGAGAAATGAGAGAAAATTTTATCCCAGTTGCCTCTGATGGTGATCTCTATCTGTGGTGTCCAGAACTTCACCTTCATCATATAATCAACAAAGAGCGGCGTGTAAGTGCCATGAAAGGCCGACCACATGATAGCAGAAGGATAAGCTCCTACAATAGCGGTATAGGCATCAACACCCATCGGGTCGATAGAGCCTTTGCCCTGCCCCTGCATATTCCAGAACCAGGGATCCACTGCACCTCTTTCTGCATTATTCAATACTGGTAGTTCTTTTACCGGTACAGCTGAACGCGACATGTTTTCAATAAAGCGATCGCTATTGGCAACGGCACGGATGTCGGTATAACCATTCAGGTTCACCACGGTTTGAGAGCGTACATTGTCGGGAACAGAATCACCTTTTTTGAATTTGAATAAACTTCTTACCAATGGAATTTCATTGGTCCTGGTAGGCGCGCCTTCCACAGGTTTGGAATCAGCATTGGCATTGAGGTCTGCTACCGGGATAGGCGCCGCACCATTAGCCTGTGGTGAGAGATTGGAAACCATGGTTTCATTTGAAACGATTGGTACAGGACGGAAAACAGGTTCTGCTTTTTCACCGATACCCCAGAAATAATCTTTTTTACCGCGGAACATATCCGTGATTTTTTTCTGTGAAGCCTTTAATACTTCATCAGAGGGAGCACTGGTTACTGAAAAACCCAGCACACCGCCTGCAACAGAAGTGGTTTTGCCATCACCTGCATCCGTACTGCCATCGGCGGCTTCACGTCCCGCAAAGCGGATCAATGAGAACATAAGGTCACCATCGGGTTTGCCATCTTTCCTTGCGATGTGAACATAATTGGGCAGCCAGTAGAATACCGGAGATTTTCCTTCTGACTGCAAAGCATTGTTATTAACGTCGGGGTAATAAAGCAGTTCCAATCCATTTTCAATGATTGGTTGCATGCCGCCGGCGAAAGTTGGGCCAAGCGCATTTGTTGCCATAATAATAGATTTTTTTATGGTTATGAAGTAGAGAGCCTTAATAACAGTTTCCTTAGGAACCAAGGCTTATCAGGAGATAGGAGCATTGAAACAACCGGCAGAAGGCTGCGCAAAAAAATAAATGGACTGATTAAAAAGTTTCCAGTGGGGATGTAGGAATTCAATTACAGATACGAAGCAGATCTTAGGTGGGATATGGCGTTGTGATATAAAATTAGGATCATTTTTTTGAAAATGATTCACGTAGTATTACTGATTTATTGACCGGAGGTTACGGAATACAACAGCTCAGTTAGAGAAACTTCATGAAAAAATATACCGGGAAGATTTCAATACTTTGAAAGATCTGTAAAAAATCTAGACCGGTGTTACCGGGGTTATAATACCGTAGTACCACGGTTGAATAATTGAATTTAAATTGCAAATTTGTTCATTATTTTTTCAAACTAAAACTACTATATGAGCCATTTTATTACCCGTGGAAAAGCAAAGGATATGATCCTTTTGTATAAAGAAATGAAAGATAAAATTCTTACGGCCACTTACCTGGGCCGGGAAATACTTGCCAGTTGTGAAACTTTTGAAAGGTCAGCCATTGTAGGCCTGATGGCCCAAAATAATTGCTCGGGACTAAGGATACATTACGGGATGGATTCCGATTTTAAGATTCATGCCATTATGGTGGCCGTAGATGATAATGGAGATGAGATCATTCCCATCGATCCTGATGAGAGCAATGAGCAGATAGTTGAAAACGGGACAAGGTGTCCTACAGTTTGTCCTGGTGGAACTAGCTTGGGAGAATAATGACCTTTGAACTGAATGCCATATTAAGTAATTCCATTTGGATAGGAGTAGTCATTTGCTGGGTGAGGTTTAAAAAAATCAGCCCGGCTTATTATCCTTTTGTATTCCTGCTGACAATAGGCGCTATTAATGAGATTGCCAGCATTATTATGGTCAAACTTACAAATTCCAATGCTATCAATTACAATTTATATTCTCTGGTTGAATTCTTTTTGATCACCTGGCAATTCTGGCGCTGGAATCAGTTTTCAAAAAACAAGGCCTTGTACCAGCTTATACTTGCTGTTGGGCTTACATTCTGGATTACTGAAAATTTTGTTGTTAAGAATATTCATTCCTTCAATTCCTATTTTGTGATCGGGGCTTCGTTTTTTATTGTGCTGATGAGCATACACCGCATCAACCAACTTTTATATACCACCGATTCACTTTTAAAGAATGCCAGTTTTATTATTTGCCTCTGCTTTGTTTTTTATTTTACCTATGCAGTGCTGGTTGAGGCTTTCTGGGCTTATGGCTTTACTGAAAGTGCCAGTTTCGTAACCAGGATCTACACCATCCTGATCTATACTAATTTTATTGTGAACCTTGTATACGCATTTGCTGCTTTATGGATCCCAACCAAACCAAAATTTATACTGCCATCCTGATTACCAGCTTTGTGCTGGGAACGATCCTGGTTTATTTCACGATCTCTATCGTGAGGCAGCAACGCAGGAATATGAAACTCCAGCGTTTGAACATTCTTGCCGAGATCAATGCCATTGATAAAGAAAGAACGCGAATGGCCCAGGACCTGCACGATGAACTGGGACCTGCACTTACCGTAATCAAGTTCGAGGTGGACAGTGCTGAAGCCGTATCGGAAGAAGACAGGGAATTATTAAGAAAAGCATCGCGACAGCTGGATGAAGCCGTGAATAAGGTAAGGGAGATCGCCAGGAACATGATCCCTTCTTCGCTGGTGAGAAAAGGATTAGAGGCAGCCCTGCAGGAAATTGTACAGCAGACAAACGATTATACCTCTCTGCATGTCAGTTTCAGTTATGATGTGAGTCAGACTATCAACCAGGACCTCAGCATCAATATTTACAGGATGTTGCAGGAGGTCATTCAAAACGCAGTAAAATATTCAAATGCAGAACTCCTGCTGATCAAGATCAGGTCAGAAGACAGGAAGCTGATCATTTTTTGCGAGGATAATGGAGTGGGATTTGATTATGAAGAAAGGCAGGCGCAGGCAGAAGGTCTGGGTTTGAGGAATTTAAAATCAAGAGTTGACCTGGTAAGAGGAAAATTGCAGGTAGCTTCGCAAAAAAATAAAGGAACTCAATATATATTTGAACTTCCTCTTAACGCTTAATGTATGTACAAGCCAATACGTATTATCATTGCGGATGACCATGAATTACTGCGCGAAGGTTTTTCCTTATTGCTGAGAAAACAAAAGGATATAGAGATCGTGGATGAAGCCAGCAATGGAAAGGATCTCCTGGACAAGGTCAGAAAACAATTGCCTGACGTTGTGGTAACGGACATACAGATGCCTGAAATGGATGGCATACAGGCAACTAAAAAGATCAAGGAAGAGTTTCCGCAGGTGGAAGTAATCGCCCTGACCATGTTTAATGAAGATCACCTGATTATTGACATGCTTGAATCCGGCGCCAAGGGATATCTTTTGAAGAATACCAGTCAGAAAGAACTTTCCGAAGCAATTAAGGCTGTACATAATGGCGGCACGCATTTCTGCTCTTCCACTTCGGAAAGATTGAAGACCATGATCGTACAAAGCAAATTCAATCCTTACAAAAAAAAGCCTTCGGAAATTTTTTCAGAGAGGGAAATTGAAGTGATGAAGCTCATCTGCCAGCAAATGCAGAATAAAGAAATCGCTGAGAAGCTTTTTATCAGTGTCAGAACGGTTGAAGGTTACAGGGAAAAAGTCTTTGAAAAAACAGGTGCCCGGACCATTGCCGGTGTTACCATCTTCGCCATCAAGAATGGCATTTACCAGATCTAAGCTCAGGCAGGTATGGCTAAACTTTCCAGTACGGCATTTACAAAATGATGTCGTTCTCTTGCGGAAAGATCCGTAGAAGCTACTTTGCAAATGGCCTGTTTGATCTGTCTTTCAGGAATAAAATTGTAGATCTGCTGGATCTTCTTTACCAGGAAATCCACTTCCCACTCATCCATACAGTTAAAATAGCGGGGATCAAAGCCTGCATTCTGTTTCCTGAAATCATAGTCTTTCCAGTTCTGGAGGATAACATATACTGTCATGGAAAGTATTTGTACAAAAATCCAACAATTGCCTGATACTGCCTATGTGGCTATTACGGTAAAAAATCCGTAGCTGCCACGTTGCTGGCGCATTTTGGTGTGACTAGCTTTGCCTTAGGTTTTTCATAGGATATTGGACAAAGTAACGGGCTGAATTTCTATTCGGCCTTTTTTTTGCCCGGGAGAGTGACTAGTTTAGGAGTTTACGAGTTCACGAGTTCACGAGTTGTTTAAAGTTTAATGGTTTAAAGTTTAAGGTTCTTTGATTCACTTTTAATGTTGTGTAGAACGGCAAAAGAAGGCTGAAATGCTATCTGCCATTTGCCATAAGCTGTACTAGTCAATATTTAATCTGACAGTTGGGATTAACTTTAAGTAACCACACTTATTCATTAACCCCAAAAAGTCAGATCATGAAAGTCGAGACTAAATTAATTAAAACCAAACTAGGTCTTCTC
>JAEWKK010000010.1 GCA_023386045.1 Bacteroidota bacterium
AGACAGAGAACACCCAGGACGTAGGTGGTGGTCTCAATGTAGGCTGGCAGGATAATAATGACTGGATGGATTATTCCGTAAACCTGGCAACTTCAGGTTCCTATACCGTGAACTTCCGTGTGGCTTCCTTCTTCTCTGGTGCTCAGTTCCAGCTCAGAAACTCGGCTGGTGCAGTACTCACTACCGTAACGGTTCCTAACACAGGTTCTTTCCAAAGCTGGCAGACCGTGTCTGCACAGGTATCACTGCCTGCAGGACAACAGACGCTGCGCCTCTATACTTCCAATGCCAATGGCGGATGGAATATCAACTGGTGGGAGATCCTCTCCGGAACTACTTCGGCAAGAGGTGGCAGCGCAAGCGTGGAGGAAGTAGTGGCTAACACTCCTTCTACTTCTGCAGGACTGCAACTCTATCCCAACCCGGTCAGAGACAGGGTGATGCTGAAGGTGAGCAACGAACTCACAGGGCGCATGATGGTGGAAATAAAAGACCTGAAGAGTGCGAGTGTAAAACAGTTTGCTCTTAACAAAGCCAGTAAGGGAACCATGCAGACCTACCTGTCGCTGGGTGAACTGCCCGCTGGCCAGTACATCATTACCATCTCCATGAAAGATTATCAATTGTCAAAACAGTTGATCAAACAATAAGAGATTTTAAAGAAATAAAGATCCCTGGCTATAGCCGGGGATTTTTTTTGTCCGGGCATGATACTTTCATGGCAAATCAAACTTATTATCTTTAAGTCTTACTGACCAATATGCATAAAATCCTGCGTTACCTTTTTATTGCCATCCTGTTCCCTTTGCTGGTTCATTATGTTTTTTATTACCAGCTGACCACTAATTATACAAAAGATGCATTTTCTGAGCAGGGCTTCAGGAATATTTACGATACCAAGGTTTATAAATCAAGACAGCTAGGAAAACAATTGCATTTATGGGTGTATTTAAAATTGTCTTCTGTTAACAAGATGAAAAGTCTTCAGGAGAAAAAGAATGATGAAGCCAATCCATTGAATACTAAACGACTTGCCTTCATGGATGCCAACGCAGATCCTGTTTTTTATCTTACTTACTTCCTGATCGCCGTCTTCTTTACAGTATTGACTGCCCTGATTCTTCTATATACACTTGACGATCCGAAACTTTTTAACCTATCGCAATCCTTTAAAGATCTTATAGTACTGTTTTTCGTTCTTGTCATTGGCTTCACCCAATTTGTTGTTACACCCTATGATACCGTTGGCTACTTCTTCCAGGCTGCGGGCATGTTGCTGTTTCTGAAATATTTTACCACTGGCAAAACAGTTTTTTTCGCGGGGTTACTGCTTACCATAGTCATTGCTACTTTCAACAGGGAAACCTCTCTCCTGATCCTGAGCTTTATGGCGGCGGTTTATTATTTTGTGTACCGGCTGAATCCAGTCTGGATCAAAAAAATGATCTTACCCGTGCTTTGTTTTGTACTTCCTTATTTATACCTGAAACTATTCCAGGGAGGCGGTGCCGCATTTACAGATGAAAACAAACTGGCAGTAAATCTGGATATCAGGAACAGTTATGCCATCCGGGGTCTTGCGTTTTCGGCATTCATTCTTTATTTCATACTCGTAACCATAAACAGGTACAAATCTCCGCTGGTAAAATTCTTTTTGTTTTTTGCCCTGCCTTATCTCATTATCATACATGCAGTAGGTGTGATGATCGAATACAGGTTATGGCTTCCCGTGCTGGAAGGCGCCATCCTGCTGGCTTTGATACAACCTTCATCCCTGCAATTACCTTTCGTTGCTAAGGAAAAAGTGTAAACAATCAATCTTCCAGGAAAGTAAAATTGTTAATGAAATAACAATGAAAATAACTTCCCTGAAAAATATTTCGAGTAGGATTTCAGTACCGTTACTTGCATGAATGGTTGATACCAGTCAATAATTACTGAGTGAATATTTTTTCATCCCTTTAAAGAACCCTTTCACCGAGAGCACACTCAAAAAAAACTCCAACAGGTGTAAATTGGCATAGTTATCGCCAAGTGAGGCAGTCTATCCACACCCATTGAATTCTCATTACCGTAATTGAATTCCTGCAAAGAATATTCGATTCGAACCAGCCAATACTACTCAAGATCACAACCAATTTTCATTAACACCAGGTTTAATTTTTCAAACACCAATCTATGAACAAACACAAATTTTTTGTCCTTGGGATCAGTCTCTCATTGCTGGCAGTTTCATGCAGAAAACAGGATGTTGTAAGCGATAAAGCCTCCCCGGAAGTTATGCTTTCTGAATGGAAAGCCATGAACAACTGGAGTGCTTTGAAAGAAGACAAGTACACATCGTACAACAATAGTATCACTGATAATGCTCTTACAGTTGATGTTATTGAAAATGGTCTGGTACTGGTATACATGAAAGCCGGTACCCATATCGAATCGCTTCCTTTCCAACAAAAAGGAAAAACAGATGCCTACTGGTATTACCAGGTATCAGAAAATACCATTCAGCTGAATGCCTATGTTTATTCAGCAGCAGCCATCAGTAACCAGCAGGCTTTCAGGTATTTTATCATTAATGCAGATAAGCTCAAATCCCTGGAGGAAAACGGACATTCCCAGTCAGAGCTCATGTCATTGAACTATGAAAACGCCGCAGCACTTCTGAAATAAGTGTTGCCCATAAGCCTTTTAAAAGCTTTTAAATAAGCTAACCAACCTCGAATCTTTAATAATTATGAAAAACCTTTTTTCTTTCGCTTACACGAAAGCAATTATAGTATTTCTTGCCTTCGTGCTGATCTTTTCAGGTAGTGCTTCCGCAAAAAAGATCTACCCCGTAAAAGGATCCGATAATAGCGTTTACATCTACGGACCTACTTACAATTTCGCTCCTGGCGACACATTCGTATTAAAAGCCAGCAGCGGCCCCTATTCATTTATGGAACTGATTTCCGTCAATGGAACAGCATCAGCACCTGTTGTTGTGATCAATGAAGGGGGACAGGTGAATGTGAGCCAGTTCCGCATCAGGCATTGCCGCTACCTGAAAGTACGTGGTGTGGGAAGTGCCTCTGCCAACTATGGTTTCTACATGACTTCTCCTTACCAGTACCAGACAGCTTTTGATATCATGGGTCGTTCTGCTAATGTGGAAGTCAGCAATGTTGATATCAATACCATGGGCTATGGATTCTTCATCAAGCAGGAAGCTTCCTGCGAAGATTCATTGCAGGCCCCAAACTGGGTTCTTGATAACATCTCCGTTCACGATTCCAGGATCACTAATATTTACCAGGAAGGATTTTATGCAGGATCAACTGCTCCTAATGGTGAAAGATCCATTGTTTGTAATGGTGTTACTATTAATCCTATTCCGCTTCGTCTTGGAAATATCAAGATCTATAACAACATCATTGACAAGACCGGCCGTGGCGGCATACAGCTGTCCAATGCACCTTATGGTAATAATGAGATCTATAATAATACCATCAGTAATTGCGGTACGGAGCTGAACGACTGGCAGGGAAATGGTATCGTGCTTGGCGCTTATACTTCTGCCTATGTTCATGATAACAATATCAACCAGACATTAAGCAGTGGGATTTTTTCATTGGGGGCCGGTCTTGTGAGGATAGAAAACAATACTGTAAATAACAGTGGATCTCTGAATGGAAAAACTGTCAATTATTCATCCAGTATCTATATGGATACCAGGCAGACAAATCCCATTATTCCATTGCAGTTCATCATCAAGAACAATACCCTGGGAACCTGCACAGGTGGATACCATGTAAGAATTTATAAAGGGCTTTACCCTTATGCCACAAACAATATCTATTGTAATAATAACGCCCTTACAGGTGGTCCTGCAGCGGCAACTATTGAAACAGGTATTAGTTATACAGGTTGTACCAATAACCAGTCGCCTACAGTGAATGCCGGTACAGCACAAACCATAACCTTACCGGTTTCCAGCGTTACACTCAATGGTTCTGCTACTGATGCCGATGGCACCATTGCATCTTATCAATGGTCGCAGGTATCAGGTCCTGCAACAGCCGTAATAGCTTCAGTTGGTTCTGCTTCTACCCTGGTTTCGGCACTGGTAGCAGGTACTTATAGTTTCAAACTAACAGCTACAGATAATGCAGGTGCTACAGGTTCTGCAACTGTTACGATTACTGTGAACAATAGCACTTCAACCACTCCAACTTCAGGTTCTTCTATTAAGATAGAAGCAGAAAGTTTTACTCAGATGAATGGAGTACAGACAGAGAATACACAGGATGTTGGCGGCGGATTAAATGTAGGCTGGCAGGATAATAACGACTGGATGGATTATGCGGTGAACATCGCTACTGCGGGAACTTATACAGTAAACTTCCGTGTAGCCTCTTATTTCACCGGTGCTCAGTTCCAGGTGAAAAAAGCTGATGGCACTTTGCTTACAACAGTAACTGTTCCTAATACTGGTTCCTTCCAGACATGGCAAACCATTTCGGCGCAGGTTGCACTTGCTGCCGGGCAACAAAATATCAGGATTGTGACTTCAAACGCTAATGGCGGATGGAATATCAACTGGTGGGAAGTTGCAGGTGCTTCTACAGGAAGTGATCCAACACCAACTCCTCCACCTCCAACTACAACAGATCCTTCCACATCTACCGGATCAATTAAAATAGAAGCAGAAAGCTTTACTCAGATGAGTGGAGTGCAAACAGAGAATACAAACGATGTGGGTGGCGGATTGAATGTAGGCTGGCAGGATAATAACGACTGGATGGATTATTCAGTGAACATCGCTACAGCAGGAACTTATACAGTAAACTTCCGTGTAGCTTCTTATTTCACAGGTGCCCAATTCCAGTTGAAGAAGTCTGATGGAACAGTACTTACTACAGTAACAGTTCCCAATACTGGTTCTTTCCAAAACTGGCAGACCATTTCCGCTTCAGTAGCTCTTGCTGCCGGACAACAAACCCTGCGTTTGTTTACAAGCAATGCCAATGGCGGATGGAACATCAACTGGTGGGAAATCGCAGGCGCTTCATCAGGTACAACCACTAATCCTCCAACAACAACTACTCCAACTGCACCAGCCACTACTAAAGTAGAAGCAGAAAGTTATACCGCTATGCAGGGAATCCAAACTGAGAACACAATGGATGAAGGTGGTGGATTGAATGTAGGCTGGCAGGATTCAAACGACTGGATGGATTATTCTGTAAATATTGCTACAGCAGGAAACTATACCGTGAAATTCAGAGTTGCTTCGTATTTCACTGGTGCACAATTCCAGTTGAGAAACAGTGCAGGAAATGTACTGACAACAGTGACCGTTCCCAATACAGGAAACTTCCAGACGTGGACAACAGTAACTGCTTCCGTTTCGTTACCAGCTGGGCAGCAAACACTTCGCATTCATACCAATAATGCGAATGGTGGATGGAATTTCAACTGGATGGAATTTGTGGCCTCTGCCTCAGGAACAACAGCAGCGGTTACAGGCAAGGCGGAAGATATAAGCAGTGGTACCACACTTAGTGTATTCCCTGCTGTTGTAAAAGATAAGTTCATGTTCAAACTGAATAATGCTCTTACAGGAACTCTTAAAATAGCTGTTAAGGATACAAAAGGTGAAGTGGTAAAACAGTTCCAACTGGTTAAGAAAACTTCAGGTACCACGCAGTCTTATTTATCCATAGGAGACCTGTCGGCAGGAACCTATACTTTGGAATTGACTATGAAAGACTATGTTGAAACAAAAGAGATCGTTAAGCAATAAAGATTTATTGATCATAGAAAAAGGGCTGCACTCGCAGCCCTTTCTTTTTATAGTTTGATTGCTGATTATTCCCTGATCAGTTGAACCACCTGGTTACCTGCCCTGAAGAAATAAATTCCTTTTTGCAATCCACTGAGATCAACTGATGTTGACAGATCATTTCCATTTCCTTTAACCGTCCAGTTTCTGATAACATGACCCGAAATATCCACCAGCTGCATTTGAATCAAAGAAGCAGTATGCTTCAACTGTACCTGCAATACATCTTTTACAGGGTTAGGAAAAACTGTTAGCCCTTGTTCTGCATCATATTTTACAGCCACTATCCTGCTGTAACTGAAACTGCCATCAATGTTTACGATCCTGAGCCTGTAAAAATTAGTTGCAGGTAAAGGCTGAATATCCATAAAGGAATATTTTTTTTCCCTTGCACTGTTTCCTGCTGCATCAACAGTTCCTATAAAAACAAAATCTTTTGCATTTTCGCTTCTTTCAATATCAAAATACCAGCTGTTTTCTTCGGAAGATGTTTTCCAGTTGAGTGTAACCTGCCTGGATTGCTTTGATGCAGTAAAAGAAAACAGGCTTACAGGCAGTGCATTTCCAACATTATTGATTCTTGTAAGAGCGATGCTGACACCTGTAACGCCACCAAATATGATATTACTACCCTGGAGAGCTATGCCGTACCCCCAGTCATCTCCCACGAAATCAATGATGTTGACGCCAGCAAAATCAGGAGCTGTTCCTGCATTGTTAAATGCATTATCCAGCGACCCGTCAGCATTGAACCTGGCAATGGAAAAATCATAATCCATCCCATTGTAAGAATAGCCACCAAGAACAATATCGAGGTTGGACAGAAGTACCATTGAGTATGCCCGGTCATCATCCCCTGAAAGATCAAGGGTTATTTTACCAGTTCCATTCCAGTAAGTATCCAGACTGCCATTGCTATTATAAAGAACCATGGCAAAATCATTATTGGTAGCCGTCATATAGCTTGAACCTGCAACTATTATTTTGCCTGTGGTATTGTGAATCACCAGGTCATAGGCAACATCGCTACCTCCATCACCTATGATGGTTGTAAGTTGACCATCACCATCAAAACCCGTATCGGGAGAACCGTTGGCATTAAATCGTGCAATAGCAAAAACACTGGTGCCGTCAAAGCTGGTACCGGCTGCAATGATCTTTCCATCAGCCTGGATCTTTACTGCATAAGCCACAGCTACAGAACCACCAAATGAAGTAGTTAGTATTCCATCTGAGTCGAAACTCGTATCAAGAACTCCATCCGATATGTTATAACAAACCAGGGCAAAGTCCTGGAACAATCCCATTGTAGCATAACCTGCCACAACAATTTTTCCTCCAGCCTGGGTTACGCTGTAAGCTGCATCATCACTACCTATAGGTGTAATGAATTTGCCATTGCCATTTCCATTGTTGCCATCAAAGCCCAGGTCAAGTGTGCCATCGCTGTTGAATCTTGCTATTGCAAAAACTCTTAAGCCGCTGCTGATCCTGTAACCCGCCACGATGATCTTTCCATCTGCCTGAACTGTTAAAGCCGTAGCTACATCATCACCACCAAAATCAGTCAATACAATTCCATCTGCATTACCGGCATCACCATCAAATGTGGGATCCAACTGTCCATCCATATCAAAACGGGAAAGAGCAAAATCATAAGTGCTGTTGGAAGAATTATAAACAGAAGAACAATGAAGGATCTTTCCGTTGGGCAGGGTGACTGTTTTATTGATTTCATCCATCACAGCACCAGAAGGTGGAGTTTCTGTGGTAAACCCAGATGAACCAAAGGTCAGGTCAACCGTTCCGTCCTGTGAATAGGAAAGATGAAAAAGAAAGCAGGTAAGTACAATAAAAAGCATTCTCATGAGAGCAGCAGATTTAAATCGGATTAAAAGTGAACTTCAGGCTCTCACAAGATTGGGCGACCAAGATAATCAATTAGAGAAAAAAATTATAGTGATCTATCGAAAACTTTAAAAGCAAGCTGAATGAGATTAAATTACAGAATAAGAAAATGTATAAAGATTTCTTTTAAAGAGGGTTTCTCTACTTTTTAACTGGAGGAAGGATATGAGTTCATTTACTTATTCGAAAGAAGCAGGCATGCATGGTAAAGGTTAGTGAATTTTGAAGGAAATGAAAGTGATAAGTCAGACTTGTATTATTCCGCAACAGGTTAAAAAAAGGCCTGAATAAAAATTCAAGCCCTTAACCATAATTTCTTTTTAGAAAGTGTTCGAATGTACTTGTAAAATTCCAACCATGAATAAGGAAAACACTTACTTCAGTGAAATAGTGTAATGAAGGCACTGATGATTTTTACTTCCCGATACAGAACTTACTAAAAATATAATCCAGCTGGTCTTCGTTTGTGATCTCACCTGTTATCTCACCAAGGTATTGCAGGCTTCTCCTGATATCAAGCGAAAGCAGGTCTCCGGGTATCTTCTGTTCCAGTCCTTCTTTCACTTCTTTTAAAGCCTCACTCACCTGCACAAGGGAATGATAATGCCTGGCATTGGTGACGATCACATTTTCACCTACTACTTTATTTTGTAAAACAATATCGATCATCTTTTCCTTGAGTACTTCGAGATGACTGCCCGCTTTTGCAGCAATAAATATGACTCCTTCCACCATTGCAAACTTTTCCCTTGCCGCTTTTTCATCAATTGCATCTATCTTATTTCCTGTGAGTAGATAATTGATTCCCTGTTCTTTCATTTCCTGGGCTATGGTCACCAGTTCTTCAGCACTGATCTCGTTTACATCAAAAAGATAGATTACGATATCAGCCTGCTTCATCTTTTGCAGGCTTTTTTCTATACCATAGCTTTCAATCACATCTGAAGTATGCTTACGTATGCCTGCAGTATCTACCAGGCGGAAAAGAATGCCATCAATATTAATCACCTCTTCTATCGTGTCGCGTGTAGTTCCGGGGATCTCACTCACTATCGCCCTGTCTTCATTCAATAAGGCATTCAGCAGCGTTGATTTGCCTGCATTGGGTTTTCCAACAATGGCAACAGTTACACCATTCCTGATCACATTGCCCAACTGAAAAGATTTCAATAAGCCGCTGGTTTGGGAAATGGCATCCTCTACCAGTTGCATCAATGCGCTTCGGTCTGCAAATTCAACATCTTCCTGGGAGAAGTCGAGCTCCAGTTCTATTAAGGCAGAAAAGCGGATCAGTTGTTCACGCAGGTCCTTCAATGATTTTGAGAAACCTCCCCTGATATTATTGAGAGCAGTCTTATGTGAAGCATCTGTATTGCTGGCAATCAGGTCAGCCACAGCTTCTGCCTGAACCAGGTCAAGCTTTCCATTTAAAAATGCACGCTGTGTGAATTCACCGGGCCAGGCAAGCCTGGCTCCATGTGTTATGCAGGTATTGATCACCTGCTGCTGTACATAAGGAGATCCATGGCAACTTAATTCCACCACTTCTTCACCAGTGTATGACCGTGGTGCCTTAAATAAGGATACAACTACTTCATCCAGCACCTTTCCTTCATCCTTCAGAAACCCAACATGAAGCGTATGTGAGGGTTGCGCTGAAAGATCTTTTGATGGGAACAATTCATTTACAATTTTGATGGACTTATTTCCACTGAGCCGTATAACACCCAGGGCCCCAACACCAGGTGGCGTAGCAAGAGCAACAATAGTATCATCCCAGCCCGTCAGTTTTACATTCATGGTGGGCAAAGTTAGAGTTTGACAGGAACAAAATTTCTGATGCTATTGTTACGGAGAAAGATGGTGATGCAGGCAAAAAAAATCCCCTCCGTAAGGAAGGGATCTTCTATACATTCTGTTTAATTATTCTTCTGTCAGTACAAAAGTGATGGGCTGTGTACGGTAAGAACGAACTTTTTGTCCATTCTGGATACCTGGTGTCCACCTTGGTCCTTTTTTCAGAACTTCAGCAGCACCTTTGGCCAGTCCATAACCTGGATCATTCAGTGCCTGTACATCAGTAATGGAACCATCTCTTTCAACAAGGAATTTCACCTGCACGGTATACTGACCCGGAGGTAAACCCTGGTCACGTGCATCCTCAATATAACGCTGAAGATTGCTTTCAAGATATCTTCTCCATTGTTTGGAATCCACCTGTGCTTCAATTTCCACTTTGGTGAAGATCTGGTTTTCATCCACTTTGGGGGCTTCTACCACACCCTTACCTTCATCCACTACCGGAGGAGCAATGATACCTTCGTCTTTGATACCTGTTTCGCTTTTGATATCAATCTTGGTATTCTGGAGTTCCGTTACTGGTGGGATTTCTTCCTGCTTCACCTCTTCGTCTTTTTTAATAACTGGAGGTGTGAACTTGGCGGTTTCCACTTTTGGTGGAGGTGGTGCTTTTGGTGGAGGTGGTGGCGGCGGAGGCGGTGCTTCCGGCTGCTTTTCCTGGATGTCCTGGATCACCACATCCCTTACGATATTATCTTCCTGTACCTTGGGCTTGAGTTCATTGGCCAGGAGAGAAGCACCTATGGCAAGGATGGCGATGGCCGCAGTAATCATTAGGGCCAGGCCAATGCGCCTATTGTAGCGCTTCCTCAGTTCATAGGCTCCATATTCCTTGTTCCTTCCCTCGAAGACCAGGTCAAGAAGATCAGCCTGTAATATTTTATTTGCTTCCATGTTCTGATTTTGTTGTTAGATGCAAAATGAATTGATTTTCACACCATTCATTCTTATTATTTGATGCTGTTTCTTGCTTCGGTCATTTTCACTACCTCATTTTCATTTGGAGTGATGTCGATCATTGCAAAACGCTTCACACCATTAATGGTCATCTCGTCCAGCATGTCAATGGTATTCTTGTAAGTAGCTTCAGAATTAGGCTTAATTACCACTACCAGGTCCCTGTCAAGGCAAGCATTCTGCCAGTTTGGATCAGGAGGCGTGGCTTCCTTGGCTCTTTTACGAATATTTTCACAAGTAGCATCATGGATGTGGTTGGCCATCACCTGCTTCTTTTTATCAATGATCACCTGACGGATATCCTTGAAATTGCTGCTCTGGAAATTGGAACCATCTTCCTTCAATTGTCCTTCGTAATAATAAACCTGGTTCCCCTTGCCCAGCATGATAGTCAATGCACCTGATTCTTTAACTTCAGTCAGGTCCTCATTTTTAACATCATCCTTAGGCATGGTTAATGGCATCGTATTCGGGGTGCTCATCGTTGTCGTGAAAATAAAGAACGTAATGAGCAGGAATCCGAGGTCAACCATTGGCGTCATATCCACACGGGTAGAAAGCTTTTTCGCTTTCTTGACGCCCGGGCCTTTTTTATGACCACTATCACCACCGGAAACATCTATATCTGCCATAGTCGGTTAATTTAAAATGATATAATCTATTTTCTGTTTCTTTCCTTGTACAGGTCAGTTCCAAAAGGAACAGTTTCAGGTTCCGTGATCAGCTGGTATTTAAACTGTTCATTTTTTCTGAATGCTTCTACCACACCTTTAAAAGCAGGGTATTTTGCGCTGTTATCTCCTTTTACCATGATGTTCAGCCTGCGGCCCTGGAAAACATTTACCGCATGCCCAATCCAGTCCACCAGTTCATTATTGGTGGAGTCTACGGGAATTCCAGGTTGCTTAACTGAACTTCTTTTATCAGGAGAAGTAGCCAGCAGTGCCTTCAGGTTTTTAAATGGTGAACCCACCGTAGCCTGTCTCATAAAATTTTGCATTTCTCCTTCTGACAGGCCCAAACTCCTTGCTTCATTCACCTTCCTGATCAGTTCCAACTTCTTGCCATCATCTTGCGCAGGATTTTTCACCTGTAGTGTAAAGAACACTCTTCCTGAAGAATCAAATTCAACGAGAACAGCGTCCTGCTCTTTCAGTTGGTCTGAAGAAACTGAATGGGGAGTGGTAATTTGTAAAGGTGCCGGTGGCTTGAACTTCGTCGCCAGCATGAAGAAAGAAAGAATAAGGAAAGCCACGTCAACGAACGGCGTCATATCCGTGGCTGTACTTTTTCTTGGTATTTTAACACTTGGCATGTAATCTTAAAATTTTGTATTGAGAGTCAATTGATTTCAGAAATCCACAAACTTGATTTGCTTATTTGTATAAAGAAGCAAAAGATTGTGTTAAGGTGAAACCTGATTCGTCAATACCATAAGTAATGCTGTCGATCTTGGTAGTGAAAATGTTGTACATAATCAGCGCCAGGGCAGATGTACCGATACCTAGGGCTGTATTATACAGGGCTTCAGAGATACCTACGGCAAGCTGACCGGCATCACCACCACCTGATTCACCAAGGGCAGAGAAAGAACGAATCATACCGATTACCGTACCCAGAAGGGCAACCAGTGTACCTACTGAAGTAATGGTAGAAAGGAACACAAGATTCTTCTGAAGCATGGGCAGTTCCAGTGCTGTAGCTTCTTCCACCTCTTTTTGTATAGCAATCACTTTTTGTTCTGTATCCAGTTCTGTATTGCCCATCATTTCTTTGTAACGACGCAAACCGGCCTTCATTACATTGGCAACAGATCCACGCTGTTTGTCACACTCAGCCAAAGCCGCATCTACGTTACGGTTGGCAAGGTGATATTGCACTTTGCGGATAAATTCTGCAATAGAACCTTTTCCCAAAGCTTTTGAAATGGTAAGAAAACGCTCAATAGAAAAAACGATCACCATGAGGAACATGCCGATCAGTAAGGGAACGATGATACCCCCTTCATAGATTCGATGCCATGCGTCTTTAGGACCATGATGCGAAGGCCAGAAGCCACCTGCTGCATCTGGTTCTTTAAAACCGCTCGCATCTCCCATCATAAAACGCCAAATAGCATAACCGGCAATTATACAAATGATTGGTGCCAGCCATGAAATCGCGTTGCTGCTTTTCTTTGGTTGAACTGATGTCGCCTTAACTGATGTTGCACTTGCAGTCGGTCGTGTTTCTGCCATTTTTGTAATTTTTAATTTTTAAATGAATCAGTGTTTAAACTTTCGGGGTCACAATTCTACTGAAAAAATGTATAGTTTGCTTATATAGCTACATTTTTTTACAGTCTGTAACCAAAATATTCTTTCTTATCTGTCCTGCTTAAAGTTAGGAATATATTACCTCTCACCATATCATAAGTAAATGAATATGTTTTCAACCGCTTATTCATACCTCAGGGCATCTATAGGGTTGAGTTTCCCTGCTTTCAGGGCAGGATATAATCCAGCCAGCAAACCTACAATGGTACAGATCACAATTCCATAGATCACCCATTTCCAGGGCACTACAAAACCCGTGTCCAGCACCATCGAAAAAAGATTGCCGATGCCTACGCCAAGCACTATGCCAAAGATGGCACCCATTACGCTGATCATCACTGCTTCCAGCAGGAATTGTTGCCTCACCACCAGGCTCTTTCCTCCTATGGCCTTAATCAAGCCTACCTCTTTGGTACGCTCGGTTACAGCAACCAGCATAATATTCATCAATCCTATGGAAGATCCAATCAGTGTAATGAATCCAATGATGATGATCGCTGCTGTGAGATATCCCAGTATGCTCATGGCTTTCTCCGCCACACTGTTACTACCTTCCACTACAAAATTGCTTTCTTCGGTTACGGTCAGTTTCCTGATGGCACGGAACAAACCCTCCGCCTCACCCATAGCGTTTTCAATCTGGTTGATCTGTGCAGTCTTGACACCTAAAGTATAAGTACTGTTGCCTCTTACCTTTTTAATATTCTTGTAACCGATGATTATAATGTTATCGCGACTGAAACCAAAAGATGAACCACGGCTTCCCAACACAGCGACTACCCGATAAGGAATGTCATCAATCCTAATGATCTTGTTCACTGCGATCTTAGGATCTACTTTAAATAACCGTGAAGCCACATCATAACCGATCATACAAACATTCTGTCCACTCTGCACTTCATTATGGCTGAAATTGCGACCCGCAAAAATGGTATAACCATTCATGTCAATGTAATTCTCATCGCTGCCAAACATAAAAACATTGGGACTGGTTTTTTTTGACTGATAAGAAACGATGGAATTCCTTCCGCCAAATACAGATATGCTCACTGTTGCAGGAAAGCGGTACTGGCGAACAAATTGTTCTGCCTCATCTTCTGTAATGAGTTTATTAAGACTTGATTGCTTTTGTTTTTTAGCACCTTTCTTGGAGACCTTCATATCATCTCCACCTCCACCAAGCCTGATATTGCGCTCTTTATACCGGATAGTAAAACCATTGGCGCCCATGGTGGAAAAGCTTTCTGTGAACTTCTGGTTCATGGCTTCAATGGCCGTAATGATGCCAACCAGGGCCATGATACCAAAGGCAATGATGGCCACAGTGATGCCTGTTCGCAGCTTGTTGCTGCGTACTGTTCTGAATGAAAGGGAAAGCACATCAGAGATATTCATAAAAAAACAGGCTCGCTAAAATTAGTGAACCTGTTATAGATTTATGATGATTTTTTATTGGCTTAAAAATAGATCCAGTGAGTAAGCAGGTTAGGGAAGAGTCCCAGCAAAATTGTTACTGCAGCCATTGCTACCAAAGTATACCTGAAACCGGCGGAAAGATGGATGGCCTGTACCTTACCTTCCCTGAAATACATGGCCTGGATTAACCTGAAATAATAATAAACGCTGACGGCCGCCATCAGAACCGCAAAAATAGCAAGCCATAAAGTGCCTGTTCCTACAGTTGCCTTCAGCATGTAAAATTTGGAAAGAAAACCTGCAGTCAGAGGTATGCCCGCAAGTGAAAGAAGAAAGATGACCATGGTTGCAGCTACCAAAGGATATTGCCTGGCAAATCCATTGAAGCCTTCGAAAGTATAGTCCTTCATTTTAATCAGTACTGCAAAAATTCCAATGGTAGCAAATGAATAAGCAATAGCATACAGGATCAAACCTTCTTTTGCATCGTTATTCAGGGCAAATACGGCCAGCATCATAAATCCTGCCTGTGAAATACTTGAATAAGCCAGCATTCTTTTGACGCTTTGCTGAAAAACTGCCGTGATGTTTCCGATAAATAAAGTGGTGGCAACAATAATAGCTACCAATAATTTCCATTCTCCCCTGATGGCTCCAAATGAATCATTGAAGAGCCTCATGAAGGCAATGAATACTGCTGCCTTTACTACCGTTGCCATAAAGGAAGTAAAAACGGTTGGCGCACCATCATATACATCTGGCGTCCAGAAATGAAAAGGCGCAATTGATGCTTTGAATGACATGGAAAATAAAAGCATCATCAGTCCTGCAATAATCAGCACAGGAACCTTGGTGGCATCAGCATAGGCTACTGTTGTCTGGAAAGTTCCCGTTGCTCCATATACGAGGGCAATGCCCATGAGCATGAGTCCTGTTGAAAAAGAACCCATTAAAAAATATTTGAGAGAAGCTTCATTGCTTTTCAAATTTCTTTTATCGCTACCGGTTAAAATATACAGGGGAATGGAGATGATCTCAATTCCAAGGAAAAGCATAAGGAGCGATTTGAAAGAAGAAGCAATGGTTATTCCTGCCAGTATAAAAAAGATCAATGCAAAATAATCACTGTAGTTCAATCCTACCTTCTCCATATCTTTTGATGAAAGCAGAAAGAAAGCAAAAGTGGAAAGATTGGCAACGAGCATGAACAGCAAAGCATACCTGTCAAACACCAGCATTCCTTTTGTATCGATATCCACGAAACTGAAATCGCGGAGTTCAAGGAAATTGACCACAATAATGGCCAGCAATAACACATGTGCCAGTGTACGCACCGTGCTTCTGCTATTCAGCATGAATGAGCTGAACATCATGATAACACCACTGACAGCCGAAAGGATTAATGTGTTCATAATATTAGAATAAGCCGCCGATCCTTACATGTTGCAGTAAGCCATCGACAAAACCATTTGTTAAGTTCAATAAAGGTTGAGGATAAACCCCAAATACAAGAATGACCACTACCAATACACCCAGCACAAATTTTTCATTCAGGTAAATATCATGAGCCTTCTCTGTAATGTTATTGGTTGTTCCGTAAAAGATCTTCTGCACCATATTCAAAGTGTAAACCGCACCAAGGATGATACTGACGCAGGCCAACACGGTAAATATGATCTTATATGCGCTCAATGCATTCCAGATGCCATTAAAGATGAGGAACTCACCTACAAAGGCATTGGTCAGCGGCAGTGAAACATTGGCCAGGGCAAGGACTACAAGCAAAGCAGTTAATGCAGGCGCTTTGGCTGCAATACCACCCAGCTCTGACAGTTTTCTTGTACCAAACTGTCTTTCTATCAATTCTACCACGATCCACAATCCAATGATGTTTATACCATGGTTAAACATCTGCATCATCAGGCCCTGCATGCCCAACCTGTTCTCGGCAAACAAAGCCATCACCATTAATCCCATGTGAGCGATGGAAGAATAAGCAATAAGCCTTTTGAAATCATCCTGCTTCAGTGCAATGATGGAAGCATAGATCACACCTGTTACTGATAGGCTCATCACCACATCTCCCCAGATATGAAAAGCTCCAGGAAGAACTGGCCATACCCAGCGAATGATACCAAACAATCCCATTTTAACCATAATTCCGCTCAGCACCATGGTGGTTGCTGTAGGCGACTGCTCATAGGTATCGGGCTGCCAGGTATGAAAGGGGAAGATGGGTATTTTAATAGCGAAGGCAACAAACAAGATCCAGAATAACCAGCTCTGTGTGGACCCGCTTAGTTTTAAAGCATAAAATGAAGCCATTGAAAAAGATCCATCCGGAGTCTGGAAATAGAGATACAATAAACCGATCAGCATGAGCACTGAACCGGTGAAGGTGTAAATAAAAAACTTAAAGGTCACAGCTATCCTTCTTTCACCACCCCAGCCGGAGCAAAGGAAATAAACAGGAACGAGTGCCAGTTCCCAGAAGAAATAAAACAGCAGGGCATCAGTGGCTGCAAACACACCCATCAACCCGGCCTGTGTTAATAGCATGAGGCCAAAAAAATTATTCGGCTTCTGGTAATTGCTTTTCCAGGTAGAAAGAAGAATAATGGGATAGGAAACAGCTGTGAGCAGGCAAAGTACCTGGGAGAGACCGTCAAGTTTCAATGAGAAAGAACTTCCCAGCGTGCCTAACCATTCAGTTGAAAAAGAAAGCTCCTGGTTATTTTTTACAACAACATTTGCCGTGATCGCAACAGCCATTGTGAGGATAGAACTTAAAAGTGTCCAGCCACGAACAGCCTTGTCATTCTTCAGGAAGAATGCCAGCAGGCCGCTGATCAATGGAATCAAAAACAGTAATAAGACAATCATATTATTATATCCGACTTAACGGAATTTTTTCTAATTCTCAATTCTTATTTTCTCAAAAAGAATTGCAGCACAAAGAACAATACCATGCTGATGACCATCAGCAATACATAACTTCCTACCTGGCCACTTTGCAACCAACGCATTTGCCTGCCACCGTAATTCACCAACTTGCCCACTCCATTCACCATGGCATCTATGCCGCTTTTTTCCAGAACCTGTCCGGCAAAAACACTTAACCTGTTAAGCGGACGAACAATGATTCCATCATACAGTTCATCAACATACCATTTGTTCTCCAGGACCTTTGCAAACGGTGAAGCTTTCTCTTCCCTGTAATTTCTATATCTCGACCAGGCGATAATAATTGCAATGATGGCTACTGCTGTAGTCAGCCCCATTAAAAGATACTCGGTAGCATGTGAAACTGAAGTATCATGTTTTAAGTTCTCAACACCTGCACCTGCTAGAAATTCTGCAAGCCTGTCCCAGCCATGTACAAAGATTTCAGGTATGCCGATCCATCCACCAACGATGGATAAGATGGCAAGAACGATCAAAGGGATAGTCATGGCTGCAGGACTTTCATGCACATGATGCCTTTGTTCTTCAGTGCCACGAAAACTTCCGGAGAAAGTAATAAACAGGAGACGAAACATATAAAAAGCTGTCAGTCCAGCAGTGAGAACACCAATCGCATACAGCACAATGTTCTTTTCAAAGGCTGCCAGTAATATGGCGTCTTTTGAAAAGAAACCAGAGAAGGGAAAGATTCCGGCGATGGCAATACATCCTATCAGAAAAGTAGCGTAGGTGATCTTTAATTTATTTTTCAGTCCGCCCATAAAACGGATATCCTGCTGACCGCTCATGGCATGGATCACAGAACCGGAGCCAAGGAAAAGAAGGGCCTTGAAAAATGCATGCGTCACCACATGGAAGATGGCAGCTACGTAGGCACCGCTTCCCAATGCAAGGAACATATATCCCAGCTGGCTTACTGTTGAATAAGCCAGTACTTTTTTAATATCATTCTGGCGCAGAGCGATGGTAGCTGCAAATAAAGCCGTAGCCGCACCAATGATGGCAACCACATTCATGGTCAATGGTGCTGCTGAATACAGAACATTGCTTCTAGCGATCATGTAGATACCAGCAGTTACCATGGTCGCCGCATGGATCAGGGCGGATACAGGAGTGGGACCAGCCATGGCATCGGGCAACCAGGTGTATAGAGGTATCTGTGCACTCTTACCAGTTGCACCTACGAAAAGTAATAAAGTAATTCCGATAAGATCAGTAGAGTTGAGATTGTCAATTTTACTGAATACATCTATAAAATTGGTCGTTCCGGTTTTTTGAATGATCCAGAAGATGGCAAGTAAAAAACCAACATCACCGATGCGGTTCATGACAAATGCTTTCTTTGCAGCCTTTGAATAATCGATGTTTTTAAACCAGTAACCGATCAGCAGATAAGAACAAAGACCAACACCTTCCCAACCAATGAACATGATCACATAGTTAGCACCCATTACCAGCAGGAGCATGGAGAAAACAAAGAGGTTCAGGAAAGCGAAATACCTTCCGAAGTGTTCTCTTTTTTCTTCGTGCATGTAAGCCGTGGAATACACATGAATTAAAAAACCCACGCCCGTAATTACCAAAAGAAATACGGTGCTGAGCTGATCAATCTGGAAAGAAAAAGGAATCTTTAAAAGACCTACATTGATGAAATCAAAATAATGAAGAACAGGATCTGCGAGGACCTTTGCATTTCCGGTGATCTGCCTGCCTGACAATTCATCCAGTCTCAAAAACACAACAATGCTGATGATGAAAGAAGCCAGAATGGTTCCGCTTCCGATCGCTCCTATCATGCCCTTTGGCAAATGTTTTCTGCCAAGTCCATTGATCAGGAAACCCAGGAAGGGCAGGACCGGAATTAAAAGGATTAAGTTCTTCATTTCTTTAAGCTTGGCTCATACTACACTGCAATAGAATTGATGCAGGTGGTAGTTTGATTCCTAATGTTTAAGTCTGTTCAAAAAGTTCACATCAACTGAATGCGTGTTTCTATAAAGCATTACAATGATGGCCAGTCCCACACTCACTTCTGCAGCAGCCACCACCATGATAAAAAACACAAAGATCTGGCCCTCACTGCCTGCCGATGCATTGACAGCGGCGTTTTTCAAATGATGCATTTTAGAAAAAGCCACCAGCAGCAGGTTCACTGCATTCAGCATTAATTCTATGCACATGAAAATGATGATGGCATTGCGGCGCGTTAATACACCTACGATGCCGATCACAAACAGTGCAATGGAAAGAAATATGTAATACTGTATGTTCATTTCAATTTTTGTTCAGTTGTTCTTGTCAATTGATGTTCATGGCTTCTCTTGTTGCTTCCTGTGTCTGAGACTGCGCTTCCACTGATTTTTCAGCGGCATTTTTCTCCTCACGCTTTCCAATTACCACAGCTCCCACCATGGCACTCAGGAAGAGAATGGAACTGATCTCGAAGGGAACAACATAGTTGGTGAACAGTTCCTTACCCAGGTTGCTGATCAAACCAATTTCTCCAGTTCCCAGCTCAGTCATATTCTTTTCTGTTGATTTCAGTGCAGCTACCATGACCAGCAAAAGACAACCACCTGCTACTGCTCCCCCAAGCTTTAGCCATTTATTTTTTTGAGGCTCGGTATCCTTACTTAAGTTCATCAGCATGATGACAAAAAGAAAGAGCACCATAATGGCACCTGCATAGACGATGATATTTACAATGGCAATGAACTGTGCATTCAATAATATGTAGTGCCCGGAAATGCAAAAGAAGGTAGCGATCAATGACAGCACACTATATACCGGGTTTTTACTGGTAACAACCATGAGGGCGCTCACCAGGGTAGCTACCGAAAGGACCCAAAACAAAATTTCTGTAATACTCATGCAGTTGTTCTCTTTATTTTATTTCCTTGCCAATAGTTCCTTTGGCTTTGGCATATTCTTCTGGTTGTGTTACAGGGTTCGGGATCAACAGGTCATTCTTACCATAAATAAAACCTTTACGTGCATAGTTGGCTGGCGCGAAGGTTTGGGTAAGATAGATGGCATCTTTGGGACAGGCTTCTTCACAGAGTCCGCAAAAAATGCAACGCAACATATTGATCTCGTACTTGGCCGCATATTTTTCCTCGCGGTATAAATGTTCTTCACCAGGCTGGCGTTCTGCAGCTTCCATGGTGATGGCTTCTGCAGGACAGGCAACTGCGCACAATCCACAGGCTGTGCAACGTTCACGTCCTTCCTCATCACGATTCAAAATCTGCACACCACGAAATACCGAAGAGAACTGTCTTGTCTGCTCAGGGTACTTAACGGTAGGGTTTTTCTTGAAGAAATGGCTCAGCGTAATTCCCATGCCCTTGAATATGGCAGGCAGGTACAGTTTTTCCCAGATCGTCATGGGCTTGCGCTCCACCGCTTTCTTTCTGTTTGTTAATGCTTGCATCTCAAAATCCTTCAGACTTTAACGGCGCAAAATTAGCCGTTTTGGGTCAGGGTTAATTTTAATTTGTTTATTTATTCAACAGCAACACAACGGCAGCTGTAATGATCATGTTCACTAAGGCAAGTGGCAATAAACCTTTCCATCCCAGGTTCATCAGCTGGTCGTAACGGAAGCGCGGAATGGTCCATCGTATCCACATGAAAACAAAAATGAAAAAGCAGGCTTTTGCCATTAAAACAGCAAAGCCAATCAGTCCTACCCACCAATGATTACCCCAGGCAGCTTCATTCACAAATGGAATATCATAACCTCCAAAGAAAAGTGTGGCCATCACCAGGCTGCTGATGAACATGTTGATATATTCAGCAAAAAGATAGAACCCCAGTTTCATGGAAGAATATTCCTGGTGATAACCAAAGTTCAATTCGTTCTCTGCTTCAGGAAGGTCAAATGGTGTACGGTTACATTCGGCAAGGGCACACACAAAAAAGATCAGAAAACCTAAGGGCTGGTAGATGATATTCCAGCCGTTGGCGATCTGCTCATTTACGATCACACTCATTCTCAGGTCACCGGCAATAAAAAGCACAGCGATCAGCGAAAGACCCATCGCCAGTTCATAAGAGATCATCTGCGAAGCGCCACGAATAGCTGCAAGCAGAGAGAATTTATTGTTGGAAGCCCAGCCTCCTATCATGATACCATACACACCAATGCTTACCACACCAAAAATGTAGAGAATACCGATATTGATATCACTCACCTGCAAGCTCACCATTCTTCCTCCAATTTCAATAGGACTGCTCCAGGGAATAACTGCACTGGTAAGCAAGGCTGTGATCATGGCCAGCATGGGACCCAGGATGAAAAGGAATTTGGAAGAAAGCATGGGAATGATCTCTTCTTTCATAAACAGTTTCAATCCATCTGCCATGGGCTGAAGTATACCAAAAGGTCCTGCCCTGTCCGGTCCTACCCTGTCCTGCAAAAAAGCCGCGATCTTGCGTTCCGCATAGGTGCTATACATGGCCACTACCATTGATAAGGAAATGACAGCAGCTATGAGAATCAGTTTCTCCCAGAATATCCACCAGTCGAATTGTAATAGATACATATGATTGATCTTCGAGACTGCTTAGGATATTATCCTTCAGCTGATCTCTTCTTTATGATTTCTAATTTCTTTTCTTTCGATTCAATATTTTGATCAGGTATTGGGATTGGTGGAATCAGTTCCTGCCATATTCCTTCCCTGTCCCAATTTCTTATCTGTTACATTGGTTCCCATAGCATGTGGATCCTGGTCAAAAGTTGCACCGGTTGCCGGACCGTTGATCTCATTCAGATCCACCTTGTTCACTTCACTCACTGAGTGGATATCCATCAGCAGTTTTGGTTTTCTATGCATCAGGGGTTCAAATGTTTCATTTGGTGTTTTAATGCCGGTATAATGACCAGCACTGATCACAGAATGCCTGTCAACTTTTGTTGGACCTTCTATCACCCAGTCGGATACTTTCTTTTTGTCGAAGCGGCATTCATTGCAGATCCAGTCTTCCACTTCACCCCACTGATCTTTTCTTGCTGTCACACGCAGTACATCATCACCACGCATCCACAACCTTACCTTACCCTTGCAATGTGTGCAATCACGATGTGCATCAACCGGCTTGGTAAACCATACACGGTTCTTGAAGCGGAAAGTTCTGTCTGTAAGTGCCCCAACAGGACAAACATCAATCACGTTTCCGATCATTTCACTATCGAGTGATTTCTGTATATAAGTTGCGATCTGGGCATGATCTCCCCGATCAAGAACACCATGGTCTCTACCACCTGCTACCTGGTTGGCCGTATGAACACAACGGTAGCAAAGAATACAGCGGGTCATGTGTAACTGGATATAGGGACCGATATCAATGCGTTCGAAAGTGCGTCGCTTGAATTCATAGCGTGTTCCTTCGGTACCATGCTCGTAACTCAGGTCCTGAAGATCGCACTCACCGGCCTGGTCGCAAACAGGACAATCCAGGGGATGATTGATCAGAAGAAATTCAACAACGCCCTTTCTTGCTTCGAGCACGGCAGGATTGGTAATGTTTTCAACGATCATCCCATCCATTACTGCAGTACGGCAGCTGGGAACCAGCTTAGGCATGGGCCTTGGATCAGCAGTAGATCCGGCGGCAACCTTTACCAGGCAGGTACGGCAATAACCACCTGTTTTATCAAGCTTGCTATAGTAACACATGGCAGGTGGCACCACGTCACCACCAATTCTGCGTGCAGCCTGCAGTACAGAAGTACCTGGCTCCACCTCTATGGTGATGTTGTCGATTGTTACTTTAAACATTTTCTTTTCTTCAGCCATCTTTAAATTTTTTACGCAGCGCGCAAAATTTATGGTCAGTTACAAATCAATTCTGGTTATTCTCTCACTTCAATTATCCAACAGCTACATCTAAAGGATCAGCATAATGCGCCAATCCAAAATTTCTTTTCTGTGCTTCTTCCGGATGCAAAACATGCCATTCAAATTCATCACGGAAATGACGGATGGCAGCGGCTACAGGCCATGCTGCTGCATCACCAAGCGGGCAAATAGTATTGCCTTCAATCTTGCTCTGGATATCCCACAATAAGTCAATATCACTCATCTTTCCTTTGCCATATTCGATATTGTGCAGGATCTTTTCCATCCATCCTGTTCCCTCACGACAAGGTGAACATTGCCCGCAGCTTTCATGGCGATAGAAACGCGCAAGGGTATAAGTATGACGAACCACACACTGGTCTTCATCCAAAACAATAAATCCTCCTGAACCCATCATGGTTCCGGTTTGAAAACCACCATCGGCCAGGCTTTCATAGTTCATCATCCTCTTCTCACCCTTGGCTGTTGTAAGCAATAAATTGGCAGGAAGAATGGGAACTGAAGAACCACCCGGTATGCAGGCTTTTAGTTTTTTACCATTGGGAATGCCACCACAATATTCATCGCTGTAAATAAATTCTTCTACAGAGATGGTCATATCAATTTCGTAAACACCAGGACGGTTGATATTGCCACAGGCGGAGATCAGCTTGGTACCGGTTGATCTACCCACTCCAATCTTAGCATAGGCTTCGCCACCCATGTTGATGATGGGAACTACGGCTGCAAGCGTTTCAACATTATTTACAACGGTGGGACAATCATACAAACCTTTCACAGCAGGGAAAGGTGGTTTGATACGTGGATTACCACGCTTGCCTTCCAATGATTCAAGCAAAGCAGTTTCTTCTCCACAGATATAAGCACCTGCGCCACGATGAACATAGATTTCTAAATCAAAGCCACTACCCAGAATATTTTTACCCAGCCATCCTGCAGTTTTTGCTTCACTGATGGCCTGTTCCAGGATGTCGGGGATCCAGGCATATTCTCCACGGATATAGATATAGCAGCTGTTGGCACCCAGAGCGAAGGATGAAATGATCAATCCTTCAATAAAAAGATGCGGAAGGAATTCCATCAGGTAGCGATCCTTGAATGTCCCCGGCTCTGATTCATCCGCATTGCAAACCAGGTAACGAGGCACTCCTTCAGGCCTGGCAAGGAAGCTCCATTTCATACCAGTTGGAAAGCCTGCACCACCGCGACCACGAAGGCCGCTTTTCTTTACTTCTTCCACGATATCGGCAGGAGCCATTTTGAAGGCTTTTTCCAGTGCAGCATAACCACCATTATTCCGGTAGACATCATACTGCCTGATACCTTCTATTCCTGCTTTTTCCAATAAAAGTTTTATGCTCATTGTTATTATCTCAAAGTTTACCGGTACTACTTTTAAATGCAGTCCAGGTTCACCATTAAATTTTTGTACTCTGCCTGGCCAACAACTGCCATCCTTTGTTTGTTTTGATCCAAACCTGGAGAACGTGCAGTTTTAATAATAGCTCCTGTTCATTCATCAGCAATTTGATCTCGGTTACACTTCTCACTGTTGCCCAGTCTTTACCCAGCTTCCAATCTTGTTTACCGTTTTCTATTTTCTGATAGGTCAGTTTTCCATTAAACAGATCATGGATTACATCCTGCTTGGTTTCCACCCAGCCATTGGAATGCCCATAATTAAGATCTTTGTGCAGGATCTGTTTTAGTGTAACAGAATCCTTTGCAACCAGAGCCCTGTCAAGTTTTGAAACAGCTTCTTTCAAAAAAGATGTTTGTCCAAATGAAAAAGAACTACAGAACAATAAAGCTATGGTGATCCATTTCTTCATGATCTTGGCTTGTCGTAGTTGAACATCCAGTTCACACCGTACCTGTCTGTGAGCATACCAAATGTTGCTCCCCAGAAAGTATCCTGCAAAGCCATGGTAACATTGCCACCATCGCTTAGAGCATTGAAAACATTTTGTATCCTTCCTGCATCTGTAAAATTCAGGCTCAGGTGAACCATACCACTCTGGCTGGCACCATGACCATCCTGACCACTGTCAGAAGCCATGAAGAGAATGTTACCATCCACTACAAAATGTGAATGCATGACCTTATTCTTATCCACGCTCATTCTTTCCATTGGTGAACCTTCATATCGCATCAGGTCTTTGATCTGACCACCCAACGCTTTTTCATAGAACTTTAATGCTTCTTCGCAATTGTTATTGAAAATGATATAAGGTGTCAGTTGCATAAATCAGTTTTAGTGTTCACTTAATTAGTTTTTTATCGCCTTAGAGCTTTATAAAAAACTTCCTATTAATTATTTGTTGCTGCAGTTTTCCTGCATTCTTCAACAATCTGGTCTACTTTTTCTTTGGTCAGGTGTTCTTTATAGAATTTACCCATCTGCATCATTGGCGCATAACCACAGGCACCAAGACATTCTACCGTTTTTAATGTAAACAAACCATCAGCAGAAGTTTCTCCCACATTGATGTTGAGCTTCTGTTTGATGTAATCAATAATGTTGTCGCTGCCATTTAACATGCAGGGTCCTGTCTGGCAAACTTCAAATACATATTTACCAACAGGCTTGAGGTTGTACATGCTGTAGAAGGTAGCCACTTCGTAAACTTCGATAGGTTTGATCTGCAGCAGTTCGGCTACATAATCCATGGCTTCTGTGCTCAGCCATCCGCTGTTTTCTTCCTGGGCAAGATGCAATACAGGAAGTAAAGCACTCTTCTGTTTGCCCTGCGGATAGCGGGCGATGATCTCCTGTGCTTTCTTTAGTTTTTCTTCTGAAAACTTCATTTGAATATTTACAATTGACGGTTCGTTCAATAATCATTTTTGCCAAAAGCACGATGGCTTTCAGCTCGCATCACTAGCCATCCATCTCACCTGCGATCAGGTTCAGTGAAGACATCACGATGATGGCATCACTCAGCATTCCTCCCTTGATCATTTCCTCGTAAGCCTGGTAATAAATAAAGCAGGGCCTGCGGAAATGCAACCTGTAAGGTGTTCTTCCACCATCGCTGATCAAATAGAAACCCAGCTCGCCATTACCACCTTCCACACTATGATATACTTCACCAGGCGGAATATCAATTTCACCCATGATGATCTTGAAATGATAGATCAGGGCTTCCATCTTGGTATACACATCTTTTTTCTCGGGCAGGTAATATTCAGGTACATCGGCATGGAAGACCTTTGATTCCTCACCCTTCATGTCCTGAACTTTTTTATATGCCTGTTCGATGATCCTGAGTGATTGCCACATTTCTCCATTACGTACCAGGAACCTGTCGTAGGTATCACCAGTGGTGCCGGTAGGAATTTCAAAGTCAAAATCCTGGTAACTGGAATAAGGAGAATGCACGCGAACGTCATAATCCACCCCGGTAGCCCTGAGGTTGGGACCAGTAAAGCCGTAGTTCAGCGCTCTTTCAGCACTGATTGGTCCTGTGCCAATGGTACGCTCCATAAAGATCCTGTTGCGTACAAAGAGGTTTTCAAATTCTCTCAGCACATCAGGATATTCTTTTAAAAACTTTTCCAGTTTGGTAAAGGCGATATTATTGAAATCTCTTTCAAAACCTCCAATGCGGCCGATGTTGGTGGTGAGCCTTGATCCGCAAACTTCTTCCCATATCTCGTAGATCAGCTCACGGTATTGCATCACATAAAGGAATCCGGTAAATGCTCCCGTATCCACACCAATCACAGAGTTACAAATCAGATGATCCGCAATACGGGCCAGCTCCATGATGATCACACGCAGGTAATCCACTCTTTTCGGTGTTTGAATGCCGAGGAGCTTTTCACAGGTCATGTGCCATCCCATATTATTGATGGGAGAAGAACAATAATTCAGGCGATCGGTCAATGGAGTGATCTGGTAGAGCGGCTTGCGTTCAGCAATCTTTTCAAAAGCCCGGTGAATGTAACCCACGGTCTGTTCTGCAGAAACGATCTTTTCACCATCAAGTTCAAGGATGTTCTGGAAAACGCCATGGGTGGCAGGGTGTGTGGGACCCAGGTTGATCCTGGTAGTCTGTGTTTCAATGCTGCCTTCCGGAAGCCTTATATGTTTTTCTGTCGTAGACATGAATTTTATATAGTCATTTATGTATCGAGACGGAAAATATTCCGTCTTTACTAAAATCTATTTTTCAGAGGCAGGTATCTGCCTGGGCGATCCGTCTTCCTGCCTGTTACCAAAGTCAAAGCTTCCTCCGCGTCCAAACATCTCATCATCCTTGTCAATGCGCGTCTGATCTTCCAGCGGGTATTCCTTGCGCATGGGGAAATAATCCATTTCCTCCACGTTCATGATGCGTTTCAGATTCGGATGGCCAAGAAAGTTGACACCAAAGAAATCATAGGCTTCCCTCTCCTGCCAGTTAGCGGATTCGTAAACTTCAGTGGCTGATTTTACATCCGGCTGGTTGATGTCAATAAAGACTTTGAAACGCAGGCGCACATTTTCCACGAGGTTATGGAGATGATAAACAATAGCCAGCTCTCTTCCTTTATAAGCAGGATAATGTACAACTGTGAGATCGGTCAGGAATCTGAAAGACAATTCCTCGTTATCCCATAAATAACGAAGCACTTCGATATTCAGATCCTTATCAGCTTCAAAGCTGAGGAAACCATAAGGTTCTTCGAAATGGGAAACACTGTCTCCGAATTTTTCAGTCAGTCTTTGTTTTATCAGGTCGTAGGTCAAAGCCATAATTCTAGCTCCCTGTTTGAATGCTTGCCCGGGCAAACATCAAACTGCTTTATTGTATACCGTAACTATTCAATAAGTTTTTATAATGCTCACTGTTTCTTCTCCTGATGCTTTCTTTGCCTATCAGGTCCTGGATGCGGATCACTCCGTCAATGATGGCTTCGGGACGTGGAGGGCAGCCTGGAACATACACATCCACAGGCACTACCTGGTCAATACCCTGGAGCACACTGTAGCTGTCGAAGATGCCACCGCTGCAGGCGCAGGCGCCAACAGCCATTACCCATCGGGGCTCTGCCATCTGGAGATAGACCTGCTTCACCACCGGCGCCATTTTCTTGGCAATGGTACCCATCACCATCAACAGGTCGCACTGGCGGGGTGAAAATCCCAGCCTTTCAGAACCAAAACGTGAAAGATCATAGTGAGAAGCCATGGTGGCCATGAATTCGATACCGCAACATGAAGTTGCAAAAGGTAAAGGCCAGATAGAGTTCTTTCTCGCCAATCCTACCACATCACTCAGTTTGGATGCAAAAAATCCTTCACCCTGGTAACCATCAGGCATTGATGAAATGCTGATATCAGTTTCCAGTTTTTTCTCTTTTATATTAAATGAAACCGGACGAGCCATAATTTTTAGATTTTAATTGACCTTTAATATTCTCTCTCAGCAGTCCATTCCTCTCTATTAAATGGTTTTCTGGTTCTAGTCTTCCCATTTCAAAGCACCTCTCTTTACAATGTAGATAAAGCCACATAAAAAGAAGGTAACAAACATCAGTACAGCCCAAAAACCGCTCCAACCCAGGCTTTTGAAAATAACAGCGTAGGGATAGAAAAAGATGACTTCCACATCAAATAAAACAAACAGGATCGCTACCAGGAAATACTTAATGGCCATGGGCTGGCGTGCCTGGCCATGGCTTTCGATACCACTGGTAAAGTTCTGGAGTTTGTCGCTGGTCTGGCGCTTGGGACCTAACAAATGCGTGACCAGCATTAAAAAGCCAATCAGTCCAACAACCAAGAATATCTGGAGGGCTACAGGTAAATAACTACCAGCGCTGCTGGTATCTGTGACTGCCTTTGTAAGATCCGTTTGAAGTAAATGGAACATAAAAGTTTTTCAAATGGGCACGCAAAAATAAGCCACCCTTTTCAATCTTTTATTTAATATTTCATGAGACTGCTCATAAAAAAACCCCGCTTCTGCGGGGCTTCTTTTATTCTTAGCCTTTTTTGACTTTAGTTTTATTTCCTTCTGTCTTCACCTTGGTACCACCGGCCTTTACCTTGGTGTCTTTTGCCTGGTTAGCCGAAGTACTGCTTTTTTGAGTAGCACCTGACTGCTTTGGCTGGAGGGCTTTCTGGAATTCAAGCAGGTTGCTATTTCCCGGATCAATCTCCAGTCCACGCTGGATCACTGCCAGTGCAGCTGCCCTGTCTTCCTTTACATTGTTATAATAAACGGCGAGTGTTTGTGCTGCCCTTACACCCTGTGATTTAAAACGAACCTTGTCTGTTTCAGCAATGCTAAGCACTTTTTCATAAGGCTCAACTGCCAGTCCCTTGGAAACTGCTCCGGAGTCCATTGCAGAACGGGCCAGGGCGCTCCAGTAATGACCATGTATGCTGTCGGGTGCTGCTGCGGCATAAGCCTGTGCTGCACTATCAGCCTTGTCGAAGGCACCGCCAAAATAATAAGGAACTGCGATCTCTCCGATCAGCCTGTTGATATTGGCATCAGCACCTTCCAGGTTGTAAGCCAGTTTATTCAGAGTGGCTTCGAGGTTACGCTGGTTGTTGGTCTTTGCCTCCCTTGCGAAATCTCTCAGCGTCGCGATCTTTTTAGATGTGATGGTATCCAGTTCAACTGCCTTGGAAACGTCCTGCATGATCATATCCGCGTTGTTGCGGGCACACATTTGTGCATGCAGAATGTAATCCTGTGCCAACAGGTCTTCATCCTCTGATTTTGTGAAAAACTCATTCACATAATTGCAGGCAGTGCTGGTATCTTTTTTACCCGCATAGCTATAAGCCAGCAAACGGTAAACCCTTGGATTGGGATTGTTATTGGTTTGAGAGATGATGTCTTTTGCAATTGAAATGGCATCATCAAATTTGTTCTGCAGCCATACTGTTTGTGCTTTCAGGTAATTATTTTCAACACTTGGATCAGTGCTGCTGATGTATTTATTGGCAAAACTTTCAGCTGTAGCAAAATCTCTTTTGGCCAGCAGGTGATAGTTGTATAATTCCATGTAGGCAGGAGCAAATTTTGGATCTGCTGCAATGGCATTATTGAGATTATCCAGTACAACGGTCCAAGCTTCGGGCCTGTTATAGTTTACCTGTGTTTTGTAAAGCATGGCGGCGCGATAAGGAGCCACAGCCAGTGAAGGATTCAGTTGCATGGCCTTCATATAATTCTGAATGGCAAGGCCACCACTGTTACCTGCACGTGATTTACGATAGGCATTACCCAGGTTGAGATAGATATCAGGATTGTTGGGAGCTGATTGTGCAGCTTCTGTTAACTTGGCGATCGCGTAATTGATATCACCCAGTTTATCTTTTTCAGAATAGGCTTCAACATTAGCGCGACCAACAGCATTGAGCACATTGGGATCGGAACCTTTTTTACCGCGACTTGCATTGATAGCAGTTTCAAACTGCTGGCGTGCTTCAGCGCCTTTTCCCTGAAGAAGATTCACATGACCAAGGCCCACCAAAAGAAGTGGAGCATTGTTGCTGGTGGTCACTGCTTTTTCATAGTGGGAACGGGCAGCTGCCAAATTCTTTTGAGCGATCAGCACCTGTCCCAGCCAGTAATTGGCTTCAATATTATTTGGGTTGGAGGCGATCAGCTTCTCAAATGTGGTACGGGCACTCTGGTATCGCTGCGCATAAAAATGGCCCACACCTTCCTGAATACTTTGGGCCACAGCAGCAATTGATAGGATAGCCGCGAAAAATAAAACCAAGACTGACTTCTTCATTGTGCTCATTTCTTTTTAAGAGTTTAAAATTATTCTTTTGGTTTATTCAATACTTGTTAATTGTGTCTTTTAATTCAGCCTCCCTTACATAGTTAGGCAAAATGACCGGCATTATATATGACCTGCGAAAGATGAGCTGTCCCTTCATGCTTTCCAGGAATTTGGCAAATCCATGTGCAATGCCATAATGCCTTTCCTTCATAATATAAACCAAATCACGTACCATAGGATAGCTTTTGGTATAAATAAAGAACTGCGAAGGATTTACATAGGCGTTTGCACTGTCGGTACTCTCCACATATGCTGTTTTGATGCGCTTTCTCCAGGCCGCCTGGCTGGTATCATCCATATTCCCGATCCAGCTAAAACCTACAAATCCCACTGCTTCTGGCGTTCTTGAGACATAGTCAATTACACCCATGCTGCTTTGAGCAGCTACAACATTCTTTCCAAAGCTTTGGCCATGAAGCACCGAGTCAAGCATAAATCGAACCGTACTGGTTGCCGTAGTTCCATCGAGCACGGGAATTAGATTTTCTTTATGCTTTCCTGTAAGTAATTCCCTTATTTCATTCATGCTGAAAAAACTATCCTTTGCCGAAGGATGAACGATCACAGCAACAAGGTCATGGGCAATGGTCAGGTCGTTTAATTCCAGGGCGAAAGTATCCGTAACCTTATTGGACTCCTGTTCCGAATATCCACGGGTAGCTATGACCATTTGAATAGAATCAACAAAAATATCTTTCAGGCATTCAGCTTCAGGTTTGTATTGAATCAGGATTTTTGTTTCAGGGTAAAGCGACTGGTACACAAGTGCCTGCTGGTCCATCACCGGCCGGAAAGATTCATCGCAGCTGATATATAAGGTTCCTTTGTAAGGCGTATCCTTTGGTTCCGTGTTTTTGGTCTCAGAACCGCAGCCGGCCAGCCAGATTGATCCCCAGCAAAGGAGAAGGAAACTGCTCCATTTCAGGCTCCTCATCTGTAATAATCCTTTTTATAGCCCCTGTAAATTCTCCAGATGCCGTAGGCGGCAAACAGTGCGCCGATCAGGCAATCCAGTGGTTGATGCGTTCTGCCCATCACTTTGATATCCAGGAAACCATAGATGAGAAAGAAAATACCTACCAGGAAAAGTATGGTTCCCATAACAAAATCCATGACCGATCTTACACGGGCTGTTTTTTTTCTTTGTTCCTCCTGGTATTGTTCAATCATGCTTGTTTTTTGGGATGGGCAATTTAAAACAAAATCAGTATTCCAGTCCCACAAATGTTACCGGCTGGGTGTACCTGCTTGCAGTTGGAGAACCATTCTGAATGGCTGGTTTCCATTTAGGCATTTTCTTTAAAACACGGATCACCTCTGCATCATATTCCCTTCCTGCAGATTGCAATACTTCGAAGCCAGTGACTGTTCCATCTATGGCCACTTCAAATCGCATCAACACTGTTTTCTGTTCTCCCGCCTGAAGGTCAGCAGGTGCTCTCAGGTTGTTTTGCAAAAACCTGATCCATGATGAAATCCCTCCTGGAAATTCTGCTTCTTTTTGCAGGGGCATTGCTTCAGCAACAGTTGCATTGGTTGTTTGATTTCCGGCAGTACCAACATGCGGCAATGCAGGTGGATCTATCGTCAGTGGAATATGTCCTTTGATAGAACTGGTGCCCACCAGTGCTTCTTTGAACTGGCTTTGTTCTGTTACTACCTGGCTGGTTTGTTCAACGACTTTGATGCGTGTGAGCTTTTCTGTTGCCATTTGTTGTTGACTGGGTCGCGTGGTTCTTGGCACTTCCGGCTTTTTGAATTTGACAATATTATCGGGGATGATTTTTGATATGACCACTCCTCCAACATCGCGAACAAAAACTGCGTTCTCTTTTCCGGGATCAATCAGCAGCAGGAAAATAAATAAAGAGCCAAAAGCGATGAATAAGGAAAGGTACATGCGGTGGTTGTAATATTTCCTGAGTGTGTAGGCACCATAGAGTTTGTTGCGGTTGTCGAAGAGGATATCCAGTGGATGTGCTTTCAGGATTTCATTGCTGGTCATGGTTGTTAGTTTCCTTTGAGACGTAGTGATGTAAAAATTTCCATACGATGGTTTTGAAATAACTATTCCAGCACTATTCTTAAGATGTTTTCAAGGCTTGAAAAATTGTTTAAATTTGAATTTCTTCGTGATGAACCTTGTAGAACAACATAAAGCTCAAATAGAAAATCTCTGTAAAAAATACAGTGTGAAGAAGCTATATGTTTTCGGTTCAATTCTGTCAGATAGATTTTCTAAGGAAAGTGATGTTGATTTACTCGTTGATTTTGATAAAGTGGAATTATCCAGGTATGCAGATAATTATTATGAATTCAAATTTGCCCTGGAAGAAACTTTAGATCGCCCGGTTGATTTAATCGAAGAAAGCTCTATCAGAAATCCTTATTTAAAACAAGGCATCAAGACAAATCGCCATCTTTTGTATGCAGCTTGAACTTAAAACCTGGGCATACAATATTCTGACAGCCATTCAGGAAATTGAGTTGTTTTTAGAGGATATCCAAGACTTTATCAACTTCAAGGCAGATATAAAAACAAAGCGGGCAATTGAAAGGAATCTTGAGATAATCGGTGAAGCCATGAACCGAATCTTGCGTATGGATGACACCGTTGAGTTTAAGGATGGTCGCAAAATTGTTGATACCCGAAACAGAATCATTCACGGTTATGATACTGTTTCCGATGAGGTTATCTGGAGTATAGTTACAACAAACCTTCAAACATTGAAAGAGGAAGTAAAGGCCTTCCTAAAATAACGCCGGGTCAACAAAAGCTTGAATAAATGCAGATTCAAAAAATGGAATTCACACTGGCAAAGAATAGATAAAAGCCTTTGTCATTTTCTTTCTACATCTTCTCCTCTCATTTTAGGAATTCCCTTCACCCTCCTCATCGTACATTCGCGCTGCAAAAAACATGGAGATGAAAATATTAATGGTTTGCCTGGGTAATATCTGCAGAAGTCCGCTGGCAGAAGGCATCCTGCAACATAAGGCCAGGCTGGCAGGACTCGACTGGACCGTGGAAAGCGCGGGCACCAATGGCTATCATACCGGAGAACCTCCGCACCATCTTTCACAAAAAGTAGCGAAGCTGAATGGCATTGATATCTGTGACCAGAGAGCAAGACAGTTTGTAAAAGAAGATTTCAACCGCTACGATAAGATCTATGCCATGGCTGCTGATGTTGTAGATGATATGCGAAGGATCGCCAAAAATCATTTTGATGAATCAAAGGTGGATCTATTCCTTAATGAACTTTATCCCGGTAAGGACATGTCCGTTCCCGATCCATGGTATGGTTCCGAACCCGGTTATCATGAAGTGTACCAGCTGATCGAAAAAACCTGTGAAGTGATCATTAGTAAATATGGTTCAATGGTTGAAGGGAAGTAAACAAATGATACTTTGTTCTTCGGGTTCCGGCTTCCTTACAGGATGACAAAATGTTCGTCTGTTCGATATTCCTTTAACTCTCATTCTGTTTTTCCGCTCCAAGTTTTTTTGTAACACGGAGGACACAAAGAACCACAGAGGACATAGCCCTTACAGGGTGACAAATGGAATCTTATCTCGTTATTTATCTGTTCATTCTTTTTGTGTTCTTCGTGCCCCCTTCCTGTCCTTCGTGTTCCGGCTTCCTTACAGGATGACAAAATGTTCGTCTGTTCGATATTCCTTTAACTCTCATTCTGTTTTTCCGCTCCAAGTTTTTTTGGAACACGGAGGACACAAAGAACCACGGAGGACAGGAAGGTAATACTGCCCAAAAGTTAAAAACCTCTCACCACTCTCCTAATCCCATTCTTCAGAAGAACAGAATTAAAATTCAGGATCAATCCAAACCGGCATTCAAGAAATCTTAAATAAGTCAGGACCTGAGCAATTTCAATATCACCAATTCCAACAATTGACTTTACTTCAACAACTACATTACCCACGAAAATATCTACCCTATATCCGCATTCCATTCTAATTTCTTCGAAAAAAACTGGCACGGGCTTTTCAACTTCCACCAGCAAGCCATTTTCCCGGAGCCTGTAGGCAAGACAGTTCTTATAAACATTCTCCAGCATTCCAGGGCCAATAGACTTATGTACATGAAAAGCTTCATTAACTATAATCTTCATTACTTCCAACTCGGTCATGAAATGAAATTATTTTTCGACCATGTTCTTAACAATAGAAAAATCTCTTCATTTGTCAGGGATTTCCTCTAAAGGTGCTTCGTGCTCCCTTCCTGTCCCCTGTGTTCCGGCAGTTCCTCTCCCACATTTTCAAACAGTTTCTTTATCGAAGAGTTTTGGAACACGGAGGACACAAAGAACCACGGAGGACACAAAGAATAAAAAAACTTCGTGTGCTCCTATGTTTGCAAAGACCTTGTTTTTTCTTTTTTTATACCAATAGTTTTGATGCTATAAAGTGAAAAAGAGTGAGAGCCTTTTGTGTCCAAGCAGTCAATTAGACATGTTCTCACGAAGAGATTGCCTCACTCTTTTTTACCTCTTTGAGTTTGAACAGAATGTAAGGAATACTCTTTTGCAGTATATCCTCCATATCCAACAGGAGACAAAACGAAGGGAGGTTTTTCACTTTATTTAAAACTCTATTGTCATGATATTAAAGTACGCTGTGGGCATTGATGTGGCCCAAATTGAATTGGTAGTCTGTTTAGGCAGGATCACTGCAGATTTGAAATCTGAACTCTATGCCCGCAAAACCTTTCCCAATAACAAAAAGGGGTTTGAAGCATTGGTCAGTTGGGTCAATCACAATACCCAGGAAGAAGTTCGGGTTCAGTATGTAATGGAAGCTACCGGAGTCTATCATGAAGCGCTGGCCTATTACCTGTATGATCACCAGTGTTCTCTAAGCATCGTCCTTCCCAATAAGATCAGCAACTACTTCCGTACACTGAATGTTAAGACCATCACTGATAAATCAGCCAGTGAAGCCATCGCTCAATTTGGACTGGAGCGTCAGCTGGATGAGTGGCTCAGGCCCTCGCCGGTATATAAGAAGCTTAGACAGCTCACCAGAGAGCGTGATCAGCATGTTCAGCAGCGAAGCGCTGCAAAAAACCAGCTTCACGCGGAAAGTACTGAGGCTGAGCCCAATCAATCATCAATTAAGCGACTCCACAAGCTCATTAATTTTTTAAACAAGCTTATCGAAGAGATCCAGGCTGAATTAAAAGAGACCATCAAAAAAGATGTTTCTCTAAGTAAAATGGTGAAGCGGCTATGCACCTTACCTGGTATAGGCGTACTGACAGCTTGCAGTATCCTGGGTGAAACAAATGGCTTTGATCTGATCCGCAACAAAAAGCAGCTGACCAGCTATGCCGGCCTGGATGTTCGCGAAAAACAATCTGGAACTTCGGTAAAAGGAAAACCAAAAATATCAAAGAAAGGAAACAGGCATTTGCGTAAAGCAATGCACATGCCTGCCTTATCTGCCATCACACATGATCAAAGGTTTAAAGACGTCTATGCAAGATTGGTTGCAAAGCACGGGGTGAAAATGAAAGCCATCGTTCCCATCCAGCGAAAGCTGCTGGAAATGTCTTACATCCTTTTTAAGAACGATATGGATTACGATAAATACTATTTAGCTAATAAAACACAACAAGTAGAAGAAGGTATAAAAAATTAGAGCGGTCATAAATAGACCGCCCTAAAGAGGCTGACATAAAGTCGCCTAAAAAACAAAATTAAAAATATGATCCAATAACTATTGTTATTTAACACAGAATCTTCGTGGCCTTTGTGATCCGGCTGTTCTCTTTCACTTTTTCAAGCTATTCTTTTTATTTGAAATTTTATTGGAACACGAAGGGCACCAAGAACCACGAAGGCCACAAAGAATATCGAACAGTAGAACATAGAACAAGGAATGATGAAGTAGAGAGATGGTGAATTCGAACTGTTTTAATCTACGGAACTATTAAGGAACCTTAAACCTTAAACTTTAAACTTTAAACAAACCAACTTGTAATCACAAAGAAAACCTCCCGTCTTCCCGGTTAAAAAACCAAAGCCCCCGAATTCCGGGGACTTTTTTTCTGTGTAGACATCAACCATAGGCTTACAGGGTAAATTGTTTAGATGATTTACGTCCTGCCAGGTCGGTGGCAGTGATGCTGACAAGGGTTCCAACAACGTTGCTGTTGGGCATACCGCAGGTGAAGATCCAGCTCAGTCCATCGGACTGCATGATGGCATCACCTTCTTCCAACAGGTTGCCATTGCTTTCGATGCGGAACTTCACGGTGTTCACGCGGCCGTTGTCGAAGGCCTGCACGGAAAGGATGTCGCCGATGCTGCCTTTGTAGAGGGAGCTGTCGATCTCCAGGATTTCCGGGGGCTTGCAAAAATCGGCGATGGCCAATTGGTAGGCGCGCTGACCTTTTTTTGCTTTGGACTTGTAGAACTGCAGCAACACGGGGTTGTTGATTGCTGCTTTTGCATACACGGTGGCCATGCGGAACAGGTTGCGTGCGGCCTGTTGTGCGGATGAATAAACGGAGGACACATGCGGTGATCGGGAAACGATGGTCTGTCCATCCATTTGCCGGAACACCAGGTCGTCGATCTTGCCACTCAATCCCTTGGTGACAATGTTGTTTCTTGACTTTGGCATAAAAACATTTTTAAAAAGTGAATGAAGATTGTTTACACCCCATGGACTGGAGCTGAGCGAAGCAGGATTATTCTTACGCTGTTAAATAAAAACTAATGCGTATAACGGGGAGGTTCGGGCGAAAAATTGATTGATGGTTGATTGTAGGTTGATCGAAGGATGAACGAAGGAAGAACGTAGGTTGATTGTAGAACGACCGTACGGTGAATGTAGGTTGATTGTACAACCATTGTACAGTTGCAGGGTGACTATGAAGTGAGAACTGGTCTATGGACCATAGACTATGGACCATGGACTACTCTTTACAGAAACGACGTCACTTGTGAACTTATAATCTTGTAAACTTTTTAAAACCGCGTTGTGTTCTTCGTGCATCCTCTGTGTCGTTTGTGTTCCTGCCGTTCATTTTTCTCCTATTCAAGCTTTTTATTTAAGAAGGTTTTTTTAGGAGCACAGAGGACACAGAGAACCACTGAGTTCACAAAGAATATCCAACATCCTTATAGGATTATAAGCGTGACAGATAAAGAGAGTTTGAATAAATAAAGTATTGAAAAATAGGCGTTTAATTCATTTTATAATTGAATTTTTAATAATATTACACTTCAACACTCTAACTGCAAATGAAAAAATATTTTTACCATGATGGTCAAAATCAATTTGGCCCATTCGATCTTGAAGGTTTACGTTCTAAAAATCTAATTCAAAGCACACCAATTTGGTATCAAGGACTGGAAAAATGGACTCCTGCAGGTCAGATTGAAGAATTAAAAGTTTTATTCGAAGGTGTTCCTCCACCGTTTCATGCTGAACCAATAAATACCCAGGATTATTACACACCACCTTACTATCAACAAGAAAATAATAAAAGAAGTTATAAGAAACCTTTGCTTATAGGTGTTTCAGTATTACTTGGAATATTTCTTTTTGCTGCAATTATTAAAAATTCAAACACTCCAAAATCAGATTTACATATTGCTGCAGCTAGAGAAAACTCAGATTCATCAGCTGGTGTCCAGGAAAAATCAGATAAAGAAAAACTAGCAGAACTTGAAAAGAAAGAATTAGAAAGAAAAAGGTTGAGTGAGGAAAGGTTTAAAAAGAATATGAATTACCGAAACAATTGGAATGAATATATCAAAGCCGAACCCAACCCCGACTATAAAATTAATTCTTTCGGAGGAGTTTATAACCTTAGAATAGCTGTTGCCAATAACACAGATAAAATTATTGATGAAGTGATTGTAGCAATAGATTATTATAAAGCCAGTGGAAGTGTTTATACAAGATTGGTTCCCATATCCAATATCCAACCCGAATCGTATAGTATTGAAAACATACCTGATACAGATAGAGGGCTCAGAATACAAACCAGGATCATAAAAATCACTTCAAGGTCATTACAATTTTGCTATAATGAAGATTATTATGGCGTCAGAGGAATCAGTGGTGATGCAAGTGACCCGTGGTTTTGCAAATGATATAAGCAAGTTCAACCTGAAGTCTTGAAAAACCTAAGTGTACCACCTCAAAGATCCATGAGGTATTTAAGTAGATGCATGAGGGTGATTCATGCACTCTTCATGCATTAGGTAGGGCGTAGGTAGGGCGAAGGTATGCTTCAGGGCCCCTTCGGGACCCTTCAGGATGACAATTTCCTTTAGTCAAGAGTAGCATTGATTTTAAATAAAATCAAATTGGTGGTAACCCAAGTTCTTTAAGAAAGGCATTATGTGTATTCCTGGCTTCGTTTATTTTATTTTCAATTGCAACCAGTTTCTCATTTACCTCAAGCAGGTTTATTTCTTCCTCAGCAACTGCATTACTCACATACCTTGAAATATTCAGGTTGTAATCGTTCTGTTCAATTTCCGCCATCGAAACCTTACGGGAATACCTTTCAACGTCTAACCGGTTTTTGTAAGTTTCAACTATTCTCTCAATATGTTCCGGAAGCAACCTGTTTTGCCTTTTGCCTTTTTCAAAATTCCCTTCGCCGCTGGCATTGATAAAAAGTACATCGTCAAACTTCTTGCACTTCTTCAAAACAATAATGCAAACAGGAATGCCGGTGGAGAAGAAGAGGTTGGCCGGCAGACCAATTACTGTATCAATATTACCATCTTTCAACAATTTGGTGCGAATCTTTTGTTCTACACCGCCGCGGAACAATACACCATGCGGAAGAATGATGGCCATTGTTCCTTCCTTTCCCAGGAAGTGAAAGCCATGCAGCAGGAAAGCAAAATCGGCAGCGGATTTTGGTGCAACGCCATAACTCTTAAAACGAAAATCTTCGCCGGTGGTTTCTGATGCCTCCCATTTTAAACTGAAGGGTGGGTTAGCAACAACCGCATCAAACTCCGCCTTTTTAGCGGGGTTCATTTCATTGAGCACCGGCCATTCGTTCTTCAAGGTATCGCCGTGGAAGATTTCAAACTCGGTATCCTTTACGCCATGCAGGAGCATATTCATGCGGGCAAGGTTATACGTTGTGATGTTGTTTTCCTGCCCGTAAATTTTTCCAATGGTGCCGCCTCCATCTTTCATTTCGTGCCGCACATTCAGCAAGAGGGAACCCGAACCACAGGCAAAATCCAGCACCTTATCCAGTTTTTTCTTTTTGCCAAGAGAAGGGTTCTGACTGTCCAGCGTAACGATCTCTGAAAGGATGGTAGAAATTTGTTGAGGCGTATAAAACTCACCGGCTTTTTTACCCGAACCTGCGGCAAATTGACCAATCAGGTATTCATAAGCATCGCCTAAGGTGTCACTGTCCGTTGAGAAGTTCTTTATGCCTTCAGAAATCTTCTGAATAATGGTGCATAGCTTTTTATTCCGGTCTGTATAGGTTTTACCCAGCTTGTCTGAGTTCAGGTTGATCTCGGAGAACAAACCCTGGAAATTGCTTTCAAAGGATTGTTCTTCTATGTATTTAAAACCCTTCTCCAACGTATGCAATAATTCTTCATCCTGCTTGCGGGCCATTTCCGAAATATTGCTCCACAGGTGTTGCGGCTCTATTACATAATGCACTTTGCGGCGCATTTGTTTTTCAAACTCTGTTACATCGGCGGCATTGGCCTTGTACCAAACGGCTAATGGTGAACGTTTGTCTTCTTTGTCCAGTACAGGATAATCATTGCCCAATTCTTTTTTTGCTGATGCCTCGTAATTATCCGAGAGATAGCGCAGGAATAAAAACGAAAGCATATAATCCCTGAAGTCATCGGCATTCATAGCGCCACGCAAATCATCGGCAATGGCCCATAATGTTCTTCCTAATTGTTGTTGTTCTATAGCAGTCATGGTTAGTTTGTGCAGTCTGCGGTCTTAAACAAATAGCTGCCCCAACACCGCATTCAATGGATCATTTAAGTCAAAAAATTTTATTTGGGTAAGATGAAGGTCAGTGAGTGGTTTAATGTAGTTCTTATAGCTCTTTGCATCTTTTGAAATGATAGCATCAATGTTACGGTTATGTGTTTGCGCTAAAATCTTTACATCATTGGTGATGATGCTACGATTATAAATGGCGATGCTTCCTTTTTTTTCCCTGATTGCCTTATGGAAATTACCGGCAGTTTCGCCATCCCGAAAGTCAAATGCTTCTATTTGCAAATTATCCAGCGGCAGATTTGAGGGGTCATCGCCAACCGCGTATTCAGCAACGGCAATTGTTGAAAGGTGAATTGTGATTTTTTCAGTAAGAAAGTGGCGGAAATAATCCAGGGCATTTAGATGAAGCGCATCATTTTCATCCATCAGACGGATGCAAAATGAGGTATCAAGCATAATGCTCTGTATATTCAGCTTACTCATAAGCCGCTCCTCGTACGTCTTTCAGCCATGCATCTTTATCCTTTACTTTCTTCCAGTTGGCAGAAGCTTTTTTAATTAGTTTTTGAAGTGCCGCTTCATTATAGTTAGGGTCATGGGTAAGAAAATCAACCAACTCTAAATCTTTCAACTCACCGGAGGCAATGTTTTGTTTTCCCTTTACCCACAGACCGTAGATTTTAAACAGCTTATTGTCGCCGGTTGTTAATTGCTCTTTGGATGCTTTTACGGGCAACTTGCCATAGCGACCGGTAAGTATGTGAAGATTTACTCTGTTTAGACCGCCTTCTTCATAAATTTCGCCATAGAGGTAAAGACTTGTATTTACCCAGTCGGTATGTGGGGCAATAAAGCCGCTTTCTTTATCAATCTTAATCAAAGGTTCCTCTTGTGCCACTGAAGAAGAAAAAACGAATTGCCTACCGGTAGCATAAGCTTTTTGCTGCCATTTATTAAAAACAGCTGCCGCTTTTGGTTCCAACAAATCCGTAGTGCCTTGCCTGCCCACTTCGGTTAACAAGGCAGAAGCCATAATAACCTTAGCTAAAGGCAGATAAAAAAGATTTTTTACAGACCCCTCTTTAACCTCGTAAGAGACTTTTGGCCGCTCGTCTTTTTCAGCCTTTGTTGGAAACAAAATAGTTTCAACATCAGCCAGCAACTCTTTTGTTTCCGAGATGTCAATATCACGGGGATTTAAGCTGCCGTCTGTGGTTTTGCCTGTAATTGTTACTGATATGTACCCTATTGCTTCCATTTATGCTGATCTTCAAAATTATGGTCTTTACAGTAAATAATTTAATAATAAAGAATCCTTTGATCAAGCTTCCTTTACTTCCGGAAACAATCCCTGCATCAATCCCTTTTTATGTTGTTTGAGTGCTTCTATTTTTTCTGCTTGTGCTGTTATGTGTTCATCTAAAGAAGAAAGGCAAGAGGCGATTTTTTGTTGTTCTTTTTCCGAAGCCGGAATATTGATTTGAACCTTTTCTAAATTTTCAACTGAAAGGCCTGGTTGCGCTTGACCTGTAGCATATTGATTTAGGTTAAGATAATTGAGCATATAAAATAACCACTTCGTATCAACATCTTTCACTGGTGTTACAACCACTGCATGCTCTGTAGCATGAAACCTACCATCGGCCAGAGTAACATTGCCGCAAAGTGCACCTTGTCTTCCAATTAATGAATAAGTTCCTGTGTGAGTATATGAGTTAGTATAGCCTCTTAATCCATTCCCTCCATAACACGGATATAAGTCATCGCTTCTATTTTCTTTAATTTCTGAAGCACTAACAAATTTCCCAGCCTGCATTTTGGAAACGCTTTTTAATGTTTTCTCCTCCCACTCCCCACTATCCCTAAACTCCGCAAACCGCAGCTTCGGCACTGTTTCACTTTCGGCGGGAAAAAGCTGTTGCATCAGCCCTTTTTTATGGGATTTGAGTGCTTTGAGTTTGCCGGTTTCTGCAGTTATTAAATCATCTAAAGAAGAAAGACAATCGGCAATTTTTTGTTGTTCTTTATTATTTGTCGGTAGAACTAATGACTTGGATAGAAAAGTTTCATTTGTAATATTAATTGTATTCTTTGCGCCTTTCTGAACGATTGATGAAAGATAATTAAAGGCGTTTTCCGCTGATTCGAAATAGCTGTCAATAATGTAACCTAGTGCCGTAGTTTCAGGTGTAAAAACACCATATAGCGGTGAAACAATTACTGGCATCGAAACCTTACTTTGCTTGATGATTCCATAAGGAAAATCTCCAGTTGGGCTTTTAGTATAAATGATGTCACCAGGTACAACCCGTTTATAATGCCCTGTTGATGCCGCCGAAAAACTTCTTCCTAAATGTTCTATTTGATTAATCACTCCTTTATGCACGGATACTGAAAATACTTGTTCTGATCCATCACTTTTTAAACCATGTTCTGTCAAAACTTCAGACAGCTTTCTTTCACTCCAATCCGGATTGTTGTGAAATTCAGGAAACCGAAGTCTTTTAATTTTTGTTTTTTTTATCTCTTTATTCATACACTTTCAGTCCTGATATTTCACGGCCATCAGCCAGTTTGTTTAAATGCGGTATTAAGTCTTCCATTAAAGCCAGTTCTTTTTTGCTTCGGTCTTTCCAACCCAATTCCAATGGCGCTAACAGTTCATTCAACTGTTCGGCATCAAAAACCATCCGGGCCATAATGTCGTCAACAAAGGTTTTTAATGCGGCTGTAGTTAAGCCGTGGTTGCCTGCAATGCGGGCCAATTCCTTATTATGTTTTTCTTCCCTGAACTTTTCGTAGCCTTCCCTTATTTGTTCCACATTTAATCCTTTGCCAATTTCAAGACTGTTGATATAATCAACAATATCTTCCCTTTCTTCCATCAGGTTGGAGTAGCTGCTCAACAGGTTAATGAGTTCCTCCTTCGTCATTTTTTGTGTGGCCGCAGGCTTCTGTGTCATCCCGGCAATCAGCGTCATAATATAATCATAGTCCACCACCGCGGAGGCAAAGAGCACCAGTTCAAAATCCAGTTGTTGCACTTGCGGATCTGTTTCATTACCGCCTGGACCCTGCACCTCTTTCAGCTCTTTTACTTTTTCCAGGTAAGCACTTTTAAAAGAACGCAGTTGTTCATTCGGTAATACCTGTTCAATCTTTTGCTTCTCTTCTGAAGCAAGGTCGGTGTATTGGTCAAGCTGGGTTTTCAACCTTTGCACTTCCTTAAAATAGTTGATAAACTCCGCCTTCGCAGTATTGCCCATTAAATTGGTCACCTGTTCGGGCCTGGCCTCCAAACCTTTTTGTTGCATAAAGTTTTCCAGGGCCGCCACGGCTTTCTGGTATTTGTCAATCACAACAGGCGCTGCCTCTACCAGCCATATTTCTTTCGGGTTTTCGGTATGCTCACCCGAGAACAGGGCAATGGCTTCTTCCACGGCAGCCTTCTGTCCCCGAAAATCCAATATGTTGCCATAAGGTTTGCTGTCGTTCAATATACGGTTGGTACGGCTAAAGGCCTGTATCAGTCCATGATATTTCAGGTTCTTATCTACATAGAGCGTATTCAAAAATTTGGAATCAAAACCGGTCAGCAGCATATCCACCACAATCACCAGGTCTATTTTATTATGGTGCGGATAATCGGCGTTACTCCACTTCTGGTTCTTAATGCGTCCCTGCACATCCTGGTAATAAAGGTCAAATTCTGCTATCGTATGATTGGTGCCGTATTGCGCATTATAATCATTTATGATGGATTTCAGCGCCAGCTTTTTTTCGTTCGGCGCTACTTTATTGTCTTCCTTTTCCTGCTGCAGGTCTTCCTGCAACTGCTGCACATCTTTATTGCCTTCGGCCGGTGGCGAAAACACACAGGCAATATTGAGCGGGACATAAGTTTCATCGGTAGCCGAACGTTGCGCCTGCAAATCTTTAAACAGGTGGTAATAAGCAATGGCATCGTTGATGCTTGCCGTTGCCAGTACAGCATTAAACTTTCGCTCATTAGTAGCCGCACCATGTTTATCAAGGATGGCTTCCGCAATTACCTTTCGTGATAGAGGTGCAGGGAGTTTGACTTTGGATTTGGCTTTTGATTCTGATTCTTGTTTTTTCTTTTCCTCCTGTTTAAAATAATCTACGCGAAAGCGGAGTACATTTTTATCTTCAATGGCATGGGTAATGGTGTACGCATGTAACTGCTTTTGAAAAATATCTTTGGTGGTTTTAAAGGTGCCGATGGTGCCATCAAATTGCTGGTAGGCCGCATTGGCATCAAAAATAGGTGTCCCAGTAAAACCAAAGAGTTGTGCGTTCGGAAAGAACTCTGTTATGGCTTTATGGTTCTCGCCAAACTGCGAACGATGGCATTCGTCGAAAATAAACACCAGCCTTTTACTGCTTAATGGCTTTAATCGTTCTTTATAATTTTTCTTTGCATCGCCATCCAGCGCCAGACCCAACTTTTGAATGGTGGTGACAATCACTTTATCGGCATAGTCTTCCGACAACATGCGGCGTACTAAGGTTTCAGTATTCGTGTTTTCTTCTACCGAGCCTTCCTGGAATTTGTTGAACTCTTCACGGGTTTGGCGGTCGAGGTCTTTACGGTCAACCACGAACAAACATTTCTGAATATCATCATTGTCCTTTAATAAAGTAGAGGCCTTAAAAGAAGTGAGTGTTTTACCACTGCCTGTGGTATGCCAGATAAAACCATTGCCACGGTTTTGGTGAATACAATCGACGATGGCCTTTACTGCATAAATCTGGTAAGGCCGCATCACCATTAGTTTCTGCTCGCTTTCCACCAGCACCATGTAGCGGCTGATCATTTCACCCAGTGTGCATTTGGCCAGGAATTTCTCCGCAAAATCATCCAGGTGAGTGATCTTCTTATTGTCTTCACCGGCCCATTGGTAAACAGGCAGAAATTGTTCATCTGCATTAAAGGCAAAATGCTGGTTGCGGTTATTGGAAAAGTAATAGGTGTTGGTGCGGTTGCTGACCACAAACAATTGCATAAAACAAAGCAGCGAATTGGTATAGCCATTGCCGGGATCAGCTTTGTAATCCACAATCTGCTGCATGGCACGGCGAGGACTGATTTGCAGGGTCTTTAATTCAATCTGCACAACTGGAACGCCATTGATTAGCAGTATGACGTCGTAGCGGTGATTACTGTTCTGCGTATTCATGCGCAACTGGTTGATCACTTCAAATTCGTTCTTGCACCAGTCTTTAATGTTTACCAATGTATAATATAAAGGAGTGCCGTCTTCGCGGATAAAATCATTACGCTGACGAAGCTTTTTCGATGCCGTAAATACATCAGGACTCACGATCTCATCTCTTAAACGGGCAAATTCTGCGTCTGAAAGATTCACCCGGTTGAGCGTTTCAAATTTCTTCCGGAAGTTTTGTTCGAGGCTAAGCCGGTCCCGGATATCGGAACGGTAGGTGTACTTCAGATCCTGCAGCTTTCCAACAAATCCATATTCTATATCGGGTTCGTTTATCATTTTAGATTTCGGTGCGCAATTTATGTTTGAAAGGTTATAGTTGTGGATCAATCAGTCCTGGTGAACATAGCAATCCAAATTAAGCAAGTATCAACCGTATAAAGTTTTGGTGCCTGATTCAAAAGAAGTTAGCAGTGCTGCAAGTATAATCAAATTAAATTATTTTTCATGTATTTGGAAGGGGAGGCAGTTTAACGCTCTGTCAAAGATTCATACAGGTGGTGCCTACCTAAAGTCTGGCAGGCTTGCGCAGAATAAAGTGGAAAGATGATAAGCCAGGGAGTTTGCGCCATGTAAACTAACATGAACAAGGACTTAAAAAATCTTTTGCGTTTCCAATCCTTTTGCATTTACGAGAAACAGTAATCCCCACTAATAATCCCCGTACTATCACGGTGGCTTCATCAAACTATATTTTCAAACTTTATTATCAAAGCTTGTTTTATGCAACATCCGAAAACAAAAAACAACACTGTCCCCAAAGACGCCCCTCTTACAACAGACCAGATTCTGGCACTTGAAAAAATGCATTCATTCGGGGATAAAACAGAGGCTGAAAAAGCAAAAAGAGAAATCATTATATCGGGTTATGGTACGAGGCAACCATCAATAGACATATCAAAAAACAATTCCGCCTGGTCGCTGAATCTGCCGGAAGGGTTTACCTGGGGCAGGATTGCATCAGGAGGCACAGTAGCCAAAAAAGGCAAAGTGACAGGCATCACCGATAAACTCACTTCGCACAACATACCCAAAAACACACCTCTAACCTATCGACCTGCCATTCTCGGCAAGGATCAACCTTTGACTATGAGGCGTAAGAACGGCAGGCTTATGCGACTTGACGGGATTATTTTTAACTCAGACGACCGGCAGGTTTTCGACCCCCGGGATGATTACCCCTGGTGTTGTGTGGGCAAAATCCTGGTATGGAAAAACCCGGACAGTTTTTTTTGGGATCCGCCTTCAGGAACAGCAACTGCAACCCTTGTAGGGCCAAATATGGTAGTAACTTCCGCACACGTGGTACCAAACCAGGAAAAGTGGAAAGGAATTTTCCTTCCCGGCTTTTTTGACGGGCGAACGTCCCTGAATTTATTCTCTTACGTGGAAACATGGCGGAGGTACGAGCCATATGATACTGGCAGCGACCTGGCCATACTGAAGCTATATGAACCGATTGGCAACCAGCTGGGCTGGTTTGGCACAAGGGTATACCATGATAAATGGGAAGATTTGCCGGTATGGACAAAGATTGGATATGCTAGTATGATTGCAAATGGAAACAGGCCAAACTTCATTGGCCCCTTCCCCATTATTGATGATGACGATTCATACGGTGTGGAACTGGAGTACAGGGCAGATGCTTCTGGTGGTGACTCCGGTGGTCCTGTACAGGCAGCCTGGAGCGATGGACCATACATAGTAGGTGTACATTCAGGTGGAGAAGAAGAATTCGAGATCAACTGGTCAAGGATATTTACCGTACTCAATAATGTTGCTGCCGGCGGTCCCGCGCTACCTGACCTGGTAAAATGGGGCCTGGCTAACTGGTGAGGTAATATTCATTTTAGATCGCTAATCGACCTTTTGGTATGATTCTCTTTTGATTTCATAACCGTTGGCTTAGGATTATTTCTTGCAATAAGAACATAGTACTTTTCAGTTGAAGTCTGGATTCAGTATAGCTGTAAGCACTTTGTTGTTTGGCATATGTTATCATTCATGGAATGCTCTATGATTTTGTCCGCTATATTGTAATATGGATCCACTAAATAGTTGAAGCAAGCCACATAAACATCAGTAGTATTAAAAAAGGCCCATTATTAAACGGACCTTAAAAAATTGATTCTCCTATATTTACTAACCCTGATTCAAAGGCAAAGAATCAAACTCCAACACATCATTTCGTATCCCTTTTGGATTATCACCATATTCGTTGGGGCCCTCATCACTGTCTGCAAAAAGCAACCAAAAGCCATAAAATGGTATCAGTTGCCACCAGCCACTGTGTCCCAAGTCATGACAACGCTTTGTTGCCTGGGCAACTACAAACCAAAAGACAGGAATGATAAATAAAAACCAAACTAAACCCGAAGGGTCAAAGTATCCACCTAAAAGAGTTAGAATGAACCAAAATACTGTGTAAATCAAAATTGAAAGTCCATATTCCGATCTTCTGATTCTTCCTTCAAATGAGAATGGTGCTTTAAACATAATTGAGAGTTTTGATGATTAAAAAATTAGGGTATTCGATTAGTTATTTTATTCCTGGTTAATACTTCTTATTACTGTCCACCAAAAAATGATTCTTCAAGCCTTTAGTTTTTTACAACAGTTCTGCCTAATCAATACTCTTTAGATACAGATTCTCCATGATCCTCACCATCGCCCAGGTATCCATCTCGCAATAATCCAGTAATTGCTTCCTGATCTCTTCTACCCTGCTCTGATCCCTTTCATATTTCAACTGGCAGAAAGCCTGGCTGGCAGTTCCGCCATTGTTGATGGGCAGATCAGCATAACTTAATCCAGGTACCAGGGCAGGTAATACTTCTTTGATACTATAGGAACCTTTCATGGAGGGCAGGTAATAATGCTTCTTCCTGAAGGGAATCATTAAGTCCACCATGCGCGACTGGATGGATGCAACCTGCTGACTCAAAGCAGGAAATGTTTCTGCCAGTTCACTGAGCCTGGAGTTTTCAAATGCCTGGTTATAGACAATGATGCTTCCACTATCGCCCAGGTTCTCTACCAGGGTATTGATAAAGGGAATCCTTGGATCGGTATCATGCGGCGCTAAAAAACAACGGTGCTCTACCTGGTCCTTTGGTAGCGATAACTGCGCTGGTGAATCAATGATGTGCAAGGAAAACTGAAAGGGCAATTGCTGGTAAGGCCAGCATCCATCGTGCCCGGGAACGGCATCATTGAAGGTTTCAAAATCTACAAAGTAGAGAGGATATACCAGTCCTGCGAGAAAGTTCCTGATCTCCTCCTTATTCAGAACGGGTTGACCCGTTTTACTTACCTCCACCTGTACTCTTTGCGAATTGCCAACGGGATGATCTTCCGGAATCTCATTGATGGTGTATATGCCTTTCTTATAGAGTTCAAGAGCCAGGTCAAAACCACCTCGTCCCCTGAGATCAAAAACCGATTCCTGCGGCAGGTGCTGCCAGCAATGACCGGTAAAATCGCAGGGATAAGGATCATGGCAATGTGCACCAATATCCATGTCAGGCATTTGCTGAACGTTGAGCAATTCTTTAAAAGCATTGATCTGCTCCCTGATGCCTGTCTGTTGCGCTATTGCCTGCGCTTTCACTGATTCACGTGCAAACAATTTCCCTGGCTCCAAATCACCATTGCGGATGTACTCATTGTTGATGTAAACAATAAAAATATCCTCCAGCTCTATACCGCAGCTGGTGAGTACATGGTATTGAAGTGCGGCATCGCGCAGATAAGGATCTTTTACACTGGTGGAGCTCTTCACTTCATAGGCAAGCCACTTCCCTTCTTTCTTTACCAGGATATCAATAGCCGCCAGCACCCCTTCAAACTGAAAGGCGGCTTCATAAATGATGGTCTGTCCGTTTGCTATAAGCTTTGCCGTATGCTGTACGGATTTCTGGTATTCAAAAGGAGTTGCAGGAGAAGCATCAATACCGCCGGGAAAGAGTTCACGGGCAATGAGTCCCACGTTGGTACCCTGGGTAAAGATGGCTTGCTGAGAATCGCTGAGTTGGTCTTTGAGTTCAGGGTGATGCTTATGCAGCCAGAGGCTTTTCGCACACTGGCATCCACGCATAAAGGTGGACTTAGACAGTATATGCCTGGGAGGGGCAGTGGAATGCATAGCAGTTAGTTAGTGGGGTAAAAGGTAAGAACATATATTAATTAAGTAAAATTTAATTAAGCAGGTATGTGTTTACTCTTAGGATAGCCGGTAAAACGGGAAAGCGGAAAGATATCGTTTTGGATTACGGGAAGAAGGAAGGTATTGGTTTAGAGAAACAGGAAGAAGGGAAGTAAGGACGATGAGTCTCGCATAAGTTGTGTTTACTGCGGAGACGCGTTGTGAAAGGAATATGTCAGGGCGATGCCCCTACAATCCCCTCTGCAATTTATTTATTACGAAGATTTCAGGGCTACGCCCTTATTAGCCGGGAAAACGTCAAAACGGGAATTATGTGTTGGATAACCGGGAAGACGGGAAGATTTCGTTTTAGATTACCGGGAAGAACATTGATGACGAATCCCACATTATAAGTATTCAAAATCTAGGTGCTGCTGTGGAGACTCGTCGTGAAAGGAAAAATCAAGATTCAGTTGCAGAGTATCGTCATGAAAGAAAAAGGCGGTAAAAAAGGAAGAATTCCAACGAGTCTCGCAGATAAATTCTTTAAATAAGAAACCTGCTGCTGCGGAGACATCGTTGGGAAAGAAAGAGGAAATGTTCCAGCGCCTTTTCCCGTGGGCTGGTTTAGTGAATCACTCTACTATAAAGATTGCTAACGGGGAACAACGCCTCCAGTGTCGCGGTATAGCACGCAGCGTGAACTACAACCTAAGATGATCGAATAAAAAGTCTTTTCGCCGATGGCGATTTCGGGAGAGGAGTGTATAATTAGAGGAAATGTACCGGGTCGAAATCGCCTTGACTTTTTTGCTCCACTTTTTTGGTCAAGCAAAAAAGTGGAAAGGGTGATAGCCGGGAAAACGGTAAAACTGGAAGGATGTTTTAGATAACCGGAAAGACGGGAATTAATTTTAATCATGAAGAAAGAAATCACAATGAGTTTAGCATTGATAAGGTTATAAAATAAAGATCCTTAGTCATAGCATATTCAGGTTCCACCTACCGTTATGAGTAATCTCTTATGAATTATCCAGAACTAAACAACCGTGCAACTACGGTTTTTTGTATTTATGAAGCAGACTAAATTGTAGTCGACTACTTGAGAGAAATGTAAATAAGGGCCACGAAGTGCGTTTGCTAGAGATAAATCATTTGTTATCCAGAGAACTAACTATTTATTTACACTCTTCCCAAAGCCTGTCAGCTAGCAGTACCATTAACTACCATTTACAATGAATCAGACATTAGCATTACTATTGACGTTATTTAGTTTTCATGTATTTGCCCAAAGCAATCCCACCGATGAAGCTCAACCAATTGTTGCCGAAGGAAAAATGTTGTATAAATCTGAAATGGCTTCCTGGTATGGAACAGACTTGTTTTTGGAAAAATATAAAGACAGGACAAACATTGGAGGATATTTCTCCTATACTGAGAATGAACTTGCAAAATGTATATTCTTTTCAAAAGCTACTGAACCAATAGTGATCGGCACCATTTCATTTGACAGCACCTACAATACAAACACCGCAAAAGTAGACCTGGCTGAAAGGAATTTTACAAAAAGAGAGGATGAATTATATACAATGAGAAAACTGGCTTTAATAGAAATCAATTCAGACAGCTTATTTAAAACTTATAAAAATACCAACCTGAACCTGATACCACTGATCAACGGCAGCGAAAGAAAAGTTTATGTTTTAACCGGGCCGCAAAATAATGGCGTTGTTATTTTCGGTAACGACTACTTATTGACCTTTAATAACAATAATCAAATTGTACTTAAAAAACAGCTTCATAAAAATATTATACCTGTGTATTTTGGTGGCAAAGAAAAAGATGGCACACAAACAGAAGGTGCCGTGCACAGTCATTTACCTGAAACAGGAGAATTTATAACAGCGACTGATATCTGCACTTTAATGCTTTATGAAAAATTTGCCAAATGGAAACAGCATATTGTTGTTTCTGAAAAATATATGAACATCTGGAATTGCGAGACAGATCAACTTGTTGTATTGCCAAGAGAAAAGGTTGATAAGACCAACGATGACCAGGAACAAGGCAAAAGCAAAAAGAAGAAAAAAGATAAACAGGAACCCTAACCGCCAAAATTGACTAAGCATAATAATGGCTTTTATCTGGATCCAGGCTTTGTATTCTATTGCAAAACACAAATAATGAAACCATCAACAATCATTATAATCTTCATGATTCTTACCTGCTCTTGCAATAGAGACGTCCTTCGCCTGAAACAAAAAGATGTTGATTTCAAAAACTACTTCACACTGGAAATGCCGCGTTATAATGAAGCCGGCCAGTTATACTATCTTCCAAGGCCAAAGATCAGGGAGGACTTAACCGGGCAAACAGGAAGGTTTTTTAAAAAACATGGGCACAGATTTGAGTACATTCTATTGAATAAGGTGGATTCATTATGGTTCAAACTTCATGAATTCGCTTTATTGAAATTGGATTCAATAAATATGGTTCAACGATATTGCCAATTTTTACAAGACAATGAAAAATTTAATACCTATTTTAATTTATTAGCAAAGGTCCAAAGCGAAAGAGATGAAAGCGTGGTTTTTTCACAAAGTGAAATGATGACCATTGCTTCCAGGTTTTTTTATCCAGACACTGTTTATAGAAAAGACACCACAGTTGGAGGGCATGTATGCATCGGGATCAATGGTCAAAAAGAATTTTTCAACAAGAAAGACTACTCCGTACTTGAAGCCTTCTGCTTTGAGTCAATTCCAACTGATCGAACTGCTTTTAAAAAGTTTGGATTTCGTATGAAAATGCTGGCTTTGGAAGAAAAGGCAAATTTTACCAACTACGCTTCTTTTCTAGATAAAGTCAAACAGGGAGTTTTTAAATTAATGGAAGAAGACCAGGAACTCAAAGCTTCGCTAATGAGCTATTATATAAAAAACAGGCAAAACCTGGGATTTACAATAGAATAAAACAAAATCCATATTAATGAATGTAGTTCTAATACTAGTTATAAGTATGATGGCAATCAGTTTAATTGTAATCATAAGTGCAATGTTATCTGCCAGGCATGAAATGAACTATGAATTGATTTCATTTATTTCCTTAAGTCCTATCCTTTTTAGCGGATTCTATATTTCTCATAAATACAGCTTAACAGCCGGATTACCGTTTTCTTTTTTCCTGGTATTTTATGAAGGATTGTTTAGCTGGAAAATAAAAAGGCGGAATCAGAGGATATCTATTAGCAGACGAATTGCAGTTTTAAGAGTATTAGTCAATTTATTTTTTGTAATCGTAATGGTGCTACTCAATTCTGCCTTTTAGTGAGCTAAATGTTTTGAAAACCAGTCTAATTATATGTTATTGCTGAATCCCAAAGTTTTTATATTGTATTTTAGATAATATCTTTTTTCGCTCAAGTAAACTTAAATCAAAACAAGATGGAAGTAGTTACACCTGAAATGGGATTATTGATCTGGACAGTGATTATGCTGGTGACTATAGGTCTACCCGTAATCGCCCTGATCAATCTTGTCAGATCCTCATTTAAAGACAGCACTACCAAGCTGGTATGGGTGATCATCATTGTCTTCATGCCCTTTATAGGATCCATACTGTACTTTTTGATTGGAAGGAATCAGAGGGTGGATGCTGTATAGCCGGGAAAACGGTAAAACGGGAAATATGTTTTATAACCGGGAAGAAGGGAAGAAAGGATGTCGAGTACGAATAAAATTCATTTTAAAATGGGTAGTGTGGCAGAGAACTTCTCAAAAGGAAAAATAGATGCAGCTGACCACTTTAAATACTAACTATATGAGATTGCTTTTATCTTTTTTATTTATCGTTATCATTTCTGTTGAAGTAGCAGCGCAGGGCAAACCGATAACTCAGGAGCAACAAAGACTTGATGTTTTTGTAGGTCAATGGACTGTGAAAGGAAGTGAGGATAGCTATTTAGAAATTTGTAACAGGATACAGGGGCATCATATCCAATGCATTTCAGCCTCAAAAGAGAAAACAGGTGTAGATAGTTCTGTGAGCTATATCTCTTATTCACCCCTCGAAAAAACCTATTTCTATTATGGTTTGTATACTTCAGGAAATTCCAGAACGCTGAGAGGCAAATGGGAAACAGACCGTTTTGTATTTGAAGGACAGCGGGAACTGCCTGAGAAAACGACGAAGTGGAGAGTGACGATTACACCAGTGGAAAGAAATCTTCATTTTGTTGAAGAAGCATCAGTAAATAATGGCGCCTGGGAAAAGAAGGCTGACTTTACATATAAAAGACTGGAGGAGCCGGCGAAAAGGTAATTATGTTTGTGATGAACCAGGCGGAAAGCAAAGAAAGTATTGTTTGGATAAGCGGCTATAATGGGGAAATAAGGATGAAAAAATTATAGATCAGTTGTGAAAGGGAATAATCTATTTATTGGCTTATGGTCCTACCAGAAATACCTTTGAGCTTCAACTTCTAATATAACACTCAACAAATCTTAATGAAGATATTTTACCTATTTATTTCTATTATTCTATTTGCATCCTGCAAAAAGAACAAGACCTCGAATTGTTATTCAACAATAGGAAAAGGCAAGATAATTGGGTTTCACCCTTGTGCGGACTATGTCCAGGCTAACCGGACGTACGGAGCAGGTTTCGTTTTGGAAATAGACCATATAACAACTAAAGACACGGTAGTGACCTTTCAAATACCAGAAGGGATTTTTACATTTAAACCGGAATATCTCTACTCATCATATCTTTTTAGACCCGATGTTCAGGATAGTTTCAAAATTAATTTTACTTACAAACTCGCTGCGGATAATGAAAAAACTGTGTTACTCTGCAATGGAATGACTAATACTGCTGCGTTCAATGCCGCAGTACGTGATAGAGAAATATTTATTTCATGCGTTACTAAAGAATGAGGTGTAGGCCGGAAAACAGTAATGCTGAGAGATTAACCGGGAAGAAAGTAAGAAATGACGACGAGTCCCGCATAAGATTCATTCTATAGCAAGATAAGTAATCTGTTGCTGCGGAGACTTCGTTGGGAAAGAATAGAGAAATGTGCAGCGCCTTTTCCCGTGGACTGGTTTGCTGAATCTTTCTTCTATAAACATTGCTTAAAGCAGTTACTTAATTAAATGCCAGGGCCATGCCCCTCAAACCTCTCTTCCAACCATTTTTATTACGAAGATTTTAGGGCTTCGCCCTTTTAAGGTTTCTTAAGCTATTGTTCTTCCTGATTAGCCGGGAAAACGGGAATTATGTGTTGGATAACCGGGAAGAGATGATGCTCCCTTATAAATTTCAATACATATCAAGATACTGTTACTGAGATGTGGGGTGAAAGGAATATGACAGGGTGATGCCCCTCAATTCTCTCTCCCAATCATTATTACGAAGATTTCAGGGCTACGCCCCTGGTTGATTCCATAAATTCGTAAATTAAGTAGGACCTTATTGATAGAAACTACTTATCTCCTTAAGCAGACCAATGAAATTCATTTCGATCTTTCTCAGCTTTTTAATTCCTGTGCAGTTCACCTATGCACAGGTTTTGAAAATCACCAGTGTTGAAAACAACCTGACTGAAGTCAGGGAATTGATCTTTGAAGACAGTGTCATTCCGAGATACAATATCCTTGACCGCATGAAATTTTACAGAGTCCCTTCTGTTTCCATTGCAGTCATTAACAATGGAAAGATCGCCTGGACAAAAACATACGGGTATGCAGACATTGAAACAAAAAGATCAGCCAACACAAATACCTTATACCAGGTAGCCTCCATCACCAAATCTGTAACTGGCCTGGGAATTATGAAACTTGTACAGGAAGGAAGGCTTTCATTAACAAAGGACATCAGGACTTATCTGAAAACCTGGACTTTTCCCGACAATAAATTATCTGCAGGCAAAGCCATCACCCTAAAAAATTTATTAAGCCATACAGCAGGATTAAATGTTCACGGATTTATTGGTTACTCTTTCACCGACAGCTTACCCACCATTAACCAGATCCTCAATGGTGAAAAACCTGCCAATAATGAACCCATCTTACCTGTTTATCGCGTCAATGAACATTTTGAATATTCCGGCGGCGGCTACACTATTATCAGGAAAATACTGGACGACAACATATCATCTGATTACGACAGCCTGATGTCGGCAATGGTTCTGACACCACTTAAAATGACAAACAGCAGTTTTTCACAGCCGCTTTCGTTGAAATACAAAAACTATGCTTATGGCACTGATCAGGAAATGCACACCCTGAAAGGTAAATACTATAACTATCCTGAGCAGTCGGCCGGTGGCTTATGGTCTACAGCTGCTGATATTGCAAAATTTGTTTTAAGTATCCAGGCTGATCTGAAAGGCAGTCCCAATGCGTTACTTAACAAGAGTCTCACTGAAGAAATGTTAACTCCCATCATGAACAACTATGCATTAGGATTCGGCATTATTGAAAAAGGAGGTGAAAAATATTTTTGGCATGAAGGCGAAAGCTATGGTTATCATGCGATTTATTATGGTAGTTTTTCTACTGGAAAAGGGGTTGTTATTCTCACCAATGCTTACCCATCAAACGGGCAGCCTTTTGTTCTGGAAATGCTCAACAGCGTTGCCACCGTCTATGGCTGGAAAGAATTTTACAAGCCTGTAAAGAAAAAGCTTGCTTTTGTTCCCGACTCCGTGCTGTCCAAATACATTGGCGATTATTTTTCGGAAAGTCCGTCCATGAAAATCACCATCACCAAAAACGGTCATCAGCTTGAACTCACCGCCAGGCGAACCGAAAAAATGTATGCCACCAGGACTGATGAATTTTTTCTTGAATAAGCCCCTGATGAGAGATGTGTGTTTTCAAGTTCCAGGTATGACGGCAGGATTGACAGCTTTGAGGTCATTCAAAATGGCAAGGTGATTATAAAAGCGATGAAGAAGTAAACCATTGTCATTATTAAGAGATAAAATTGAGATCATAAAGCCTTCGCTTAAGGTCTTATGGAGTAGATCTCTCAATACAAAAGTATCTTTCAATCAGGATAAATGAATATAGGTTATGCCCACTAGAAAATTGATTGTATATCTAATATTCATTTTCATCACATTTTCTTCTACCAGGTTCTATAAAAATACTTCTTCCCGTTTTCCCGGCTACCCTCCTTCCGCTGTATAAAGAATTCAGTAAATTTTTTATCTTGAAAGACCATGATACCAGATCCACTGCCAGTAGAAACCCATGTAGTAAATGAATTAGTTAGCAGCAGGTCGAAAACCTCCCCGGGGAACGCCAATTACATCAACCGGTATAAATCCCTGCATTTATGGATGCTGGTCCCTATGTTCTTTATGCAGGCTGGAATTTTCAAAGACTACTGGGGTGATTTCACTGACAATGCCTGGTCGGTACACGTGCATTACTGGACAGGAACTGTATGGTATCTCTACCTCATTATACAACCTTACTACGCCACACATGGCAAAATGGCAAAACACAGGACCAACGGGATCATTGGAATGTTTATAGCAGGAGCTGTTTGCCTGACGGCACTGAGCATGATGCAACGTGATATGGCAAGTGCTCAAAAAGCAACAGAACTTCCAGAGAAATTTGGACCTTTTCAACCCTGGTTCTTTATGAGTGTAGCGGCAGTTGAAATTGTAATGATGACTGCATTTGGATACGCAGTGATCAAAAGTATTCTGCAAAGAAAGCAAATTGAAAATCATGCATGGTGGCTGATCTCCACCGTATTCATCATCATGATGCCTGCGCTGGGCCGCGGTGTTCAGAACGTTTACATAGGAATGAACATCCAAAGCTGGCCGGCTATTGATATCATGGTTCCCATCTATTTTTCACAGGTAATGATCCTGTCAATGATCTTACTGGCAGCATGGAAATATCATAAGCTGAAACACCAGGCTACTTACCTCGCTTTAGGCATCAACCTGTTTATATTCCTGATGGAACCCATTGGAAGATCAGAGGCAGTTCAGTCATTTTTGAAACAGTTATTGAAAGGTTAGATCATGCAGGAATTGATTTAGTCAGGAAGTGGAAAATTTACCATCATACAACTACCATATACTCTTTGTTATAAGTCATCAGGTCTATCTCCAAAATTCCTTCCCCAGCTGATCATTAAATTCCTTATCTTCAAATACACCTTTGAATTCTTTGCCTCCGCCTTCTTATCAACCCTCTGAAACAGGCTTCTGTTCCAATTGAAATATCGAAGAGCCATTTTGTTTGGATCAAACAAATGGAATGAATCATCAATTCATTGGGATATATTTTAGCCAATCACTAACTGATTGCAACATGATTTGCAATCATTCCCCTCCCTGTGTCTATACAATCAGTGAAACACTCAGTCAGAAACTCAAACCAACAAATAATTTATGGCAACTATTTTACCCTCAATTTTATATACGAAGCAAAGCATATCAACAAAATTTATCAGCACAAGGGGATTTTACAAACTTATATTAACATTATTCATCTTTCTGTTTTCTCTAAAGCAGATCAGTGCACAGTGCAGCATCACCCTTACTCCTACTAATATTCACGAACCTACCTGCGGTGGAAATGATGGCTCCTTCAGTGTGCAGGTTTCAGGTATTGTTGCACCCTACCAGTTTACTTTATTCAAGGATGTCAATGGCAGCTATGTACAACAGGAAAGCGGTACGCTCATTGCCGGTACTCTCACCTTTGTTGTTCTTTATGGCGGCACCTACAAAGTTGTGGTCAGTCAAAATGGTTGCAGCGCTGAAACAGTTGTTAATCTGCCACAGGCAGCACTTACACTCACACCTACTAACCTGCATTATCCCACCTGCGGTGGAGAGGATGGTTCATTCAGCGTTCAGGCCACAGGCATCACGCCGCCTTATCAATACACTTTGTATAAAGAAACAGGAAGTGGTTACGTGCAGGAAGAAACCGGTACACTCATTGCCGGCACTCCTACTTATGTGGGCCTTTCAGGTGGAACCTATAAACTGGCAGTAACCAAGAACAATATCTGTTCGGGAGAAACCATTGTTGAACTCCCACAACAAAACCTGACACTCAGTGCCTCGAACATCCATCCGCCAACTTGCGGTGCTGAGGATGGCTCATTCAGCGTACAGGCCAGCGGCATTACTGCGCCCTACCAGTACACCATGTCAAAGGAGATCAATGGTTCTTTTGTACAGCAGGAAACCGGAACCCTGATCGCTGGTTCGCCCACCTTTGTGGGACTTGGCTCAGGTACTTACCAGTTGACCGTGTCAAAAGGAGGAACCTGCACACAATCCATCACGGTGTATTTGTATTGTGAAATCATTGGCAAGCAGGGTTGCGGCCCGGGTTACTGGAAAAACAACCCCCTAGCATGGACAACTACCAATTATTCTCCAACACAAACTGTAGAAAGCGTGTTTAATGTGCCTGATGCTTTTGGCCTGGATGATACAACATTGATACAGGTATTACAAAGCAGTGGAGGTTCTTCATTAGCAGGCACCGCCATGAGTTTATTACGTGCGGGAACCACCGCCCTGCTCAATGCTTACCACCCACAGGTAAATTATCCTTTAACAACTGCTCAAATTATCTCCAGTGTAAATTCGGCGCTACTGGGAAGTAAGAATGGCATGCAAAGTCTGATAAAGACGCTTGATAAATACAACAATTCAAAATGTCCATTAGATGCGATCAATTCTATTACGAGCAGGCCGGGACCTGGTCAGCTTGCACAGCCATTTATTTCGGCTTTGAATGTAAAAGCTTATCCCAATCCAACAGCGGGTGCATTTACCGTGCAGATCCAGAGTGAATCTGATGAGAAAGTCAGGATAAATGTATTGGATATGCAGGGCAGGCTGATAGAACAAAGAGAGCGGATATCGCCCAACCAGAGCTTCACGATTGGTGAAAACTATATTCCGGGTTTTTATCTCCTGGAGATCCAACAGGGTAATACAAGGAAACAACTTAAGTTAGTTAAGGCAGGAAATTAGTTAAAGTAAGGCATGTAATAAGAGAGGCTGCTTCTTTATTGAGGCAGCCTTTTTCGTTAACAGACGAGGCTTTATGAAAAGAACCCGGATAAAAAAAGAAATATTGACACAAGAACTACCAGCTCTTGCAAAAAGGCAACTTTCTTACTTAATAAAATTTATGGAGATCAGCAGTACAATCAGCAGGATACCTACCAGAGAAGAGATGAAAATGTAGTCAGCGATGGTCTCGAGCAGTTTTTCTTTTACAGGATTCGAGGTACGAATGGAGCTAAAGGAAAAAAGACAGGAGAATATCAGCAGGATGGCGATGATAGATGTGAATTCATCCACCAGGCTGGACTCTGCGTAATTGGTAATATTCAAAGAGGTAATTACAAATAGACAAAAGCCCAAAAGATTGGCAGATGTGCTGAGAATATGGGGCGAAGTATTGTTGGCCATAAAGGAAATTATAGATGTTAAAATATAAAAAACGTTTTGTGAAGAAGAACCGGGAAGAGGTTAAAACAGGGAATTAATTATTTAACCGGGATGATAGGAAGAATTGAAGAAAGTCTCGCAGGCGTTTTTTTCTATTACTATTTCACGTCAGCGAAAACAGATGATGAAAGAAAACATAAACGTTGTGGCTTGTGCTGATTAGAGAACTTCCCTCTATAAAGTTTGCTTGCAGTGGTCCGATTTCCCGCATATCCGTTCTTAATTGTATAAAGTGATTCAATTAACTAAGTAATAATAACTCCAGATGAACATTCAATGGGCATAGCCCTGACATCTTATTCATGCAAAAATGTGAAGATGAGAAGAATGGTGAAGAGTTCTGCAAATAAATTCTTTCCATCATAAAGTGATTGCCATGGAGAATCTTCTTGAAAGGAACCGGAAAAAATATGAATAGGAGAATAGTTCTACAAATAATTATTTCTTTCAAAGCCATTATGGCAAAGACTTCGTAAAAAGGGATAAAGGGTAAGACTAATAATAGTCAAACTTACTATTGTAAGAATTTGCCCTGATTAAAACGAAGCTTGATTCGCCTGACATTATTGAGGTCCTCCGCCGGGTTTCCTTCCAGGGCAAGGAAACTGGCTTCGTAACCCTGTTTGATAGCGCCCAATTTCCTGGTTGGGAAAATGGCAGATGGAGTATTCTGAGCCCAGATTTTTAATAGCGTTAGATTGTCAAAAACTCCCAGTTCTTTTAGATACAAAACCTCTTTTGATGAATTATCAGCTGGATCGTCGCTGCCAATAGCCAGTGAAACTCCGTAATTATAGAGCAGCTGCAGATCAACAGCCTGGATCTCACGGGCCTGGGCAAAATCTTCACGTTTCAGAGTTCCACCCTGGTAAAGACTTATGGCATGAGTAGTTATGACTGTGACTCTCCTCCTTGCTGCCAACTTAGCGTCTTCAGCTGAAATAGATACATAGGGTATGCCACTGATCATACGGGGCATATGTGCGATTTTATCAACACCTGCCAGCAGCGCTGTATGAAAGTCGTGGGCATTGATGATATGAGCGCTTACTTTTAAATTCTCGGCATGCGCTTTTTTTACGATGAGGGGAATTAGTTTGGGATCAAGCCCCCTGTATCGAACGGTTGAATCATTTTTTAGCTCTTCATATCTGTCGGACTGCGAGAGCAGGACCTTGATAAAATCCGGCCTGTACCTAATAATAAGCGGCCATTTAGTTTCCAGGTCTGTTTTGGAATTAATAATAAAGTAGCGGCGATCATTCAAACTTTCTTTTGTGTTGCCCGGATAAAAACCTCTGGCGAGAAGGCTTTCGACCAGAGGAATGGGATGGCCGCCTGGAGAAGTAATATTGCCTTGTGCAAAGAGAACATCTATTGTACCCGGCCTGTTAATGTTCAGGGCCTTTTTTATGCTATCGTTAACAGGATAATTGCCCTGAATTTTCACATAGAATACACCTGCATCAATATAGTTCCGGATTGCTTTTGAATCCCATTCCATGACCCCTGTGCCGATATTATGATTGTGAGCTTCACCAAAAGGTGGTAAGAGGTAAAGTCCTTTAAGATCAATAGTTGAATCTATCCTGGAAGGCTTGTCAAAAGAAAAGTGACCATTGACACTATAAATAGTTCCTGTATCAAAACCATAGCCGTTGAAATAATGGGCATTGATGAATTTTGTGTTGGGTGTTTGTGTTTGAGCCATGAGGGGTAACGATAAAGAAAACCAAGAAGATAAAAAAAGTCTCAGGGCTATAACTAAAACTCTACTGGTATATTTCATTATCCATTATTAAAAGGCGATCAAAAAATATAAGGTATGGGAGTGTGTTTTGTAGAGTGTAGTTTCTATGGCTTGCTGATATTGCTAAATTAAGATTGTAAATCGGGAATTATAATTTTTATTTACTGGTTAGGAAGGAGGGAAAGCAGGAAAGACATTTGAGCGTTAAGCGGAAGTAGGTAAGAATAAAGTTGACGAGTCCCTCAATTAAATGCTTTGCTAAAATAAAGTGATGACGCGGAGACAGATCGTAAAAGGAAGCAATAGATCAATTCATGTCTCCTGTTATCGCCAATGTTTTTATTACACCCAGCTTTTTAAGTTCCCAGAAACATTTTGCAGTGGCGGTGATATCAACAGCCGCATTATGCGCTTCATCAAAACCGGTTTTAAAAAGCTTATAATGCAGCTCAGAAAGCTTAGGCCATTTAGGACCATAATATCCAGGGATGGCGCAAAACTCTGTTGTTGATTCCATTGTGCAGATCTTCCTTTTTTTAGGAATAGGATTCAACATCTTATTTCGTAGAAATTCACACCCGACAATCTTTTCATCAAAACTCATGTTATGTGCCACTAAATAACCAGCATCGGCAATGAGTTCACTGAACTCCTTAAGGACTACGGATAACGGGATGCCCTTATTTAACGCAGTTTGATGTGTAATACCATGAATGCGCGAAGCATCAGCCGGAATGATAAATCCTTCCGGTTTAATAATATAATCTCTTGAAGCCAGCAGGCTTCCTTTGTCATCATAATACAAAAAAGCCAATTGCACCAACCTTGGCCAGTTCTTTTCATCTGTGACTGGAGCTTTGTAGTTTTTTGGCAACCCGGTGGTTTCGGTATCGAAAAATAAATACATAAGGCAGTTTTGGTTGATAACTTAAAACAATATAAAATATTTTCAGGAATAGTTGTAGTTATGAAACCAGCTATTGTTTAGAATATGTTCAGGAAATTCTCCTCTTGGCGAAGTTTAAAATTCACCAGGCTTTTGTACTTTGGAGATGGCAGTTAAAAAAGCATGGAAAAAAGCGATCCAATCCCTATAATGCAGGTTGTAAGGAAGGCCTCTGTTTTATGCAATATTTATTAAACATCCATTATGCTAATAAAATTAATACTGGGATGGCTGTTATCAAGCATCTCTTATGCTGCACTTGCTCAAACAAAAGAACTTAAAAGGCCGATAAATTCAGGTAAAAATTATCCTTCCAAAAACCAGTCAAACACTAACACCAGGAATTATGAACCCGAGTTTTTTCTGCTTATAGATTCCATAGCGGGAAGGTGGGAAAATACATTCAAAGAAATACAACTTAGAACTGATGAATTTCAATTGAACACAACTGTAGCAGATGCCAACGGAATCATCTATGCTATTGGTGTCGTTAACAAAAATGGAAATTATGGTGAGCACCTGGTTCGATTTATCAATGAAGACTGGGAGAATTTTGAACAGAATTTATCTGGCAACATTATAAATCTGCTAAGTGATGGTCAGGGCCATGTTTATGCTATAACCGCTTCTAAAATATACCTTGCTGAGGCTGACAAGTGGAAAGAACTAACTACTGGCAGTTTTACCCGCTTTAATGTGTTTACAGGCTTTGATGGATGTATATACTATAACGTCCCGGTGTATGAAAAAAAAGTATATGCAGGATCAAAACTTTTTAAAATTAAAGACACAAAGCCTGAACTGATCTTAGACAATGGTAAGTCATTGATTGTAACAGGTAATTTATATGCTGACAGAAAAGGTCATATTTACCAGCAGTTGGGAAAGCAAACAGGAATTAAAATATGGAACGGTAAAGAATGGACTATGACGGATGACATATATGTTCCTGTAGACAGCTATTGGGCTTTTGACAAAAATAATACACTATATATAGCTGGCTGTAGTGCGGGGAAAAGCATGTTTATTAAACAGTTGAATGGGTTGAGCTGGAAAAACCTGGAAATCCCGGATTCAATCAGTAAAATGGTTTATGACTGGCAATTATTAATGGATGCCAAGGGAAATGTCTTCCTGCATGCGGAGAGAAATTTTGAAGAAGCTACACTTTACAGGATCCTGGGTGATAAATTGGAGCTTGTTGCCAATCAACAAACAAGAACGTTTGCTACTTCTCAAAAAATAAAAAAAATCATGGCTTCAGGAAGTCATTTCATTGCACTGCAGGAAAAACAAAGTTATCTGGAAGATGGGAATTATAAGAAATCCTTTGAACCGGTTTATATTTTCCCAGAATGGATAGTGAAGGTCAGAAAAATGGCTAACATACCCAATGCTGGAATAATAAGCAGTGAGGATTCGAACTCTTATAGAAATCTATATAATTGCTACCTGTTTGAGGATGACGGTAAATACGGCTTGCAAACAAAGGAGGGTCGTATTATTGCTGAACCGGTTTTTGACAAAATATATATTGGTTACACTCCTACCCGTTTTACAGAATTAAAAGTAGGTGAAGACCTGTGTGCAATTGGTACTGACTATTGCTACACACTCATACAAGGCAGAGATACCCTTTACTCTTACATTGGCAAATATGATTTTGAACTACCGGACAGAAGAACATTAGCTCTATTTAAATGCAAGGTTTCCGGCACCTGCAATTATTGCAAAGGCTCAGGAATAATTGAAGCACATAATGAGGTTGTTACAATAAAGGGCAACTGGGTACCCCCGGTAACAACATCAAGCATCTCTACTACTTATGAAAAGCGATGGGATGGCATCCTTAAAAGGGATGTAATGTACATTTCAACCAGGACCTCCAATTCAGTTGTTTCCGGAGGATATTATGAGCCAGACACCCAAAAAACAATCAAAGTGCCAGAGCGGAAATGTGTCAGGTGCGAAGGAAGAGCAATTAAAAGAAGCTACCTGGTATATAAATTCGACAGTGCCAGGAAAGCTTATTTAATGAGTTGGAATTAAAGGTGAAAATCGAGAAGGAAGGAAGAATTCTTCAGGAGAAACGTAGTTAATACTTCCTATTACCATTTCACGGCAGAAAAAACTGGTAGTGAAAGAAAAGGAAATGTTTCTTGCTTGTGCTGATTAGAGAAATTTCTTCTATAAAGTTTGCTTGCAGCATTTGCATGAATTAAAATATCAGGGCGATGCTCCTCAATTATCCATCAAAATCATTTCTACATGGATTTCAGGACTATGCCCTTGAATCTTTTGTTTAAGGAATTTATGGCTTAGATAGGTTTTCAGGGATTGGTTCCCCAATTATACCATTGAATGATTGATATAGTTGATTTCAAGTTTTATGTTTACAAAGCGAACTCTGTAAAGACCTGGCGAAAAATATATTTCGCTCATGCCACAATTGGTCGATGTTTTCATCAAGTCTTCAGGAATTGCCTTCAGCAGTTTTATAATAAAGCAGAATAACACCGCAGCCAAAGGTCTTCGTACCTGTAAGATGCAGCCTTATCTTTTCATCAATATTTTTAAATAAACTGAGCCCGCCTCCTGCAATAATGGGATGCACACAAAGCTGGTATTCATCAATGAGATGAAGCCTGGTCAGTTCAAGGATCAAACTGGGACTTCCCACCAGGATGTCCTTACCTTCCTGTTGCTTCAATTCCATTACTTCTTCTTGCAAACTCCTCTTTGCCAGCTTAGCACTTTCCCAGTCCAGGCTTTTGAGTGTATGCGAAAAAACAAGCTTGGGTGTTTGATCAATGACATGGGCAAAATCGTCAAAGGATTTATTTCCTGTAGGCTGCTTTACCACTGTTCTCCAGTATTCCATGAGCTGATAGGTGATCCTTCCATAGAGAAGCATGCCGGACTGGCTTAAAAGCCTTGTATAATGGTCATGCAATTCGTCATCAGGAATGCCGGAGATATGATCACAGTAACCGTCAATGGTCATATTGATCGCCGCAATGAGTTTTCGCATGTTTTGTTTTTGGGTGAAACAATGGAAGAAGAATGCGTAATCAAAAATAAATAGCGAGGATTTAAAAAGCCGGAAGAATGAAATAAATATCTGGTGATTTAGTCTTTCAAGTGATCTACCGGCGAAATATCAGCCCTGATTCATTCCATGTAGTTGTTTAATAAAACTCCATCAGGAAGACCGTAGTTCTCTCCTTATTTTAAAATTCATTTCACGTAGGCCATCCCTCATTTTTTCCGTAGTAGCACGGTACTTTTTAATTTTCTAAGTTTCTAACTTTCCTTTAAAACCATGTATATGCCAACGAAACAAATCTCCCTTGCTGTAGTACAGCGCAATGAAATGCTCCAGAAATTTGGATTCACACCAAGAAAGCTGGAAACAACAAAGCCAAAGTACCTTACAGATGCACAAATAGCCAAATTATTAGGCACTGTAACAGCTGAACTGAAAACACCCATTTTATTATCACCAGCCAAACCCATTAAAGGCAAATCGACACTTACCGTTTTTACTTCCCTAATGGTAGATCCCAAGTGGCCTGGCGGTGTGGGACAGGCGCTTTTTAGTTCTGCTTACCCTGGAGCCGTGTTTGCAGGCGGACAGGTAGCCTTCCCCCGTATCAAGACTGGCAAGATGCACCTGGTTGAATTTAACGTGGTGCTGAATATGAATGTCGCTTATAACTTTCGTGTGTTTCAATACCCATTAGGTGATTTCCAGGACATCACCATACAGGGTCCAAAAACAACTACTTTAACTGCACTGGTACCACCGGTGGATGAGATCTCAGGTTCGCTGGAACTGGGCGCTTCGATCCAGAACCGCAATTCCAAAAACGATAATGCGGGATGGGTGCTTCATTCAGTGAGAATTACCACGACGGCCTAAGTATAGCCGGTAAGGCGGTAAAACGGTAAAGGGTAGAATGAAAAGAAAGAATTGCCAACGAGTGCCGCAAATGAAATTCTTTAGATAAGAAATTTGCTGCTGCGGAGACTTCGTTGGGAAAGAATAGGAAATGTTCCAGCGCCTTTTCCCGTTGGCTGGTTTGCTGAATCTTCTATTATAAAGATTGCCAACGGGGAACAGCGCCTCCATGAATCACGCATTAATTTCATGCTATAACACGAATCTGCTTCGGAGATTCGTCGTGAAAGAAAATGGATATGAAGATTTGAATACCATTGTATCTTTCATTTAAGATAAATATCTTTTACTTATGGCCACAAGGAAATCTCTCCTCTATCTTATTCTCATTTTAATCTCATCTACCACTATAAACTGCGAAAGCACCAAAAGAACAGGTTCACTGGCTCAATACAAGAAAGTTTATATTGACCAATTCAAGCTGACCTATTTCAGGGAGCTGCTTGCGAAGAGCTATAACAATTCGAATGCTGTTCGTGAAATTATTAGTGCTGATCATAGCGGATTTACCGAGCCCATTCTCAGCGGAGAAGATTATAGGTTGATTGATAGCTTAACAACCTTAGACAGTCAACACTTAATCGCTGATTCAATTGAAGGTTATAAAAGAGCAGAAGGTGCACAGGGGAAACGACCGTTAGGCTACATCATGGATCAATTGAAAAGCAAATGGCTGGACAGTTTGGCAAAGAAAAGATTGAAAAAAACTCGAGTTCCGGGCAGTTTGACAAATTAATCAGATACCATCATTGCAGGTAGCAGATAAGTAATTTAATTTCGTTGATGGCTGTCCAATTTCCCTTGACAACCATTGGGCAGATTTCCAGATTTCTTTTAATACGGAATATGGCCCATCTTGATACATGGCAGATACTTTACAAATAAAAGCATCAAATGAACAAACCAAAGTATACTACTGCTGAAATTATTTTTATCGTTTTTTATACGGTTTACCCGTTTTATATTTTTTACCTGCTTACGTCTGATGATGGAGTTTTTCATTTTGAGTCAATTGAAAGTTTTATTGTGCCCCTGATTCCATCATTAATTTCCTGGGCTTTAATGATCTCCTATATCATTTTACGGCATAAGCTTCTCAATTCAATTCTTATTTTAATAGGGACACTATTATTTCATTTGGCAATTATCTATCTGCTTTTTTATTTCCTTGAAACTGAACCCTATTCAAAAGAAAAACTGGTTGCATTCGCAGGTATCTTTTGCTCTATTTTTATTTTATTTCAAAAACTGGTATTTCAAATCAAATCCGTCAGTCGATAACTTGCTGATGAAAACTGTAAGAAGGAAGAAATGATGAAGAGTCCAGCAGGCAAACCTGCATCATCACACAAAGAAGCGTCCCAGCCTCATTAAGCCTATGATTGAAGGAAACTCCTACTCACCACTCACTACTCACCACTCACTTCTCACTACTCACCATAACTCATCTCATCCCATTCGCTTTCTTTCTCAAATCATGCATTCTCGTCTTTTTCCTTTATAGACCTCTTACCAATTTCGCGGCTCCAAAAACTGACCATGCGAATTTTATTTACACTAACATTATTATCTGTGCTCTCCATTCATATTCATGCACAGGATCACCTGCTTTGGTTTACCGGAAAGAAGATCAAAGAAAATGTACTGGTGACTGCAGCGGGTGATACACTGATCTACAGCCCTTCGAAAGGAGTGTTGAAACTCTCCTCCTCCAAAACAAAAAAAAGCTCTTCACTTGACCGCATGCGTATTGAAATGAAGGACGATAACCCTTTTGCAAAACAAACCTGAGTATTCATTAATCCAGATGAACATCAACTTTAGGTAGCCCAGCGGATTTGTTATTCCTGATCAGTAAGATTACAGGGATGCAGCAAAGAACGGCCACAGCCACAATCCAGAAAATGTTATCATAGCTAACAAGTGATTGTTGTTTGAAAATGGTCAGATCAATTACCCTATAGGCAATTTGCCGGGCATCGTCAATAAAATATCCCTGAGAAACAAAATTTTGAGTCAAAGAACTTACCCTATCCTGAAAAGTTTCATTATAAATATTAGCATGCTGCAACAAACTATTATCATTGGCCGCATTGCGGTGCAACAGCATCACGTTCATTACAGCAATACCTACCGCCCCACCCAATTGACGGATCATATTACTTAAACCGGCTCCCTGGGGAATATCAATTCCTTTCAGGCCCTGGAGCGAAAGTGACATTACCGGTGATAACATAAAGCCTATACCCAGCCCTCGCAAAATGAATGGCCAGAAGAAAGATGATTCCGTTGAATCAGGAGAGGAAAAGCTCATGATGAATGCAAAAGCAAAAACCATAATGGTACCAAGCAGCATGATCATTTTAGCGTTATAGCCTCTTGTTAGTAATTGTCCAACTATGGCCATGGATACAGCAGAAGCGAGCGCTCCTGGTATCATAAAATTGCCGGTCATGGTGGCTGTCCATCCCAATCCAATCTGCACAAAAAGTGGAAACACGAACACAGTGGCCAGCAGTATCATACCCACAATAAAATTCAGTATGGAGCCCATGGCCAGATTCCAATTCTTCAATAATTTGATATTAACGGCTGCGAATTCATATGTCCATTCCCGCCAGATAAATCCGACCAATCCTATGACAGCAACCATGGACAAAATGATAATTTCTTTACTGGCAAACCAGTCCTTGCTAATTCCTTCTTCCAGTACAAACTGAAGTGAGCCTACTGCAAGTACTAATAGAATAATTCCAGCCCAGTCGATTTTACGTGGTTTACGGGCACCCTTGCTATCTGTTACATTGGTCCATGAAAGGTAAGCGGCGATGAGACCAATTGGAATATTGATGAAGAAGATCCAGTGCCAGGAATAATTGTCTGTAAGATACCCGCCCAGTGTAGGTCCGAAGGTCGGACCAAGTATTACGCCTACTCCAAAGATGGCATTGGCGATGCTAACTTTTTCCGGCGGATAGGCCTCCACGATAATTGTTTGTGAAATGGTGAGCAGCGCTCCTCCACCAATTCCCTGGATGAACCGCCAAAGCACTAAACCCCACAAGGAAGTAGCCATACCACAGAAAAGGGATGCAACAGTAAATAGAAGTATGGAAATAGTAAAATAACGCTTGCGTCCAAAAAGATTGCTCATCATACCAGAGAGTGGGATCATGATCACGTTGGAGATGGCATAGGAAGTAACAGTCCAGGCAATCTCCTGTGTGGATGCCCCAATACTTCCACTGATTTCACGCAGGGAAACATTGACAATTGAAGTATCAATCAATTGCAGCAAGGCAGCACTAATGGCAGTGATCACAATGATAGCTCGCCGGGTCCCTGTTGGATATTGTAATTTTTCGACTGATTCCATTTTAGTCAATTTCTATGTCCACATTAGCACTCAGTCCTGGTATCAAAGGAAAACTGTCATCAGCTTTATCCAACCTTATGCGGACAGGAATTCTCTGGGTAACCTTTACGAAATTGCCTGTAGAGTTATCTGGTGGCAACAATGAGAATTTAGCACCAGTGGCAGCGCCAATTGATTCCACACTTCCTTTCAGCTCAAGTGAAGGATAGGCATCCAGGTTAATGCGTACTTTCTGACCAGGCCTTAAGCGTTCCAATTGTGTTTCTTTGAAGTTGGCTGTTGCCCATAAGCTACCCGTTTCCACTGCCGCGCAAACAGGTTGACCCACCTGCAATAACTGGCCTATCTCCACTGCTTTTTTTGAAACAATACCATCAAATGGAGCCAGTATAACGGTGTAGGATAACTGGGATTCGGCCAGCTGCAATTCGGCAAGACGCTGTTGTACCAGAGCATTGGAAACACCAACCTGTCCTTTCTGTGCTTTTGCTGAAGTTTGAACACTTCCGCTTTGAGTGGCTGAGGCCTGGTATTGTTTCAGGGCTTGTTCATATTGTGCACGTGCACTCTGGTATTCTGCTCTGATTGCATCCAGTTGTTGCTGGGTGGCCGCGCCTTCGGTAAACATTTTTTCAATTCGGGCCACATCCTTTTCAATTTTGGTAAGACGGGCTTTGGCAGCATCAATAGCAGACTGATAAGCCGATGCATTCAGGCTGGTAGCAGCTGCAGTTTGAGATGCTGCCTGGGCGGTAACGCGTGATACGCCTGTTTGTGCTTCCGCACTTAGTAAAAGTGCTTTTGCCTGAATCACTTTTGCCAGGTAATCCCTGTTATCAATTATTACAAGGGTATCACCTTTTTTCACACGCTGATTATCAACAAATCTCACTTCCTTAACATAACCTGATACAGCAGTACGTACCGATGTAATGGTTGCATCTAACTGAGCGTTATCTGTTTCTTCATGATGTTGCGCATGCAAATAAGTTTTAATGCCAAACAAGGAGGCTATTACTACTAATACAGTTAACACCAGCAATCTTATTTTTCTTTTTTTTCCTGGAGCTTCCTGAACTGATTCTTTTTCTGTTTCCATTTGATGTGTATTGTTGGTTAGTAACCTAATAAAGTATTGTATTGTGCCCTGGCAAGGTTAAGCTGCACCTGGTGCAGGGTAAGGTTTAACTCTGCTGAGTTTTGCGCATTCAATTCCAGAAGGTATTCAGTGGAAGTGATCACGCCATTTTCAAGTTGACTGGCAGATGCTTTAAGTATCTGTTGCCGGTTCGAAACTATTTGTGCATCTTTTGAAATAATGTTGTGATACTTTTCTATTTCAGCAGATTTTTCTTTGAGAGCTGCCTGTAAATTCTGGTTGAAAGTTTCTTCCTGGCTATTGATGATGTGACAGTTAATATCAAGGATTTTCTGCTGCCTGGATTTATTCAGAAGGTTGTTAAGATCCCAGTTAAGGCCAATACCTGCTATTCCGTAAGGCCGCATATCAGGATTCAGGAAATTGTAACCCGGACGACCATACAGGCCCTGGCCGAAAAAATAGATATCCGGTTTTGATTCTTTATTTAGCAGTGTTGACTGTAAGTCTAAAACATTTCGCTGTGCTTCAAATATTAAATTTTCAGGCCTCCGTGAATCTTTGATGTCATCAGCAATATTGCTCATTTGGAGTTTTGTTGCACTATCCAGTGGCAATCCGGTAATAACAGCCAGCTCACCCGTTAATCCTTTGAGTGTTGAGCGAATATCATCGATGCGTTGCTGGGTAGCAAGGATCTCTGATTCCAGCACCAGCTGATTGCTTTTCAGTACAGCACCATTAGCAACTGCCACCGCAAGCTTTTTAAGCTGTGAATCCAGGTTGTTCAAACGTAAGCTAAGGATTTCAAGATTTTCTGATTGCAATAGAGCATTTCCAAACAGGCCAGTTACGCGTTCGCGAAGTGCTTGCAACTCTACATCAATCCTGGCCATTCCAAGTTTGGTTTCTGCTATTTCCAGTTGTTTGCGTGTTTTAACCGTTCCAAATTCTGTAATGGGCAAGCGCATTTCAAGTCCTACAAAATAATTATCCGGATTTTGTCCCACCGATCCGGACGCTCCCGGCATTTCAAAGGAGGTAACCTCGCTCTGATAGGTAGCCTGTCCTGTAGCACTGACATGTGGAAACAAAGAGGCATTCAGCAGTTTTTGATTTTGTTCGCTGATGCCTTGTAACAGCGGCTTTTGCTTCAGTGAAGGATAATTTTTTTCTGCGCTTTGCAAAGCCTCATCTAGTGTAAGAAGTTTTTGCTGGGCGATGGAGCTTATCCCGATGGTCAAAAGTATTAGTGTGAAAACAGGTTTTTTCGATGGATACATCATCATTGTCATCTTATTTACGTCTCTATTTAGTAAAGGGTTTGATAGTTAAATACTTTACTATTATGTCAAAAAAAATCAGCCGTTTGCTTTTCGTAAGTTATCCTGCATTTTTTCAAAAAGGATGATGCCATCCTTAAACTGCTGCAGGGGAATATCCCTGCCGGCTATAGAATACATTTCATCGATCCAGGGTTGGATGAGATTGTATAGTTTGGTTCCTTCAGGCAACAGGGAAATACGTTTATTACGTCTGTCATCAGGATCTTCAGTACGCTGTACAAGTTTACGTTTGGATAGGTTATCTATAAGGTAGGTTAGGCTGGCCTTGTCCTTGTGAAGGAGGTTGGCAAGTTCCTGCTGGTTAGCGCCCTCTTTTTTCCAGAGTAGCACCAAAACCTGCAACATTTCAAATGTCAGGTCTATATTATTCTCTTTGAATTTATTGCGGATAAAACTTTTAAACTCGGACTGCATCAGTACGATGGCTGAGTTAAAAGCAGACATCGTATTGTTTTTGGTTAAAGCCATAGGGATGCAAAGTTAAGGTTTTAATAGTTAAGTATTCAACTATTTTTTAGGCAAGAGGGTTCCTGGCGAATTGGACCATAGTCCATAGACACGGACTCTAAGAGAAACCTTATTACCAATTGAAGATACTTGCATGCTGGAAGAACCTTAAACCTTAAACTTTAAACAAACCTCTTGAACCCGTGAACTTGTGAACTCGTGAACTTATTTTCAATTGAACCAAACCGCATATCCCTGCCTGCGGAGATCAAGAGCCAGTTTGGCTTCTGCCGCCAGGGCCTGGACCCTGGTCATGGGCTTTGCATTAAGGTGTTCATATAGGCTGGGACGAAGATAAGTACCATACCTGCGTACTATGGAAGCAGAAAGATTGTGGCCTTTGCTGTTGATGTAACCAGTCTTATGTTGTTTTAATCTTTCCGCGGGTGTCTTGCTTGTCATGCCTACATAGAGACATTCCAATACACCATTGAACTGGGGATTGGCTGCACGGAATTTCCAGTTTTCTGTAAAAACTTTTTTGGACAGTTCCACCACATAAACCTGGTAAACAGTTTTGGGCATAGATGAAATTATGAAAGAGTTCATAGTTGGTTCATAGATCATAGTTTCCACCTTCGCTGCTCTGCAGCTTCGCCGGACAAAGCATGATTCATAGTAGGGGCAGATGGCAGATGGCGAATGGCATATGGTTGGGAGTTTATGGAAAAAGGCGGAGGCTAGGGCCTTTTTTTGATCTATGGTACATAGTCCTTGGACAAGCACAGTTCATAAGATGGGTTGTCACCCTGTAAGGGATGGTCGATGACTTCTGACAATTGAGAAGATTCCCTTACAAAAGACACCTGCATCCCGGAAGAACCTTAAAAGGAACTCGTGAACTCAAGAAACTCAGTAAGCGCCTAACTTTAAAATACTCACCACTCACTATTCACCACTCACCCTAACTCACTACTCACCACTGACCACTCACTCCAATTAACCCTAATTAACCTACCCCTTTTTAAACCCTACAGGCAATGCCCGGTCTCTTGTCCGTCACCTTTTAAAAATTGACAGAGATTATGAAAAAAATAATTACCGGGATGATGGCCCTCCTGCTGATTGCCGGGGCAGCGCAGGCTCAAAACAAAGAATCCAGAAAACACCAGGGCAAAGAAAAACATGAAATGATGACCAAGGAGTTAGGCCTCACAGAAGACCAGAAAGCAAAGCTCAAATCCATTCATGAAGCCCAGAAAGCTGAAATGAAGACCCTCCAGGAGCAAAGAAAGTCCATCCATCAAAAATACCAGAATCAGGCCCAGTCCGTTTTTACTCCCGCCCAGAAAGCCCAGTTGGAAAAGATGAAAGCTGAACGCAAAGCCGCCGCTAAAGACCGTAAGGACTTCCGCAAAGGTGGCAAAGGCAAGCACCAGCCCATGCAGGCCCTGAACCTTTCCCAGGATCAGAAAGACCGAATGGCCAAGCTTCGCGAAGAATCAAAAACACAAATGCAGGCCATCCGCGATGACAAATCGCTGAGCGATGAGCAGCGGAAAGAAAAGATGAAGGCCCTGAGAACGTCTCAACAGGAGAAAATGAAAAGCATCCTCACCGCTGAGCAGCAGGAAAAAATGAAGGCTGCCAGGAAGGATGGCAAAGAAAAAGGAAGGAAATAACATCTGCACCCGACAATAAAAGGCTGTCCACTGGGCAGCCTTGTTTATTTTTGCACCATGAAGAAGAAAACGGGCTTCGAAAAGTTCTTTACGGAAAAGAAAGGCGCGGCCAAGAGAGAACAACTCAGGCAGGACAAGCGGAAATGGAAAAAAGAACTGACCGAAAGAGCTGAGGTCAAGAGAAAACAGGCCGCGGAAGTGGTCCGACCCAAGATCAAGGTAGAGAAGAGAGATGATGCCATGCCCCTGAATAAATACATCGCCCACAGCGGTGTTTGTTCCCGCAGGGATGCGGTGGAATTGATCAAAGGGGAAAAAGTCAAAGTCAATGGTATCCTGATTACAGAGCCCGGCCATAAGGTTTTACCCAAAGACGAAGTGACTGTATCCGGAAAAAAGATCCACCCCGTAGAAGATCTCGTTTATATTCTCATCAACAAGCCAAAGGATTATATCACTACAACTGAAGATGACAGGGGAAGAAAAACCGTGATGGACCTGGTGAAGAAGGCTTCACCTGTAAATGTCTACCCTGTTGGCCGGCTGGACAGGAATACAACCGGAGTTCTTTTACTCACTAACGATGGGGAACTGGCACAGAAACTCACTCATCCCAGTAACGAGATCAAAAAGATCTATGCTGTTACACTTGACAAGCCCCTAGCAAAAAAACATTTCGACGAGATATTAAAAGGCGTACCCCTGGAAGATGGAGTTGCTAATGTGGACTCGCTGGCTTTTACAGATAATAAGGACCTGACCCAGATCGGGATTGAGATCCACAGTGGCCGAAACCGCATCGTTCGTCGCATTTTTGAACATTTTGGCTATGATGTCAAAAACCTTGACCGCGTGATGTTTGCCGGACTGACCAAGAAGAATGTTGAAAGAGGCAAGTGGCGATTTTTATCGGAGAAAGAAGTAAGAGATCTGAAGTATTTCAAGAAAGGAAAATCCTAACCACTCACCACTCACTACTCATCATTCACATGATCAAAGTTCAGGACCTTATTCTCCAGGAAGATGAAAACCTTGTGGTGATCAACAAACCTGCAGGATTGCTGACCATACCAGGAAGAGATCCCAAGGAAATCTCACTGAAGCAGCTATTGAAACAACACTATGGTAATATTTTTACCGTACACCGTCTGGATAAAGAAACCAGCGGTCTTGTTGTTTTTGCAAAGAATGAAGAAAGTCATAAGGCCCTTTCGCAACTTTTTGAAGCCCGCGAAACCATCAAGATCTACAAAGGATTGGTAATGGGTAGTCCCTCACAAAAAAATGGAGTCATCAACGAACCCATTGCCGAACACCCGGTAAAAAAAGGATTGATGACAGTTTATAAAAAAGGTAAGGAAAGCATCACTGAGTATGAGGTAGAGGAAGGTTTTCGATTGTTTACCTGGATGCATTTCAGAATTCTGACCGGCCGCACTCACCAGATACGTGTCCATATGAAACACCTCGGGCATCCCATAGTTTGTGATGAATTGTATGGTGACGGTAAGCCTGTATTCATTTCATCTATCAAGAAAAAGAACTACAACCTCTCCAAAGAAGAAGAAGCCGAAAGACCCATACTCTCCAGGCTGGCACTTCATGCTACCAGACTGGAATTTCAATTAGGAGAAAAAGTTTACCAGTTGGAAGCGCCACTTCCCAAAGACCTCAGGGCACTGCTTCAACAATTAAGAAAGCACAAAGGCTGATTCAGTAAGATTCCATAAATCCCACTGCAACAGTATTGTTGGAAAATTCATCGATCAAAATAAAAGCACCATTGGCAGGATTGTTCTTATAAAGATCTGCATAAATGGGCCTTGCAGTTTTGATAGATACGGAACCGATATCATTCAGGTGAAACTGCTGCACCGCTGTTGATACTTCCATCGTTGTAATATCCAGCCTGTTTTTTAAACCGGTGATCTTTGCCTTTGTAGCATGGATGCCATGTTGAAGAATATAAGTTTTACCTGCACTAAGATTTTGTTCATCCATCCATGCAAGTGTAGCTGTAAATGCATTTACCTGAGCGAATTGATTGTTGGAAGATACAATCATGTTACCCCGGCTGACATCCACATCGCTTTCCAGCTCTATGGTAATGCTTTGTCCGGATACTGCTGATTCCACTTCTTCTGATGCATGAAGTATACGGATGATCCGGCTTTTCTTCAATGAAGGCAATATGGTAATCTCCTCTCCTTTTTGAAGTCTGCCGCTTTCAATCTTTCCAGCATAACCACGGAAGTCATGGTGTTCATTGGAATGAGGACGGATCACTAATTGTACGGGCAGCCGTAAGGGCAGCGTATGATCTTTTACATGCAGTGGCAGCGCTTCCAGTCTTTCAAGCAAAGTACTTTCCTGGTACCAGTTCATTCTGGTTGAAGCATGCACGATATTATCTCCTTCCCTGGCAACAATAGGAATAAAATAAAGAGCTCCTTCAAAACCGATCTTCACAGCGATGTCCAGCACTTCTTTTTTTATACTGGCAAATACTTCTTCAGAAAAATCAACCAGGTCCATTTTATTCACGCAAACAAATACAGAAGGTAGTCTCAGTAAAGAAGAAATGAACAGGTGTCTTTTAGTTTGTTCGATAACGCCATTCCGGGCATCAATGAGTACGATGGAAGCCTCTGCGTTAGAAGCGCCTGTGATCATGTTCCTGGTGTATTCAATATGCCCCGGTGTATCTGCAATAATATATTTCCTATTGGCTGTTGAAAAATAAATATGCGCCACATCAATGGTGATGCCCTGTTCTCTTTCAGCAATCAATCCATCAGTGAGTAAAGACAGGTCTGTGAAGTCAAGTCCCTTTCTCTTACTGGATGCTTCCAGTGCTTCCAGTTTATCTGTGGTGATGGACCTGGTATCATAAAGCAGTCTTCCTATCAATGTACTTTTTCCGTCGTCCACACTTCCCGCTGTTGCGATCCTTAAGATATCCATAGTTATTTTTTAAGTGATTGACCTGATGAATAAACGCAGGCACCAGATGATGACCATAATACCTACCAAAATCATCATGGTTTTCCTGGGCAGCCTGCCTGCCAGTCGTGCACCAATAGGTGCAGCCAGCATACCTCCTATCAATAAACCGAGTACTACATTCCAATGGCTGATACCAATAGTGAATAAAAAAGTGAAGGCACTTGAAAGCGTAACAAAAAACTCGGTAAGGCTTACAGAGCCGATGGTATATTTTGGCGACCTTCCTTTTGCAATCAGGCTGCTGGTAACGATGGGTCCCCAGCCTCCGCCGCCAAATGAATCAAGAAAACCTCCAACACCTGCTAACCATCCTATCCTTTTGACCTTTTTATTTTGAATTTGTGTGCGAAATGCTTTTACTAATATCCTGAGACCAAGAAAACCTGCATAAAGGGCAATCAGCGGCATGAGGTAAGCACTAAACCTGTCCCCAAGAAATACCAGTGCCAGTGCGCCAAGAACAGCACCGGTAACGCCTGGAATCACCAAATGCCTGAATAATTTTTTATTGACATTACCGAATTTATAATGACTGTATCCAGAAGCAGCAGTCGTAAAAATTTCAGAAGTATGAATGGCGGCACTGACTGCAACAGGATTCACGCCTAATGACATGAGACAGGTGGCTGAAGTAACGCCATAGCCCATGCTGAGCACACCATCCACCAGTTGCGCCAAAAAACCAGCCAGAATAAAAAACAGGAATTGGGTATTCAGGTCAGTTTTAAATTCCTTCCATATTTCAATAACAGGTGGAAGTGGTAGCAGGGAGATAATGATGTGACCTGCGATCATCAATGCAAAAGCCAGCACCAGTCTTTTCACCAGCTTTCTTGCTTTGCGAAAAGGAATCCTGTCTACCCTCTCCACATGCTTTACCGGTTTCTTTATTTCCGTATTGGTGATCTGCATGAAAACTGTTTAGAAATAACCCACGTTTTTTCTTTTTTCCATGGCAGCTTCTGAACGCTTGTCATCAATACGGGCACCACGCTCTGAAATGGTAGCAGCTCTTATTTCTTCGATGATGGAATCAATATGTACCGCCTCTGAAAGAACAGCAGCCGTGCAGGTCATATCACCTACAGTTCTGAAACGAACCGTTGCTTCAAAAGGAATTTCCTCTTCGGTAGTATTGAGGAAGCTGGAATGTGGCCAGTACAATCCATCGCGTTCGATGATCAATCTTTGATGCGAGTAATAAATGGAAGGAATTTCCAGCTTTTCTTCACGGATATAATTCCACACATCGAGCTCAGTCCAGTTGGAGATCGGAAAAACACGAACATTCTCTCCAACATGTATCCTTCCATTCAGCATATCGAAAAGTTCAGGCCTTTGCTTTTTGGCATCCCATTGGCCAAAGTCATCACGAACAGAAAACACTCTTTCTTTGGCGCGGGCTTTTTCTTCATCCCGTCTTGCACCACCCATGCAGGCATCCAATTTCATTTCTTCAATGGCATCGAGCAGCGTGACGGTTTGAAGCACATTGCGACTGGCATATTTTCCTGTTTCCTCATTTACTTTTCCTGCATCGATGGAATCCTGCACATAACGCACGATGAGCTGCATGCCGGTATGTGCAGCTAACCAGTCGCGGAACACAATGGTTTCTTCAAAATTATGTCCAGTATCGATGTGCAACATGGGGAAAGGAACACGCGCCGGATAAAATGCCTTACGTGCCAGGTGCACCATTACAATGGAATCCTTTCCCCCGGAAAATAAAAGAGCAGGCCTTTCAAATTGAGCAGCCACTTCTCTCATGATGTATATGGCTTCGTCTTCCAGGGCGCGGGGAAAAACAGGTTGATCAATCATAGTATTTATTTTACAAGGTGCAGTCCACATTCTTTGTGTGAGGTTTCCCACCACCATCTGCCTGCACGCGGATCTTCACCTACTTCAATGGCGCGGGTGCAGGGCGCGCAGCCAATACTTACAAAACCCTTTTCGTGTAGTGGATTGCAGGGAACATTGTATTTGCTTATGTATTGAATGATGTCATCGAATGACCAGTGCAGGAGTGGATTGATCTTATAGATCTCTTTATCATCCAGCCATTCCACCATGGGAATTTGATTGCGATGACTGGTTTGGGCAGCGCGAAGACCCGTGATCCAGACCTTTGTCTGCTGTAAGGCCCTGTTAAGAGGCTCCACTTTACGAATATGGCAGCAAAGCTGTCTTTGCTGAACAGAATCATAAAAAAGATTGACACCATTTTCGGTCACCATTTTTTCAACTGAAGCAGTATCGGGGAAATATACTGTTATTGGTACCTGGTATCTGGCCCTGGTTTTTTCTATGGTTTCATAAGTTTCATTAAACAACCTGCCTGTATCTATTGTAAAGATGTTTATGGGTATTTGATTTCTTGACAGGATATCGGTAAGCACCTGGTCTTCCTGTCCAAATGAAGAAGAAAACTTTACAGCATTTGGAAAGAGGTGCGCAAGTTCAGACAAAGCATCTTCTATAGACCTTGATTGAAAAAGCGAGTGTAATTTTTCTAATTGTTCCATTCAATAATTATTGGGCATACGATGGCCATTCATGATGTACTCATGTTCAGATAGCAGCAAGCAGGAAGGAAAAAATTAATTTTCCTCAGGTACAGGTGTATAGCGCAGGTAAGGCTTTACCACCTTAACACCTTTGGGAAATTTCTTCATGGCATCTTCTGTGGATACAGAGAGCGACACGATCGCATCTTCACCAGGTTGCCAGTTGGCAGGTGTAGCCAGACTGTATTTAGAGGTAAGCTGTAAAGAATCGATCACCCTTAGCACTTCGTTGAAATTTCTTCCGGTAGAAGCAGGATAAGTGATGATCAGCTTCACTGTTTTATCGGGACCAATAATAAAAAGAGAACGTACGGTAGCTGTTGCTGATGCATTAGGATGGATCATATCATACAGTGTTGCTACCTCTTTGTTTTCATCAGCAATGATGGGGAAGTCAACCGTGCAATGCTGGGTTTCATTGATATCATTTCTCCAGCCATAGTGTTGATCCAGGGGGTCAATGCTCACTGCCAGCACTTTTACATTTCGTTTTTTGAATTCATCTTTCAGAAGGGCCGTTCTTCCCAGTTCTGTAGTGCACACAGGTGTATAATCAGCGGGGTGAGAAAATAAAACGCCCCAGCTGTTGCCGAGGTATTCATAAAAATCAATCACTCCTTCCGTGGTTTGCGCTTTAAAATTGGGCGCAACATCTCCTAGACGTAATGACATACTATGAAGTTTTAATTGAGCCGTGAAATTAGGCCAAAGGTTATATCCTACAAAATTAGTAGAGTATGATTATTGTCATAAGTTTTCCTGCCCCGAGGCAAGGTCTGCCAGCGTTTTATTTTCCAGAATGTGGAGTGTGGCGTCTCTTACCTCCGCCATGATCTCGTGGAGACCGCAGTTACCTTCATCGCAGTAGCTGCATTTTTCATAGAAGTAAAGGCTCACGCAGGGCAGCATGGCGATGGGGCCATTGACGATGCGCACCACAGTAGCGATTGAAGTTTCTGAAGGGTCTTCTTTGATATAGTAACCGCCCCCCTTTCCTTTCTTGCTTTCCAGAATACCGGCTTTCTTTAGTTCCAGAAGAATATTCTCCAGGAATTTAAGCGGTATGTTTTTTTGGATGGCAATATCTGAAATGAGGACAGGACCCTGCTGGTAATGATCAACCAGGTGGGTTAGTGCCCTGAATGCATATTGCGCTTTATTGGAAAGCATGATTAATTCTTTTCCTCCCTGAGAGTAATGGTGTATTTAATTGGCGCAGATTTTTTGAGCATGGCAGCCACACCGCAGTATTTATCAAGCGAAAGGTCAATGGCTTTCTGCACTTTGGCTCTGTTCTCTTCGGGTGTGGTAAGAATATAGTTGATGTGTATTTGCCTGAATACTCTGGGGTGTTCTTCTGTTTGCGCGGCTTCAATTTCAATTTGCAGGTCTGCAAAGGGCACACGCATTTTTTCAAGAATGTCAACGATATCGATACCGGTGCATCCTGCCAGTCCGGAAAGCAGAAGAGCTTTGGGGCTAAAGCCAGCCTTACCATCCAGTTCAATATTTGCCTGATGATAAGTGGAATCAAAAGCCTGTCCGCTCTTCCAGGTTGTTATTGTTTTCATGGAGCAAATATAGTGAGTAGTGAGTGGTGAGTAGTGAGTGGTGAGTAGTGACGGGTTAGTGGCGACGGTTCCTGGTGATCATTGTGATGCTAAAATTGTTAAGAGCGGGAAACATTACGAGAGTGGGAATGAACAACCGTTCGCCCTGTAAGTGAGCCGCAACACAAAGACCACGGAGTACCACAGAGTGCACAATGGTAAAGTTTCAAAGGCTTAGTTGATTCGTTAATGAATTAAGAATTTGTTTCCCTGTAAGAGTTGTTCTCCTGTATGGATGACAAGAAGTCTATTACCCCTGATGCAGTTCTTTCAATAAATCATCGAGATCAAGAGTATGGGTATACATGTCTATTGAACCATCAGATTTTGTGGGCCATAGTTCTTTGGGCCGGTCATAATATAACTCTACACCATTTCCATCGGGGTCGTCGAGGTAGAGGGCTTCTGATACTCCATGATCGCTGGCACCGGTTAGTGGATAATTTGCTTTGAGCAGGCGATAATAAATCATTGCAAAGTCTTTCCTGGTGGGATAAAGGATGGCAGTATGATAAAGTCCTACTCCATTCTTTGAAGCAGGAGGCGCATCTTTACTATGCCATGTGTTCAAACCGATATGGTGATGATAACCACCGGCTGAAATGAATGCTGCCTGGGTTCCATACATCGTAGTAAGTTCAAACCCCAGCAAGTCGCGGTAAAAACCAAGTGCTCGTTCAAGGTCTGCAACTTTAAGATGCACATGCCCAATCCTTGTTTGCGGAGGAATGATGTAATCTTCATTCATAAAAAAGCATTTTATGATTTGAAACTGTGAATCTCTCACCATTTGCCTAAAAGACAAAGGAGTTAAGCCAACTGTTATATGCCATCTGCCATCTGCCAATGAACTATGAACTATTATCTATGATCTATGAACCCTCCTCCACCACATCCTTCAAACTATGCTTCTCATTTTGCAAGGCATTGTCGAGTGTCCATTCCAGCCTTTCTTTAAAGCGGTGTTGTCTTACAGGACAATCATCCTTTTCACAGATATGGCATTGAAAATAAAGGCAGCCATCTGTATGTACAAAGAGTTCGAGTGTTTCTCCAAAATTGGTGCGAATAAGTTTGGCGAGGGTATCTATTTCGGCATGGGCCTGGTGAATATTGAGATACCAGGGAACAGTCATATGGCAGTCAACATGCAATACGTTTCCGTATTTGATCACACGGAGGTTGTGCATATCGATCCAGTTTTGCTTTTTGTTTTTTTCTATCAGACTCACCATCTTCTCCAGCAGTTCCATGTCTGCTTCATCCATGATACCTGAAAGTGAAGTGCGGATGATCCTGTAACCGGTATAGATGATGAACAAGCCAAATGCACCAGCTACTACGGCATCAATCCAGAGCAATCCGGTAAGGGAGATCAGAACCAAACCTGCAATGATTGCCAGGGTGGAATAAGTATCTGCCTGCAAATGTTTACCGCTTGCTGTTAATGCCAGCGATCCAGTATGCTTACCCTGTCTTCTTGCAATAAAACCCATGATCCAGTTGACAACAGCCGTGCTGGCCACAAGGATGATACCCAGATCCAGTTGTTCTACTCCGCTTGGGTAAATTAGTTTTTCAGCTGCATTATAAATGATCAGGATTCCAGCTGAAAGTATCAATGTTCCTTCAACAGCTGCTGAAATAAATTCTGCCTTACCATGACCATAGGGATGATCCTTGTCCCTGGGCTTGGAAGAAACATAAAGACTATACAGACCGATAAATCCCGCTACCACATTTACTATGCTCTCAAGAGCATCGGTAAGAATAGAAACAGAATTGGTAAGATAATAAGCGGTGAACTTGGCAATCAACAGCAGCGATGAAACAATAGCGATCCATCGCTGCAATTGCACATTGCGCTTTTTTTCTTTTGATGCATCAACTGTCAAACCGGAAAGTTTAGGGCCATTAAATCGCTGAAGTGTAACGCTCCTGGATATAGTCCCAGTTCACCACCTTCCACCAGTTATTGATATAATCAGGGCGCTTATTCTGATAACGCAGGTAATAAGCGTGTTCCCAAACATCAAGACCTAAAAGTGGGAAACCTTTGATATCAGCGACATCCATCAAGGGATTGTCCTGGTTGGGTGTAGAACCGATCCTCAGTTTCTTATCAGCATCTACTACCAGCCATGCCCAGCCGCTTCCAAAACGGTTCTTACCTGCATCGCTGAATTGTGTTTTGAAAGCATCAAAGGAACCAAAGCTTTCATCAATAGCGGTAGCCAGTTTGCCTGATGGAGTCATATCATTCTTTGGTGACATACACTTCCAGAACAGTTCATGGTTGTAATGACCACCTCCATTGTTACGCACTGTAGTTGAGTATTTGGAAACCCTGCGCAGCACATCTTCCAGTGGTTTGGAACTGTCGATGTTTTCATTCTTTGCAGCAGTCTGCAAATTGCTGGCATAACCTGCCGCATGTTTGGTATAGTGGATCTCCATTGTAATTCCATCAATGGCTTCGTTAAGTGCATTATAGGAATAAGGCAAAGGAGTTTGCTGAAAGCCGGTATTGAATTTACCGGAGCCCGAAGTAACTTTTGAAGCAGAACAGCCAGTTAATAAACCTGAACCGAGATAAAGTCCAAGGCCTGCCATTCCTGTGTTAAGAAGAAAATCTCTTCTGGATGTAGGAACTGCCATAGAATTTTTTTTCAAAAGTAGGCAATACTCATGCCTTTCGGCGACGCAATTTGCGCCAGAAGCGATAATAGGATTCTTTATTGAAGATCTGTGAGTCCTTCAATGCTTTGTAAGTAAGGAAGAGTCCGAGTGGTAAAAGGATCAGGGTAGAAAGCCACATACCCAGCACGGGATCTATTGAACCTTCCTTCGCAGATTTTTCTCCGGTGTTGTTGGTGAAATAGAAAAGCATAAAGAAGCCGATGGCAAAAACAAGCGGGCTTCCCAATCCACCTTTGCGTATGATGGAACCAAGAGGAGCACCAATCAGAAAGAGCACGAGGCAGGCCAGGGATAGAGAGATTTTCCTATGCCATTCGATCTGGTGCTGACGCAGGATTTTCTTTTGTGCTTTTACATCCGTAATGGAGAGGTCGTTGCTGATCTTGATATTATTCAGCTTATTCAAAATTCTCTGTCTAACAGAACCACTGATGCTATCAGGTACCAGTTCATCAAAGTTTTTGATTGAAAGGCTATCAGGTTTTGCACCCCAGTTACTGTCGACCATATTCACAAACTGGAGAGAACCCAGCACATCGCGTCTTACCTTACGGTTATAAGTTTTATCCATCTCGCGAAGCGAATCAATGGCCACGTTCAACTGTCTCATACTGAACATACGGAAGTTGCCCCTGTTCACAGAATCGCTGGTACGTTCCTGCATACCCAGGGCACTGATGTCAAACTGTGTGGTGTACTCGCGAAAACCAAGCCTGATGTATTCAGGATTTTCATTGTTACCTCTTTCCTCATAACGCCAGCCGTTTTTCAGTGTGAGCTCGAGGTAACGTTTGCTTTCGGATGAACGCATCACACCCGAAGAAGCCACAATAAAATTATCCTGCAATCCATTTCTTGAATCTTCATAAATGATCACATCCCTTATGACTGTATCATTTTCCTTTTTACCCACTTTAATTGCAAAGCGGGGGATCCTGTCGTAAAAAACTCCTTCCTTCAAATCAAAAGAAGGCCTTGAGTTAACGATATCTCCCAATAAAGTTCTTGACTTCAACAGGGCAACGGGAATGATGAAATTGGAAAAAGTAAAAGCAATGCCACAGATCACCAGTGTTACAAATAACAAAGGCCTCATAAAACGCAGCAGGGAAATGCCGGCGGATTTGATAGCCACCAGTTCATAGCTTTCGCCCAGGTTGCCAAAGGTCATGATGGAAGAAAGCAGGACAGCAAGTGGAAGGGCCAGTGGAACAAGAACAGCGCTCTGGTACCAGATAAATTCCAGTAGCAGGCTGGTGCTGATGCCTTTGCCAACGAAATCATCCACCCAGAGCCAGAAGAACTGCATCACCAGTACCATCAGTGTAATGAAGAAGGTGGCGATGAAAGGACCAATAAAAGCTTTGATGACCAGTATATCTAATTTCTTCAGCACGTGGGCTTAATCGATAATTTTAATGATGGAAGTTTCAAAAATACAGTTTTCAGAGTCAGAGCGGGAACTCATGCAAAATGCAACAATCATTTTAACGAAGAATAGTGTTTTGGAAAAAATAAAAAACCTGTTGGAGTTATTGCAGGAAGATCAGGTGGAATGGATCAGAAAGGAAGGACATCAAATGGAAGAAGCATTCATCACTTCACCAAAGATCTCAAGAGGTGAATACTACGAAGGCCTGCCCTATCTCATACTTGATTATCCAAGAAGATCAGGAAGCCAGGAATTATTTTTTATCAGGAATCTTTTCTGGTGGGGAAATTTTTTCAGTACCACCCTGCACCTAAGTGGCAGGTTCAAGGAATTGTATTTGCCGAAGGTAATGGCTTCATTCAATGACCTGCAGGATTATTCCATTGGCATACACGAAGATCCCTGGAAGCACCATTTTGAGAAAGACAATTATGTAGCAGTGAGTACGCTTTCTGAAAAAGCATTCGCTACCATTTGTGAAAATGGTTCACATCTCAAGCTCGTGAAGGCCATACCATTAAATCAATGGCAGCATGCACGGGAACAATTGATGGAGAACTGGAAGCTGTTGCTGAAAGTATGTGGCTTAGTTACCAATACGGTGTAAAAGATCTTTCACCTGGTGGTCCCAGAGCATGCTCTGGTCCTTGATCTCTTTTTTTTCTGCAAAATCTTTAATAACGAGTATTGTCTGGTTGGTGACTTCAGATTTTTCAATAGAAAATTCAAAGAATTCTTCCTTGGGTGCGTGTGACCAGTGAAATCTTACAAATTTTTCTTCTTCGCTATCCATTAATTCAGCTGTTTCTTCAGATCCGTTCCATGAGAAATAGAATATCCCATCCTGGTCGTCCACTTTATCGGCAAACCATTCCTGCAGTCCCGAGGAAGTAGCCAGGAAGTCGTAAAGAATGCCGGGTGAACACCTCACAGGATATTCCAGCGTGTAAAGTTGTTTTTTGCTCATCTTAATCCATTAATGCTTATCAGGGGTTGCAATAATAGAAAATTAATTGACGCGTCAAACTTTTTTTACCCCCTTTAAAGGGGGAAAAGAAACTATTTTAAAAATTCTTAAAAATATTTTTTGTTCATATAGTGTCTTTCCCTAATTTGGATAAGAATTCAGCTAACCACTGGATTGTGCAACCGAAACTGTGATGGATATTTTGGGATAGAAAATCCAAACTAACTATAACCAAAGTCTTGAAAATAACCATCAAATAAAACCAGTCCTATGAGCATGCGTCAACTAAAGATCACGAAATCTATTACGAATCGTGAGTCTCAAAGTCTCGAGAAGTACCTCCAGGAGATCGGCAAAGTCGAGCTCATTACCCCCGAAGAAGAAGTACGTTTAGCCAGATTAATTAAACAGGGAGATCAGAAAGCATTAGACAGGCTTACCAAGGCCAATCTTCGCTTTGTGGTGTCCGTGGCAAAACAGTACCAGAACCAGGGGTTATCGCTGCCTGACCTGATCAACGAGGGAAATCTTGGCCTGATCAAAGCCGCCCAGCGCTTTGATGAAACCAAAGGATTCAAATTTATTTCCTATGCTGTATGGTGGATCCGCCAGTCGATCCTGCAGGCTTTGGCCGAGCAGGCAAGAATTGTGCGCCTTCCACTGAACAAAGTAGGATTGACCAACAGGATCCAGAAAGCATTCAGCCAATTGGAGCAGGAGTTCGAAAGAGAACCTTCTGCTGAAGAACTGGCAGAGGTGCTCAACATGGACCTGGATGAAGTCACATCTTCCTTAGGTATCAATGCGCGTCACGTAAGTGTGGATTCTCCGCTGTCAGAAGGTGAAGAAAGTTCTTTGCTGGATGTATTGGAAAATCCCAATGCAGAAAAAACAGATGCGGAGCTGGATCACCGTCAATCGCTGAAGCAGGATATCGACAGATCGCTTCAAACGCTGACTGAACGCCAGAAAGAAGTAGTTTGTTATTTCTTTGGTATTGGCGTAGATCACCCACTGAGTCTTGAAGATATCGGCGAGAAGTTTAACCTGACAAGGGAAAGGGTTAGACAGATCAAGGATAAAGCGATCTCCAAGCTCAGAACACAGCAAAAATCACATCTATTACGTAGTTATTTAGGTTAATCATAGATTACATCCATCGTCCTATCTTTGCGCAGAAAATGATTAGAGTGAACATTAAGTTCACTCTTTTTTTATACGGATTAAAGAGAGAAATTTTGATCACAGATTATGCGGATTACACAGAAGGAATTGAAGTGATCATTAATTGTGTTAAGAAAATGAGCAGGATTGAACCGGATTTTCTGTGATTTGAGTGAAATGGTGATCACAGATTACGCGGATTAACAGAAGGAACTGAAGTGATCATTAATTGTGGTAAGAAAATGAGCAGCTTTGAACCGGATTTTTTGTGATTTGAGTGAAATAGTGATCACAGATTACGCAGATTACTCAGAAAAAAATGGACGAAATCACGGATCTGAATGAGGACTTTCCAGAAGGTTGATTTATAATCTTCCATAAGTTTAGGGCATAACTTATGCAGGGAAATTATAAGCATAGCGAGTTAACTGAAAGGATTATCGGGAGTGCCATGAAAGTGCATCGATATTTTGGTCCCGGATTCAGGGAAGAGATTTATGAACGAAGTTTGCTAATTGAATTGAAAAATGAGGGGTTGAATTGTTCATCGCAAATCACCAGGAATATTTTTTACGAGGATGAAAAAGTTGGCCATAGCAAACTGGATTTACTGGTAGAAGATAAAGTGTTAGTGGAATTAAAAGCTGTATCAGAATTGACCAGCGAAAGCTTGAACAGGATTCTGAATTATTTGAATGTTTTTAAAATAGAAGTAGGATTATTGATCAATTTTGGTATGCAGAGCCTTCAGTTTAAACGTTTTGTTTATTCGAAACCTGAGAACTGGCTTAAACTGTAATCAATGAAACGAAGGTCTAAAAATCCAATTGCTTATTAATCAGCTATAATTAAAATGAGATCCCGGTAAAAAGTGCCAGAGCTTCAAGATGAATGAATAGCATGAATCATCTGTGAAATCTGTGTAATCTGTGATCCTAAATAAATCTGTGTTTTAAATCTGAGTTTTATGTTTGAAAGTTTACAGGACCGGTTGGAAGGTGCGTTTAAGAACCTTAAGGGTGAAGGCCGGATCACCGAATTGAATATCGCGGCAACAGTGAAGGAAATCCGCCGGGCATTGGTTGATGCCGATGTGAATTACAAAATTGCCAAGGAATTCACGGATAATGTGAAGGACCAGGCCATGGGTGAAAAAGTGATCAATGCCATCAGCCCCAGCCAGTTGATGGTCAAGATCGTGAAGGATGAACTGGTGCGGCTCATGGGTGGTGAAGCGGCTCCCTTCAATGCCAAGGGTGCTCCCGCCGTGATCCTGATCGCGGGTTTGCAGGGTTCTGGTAAAACTACCTTCAGCGGCAAGCTTGCCAGCTATCTCAAAAAGCAAAAACTTTCTCCCATGCTGGTTGCAGCCGACGTATACAGGCCTGCTGCCATGGAGCAGTTGCGTGTGCTGGGTGAGCAGATCGGCGTGGAAGTGCACCTGGAACCAGAAAATAAAAATCCCGTGGACATAGCCATGAATGCCATTAGGGAGAGTCGCAGCAAGAACAAAAATGTGGTGATCATTGATACTGCAGGACGTCTGGCCATTGACGAGGCCATGATGACCGAAGTGGCTAATATCAAAAATGCAGTAAACCCACAGGAAATCCTTTTTGTGGTGGACAGCATGACGGGCCAGGATGCTGTAAATACGGCCAAGGCCTTTAACGACAGGCTGGACTTCACAGGCGTGGTACTGACCAAGCTGGATGGAGATACCAGGGGCGGTGCTGCTTTGTCTATTAAATACACGGTCAACAAGCCCATAAAATTCATCAGCAGTGGAGAGAAGATGGACACACTGGATGTGTTCTATCCCGAAAGGATGGCACAGCGTATCCTGGGTATGGGTGATATCACCACGCTGGTAGAAAAAGCCCAGGCCCAGTTTGATGAAGAACAGGCCAGGCAGCTGGAAAAGAAGATCAGGAAAAACAAATTCGATTTTGCCGATTTCAAACAGCAGCTGGAGCAGATCAAGAAGATGGGAAATATCAAGGACCTGCTGGGAATGATTCCCGGAGTTGGCAAGGCGATTAAGGACATTGACATCAGTGATGATGCTTTCAAGGGAATCGAAGCTATTATTAACTCCATGACTCCCGAGGAAAGGAGCAATCCCGATCTGATCGACGGCAGTCGCCGCAAGCGTATTGCCAAAGGAAGTGGCAAGGAGATCTCCGATGTGAATGCCTTTATGAAGCAGTTCGAGCAAATGAGGGAGATGATGAAGACCATGAATAAAATGCCTATGGGCAGGATGATGCCGGGGATGAAAAGATAATTTTAGCTATGGGCGGGAGGACAAAACTCATCGCCATTTAAAATATTTTATCAGTTACTTATTGTCTTTATCCAAAGCAAATCATAGATTTGCACACTTAACAATTATTGTTTCACGCATTTAAATTTCTATTTAAGATGCCAGTTAAAATCCGTTTACAAAGACACGGGTCTAAGAAAAGACCCTTCTACTTCATTGTTGTTGCAGACGCACGCAGTCCCCGCGATGGTAAATTCATTCAGAAAATCGGTACGTACAATCCACTGACAACTCCTGCCACAGTGCAGCTGGATCGTCAGCGTGCATTGGACTGGTTACAGAAAGGTGCACAGCCTACCGATACCGTTCGCAAGATATTATCGTACAAAGGTGTTCTTTACCTCAAGCATTTATTGCGTGGTGTAACACTGGGATTGTTTGATGAAGCTACGGCAATGACGAAGTTCCAGTCATGGCATTCTGAGCATGAAGCACAGATCAGGAAACGCCAGGAAGAGGCTCAACGTGAAAGAAGAGCAAGAAGAAATCCACCTTATCAGCGCCGTGAAAGAAGACCGGCTGCCAATGAGGGTTCTGAAGGCTAAGTCTACACCCTGTCTGCCGCAAGGCAGGCAAGACCTACAATGACTCAAATCCTTCCGCATTAGCGGAAGGATTTTTCGTTATATGAAGGGCTGACATGACTTTAACAGGTTGCGGAACAAAAAAACCCGGGCATCAATCCTGAATATTAAATTCTTTGCCTTACTTTTGCCTCCCGAATTTTTCGGAATTAAAAATTTTGAGTTATGAACGCTGCTGTTGCCTACGTGCACGAACAATTAACGGGCAAAAAAGAATTCCCTAAGTTTAAAGCTGGTGACAACGTCACTGTTAACTATAAGATCATTGAAGGTAACAAGGAGAGGATCCAGTCCTTCCGTGGAGATGTTATCAAGCTCCAGGGCGAGGGTTCTACGGCAACTTTTACCGTACGTAAGATCTCTGACGGTATTGGTGTGGAAAGGCTTTTCCCTTTCTTCTCCCCTAATATCGATTCAATCGTATTAAACAAATCAGGCCGTGTTCGTCGTGCTAAACTGTACTACCAGCGCGAACGTTCAGGTAAGAGCGCAAGGATCCAGGAAAAGAAAAGAGCCATGGAAACTGCCTGATCTCTATAAAATTTCAAAAAAGCGTCCCGTCACAAGCAGGGCGCTTTTTTAATGGAAATAAACTTCGGGCCCAAATCACTGACTGCAGTTATTTCCAATACCTTTGTCCTTATTCTTTATCAATAAAATCCATTTTATGGGTCCTTTAGGTTTTAATGAAATCCTGATCATCCTCATTATCGTACTCTTATTATTTGGTGGCAGAAAAATTCCTGAACTGATGCGTGGCCTTGGTCGCGGTATCCGTGAGTTCAATGATGCCAAGAATAATGTAAGAAAAGAAATTGAGGAAGGTGTGAACGAGAAAGATCAAAAGACATCTACTTCTTCTCCTTCATAATTGAACCCTCAGCCATACCTCCAAGGTTTGTTTTCCTTTAGTTCTATCAGGGAATATCATAGCCAGCTTCAACGTGGCCAGACCAGCTGCCTTGAAGCCGTGCAACACTATCTTACTACAATAGAAAAAAATAAGCACCTCAATGCCTTCATTGAGGTTTTTGCTTCTGAAGCCCTGGAGAGAGCCAAATGGCTTGATGGCCAGGAAGAGAGAGGAAAGCTGCACGGAGTGGTGGTGGGCATCAAGGACAATATCTGCTACAAAGGTCATATTGCATCAGCAGGTTCGCGTATGCTTGAATCGTTCACTTCTTTATATTCAGCAACAGCAGTTGAAAGATTGTTAGATGAAGGTGCCATCATCATCGGAAGGCAAAACTGTGATGAATTTGGCATGGGCTCCACCAATGAAAATTCTTATTACGGTCCTGTATTGAACCCGGTGAACAACCTCCATGTTGCTGGTGGATCTTCAGGAGGAAGTGCTGCCGCTGTCAAAGCCGGACTTTGCATGTTGTCGCTCGGAAGCGATACTGGTGGCTCAGTAAGACTTCCTGCTGATTTCTGTGGAGTGGTAGGTTATAAGCCGGCCTATGGAAGGATCTCGCGTTATGGCCTGATCGCGTATGGTTCTTCTTTTGACCAGATAGGCATTTTGTCCAACTCTGTAGAAGATGCTGCAATTGTTTTGGATGTCATCTCTGGTCCGGATGAATTTGACAGCACTGCCCTACAGAAGAAACTTTCTTTCGATTCAGAAACGGATCAAAAAACTCATTACCGTATTGCCTATTTTCCTGAATGGATCAATCATCTTTCGATGGATCCCGAAATCAATGCTGCCCTGCTAAAAACAATTGATGATCTTAAACAACAGGGACATAAAGTAGAAGCAGTGGATTTCCCTCTTACAAGTGTCATAGTTCCTACCTATTATGTGCTGACCACAGCAGAAGCTTCTTCCAACCTGGCCAGGTATGATGGTGCCAGATTTGGTTACAGGTCTGCAAAAAAACCAGAAACGCTTGCTGAGTTCTACCTGAACAATCGTACAGAAGGGTTTGGACAGGAAGTAAAAAGAAGGATCATGCTGGGCAGTTTTGTTTTGAGCAGCGGATATTATGATGCCTATTACACAAAAGCACAGCAGGTCAGGCAGTTATTATTAAATCAAACAGAAAAAATCTTCGAAGATTTTGATTTCATCATTGCACCCAATTCACCTAAGACAGCATACGAACTGGGCAATAAAGACAAGGATCTGATCGCTACCTACATGGGTGATATCTTCACTGTTTTTGCCAACCTCATCGGCGCTCCGGCTGTCAGTTTACCAGTTTTTAAACATTCCTCTAACCTTCCTTTTGGATTACAAGTCCTTTCCTCTCCTCAGAATGAGGTATCTTTGCAACGCTTTTCGCATCAACTGATGCTACAATAAAAGAGAGTAAGATCCCCGTGTGATTTCGACCTTAACCCTTTAAACAAGATTTGTGATGAACAAACTTTTATTGTTGGCTACCAGCCTCCTCTGCCTTAACCTGGAAGGCTATACCAGGGAAATACCACAACAAATTATTCCAACGGAAATCAAAAATCCTACGAATGATTCCACCGGTAAAAAGACAGACCCGAAAGACGGATTCAAAGATCTTTTTAACGAAGACAATACTGCTTCCACATTACATACCCTCAATCCAAAAGCCATTTCTTTTGTACAGGACTATATGGATTCGGAAGGTGAAAGACTGATCAAAATGAAAGACTGGGGTAAACCATTCTTTGACAAGATCAATGATGTTTTCACACAGCAGAACATTCCTGTTGAAATGAAATACCTGGCAGTGATTGAATCTGACCTGAAGACCTCAGCAACTTCACGTGTAGGTGCTGCCGGACCATGGCAGTTCATGGCACAAACCGCAAGGGAACTGGGTTTGAAAGTAAACCGCTCTGTTGATGAAAGAAGGGATTTTGTAAAAAGCACCAGGGCTGCTGCACGTTATCTCGATAATCTTTTTGAAATGTATGGCGACTGGCTATTGGTAATTGCTGCTTATAATGGTGGACCGGGTAATGTGAATGCTGCCATCCGTAAAAGTGGAAGCCGCAATTTCTGGGAGCTGCAATATCACCTGCCTGCAGAATCAAGAATGCATGTAAAGAAATTCATCGCCACTCATTATATCATGGAAGGCAGCGGTAGTGTTACCACTTCTACCAAAAAAGAAAATGACAACCTGGTCTTTGCTTCTGTAGCAGGAGTACCCGGAGATGCCAATACTTCCATGTTGAATGTAACTGGTAAATACAATTCCATGGCGATTGCACAGATCGTTGGAATAGAGTTGAACGAATTCAACCGGTTGAATCCAAATTTTGATCGACAGTTATCTGCCAATGGTAATTATGATCTGAGGCTGCCACTTGAAAAAATGAACAGCTTTCAAACCAATAAATCACAGATCTTGGAACAGTCTGTAAGAATGCTGGTGAATACCGCTATCAGGTAAAAAATTTGATGATCATTCAGAGTGCTGGTTACCCGCCAGCACTTTTTTTATGGCCTGACCTTTCAGAAGACATTCCTCCCATTCACTTTCAGGATCGCTGTAGTGAGTGATGCCTGAACCTGTCTGGTAAGAAAGATATCCTGAAGCTGCATTGTACATCAGGCTTCTGATCACCACATTGAAATCAAAATCACCTTTCGGATCAATGTATCCAACGGTTCCTGAAAATATGCCCCTGGGTGTGGGTTCAAATTCATCTATCAGTTGCATTACCCTGTGTTTTGGTGCACCTGTCATGGAACCCATGGGAAAGGTAGCCCTGATGATATCAGAGAATTTCAGCTCTTCGCTGAGTTCTCCGGTGATCGTGGAAATCATCTGGTGAACCTGGGGGTAGGTATAAACGCCAAAGAGTTCTTCCACTCTTACGGAAGCATCCCTGCATATCCTGGTCAGGTCGTTTCTAAGAAGGTCCACGATCATTACATTCTCTGCCCGGTCTTTCCTGCTTTGCTCTAATTCCTGTTTGAGAAGAAGATCATTTTCCGCGTTCTGTAAATCTCTTTTGATGGTACCCTTCATGGGTTGTGCAACTACCTTTCCATTTGTTGCCGTGATAAATCTTTCAGGGCTGGCGCAGATAAGGTACTGGTCATTTACCCGGTAAAATGCAGAGAATGGATTGGGTGAAGCTAATGTGAGCGCACGATAAACTTCAAGAGGATTGATCTCTGCTTCCTCAGCAAAAAATTCCTGGCAAAAATTTATCTCATAACAATCTCCCAGCAGAATGTGTTTTTGCAGGCCCCTGATCTTATCCAGGTATTCCGATTTTGTTAATCGCTGATTTATTTCAACCGCTTTTATCGGAGCCGAGGTAATCTCGATTTGAATCAGCGCCTCATAAATTGCATCCGGATCATTCGCATGAATGGTCAGTTCATTTTTTTTCAACTGCATTAAAATGGCAGGATGAAAGAAGAAAGCAGGAGGAAAACCTATCCTTTCAACTTTAGAGGAAGCATTCAGGTGATGGATGCTATCTTTTAATTCATAAGAAAGATGACCAAAGGCCCAGCCTCCTTTTTGAAGAAAGCCATCAATTTCATCCAGGTCAGTTCCTCCAACCCAGTCGGTAGCTTCTGTTGCAAGGAGGCAATCGTAATGATGCGGGTGAATGTTATAATCACAGCTATCTAAAAAACAAAAGATGTTGAACTGATTTGTCCAGCTCAACATCTTTGCTTTTACTGTGGCCACATCCTGTACCCGGTAAGATTTGTTCTTCAGGGCTGGTGTGTTATAAAGTTTGAGAATTAAAAATCTTCATCCTCATCATCAAAGCTGTCGCCATCGTTGAAGAGGTCTTTGAATTCATCATCGTTCTCGATTTTAAAATCATCATCATCTTCACCTTTGGAAGCTTTTCCTTTTTTTGATTTAGGCAGATCAAATTCCTCAAAATCAGGATCCCACTCTTCTTCTTCTTCAGCCTTATCCCAGTCATCATCCTCCACAACATCATCATCATCTTCGTCATCATCATCAGCTTTTCCTTTTTTGGATGGCTGTGCGGGTGTATCCTCCACGTCGTCATCATCATCCTCCTCCTCTGTTTTTTTGGGTTTGGATGCTGCTTTTTTCGCCTGTGAAATAATGTCGGCTAATAATGTTTCGGTGGTTGTTTCTTCTGCTAAGATTACTTCCATATATACTGGTGATTACGCTGTAAAATTTGGTTGAAGATTTTAATTCGCCAAATTTTGAAAAAATATTTTTTTCGACAATATGGGACTCAGAGTATTACGATCTGATCGCGCCCCGGTCCGTTAGAGATATAATGCACTTTTGCAGAAAGATTGTCGTTGATAAACCCGATATATTTCTTCATTTCTGCAGGAAGTGAAGCAGGATCTTTCAGAACCGAGCTATCAGTTTTCCAACCTTTCAGTGTTTCATAATGCGGTGTTATGGCAGTATTCATCATCTGGAAAGGAACTTCTTTGGTTTTCTTACCATTGATTTCATATGAAGTGCAGATGCTGAGGTCACTGAATGAATCCAGTACATCAGCCTTTGTCATTACGATTTGTGTTACACCATTCAACATACAGGCATATTGCAGGGCCACCAGGTCCATCCAGCCGCAGCGGCGCGGACGGCCAGTAGTTGCGCCAAATTCATTACCCAACTTCCTGAGTTCTTCACCTGTGGCGTCTTCGAGTTCTGTAGGAAAGGGCCCGCTGCCTACTCTTGTGCAGTAAGCCTTGCTCACTCCTATTACCTCCCTGATCTTCTGAGGTGCTACACCCAATCCGGTACAAACGCCTGCAGAAATAGTATTGGAAGAAGTGACAAAAGGGAAGGTTCCAAAATCGATATCGAGCATGCTTCCCTGTGCGCCCTCGGCAAGTACTTTTTTACCTGAAGAAATTTTCTCGTTGATAAAATATTCACCATTGACGATGTTCAGCGTTTTCAAAAATTCAATGGCATCAAAGAATTCTTCTTCCCAGCCAGAAATATCTTCATGAAAATTATAATTATCCAGGAGCTTCTGATGCTTTAAACGAAGCTTGATATAAGAAGTAGTAAAGTTGCGGTTGAGCAGGTCGCCTACACGCAAGCCATTTCTACCGGTTTTATCCATGTAAGCAGGACCAATTCCTTTTAGGGTAGAACCGATCTTGTCGTTTCCTTTGGATAATTCAGCAGCTTTATCCAGTGCACGGTGGGTTGGCAGAATGATCTGCGTACGTTCGGAAATAAAAAGATTTTTTTTCAGGTCAACACCAAAACCTGCTACGGTATCTGATTCTTTTTTTAACGTGACCGGATCAAGCACCACACCATTACCAATAAGGTTTACTGTATTCTGGTGAAAGACACCGGAAGGAATCTGGTGCAGGACGATCTTTTTATTTTCCTTTCCTACGTAAAGTGTATGTCCTGCATTGGGACCGCCCTGGAATCGGGCAATCACATCATAATCTGATGCGAAATAATCAACGATCTTTCCTTTTCCTTCATCACCCCATTGTAAACCAAGAATTACATCAACCATAAAAATATTTTTCCGAGTATGTTTAGGCAGGCAAATGTAACTCTCAAAAAAATAGCCATCGGATTTTCGACGGCTATTCCTCCAACTATTTATTCACTCTTGTGCATCAGTTTAAGGCTTCCGTTTCAAACCTTTCCACGGACTGTATGCCCTGAAGGGATTTCAGCCGCTTTACAAGTTCATCCAGTTCTTCCTTATCGTGCACGAATAGCCTGATGGTTCCTTCAAATACGCCTTCCTTTGATTCAATTGTGATCGCAGAAATATTAATTCTCATATCACCACTGATCACGGTTGTGATCTTGTTTACCACACCCACATCATCCATACCTACAATACGCAAACCTGTAAGGAAAGAAATCTCCTTGTTCTTGGCCCATTTTGTTTTAACGATGCGGTGGCCATAATTTGACATCAGCTTTGCAGCATTGGGACAATTGGTCCTGTGAATGGTCAGCCCCTTACCTGTTGTAACAAAACCAAATACATCATCACCCGGGATTGGCTTGCAGCAGTTGGCCAGGGTGTACATGATCTTATCACTGCTTTCACCAAATATGATGAGTTCTGTATCTTTTTTTGGAATTGCAGGATGATATTCAGGTTTTGGCTCAATATGCCTGAGAGGTTTCGGCGCTTCCAGTCTTTCGCCGCTCACCTTGAATTCTTTCAGTTCCTTGAGGTCAATATTTTTTACAGCAACCTGGTAAAACAATTCTAACGGTGAGGGTAGTTTGTAAAAGCTCACCATTTCATCAATATTCTGGACATTCATGGCCACACCTAATCCTTCCAGCTTTCTTTGCACGGTATAGCGTCCTTCGTCGGCCACTGCTTTTTTTTCTTCCTTGAGCGAATCCTTGATCCTTGTACGGGCTTTGGCAGTTACTACGAAATTGAGCCAGTCTTCAGAGGGTTTTTGCTTATTGGAAGTGATGATCTCCACCTGGTCGCCGCTGCGCAGTTTGTGACTGATGGGCACCAGTTTGTGATTGACCTTGGCTCCAATACATTTTACGCCCACTTCACTGTGTACGGCAAAAGCAAAGTCCAGAGCAGTGGCTCCAATGGGCAGCATTTTTACATCACCCTTGGGTGTATAGATATAAATTTCTTCGGCAAGAAAGCTTCTTTTAAAATCGTGGAGGAAGTCAACAGAGTCCACGTCCTGCGTGGTGATTACCTCCCTGATCTGGCTGAACCATTTGTCGAAGCGGCTTTCATCCGTTGCTCCTTCCTTGTATTTCCAGTGAGCAGCCAGTCCTTTCTCCGCAATCTCATTCATTCTCTTCGTACGGATCTGTACTTCCACCCATTTACCCTGTGGACCCATTACTGTGGTATGCAGTGCTTCGTAACCATTGCTCTTAGGATTACTGAGCCAGTCGCGAAGGCGTTCGGGAGAAGGAGTGTATTCATCTGTGATCATGGAATAGACCTTCCAGCAGTCTTCCTTTTCTTTTTCAGGAGCGGCATTTACAATGATGCGGATGGCAAAAAGGTCATAAACTTCTTCGAAGCTCACTCCTTTTTTCTTCATCTTGTTCCAGATAGAGTGAATGCTTTTGGGTCTGCCATGGATCTCGAAATCAAATCCGGCTTTCTCCAGTTTATCTTTCAGTGGTTTGATGAATTCATTGATGAACCTTGACCTTTCTCTTTTAGTTTCTGCCAGTTTGCGGGCGATTTCGCGGTAGGTATCAGGCTCCAGGTATTTCATGGCAAGGTCTTCCATCTCTGTCTTGATGTTATAAAGGCCCATGCGGTGAGCCAGTGGAGCATATACATACACGGTTTCGGAAGAGATCTTCAGCTGTTTTTCGGTCTTCATGCTGTCGAGCGTGCGCATATTGTGCAGTCGGTCGGCCAGCTTGATCAGTATGACCCTTGGATCATCGGTAAGTGTCAGTAATATTTTCCTGAAGTTTTCCGCCTGCTGAGAAGCATTGACATCAATGACGTTGGATATCTTGGTAAGACCATCAACGATCTTGGTGATCTCGGGACCAAATTCGCGCTGTACATCTTCGAGGCTGATGTCAGTGTCTTCTACGGTATCATGCAGAAGAGAACAGATGGTAGAGCGAACACCCAGGCCAATTTCTTCCACGCAGATGCGGGCCACGGCCAGAGGATGAAGAATGTAGGGCTCACCACTTTTACGGCGCATGCTTTTATGCGCTTCTGCAGCCATTTCGAAGGCATTGCGAATGAGTTTACGGTCTCCGGGTTTGATCCTTGATTTCAGGCCGCGAAGGAGGGCACGGTATTCACGGAGGATCAGCTTTTTTTCCTGTTCTTCATTAAGATTGTACTTCGGTATCTGCGCTACAGTTTCCATGTAAAACGAATTTACTGTATTTTCCTTCGCTTCGCTCAGGAGGACAATGGATGAAGGGCTCAGGAGGACAATCACAGATTACACTGATCACAGATTACACAGATTTCACAGATCACTAAAGATATAATGACACTTTGGTACCTCTATTTTTCAAAAAGGATATACTCCTATAAGAAAATTCATCTGTGTTCCCTTTGCTTCGCTCAGGAGGACAAGGGGAAGGGGAACTGGGGAGGAAAATGAATCCAATCTGTATTCATCTGTGTTCCCTTCGCTTCGCTCAGGAAGACAACCGGCTTCCATCTGTGTTAATCTGTGTAATCTGTGATAGAATTCATCTGCGCAATCTGTGATTAAAAAAGCCACCCCCATTAAACGGGGATGGCCTTCACATAGCAAGCAGTTAGTTTTACTTCAGAAAATCATAACGGAGCAGGAATTCATGTCCGCTGGTACCCTTCTCGTATAAACTTAAAGAAGAGTTATAGATATCAAATGAATAGCCGATGTTGAAGCGCTGTTTGATTCGCAAACCTGCTGAGATCAGCCATGCCTGGTCTTTTCTCCAGGTCAGGCCATACCAGAAAAGATTGTTGTGCTCCACTCTTGCGCCACCCTGAATTTCCGTAGGTGCGTTGGGAAGATAGATAACAAGAAGGTTGGGGATGATCCTGGTTACCTTATCTACATCCCAGTTGTAATTACCATGGAGGTAATAGTGACGGGCCAGCATGGCTTCTTCGGTTGGGTTGCCGGAACCTTCATAAAGATTCAGTTTTGACTGCACCAACTGGCTGGCAGAAATACCCAGCTGCCACTTGGGAGAATTGTAGGCAATACCAAAACCTGCATCGGCCTTGATCCTGCTTTCATCACCCTGGATCACTGGGTCATTACCCAAAGCATCTATCAGCTTGGATTTGTCATATGACCATTGCAGTACTCTTGCTTCCAGTCCCAGGGAGAAAGTAGCATTATTCTTCATGGGGATGTGATAAGCATATGAAGTTTGCAGGCCATTATAAGTCAGAGGTCCTGTTTGATCGTTATAGATATAACCACCCAGTCCCACTTTAGCGCCTTTTAAATATGTATTCGCGAATAGCAATCCGGTTTGAGGACCGCCGGGCATATCACCCCATAATTTTCTGAATGTTCCACCCAGTTCTGTATGCTGCCTGCCACCCGCTGTAGCCGGGTTGTGCATCACACCATACATGTCATAAAAACTGGAAGTACTTAATTGTTGCGCGCCAGCGCCCATCGCAGTCAAAAGCATCAGAATAAAAAACTGAAAGCGTTTCATAACAGTAGTTTGAATTAGTAGTTATCTCAAGATGGTTACATTGCCTTTGTAATAGATCTTCTTGCCGCTGATCAGCTCAACGGTGAGCACATAATAATAAGTGCCGTCAGGAAGGTTTTTGCCTTTGTAGGTGCCGTCCCAGTTGTTCTTGTATTCATTGCTTTCGAAGACCTTGCCTCCGTAGCGGTTGAACACTTCCACTTTTGCTTTCACCAGGCAGGCGCCCAGGTTCACCATCCACACATCATTGATGCCATCACCATTTGGTGTAAAGGCATTCTGCGGATCAAAGCAATTGAGCACAGTTACTTCCACTTCATCGGTAGAGGTACATCCCTGTGGTGAGGTAGCTGTAAGTGTATAAGTCGTAGTCTGGTTAGGACCGGCCATGGGATTGAGAATGTTGGAAGCTGAAAGGCCAGTTGGTGGTGTCCACATATAAGTGCCCGGACCCGCTGTTGCCTGCAGCTGAACATAGTCGCCATTGATTACGCTCAGGTCTGGTCCGGCGTTGATTTGTGGACCAGGGAATAAGGTAACATTAATGGTATCTCTCCTGGTGCAGGGACCTTGTGTGGAGGATACAATAAATGATCCATTAGTTGAAGGCGTGATAACAGGTTGCGCTACCGTAGCAGAGCTGAATGTGCCGGGACCATTCCATACATAAGCCGTACCTGCAGATGTTACACGTGGTGTAAACGAAGCACCCACGCAAATGGAAGTATCTGTTGGCAGTGCACTGATTGAAAGATTATTTGTAAGTGTTAAAGTAGCTGACTGGCTGAAGCTGCAATTGTTAGCATTCTGGATCGTCACTACATAATTACCGGCAGGAAGATTATTAAAGGTATTGCTAGCCTGGAAAGCGCCACCATTCAGGCTGTACTGGAATACACCGCTTCCACCTACAACGCTTGCTGTGATGCTGCCACCACCGCTACAATCAGAATTTACCTGTGACAAGGTAAATGTGGGTGTCAATTTTTTCACATAGATAGTATCATAAAAACTTACATCCTGCGATACATCATTACACTGGCCATAGGTCAGTTTCAAAACATAGGCAGTGCTGTCAGCAGAAGGACAAACGTTGCCGAAGTTCAGGTTCATGCTTCCTGGTGTCATACCAGCAGTAGTGGTATCACCGGTATTCACTACGTTTCCATTCACCAGGAGTTGTGCGCTTTTAAATCTTGTAACGCCACCGCTTGGTGTGAAACGGAAAGCCGTATCCATTCCTGTTGTTCCCCAAACAGTAGCATTGTATCCAGGTACAGCCACCGCCTGTGAGCCCGTGCCCTGTACACCCAGGATGGCCAGACCACTGTTCCATCCGGAGCAAACAGGTTTGTCCTTTACATATACTTCAATAATGCCGGTGCTTTCATAAAGCACCATCTGGTGAGTGGCAAACATGCTGGTGCCGCAGCTGAAATAAGGAATGTGGGAATAGCTGGCGATCAGTCTCCTGTTAGGTGCAGTGCCTTCAATCCTGTATTCAATTTTAGAGTTAGTAGAAGCATCTGCGTAATCAATATCAATATCATGATAAGGACCGAAGATCATATTGGGAGCATAAGCTGTATTGGGAATAGCACCTGTTGTATTGCTGATGCTATAGCCGCTTCCTGATCCGGATCTGGTAATATCAAAAGTGATGGCAGAGTTAGTACCTATCAATAATGATGGAAAAGTGTTGCCATAAAAACAAAAAGGGAAAGACACAGGAAGACTCCAGCGGTCGTCAAATATGGTTGTAGTACCTAATATGGTTGTAACATCAATACCGCCCGGCGTAGTATAGGCAAAGGGCAGGTAAGGCATGGAGCTCACAATATAATCATTGGTCTGCCTGATATCCGGTACAACAGCTGAAATGGTTGTACAGTTGGTGCCACAGGGTAGAGTGATATTCCTGCTGGGGATCGTAAACACCGTTGCAGGATTTTGGGACCAGGACTCTAGAAAGGGCAATAAAAACAATACGAGTAAAAATTTACGTCTCATACGCAGCGCATTTGAATCTTTTAAAGTGACAGGGATTTGACGGTCTTCGCAGGATGGGATTTTATACCCCCGAAACATTCGTAAAAGAATAAAGGAGATGCCAAACCTAAGATTTTTTTCAAACACGAACTCAAATTTTTTTAACTATTTGTTCATAGTTGGAGATATATAACTTTCCTTCAATACCCTTTTTTAAAACTTGAATCCCTTACATTTGCAGCCCTGCAAAAACAGCATCGAAAGATGCGGACTGAACACTGCAGTACTCTCTTTGAATTATTAATGACCGGCTGATCTTTTTAAATATGATCATCATGGTTTTTTGCGGGTGTGGCGAAATTGGTAGACGTATCAGACTTAGGATCTGACGCCGCGAGGCATGGGGGTTCGAGTCCCTCCACCCGCACAGCAGAATACCGGGCAGTATACAGGATGATTACAGCCCGGTATTCTTTCATTATCAATCAAAATATTATGGCTACAGTTACCCAACAGGATGTTGCTCCTCTTCATAAGCACCTGAATGTTACAATCAACAAGGAAGATTATCTTCCCACATTTGAAAAATCCTTAAAAGAATATAGCAAGAAAGCAAATATTCCTGGCTTCAGAAAAGGCATGGTACCTGCTGGACTGATCAAGAAAATGTATGGCAATTCGCTCTTTATGGACGAAGTGCTGAAAACAGTTGACAAGGAAGTGTTTCAATACCTGCAGGATGAGAAGCTGGACATTTTTGCCCAGCCCTTACCGGTAGATATGAAACTTGACCAGCTGGATGTGAACAATCCAAATAACTACACCTTCACTTTTGAAGTAGGCATGAAGCCTGAGTTTCAGCTGCCCGATCTTTCCAAAGAAAATATCAAAAGATATAAGGTTACCATTACGGATGAAATGCTGAATGAAGAAATCGAGCGCCTTCGTACACGTTATGGCAACATGACAGAACCCGAGACTGTGAGTGACGAGAACAATGTGCTGAATGTAAGCTTTACTGAAACAGATGCTCAGGGCAACATACTGGAAGGTGGACTGCAAAAAGATAATTCTATGCTATTAAAATATTTCAAACCTTCCTTCCGCGCTAACCTGCTTGGGAAAAAGAAGGATGATAGCATTTCCATAAACCTTGATGATGCTTTTGAAGGCCAGGAAAAAGAATGGGTATTGAATGACCTGGGCATAGACAGTGCTACTGGCCGTCATTTCAAAATGACCATCACCAAGATTGGACTGGTAGAACCAAAAGAGCTGAATGAAGAATTCTTTACGCAGTTGTTCCCTAATGAAGAAGTAAAAACAGAAGCTGACTTCAGGGAGCGTATCAAATCAGAATTGCAAAGACAATGGGATGCTGAAGGCAGCAACCAGCTGCAACATAGTCTTTACCATGTACTGCTGGATCATACCCAGATCAACTTCCCACAGGATTTCCTCAAGCGCTGGCTGAAGTCCCAGGGTAATGAAGACAAGTCTCCCAAAACAGATGAGGAAGTAGAAGCAGAATTTCCCCATTTCCTGAACCAGTTGAAATGGACGCTCATATCTGAAAAGATCGCCACTGACAATAATATACAGGTTGGTGCCGAAGAGATCAGGCAGTTTGCCAAACAACAGCTGCTGGGTTATATGGGCATGCAGAACCTTGATGAAGAACAGCAGTGGGTGAAGGATTATATTGACAGGATGATGAAGGACAGGAAATATGTGGACGATGCTTACAACCGCATGCAGACGCAGAAAATATTTGAATTCGCAGAGTCACAGGTGAACGCCGTGGAAACACCCATCACCAAAGAAGAATTTATTAAAATGAACGAGCAGCACCAGCACGCGCATCATTAATACTGACTTACAAAATTCTGAAAGGTCGAAGGTTTCCTTCGGCCTTTTTTAGTTCATAGGTGATGGTTCATAGTAGGCGGATGGCGGATGGTTCATAGTTCATAGGCAACGTCCATGGTCCATAGTCTATGGTCCATGGACGTTACCTTAAATTAGATAACCCATCTTCTGAACTTGTGAACTCGTGCTTTGTCCGCCGTAGCTGAGATCCGAAGCTCTGCGAAGGTTCAGGCTGCAGTGCAACGAAGGTGGAAACTCGTGAACTTGTGAACTCGTGAACTTGTGAACTCTCGTCCAGCCATGAACCATGAACTATGAACTATGATCCCTCTGGCATTTTGTCCTGTTTTTACCCAAGCATGGTATTTGATACAGCACAATCCATTAATTTGCTATAAATCTAATACAGACGATATGAGTTTTAATTCAGAATTTGAAAAATATGCCGTGAAGCACAGGGGATTGTCAAGCAATACATTGGATAGCTACGGCAAATATTCGGTAACCGCTCTTACTGCAAATGTGATCGAAGAACGCCCCATGAACGTGGCCGTTATGGATGTTTACAGCCGCCTGATGATGGACCGGATCATTTTCCTGGGACATCCGATCAATGATGAAGTAGCCAACATAGTTACCGCACAGTTACTCTTCCTGGATTCAACAGACCGTACTAGGGACATCAATATGTATATCAACTCTCCCGGTGGAAGCGTTTATGCCGGACTGGGACTATATGATACTATGCAATATGTTTCTCCGGATGTAGCCACTATTTGCATTGGCATGGCAGCCTCCATGGGCAGCGTTTTATTGGCAGCCGGTACTGCAGGAAAAAGAGCCGCTCTGAAACATGCACGAGTGATGATGCATCAGCCAAGCGGTGCCATGGGCGGACAGGCTACTGACATCGAGATCACTGTTAGGGAGATCAAGAAACTGAAACAGGAATTGTACGAGATCGTATGCAATCACTCTGGTCAGACCGTGGACAAGGTGGCTAATGATTTTGAACGCGACTACTGGATGACGGCGCAGGAAGCGAAAGACTACGGTCTTGTTGATGAAGTATTGCTGGTCAATCCCAAAAAAGACATCAAAGCAGAAACTAAAAAATAATTAACCCTAAAAGAACCGAAAGATGAGCCTTCAAGATATCGCATACAACCGCTTTTCATTGATGCAGGAACCAGGTGTACCCGGCAATCCTGAAGAACCTGAAGAAGAAAAAGAAGAAAGGGCTGAGCTGGACACAAGAATGCTGTACAAGCGCCTCGAAAAATATTTTTACGACAGCCGCAGTATTTACCTCTGGGGTATCGTTGATGATAAATCTGCCAAGGATGTGGTGACCAAACTTACCCTGCTGGAAGCAGACAACCCGGGTAAGGAGATCAAATTCTTCATTAGCAGTCCCGGTGGATCTGTTACCAGCGGTATGGTGATTTATGATACCATGAAGCTGATCAAATCGCCGGTGAGTACCATTTGTATGGGACTGGCAGCTTCTATGGGAAGTATTTTACTGAGTGGTGGTGAAAAAGGAAAGCGTTATATCTATCCTCATGGTGAGGTGATGATCCACCAGCCTTCACTGGGCGGACATATCCAGGCGGTAAGTGCTGACATGGAGATCCATGCCGAGCAGATCCTGAGAACCAAGGAGATGGGCGCCCGTCTTCTGGCAGAAAATACCGGCCAGACCTTTGAACGCATTAAAAAAGATTTTGAAAGGGATTACTGGATGGATGCCCAGGCAGCTATTGAATACGGCATTGTGGATAAGATCGTAGAAAAAGGATTCTAAATAGAATATTCCAACAGATCAGTCTGGGGAAGTGGACAGTAAACATGAAGGAACAATTGCATGACTCTGCCCACTTCCCTTTATTTTTTTCATTCCTGTCACCCTTTGTCCATAGGCCTTCACCCCTCTTTTATCCTGCTTAACCTAATAATTTCCTATAAAAGCCAGGGGAAAGGTGCTCTCGCCGCGGAATTTTCTATTTTTGCCTGTTCCAAAGCAGCACTTGGCTGAATTAAACGTTCTAATTATTACTGAATATCATTCATGGCAAAAAATATTTTACATTGTTCGTTCTGTGGCCGTAGTCGCGATGAGGTGAAAATCCTGATTGCCGGACAGGAAGGACATATCTGCGAGAACTGTGTTGAGCATGCGAGAGAGATCATAGACCAGGAATTAATGGTCCGTGACGATAAAGGCACAGGTACCGCCGCTTTCAAGCTCACGGTAAAGAAACCGATCGAGATTAAAAAATTCCTTGATGAATATGTGATCGGACAAGATGAAGCCAAAAAAGTGCTTTCAGTAGCCGTATACAATCATTACAAACGCCTTCAATACAAATCGGCTGAGGTTCCAAAAGATGAAATAGAGATTGAGAAAAGCAATATTGTGATGGTGGGAGAAACAGGTACGGGTAAAACCCTGCTGGCTAAAACTATCGCCAAACTGCTGAATGTCCCTTTTACCATTGTTGATGCCACAGTTTTTACCGAAGCTGGTTATGTGGGTGAAGACGTGGAAAGCATTCTTACCCGCCTGCTGCAGGTTTGCAACTATGATGTTGCCGCGGCAGAAAGAGGTATTGTTTACATAGATGAAATTGACAAGATCGCACGTAAAAGCGACAATCCTTCCATCACCCGTGATGTAAGTGGTGAAGGTGTTCAACAGGGCATGCTGAAACTCCTGGAAGGTACCGATGTACTGGTGCCACCACAGGGTGGCAGGAAACATCCGGAGCAAAAGCTGATTAAAATAAATACTCAGAATATCCTCTTCGTTTGCGGAGGTGCTTTTGATGGTATTGACAAAATCATTGCACGTCGTGTACAAACCAATACTATTGGTTTTAATGTTGACAAGGACCTGCAGGAAAGCATGAAAAAGAACCTGCTTCGTTATGTGAATGCGCAGGATCTGAAATCTTTTGGACTGATCCCTGAGTTACTCGGACGTCTGCCTGTTGTCACTCATCTTGATCCTTTGGATGCTGAAACACTGAGGGCCATCCTGACAGAACCCAAGAATGCACTGATCAAACAATACATCAGGCTTTTTGAACTGGAAGGCATCAAGCTGACCATCGAAGATGAAGTGCTGGATTTCATGGTTGAAAAAGCCGTGGAATACAAGCTGGGTGCAAGAGGTTTGAGAAGCATTTGCGAAGGCATTCTTACTGACGCCATGTTTGAACTTCCTTCTTCCAAAGAAAAATATTTCAACCTCGATATCGAGTACGCCAAACGCAAATTTGACAAGAGCAAATTGAGCCTCCTGAAAGTAGCATAATAGACTATGGTCCATAGTCTATGGTCCATGGACTATGGTCTATGGACTATGGTCTATGACGGATCATTAATAAAATAAAAACTATACAAATGTTTGGATTTGATAAGAGCAATGCACAGGGACAGGTTACAGAACTGGTTGATAAATTAAAATCAGAAGTGAACCTGAATGATGAACAGGCCAATAAAGTGGTGGAAACCATCAAAAATTTTGTACTTGAAAAATATCCCATGCTGGCCGGTGCGGTCAATAGTGTCCTGGGTAGTAAGTAAGGTTATTTCTTTCAATTAAAAGCGCTTCTTCATGAAGCGCTTTTTTTATGCCAGTGCAGGTGTAATTTTTGCATTTATGCTCAAAACAATTTTATGAATGATTTGATCAACCAGATCGTAGAAAAAACTGGTATCCCTGCCGATAAGGCACAACAGGTATTATCTGTGGTTTCCGGTTTTGTAAAACAGAAATTTCCTGCTATTGGCAGCCAGATCGATTCAGTACTTGGTGGTGCCAGTAAGGAACAGGTTCATTCGGACAGTGCTGCCAACCCATTGGGAGAACTGGGTAGCAAGCTTGGATTTTAAAAAATAAAAATCCCGCCCTGAGGGCGGGATTGGTTCGGGTACATAGGTTTTCCGTCCTAAGTATGGTTTAGCTGCAACCCATTGAGTTGCCGCAGTTCAAACATTTGTAGCAGGTACCGCTTCTTACCGTGATATGTCCGCAGGTATTGCATGCAGGTGCATCACCTTGCATGGACCTTGCAGCAATATTTACTGCATCCATTGTTGTTGTCTTCTGCACTTTTGTTACTGTAGTTTGAGAAGCCACCACACGCACGCTTGACAATTCAGGCTGTTTCAAAGCTTTGTCAGCAGAAACATTTGGGGAGGTTAACTTTTCTGCCGAAGCTTTTTCTGAAGTTACATCATCCCACTCTTCTTCACCCGTATTCATCACTTCCGGCTTATCCAGCACATGAACGAGGTCTGTGCGGTCGAGGTACTCATAACCTAAAGCACGGAAGAGGAAGTCAACAATTGAAGTAGATGATTTGATGTTCGGATGCTCAACAAATCCGGCAGGATCGAACTTGGTGAATACAAATTTCTCAACAAATTCTTCCAGTGGCACACCATACTGCAAGCCAATGGACACGGCAATGGCAAAACAGTTCAGCATACTACGCATGGTAGCGCCTTCCTTGGCCATATCAATAAAGATCTCTCCCAGTGTTCCATCAGCATATTCACCGGTACGCAGGAAGATGGTTTGCCCGTTGATCTTGGCTTTTTGGGTGAAGCCCCTTCTTTTTGCAGGTAAGGTCCGGCGTTCAACAATGCTTGCCAGCTTGCGCTTCAATTTTGTATCAGGTGAAGCCTGCACTCTTTTCTGTACTTCATCCAGCAGCTCTTCGATGGTGAGCTTGGCCATGTCAACAATATTAGAATCCATGGCTGGTGTTTCCATTGCTGCCGCTTCTTCTGCAGGTTGATCTTCTTTTTTCTTTTTATCAGATTTGTTGGAAAGAGGCTGTGATAATTTCGAACCATCACGGTAAAGGGCACACGCTTTTAATCCCAGCTGCCAGCTAAGTAAATAAGCATCTGCAATTTCTTCCACTACTGCTTCGTGGGGCAGGTTGATGGTTTTTGAAATGGCTCCCGAAATAAAAGGTTGAGCAGCACCCATCATACGGATGTGGCCATGAGCATGAATATAGCGCTCGCCTTTCTTACCGCATTTATTGGCGCAGTCAAATACCGGCAGGTGTTCTTCCTTCAGATAAGGAGCACCTTCCACGGTCATGGTTCCGCACACATAATCGTTGGCGGCTTCTATCTGTTCGTCGGTAAATCCAAGTGCTTCCAGCAGGCTCCATTCAAAATTGAAATATTGTTCTGGTTTGAAGCCCAGTCGCTGCAGGCATTCTTCACCCAGGTTATATACGTTGAATACAAAACCGATCTCGAAAGCGGCAGCCACTGCTGCATCCAGCTTTTTGATCTCTTCTGCAATGAATCCTTTTTCTGAAAGCGACTGGTGATTGATATGAGGTGCGCCGGCAAAAGTTCCAGAGCCAACTGCATACTTAATGATGGCATCCACTTCTTTTTCCTGGTAGCCCAGGTTCTTTAAAGCAGAAGGTACTGACTGGTTGATGATCTTGAAATAACCGCCACCGGAAAGTTTTTTAAATTTCACGAGAGCAAAATCCGGTTCTACACCAGTAGTATCGCAGTCCATCACCAGACCAATGGTTCCTGTTGGAGCAATCACGGTTGACTGTGCGTTGCGGTAACCATATTTTTCACCCAGCTCCACTGCATCATCCCATGCTTTGCAGGCTGCTTTCAATAAATAATCAGGACAGTATTGTGCTTTCAAACCCTGGGGCTTTACACTGAGGCCTTCATAGCTGTCGGCATCATAAGCCGCCAGGCGATGGTTTCTCATGACGCGCATCATGTGTTCCCTGTTTTCTTCGTAGCGTGGGAAGGCACCCAATACACCAGCCATTTCAGCTGAGGTTTTATAAGAAATGCCGGTCATGATAGCGGTGATGGCACCGGCGATGGCCCTTGCTTTTTCACTGTCATAAGGAATGCCGCTTACCATGAGCATGGTACCCAGGTTGGCATAACCCAGTCCCAGTGTGCGGTATTCATAACTCAGCTGGGCAACTTCTTTTGATGGAAACTGCGCCATCAGCACAGAGATCTCCAAAACAGTTGTCCATAATCTGCATACATATTCAAAACCTTCTACGTCGAAAGTATTGTCCTCATGGTTGTAAAACTTCATAAGGTTGGCCGATGCCAGGTTGCAGGCTGTATTGTCGAGGAACATATACTCCGAGCAGGGGTTGGAAGCCCTGATTTCACCACCTTCGGGACAGGTATGCCATTCATTGATGGTGGTATTGTATTGAGTTCCGGGATCAGCACAACGCCATGCGGCATATGCGATCTGGTTCCAGAGTTCTCTTGAAGGAATTTTTTTCATCACACGGCCATCGGTCCTTGCTTTCAGCTCCCAGTCTTCACCGGCTTCCAGCTTCTCAAAAAATGAATTAGGAATACGCACCGAGTTATTAGAGTTCTGTCCGGATACTGTTCTATAAGCCTCTCCTTCATAGTCACTGGCATAACCTGCTGCGATCAATGCACCAACTTTTTTCTCCTCCTCCATTTTCCAGTTAATGAAATCCACCACTTCAGGATGGTCGAGGTCAAGGCAAACCATTTTGGCAGCCCTTCTTGTAGTTCCACCACTTTTGATAGCACCTGCGGCCCTGTCACCAATTTTCAGGAAGGACATCAAACCACTTGAAGTACCACCACCACTTAATTTTTCACCTTCACCACGTATGTTGGAGAAATTGGTACCTACGCCGGAGCCATATTTGAAGATCCTTGCTTCACGCACCCAGAGGTCCATGATGCCACCTTCATTCACCAGGTCATCTTCCACGCTCAGGATAAAGCAGGCATGAGGCTGTGGCCTTTCGTAAGCAGATGTTGATTTTTTGAGTTTGCCATCCACCTGGTCCACATAGTAGTGGCCTTGTGGCTTTCCCTTGATGCCATAACTTTCATGCAGGCCTGTATTGAACCATTGTGGAGAATTGGGCACACACATCTGGTTAAGGATGCTGTACACCAGTTCTTCATAAAAAATCTGTGCGTCATCAAAAGAAGCAAAGTAGCCATAGCGTTCACCCCATACTCTCCAGCAATTGGCCATGCGATGGGCCACCTGCTTTACCGAGGTTTCCCTGCCAAGAGATCCGTCAGGCTGGGGCACACCCGCTTTCCTGAAATATTTCTGGGCAAGAATGTCGGTAGCGATCTGGCTCCACTGCTTTGGCACTTCCACGTTGTTCATCTCGAAAACAACTTCACCGCTCGGGTTTCGGATCACAGAGGTTCGGTAATCATATTCAAACTGGTCGAATACATTGATATCCTCTTTTGTATACTTACGCTGGAAGGTAAGTCCTTTGGTGGCTGATCTTTTTACACTTGCCATAAGCTACGTTTTTTAAAAATTTGCAATTGGGTTAGGTGGTTGAAATAATAAGTGGCAGGCGACGAAAATATCTTTAGCAACCCATAAAATGAAGTCTTAGATATGCACAGGTGTGGATAAACAAAAGTGCATAAAATGACAGTTCCCGCCCCTGCTGCAATCCATCAAATTTTGCCGTGGAAAACAATCTTACGGCCCCGTTTGGATGATAAAATTGAAATTTTTTTGGTATAAAGAAGGGGGTATAGCCTGTATAAAAATAAAACGGGAATTATTATTCAATATGTATGATGTGGGTTACTAAAACTTCATCAATATATTCCTTTTCGCAGATGCAAATTCAATACAGCTGTAGAAGTCTTGGTATTTTGGTAATGCTTTTGCATCAGTCCCACGGAAATATTGAAAGATGCATAAAGGATTTTTATTGCTTGGATTATTGTTGAGTCTGAATTCAAAGGCGCAGTCAGGGGCTGGTACAACTTACCCTTATGTTGCTACTGACAGCATCATCACTGCCATCAGCATGAAATACGAAATACGTTCCTGGCTGCATCAGGTGATAATGGGAAAAAATTACCGCGAAACCTGGAGCACTCCTGTTAAGCTCCCTGTATTTTATTTGTCTGCTTCAGGACTCATTGTTAAAAAGTTGGGAGGAGGACAACAAACCAAATCACTGCGGCTTACTGACGCCAATGGAAAAGAATGGGTATTGAGAACGGTTAATAAAACCGTAAAAAACGCGATTCCTTCCATACTTACGCATACTCCTGTTGAAACCATTGTGCAGGATATGATCTCTGCTTCCTATCCATATAGTCCGCTGGTGGTAGCAGAACTGGCAAAGGCAGCTGATATCATTGCTCCCGCGCCGCAAATGTTTTTCATTGCTGAAGACAAAGCTCTTGGTGAGTACAATGCAATTTTTGCCAATACAGTTTGCCTGCTGGAAGAAAGAGAGCCTACACCTGATGGAACAGATACTGATGATACAGAAAAGATCAAAAGAAAGATCAGGGAAGAAAATGATCACCTGGTGTTGCAGAAAAAAGTATTGAAGGCAAGGCTGCTGGATATGCTGGTTGGTGACTGGGACCGACATGCAGACCAGTGGCGCTGGGATGAAATTGATTCCGCAAATACAGAATACTATTATGCCATTCCCAGGGACCGGGATAATGCGCTTTTTTATTCGGAAGGATTATTACCTGCAATTGCCAAACTCAGTTTCATGTCGCACATCACTGGATTTAAAAAATCAAGTTCAGGATTAAAACAACTCAACTGGAAATCGCACCATTTTGATAAGGTATTTTTAAATGAATTGTCGGCGCAGGAATGGGAAGATGCCATCAGGGAATTTCAACGCGAAATGAGTGATGCAGTTATTGACAGCAGCGTAAAAAAAATTCCAGAACCGGTTTATTCCAGTGATGGTGCTCTCATTAGTTCCAAACTAAAATCCAGGCGTGATGGTTTGTTGAAGAATGGCATGCGTTATTACCAGTATCTCTCCAAACTGGTGAAGGTGATTGGTACAAATGAAGAAGAACTGTTTGTGGTATCTGGAAGGGATGATAAGCTTTTGATCACCGTGTACCGGTTAGAGAAAAAAAACCGGTATAAAATGTATGAACGTCTTTTCGACCGCTCGGAAACACATAGTGTTCATTTGTATGGATTGAAAGGTGATGACCAGTTCGTGATGGAAGAAAGCGCCCGGCCGGGGATCAGGCTTCGCATGTATGGCAACGAGGGTAAAGACCAGTATGATATCAGGGGCAGGACAAAGAATAAAATCATTGATGATGAGAAATGAGGGGGTACAGATGGATTTGATTTGAAAATAGGTGAATAATCTACTATGCACCACTGCGACCTGTTAAAATGGTTTCATTTCAAATTGAATATTATCTCGCTATTTAAGTAGAATTACGAATACCAGCTCAATAAAAGAGTAAAGGTCTTAGCTGAATGATGTGATCCATTGGCAAAAGTTTTGCATTTTTGCAGGAATGGATTCAAGGAAGACAAATGTTTACCAGTCCCTGGCAGAAAAGAAAAAGGCAGGAAAAAAATCTTTTGCCGTACTCGTTGATCCCGATAAGGTGACTACATCATCACTCAATGAGATCATCACACTGGCAGTAAAAGCGGGTGTTGATTATTTTTTTGTAGGCGGCAGCCTGGTGATCTCCAATCATTTGGATGAATGCATCCAGCAGATCAAATCTTCCTGTTCCATTCCCGTATTGCTTTTTCCCGGCAGTCCTTCACAGATCAGCAAACATGCTGATGCTTTGTTGTATCTATCACTGGTTTCGGGTAGAAACGCGGATCTCCTGATCGGTCAGCACGTAGTATCAGCACCTTTCGTAAAAAATTCAGGTCTTGAGATCATTCCAACCGGATATATGGTGGTAGATGGAGGCGCGGCAACAACTGTTTCCTATATCAGCAATGCCACACCCCTTCCTGCCGACAAGCCTGACATTGCCATGTGTACGGCCATGGCAGCTGAAATGCTGGGCATGAAGCTGATTTACATGGACAGTGGCAGTGGTGCCAAAAAAACCATATCCGAAGAAATGATCCAGACCGTAGCGCAGCATATAGAAGTACCGCTGATCGTTGGTGGAGGGATCAGGGATGCGGAAAAGGCCTATCTCAATTGCAAGGCCGGCGCTGATGTGATAGTGATCGGTAATGCCATTGAAAAAGATGCTTCACTGATTGAAGAAATGGCCGCCGCCATTCATGGAGTACACCTGGTATCCTGATTTCCAATGCCAGCAGCATGAAATATTTACAAAAACCTCTTACCAGTTTATTACTGCTGCTACCCTTTCTGGTTTTTAGTTTTTTAGCAAGGCTTGGTGCCATTCCATTACGCATCTGGGACGAAGCAAGGAATGCTAACAATGCACTTCATATGTACTTGCATGGAAACTGGCTGGTGCCTTTTTATGAAGGTCAGCCGGATATGTGGAATACCAAACCGCCGCTGTTGATCTGGCTGCAGGTGATCAGTATGAAATTATTGGGAGTAAGTGATCTTGCCATTCGTCTTCCTTCTGCAATGGGTGCAGTAGCAACAGGAATATTACTTTGGTGGTTTTGCGCTGTAAAACAAAAAAGGCCATGGGCAGGTTTCTTCGCAGGTGTTGTATTCGCTTCGACCTATGCTTATATCTCCAACCATGGAGGAAGAACAGGGGATTATGATCCTTTGCTCATTTTTTTCATGACATTTTATTGCCTTTCATTTTTTCTATACCTAACAGAAAATTCAAGAAGATGGCTGCTATTATTCTGGATCTTTTTGACCCTGGCAACGTTTACAAAAGGTATCGTTGGACTGATGTTATTGCCAGGCATCTTTTTGTTGACGTTCACAGAAAAAAAATTCAGGCACACATTGCTTAATCCTGTTTTTTATTATGGACTCCTGTTTTTTATTTTCATGGTGGGAGGATATTATTTTTTAAGAGAGCAATTCAACCCGGGTTATCTCAAAGCTGTATATCAAAATGAACTGGGAGGACGCTACCTTGAAACATTGGAAGGCCATCAATACCCTTTTGGTTTTTATACCAGGAACATGAGGTTCGAGAGATATGTTTACTGGTTCTGGTTCATCATACCGGCATTTATTGCAGGCTTTTTGAATCGCTCCTCCTGCACCAGGAAAATCAGCCTGTTTAATTTATGTATGACGGTTCCTTTCTGGTTGATTATTTCCCTGGGACAAACAAAACTTGACTGGTATGATCTTCCGCTCTATCCTTTTCTATCCCTGCAAATTGGATTGTTGATTGCCATTCTGCTTCAATTGCTGAGGGAATATTTTTTTCCAAGGAAAAACAAATTGGGTTGGTCAGTTCTGTTTTTTCTTCTCTTATTTTTTTATCCCTGTTACAGGGTTTATAAAGGCATATTCAGGTATAAAGAAAATGAAGATGTAGTGCATCATCAGCCAGGTTATTTTTTGAAATACGCATCAAGACACAAGATAGACCTTGACCGGTATGTTGTTTGTTTTGAAGGCTACAATGGGCAGGTTAATTTTTACATACAGCAACATCAACTTCGTGGAAGCCAGGTTCGTTTGCAATCTGATGTTTCATCCCTGGAACCTGGTAGTTATGCGGTTGTTAATCAACCGGCATTAAAGGAACAGATAGAACAACAGTATTCATTAAAAAAGGTCAATGAATTATATGGTTGTGCTGTGTATCTTGTGCAGGCGAGGTTATGAAAGAAAATCAAATCATCCTGAGCATTGTTATTCCTGTTTTTAATGAAGCTCCCATTCTTCCGCTTCTTTATGACAGGCTGATTAATGCATTAGGAATCGTCACCAGTGATTATGAAATAGTATGGGTGAACGACTGCAGTACGGATGATTCCTTACACATCTTAAAGAATTTTTCTTCCCGGAATAACAAAAGCCATTACATAAGCCTGAGCAGGAATTTTGGACATCAGAAAGCCATTACTGCAGGACTGGATCATTGTCGTGGAGCAGCAGCTGTTGTGATGGATGGTGATCTGCAGGATCCACCTGAATTAATACCGCAGCTCTGGGAAAAATATCTTGAAGGCTACCAGGTTGTATATGCACAACGCAGGTCAAGAAAAGGCGAAAGCTTTTTTAAAAGAGGAACAGCCAAATTATTTTACAGGATCCTAAAACAAACTGCAGGCATTAATATTCCACTGGATACAGGAGATTTCCGATTAATAGACCGGAAGATCATTGACTGCCTGAAGCAAATGCCAGAGCAAAATAAATTCATCAGGGGTCAGATCGCCTGGATCGGCTTCAAACAAACTTCAGTATTATATGACCGTGATGAAAGGTATGCAGGAAAAAGTCATTACAGTTTTTTCCGAATGCTGCGTTTTGCAATCGATGGTATCACAGCTTTTTCCAATTATCCATTAAGGCTGGCAACAGTTCTTGGATTCCTTGTATCCGGTATTTCTTTTTTGATCATCCTCTATGCGTTGTTCTCAAAATTTATTTTACATGAGGTGATAACAGGATGGACCTCCTTGATCATCAGTTCCATGTTTATTGGTGGTGTACAGCTTGTAGCAATAGGAATCATTGGTGAATACATCAGCCGCATCAGCAGTGATGTAAGGAAAAGACCATTATACGTAATCGATGAAAAAAATTCAGGAGAGAAAGAACCTGTTTAGTATTTTATCCTCTTTGGTGTATCGGTTCCCATTACCAATCCTTTAGTTGCAATGGCAATCGCCCTGATCACTGCCGTCATGTTCTTAAGATCTATCTTTTTGATTTCATCGCAGGGTTGGTGATAACAGGGCTCTTTATCGTCGCTGCACATGATGGAATGCGCGGGAACCCCTTTCTTCACGAATGGAAAATTATCAGAACGGATAAATAGCATGGATTCTGCCGGAGGTTCTGAACGGATCTTAAATTTCGTTCCTTTAAGATTTCTCTTCAACATACCGGCAAGGTCTGAATAGTCAGCTCCCGTTACAAAAAATGCATTCCTGCCCGCAACATTCGTCATTCCGATCATTTCAATATTGATCATGGCAACAATGGCATCACTTACTATTTGTTGTGAAAATAAATTAGATCCGGTCATTCCCAATTCTTCACCTGCAAATGCACAGAAGATCAGCGTACGTTCATTGTCATTTCTTTTTGAAAAATAATGGGCCAGTGAAAGCAGGGCAGTTGTTCCTGATGCATTGTCGTTGGCACCATTGAAAATGCTGTCCGACCTTAATCGATCTATCCCCACATGGTCGTAGTGCGCTGAGAAAATGACGACTTCATTCGCCCGGCTTTTGCCTTCCAATACTCCTATAACATTAAATAGCCTGTCCGCTCCTGATATTTTGGAAAGCTTTTCATTTTCACCCTCTGTCCTTGTTGTAAATTGATGAAAATAGGATTCAAAACCAGGAAAATATTTGAGTGAATCCTTTTCAAATTCACGGGCAATAAAATGTGCCGCAACTGTGAGTTCCACTGAATAATTTTTCCTTCCCTTCATGCTGTCTGAAGCAAGCGTATGCATGATGCGGCTTACTTCGTTGAGTGAGATGGTATCATTTTCCTGGGCACTGGAAATCAAAAAGGCACTTAGAAAAAATATCAACAGTACAAACCTCTGCATCATCTCAAAATAAGAATTCCTGCTGATTATCTCATGCTCCCTGCTTTCACCCTTGAAGGCGTATCTTTTCCACTCACAATACTGGCGGAGCTTTTGGCGATGGCTTCAATGATAGCAGCCATATTGGAAATATCGAGAGTACTGACTTCATCGCTGGCCTTGTGATAGTGCGGCTCTTCTTCCATCTTGGCGGTCGATATGGTATGTGCAGGAACACCCAATCTTGCCAGCGTGGCATTGTCTGAACGGTAAAACAAACGCTGCTGCGGATAAGGATCGGGATGAAACCTGAAATCGGTCCCTTCCAGGTTCTTTTGCAGGATCTGTCCCATATCTGTCATTTCAAAACCCGTGATATAGGCCGAATTCTTTCCCCATTTACTTTCGGTACCAATCATTTCAATATTGAACATGGCAGCAACCGAAGCAGGATCCAGCTCACCAGAAAAATACTGAGAGCCGAACCCCCCGATCTCCTCAGCGGTAAAGGCAACAAAAACAATGGTCCTTTCCTGGTTGCCCAGGTTCTTAAAATGTTTTGCGAGGAGAATGACCGCTGTAGTTCCTGCTGCATCATCATTGGCACCGTTATAAATGCTGTCGCCATTCAAAGGTTTGCCAATACCAATATGATCATAGTGGGCGGAAAAGATCACATATTCATTCTTCCTGCTTTTGCCCGGAAGTACGGCTGCAACATTGCTGAAAGCCGAGGAAGTAATTTCATGTTCCGCCTTAATGGTAAAAGTTTTTGCCTCACGTTTTCCCAACACAAACACCACATTATTTTCCATGGAGAAGAGTTGTGATTTCAAACTGGCAATCCTTCCAAAGTTTTTTGAAAAGCTGGTATCCACCCAAACAATTAAATTCTTTCCTGAACGTACGAGGCTTCGGGCTTTTGTACCAAAATTTTCTCTTGCCGAAATAGAATCAAATTCATAACCCGATTTTTCGTTGACCTTGATTTCAGGTTTTGTTGTAATCACGATCACTTCAGCAGGATCGATGTCTTTATCATTCATTTCTGCTTTCAGTAAACCCTGCTTCGCACGAACCATGGTGAACTTCTGTAGGTAGCTGTTTCCCAGGAATGGTTCAAGACCAGATTTTTTAAATTCTGATGCAATAAAATCTGCAGCACGGTCTATTTCCGGACTGCCTGCTTTTCTTCCCCGCATTTCATCAGAAGCCAGAAAGTTTTCAATACGTTCTGCATCCTTCACATCTACCAAAGGCTGCTTTTGTGCAAAAGCATTTAAACCCGCTGCCAATAAAAGCAGCAACAATAATTTTTTCATCAGCGATTTTGTTGATTGATCAGAATTGAAATGGCGTAAGCTTTCTTTAAAAATTATGGGATCGTCCATGGACCATAGACCATGGACTATGGACGCATTCCTTCTATAAACTCATCATCTCCTTAAACTTCACCGTCTGCCTTCTGCTCACTTCTATTTTTTCCCCGCCCTTCAATTCAAGCAGCAAGCCACCATTGAAATAGGGCTCGATCTTGTCGATCATGCGCAGGTTGACGATATGCTTGCGGTTGGCGCGGAAGAAAACTTTCTCATCCAGTCTTTCTTCCAGTGAATTCAGTGATTTTAATATCAGTGGCTTATTGGATCCAAAGAAAACCTTGGCGTAATTGCCAACGCTTTCAAACAGGCGCACTTCAGATAGTTTCACAAACCAGCATCGTTCACCGTCTTTTACAAACACCTGGTCATTTTCACTGAGTATGCTCGTTCCTTCTGCTACGTGATGATTGCCATTGACAGTTACAGGATTTGCTTTCTTCAGCTTTTCCACGGCATCAGCAAGTCGTCTTGGTTCAACAGGCTTGAGTAAATAATCCAAGGCGTTCACTTCAAAAGCCTTGAGTGCATATTCATCATAAGCAGTGGTGAAGATCACGTGTGGTGTGTGGTCCAGTTCAGACAACATATCAAAACCTGTTTTACCAGGCATCTGTATATCGAGGAAGATCAGGTCGGGGTTGAAACTTTCGATCTTCTGAATGCCTTCTTCGGCATTGGAAGCTTCATCAACGATCTCGATCTCAGGAAATTCCTGCAATAACTTACGCAACTCGGCGCGGGCCAGGCGTTCGTCATCTATTATAATTGCCTTCATTTGTCAATTGATTTATGATGGGTATTAAAACTTTTGCTTCAACAATTTCAGTGTTCAGTTGCCTGATCTCAAATTTGGCCTTCTCGCCATAGATCAATCCCAGCCTGTCCTGTGTGCTGGAGAGTCCGAAGCCAGAACCGGAACTTCTTCCATTCAAATGACCGGTGTTCTGTACACTGAGGCGGTGAAAATTTCCTTTGAAATCTGAAACGATGCGCACCACGCCACCCCTCACCTGCTTGCTGATGCCATGCTTGATGGCATTCTCGACAAGTGTCTGTAACATCATTGGTGGTACCTGCTGGTCCAGTGTGTCGTCATCAATTTCATATTCCACTTTTAAGCGGTCTTCAAAACGCATGTTCTCCAGTGCCAGGTAATCTTTTACGATCTTCAATTCATCTTCAAGACTTACAGTTTCTCCTTTCTCTGCACTGAGGCTGCTGCGAAGGATGTTGCTCAATTCTGTGATGGCTCTTCGGGCACGTGCGGGATTTTCATCAATCAATGCGCGAATGCTGTTCAATGCATTGAAAATAAAATGCGGGTTGATGTGAGCTTTGATGGTTTTCAGTTCCAGTTCCTTTACCAGTGCTTCCAGTTTGATGGTATCCATCTGCTGCTTGCGTGTTTTGGCCATGAAGTGGTACATGAAATAAATAAAGCACCAGATGATGAAGAGAGAAAGATAGGAGCCGAAGTTGGTATAAAACAGTTCTTCATAACTCCAGTCCTTATCGCGCCGCAGCCTGAAGAAAAATTCGAAGGGAGTATCGCAGGCAGCAGCCATCACGGAAAATAAAATGATGAGAACCACGAAGCTGATGATCTGTTGCCTGATTGGCTTGATCAGGATCTGTGCAGAACGGATGATCTCACGAATGAGATGTGTGAAAAGAATGCCTACTTCTACAAAAAACAAAAGGCGCTGGAGACCTCTTTCACTGAACCTGTCGGTCACAAATAAAGCAAGTGAAACATTAAAGGCGATCAGGAATCCCCATCCCACCAGCTGAAAAGCCCAATATCTCGAAAGTGAAGGTCGCCCCATAATTACAAATCTAGTCCTGACGTTGTTAAGTATTCCGCTAAATATACCAGTGGAAGATAAGTTTTACAAATGGAATAAATACTAAGCCTTTATGAGTAGAAACCCCGATTCCATTAAAAAAAACACGCAGGGATTCTTCCTGTTGTGAATTATTGAGTTGCTTTGAGGCGATCCACTCCCTTGAAAGCAAAAAGAATCCATATCGTAGGCATTTTGCTATGCTCTTGCTTATTTTTCCATCAAATTTCTTATGGTCAGGGCCGCGTTGTGATCAATGAATACATGCCATGGCCCAGCAATGGTTGTGGTGTTACCTCTGAATTTGTTGAACTCCTCAATTTTGGTCCCGGACCCGTTAACATCGGTTGCTATATTCTTACTGATGGCGATTATTCTGTTACGATTCCTGGAAACACCATTCTTCAACCCGGACAATTTTATGTGATAGCAGGACAGAGTTTTATTCCCGCACCCTGCGCCAATATCAATGCTGATGTTGTTGCTGATCTGAACTGGAATACCTGCGGCTGTACCAGCGGCCCTATCCCTTCCACCGGCCATGGATTTTTTACTGATGGAGGTAATGCCAATGAGCAGGTGGTTTTGCTTGACCCGCAGCTGAAAGTGGTAGATGCGGTAGTGAGAAGTCTGCCGGGCGAACCTTCTTTCAATATCATGTCGGCTTATACAGTTGATTGTGATGCGCAGATCTTTAACCTTGGTCAGATGAACATTAACTATGAAACACTGGGTATGTCAACCGGAAATGGAAACAGCTTTGCCCGCAAACTGGATGGTGATTGTGGCTGGGTAAAAGATCCGCAACAAAGTGCAGGTGCCTCCAATAATACCTCAGGTGATTTCTCAGAGATCAGTTATGCTTTTTCTTATGTGAATTCAATGGACTGCACTGAAAGTCACGGCAGTGTTCACATCAGCGTGAAGAGCAACAATTACGGTTTGGTATTCCCCATGCGCTATACATTAGCCAATGATATAGACCTTGATGGGAACTTTGATTTTAACGACGAGTATACCATGGCTACAGATTCCATCGCGCCAGACATACTGGTAGATAGTCTTGCTGCAGGCAGGTACCGGCTCACAATTGAATCGAGTAAAGGATGTTACCTGAAAAATTTTGAATTCCAGATCATCCCCTGTTCTACTCCACTCGCGGTTCAGTTGTCGGGCTTCAAAAAGACCGGCATGAATGGTAACAGTCATCAACTGGAATGGACCATTAACAATATGGAATCCCTGGAAAAACTGGTGCTGGAAAAATCTTCTGATGGTCAGCAATTCAAGGAAAGCATGACTTATAATTTTCCTCAGGCAATTTCTGGCAGGCAGTCTTTTACTGCACTTGAACCTGCAGGACCTCAATATTTCCGATTGAAGATGCTATCAAAGGATGGACGCTGGCAATTCTCTCCTGTGCTTGCAATGAATGAAACACTCAGCCTGCTAAAAACCTGGCCCAATCCTGTTAAAGACCGTTTAATGCTGGAACTCAGGGCCGCACTACCTTTTTCCCTTCCATATGAGATCTATGATCAGAATGGACAAAGGGTTTTGAGGGGAAGCTTCGAACTGAATAAAGGTCTCAACACCCTGACCATTGCCACCGGTCAGCTTTCGTCCGGCATCTACCAGTTACGGGCCAGTGGCGGTCAACCTATTTCCTTCCGCTTTGTTAAGTAGTGAGCTGTCATCTGCTTTTGAAGAAAAAGTAGATACTTTTACACCTCAATTTATCCTGATGCAAATCACTGCCGGACCTTTATTGCAAACCATCAATTCTCCTGAGGACCTGAAAAAGGTGCCAAAGGAACAGTTACACCAGGTATGCCAGGAACTGCGTCAATACATTATTGATGTGGTAAGTGTTCATGGCGGTCATTTTGCAGCCAGCCTCGGAGTTGTTGAATTGTCGGTGGCACTTCATTATATCTATAATACACCATATGATCAATTGGTGTGGGACGTGGGCCACCAGGCCTATGGTCATAAAATACTTACAGGCAGGCGTGATGTATTTGTTAGCAATCGTAAATACAAAGGTCTCAGTGGCTTTCCCAAAAGAAGCGAAAGTGAATATGATACATTTGGCGTAGGTCATTCATCCACTTCCATTTCAGCGGCGCTTGGAATGGCTATGGCTGCCAAGTATAAAGGAGAAACAGAACGTAAATCAGTTGCCGTTATTGGTGATGGTTCCATGACAGCGGGCATGGCCTTCGAAGCCATGAACCACGCCGGTGTTGCCGATACGGATATGCTCATCATCCTGAATGATAACTGTATGAGCATTGATCCCAATGTAGGCGCTTTGAAAGAATACCTCACGGATATTTCCACTTCTCATACTTATAACAAGCTACGGGATGATGTATGGAACCTGATGGGTAAGCTGCCTGTTGGAAAAAAGTTCACCCGCGATATGGCCAGCAAGCTTGAAGCCAGCATCAAGGGAATGGTGAGCAAAAGCAGTAACCTGTTTGAATCTTTGAATATCCGTTATTTCGGTCCCATTGATGGTCACAACATCACAAAGCTGGTAGATACATTGAAAGACCTGAGAGATATTCCTGGACCCAAGTTGCTGCATATCATCACAACAAAGGGAAAAGGTTATGCACTTGCTGAAAAAGACCAGACCAAGTGGCATGCACCCGGACTTTTTGATAAGATCACTGGTGAGATCTATAAAAAGAAATTCGAACTGCCGCAGCCTCCCAAGTACCAGGATGTTTTTGGACACAGCATCATTGAACTTGCAGAGCAGAATGACAAGATTCTGGCGATCACTCCTGCCATGCCCAGTGGCTCTTCACTGAAATTCATGATGGAGAAAATGCCGGACCGCGCTTTTGATGTAGGTATTTGCGAACAGCATGCCGTTACATTGAGCGCAGGTATGGCCACACAAGGAATGAAGGTCTTTTGCAATATCTATTCTTCATTCATGCAAAGGGCTTTTGACCAGGTGGTGCACGATGTAGCGATACAAAAACTGCCGGTGATCTTTTGTCTGGATCGCGCGGGACTGGTGGGAGAAGATGGACCTACGCATCATGGTGCTTATGACGTTGCTTTTTTCAGATGCATTCCCAATATGATCATTTCAGCGCCAATGAATGAACAGGAATTGCGCAACTTAATGTACACTGCCCAATTGGAGAGTACAAGACTGCCATTTGTGATCCGTTATCCAAGGGGTGAAGGTGTGATGCCGGAATGGAGAAAGCCTTTTGAAGAGATCGAAATTGGTAAGGGAAGAAAGCTGAGAGATGGAAAAGATATTGCCATCCTGAGTTTCGGTCACCCGGGGAATTTTGCAGCAGCAGCCATCAGGGAATTAAAAGCTGAAGGTATTACTCCTGCGCATTATGATATGCGTTTTGCAAAACCGCTGGATGAAGAACTGATGCACGAAGCACTGAGCAAATATGAGAAGATCATTACTGTTGAAGATGGAACAGTGATCGGAGGTTTTGGAAGTGCTGTTGCGGAGTTCATGGCGGAGAATAATTATAAAAATGATTTGCGCATACTGGGTATACCAGACAGGATCGTTGAACATGGATCATTAAAAGAATTGCACCGCGAATGCGAGTATGATGCAGTTGCCATTGCTGAAGCAGCAAGAGACATGATGAAGGCGGGTGTGAATATAAATTCACTGTTGGTTTCCTGAGTGATAGCCGGCAAAACGGTAAATTATTTTTTTGACCGGGAAGGCGGGGAGCTTTAATTTCTTCCGCTCTCACACTGTTTCTCGCTCTAATTTTTTTTGCATCACAAAGGACAGGAAGGACCACGGAGTAAACGAAAGATTTTGAACCAACCATAGAGAGGAATTGCATGGTGTTCTTTGGCCTTCTTTGTGAACTTTGTGTTCCTGTTGTTGCTAACAATACTATCGAGATCTTTCCAAAGCATTTTTTTTAGGAGCACAAAGCACACAAAGAACCACGGAGTACACAAAGGATATCGAGGAAACAGACAATTTAAAGCGTTGTGCCCTTTGTGCCTTCTTTGTGAACTTTGTGTTACGGCTGTTTACTGTCTATACTATCGAGTTCTTTCCAAAACATTTTTTTTGGAGCACAAAGCACACAAAGAACCACGGAGGACACGAAGAATATCGAGGAAACCGGCAAAATCTGAAATAGTCGGACAGCAAGAACCTTAAACTTTAAACCATTAAACCTTAAACCTGATTAGCGAAATCACAAGAGTCTCATGTGCTCTTCGTCAGTAAGTCCTTCCTGTGCTTCATTGTATTCCACAATAAAATTGTTTTTGCCTTCGCCAATGAGGATGCGGAGGAATTTTCCCTGCACCAGCTCCAGCATGGAGAGAAAGAGAAAGATGGCATGCACACGGTTCTCCACTTTTTCAAAAATTTTTTCAAATGATAAAGTGCGGTCGCTTTGCGCCATGGATATGAGGTCGGTCTTTGTTTGCTCAATCGAATAATTATAACGCACCACAGTATGCACCGGGCGGTTCATTTTGTCGGCATAGCGTTGCATCACCCTTTCAAAAGCCTTCATCAGTTTGAAAAGAGTAATGTTCTGCACTTCAGTGCCTTCACTGGCTTCTTCGCCTATCAGTGACAATTCTTTCTGGATATTGCCTCTCCTGATCATGAGCATTCGCTCCGCTTCCAGTTCGGCCATGCGGGCAGCAGCTTCCTTGTATTTTTTGTATTCCAGTATCTTATCAACAAGTTCCTGCCTTGGATCTATTTCATTTCCCTGGGCATCCACTTCTTTTCGTGGCAACAGCATCTTGGCCTTGATGCGCATGAGAGTAGAAATGAATAGAATGAATTCACTCGATAATTCGATATTCAAAGGTTCATCACCATGAATGTAAGCGAGGAAGTCGTTAATGATATTGGTGATGGGAATATTGTAAATATCCAGTTCATCCCTTTCAATAAAAAAAAGTAGCAGGTCAAAAGGCCCTTCGAACTGGGGAAGTTTTATCTGGTAGGTGCTCACTGGATCAGGTTTAAAAGAAAAGTCCCGCTAAAATAACGGGACAAACAAAAATAAGCTTTTTTACCCTGGAAGAGCTGTTTTAAGGGACCGGGGAAGAGATTATTTCTTCAGAGAATCCCTGATCTCCATCAACAGTTTTTCCTGCAGGCTGTATTCTGGAGCAGCGGGTTCCGCAGCTGGTGCTTCTTTCTTTCTCTTCATGCGGTTCATTCCTTTGATGAGTAGGAAAAGTACCAGGGCAATGACAATGAACTTGATCACGGCAGCCAGGAAGTTTCCATACTTTACGGCACCCCAGGCCAGTTTGTCCAGGTCTTTAACACCAGCTGCATCAAGAGCGGGCGTCAGGATCAGCGGCGTGATCACATCGTCCACCAGAGAAGAGACAATGGCGCCAAAGGCCGCACCTATGATTACGGCAATGGCCAGGTCTACTACGTTCCCTTTAAGAGCAAACTCTTTGAATTCTTTAATAAATCCCATAAAAAAGGTTTTGGTCTGTTGAAGTTAATATAGAATAATTTGAATCGATCAGCTTTTATCCAGTTTTGGATATTCCATTTTCAGCGCCCTCAGTTGCTCTACAACTGTTTTTGTGATCAGGTATTCCTTGTACCAGTTCTGGTCAGAAGGAACGATGGTCCAGGGAACAAGGTCACATTCTTCCAATACCTGCTCATACATCTCCATATAGCGGTCCCATAATTTAGCTTCAGCCAGGTCATTGGCATTGTATTTCCATTGTTTTCTTTTATCCTGGACTCTCTCATTAAGGCGCTCCTGCTGTTCTTCAGGTGAGATGTGCAGGTAGAATTTAAAGACCAGGGTGGAGTTATGATTGACCAATAGATTTTCAAAATGGTTGATGGCAGCGAATCGTTTTTTTGCCGTTTCATCATCACACCAGCCATGTACTCTTGTGATCAGCACATCTTCATAATGACTGCGGTTGAAAATTTTCACCATCCCTTTTTCGGGAGTATAGTGATGAATGCGCCAAAGAAAATCATGACGCAGTTCTTCGTCAGTAGGTGCTTTGAATGATTTTACAGAAACACCCTGAGGATTGAGCTGGCCAAAAACATTTTTGATGGCGCCATCTTTTCCACTGGCGTCCATGCCCTGTAAAATCACCAGTACAGAATGTTTACTTTCCGCATAAAGCAGGTATTGCAATTCATCCAGTTCTTTCAACAAGGTCTTTGTTTCCTCTTTTATTTCTGACTTGTCTGCCTTTTTGGGCGCTTTGGTAGAGATTTCATTCAGGCGGTTCATAAAACAAATTATGTATCAAATGTAAACTTCCGGATTTTTGCGGCGCAATGGCAAAACAGAATTTTACCAGCTGGGCTCTTTTTATTCTGCTGGCTTTAGTTTGGGGAAGCTCTTTTATCCTGATGAAAAAAAGTAGTGAACACCTCACCGGATGGCAGATCGGGTCAACAAGGATCTTTGCGGCAGGACTTCTTTTTCTTCCCCTTGCTGTTTTTCATATCCGGAAGGTGCCATTGAAAAAACTGCCCCTGGTGATCCTTTCCGGTATGTTAGGCAATCTTTTTCCTGCTTTTTTATTTGCGGTGGCTATTGAAAGAATGAACAGTTCACTGGCCGGTATCCTGAATTCGCTCACACCGCTTTTTGTAATTGTGATTGCCATCCTGTTCTTCAAAGCTTCGATTGAGAAAAAGAAGATCATTGGTGTTCTGATAGGTTTTACCGGGCTCGTAATCCTCAATATTTCCAAAGGACCGGTTGCATTCAATGATATTGGAGCTACCCTTTTGATTTTACTGGCCACCATCATGTATGGCTTCAATGTAAATATGGTGGGACACTACCTGAAAGAAGTAGAAGGTTTGAAAATAGCCACCGTATCCATGGCTTTTATTGCTATTCCAGCGGGCATTATCATGTGGCAGCATCATGTGGTTGATCTTTTTCGTTATGATGCAGAAGCGCAGGCTGCCATCTGGCTGGCCGTATTGCTCGGTATTGTAGGAAGTGCCATTGCCACTGCACTTTTTTATGTACTGATCCAGAAAGCAGGCGGATTGTTTGCTTCACTGGTTACCTATGCCATACCGGTTGTAGCCATCTTCTGGGGACTGCTGAACCAGGAAGATGTGAGCGTGATGCAGGTAGGATGCCTGGGGATGATTTTGGGTGGGGTTTATTTGGCGAACAGGGGTTAGGTTTGGGTTCATAGTTCATGGTTCATGGTTCATGGCGATGCCTAAGGTCGATGGTCAATGTTCCACGGTCTATGGTCCATAGAAATTTTTTCTCTCTCCTATGAACTATGAACTATGAACTATGAACCATATGTCACCTGCCATCTGCTATGAACTATACGCCATAAGCCATATGCCATCTGCTCTCTCCTATGAACTATGATCCATGAACTATGAACTCTCATCACACCGCCATAATATCCTTTTCCTTGCTGGCGAGGTGCTTGTCTACAAGACTGATGTATTTATCAGTAATCTCCTGGATCTCTGCTTCTGCGTCTTTAGCTGCGTCTTCACTCAGGCCATTCTTTTGTGCTTTCTTGATGCTTTCGATGGCATCACGACGGATATTGCGGATGGCCACCTTGGAATGCTCACCTTCACCATGAGAACGTTTTACCAGTTCCCGGCGACGTTCTTCGGTGAGTGGTGGAAGAAATAGACGAATGATATTTCCGTCGTTCTGGGGATTGATACCAATATTGGAATTGATGATCGCCCTTTCAATTGGTTGCAACATGTTTTTTTCCCAGGGCTGTATTGTGAGTGTTCTTGCGTCTGTAACACTGATGTTGCCCACCTGTCCGATCGGTGTTGGAGAACCATAATAATCTACAACAATACCATCAAGCATCTGGGGGTTGGCCTTACCTGCTCTTATTTTGGTCAGTTCAACTTCCAGGTGGTCAATGGCTTTTTTCATGGAATCACCGGCCATTTCAATCGTAAGCATCACTTCTTCTGCTGACATAGCTTATCAAATTTTGTAGCGCAAATCTAAGAAAGGATGAAGAATTTATGGAGAAGCTCTTCCAAATCATTGATCGCTGGCCACTGCAGTTTCGCTCTTCAGTGATACGATCTTGGTAGAAGGCTTTTGCACCTTTTCCGCCCCAGTTGTGGAAAATGCGCCTGCGATGACCAGACGTCCTGCAGGTTTTTTTAAATAAAGCAGCAGGCCTATAAGTGAATAGCTGATGCCAATCATGAGGCAAATGAGTACAGTGGAACCCAAAGATCTGCCGATATAAGTCATGGCGATCAGTGCCAGGTTCAGTCCCACACATGAAAAAGTAACTGACCTATGATTCAATCCCCGGTCGAGTAGCAAATGATGAATATGATTTCTATCGGGTGAGAAGGGTGATCTTCCCCTGAATATCCTGATGCTGAAAACTCTCAGTGTATCCAGCAATGGAAGCACCAGAATAGAAAAACCAAGTGCTACTGAAGAATTGAGCGGGAATTTTCCTGCCACAGAATCTGCAACATCAATGAACTGGATTACCAGCATGGCATTCACCAGTCCCAGTAATAAGGAACCAGAATCTCCCATAAAGATCCTTGCCGGATGAAAATTAAATATCAGGAAGGCCGCCAGGCTACCTGCCATGGCAAAAGCTACGAGTGAGTAAAAAGGCATTTCTGCGAAAAAGAAATATACACCAAAGATCACAGAGGTTAGTACACCCAGGCTTCCCGCCAGTCCGTCCACACCATCAATCAGATTGTAAGCATTGATGATGACGATGATTGTAATATAGGAAATCAGGTAGGCGATCCATTCTGGCAATTGTCCCACACCCATGAAGCCATGCATGCTGTCTATTTTAATGCCGGCCAGGTGGATCATGATAGCTGCCGCAGCCAGTTGTCCAAGGAATTTTTTACTGGCAGAAATAATGAGGATATCATCTTTAAGTCCCAGGAAAAAAATAACGAAAGCGGCTGCAAAAAAATAAGGAAATTCAGGGTTCTCCCTGAAAGGAACGGTGAGCAAAGCGGATAATAAGAAACCAATAAAGATACCCACACCTCCAAGGGATGCTATTGCCTTGGTATGTAGCTTTCTTTCATCGGGCAGGTCGTAAAGTTTTTTCTCCTTGGCAACCTTCATTATAGCAGGCAATGCCAAATAGGCGAGAGTGAAAGAAACGATACCTGTCAACAACACATTCAGCATTAAGGGTGGGTTTGGTGTGCAAATTTAGGTTGAGGGGCTACGCCTCCCAAGTTTTATTAGCTTTTTCTTTATTAAGAGATCATTTCGTTTAAGCCTATCTGCAATCATCCATTTTTTTATCCAAAAAGATCGCACATTTGCAGCTCTATAGGCTTTGAAAAAATTCAGCAAGACTAATCAATATAATTTTTATGCCAACACTTCCCGAGATCGCCTCGCAGATAAGAAGAGATTGTTTAAGAATGGTTCACGGTGCACAAAGCGGACATCCAGGCGGCTCTTTGGGCTGTGCGGATTTTTTCACTGCACTGTATTTCCAGGTGATGCAGCACAATCCTCAGCCATTTGATATGGATGCTAAGGAACAGGATGCTTTCTTCCTTTCCAATGGCCACATCTCCCCTGTGTTTTACTCTGCGCTTGCCCGTTCCGGTTATTTTGATGTGAGTGAGCTTGCCAGTTTCAGGAAGATCAATACAAGGTTGCAGGGCCATCCTACCACACATGAAGGATTGCCTGGTGTAAGGGTGGCTTCAGGTTCTTTGGGACAGGGAATGAGTGTGGCCATTGGTGCCGCACTGGCAAAAAAGCTGAACAATGACCAGCATATCATCTACTCTTTGCATGGTGATGGAGAATTGCAGGAAGGACAGAACTGGGAAGCCATCATGTTTGCTCCGAATCATAACGTTGACAACCTGATTGCAACGATCGACTGGAACGGACAACAGATTGATGGACCAACCTTCAAAGTAAACGACCTTGGCGATATCAAAGAAAAATTTGAGGCCTTTGGCTGGCATACTCTCGAAATGGATGGCAATAACATGGATGAAGTAGTGCACGTACTTGGAGAAGCCAAATCGCTTGTTGGAAAAGGCAAACCCATTGCCATCATCATGAGAACAGTGATGAGCAAGGGTGTTGACTTCATGGAAAATGACCACAACTGGCACGGGGTTGCTCCCAACGATGAGCAATTGGAAAAAGCGTTAGCACAATTGCCGGAAACATTGGGGGATTATTGATGGAATGAGTGATGGTGAATGGTGAGGTATGGTGAATAGTGAGTGGTCAGTGGTGAGTATCCTAAATTTGTAGTGAACTTTTTAAGACTTGTTTTGCAGGTCTTTTTTTGTGAGTGGTGAGGGGTGAATGGTGAGGTATGGTGAATAGTGAGTGGTGAATGGTGAGTATCCTAATTTGTAGTGAACATTTTTAGACTTGTTTGGCAGGTCTTTTTTTGGGAGTGGTCAGTGGTGAGTGGTGAGTATTCTGAAATTTGTAATTAACTTTTCTGGACCCGTTTCGGCAGGTCTTTGTTTTTTGTGAGTAGTCAGTGGTGAGTGGTGAGTATCCTAAAATTTGTAATTATCTTTTTGAGGCCTGTTTCGGCAGATCTTTATATTTTATTTGAGCACATTTAATGTTTACAAAAAAGTGAAGACTCAATATAAGAATTCTCGCCACTCACCACTCACCATAACTCACCACTCACCATAACTCACCACTCACCATTGACCATAACTCACCACTCACTATTGACCATTGACCATACCTCATTCCTCTCTCAGTGCAAACTGCTGCAAAGCGGCTTTGCGGGCGGGGATCCAGGAAGCAATGAGGGCGATCACCATAACGGTTAAGGCTACGAGAATAAAATCTGTGAGCACCATTTTTACAGGGAAGTAATCAATCATGAAAGTACTGCCTTGTAATGGTATGAGATGGTATTTGATCTGCAACAGCCCGATGATATAAGCAATCAGCATTCCCGTGCCGCCTCCGATCAAGGCAAGGAGCAAACCTTCGCCCAAAAATATCCGCTGGATGAATGAGCGGCGTGCCCCCAATGCATGAAGCACACTGATGTCCTGCTTTTTTTCCAGCACCAGCATGGTCAGCGCTCCCACCATATTAAAAGCAGCCACCACTAATATCAAAGACAGAACAGCATAGATGAACCACTTCTCTATATTCATCACAGAATAAAGACTTGCATTCTGCTCATAGCGGTCCTGCACCAGGTAATCTTTCCCGAGAAATTGCTTTAATTCATTTCCAACTTCCTCCACATCAGCATTGGGTGTGATACCGATCTCCACCGCGCTGTAGGCATCTTCCTCCATCTGTAACATACTTTTTACAAAGGCAAGATTGGTGATGGCGTATTTGTTATCAAAATCCTGCTGAATAATAAAGGCTCCTGAGGTATTAACCGATTCAGCGCTCAATGATTGAAAAGGATCGGTCAAATTGATCTCCCCTTTCCTGGGCATATACACCGTAAGCGGCCTGAAATTCCGGTCCGATTCTACTGCCACTGCATTCTGTATGCCTGCGCCTAAAACAAGCAGGGGTTGATCAGCGTCACCTATATTAAATTGTCCCTGCACAATATGAGGTTCAATTGGATTGACCTGCGTATAATTTTCATCCACGCCCTTGAGATAAATGATGGACTGGTAATCTGTAGAATCTTCACCGGATGCTTTGTTTTGCAGCAAGGCCTTGTCCTCTGCTACCAGGGAAAATGCCCTGACCCCTTTTACAGACCTAAGGCGATTCAATTGCTCCTGCGTCAGCGTCATTTGTTTGCCACTAATTGGAGAGATCTTGAGGTCGGGGTAAAAAGAAGAATAGAGTGATTTGACCAGGCCTTCAAAACCATTGAACACACTTAATACCAGAATCAGTGAAGTGGTTCCGATAATAATGGCCACAATGCTGATCCAGGAAATGATGTTGATGGCATTGGTGGTTTTTTTGGCTTTGAAATATCTCCAGGCAAATAGAAAGGTCACTCAGTGATTAATTTTCGGTTTCTTGATCGCCTTCTTTTGGCTTGTTGGTATCCTGCTCTTTGATCTGTCGGAACAATTCTTCCATTTTGAACACATGATCCAGCGTATCGTCCGGGAAAAACCTGAGCTCGGGAATCCTGCGTAACTGGTTTTTTACTCTGGAAGCCAGTTCTTTTTTCACTTCCCAGGCACGATCTTCGATCTTATCGAAAATGGCCTTATTGTCTTTGGCATTGTACACGCTCAGGTAGATCCTTGCTTCAAGTAGGTCGGGAGTGATCTTTACCGATGAAATGGAAATCATGGCACCCTGGATAAAGCTCAGTCCCATTTTCTGAAAAATGGTATTCAGCTCTTCCTGTAATAGTCCTGCTACCTGTTTCTGTCTTTTTCCTTCCTCCATAATAGTTCATTAAAGGTAAGCGTCGCTTACTTAAGTTGACCTTTGCGTTTGCCATGCATAGGTTAAAGCTTCAAAGGTCGCTGTAAAATTAGTTACTTTGCCACTTTCCAATTTAGTGCCTAAGTCACCATAATGAATAAGTACGCAAGAGTTTTCCGATACATCAGTCAATACAAAGCTGATGCTGTGCTGTATATTTTGTTTATTGCTCTTTCCATCATTTTCTCACTGGCTTCGCTGGGTATGCTCTTCCCTTTCCTGGAAATGCTGTTCAATGGTGAAAAGCCTGGCACTTCCGGTTTCGTTACCAATTCTGATAATGCCACGGTGCAGTATGTAAGATCTTTGCTGGCTAAGAGCATCAGTGGACCTGCCGGAAAAGAAGGAACACTGGGAATCATCTGCCTTTTTATTATCGCTTCCATTTTTCTGAAGAATATTTTTCTTTACCTGGCTTATTATATTTTAAACCCGCTGAAGAATAAGATCGTTAACCGCCTGAGGAACGAACTGTACGAAAAGATCCTTCACCTGCCCATAGGCTACTTCACTGAAAAAAAGAAAGGTGATGTGATCAGCCGCATGACCAACGACGTAAGCGAAGTTGAGTTTTCCGTGATAGGTACGCTGGAAGGATGGATCAGGGATCCAATGACCATCATCATCACACTGGCCTTTCTTTTATTTATCAGTCCTGTGCTCACGCTCTTTGTTTTCATCTGCATTCCGGTTGTGGGCTTTGTGATTGGACGCATCACTAAATCATTGAAGCGGCAATCGCAGGATGTGGCGGTACGCTATGCCGAATCTGTGTCCATCCTGGATGAAACACTATCCGGCTTGAGAGTGATCAAGGCTTTTAATTCTGAATTACTTCTTAAAACAAGGTTCTTCAAGAATAATGAAGAAATGCTGCTGACCAGGAATAAGATCGGCTATAAAAGAGACCTGGCTTCCCCCATGTCGGAGTTCCTCGGTGTCATCATTTTTACAGGCATCCTTTATTTTGGAGGAAGACTGGTGCTTACCAACCAGTTCAGTCTTACGGGCTCCTTACTCCTGACCTACCTGGGTGTGTTTTACAATATGATCAATCCTACCAAAACACTCAGCACATCCTTCAGCAATATGCGCAAAGGTGCTGCTGCCATTGACAGGATTGAAGAAATACTGAAAGCAGAAAACACAGTGGATGAAAATCCATCGGGACGGAAGCTGGAAGATTTCAATGAGAGTATTGAATTAAGGAATGTTTCATTTTATTATGATGATGTTGAGATCCTCCGCAACATCAACCTGAAAGTTGAAAAAGGAAAAACAGTGGCGCTGGTAGGATCTTCCGGTGCCGGTAAATCCACACTTGCCGACCTGATCCCACGTTTTCATGATGTCAGCAGCGGAGAGCTTTTGATCGATGGCATCAACATCAGGGAGTATTCTTTGAAATCGGTGAGAGAACAAATCAGTATTGTAACACAGGAACCGATTCTTTTTAATGATACAATTGAAAAGAATATCCTGCTGGGCAAACAGGATGCAGGAAAAGATGAAATTGAATCAGCAGCAAAAGTTGCCAACGCCTATCACTTCATAGAAAAAAAAGAAGAAGGCTTTAAAACCAATATTGGCGACAGGGGCAGCAAACTCAGTGGTGGCGAACGCCAGCGGCTTACCATTGCAAGGGCCGTGATCAAGAATCCACCCATTCTCATCCTGGATGAAGCCACCTCCTCTCTTGATACAGAAAGTGAAAGACTGGTACAGGATGCCATCAACAATATGATGCAGAACCGCACTTCCATTGTAATCGCACACAGACTGTCCACCATTCGTCATGCCGACGAGATCATTGTTTTGCAGAAAGGAGAGATCGTTGAACGTGGCAACCATGAAACGCTGATGCAAAAGCAGGGCTATTATTATAAGCTGGTGCAGATGCAGGAAGTGAGGTGAATGGTGAATGGTGAATGGTGAATGGTGAGTGGTGAGTGGTGAGTGGTGAGTATCCTCAACTTGTGCTTTGTCCGCCGACCTTGTGATCCGAAGCACTGCGAAGGTTCAAGCTGCAGAGCAGCGAAGGTGGAAACTCGTGAACTTGTTAACTCGTGAAAACAGGATCATAGCTCAAATAATGAACTATGATCCCATTGATCTTTATTTAAAAAAGAGTGAGCTTGCCGGTGAGTGCAAGGCATTGATAAACTCTTCCGCTGCCGCCAGGCCAGGTATTATAAGTGAGTTGAACTGAAGTGGCAGGAGTGATCTTATACCCGGCTCCAACAGAAAAGCCTACAAACATTTGCCCATTAATTTTTTCCTCCTCAACTCTTGTATCTCCTATCCATGAAACTATCTTATGATTCTTTTTTAAGGAATTGATATGGTAAGCAAATTGTAAACCTGTAGCCAGGTAAAATGAAGGCAGTTTTTTAAAATGTAATTTTATCAGTGGGCTAAAGGATATTAAACCATAATCCATTTCAATCTTTGCATTATCCCATAAAGGAAAGCTGTCCGATACAAAATGTGCAGACTGGTAAGCAAATTCAAAATCAAGAGCATAATTCCTGTTACCGGGTCTCACTTCAATAAAAATTCCTGCAGCAGGTTTAATGGATGTACTGTATTTATAGGAGGAAACTCCACCTGTTTTATTTCGCTGAGTGAGCTTATACATAGTTGCTCCAGCCAAAACCCCAAGCTTAACCACATCTTTTTTTCTTTGAATGGTAGTGTTAATGTCCACTTCTGTTCCCAGGCAACCATTGATTTTTTTGAAGGCAGAAAGCATGGAGCGCAAGGTATAATCTGTTCCTTCCAGTCTTTCTATATCAGCCTGCTCACAACTTGAGGTGGTACCCAGGAAGCTCAGTAGATTTTTATAAGAAGCATCAAGTTTTAAATTGCCATTGTCCATGTAGTGGTTGGCCGGCAGATAAGTGATAAGACTATCCTTCCTGTGTTTGTAAAAAAAATGCCGGTTACCATATTTATCAACATAGAGATATAAATGAATGGTACCTGTGAGAATTTTCTCCAGCATCAGGTTTGCCTTTAGTTGATTTGCCGGGTTTTCATAGTCTGATTTTTGCCTCTTGAGCAGTTCCCTGTCAATAACAGGAATGGATACTGGAAATTTTTCATAAGCAGGACCATCATAAAATACAACGGACCTGATTGATTCAGCATTGATCTTTTCAAAAGCATCAACACTTTTCTGGCGGTAGGAAAAACTCTGTGGTGTAGATTCTGAAACCGGCAATTCCACTTCAGCCTGGATCACCGTTCCTGATTCCTGGATGATCTTTGCACGTCCTGTTGTTTCCTGGGCAAATAGGGATGGGATAGCTGCTGTAAGAAACAGCAGTGATAAAATAGTTATTCTCATAAAGCGGTTTGGTGGCGGCAATATATGATAAATTTTCATTATGGTGAGTAGTGAGTAGTGAATGGTGAGTTGCTACTAAAAAAAGTAGAGCGAGAAACAGAACTGCGTTCGCCCTGGCTTTAGCGATGGCGAAGTGAGAGCGGGATGAACAGCCGTATCACAAAGGACATGAAGAAAACACAGAGAACACAAGGCAGGTTCTATAGGTTCACGAGTTATACAAGTTTACGAGTTTCCACCTTCGCTGCTCTGCAGCTTGAACCTTCGCAGTGCTTCGGATCACTAGGTCGGCGGACAAAGCACGAGTTGAGGATACTCACCATTCACTACTCACCATTCACTACTCACCACTCACCATAAATCACCAAATAACCTTACCCTCTCAGCACTTCTCTTGAGATCACCAGCTTCTGTATTTCACTGGTGCCTTCGCCAATGGTGCAAAGTTTGGAATCCCTGTAATGTTTTTCTACCGGGAAATCCTTGGTATATCCATAACCACCAAAGATCTGCACGGCATCATTGGAAACCTTTACTGCCACTTCACTGGCGTAATATTTGGCCATGGCGGCCACCTTAGTCATGGGTAGTTTTTTTTCTTTGAGGTCACAGGCTTCGAGAGTTAAAAGATCGGCAGCTTCAATTTCAGTAGCCATATCAGCCAACTTGAAAGAAATGCCCTGGAATGAAGCAATAGGTTTATCGAACTGCTGTCTTTCCTGTGCATACTGAAGTGCAGCTTCGTAGGCACCTTTGGCAATACCCAGCGAAAGAGAAGCAATCGAGATCCTTCCTCCATCCAGCACTTTCATGGCCTGCTTGAAGCCATCACCTACTTCACCCAATCTATTTGCATCAGGCACCACGCAATTTTCGAAGATCATCTCCGCAGTTTCTGAAGCACGCATTCCCAGCTTATTTTCTTTTTTACCACCACTGAAGCCGGGAGTTCCTCTTTCAACAATAAAAGCAGTTGCATTATTCTTTGCCCTGGGTTCACCTGTACGACAGATCACAACTGCTACATCACCACTCTTGCCATGTGTGATCCAGTTCTTTGTTCCGTTGATCACCCAGTTATTACCCTCTTTAACGGCAGTGCATTTCATATTGCCGGCATCACTACCGGTATTGGGCTCTGTTAGTCCCCAGGCGCCGATCCATTCCGCTGTTGCCAGTTTGGGTAGGTATTTTTGTTTTTGTGCTTCGTTACCAAAGGTGAGAATATGGCCTGTGCAAAGAGAGTTATGCGCTGCCACACTGAGGCCGATAGAACCGCAGACTTTTGCGATCTCCTCGATAATGGTCTTGTATTCAAAATAAGAAAGTCCTGCACCGCCGTATTGCTCTGGCACCAGTACGCCCATCATTCCCAATTGTCCCAGTTGTTTAAAAACATGTACAGGAAATTCCTGTGATTCATCCCATTCCATTACATGGGGTTTGATATGTTGCTGGGCAAAATCACGGGCAGTTTGTGCCACCTGTAGGGTAATCTCTGATTTTTCGAAATTCATGGGAGCAATCGTTTTTTGCGCTGCGAAGATAAGGGGTTTGTCTCTTGCGGATGGAACTGAAGAAGTGTCTTGCCAGTAATCAGAATTGAAGTTCCAGTCCATCATAAGCAAGATGAATGCCTGGAGGAAGAGAATTTTCAATATCCTGGTGTCTGCCCAGCTGGTGAGAGATATGTGTGAAATAAGCTTCGGGAACTCCTAGTTCCTGCACCAGGCTCACAGCTTCTTCAAGATTAAAATGTGATATATGTTTTTCTTTTCTCAGCGCATTCAGTACAATTACTTTACTGCCCCTGATCTTTTCTTTTTCTTCTTCATCGATGCGGTTAGCATCTGTGATATAGGTAAAATGACCCAGGCGGAAACCATACACGGGCATTTTCATATGCCAGACCTGTACAGGTATGATAGGAATATCTCCAATATTAAAGTTTTCAAGCCCGATGGAATTGAGCTCGAGGTTGGGAACACCAGGATATTTTTTATCCGCAAAAGCATAGGCAAACTCACGCATCAGTGCATCGATGGTCATCTGGTTGGCAAAGAGCTGCATGGGTTGCTCCTGGAAAAAATTAAACGCACGCACATCATCCAGTCCGGCGATATGATCCTTATGCGGATGAGTAAAAAGAACCGCATCGAGCTTTTTTACTTTTTTTCTCAGCATCTGGTAGCGGAAGTCCGGCGTGGTATCTATCACAAAGCTGGTTTGCTCCGACTCCACCAATATACTGCTCCTGAGTCGCTTGTCTTTTTTATCAGAGGAAGTACACACTGCACATTCACAGGCGATCATGGGCACGCCGCTGCTGGTGCCCGTTCCAAGAAAACTTATTTTGATCTTTGGATAGCTCAATGCAATCTGGATTTAGCTCAGGTAGATAGAAAACAAGAGCTTACAATTTTACGTGTTCGCAGTCTGGTTTCAAAAAATAATCAGCACTTCATCAGTTTTCTTATTCTGCCTCGTCCTGTGCTCCCTCTTCGTTATTGGAAGCATCATTTTTTGCAGCATGATAACGGCCCATGATCTCATCGAACCATTTCTTGCTTTCGGGCGTGAGTGATTCAGCCGATACATTAAGCTGCGGGATCAGGTCAATCAGTGTATTGATCCTCCCTTCCAGCTGCAGAAATTTATTCAGCACCACCACTTTCCGGTCTTCAAGAATGCAGAAACCACTCTGGAAGGAACCCCTTTCATAACGGATGATGTAGCCGGCTTCATCAATCAGGGTCTCGATCTTATTCAGGGTGGTCTGCGTGTATTTCATGGGGCCAAAACTACGATGGAGACTGCAAACAAGGAACAGCTAGTTCTGGCAACAAAAAATTCATGACTCATTTTTTATATTCAAAACCTTTTCTATTTTACCGTCCCATCTGTTGCTTATGAAATATTGGCTGGTCCTTTTTTGCTTTTTTGAAACGCTGGTTGTTTCTGCACAAACCGAGATCTCCAGGTTTGGTGAAGTTACCAGGGCGGAACTTGAAATGAAAGAATGTGTATTCGAAAAAGACGCACCAGCCCTGAAACTTTTTGACCTGACGGAAGTAGAACTGGAAGTTTTTGAAACAGCGCGTATCACGTTGGAAAAAAGGGTGAGGATCAAGATCTTTAACGAGGAAGGTTTCAAATTCGCCAATGTAAGGATCCCTTATTTTGGAGAAAAACGATCCACCAAGATTAAAGACTTCGCAGCCATCATTTACTATTTCGATGAGAAGGGAAATATTGTATCGGAACGCGTAGAGAAAAAAGATGTGTTCAAGGAAGCCATCACTGATAAAGCAAAATCACTAACATTCACTTTTCCTCATGTAAAAAAAGGATGCGTTATTGAATACAGGTATACTAAAATTGAAAAAAAGGAAGTATCCCTGGACCCCTGGATCTTACAGGATGCCATTCCAACCGCATATACAGCTGCCTGGGTAACCATTCCTGACAGAGGTTACATGCAAACAAAGGTTTTTGGTTTTGACAGCATTCCATTTAAAACTGAGATGATTAACGCTTGGAGTAATTATCCAAAAGAAAGAAGGTATTACAAAAAAGAAAACATTCCTTCTTTCAAATCGGAGACTTTTATGAGCTCCAGTAAGGATAACCTGCTCAAAATGGTATTTGAAGTGCATCCCAAAACTTTTATGATGAGGGATCCGGAAATTGCATGGAAAGCTATTGCCACCAGGCTGCTGCGTTCCCTGTATTTTGGAGAACAGATAAAACTAATTATTCCGGGCACCCAGGCAATTATTGACAGTGCAAAAAAAATCAATCCACTCTCTTCAAGAATTGAATACCTCTATGAAAGAGTCAGGAAACAAATTCCGGAAGTCAGTGGCCAGATTTTTTTATCAGAAGACATTGCAGCCGCATGGCAGGAAAAGAACGGCACCAGCGCGGATGTAAACCTTATTCTTTTGAATTTTTTAAAGAAAGCTGATGTTCCCTGTTACCCGCTGTTGATCAGCACCAGGGAAAATGGAATGGTAGCTATGGACTTTCCTAGCCTGAGCCAGATTAATGGTGTGGACGTGATCGCCTTTGACAGCTTACAGCATTTTATCCTGGATGCAAGTCAAAAACAATCCTACAGCCTCCCCCCTGCAGACATCCTCAACAGGAATGTTTACCTGATTGATTCCGTTGACATGAAATGGATTTATGTAGAAGACAAAAGAACCTTACTGACCACCACTGCCAGGATCATTGCCACGATGGACGAAGAGGGAATGATCAAAGGAGATGCGGATTTCAAATTGTTTGATTATGCCAGGGCAACTGTTATGGACACAACAAGCAATGAAGATTCTGACAAACTTTTTGCCAGTCGCCAGGTAGGTGTCAAAGTCCATTCTGTTACCAATGAAAATCTTAACAGCTTAAATGAACCTGTTGTGCAAAAAGTAAGGTTCGACTATGAGCCTAATAACGATGGCAGCTTTTTTTATTTCAATCCGCAGTTCCTTAATAACCAGGATAAAAATCCTTTTATTAAAAAAGAAAGGAGGACCGATATTGATTTTGGATACAATCAAAAAATGTCGGTGGAGATACAGCTCAATATTCCAAAGGGATTTTCATTTGAGCACCTGCCTCCAAATGTAAGAATGCGCTCAGCAGATACAACCATGAGCTTCAGTAGGATGATTTTCACTGATGAGCAAACCCTGGTCTACCGCCAGGACTTTGAGATCAAAAGGCCATTCTTTTTTAAGGAAGAATACAAGGGCGTGCATGAATTCTTTGAAAAGATGTTTTCTTATATCAGGGAAGAAATCGTGATCAGGAAAAAATAAGATCTCACCTATTTACTCACCATCTGTATCACTGGCACAATCATCTCTTCAAGGCTTACTCCTCCATGCTGGAAAGTATTCTTGTAATAACTCACATAATAATTGTAGTTATTGGGATAACAAAGAAAGACATCCTCACCTGCGAATATGTATGATGAATTGATCGTGGGCGATGGCAGTCCTGCTTCCTTGGGATCGCGGAAAGCAAATACTTCCTTGGGATCGTAATTGAGATTGCGGCCATGCTTGTATCGAAGGTTGGTAGTGGTTTGCTTGTCACCAATCACTTTAACCGGTGTTTTTACACGCACACTACCATGGTCTGTTGCCAACACGATACGGATATTTTTATCAGCTATTTTTTTCAATGCCTGGTGAAGAGGTGAATGTTCAAACCAGGAAGCGGTAATGCTCCTGTAACTTACTTCATCACCTGCCAGCTCTTTCAACACTTCCATTTCTGTTCTTGCATGACTCAGCATGTCCACAAAATTGTAGACGATGACATTAAGGTCATTGCCAAGGAGATTGTGCACATTGTTTACCAGGTCAAGACCTGCCTGGTTGTTCAGCACTTTTGTATAGGAAACTTTCAGATCGCTTTTTCCCAGCGATTTGAGTTGCGCACGGAGAAATTCTTCTTCAAACATATTCTTACCGCCTTCCTCGTCATCGTTCTTCCATTGCTGTGGAAATTTCTTTTCAATGTCGATGGGAAGCAGGCCGGAAAAAATGGCATTACGGGCATAATGCGTAGCTGTGGGAAGAATGCTGTAGAAAGATTCTTCTTCCACCACGCGGAAGCTTTCAGAAAAAATGGGCTGAATGGTTTTCCACTGGTCGAAACGGAGGTTATCGATCAGTATGAAAAAAAGCGGTGTTCCTTTCTCCAGTTGTGGTAAAACTTTTTCCCTCATCAGGGTATGGGACATCACCGGTTTGTCTGTGGATTTTTCCCTGATCCAGGAAGCATAATTCCTGTTGATGAATTTAAAAAATTCTGTATTGGCCTCGCTTTTTTGTGCCTGGAAGACTTCCAGCATTTCGGGGCTGTCGCTTTTTTGAAGGCTCAGCTCCCAATGCACCAACTCCTTATAGATGCCCATCCATTCACTATGATTGGGATTGCTGTTCAGTGCCATGAAAAGATTGCGGAATTGCTGCTGGTAGGCTGTGGTGGTTTTTTCTGCTACCAGTCTTTTATTGTCGATGATCTTTTTCAGTGAAAGCAATACCTGGTTAGGGTTCACAGGTTTGATGAGGTAATCTGATATCTGGCTGCCGATGGCATCGTTCATCAGGTTTTCTGTTTCATTTTTGGTAATTAGAACAACCGGGATCTGTCCATTGTATTCTTTGATCTTGGCCAGGGTTTCCAGTCCGGTAATGCCGGGCATGGATTCATCGATCAATACCACATCAACAATATTTTCCCTGATGTAATCAATGGCATCAAAGCCATTGGTCAGAGTATGTACATCATAACCCTTGCTTTCAAGGAACATCTTCTGCGATTGAAGGCTTTCAATCTCGTCATCCACCCAAAGTATTTTTGCCAGTGCCATAGTTGTTGTATTAGTTCATAGATCATAGTTCATAGTTCATAGATCATAGTTTATACAAATTGCTTTTAAAGAGTACCATGAACTATGAACCATGAACTATCAGCTGTTTCCGAAAGCTAACAAATTTACATAACCCTATCCGCATGTAAATTTGAAGTTTAAGATTTAATATCGCAGCATGCCATATGTAAGAAAGATCATCAACGACCCGGTGTATGGATTTATCACGATTGATGACCCCTTGATCTATGAAATCATTTCCCATCCTTATTACCAGCGACTGAGAAGGATCCACCAGATGGCATTTGCTTCACTGGTATATCCGGGTGCAGTTCATACAAGGCTGCATCATTCCCTGGGCGCTTATCACCTGATGGGTCTGGCACTGACTGAACTCAGGCAAAAAGATGTGGACATTACCAAAGAAGAAGAACAGGGTGCGAAGATTGCCATCCTCCTGCACGATATCGGGCATGGTCCTTATTCACATGCGTTGGAAAGACAACTTATAAAAGATGTTCATCATGAAGAGATATCCCTTCTCATTCTTGAACTTCTAAATGAACAATTCGGAGGCAGGCTCCAGGTGGCGATTGATATTTTCACCAATAAATATCCCAAGCAGTTCCTGCATCAGTTGGTTTCTGGCCAGCTCGACGTTGACCGCATGGATTATCTCACCCGTGATTCTTTTTTCACGGGCGTAGTGGAAGGTGCCATTGGCTATGACCGCATTCTTAAAATGCTGGCCGTTCATGAAGGTGAATTGATGATAGAAGAAAAAGCCATCTACACGGTGGAAAAATTCCTGGTTTCCCGCAGGCTGATGTACTGGCAGGTTTACCTTCATAAAACCGTGATGGCTGCTGAAAAAATGCTGGTAAGGATCATTGAAAGAGCCAGGCAGCTCATTGCAGGAGGCATGGAACTCAAAACCGCTTCCAACAACCTTGATTTCTTTCTGAAAGAAAAACCTGGAGGTAATTTTATCCAACACCTTGAAAAATTTACGCAGCTGGATGATACGGATGTGATGTGTACTATCAAGAACTGGTGTGGTCATCCCGACATCATCCTGTCAAAACTTTGCAAAGGACTGGTAGAAAGAAAACTCCTCAAAGTGCGCTTCCAGTCAGAACCCTTTGATGAGGCCTATGTGGAGGCAATGAAAAATACAGCATCCGAAAAGCTTTCCATTTCAAAAGAGGAGGCTTCCTACTTTGTATTTACCGGCGAAGCAGTGAATACTACCTATAACCCCCTGGATGAACATATCAAGATCCTTTTCAAGGAAGGGCAGGTATCAGATATATCCAAGGTAGACAATGCTTTAATTCACCAACAGGTCTCCGCCCCCGTTAAAAAATATTACCTTTGCTACCTTCGCTAAAGCGAGGTCGAAAATCAACCAGCCCGGGCCCCCGCCAAAAAAAGGCAACCAGGAAATTATTTTTAAACCGGGATAGGGGTTTCAACGTTTTTGACGTTTTATAGGGAAGTTGATCCCGGCTTTTGATTTTTGAGATTTTACTTTTACTTTATACTTATGCAGTTTACAGCGGCCCAGATTTCTATACTGGTCAATGGGAAAATTGAGGGGAATGCGGAAGCAACGGTGTCTTCTTTTGGAAAGATTGAAGAAGCCGAGCATGGACAGCTGACCTTTCTGGCCAACCCTAAATATGAAGATTATCTTTATACTACCAATGCTTCTATTGCTATAGTGAATGATTCCTATGAATTAAGGGAATCGGTAAAACCTACCCTGATCAGGGTCTCTGATCCTTATTCTGCCTTTGCCCTTCTTCTGGGCAAATACCAGGAAATGGCCACCCAGCAAATGAAAGGCATCCAGCAACCTTCATTTATCAGTTCTTCCGCTAAAATGGATCAGGACGTGTTTGTTGGTGCTTTCTCTTATATCGGAGAAAATGTAAAAATTGGGAAGAATACCAAGATTTTTCCCAACAGCTTTATCGGCGATAACGTTACCATTGGCGAGAACTGCATTATTCACCCTGGAGTGAAGATCTACCATGATTGCGTTTTACACAACCATGTGATCATTCATGCCGGCACCGTAATAGGCTCTGATGGTTTTGGCTTTGCGCCACAGGCCGACGGCTCCTTTAAAAAAGTGCCCCAGATCGGCAATGTGGTGATTGAAAATAACGTAGAGATCGGCGCCAATACCACTATTGACAGGGCTACTATTGGCTCTACCTGTATCAAGTCCGGCGCCAAGCTGGATAATCTCATCCAGATCGCTCATAATGTAGAAGTAGGAGAAAGTACGGTGATCGCAGCCCAGGTAGGCGTTTCAGGTTCTACCAAAATCGGCAAAAATGTTATGATCGGCGGCCAGGCAGGGCTTGTAGGACATATCCAGATTGCCGAAGGTTCCAAGATCAACGCACAAAGTGGGGTGAGTAAATCATTAAAAGATCCTTATACTTCAGTAACCGGCTCCCCTGCCGGTGATTATACCAGCGCACTTCGAAGCCAGGCTGTTTTCCGCAACCTTCCGCAACTGGAAAAAAGAGTGCAGGAACTGGAAGAATTAATCAAACAATTAATGGCTGAAAAAGTAAATAGTTTGTAACTTACAGAGAGACCTGTATTACCCGTAACATTTACCATTCGAACGACCTGGATCAATCTTAACACCTGATGAATTCAGCAACATCTGGTGTCCCTGAATTATCAACCAACTAACTGCCGCGCAATTTTATTGTGTACTCCTTTTAATGCCTTTAAAAAAATTTTTATGGCGAGGATATTCAATATTTACTTCCAGCACGAAGGCCATGCTTATACAGCCCTCGTGACCATTGCCGGTAAAAAAGACAATGAGAAGGTGCAGGTAACTACCGCCGAAGGAAACCTTCAGATATTAATGGAACATGGCAGGCTGATTTTTCCCATTTCAGAAGTACTTCACCGGGTCACAGCTTCTCATCAACATGGGCATGATGACAGCACCATGCACATTACGGAAACCATTTCCTTACAGTTGCTGAATACTTCGTGGTAAGAAGTTCATGGTTCATAGATCATAGTTCATAGTGAGGTTGATAGTCCATAGACGATAGTCCATAAACGATGGTTCATAGTCGGATCACCACTACTAATTGAAGATACTCACCACTCACCGCTGACAACTCACCACTGACTATACCATACCTCGCCACTCCCTTTTTTCCGCCTCATTTTTTAACCTTTAAAGCCCTCCAAAACCGCTTCTTTTCGGTACATTTGCTGGAATGGGCCAAATGCATGAACTGCCCCTAAATTTTCCCTTAAAATGAGTGATATCTTAGATACTTTGGTAACCCCATCTACCCCCACTGTTATGCCTTCTTATGGTGCTGATTCGATCCAGGTTCTTGAAGGACTGGAAGCTGTTCGTAAACGCCCCGCCATGTATATCGGCGACATCGGTGTGAAAGGTCTTCACCACCTCGTTTATGAAGTAGTTGACAACTCCATTGATGAAGCCCTGGCCGGACATTGTAAAAATATTTTTGTTACGATTCATGAGGACAATTCCATTTCGGTGGAAGATGATGGCCGTGGTATTCCTACGGGCATTCATGCCAAAGAAGGCCGCTCCGCTCTTGAAGTGGTGATGACCGTGCTTCATGCCGGTGGTAAGTTTGATAAAGATTCCTATAAGGTTTCGGGTGGACTTCATGGTGTGGGTGTGAGTTGTGTGAATGCCTTAAGTAAAAAGCTTCACGCAACAGTTTTCCGCGATGGAAAGATCTTTGAGCAGGAATATCGCATTGGTGTTCCTCAATATCAGGTAAGAGAGATTGGTGTTTCTGAAAAAAGAGGAACTACCATTCACTTCTGGCCCGATGATACCATTTTCATCACTTCTGAATACAATAAGGACATACTGGAAAGTCGCCTCCGCGAGCTGAGCTTCCTGAACAAAGGATTGAGCATCACCCTGAATGACCTGCGCGAAAAAGATGAGGAAAGTGGACTTTCCTACACCAAAACTTTTTATAGCGAAGGTGGTATCGTGGAATTTGTTGAAATGCTGGATACCAATGCAGGGCGCGCTCCGCTTTTAGCAAAGCCTCTTTTTGTTGAAGGTCGTGATGAAAAAAACAATGTAGCTGTTGAAGTAGCCATGACTTATAATGTGAGCTACAATGAACATATCTACTCTTATGTAAACAATATCAATACCATTGAAGGTGGTACGCACGTGGCAGGTTTCCGCCGTGCACTGACAAGGGTATTCAAAAGCTATGGTGACAAACAGGGACTTTTTGAAAAAGCCAAAGTGACCATTGAAGGTGACGACTTTCGTGAAGGATTGAGCGCAGTGATCTCTGTAAAGGTTCCTGAGCCGCAGTTTGAAGGACAGACAAAGACCAAACTTGGGAATAATGAAGTAATGGGTATTGTTGATACCACGGTATCAAGAGTGATTGAAGCCTACCTCGAAGAAAATCCAAAGGATGCCAAGAATATTATTCAAAAGGTGATCCTTGCGGCACAGGCAAGAGCTGCTGCCAAGAAAGCCCGCGAAATGGTACAGCGTAAATCTGTACTCAGTGGAGGTGGACTTCCTGGTAAACTGGCCGATTGCTCTGAAAGAGATCCTGAAAAATGTGAGCTCTTCCTGGTTGAGGGAGACTCGGCGGGTGGTACTGCCAAGCAGGGCCGCGACCGCAGCTTCCAGGCCATCTTACCTCTTCGCGGTAAGATCCTGAACGTTGAAAAAGCCATGGAGCACAAGATCTATGAAAATGAAGAGATCAGGAATATGTACACTGCCCTTGGAGTAACAGTGGGTACACCAGATGATCCCAAAGCTCTCAATATCCAGAAGATCCGCTATCATAAGCTGATCATCATGACGGATGCTGATGTGGATGGAAGTCATATTGCCACGCTGATCCTCACCTTTGTTTACCGCTACATGAAAGAACTGGTAGAACAGGGTTATGTATACATTGCACAACCACCACTATACCTTGTGAAAAAAGGAAAAGAACAGGCTTATGCCTACAATGAAGAGCAACGCAAGCTCCTTTCTGAAAGACTGGGTGGCGGTAATCCTGAATCAGTAAACATCCAGCGATACAAAGGTTTGGGTGAAATGAACTCAGAGCAATTGTGGGAGACAACGATGAACCCCAACACAAGAACACTCAAGCAGGTCACCATTGAAAGTGCTGCGGAAGCCGACAGGATCTTCAGCATGCTGATGGGAGATGAAGTAGCTCCCCGCAGGGAATTTATTGAAAGCCATGCCAAGTATGCAAGGATCGATGTGTAAATACTGAATTGAATTAAAGAACTCATACTGCTTATTCAAAAAGTCCGCACTGCGGACTTTTTTATTTCAACACATCATGGCTTTAATTAATTTTCAGTATGAAGATGAAAAGGTGCATACTGGCAGCCTTCTTTTTGGTCATCCTTACTTATGCGTATGGACAGCAACAGGTAAAAGGAGTGGTCTTAGATGCTTCCACTAACCAGCCGGTTTCATCAGCCAGCATATTTCTGAACAATACTTCAATAGGTACCAAATCTGATGTGCAGGGAAGGTTCGAGCTGGTGGTACCCAAGGGTAAATTTGACCTGATTGTTTCTTCTATTGGATACCAGTCATTCAATCAAACCATTTATTCAGGAGATACCATCGCGCATTTCAGGATTCTGCTCAGGCAGAAAGCCACTGAAATGGAAACCATCATCATTGAACCATTTATAAAAGACGGATGGAAGATTTTTGGAAAATTCTTTCTTGAAAATTTTATTGGCACCTCCACTTATGCATCTGGTTGTGTCCTCAAAAATCCTGAAGTGCTTCGCTTCCGTCATTCCAAAACAACCAATGAACTTTCTGTAATAGCATTGGAGCCCCTGCGTATAGAAAACAGTTCACTGGGTTATACCATTCATTACCAGATGGAATCTTTTGTTTATGATTTCAAATCCCGTTACCTGTTTTTCACAGGGTATCCTTTTTTCGAGCCGATGAAAGGTGGTGAGGGAAAACAAAAGCGCTGGATGAAGAACCGCAGGGAAGTTTATTATGGTTCACAGATGCATTTCATGCGCAGTGTTTATCTCAACAGGTTAAAAGAAGAGGGTTTTGAAGTGAGAAGACTGCAAAAAATTCCTAACCTTGAAAAACAGCGAGTTAAAGCAACCTATGATTCCATTAAAAAACACAACCGAACTCCAGGTGGAATTTTTATCAGTTCTTCTATAATTCAGGATTCAGCAGCTTACTATGAAAAAATTCTGGAGCAGGAAGATTTCTTTGAATTGATCGGCAAGGATCTGTTAACGGGAGATAGTATTGCTTATGCGCTGGAGCCAACCATAGCAGGGATGGACTTCCCTGATTTTTTATTGGTGATCTTTAAAAATAAACTAGCTGATCCCGAATATATCCGTCTATTTCCGGAAAGTAGCACAGCCATGATGTCGCAAATCTTTTTGATCAATGGTAATCCACTTGAAGTTTATGGCAACGGTAGTTATTACCATCCTGAAGACCTGCTGAACCAGGGTTACTGGGCCTGGTTTGAAAAGCTTGCCACCATGCTGCCTTATGATTATAAGCCATGAGGAAAAAATATTCTGATTAAAAAATCAAAACTATCATTCTGCATTTTCTGTGATTAGATTTGCGGCCAACAGGCCAACCAAACAATTATGAAGCAGTTTTTTTCCCTTTTGTTTTTTTGTTTTTTTTCTTCTGTGTTACTGGGTCAGTCTTCGGATTCTTTGAGAGGATTCAAAACTGTAGGAGCCCTGGTAGGTTATGGCCATGCTTTCAGCGATAATACCAACTACGATATTTATTACATGGCAGGCGACTGGTCCTGGTCCTTTTCCAAGGCCAAACGAAGGGATTTTCTTTCCGTTTATTTTGAACCGCAGGTCAATATTGTGAGGACTGACAGGCCCTGGGACCTGGAATTTGGAGCCAACCTGGGCCTTCGTAATTACATCCGGATCAATGATGGCTTATATTTCTACCAGATGCTGGGTTCGGGACCACACTTTATTACAGCCGAGCTCGACCGGCAGGCTACAGGATTTATTTTTTCAGACAATCTTTTTCTTGGTGCCCTGACAAGCCTGAAAAAATCAGTTTTCCTGAATGTACAGTTCGGTATCCGTCACATCTCCAATGCAGGGTTAAAAATGCCCAACAGGGGTGTAAATTCATGGAATCTGAGACTGGGGATTTCCCGCAGAAAATAAGGAGGAAATTCACTTGCTGGTTTCTTCAGCCTTACATAGAGGATTTTTGGCCTCTGTTTTGCCGAAATTGATGTAGATTTAAATATTACTAACCATAAAACCAATTATTATGGCAGATATTCAACTCACTGCTTACAATGTAAAAACCAAGGAAAAGAACGTTCCGATCCATGACGCCGTGATCACCAAAACCGCAAAAGGCGCTTACATGGTCCAGGGTCATGATGGCAAGGGCAATAAGCTTACAACGCTATGCAATGAAGAAAAGGCCATGAACGCCATCAAGGCCGGTATAGCAAAACAAGGCTGGTAATTTATTCAATGAATAAAAAAAGCTGTTCTCTTAAGGGGGACAGCTTTTGGTTTTTTAGAGTAGGTGATAGTTCATGGTTCATAGTTCATAGTAATAGTCGATAGTCCATGGTCGATGGTCCATGGTCGTTAACTATAGAACAGTGAGGATTTTCAACTCAAAACATTACCTCTTTTTATATGCATTTCCGAAGAAAGCTGAGTTTAGATATTTAGAGGAGTCCATGGACTATGGACCATAGACCATGGACCATGCATTGACTAGGCCATAAGCTATAAGCTATACGCCCCACCATGATCTATGAACCATGAACTATAAGCCACAAACTACTGCTTATAAAGCTTAAACAGCTTCGTTCCTTCTACGGTTTTTACCTGAAGCAAATAAACGCCACTGGCCTGTAGCGTGAGATCAATTGCGAGCTTTTCTACCTGGCCATTGCCTGTTCGTAAATATTGTTTAATGGTTCTGCCTTTGGCATCTACAAGTTTGAGTTTGAGTGTTTCATCATTGTTCAGCACATAGACCAGGTTAAAAACGCCGTTGGAAGGATTGGGATAGATCTGCCAGAGTATGGCATCATCAAATACCACCGAACGCACGGGTGAATAAACAAAGCTGCCGTCTGCATTTACCGTTTTAATGCGGTAATACCTGGTACCGATCTTCCCATTTTCAATATCTGTGAACTGGTAATTCTTTGTAGTAGTTGAATTTCCCGTGCTGACTACCTCTCCAATCTTTGACCAGTTACCAGCCTGTAAAGCATCATTGCCACGGGCCACTTCTATTTCATACCTGGATACATTAGATTCTGCACCCACCTTCCATTTGAGTAAAACATCAGGCACCACTTTGACCGCCGTGAATTCCATCATCTTCACCGGCAAGGGCGTACTGCCATCAAGGCCTCCGGCATTCAACCAGAACTCACCAATATTTTTTGTTTTGAATTCGGCATAATAACCCTTATCAAATGGCACTTTTATAACAGAAGGAGAACTAAGGAAATCCCATACACCCTGGTTATTGTCGCCTATTGAACCATTCTCCATTGATTTGTCGGGATCTGTATAAACAGAAACACCCAGGCGATATGCGCTAGAAGGTTTTGTACATCCGGCACAACCTGTAGCCCTTAATAGAGTATCCACTTCTTTATCAAGGAAATAAAAACGAATGCTCACCGAATCAGCATTGACATTATTGGTTTGCAGCACAAGATTTCTATCATGATAATATTGCGAAGTGGTAAATCGAACTGCTCCAGTATTGATGAATGCTTTCACATCTGTTGCACCCAGGTTCTGGTTATGGGCCTTCACCGATGCAATTATTTTTCCATTGCTGGTGAGGTTGATCCAGCTATCACCCTGTACGACGCTGCTCACAGGTTGCGTCATGGTAAGCCCGTCATAGATGCCCATGCTTTGATCATAAATATGAATGTCATCAATTGCAATTCCTTCCCTGTTCACACCAACATCAGATTTAAATACAAAACGAAGTCGCAGCCTGTTCAGTCCTGTTGGAAGCGGTATTGTGGCCACATGCCAGTTGGTATAATTCTGAATACTCCATAACTGGTCAGAAGTTTTGTTATACCAGTTGGTACCTGTTCCAGCTGCACCCAGTTTTATCCATGTTAAACCATCTGCTGAATATTCAACCCAGGCACCATCGCAGAGCGTAGTGCCGCAATCTTCAATATCAAGTGCAACACTGAAGCTTAAGGTTGGATTGGACAGACTACTAATATCATAACAGGGTGAATAGAGATAAGAGTATTCATTGTCGTTATAATTACCGGCCAGTCTTGTCTTCCATGCTTTAGCACCGTTTGCTGCTCCATTAATTTTATTAGATATGGGCGTTCCGTATTCCCAGGAACTCTTTTTCCCTGAAGCATACCATGCGCCATTATTGTTTTCAAAATCCTGCAGGTGCGGATATGATGCAATTACAGGCAGATTGACAATGGTGGTGCTGAGCGTATCATTTTCACGAAAACTATCTGAACTAAAATCCACCAATGCCTGGATGGTATGAGTACCCAGTGCGGAAAGATCCGCTGTGGCCGCAAAGCTGTATTGAACCTGTGCATTACCAGCAATGGAAGGAATAGTTTCACTGATCCAGCTTCCATTATCAACGCGGTATTTTACAGGAATATTTGTAAGTGTTGAATTCGCACTGTTACGAACCGTAACCTTTATTACTGTATTGTTCCCTAATGCACAACTGGCCATCATGGGTTCGTCAATGTTCTTCATCTGAAGATCGTTGCTCACCTGGTAAACACGTACATCATCAAAGCTGTAACCTGAAGCATTCCATTTATCGGTAGCAGGTAACTGTCCCCACTGACCCCAACGTACGTTAAAGCTTGGAGAAAAGCTTTGGCCGTTAGCGGCAAGGATATCCGACAATTCAATACTTGAAGATTTTTTATAGCTGCCCGGATCATCCTGGTTCATAAAAAGATCATATACCTCGATCCAAGGATCGGCATCACTACCACGGATCCAAACCCTGTTATTGACATGAGACTGTTGTCCATGATTATTGTACCTGAAATCAAGCCTAAGGTCATTTGCATTTACATTATAGTTGACGAGATTGTAAGTGCCAAAAAGATAATTGCTATTACCTGAAGGCTGATAGCTGTTGGCATCAAGCGTTAAAGCTTTTGCACCTGAAAATGCCATCCCTGAATTAATAAAAGCTCTTAATCTTCCATAAACTGAAGAAGGTGAAAAATCATAACGCCCCAACCCGGCGAGCCCGGTGGTGGCTGTTACATATTCCACTTCCTGACCGGTTTCCATATTATCGGTAAAATAAACCGAGAGATTGAGTGGCTGGTTTTCCAGGTGTTTTACAAGCCTGTAGATGGTATCGTTGGCAGTAACCGCATCCAGCAAATTGTTGCTGACAACAAAACTGAAATAGTAATTATCAACTGCAGAAAGATCAACTGTTGTAGCAAATGTGTGCGTATATGTAGCACCTGCTGCCACGGGTGTTGTAATGGTTTCTGCTATCCATGGTCCTCCATTAACTGAATATTTCAGGTCAAAATTTGACTGTGGTACATCGTCAAGATTTTTAATTCTAACCACCACCTGCGACGTGGCTGAGAGCTGTGTTGCTGTGAACTTTCTTCCTGTCACCGGTGAAATCACCGCTTCAATTTTCAGATCATTATCAGAAATATTCCCGGCACAACTGCCTCCAATGGGCTGTCTTGAAATGGCAACAGCACGTCTGCCAGCAATGCCATTGATCCTGGGCCTCACAGTAACCCAGTAAGTTGAATCCACCGACAAGCCACCAAAACTGTAGCTGGTGGAATTTGTTGTGGCCACAGGCTGCATCTCATCACCACGAAGGATCATCATTTCATAATCAGTGGCTGCTGCTACCGTTGTCCAATTGATATTGATGTATCCTTCGCAGGTGGTTGCCGCGAATGTAACAACAGGTATGGGCATGATGGAGAAAGGCTGGCTGGTGGCAGATTCACCGGAACCTTCTTTTGAGATGCGTATCAAAGCCTGGCTGGTACTTACATTAGGCACATACCAGGTATATATGGTTCGGTTGATATTGATATTGCTGTCAATCTTCGTCCAGCTGCCGCCATTATCCAAAGAGAGTTCGATCATTGCGGTGCCTGAAGTAAATCCATAGGCTTCCCAACTGATCTTCATACGGCTCAATGCACTGGTGGATGGGATCCAGGTTTCTCCTCCTGCTGGTGAAGTTACTTTCAACTGCTGCGCAGGAATAAAATCGTACACAACAAAATATTCCTGTAGAGAGTTTTGCGTGATGGCAGTTCCTTTGATCTTCACTGTATAATTTCCTGCAGCAGGATTGTTGATGATCACCTGTTCCATATTATTCAGGTGATCAGCTGCTTCAATGGAAGCATTGTTCAAACCAGCATTGGATGTATCAAGCACTTTGGGAAGTGTAGTCACAGAGCCATTAATCACCTCAAGGTCAAGATCATTGACCAGGGTTTTTGCAGACAGAGGTGAAGCCGCCGGATCATTCCAATACAAGAGCACTTTTAATTGCGAAGTATTAGCTGGTATGTTAATGACATGATTGTTACTGCCGCCGTTGGTACTATTGCCAGATAAATATCGATTGTTCTCAATCATGTCCACGCTTCTCAACAGGTTCATCCATCCAAATCCATATTGATAATCGGGTCCATTATTTCCCCTGTCGGAAGCACCATTACAAAGAATGGCTTTGATTAATGCATTTTTTGGATTTTGTCCTGCATTCAATTGCCTGTATCGCTGGTAGAGCAGGGCTGCACCACCTGCTACTGCAGGACTGGCCATACTGGTTCCATTATTATAACTGTAATAACTGGTAGGCCATGCTGATGCTACCTGTTGTCCCATAGCCGTGATCTCTGGCTTTGTTCTACCATCCCTGACCGGACCCTTGCTTGAAAAACCAGCAATGGCTCCTGAATCAGTTGTTGCTCCTACCGTGATCACATTCTTGGCTGATTGATACCCACCCAAAACCGTATGATAACCTGGTTGAAATGGAAAACAGGAACTGGCACCGCTGTTTCCAGAAGCAAATACGTTCTGCAGGTAAGGAAGATCAAAGGCCATCTGGTCCATCCACCTTGAATAAAGATCATAACTGCCGTGGTAATCACAATCCACGTTATCGCCGTAAGAATTATTGGTGATCACCATTCCATAATCGTTAACATACGCAGCTGCATTTTGCAGAATACCATTAAAGGCCTGGCTGACTATTGTAGATTTGGGTGCATAACCACGAAAGAAGTCATTGCCATTACCTGCGCCGGCAACAGTTCCCGTTACATGGTGTCCATGACCTGAAGCAGGCATAGCTGCACGGTTGATCAGTCTTCCCGAAAAATCGATATGCGTTTGTACATCGGCGTTATCTCCCACACCAATTACAACACCTTCACCCTTTAGTGACTTACCACCGTTTGCAATAGAGGCATTCAAAACATTGGCTCTTGAAGCAGCACGGCTGTTGAAGTTCAGGGTCTGGTCACCTCTTGGTGCCAGTTGTACATATTCCACAAAGGGCAATGCTGCCAGTTCTTCTACCCTGTTCAATGCAATGCGAAGAGATACAACGCGACCTATATTCATCCTTATCGGAAGCAGTTCAATATTGTGTGATCTTAATCCTTCAAAAACTTCTTCCTGCGTATAAGCCTGTGGATAGCTGATCCAGAGATCTACTGTGCCCGCAACTTTGGAAGCCCATAATGGAATATTTGTTTTCAACCTTGCTTCCATTTTTTGTTGCGGGGATAACTGCAAAAGAGAAATCACACCTGCCTGCTGCAAACTTGCCAGCTGTAGCCTGTTACTGATCACCACTGTATATGCATTGTCCGGAAGGTATTCCTGCAATTCAATGCCTGCTGCCGAAAGGATCTTCCTTGAAGCAGCTGTAGGCAATGAAACAAACTGCATCACCGCAAATGTTTTTTGATTGAATCTCAGGCTATGTTGGTTGAAAGAATCAAGAACCGGCTGATTGATGTTGGCTTCAGTTTGAATGATGCCCGAACTGAGATAAATGGGACGGTTTTGCGCCTGTACATACGTGAAGGAAAATAGCAGCAGGAGCAGCAGTAGTCGACTGTTGGCTTTCATGGATATATACTTGGAGAATAAAAATAGAAAAAAAACCTAATTATTGCTACTAATTATGACGGCTGCCATCATCCGACCGCCTGGGCGGCAAAAACATCGGCGTGCATCCTTTTCAGGAAGGTAAAAGCGTCCTGCATATCTCTCGCTGGTTCCACCACCACCATGAACAATTTACCGGTTTGTTTCAGCCTGGCTTTGTTGGTACCGGTTTGCAGGTACTGGAGGATGCGATTAAAGGTTTCTGATTCAAAATAGGGTGAATCAGGCCTGTTGATGAAATAACATTTCAGCGAATCATTTTTCAGGATCATCCTTTCAAAACCCAGCTCCACAGCGATCCTGCGGCAGCGAACCGTAATAAACAATTCAGCCACCTGCGGAGGAAGGGCGCCAAAGCGATCCACCAGCTCCTGTTCCATCGCCTGCAATTCTTCTTCTGTTTCACAGTTATCCAGCCTGCTGTACAGCGACAATCTTTCCGTGATGTTCTCTACATAATCATCCGGGATCAGGATCTCCAGGTCTGTATCAATCGTGCAGTCCTGCACAAAATCATCCTGTTTGGAAATCTCTTCCTTGAATATTTCTTTAAACTGCGTTCTTTTCAATTCACGAATGGCTTCATCCAGGATCTTCTGGTACATCTCGAATCCAATTTCAGCCATGAATCCACTTTGTTCTCCACCCAATAAATTACCAGCGCCCCGAATGTCCAGGTCACGCATCGCAATCTGGAAACCACTACCCAGTTCACTGTGTTGCTCCAGGGTTTGCAATCTCTTTCTCGAATCTGTAGGCAGGGTGCTCATGGGTGGTGCCAGCAAATAGCAGAAAGCTTTTTTATTGCTCCTGCCTACACGTCCACGCAGCTGGTGCAGATCGCTGAGTCCAAACTGGTGTGCATTGTTGACGATGATGGTATTGACATTGGGAATATCCACTCCACTTTCAACAATGTTGGTACAAACAAGTACATCATATTTCTTGTCAATGAAATCAAGTATCCTTTCTTCCAGTTCATGTCCTTCCAATTGCCCGTGCGCCCAACCAATGCTAAGATCAGGACAAAGCCCATTGATGAGGCCAGCCATTTCAGCAAGACCCTGTATCCGGTTGTGAATGAAGAAAACCTGTCCTCCCCTTTCTGTTTCAAAATAAATGGCGTCGCGAATAAAATCTTCCTGGAAAACACGAACCTCTGTTTGTATGGGCTGCCTGTTGGGTGGTGGTGTGTTGATGATGGAAAGATCTCTTGCGCCCATGAGACTGAACTGAAGCGTTCTTGGGATAGGAGTTGCCGTTAGTGTGAGCGCATCCACATTTGTGCGAAGGGTTTTGATCTTTTCCTTATGACCCACACCAAATTTTTGTTCTTCATCAATGATCAGCAATCCAAGGTCCTTGAACTTCACTTCCTTTCCTAAAATGGAATGCGTTCCAATGATGATATCCACTTTCCCTTCTTCCAGCTTTTTAAGTGTTTCCTTTTTTTCTTTCGAGGATTTAAAACGGTTGACATAATCAACAGTAACGGGAAAATCCCTCAACCTGTCGCTGAAAGTTTTATAATGCTGAAAAGCAAGGATAGTAGTTGGCACCAGGACAGCGGCCTGTTTTCCATCAACCACAGATTTGAATGCAGCCCTGATGGCAATTTCGGTTTTACCAAAGCCCACATCACCACAAACAAGCCGGTCCATGGGTGAAGGTGATTCCATATCCTTTTTCACATCAGCAGTGGCCTTACTTTGATCCGGTGTATCCTCGTAAATGAAAGAAGCTTCCAGTTCGGTTTGCATGTAATTATCAGGAGTATGCTGGAAACCTTGCTGGGCTTTTCGCTGAGCGTAAAGTTTGATCAGGTCAAAAGCGATCTCTTTGACCCTGGTCTTTGTTTTTTCCTTCAGTTTGTTCCAGGCATCGCTACCCAGTTTGTTGACTTTCGGAACGCTACCTTCCTTACCAGTATACTTCGCGATCTTATGCAGGGAGTTGATATTCACATAAAGAATATCACTGTCCTTGTAGATAATGCGCACAGCTTCCTGCAGCTTGCCATTGACCTCCATTTTCTGAAGACCGCTGTAGACGCCTACACCATGATCGATATGTGTAACAAAATCACCCGGCTGCAATTCACGAAGGGTACGAAGCGTGAGTGCTTTATTTTTATTGTATGCCTGCTTAACCTTGTATTTATGATAACGCTGGAAGATCTGGTGATCTGTATAACAAACGAGCTTCAGGTCTTCATCAATAAAACCTTCATGAATGGAAGTCGCAAGAGGGTTAAAACGTATTTCCTGCTTCAGGTCATGGAAGATGGTATAAAGCCTTTCCAGCTGTTTGGGATTTTCTGCAAACAGGCTTAGTTCAAAACCTTTGCCTTCCCAGCTTTCCAGGTCACGGATCAATAGATCAAACTGGCGGTTGAAGGCAGGTTGCTCCCTGGTATGAAATTCAATTTCAAAACCAATCTGCGAAGGCTTTTCATGACCGAAATAAACCACATGCCTTGAATTGAGCTGTTGAAAGAATGCTTCGGCCGTTGTAAATTCTTCAGGCCTGACTTCTTTTTTTACCAACTTGTCTTCTGATTCTTCATCACCTTTTTTGGGATTATTTTCCAGGAGATCAAGGAACAGCTGAAGGTCTTCTTCTTCTGTCAGCAATCTTTCGCGCAGCAATTCTTCATCCTGTATCCAGATGACCGTGTTTTCTGGTAGAAATTCAAGCAGCGATACTTTCTCTTCATTTTCAAACTGTGTATCTACATTGGGAATGATGCTCACCTGCAGCAATCTTCTTTCACTTAACTGTGTTTCAGGATCAATGATTCGTATGGAGTCTACATCATTGCCAAACAATTCAATGCGGTAAGGCTTTTCGTTACCGAAAGAATAAATGTCGAGGATGCCACCACGAACAGCAAACTGTCCTGGCTCATAAACAAAATCAGTTCTTTCAAAACCATAATCCACCAGCTTCGCATAAAGTTCATCTGGTTTGATCTCATCACCTGTTTTCAGATGAATGATGTTGGAAGAAATGGCATTGGGTACCACTACTTTTTCAAAGACCGCTTCGGGATAGGTTACCAAAGCGCCCACCCTGTTCCCGGAAGGCGATGAAAATCTCGTCAGTGCTTCTGTACGCAGCATGACGTGTGAAGAATTCAACAGCTTATAATTCTTCCTGTTCTTGAAAGAAGATGGAAAATAAAAAATGTTCAGCGCGGAAGTAAGGTTCTCCAGCGTGTTGTGGAAATAGGCGGCATCTTCAGCTTCATTACAGATAAAAACATGATTCAACTGGCTGCAGGAACTATGAAGAAAAATGCCCGCGCTTACAAATTGTGATGAACTTCCCCTGAGGTTTTTGAGATAGATTTTTTCACCTGGCGCAAAAGAAAGCCTGTCCGCCAATTGAAACAGGCGGGGGGACTGCTGATACTTTTCCAATAACTCACTCAAACTCATTGAATCTTCGCGCGTGCAATTCCTTTTTAAAAAGGAAGGCAAAGATAAAGGCTTCGCAGCTTAATAAGTGGCACTGGCACTTACGGTAATGTTAACTTCGGAACGCTTGTTTTCCTCTACAGTAACCGGAGAAATGTTGTTGTCCTGGTCAAAAAGATTGGAATAAAACTTACCATCAACGCGGGTAAAAAGTGAATAGCGACCTGCAGGCAGGGAGAGGCTGAATTTGCCCGTACTATCCGAATCAACAGTGCGGATAAATTTTGTTCGTATGCTGTTGTAAAATGCAGAGCTTCCGATCCGGTCAACCTGGTTCAGGTTTGTGAGCTCGTAAACATAGATGGTTGTTTTAATACCAACAGGTTCCGCAGGAGGTACTCCCGGAGAAGGCATCTGGTTGCCTGAAACTTCCTTCACATAACCGGTAATTCCCTGCTTCATTCCTGAAGAATCGCTGCTTTTCCTGGAAGAGCAACAGCCAGCCAACAGCAGTGAAAGACAAAATAAAGTAAAAATTGACCGCATGACCGAATATTGAAGGTGAAAGTACCTATTTTAGTGAACCTTTGAACACCATATTCCATCTATTGACAACGTTACATCATTATGCTTAAGAAAATTGCAGTAATTGCATTGGTAGCACAGGCCATTGCCTTTTCTTCCCATGCTCAGGTCAGGACCAATGTATCAACTCTTTTGGCCACCGCCCAGGAACAAAAAATCAAAGAGAACAATAACTTTCAAAAAGCAATGAGTCTGGCCAAACAAAAAGGCTGGCTCACAAGCTTTGTTACAGGTGAAGGAAATACAGCAAGACTTATTGGAGTTGACAGCTTTGGCGGTCCTGTATATTTTGTTACGGAAAGCAATGTGGTAGCGGCAGCAACAACTGGTGCCAGCCAGCTTTGGAATGGCGGCAGCAGTGGTCTGAACCTTAGCGGATCCTCCAACAGCGTTAAGGGCAAGATGGCTTTATGGGATGGTGGAAAGGTTCTGGGTACACACGTTGAGCTGAACGGCCGCGTGATGCAAATGGACAATCCTGCAAATTTTAGCGATCACTCCACACACGTGGCAGGTACCATGATCGCAACAGGCATCAGCTCTGTTGCCAAAGGAATGGCCTATAATTTCCAGGAATTGCATGCTTATGATTATGATTCGCATTTATCAGAAATGCTGGCTGCAGCTCCCGGTCTTTTATTGTCCAACCATTCTTATGGCACCTTATCAGGATGGAATTTCAACAGCAGTCTTAACCGCTGGGAATATTATGGCCAATCCGGCTCCAATGAAGACCAGAACTTCGGATATTACAATATTGAAGCACAGATCTTCGATTCCATCGCATACAACGCACCTTATTATCTCATCGTAAAATCTTCTGGTAATAACAGGTCCAATAACGGTCCTACAGTTGGAGGCACCTATTATTACTTGTCTGGTGGCAACTGGACTGCAGGCACCCGTACTGCAACCATGAGCAGCAATGACGGATACGATATCATCTCTACTTATGGAAATGCAAAGAACATTCTGACTGTTGGCGCTGTGAATGGTATTGCCAATGGCTACAGCAATGTCAATGATGTGGTCATGAGTTCTTTCAGCAGCTGGGGACCCACAGATGATGGAAGGATCAAGCCCGATGTAGTGGCAGATGGTGTGAACTTACAGTCATCCATAGCCGCTTCCAATACCAGCTACGGCATCTACAGCGGAACATCTATGGCCGCGCCAAATACCACTGGTTCTTTATTGTTATTGCAGGAATACTATGCACAGCTTCATGGTGGCGCTTTCATGCGCGCAGCAACTTTAAAAGGAATTGCGATTCATTGCGCTGATGAAGCAGGAGCAGCCCCCGGACCAGATTATAAATTCGGTTGGGGATTGCTGAATGTTGCCAAAGGTGCAAATGTGATCAAATCAAACAACCTGCTTTCGGACCAGATTTTTGAAAAAAACCTGAACAATGGGGAATCCTTTACCATGAACGTGGTTGCCTCAGGACCACTTACCGCAACCATTTCCTGGACAGATCCCAAAGGAACAGTGAATTCCACCAATATTCTGAATAATACTACCAGGAAACTGGTGAATGACCTGGACATCAGGATCACAGAAGGAACGAATACCTATATGCCTTGGATCCTTGATCCGGCCAATCCTGCCAATGCGGCTACCAAAGGTGATAATGTGCTGGATAATGTTGAGAAGATCAGCATACCCAACGCAGTTCCGGGAATTGCTTACACAATCACGGTTACACATAAAGGAACTCTTGAAAGAGGACAGCAGGCTTATTCACTGATCCTTAGCGGCGTTAACGGACAGGTTTTCTGTACTTCCGCTCCTAGTTCTACAGCAGGTGCCAGGATCGACAGCGTAAGCTTTGGCTCCATCCAAAAATTGAATACAAACAACTGCTCTTCCTATACCGATTATACTTCTATCAGCAGTTTTGTTGAAGCCAGCCAGGTTCTTCCTCTTACAGTTAAAGTGAACAGTTGCGATGCCACTGCCACAGACAAGATTGTAAAAGCTTATATTGATTTTAATAACAACGGCGTATTTACCGATCCGGGTGAAAATGTAGCTACCAGTAATGTGATCAATGGTGATGGTGTTTTCAATGCCGCGGTAACCATTGCTTCAAACATCGTTGTCGGAAATCCAACGGTATTGAGGATCATTGTCCAGGAAACAAATAATCCAAACGATGTAAATCCCTGCGGCAGTTATTCAAAAGGTGAAACGCAGGATTACAGGTTGATCTTTGCCCTGCCTTCCAACGACATTTCAGCAGATGCCATTGCTGATCCGGGAACTGCAACCTGCGCCAACCCTTCACAGTATGTGACCGTTGCACTCAAAAACTCGGGTACTGCAACGCAGTCTGGAATCCCAGTTACCCTGATCATTAAAAATGGCAGCACGGTGGTGAGTACACAGAATGCTGTTTATACAGCCAGCATTCCTGCTGGTGAAACAAGGAATTTTACTTTCCAGTCGCCTTTCAATGCAGCACCGGCCACCACTTATTCAATCACAGCTATTGTAAGCAATACGGCAGACCAGAATCGTGGTAATGATACCCTGAAAACCACGCTGGCAGTATCAAGTGCTGCAGCTGCTCCTTCAGGGCAGGGAACCATTTGCGGTAACCAGGCCATCCTTACAGCTATCAATCCTTTAACGCCCAGCTATTTCTGGTACACCGATCCAAATTCTACTCCTATTGGTGTTGGAATCAGTTTGTTTACCAGCAATATCCCGGCAAACAATACTTATTATATCAGCACTGGTGCCAGGTTAACGGCCGGACTGAATTCAAAAACAGCCTTCCCGAATGGAGGTGACTATTTATCCAATACCAATAGCTTTATGAAGTATTCCAGTGGAACAGCGCTCTATCTGGAAAATGCCAGGCTCTATACAAAATATCCTGGTAAGGTCGAATTCATAGTGGGTGATATTACTTCCGAAACAGGAACCAGCTTCACCTACAATGTTTTGTCGAGCAAGGTCATTGATGTATATGCAACAAGCCCCAATGTTGGAGCAGGAACGCAAAACGGCTATGATGCTGCTGACACTGGAGCTGTGTTCAATTTGAATCTCTTCCTGCCTGCGGGTAATCATGCCATCATTGTAAAAACCCAGGGCAACGCGAATATTTTCAGGCAGAACAATCTCACAGGCAATCCTTATCCCATCGGCATTCCCAACCTGTTCACCCTTACAGGAAACAGTGCGGCAACAGAAAGCGGAACGGCACAAAACTTCTATTACTTCCTTTACGATATGAAGCTCAGAACCAGTGATTGTGTGAGCAACAAGGGTACAATCACCGCTTCGGTTTCACCTAAACCTGTGATCACCAGGTCCGGAAATACCCTTTCCAGCAGTAGTCTTTCTGGCAACCAGTGGCAGCGCGATGGAAATAATATCAGTGGAGCTACAGGACAGAATTATTTAGTGACACAATCAGGAAATTATACTGTGATGGTTTCTGATGTTCTTGGCTGCCAGATCACTTCCGATGCCATGAACGTTACGTTTACTGCCGTGGATCCTGTAGCGAGTTCTGAATTGGAACTAATTGTTGCTCCAAATCCTGCAAAAGATATGGTTCATATCCGGTACAAGGCTGAAAGAAAAGAGGATATGAAGATTGAATTGATCAATGCACAGGGCCAGGCTGTTCAAACCAGGTCCTACACCAAATTCATTGGCGAGCTTTCAGAAAAGATGGATCTTCAAAAACTGCCAGCTGGCATTTATGTGATCAGGCTGCAGCAGGGAAGCAGGATCCTGACCAAAAAACTGGTTATTGAATAAATATTTTTCATCTCAGTCAAGCCGCTCACCGAGCGGCTTTTTTTATGATGATGGTGCATGATAATTGCATCAGCAATGGCTGAGAAACCCAGGTTTACTCCGACAAACCCCATAACCAGGAAAAAATGAAACTGAAGATCTTTTCGATCGCCCTTTTATCATTGGGCTTTATGGCCCTTTTGCTGCATTATACAAGAAACAGCCCATCCTCTCATTTTGAATCCGAAGTCCATGAAAATGAGGAATATGAAGAAGAAGAGGAAAAAGAAGCTTCCGCGGCCTTTGTAGAAGCACGGTTAAAATATGAATTTGACATGCTCAAGGATCCTGTTACTGGAAAGATCCCCGAAGGCATTTTTGAAAAAGAAAGAGCTTTTGCCCGTACACTTCCCGAAAGAACAGCTGGCGACCAGCAAAAACCATTTGCCCTCAACCAGTACATTCCTGCAGGTCCGAATAATATTGGCGGGAGAACCAGGGCAGTGGCCTATGACCTGCGCTTTAATGGAACGACCAACAGGGTAATTATTGCAGGAAGTGTGAGCGGAGGTATCATGAGGTCAACAGATGGCGGAAACAGTTGGGCACTTGTAACTCCTGAAAACGACATCCATAATTTTACTGCGCTGGCTCAGGATCCAAGGCCCGGATTTCAGGATACCTGGTATGCTGGTGGAGGTGAATTTGCCGGGAATAGTGCTTCAGATGTTGGTGCCCCTTACCTGGGTTATGGCATCTGGAAAACAGTTGATAATGGCGCTAGCTGGACCAAGCTTACGCTGAATGTTACCGATGTCAATGGATCCCCACTGGGAACGGGTACGCTCCAGGCTTTTGATCATCCATTTGATATAGTTCACAGAATCCAGGTAAATCCCGTGAATGGAGATGTTTTTATTGCCGCCCATCGCAGGCTGGTGCGCAGCACAAACGGAGGTAATTCTTTTAATGTGGTATTTACCTCTGGTGCCGGAGCCAATTCAGCTAATGGCCAGATGGATGTAGTGATCACACAGGCCGGCAGGGTTTATCTATCCGTCAATGGCGGCATACCAGACCCCTCGCTCAGGGGTGTCTGGGTATCAGCAAACGGAGATCCCAATACTTTCAGCCGGATTGCAGGAGGTCAAACACCCGGAGTGGATTCCATTCCAGGTTGGAGAGGTAACGATCCCGGGCAGGCTTCACGCCGGATCATCATGGCCCTGGCTCCCTCTGACAATAACATCCTGTATGTTTATTATCAGAATGGACTTTCCAGTGATCCACCTCAATTAAAGCCGGAAGCTGATCTTTTCAGGGTGAATATTTCCGGAACCAGCTTTACCTGGACAAATCTCTCCGCCAACATGCCTGATTTTCCCGGTGGGAACAGAAGCGGCTCGGATCCGTTGACCGTTCAGGGAGGATATGATATGGTAGTGGCGGTTCATCCCACCAATCCCAATTATGTATATGTGGGCGGCACCAATCTTTACCGCTCCTTTGATGGTTTTACCAGCACCACCAATACCTCGTGGATCAATGGCTACCAGTCCAATTTTACCTATTCCCAGTATCCAAATGGGCATGCCGACATTCACAACCTGGTCTTCCTTCCTTCCAATCCCAATATTGCTATTTGTGCCAACGATGGAGGCATCCAGCAAACCACGGACATTTCAGCCATCACTGTTTCCTGGCAGCAGTTGCCCGGCTATCAAACCCTCCAGTGTTATAATGTGGCTATCGACCCGGGTGCCGGAAGAAATAATTTTGCATCGGGATCACAGGATAATGGAGTGAGGTTCCGCGATAAAACCGGCGTGCTGGGAACATCGCCGGCAGACAGCAATAATCACCAGCTTTTATTCAGTGCCGATGGCGCCTATGTTGGCATTTCGCTTGACAATGCCGGCACGCAATACCTATATGAATCCATCCAGTTAGGCCGCCTTTACAGGTTGAGGCTCTCCGGAACTTCACAGCAGGCAGTAGAGATCACACCAGTGGGATTGACACCCAGTACACCGGGATCTTCCAACCAGTTTGGAGAATTTGTAACCAACCTGAGACTGGAAGCCGATAATACGGACAATCTTTATTATGTCAATTTCAACCGGCTTTTCAGGACCACCTCGGCCAGTACGGTTACATCAAATACCTGGACGGAAATGACGGGTGTTTCAGCAGCCGTCAATCCTTCCAATCCCGGAGGAAACAATATCGCCATCCGCGGAATTGGATTCAGCCGGGGGCCTTACAGTTCCAATCATTCGCTATACCTGGGAACCACTAATGGAAAGATATTCAGGCTTGATAACCCGCAAAATGCTCCTGCCTCTACTACTCCCACAGAAATCACTCCGCCCGGACTCAGTGGTAATGTGCAGGATATTGCTGTGAATCCGAATGATGATAATGAGATCCTGGCTGTAGTTTCTAATTACAATGTGGTCAGTATTTGGTGGACGAGGAATGCCAAGGCCTTGAACCCTGTATGGAAAAATGCTGAAGGCAATCTTACCATGCCTTCAGCAAGAAGTTGCGCCATCGTTGTGAAAAAAGACGCGAGCAATAATGCAATTACAGAATATTATGTTGGAACTTCTGTTGGATTGTACAGTGCTGTGAACCTGGGTTCTGTATTTGATAATGGGCAGACACCTTCCTGGCAAAGAGAAGGCGGGAATGTTTTGAACTATGCCGTAACTGTTTCCCTGGCTTACAGGCCCGTTGATAATGTTTTACTGATCGGTACTCATGGCAATGGCATCTACTATACATCCCTTGGCACTCCCAATTTTACGCCGCCGGTAAGTACGGGACTGCAGCCAGTAAGCAACGACCGCAATTTTATCAGGATGGTTTATCCCACCATGAGCAGTACAGGACAGATCCGTTTTGAAACAGGCCATATGCAGGGAATCCACAGGATCACAGTTGAACTGCATGATATGAATGGAAGACTGGTTCAAAGGAAAGAACTGCCTTATAGCAATGGGACAATAGAAATTTCCGCCCTGTCAAAAGGAAGTTATTTGTTAAACATCATGAGTGACAACAGGAAATACAGGCATGTACAAAAGATCATCAAACAATAAACATGAAATATTTACTACTGATTGGCTTGGGCCTCATAGCTTTCATTACTTCCTCTGCGCAGGTGGAGGGTATGGCCAAGCTTTTCGGATTTAAGGAAGAAGTCATTGGTGGCGTCAATCCTTCCCATATCGAAGAAAATGGTGAACAGGTGAACCGCAGTTCTACCGGACTCAACTATTACATTTACCTGCAGTCGGCTTCCAGGGTTTATCCTTCTGAAATCTGGATCAATGGCCAGCCCTTTGGAGCTAGTTTTCATACAGTAACCACTCCTGTTGAGAGACAGGAATTCAACCATCCTGATTCAGGAAAAACAGTTCTGGTGCCCAAAACAAATGAAAAGTTATTACAGCTGGTGCCCATAGCGGCGGTAGAAAGCAAGCTTACGCAAAAGGGAAAATCTTTGGCAGCAAAAAATGAACTGGTAGTGATCTACAAACAGGATGGCCGCTTTTATTACAACGTACTTGATCGGCTGAAACCCCTGGTACCAGTGGCACTTCAATAAAAAAACAAGGCTGGTAAGAATACCAGCCTTTAACCTAAACCGTCCGACTAAAATATTTTTGAGTAATTAATTTCTGTAAGAGTTTTTTCAAGTTCTATGCCAAATGAGGACTTTTGTGGATAAGTTTAAAACGAAAGACCATCGCCTTTCATTTTCTGTAAATTGTTAAAACTCTGTTCATGGCTTTGTTACCCTGGCAAAAAGGAATTGTTACGAGAGTAGAGAACGAATCTTCCAACACACGCCGCTATTGGATCCAGCTTCCAGAGCTGGAGCGCTTTGATTTTGAACCCGGACAGTTTGTTACCATCGACCTTCCGATACACGAAAAACCAAATAAAAGATGGAGAAGTTATTCTATTGCTTCATGGCCAGACGGGACAAATGTTTTTGAATTGTTGATTGTTTTACTCGAAGGTGGAGTAGGCTCCTCATATTTTTTTCATGAAATAAAACCCGGATCAGCATTAACCCTTAGAGGCCCGCTCGGAGTTTTCACGCTTCCAAAGCAAATCGACAAAGACCTTTATTTTATTTGCACGGGAACCGGCATTGCTCCCTTTCGAAGCATGCTGCATCATATCAAAAATCACCAGTTACCGCACAAAGAGATCTACCTGCTTTTTGGCACCCGCACCAAAAATGACCTGCTGTATTTCGATGAAATGAAAAGACTGGAAACAGAAATCGAAGGCTTTCATTACATCCCAACGTTGTCAAGGGAACAATGGGATGGCTGCTGTGGGTATGTGCACGCCATTTATGAAAACCTGGTGCATGAAAAGATGCAGGGCGGCACTGAAGTTCCTGAAGCGCAGTTTTATTTATGTGGCTGGAAGAATATGGTGGACGAAGCCAAAACCAGGATCCTGGAACTGGGATACGATAAAAAAGCCGTACACCTGGAATTGTACGGCTGATATTTTATAGCTGATGTTTAAGACAGCGATTTCAAAACGATGTTTTTGATTTCATCTACCGAAATCCTTTCCTGCAACATGGAATCTCTGTAGCGAATGGTAACCGTATTATCTTCCTTTGTCTGGTGATCTACTGTAATGCAGAAAGGCGTTCCCAGCGCATCCATCCTCCTGTAACGCTTACCGATTGTATCCTTCTCCTCGTAAAAACATTTGAACAGTGGTTTGCAATCATCCATGATCTTCCTTGCAATTTCAGGAAGCCCGTCTTTTTTCAATAGAGGAAGAATGGCCAGTTTGATGGGTGCCAGCTTTGGAGGAAATTTGAGCACTACCCTGCTATCCTTTTTGCCCGGGGTTCCATCTTCTCCCGCTGGCTGGCTCAGGTCCTGCTCTTCATAGGCTTCGCTCAGTATCAGCATCACGGTACGGTCAACTCCAATCGAAGTTTCGATCACGTAGGGAATGTAATTGCCAAAAGGTTTACCCGTGGCAGGATCAATATCATTATCGAAATACTGCATTTTCTTTTTGCTGTATTCCTGGTGATTGCGCAGGTCAAAATCAGTGCGTGAATGGATGCCCTCCACTTCCTTGAAGCCGATAGGAAAATTGTATTCAATATCGCAGGCAGCATCGGCATAGTGTGCCAGCTTCACGTGATCATGAAAACGATATTTATCGGCGCTGATGCCAAGGCCAAGATGCCATTTCATCCTTTCCGCTTTCCAGTATTCGTACCATTCTTTCTGTGTGCCAGGACGAATAAAGAACTGCATCTCCATCTGTTCAAATTCGCGCATGCGGAAAATGAACTGTCTTGCCACGATCTCGTTACGAAATGCCTTTCCAATCTGGGCAATACCAAAAGGAATTTTCATCCTCCCGGTTTTTTGGACATTGAGAAAATTGACAAAAATGCCCTGGGCAGTTTCAGGCCTGAGGTAAACGATATTGTCTTCTTCATCGCTGGCCACTGCGCCAAATTCAGTGGAGAACATGAGGTTGAACTGGCGTACATCTGTCCAGTTGCAGGTGCCACTCACCACGCAAACGATCTTGTTATTTTCAATCAGGGTTTTGAGACCGGTATAATCGTTTTTTGCGAGCAGTTCATCCATTTCTTTCAGAAGAATTTCGCCCTGTTCGGCATGTCCCTGCTTCTCCAGTTCTTCTGCTTTGGCTTCTATGATGTGATCAACACGATAGCGTTTCTTACTATCCTTATTATCGATCATGGGATCACTGAAATTGTCAACGTGACCACTGGCCTTCCAGGTAGTGGGATGCATGAAAATGGCCGCATCGATACCCACAATGTTCTCGTACATGCGTGTCATGCTCATCCACCAATGATCCTTGATGTTCTTTTTTAACTCACTGCCCCATTGTCCATAATCGTAAACAGCACCTAAACCATCGTAGATTTCAGAGGAAGGAAAAATAAAACCATACTCCTTGCAATGCGAAATGATCGCCTGAAACCTGTTATTATCTGTAACCATGGGCGCAAAAGTAGGATGAAAAGGGGAATGGTGAGTGGTCAGTGGTGAGTGGTGAGGTATGGTGAGTGGTGAGGTATGGTGAATAGTGAGTGGTAAGTGGTCAGTATCCTGGGGAACAAACATTTTTATGTTTACTGATACTTATAATTTGCTTTGATGAAGATTCAACTCTACACTATACGCCATAAGCCATATGCCCTGTGCTTTTCGCCATATACAGTATGCTATACGCCATAAACCATAAGCCAACATCCAGTTGCAACAAATCAGTTGGTAATTACGACCAAAAGAACCTTAAACCTTAAACTCTTAAACCTTAAACAGCAAAGCAGGACGCTTACTAACTCGGAAACCCTACCCCCTCAACCTTTTATAAATCCTTATCGCCAGCATCAAAATAATAATAAACCCTACAAGTCCCGCCAGTCCCCAAACCCAGCTGATGGTCTGCTTCACCGAAGCAAGGATGACAATGGCCACCAGGAATACAGTAGCTACTTCATTCCACATTCTCAATTGCTGGGAGGAGTATTTGAAAATTCCCTTTGCTTCCTGTTTGTAAAGCGTATGCAGCGTGAAGTGATAAACATAAAGCAGCACCACGAAAATCAGTTTGATAAACAACCAGCTGTCAGTCCCCAACACTAATGAACGGTACCATTGAAAATCGGAATGAAACATCACCCAGGGACCGAAGATCAATGTCAGTATCGCTGAAGGCCAGGTGATGCCCAGCCACAACCTCCTGATCATTATGCCCAGTTGATTTTGAAGGATGGATCTTTCAGGTTCTGGTTTTTCGTTTGCCTCTGTATTGTAGATATACAAACGAACAATGTAGAACATGCCTGCAAACCAGGTCACCACAAAAATGATATGAAGTGCTTTGATGTAAGAATACATAATGGTGAATGGTGAATGGTGAGTTGTGAGTAGTTTATAGTTAGTAGTTAATAATTAGTATTTAGTAGTTAGTCGGGTGGTGAATAGGTAGTACAATATATTGAACATTTTTTTGTGGGCTGACCAGTTTTGACTTTGCTTTTATTATTGATCTTCGAGGACCATTTCCCTGCTGCCGGCATTATACTCTTTCACCCATTTGGCCAGGGCACTCACCCATAAAGGATGCACATTGAGACAGGGAATCATTTCAAAATTTTCACCACCATTATGAAAAAAGATCTCCTTGCCTTCCTCTGCAATTTCTTCCAGGGTTTCCAGGCAATCGCTGACAAAAGCCGGACAAACCACCAGCACCCGCTTCACTCCTTCTTTTGGCAATTGCTCAAGTCGTGCAGCAGTATAGGGTTGAAGCCAGGGATCCCTTCCTAATCTTGACTGAAATGAAAAGCCCCATTTTTCTTTTGGTATGCCCAGTCTTTCTGTAACCAGCTTTGTGGTGGTCCAGCACTGATGGCGATAACAATACTGGTGTGCTTCTGATGGAACATCACAGCAATTAGGCGTTTTCAGGCAGTGATTGCCGGTGATGTCACCCTTATAAATATGTCGTTCGGGAACTCCATGGTAGGAAAACAGCATCTGGTCAAAATCACCTTCCAGGTGTGGCCTGATGCTATCACAAAGCGCTTCGATATAATCTTCGTTGTTATAATAGGGTTTGATGGTAGTTAATTTGAATTTATAGCCTCCCTTGCGATGTTGCTCCTTTGCATATTCAACCGCAGTTTCGTAAGAGCTTATGGCGTAATGTGGATACATGGGAATGGCAATGACTTCTTCCAGGTCCGGATTTTTTTCCAACAGATGATCAAAAGCCGCACGGGGTGATGGGTTTCCATAACGCATGGCAATGGCAACCGGTTCTTCAATTTCTTTTCTCAAAGCTTCGCGAAGCTGTTTGCTAATGACGATCAGCGGAGATCCGGGCGGTGTCCAGATGGATTCATAGGCCTTTGCTGATTTCGGTGCCCTGAAAGGAACAATGATCCCTTTAACCAGCAGGGCGCGCAAAAGCCAGGGTTTGTCAATAACCCTTTCGTCCATAAGAAATTCATCGAGATAACGCTTGACGTCCTTCACCGATGTGGAATCAGGTGATCCCAGGTTCATTAAAACAACAGCTTTTTTCATGCATTTTCCTGAATGAGTGCAAATGTAAAATCGGATTGACAACTCATCTCCTAAAATGTTCAATTGATCTTCCTCATTTCACAAGCTGATGAAAATCAACGGTTCAAATGACAGAGCAATGACAGAGATTTTAGGCTTGTGCGGTTTGCGAAATTACTTTTGTGTCGTGATCGTTGACCAACATAAAATGGAAACACAGTACTTCAAAAACATATCAAATTTCTTTGTAGCCGGCATCAACTACAAAAAATCCGATGCTTCCGTCAGGGGTCAGTTCGCCATCAATCAGGAACAATACAGCAGCATTTTAAACAAAGCTTCATTCCAGGGACTGGATGAAGTCTTCATCATTTCCACCTGCAACCGTACAGAGATTTACGGTTTTGCTTATTGCAGCCACCAACTGGTGGATCTTCTTTGTTCCGAAACTGCAGGCGATGTCAATACGTTCACACAATCGGCTTATATCAAAAACGGGATGGATGCCATTGAACACCTGTTTCATGTAGGCGCCGGTCTTGATTCGCAGATACTTGGTGATTATGAAATTGTGGGCCAGTTAAAAACTGCAGTAAAGTTTGCAAAAGAAGAAGGTTTTGTAGGTGCTTTCATTGAAAGACTGATCAACTGCGTATTGCAATCTTCCAAGCTGGTAAAGAACCAGACTGAGTTAAGCGGCGGAACGGTTTCTGTTTCCTTTGCTGCCGTTCAATACATCAAGCATGTGGTGGTAAATCCATCATCAAAAAATATTTTATTGCTGGGTGTTGGCAAGATCGGCCGCAATACCTGCAAAAACCTGGTTGACTACCTGGATACAAAAAATATCACGCTGATCAACCGCTCTCCTGAAAAAGCGCTTGAACTTGCGGGTGAACTGGGACTGAAAGCGGCTCCTATAGAAGAACTTCCACAGGAGATCGCCAAAGCTGATATCATCCTGGTGGCTACCAATTCCGCAGAGCCTACCATCCTGAAACAACACGTGGAGAACAAGGGTGAAAAACTGATCATCGATCTTTCCATTCCTTACAACGTAGGTGAATGCGCACAGGCGCTCCCCAATGTGCAGATGGTTAATGTGGACGAGCTTTCGAAAATGAAAGATGAGACCTTAAAGATGCGCCTGGCAGAAGTTCCAAAGGCAAAGGCCATCATCTCAGAGATCATGCAGGAGTTTGAAGAATGGTGCGAGATGCGCAGGCATGTACCCATGCTGAAACAATTAAAATCTAAATTGAAAGAGCTGCACGCTCATCCTCAATATTTCCAGACCACTACCTGCCCCAAGAAATTAGACGTACAAATACAGAGGGTTTTAAATGAAACCGCCGGTAAGATCAAGGTTCAAAACCAGCGCGGTTGTCAGTACATTGCAGCCCTGAACGAATTCATAAGCGCAAAAAATTAATGCAAAAGGTTTTACGAATTGGTACAAGAGACAGCCAGCTGGCTGTGTGGCAGGCTACATGGGTGCAGTCGCTCTTAAAGGAAGCCGGCATCAGCTCTGAGCTGGTATATATGAAAAGTGAAGGCGATGTAGATACAGTTACACCTTTGTATGCACTTGGTGTGACCGGTGTATTTACCAAAACACTTGATGCGGCTTTATTAAACGATCGCATTGATATTGCAGTTCATTCCATGAAGGATGTTCCGGTTCAACTGGCACAGGGCATCCGGCAGGCTGCTGTTCTCAAAAGAGCTTCCACAAAAGATATCTTTCTTTATAAAGAAGAAGATGACCTCAAACGTCTGGGTTATATCAATGGAACCTGGACAACTGATCATCTTGCAGAAAATTTTACAATTGCTACCGGCTCTGTTCGTAGGGTGGCGCAATGGCTGAACAGGTACCCGGGACATAAAATTGATAACCTTAGGGGCAATGTCAATACCCGTCTTCGTAAACTAACAGAAAACAACTGGAACGGTGCCATCTTCGCCGCTGCTGGTTTGGAAAGGATCAACTTAAGACCTGAAAAATCGGTTGACCTGGACTGGATGTTACCAGCGCCCGCACAGGGAGCTGTTATGGTAGTATGCAGGGAAGGTGATGACCTGGCTTTCAATAGTTGTCAGCATTTCAATGATGAAGCAACCATGCTATGCACCAGGATTGAAAGAGATTTCCTGAGTGCCTTGATGGGAGGCTGCTCTACTCCTATTTCTGCTTTGGCAGAAGTGAAGGATAACCAGTTATTCTTTAAAGGAAATATTGTAAGTCCTGATGGCAAACAAAAAGCCGAAGTAGAAAAAACTCTTCCGCTTACTGAAGCTGCTAACATTGGACTCATAGCAGCAAAAGAAATATTATTAAAAGGAGGTCAGCCACTGGTAGACCGCATCCGCAATAAAGGATTAACAACAGATGGCGAAGTATAAAATTCTCAGCACAAAGAAACTGGAGGCTTCGCAAGTGGAACTGGCGAACAAGAAAGACATAGAGGTGATAGAGAAGGAATTTATTTTCATCAGGCCCCGTATAAATGAAGAGATAAAAAAAGAGGTTCTTGATTTATGCAGGAATCCCTCACTGGATGTAGTGATCACCAGTGCCAATGTGCTCCCTATTCTTGATGAACTCATACCACAGGATCAGAAGCCCTTATCCTGGCGGATCTTTTGTTTATCTGCAAAAACAAAATCAGCTGTTCTTCAATCAGGATTTGCTGAATGGCAGATAACTGCGGAAGCCAATGATGGCGTTTCCCTGGCAGAACAGATCATTCTTGCAGGTGCAAAAGAGGTCAGTTTTTTTTGCAGCAGCAGAAGAAGAGATGAATTACCCACACTTCTTTCCAACAGTGGCGTAACTGTAAATGAAGTGGTTCTGTACGATACCATTGAGACACCAGCAAAGATGGATGAAGTTTATGATGCAGTTTTATTTTTCAGTCCGAGTGGTGTAGACAGTTTCTTTTCAATGAATCAACTAAAAGAAGAAACTGTTTGTTTCGCCATAGGAAAGACCACGGCAGATCAGATCGCATCACATACATCTAACCGGGTCATCACCAGTAAATCACCAAGACAGGAATCGATCATTTCCGCCATGCTTTTTTATTTTCAGACAAGACCAGCAGAGATCAGTGAAGAAAATGAAAGCCAGGCGGGTGAAAACGACAATGAAATAAAAGCATAACAACATAGTCAGGGAAATCAATTTATTATGACTTCATTAAAAAACGATCTCTTACTCAGGGCGCTCAGGAAAGAAAAAGTAGAAAGGCCACCAGTGTGGATGATGAGACAGGCTGGAAGATATTTACCAGATTATATCAAGCTAAGAGAGAAGTATGATTTTTTCACCCGCGTTCAGACTCCTGAACTGGCAACTGAGATCACGCTGCAGCCAATAGACCAGGTAGGTGTTGATGCGGCCATCATATTTTCTGATATCCTGGTGATCCCCCAGGCAATGGGACTTGAAGTATTGATGGAAGAAGGGCGTGGTCCTTTGTTACCAAAGACCATCAAAACAAAACAGGACATAGAAGCACTGAACACTGCAGATGCGGCTTCGCATTTAAAATATGTGCTTGATGCGCTGACACTGACAAAAAAAGAACTGAATGGCCGCGTGCCATTGATCGGTTTTGCAGGTGCTCCATGGACCATCCTTTGTTACATGATTGAAGGAAAAGGAAGTAAAACCTGGGATAAGGCAAAACAGTTTGCCTATACAGAACCTGAACTGGCGCATGCCTTATTGCAAAAGATCACCAGCATCACTATAGATTATTTAAAAGCACAGGTAAAAGCAGGTGCTGATACAGTACAGGTTTTTGACAGCTGGGCTGGTTCCCTGTCACCGGAAGATTTTAAAACATATGCACAGCCCTATTTGGTTCAGATTGCAGATGCACTGAAAGATGATGCACCTGTGATCCTTTTTCCAAAAGGTACCTGGTATGCTTTAAAAGACCTGAGTGAAACAAGCGCCAGCGGCATTGGCATCGACTGGACCATTTCACCAGCAACCGCAAGAGAACTGACGCAAAACAAAATAACACTACAGGGAAATTTTGATCCTGCAAGGTTGCTGGCACCCATTCCACAAATCAAAAAATGGGTGAAGGAAATGATCACTGCTTTTGGACCACAGAATTATATTGCCAACCTGGGACATGGCATCACTCCTAATGTTCCTGTGGATCATGCGAAGGCGTTTGTGGAGGCAGTGAAGGAAAGCGAGTTGAGGTGAATGGTGAGTGGTGAGTTGTGAGTGGTGAGTGGTGAGTGGTGAGTGGTGAGTTGTGAGTTGATTATAGTTAATAGTGAATGGTGAATGGTGAGTAGTTCAAAGTTTGAAGGATATATAATGGACATAAAAGACGCATGGATTGATTATATACATGACCTGCAGAACAGGATCTGTGCTGCTTTGGAAGAAGTGGATGGGAAGGCTGTTTTTTTTGAAGACAAATGGGAAAGAGCTGAAGGTGGCGGAGGAAAAACACGTGTGATTGCCAATGGAAATGTATTTGAAAAAGGCGGTGTCAATACTTCAGTGGTCTTTGGTGAAGTAACGGATGCCATGCGATCGGGTTTGAAGATAGAAGGAGCTAAATGGTTTGCCTGCGGTCTTTCACTGGTGATCCATCCTCTCAATCCTTTTGTTCCTACAGTGCATTGCAATTACAGGATGTTTGAATTGTATGATGCGAACGACAGGGTAATCGACCGCTGGTTTGGTGGTGGTACAGACCTCACTCCTTATTACTTGTTTGATGAAGATGCCCGGCATTTTCATAGCACTTATCAGCAGGTCTGCAACCAATGTGATCCTGCTTTCTATCCTGAGTTCAAGAAAACCTGCGACGACTATTTCGTAAACTATCATCGCAATAATGAAAGAAGAGGCATTGGTGGTATTTTTTATGACCATAAAAGACCAGATCAGTCGAGAGATGTGAATTTCTGGATGAAACTGGGCCAGGCCTGTGGTGATGCTTTTATTCCCGCTTATATACCCATTGTACAAAAAAGAAAAGCTACCCCATATACTGATGAACACAAACACTGGCAGGAGATCAGGAGAGGTCGCTATGTAGAGTTCAACCTGGTGCACGACAGGGGAACCTTGTTTGGATTAAAAACCAATGGAAGGATCGAAAGCATTTTAATGAGCCTGCCTCCTACGGTTCGATTTGAATACAATTACCAGCCTGTTCCCGGAACCAGGGAAGATGAGTTATTACAGGTTTGTTTACATCCGCGTGACTGGATATAGTTGTTAAGGTTTTGTTTTCCTGATGCAGTTGACGGATTTGAAAAGTTTACTGCATATTAGAAGCCTCCTTTCATAGAAACCTGAGCAAAAACAGCTTTAGTTTTGACATTTCCATTAAAATAGAAGGAGATTTATCAACGACCTTTGCGGAAAGCAGATGAAGTGAGTGGTGAGTGGTGAATGGATATTCGTTTCATAAAAAATCATTTATAGTACATGTACCTCCAACGTCGCAACAGAATCTTAAGAGCCACACCTGCCATTCGCAGCATGGTGGCGGAAACAATATTGACACCCAACGATTTTATTGTTCCTCTTTTTATTGATGAAGGAGAAAATATCAGAACAGAGATCGCCTCCATGCCTAATTATTACCGGATGAGTATTGACCTTACCATCAGAGAGGTGAAGGAACTCTGGAGTCTTGGAATTAAAAGTGTGCTGCTCTTTATCAAATGCAAGGATGAATTAAAAGATAACACAGGGAAAGAAGCCTGGAATCCTGATGGTCTTATGCAGCGAAGCATCAGGGCTATCAAGGAAGCAGTTCCTGAAATGTATGTAATGACCGATGTGGCTCTTGATCCTTATTCATCTTTTGGTCATGATGGTATTGTTGAAAATGGTGAGATCGTGAATGATCCTACAGTTGAAGCTCTTGTGAAGATGAGCATATCACATGCACAGGCAGGTGTGGACATGGTTGCACCCAGCGATATGATGGACGGTCGCATTGGCGCCATAAGAGAAGGACTGGAACAAAATGGTTTTACAAAAACAGGCATCATGGCCTACAGTGCCAAATATGCTTCCTGTTTTTATGGTCCTTTCAGGGATGCCTTGGACAGCGCTCCAGGATTTGGTGATAAAAAAACTTACCAAATGCATTATGCCAATCGCACCGAAGCCATAAAAGAAGCGCTGATGGATGTTGAAGAAGGTGCAGACATCGTTATGGTAAAACCCGGACTGCCTTATCTGGATATAGTTCGTGAAGTAAAGAATGCAGTTGAAGTTCCCGTTAGTGTTTACAACATCAGTGGTGAATATGCCATGATCAAGGCAGCAGCCAAAATGGGATGGATCAATGAAGAACAAGCCATCCTGGAAACACTGACTTCCATTAAAAGAGCAGGAGCAGATCTGATCGCCACTTACTTCGCGAAGGATGCTGCAAAAATTTTAAACAGGTAAGAAATTCTCAAAAACAATTATCAATGAAGATCTCCAGGAGCCAGGAATTATTTGATCGTGCCCAGTCAAGCATCCCAGGTGGTGTGAACTCTCCCGTGCGTGCATTTAAAAGCGTGGGCGGCACACCTATTTTTTTGGAAAAAGCAAAGGGTGCCTATCTCTTTGATGCAGATGGCAATCAGTACATTGATTATATCAATTCCTGGGGACCAATGATCCTGGGTCATGCATATGAACCTGTGGTGAAGGCCATACAGGAAAAAGCTGCTGATTCCACTTCATTTGGAGCACCAACTGAACTGGAGATCGAAATGGCGGAGCTGATCAAAAGCATTGCACCCAATGTGGATTTGATCAGGATGGTGAGCAGCGGCACAGAAGCCTGCATGAGTGCCATCAGGCTGGCACGAGGATATACCGGCAGGAATAAGATCATCAAATTTGAAGGTTGTTATCATGGACATGCCGATAGTTTTTTAGTGAAAGCAGGAAGTGGTGTGGCCACCTTCAACATCCAGACCGTGCCCGGTGTCACTGCAGGTGTTTCCGCTGATACACTCACTGCACCATATAATGATATCGCTGCTGTTGAACAACTAATAGCTGATCATAAAAATGAAATCGCGGCCCTGATCATTGAACCTGTTGCAGGTAACATGGGTTGTATTCTTCCAGAAAAAGGATTTCTTTCCAGGCTTCGTGAACTATGCACGCAGGAAGGCATTGTATTTATTTTTGATGAAGTGATGACGGGTTTCAGGCTGGCTCTTGGTGGTGCCCAGGAAAGATTGTCCATTGATGCAGATCTCGTGACTTATGGTAAAGTGATTGGAGCAGGAATGCCTGTTGGTGCTTTTGGTGGAAAGAAAGAGATCATGCAGCATATTGCACCGCTGGGAAATGTTTACCAGGCAGGAACGCTGAGTGGTAATCCTTTAGCCATGATTGCAGGATATACTTTATTGAAAGAATTGAAGTCAAATCCCTCTATTTATAGTAAACTCGAAGAGAAAGGAAATTATTTGAAAGAAGGTTTGCAAAAAGTTTTGTCGGCCTCAGGAACTCCCTTCGTGATCAATCACCTGGGTTCCATGATCTCTGTACATTTCAGCAAGGATCCTGTTATTGATTTTGCATCTGCATCAGCTGCCAACAATGCGCTGTTCAACAAATTCTTTCATGCCATGCTGCAACGTGGAATTTATCTTCCTCCATCAGCTTTTGAAAGCTGGTTCCTGAGCAATGCATTAAGCTTTGAAGATCTTGACAAAACAATCGCAGCTGCAAGAGAAAGTCTGGAAGAGATTTTATAAGTTTTTGAAGATCTTTTTATCGGCATAAAAAGTACCGAAAGGAAGAAATGATCCTGCCAGTGCAACGGTGGTTTGCCTGGCATTAAACCTGTATTCTTCTCTTCCCATCATTACCGCGATGATATACCAGATGAACAGGATGCCATGAGCCATACCAATAATGCTTACATATTCAGGCATGCCTGCAAAATATTTCAGGGGCATGGCGATTCCGAGTAATACCAAAAAAGAAATGCCCTCCAAAAGGGCAGACAATCGCAGGTGTTTTTTGATTGAACGCATGCAGCAAAGAAACACAGATTCTACGGATTAATGATGGTCACAAATGCCCGGGAATTGAGATTTCACAGATCTTTTATTATCACAAAACACTGATTTCTCAGATTGATTAAATTGATTTCACAAATTAGAGAACTATCACAGATTACACTGATTTCACAGATTGATTAACTATAGTTCCGAAATACACTGAATGTTACATGAACCTAAAAGAAGAATCCTGATTATATCGTGCGCTAATCTGTGCCAATCTGTGTAATCTGTGATCAAATCAAAAAGCTAATCTGTGTTAATCTGTGTAATCTGTGATTATTTTTTATTATCACTGATTAAATTGATTTCACAAATTAGAGAACTATCACAGATTACACTGATTTCACAGATTGATTAACTATAGTTCCGAAATACACTAAATGTTACATGAACCTAAAAGAAGAATTCTGATTATATCATGCGCTAATCTGTGCCAATCTGTGTAATCTGTGATCAAATAAAAAAACTAATCTGTGATTAAATCAAGAATTAATCTCTTTAATCAACGATCCGAGTAATCTGTGATCAGTGGAGGAAGAAAGATAAAATACCTACCAATATCAGCACAATCCCGCTGATACGTTTTTCATTGTGTTCGATAAAATGAGCACTGAGCAGATTCACTCCTTTATGGCCCAGTGTTACAAGCAATAAAATTCCTGAGATACTCACAATAGCATAAACAATTGAAAGAAGGGTAACCGTTCCCATACCATAGGCGCCTGCTGATAAAAAAAGACTTTCTACTTCAAGACAGGGTGAAAGGAACATCATGATGATAAAAATGAAGATCCATTTTCTTTTGCTCCTTTTGTATTGCACCACATCCTGCTGTGAACTGTGATGGTGGTGTGGCAGGTTCACTGTATAATAGATCAGTCCAAAAGCGATCAGCAAGACAGAAGATCCCACATTAATGGCATGACCATAATCTTCTTTTAATTCCTTTCCAATAAATCCAAGTACAATTCCCAGCGCCACGGTTCCCAGCACATGGGCAGTTGCTGATAAAAGCGTTACAGTGGTCACATCACGGATCTTCCATTGTTCAGACCTTGCCACAGCCACCAGCGGTAACCAGTGATTGGGGATAAGTGCGTGAATCAGCGCTAAAACAAATGTGCCTGCAACAAGACTAAACATGAAGGAAGTTAAAGGTTAAAGGTAAAGGCCTGAGATGAACTATCGCAATAAGAGTTCGCAGGGCTTGAGTCCCGTGTGTTTTTTAAAAGCCGTGGAAAAATGAGAAATAGAGGAGTATCCTAAAAGAACTGAAACCTCTGTTACGGTCAGTCCTTTTTCATACAAAAGATATTTGGCATGCTCCATCCGCTGGCTCTGGTAGAAATCGAAGATGGTAGTGCCGAACATTTCCTTGAAGCCTTTTTTCAAATAGCATTCGTTCATGGCTACCTTACGACTCAACTCGCGGATGGTGATAGGCTCACCAATATGCTGGAGCAGGATCTGTCTTGCCTTTGTGATCTTCTCCCTGTCTGCTTCATTGGCCAGGAACTTATGAGTCACTACATCCAGCTGCTTTTCATCCATGCAGTCAAGGCTGTAAAGAAGAAGCATCTGCGTCTGGGCATTAACAAAAATATTTTCCAGGTTGCCGCTATAATTATGATTGAGCAGGGCTTCAAGGGCCATTCTTGTCCTTCCGCAAAGTGGCAGGGTCTTTACAAAGGGCTGACCATGCCTGAAAGAAAGAATATCCTCGCTCATGGTGTTATTGCTGATCCTCGACTTCAGGAACTGCTCTAATAGTGTGGAAGTGAAAACAAAACTCAAAAAGTCAACGCTTTCCACTTTCTCTTCGCAGCTAAAAGAAGCATGGGCACGGCATTGGGTGCATTCCGACTGGTCGCGGCGGCAATAAATATTACCAATAGTGCAAAATCTTAATTCAAGATAATTTTTGGAGCTGTCGCTTGATTCGTAATGATAATTGATCACACCCACATCATCAGCCAACCAGTTTTCAGGCCGGGCATAGCGTTTAATGGAATACTGAACTGAACCCGGTATGCGGCTGCTTACTCCAAAAAGAAGTTCCGTGGCCGGTTTTGCGGGTTCGATATGTGACCTTTTAATAGAAATTGCGCTCTGCATCGGAACTGCAAAATTAAGCCCTGAGGCTCAAACCAAAAGGCTGATTCATCAGACTTTCGTCATATTTATTACTTTCGCCCCATGCAGCAAACGAATCACTGTTCTGATTTTCAACATACGCTGGCATCTTCCATAACTATAACGGGTGTAGGCATCCATACGGGACAAAACGTGGAAATGACATTAAACCCTGCCGAACCCAATACCGGCATCGTTTTCAGGCGGACCGACCTTCCGGGATCTCCTACAGTTAAAGCAGATGTGGACAATGTGGTAGATACCACCCGCAGTACTACCATTGAAGCCAATGGTGCAAGGGTGAGCACCATCGAACACCTGATGGCTGCCCTGGTTGGCAACCGTATCGATAATGCATTGATCGATATCAATGCCATTGAAGTTCCCATCCTTGATGGAAGCTCCGAACCATTTATCGAAGCCATTCAAAAAGCCGGAACGCAAAAACAGGACGCGCCAAGGGTTTACTATACCCTTCAGCACAACATTACCTTTACCGACGAAGAGAAGAAAGTGGAAATGGTGGCTCTGCCCTACGATGAATTCCGCATCAACACCCTGATCGATTTCAATTCACCTGTACTGGGCACCCAGCATGCGGCACTGAAAAATATTGCTGACTTCAATGAAGAAGTGGCACCCTGCAGAACCTTTTGTTTCTTTCACGAACTGGAATACCTGATCGATCATAACCTGATCCAGGGTGGCGACATTAATAATGCCATTGTAGTGGTTGACAAAGCAGTGACGGATGAACAGGTGAAACGCATCTCCAAGGTTTTCAAGAAAGAAGATGTCAAAGTAAATGAAGGTGGCATCCTCAATAACCTGGATCTCAGGTTTCCCAATGAACCCGCAAGACATAAACTGCTGGATGTGATCGGCGACCTGGCACTGGTAGGCATGCCTTTCAAAGCCCATATCATTGCCAACAGGCCCGGGCATTCAAGCAATGTGGCCTTTGCCAAAAAGATCAAGGAACACCTGAAGAAAAATAAAAATAAACAGCAGGCACCTGCTTATGATCCCAATAAGCCACCGGTTTATGATATTCATGCCATCGAAAAGAAACTTCCGCACCGCTATCCTTTTTTATTGATCGATAAGGTGATCGAAGTTTCTGAAAAGCATATTGTAGCCATCAAGAATGTTACTTATAATGAGCCGTTTTTCCAGGGTCATTTCCCGGGCAACTGTGTAATGCCAGGCGTATTACAGGTGGAGGCACTGGCTCAAACCGGTGGTATACTTACCATTCCCGATGATGCGGAAGATGACTATGATACTTATTTTCTGAAGATCGATAATTGCAAGTTCAAGAACAAAGTGGTTCCTGGAGACACGCTCATTCTCAAGATGGAATTACTCAATCCTGTGCGTCGTGGTATTTGTGAAATGAAAGGAACTATTTTTGTCGGCGATAAAATTGCAGCTGAAGCTGATTTAGTAGCGCAAATTGTAAAGAAACCTAAAGTGAAACCATGATCTCCCCTTTGGCTTCCATTCATCCCGGTGCAAAGCTTGGCAACAATGTAACTGTTGAACCTTTCGCGGTAATTCATGATAATGTGGTGATAGACGACGACAGCCATGTGATGTCGCACGCGGTGATCATGACTTACAGCCGCATTGGGAAATCCTGCAGGATCTATCCCGGCAGTGTAATCGGCGCCATTCCGCAGGATCTGAAATTCATGGGAGAAGAAACTTTTGTTGAGATAGGCGATCATACCACTATCAGGGAAACTGTTACCGTTAACCGCGGCACAAAGGATAAATTCAAGACCGCCATCGGCAGCGATTGCGTGCTCATGGCTTACTCTCACGTGGCGCATGTCTGTATTGTTGGTGATCATGTGATCCTTGCCAATGGTGTACAGCTTGCGGGGCATGTTGAAGTGGGTGAC